>NZ_JBGNUV010000027.1:0-71417 GCF_041950525.1 Nonomuraea sp. GTA35 | reverse complement strand
GTTCGCCGAACCGTACCGGGGCCGGCACCGGGAGCGGCAGGCGCGGCGCCAGCACGGGTAGCCACCGCCGCTCCTTGAGCTGGAGCTCCGGGGTGGGGTCCATGCGTTGCATGCGCACGGCCAACTCGTCCCCCAGGCGCCACATGTGGTTGCCCCAGCCGCCCGCCACCTCGCGGACGGCCAGCCCCGCAAGGTCTGGATGTTGCTCCTGCAGCAGGTCGCGGACCAGGTCCGCGGTGATCTCAATCTCGGTCATGCGAAGTCACAGTACTGAGACGGCAGGCGGGCGGCCGCGCGATGCCGGGCATGAGGGGCGCGCGCGAGGGAAGGCGAGCAGGGCCCCAGGCTCTCGCGATCGGCTTTCGGTCCTTACTTGGGCTTGGGTACAGAAGGTCTTAACGGCGATGAAGTGCAGAAACCCTGGCCAGAAAAGTTGGATTCGAGTTTACTTTTAGTCCCGAGACCAACCAGAGATAGGGTAGATCATGAACCGGCGCAATCTGCGACAAGAGAGCCCGGCCGAGATCGCGATCATCGGGATCGCCTGCCGGTATCCAGGCATCCACGGCCCCGGGCAGTTCTGGCGCTCCCTCGTGGACGCCGACGACACGATCGGCGACGGCGCGCCCCTGCCCGGGCGGCGCACCGGCCCGCAGGGCGGGCGGCTCGACGCCATCGACGAGTTCGACGCGGCCTTCTTCGACATGTCCCCGCGCGAGGCCCAGCAGGCCGACCCGCAGCTCCGGCTCTTCCTGGAGACCGCCTGGGAGGCCATCGAGGACGCCGGCGTCCTCCCGGAGCGGCTCGCGGGCAGCCGCACCGGCGTGTTCGTCGGGCAGGCCACCTCCAATTACTGGGAGCTGCTCTGCCGCAGCACCGATCCCGACATCTACAGCCTGGTGGGCAGCGAGTTCCGGGCGTCGCTGCCCGGGCGGGCCTCCTTCCACCTCGACCTGCGCGGGCCGAGCATGTCCGTGGACACGGCGTGCTCGGCGTCCCTGGCCGCCGTCCACCTCGCCTGCCAGAGCATCCGGGCGGGCGAGTCCGTGCTGGCCCTGGCCGGCGGGGTCAACCTGGCGCTGCTGCCGTACGAGGAGGACGCCTTCTCCGACGCCGGCATGCTGGCCTCCGACCGGCGCTGCAAGTTCGGCGACGCGGGGGCCGACGGGTTCGTCCGGTCCGAAGGCGTCGGCGTGGTCGTGCTCAAGCCGCTGGCGGACGCGGAAGCCGACGGCGACCGGGTGTACGCGGTCGTCCGCGGCAGCTCCGCCACCAACGACGGGCGCAGCAACGGCCTGCTCATGACGCCCAGCCAGGTCGGCCAGGAGCAGATGCTCCGCCACGCCCTGGACGACGCCGGCGTGCGGCCGGAGCAGGTCGACTACGTCGAGGCGCACGGGACGGGCACGCCCGTCGGCGACCAGGTGGAGCTGACCGCCCTCGGCAACGTCCTCGGCGCGGCCCGCCCGCCCGGCCGGCCCTGCCTCGTGGGCTCGGTCAAGTCGAACATCGGCCACACCGAGGCCGCCGCCGGGGTCGCCGGGCTGATCAAGGCCGCCCTGTGCCTGCACCACCGGGTCGTGCCGCCCACGCTGCACGTGCGCGAGCCGAACCCGTCGCTCGCCTGGAACTCCTCGGCGCTCGAACTGCCCACCCGGACCCGGCCGCTGACGGGCGGCGCGCCACGGGTGGCGGGGGTCAGCTCGTTCGGGATCACCGGCACGAACGTGCACGTGGTGCTGGCGGAGCACGTGCCGGACGAGCAGGCGGGAGCCGGCGAGCCGGCACCCGCGCCCGTGGGCGGGCGCCATCTGCTGACCCTGTCGGCGCGCTCGCCCGAGACCCTCCGGGCCGCCGCCTCGCGGGCCGCCGACTTCCTCTTACCCGGTGGCATCGGGCGCGGCCTCGCCCTCACCGACATCTGCTACACTGCGGCCCGGCGCCGCAAACACCACGAGCATCGCCTGGTGGCGACCGGCTCCACGCACGAGGACCTGGCCGCCGCCCTGCTCGCCCACGCCGAGGACGGCCCGGTCCACGCCGGGGACGCCGTCGCGGGCGAGGCGATGGCCGGGGAGCCGCCCCGCGTCGTCTACGTCTTCCCCGGCCAGGGCTCCCAGTGGACCGGCATGGCCCGCGACCTGCTGTCCGGTTCGCCGGTGTTCCGCGCGGCCCTGCGCGAGTGCTCCGACGCCGTGGCGGCGGAGCGGGGCTGGTCGGTGCTGGACCGGCTGTCCGGTGACGCCCCGCTCCCCGACCGCGCCCGGGACGTCCAGCCCATCCTGTGGGCCGTGCAGGTGGCGCTCGCCGCGCTGTGGCGCTCGGCCGGGGTCGAGCCCGCCCTGCTGATCGGCCACAGCATGGGCGAGGTGGCGGCGGCCTGCGTGGCGGGCAGCCTCAGCGTGCCGGACGCGGCAGCCGTCATCTGCCGCCGCAGCGCCCTGGCAGAACGGCTCAGCGGGCGCGGCGCGATGCTGACGACCGGCCTGACGCAGGAGGAGGCCGAGGGCGTGGTCGCCGGCTTCGCGGACCGGGTGGCCGTGGCCGCGCTCAACGGCCCGTCCAGCACGGTGCTGTCCGGGGACCGGGCGGCGCTGGCCGAGATCGCGGGCCGGCTCGACCGCGCGGGCGTGTTCCAGCGCGAGGTCGCGGTGGACTTCGCCTCGCACAGCCCGCAGGTGGACGAGCTGGCCGGGGACCTGGCCCGCGCCCTGGACGGCCTGCGCCCGACGGCCGGGGACGTGCCCGTGTGGTCCACGGTGCTGGACCGGCTCGCGGACGGCGGCTCGTTCGACGCCGCCTACTGGGTGCGCAACCTGCGCGATCCGGTGCGCTTCGCGTCCGCGATCGAGCGGGTGGCCAAGGAGCGGCCGGCGGTGTTCGTGGAGATCAGCCCGCACCCGATCCTGGCGGGCGCGGTGCGGGACTGCCTGCGCCATCACGGGCTGCCCGGGACGGCGGTGCCCTCGCTGCGGCGCGGGCGGCCGTCGTGGGAGCAGGTGCTGGAGTCGCTGGCGGCCGTCCACGTGGCCGGGGGCGCGGTGGACTGGGCCCGGCTGTATCCGGCGGGGCGGCCGGTCGGCCTGCCGGGTTACCCGTGGCAGCACGAGAGCTTCTGGTTCGGCGCGCCCGCCCATGCCCCGGCCGATCCCCCCGCCGATCCCCCCGCCGATCCCCTCGCCGCTCCCCCGGCCGCCCCCTCCCAGGCGGCTCCCGAGGCGCCCGGTGAGCTGGCCGCGTGGGTGGTGGCGCAGATCGCGGGCGAGCTGTCCCTGCCCGCCGACCGGCTGGAGCCCCGCCGCTGCCTGTCCTCGGCCGGACTGGACTCCCTGATGGCCGCCCGGCTGACCGCCCGCCTCCACGCGGCCACGGGGGGACGGATCACCCCCGGTCTGCTCCTGGGCGACCGGCCGCTCGGTGAGGTGCTGGCCACCATCGAGCTGTTGGCCAGGGAGGCCCGCTAGTGTAGACTCAAGTCTACGAATTTACTGCGGACCATCGAGGTGGACCCACGCGATGACACCTCATCACGGCACGGGCCGGCGTGAGCGCAACAGGGAGGCGATGCGGGCGCGGGTGTACGAGGCCGCCATCTCGCTCTTCGCCGAGAAGGGCTACGTCGCGACCTCCTTCGACGAGATCGCCGACAGGGCCGACGTCGCCCGCGCCACCGTCTTCAACTACTTCAAGCGCAAGGACGAGTTCCTGCTGGCCTGGGGCGACGAGCGGCGCCGCCGGCTCGGGACCATGCTGATCCAGGAGAGCTCGCGCGAGAGCGGCGTCCTCGACCAGCTCACCCGCTGCATGACCAGGCTGGGCGAGGTCACCACCGACGAGCGCCGGGTCACCAGCGAGCTGCTGCTGGCCTGGGTGCGCACGGGCGCCCCGGTGCTGGAGGAGCCCTACACCGCGTTCATCTTCGCGCAGATCATCACCGACGGCAAAGCGCGCGGGGAGGTGCGCCCCGACGTCGACGCGGTCGCCGTGGGCCACCTGCTGCGCGACACGTACCTCGGCACGCTCTACCGCTGGGTGGGCGAGGGACCGCCGCCGTTCTCGCTGGCGCGGTCGCTGACGTCGTCGCTGGGCCTCATCTTCGACGGCATACTCGCCCAGGACGTCACACTCCCGCACTAGACATGGTCTTGAGTCTCAAGTTAGACTTGAGTCTATAACTGTACCGCTGATGGGATGACACCATGAGCCTCAGCGAGCCGAACGACCGGGCAGCGCCCGGAGCACCGCGCCGTGTGAGGGGCGGCTGGTCCCCCGAGCCGCGACGCACGACGGAGGTCGAAGCCCTCCTCGTCGACGCCCACCCCGCCTTCCGCGACGGCCTGCGCGTGGCCCTGGAGTCCGCCGGGATCGCCCGCGTCGTCGGGGAGACCTGTGACGGCACGAGCGCGGTGCACCTGGCCGCGGCCGTGCGACCCGACGTCGTCCTCATCGACGTCACGCTCGACGGCGGCTCCGGCATCGACGCCACCCGCCGCATGACCAGCGGGCCGCACGCGCCCCGCGTCCTGGTGATCTCCGCGGTGTGCGACGACGACGTCGTCATCGGGGCCCTGCGCGCCGGCGCCAAGGGGTTCATCGACAAGGCCGTCTCGCGCGAGGAGTTGCTGCACGGCATCCACCTGGTGGTGCACGGCGGCGCGGCCTTCAGCCCGCAGGTGGCCGACCGGCTGCCCGCCTACTTCTCGGCCCTGCAGGAGGTGCCCGGCCGGGTGGCCTTCCCCGAGCTCACCGACCGCGAGACGCAGATCCTCGAACTGCTCGCCAGCGGGTACGACAACCGCAGTATCTCGCGGCGCCTCGTCCTGGCCGAGAAGACGATCCGCAATCACATCACGCGGATTTTCACCAAATTGGACGCGCCCGACAGAATGACCGCCGCATTGCGCGCAAGAAACGCCGGAATCGGTTTGGAGCGCGTTTCCTGACCCCTTTTCCCGTGACCGGTTCCGGCCTCCGCCGGGACCGGCTCAACCTGTGCCTGGAGCGCATATTCGATAAGGGACTCAACAGGGACATCACTCCCAAGAGTCCGGGACATCCGGCCGCCTAGTGTCGGAAACGTCGGCGCAGAAATTCCGATGTATGGGAGGCAGGATGCGTGACGACGTTCTCACCCGCGACCCGGGGCGACCGGCCGCTCCCGGCGGAAAGGGCCCGCTGGCCCCTGGCGCCCAGGTCTGGCACAATTTCGCGCTCTCGGCCGGCCGGCCGGCGTTCTTCCGGTCCTCCAAGGGGGCCCGCGTGTTCGCCGAGGACGGCACCGGCCTGCTCGACCTGTACGGCGGCAGCGGCACCATCATCCTCGGCCACGGCAACCAGGCGCAGATCGAGGCCGTGCGCTCGGTGCTCGGCAGCGGCGCCACCGTGAGCCTGCGCCACCCGCTGGAGCCGCGGCTGGCCGCGCGCGTGGTCGAGCTGTGCCCCGAGGCCGAGTACGCCGCCTTCTTCAAGACCGGCTCGGAGGCCGTGCACGCAGCCATCACCGCCTGCATCCGGGCGACCGGGCGGCGCAAGGTGCTCACCACGACCTATCACGGCTGGCTGCTGCCGCTCGGCTACCTCAAGCCGGAGCGCCGCTCGGCCGCCGAGCGGACCTCGGCGCGGGAGGCGTCCGGCAACGCCTCCGGCGTCGACGTCGTCGACCTGGACTGGCAGTCGCCGGACCTGGTCGAGCAGGTACGCCAGGCCGCCCGCGGCGCGGCCTGCGTCCTCATCACCCCGAACGCGCTCACCCCCGCCCCGGAGGTCGTGCGCGAGGTGGTGCGGGCGGCCCGCGACGCCGGCGCGCTCGTCGTGTTCGACGAGGTGAAGGCCGGCTTCCGCTACGCCTACCCGAACGTGACGGCGGTGTGGGACCTGGTGCCGGACCTGCGGGTGCTGAGCAAGGCCATGGGCAACGGCTTCCCGATCGCGGCGCTGGCCGGCGGCGAGCTGCTGGCCTCGGAGTCCACCTTCAGCCTGTTCAGCACCTACGCCTCGGAGTTCGTCTCGATGGCGGCGGCCACGGCCTGCCTGGACGAGCTGGCCGGCGGCGGCTACGACGCCTTCGCCACGGCCTCGTCCGCGCTGTACGAAGGGCTGAGCGAGATCGGCCCGCGCTACGGCGTCGCGGTCCGCGGCATCGCGACCTTCTTCCGGCTGGAGCTGCCCGGCACCGTGCACCCGGACGAGTTGTGCCGGGCGCTCTACGACCGTGGCGTGCTCTACCACCCGCTGGACGAGGTGCTGGCCAGCGCGGCGTGGGGCCCGGCGGAGGTCGAGCAGGCGCTGGCCGCCTTCACCGGCGCCCTCGACGAGACGATCCTGGGGTGAGCGGCATGGGCTGCAGAACCTACGACTACGTGATCGTCGGCGCCGGGGCGGCGGGCGCGGTGCTGGCCGCCCGCCTCAGCGAGGACCCCTCGTGCGAGGTGGTGCTGCTGGAGGCGGGGCCGGACTACCCCAGCGCCGACCACCTGCCGTGGGAGCTGCGGCGCAGCTACGGCGTGGGACACGTCGTCCAGGGCTACGACACCCACGACTGGAACCTGCGGGCGCGGGTGACCGAGCACGCCACCATCCCCATGCCGCGCGGCAAGGTGGTCGGCGGGTCGAGCACCACCAACGGCCAGGTCTTCCTGCGTCCCGAGCCGGGCGACCTGGACTCGTGGAACCTGCCCGAGTGGACCTTCGAGCGGGCGCTGCCGTTCTACCGCATGCTGGAGAGCGACCAGGACTTCGCCGGCCCGTACCACGGGACGGACGGCCCGATCGCGGTGCGCCGCTTCCCGCGCCACACCTGGACGCCCGACCAGGAGGCGTTCTACGAGGTCAGCCGCGCCTTCGGCCATCCGGTCTGCGACGACCACAACCGGCCGGGCTCCACCGGCGTCGGCCCGACCCCGCTGAACGACGCGGGCGGGCTGCGCAGCAGCACGCTGACCGGCTACCTCAACCCGGCCCGCGGCCGCCCCAACCTGACGGTCGCCGCCGGCGCGCTGGCCTGCCGGGTGGTCCTCGACGGCGGGCGCGCGAGCGGCGTGGTCGTCGAGACCGGCTGCCGGACGGAGACCGTGCGCGGCCGGGAGATCATCCTGTGCGCCGGCGCCATCGGCTCGCCGCACCTGCTCATGCTCTCGGGCGTGGGGCCCGCCGGGCGGCTGCGCCGGGCCGGCCTGCCGGTGGTGGTGGACCTGCCCGGCGTGGGCCGCAACCTGCGCGACCACATGACGACGGAGCTGATCTGGCCGCTGCGCCAGGACTTCCGGGCCGACGGCCTCCACCACCCCCACCAGGTGCTGCTGCGGCACACGTCCTCCGGGTCCGCGCCGGTCAACGACATGATCGTGTACGCGGCGGCGCGGTGGAACGAGCGCACGTTCGCGATGCGGCCGACGGTGAACCTGGCCGTCAGCCAGGGCGAGCTCACGCCGGCCTCGGCCGACCCGCACGACCCGCCCGTCCTCGACTTCCGCTACTTCTCCGCCCCGTCCGACCTGGAGCGGCAGCGGGAGGGCGTCCGGATGTGCGCCGCGATGGCACGCGAGCCGGAGTTCGACAAGCTGATCGACGCGCGCACCACGCCCGCCGAGGACGTCCTCGGTTCCGACGCCGCGCTCGACCGCTGGATCCTGCGCAACGCGGCCACCGGCTACCACGCGTCCAGCACCTGCCGGATGGGCCCGGCCGGGGACGCGGCGAACGTGGTGGACGAGTGCGGCCGGGTGCACGGGGTAGAGGGGCTGCGGGTGCTCGACGCGTCGATCCTGCCCGACAACGTCCGGGCGAACCTGCACGCAACCGTGATCATGATCGCGGAACGGTCCGTGGCGCTGATCCGCGAGTCGAAGTGAGGAGCGGGACATGTCCGGCGTGATCGCCCCCTACCTTTCCCTGTTACGACTGCCAGGCGTGTCGCTGCCCTTCGCCTCCGCGTTCGTCGCCCGCCTCCCCCTGGCCATGACGCCGCTCGGCATCGTGGTGCTCATCGAGGAGGTGAGCGGCTCGTACGCCGACGCCGGGCTCGTCACGGCCGTGTACGCCCTGGCCACGGCCGCTTCCTCGCCCCTGTGGGGCATGGCCATGGACCGGGTGGGGCAGTCGGCGGTGATCGCCGGCACCTCGCTGGGGTCGGCGGCGTTCCTGGCGGGCGGGACGCTCGCCGCCGCCGCGGGCGCGCCGGACCTGCTCCTGCTCGTGCTCATCGGGCTCGCGGGGCTGAGCTTCCCGCCGGTCATCCCGGCCATCCGGGTGGCCTGGTCGGCCGTCGTGCCCGATCCGGAGCAGCGGCGGACGGCGTACGCGATGGACGCGGTCGCCGTCGAGACGATCTTCGTGCTGGGGCCGCTGCTGCTCACCGCCCTGCTCTGGCTGCCACCGGCGGTGCCCCTGCTGGTGACGGCGCTGCTCATGGCGGCCGGCGGCCTGACCTACAGCCGGACCCGCGCCTCCCGCCTGTCCCGCCCGGGAAGCGGCACGCGCGGCGGCGTAGCGGGCGGTGCGCAGGGCGCGCCCCGGCGTGGCCGCCCGCCCCTGTCGGTGCGCGGCGTCTGGCTCGCGCTGCTGACAGCCCTCGGGATGTCCGTCGGCTTCGGGCAGATGGACGTGGCCATGACGGCCTCCGCCGAGCGCCTGTTCCACAGCGAGGGCCTGATCGGCGTCTTCTTCGCCTGCACCGCGATCGGCAGCACCGCCGGCGGGCTCTGGTACGGCAGCCGCTCCTGGTCCGGCCCGGAACGCCGGCACCTGCCCCTCACCCTCGCCGCCTACGCCGCCGGCCTGGCCCTGGTCATGCTGGTGCTGCTCCCCGGCGGCGGCCTGCTGCCGGCCGTCCTGCCGGCCATGGTCCTGACCGGCCTGTGCATCTCGCCGAGCCTCATCGTCCAGCAGGCGCTCGTCGACCGGAACACCGCGCCGGAGCGCCGCAGCGAGGCGCAGGGCTGGTTGCAGACCTCGCTGACCTCGGGCTCCGCCCTCGGCATGGCGCTCGCGGGCGTCATCGTCGAGCAGGGCGGCCCGGCCGTCGCCTTCGGCGCGGCCGCGCTCGCGGTGGCCGCCGGCGCGCTGGTGGGCGCTTTCGCCCAGCGGCACTGGCGGGTGGCGGGCGGCGAGCCCGACCGCGCCGAGGCCACTCTCCCTTCCTGAGCATCTCCCCCTGGGCGGTCGATGAACCGCCACTGAACGATCACTGAACGACCACGCTCACGGGCGGGCACCCAGCGTGCCCCGGCGCCCGCGAGACGCCTCATCCTGCCCTGATCCGCTGAAGGAGACGGATTTCCATGTCATCTCTCCAAACCGAGATCATCTTCTCGCTCAACGGTGACCGTCCCGACGCCGCCCTGCTGACCAAGGCGTTCCGCCGGCCCGACGGCACCCCCGACGCGCTGCGCTGCGGCGAGTTCCTGGTGGCCGGCCGGGAGCGGGCGGAGCTGCTGCTGCGCAAGGTGCTCGGCCTGCGCGGCGTCACCGCCCCGCAAGCCCAGCAGGCCATCGCCCGCGCCGCCGTGGACGAGGTGCTGGGCTGGCGGGTCCGGCTGACCGGCGCGGAGGCGGTGGCCGTGCTGCTGGCCGCCGAGGAGGTGAAAACCGTCTTCGTCTACGCCGGCACCTCGGAGCTGTCCATGTGCGACGCGGTCGAGCGGGTGCACGGCGTGCGCCTGGTGAACGGCCGCGGCGACAAGGAGTCGGCGTTCATGGCGGCCGGCGCGTCGCTGCTGGAGCCCAACCGGGGCGTCGCCATCCTCCACGGCGCCCGCGGGCTGACCAACGCGGCCGGCGCGGTGGCCGACGCCCGGCGCAACGAGGCGGGGACGCTGTTCATCGTCGGCATGCCGTCCACGAGCTCCGCCCGCTTCCTGCCGCCGCACGGCGAGGACGACCTGATGGGCGGGATGGGGGCGTTCGCGGACTGGATCTGGCAGGCGGGCGCGGTGCCCGAGGACCCGGGCCGGCGGCGCGAGGCCGCCCGCCGGTTCGTCGGGCAGCTCCGCGACGGCCTGGACAGCTCCGCCCAGCCGCCGACCCGGCCCGCGATCTTCGGCGTGCCGCAGGACGTGGCCGAGCAGCGGTGGATCCCCGTCGAGGACCTGATGCGCGCCCCCGCCCCCGAGCGGCCGCTCGACCTCGACCAGCCGTCCTTCGACGCCGCCTTCCGCGAGCTGCGCCACGCCGACAAGCCGCTGTTCCTCATCGACGACTACGCCCTGCGCCACCCCGGGCTGCGGCAGGCGCTCGACGACCTGTCCGGCATGCTCGGCGCGCCCGTCCTGCAACTGCGCTACCGGCGCGGCCCCATGATGTTCGAGCGGCTGCAGACCTCCGAGGTGGCCAACTTCGCCGGCTGGCTCAACCAGTTCAGCTCCGTCCACACCGACCTGCTGGAGGCGTGCGACCTGCTGGTGACGGTCGAGGACCGCAACCTCTACGAGCGCACCGCCGGCCGGCTGCCCTCCTGCCGCAAGATCGCAATCAACACCGATCCGGAGAAGGTGCTCAAGAACGAGTACCTGGACGCCGACGACGTCCTCGTCATCGGCGAGGCCCCCGGCGTGCTGTCCGGCCTCGCCGACCGGCTGCGCCGGGCCGGCCGAGGGCGGGCGGAGCGGTGGTGGCCGCGCGAGGAGGTGCTGTCGGCCGCCCGCGTCACCCCGGAGCCGGCCGCCGCCGCCATCGAGGAGGGGCGCGGCGCGGTGGCGGGCGCGCTGGCCGGCCTCCTCGGCGGCTGGGACCGGCCGGTGCTGGTGGACGACAGCCAGATGTTCGGCGGCCTGCTGTCGGAGCACTACGACGACCTGCCGCCGGGCCTGCGCGTCTTCGGCGGCCATGGCGGGTTCGTCGGCGGCGGCCTGTCGTACGCGGTCGGCCTGGCGATCGCCGACCCGCGCGCCCAGGTGTTGTGCACCCTCGGCGACCAGGGGTTCACCAACTCCTTCCAGGGGCTGGTGGCCGCCGTCCAGGAGCGGGCGCCCGTGCTGTTCGTCGTGTGCAACAACGGCCGGTCGGTGTCCCTGACCAAGCAGGCGCTCGCCTCCTTCGGCGAGCCGCCAGGCGGGCGCGGCTACCTGTCGAACGTCGCCGGGTTCTCCTACTGCCGGCTCGCGGACGCCTTCGGCATGCCCGCCGAGCGGGTCCCGATCCCGATCGGCGGCGCCCCGGACGAGCTGCGCCGGGCGGTGGCCGAGCTGCCCGGCGTCCTCGCCAGGGCCGCGGCGGCGGACGGCCCCGCCCTGGTGGAGCTGGTCCTGCCCGCCGACCCCGAGGTCTGGCGCGGCATCTGGATCACGCAGGGCTTCGAGCAGCGGACGGCGGTGCCGGTGTGATGGGCCTCTACCTGGACTCCGCCGGTCTGGACGACGCCGTCGCGGCCGCCGCGCTCGGGTTCGTGCGCGGCATCACCACCAATCCGGCGCTCATGCGCAAGGAGACCGCCGACCCGCTGCGGCACCTGCGCGACCTGCTCGCCGCCGTGGAACTGCCCGAGGTCTACTACCAGCCGACCGGCGCGTACGGGCCGCCCGGCGCGGCGGCCGAGGAGGCGGAGGAGGCGTGGTCGGCGGACAAGGACCGCGTCGTGCTCAAGCTGCCCGCCACCCCGGACGGCGCCGCGCTCGCCGGGACGCTGACCCGCCGGGGCGCCCGCGTGGCCCTGACCGCCGCCCAGACGCCGCACGCGATGCTCGTCGCCGAGTCGATGGGCTGCGCGGCGGTCATCCCGTACCTGGACCGGGCGGTGCGCGACCTGCGGACGGACTCCGAGCTGATCCGGTCGCTGGCCGGCCTGCGCCGCGGGTCCACCCGCGTCATCGCCGCCTCCGTGAAGAACTCCGGGCAGGTCCTGCACGCCTTCGCCTCCGGGGCGGACGCGGTGACCGCGCCGCTCGCCGTCCTGCGGGAGCTGCTCAGCCATCCGGCGAGCATCGAGGCCGAGCAGGCCTTCGCCCAGGAATACGCCTCCACAGCAAAGGGGTAGAACCGCGATGTCCATCCTCATGCCGACGAATCCGACCGTCCTGGCGACCGCGGTGGCCGACTCCCTCGTGATCGCCTCCGACCTGGGGGCGCGCCGCGCGGGCCTGCTCTACTGGGAGCTCGCCCAGCCGTGGACCGCGGCCGTGGTCAAGGCCGTCCAGGAGAGCGACGAGCCGCTCAGGTCCCTGGGCCAGGCACTCGCCGACGACCCCGCCGACCCCGGCGCGTACTTCGGGCTGATCTCCGCCCTGCTGCGCCGCGACCCGGGCGAGCCCGCCGTGCGCACGCTGTTCGACCTGGCCTGGCAGGCGGAGTGCAACTCGCGGGTGGCCTACCACGTCGGCCACTCCTACGACCGGTCGCAGCCGCAGGTGAGCGCCGCGGAGCTGGCCGGGCGCCCCGTGGACGGGCCGCCGCCCGGCCCGTCCACGGCCGGCGCCCTCATCGTCATCCCGTTCCGCGACCGCGACACCGGCGGCGTCCGGCTGCGCAACCTGCTGGCCTGCCTGCTCGCCCTGCGCGACCAGTCGGCCGCGCGCGCGGACTACCGCGTCGTGGTCGTGGAGTCCGACGACGCGCCCCGGTGGCGGGAGCAGATCGAGCCGTACGCCGACGACTACCTGTTCGCCCCCAAGGCGGGCCTGTTCAACAAGTGCTGGGCGGTGAACGCGGGCGTCGCCAACCGCGGCGGCACGGCCGAGCTGGTCTGCATCCTGGACGCCGACGTGCTGGCCGACCGCGACTTCGTCGCCCGCAACATCGCCCGCTTCCGGCGGCCGGGAACCGCCGGTCACCTGACCTACCGGGACATGTTCTGCCTCGACGACGCCGCCACGTCCTGGTCGATCCGCGAGCGGATCGACCGCAAGGCCCCCGACCCCGCCCCCGCCGGGCTGCGCGGCTTCCTGCTGCGGCGCCCGCCGGGCTGCTGCCTGTGGGTGCGCCGGTCGGTGTTCGAGCGCATCGGCGGCATGGACGAGCGCTACGAGGGCTGGGGCGGCGAGGACCACGACTTCGTCTACCGCTTCGACATCGCCGCCCCGTTCGACAGCTACGACGACCGGCTGCTGCACCTGACCCACCCCGAGGCGTCGGTGCTGAACGACGACGGCACGCTCATCAACGCCCACATCCCTCCGCTGAGCTGGAAGCCCGCGGAGCCCATCGGGCGGCTCGACCGGTTCGCGCGCGCGGAAGGAGCCTGAGGTGTACGAGGCAGTGCTGTTCGACATGGACGGCGTCATCGCCGACACCGAGCGGTCGGTGACGGAGTTCTGGCAGCGGCTGGCCGCCGACCTCGGCTACCTGCTGCGCGCCGAGGACCTGGAGCGCCACGTGTACGGCCACCGCGCCGACCACACGCTGCGCGTGCTGTTCCCGGAGGTGCCCCCCAGCGCGTACAGCGAGATCTACCAGCGGCTCAAGGAGAACCAGGAGAGCCTCGTCTACACCGCGATCCCCGGCGCGACCGCGCTGCTCGGCGCGCTCGGCCGGGCCGGCGTGCCGCTCGCGCTGGTGACGGGCGCGCAGGACTGGAAGGCCGTCGAGGTGCTGCGCCAACTCGCCCTGCCCTCCGCCTTCGCGACCGTGATCTGCGCCGACGACGTGCCTCGCGGCAAGCCGGACCCGGCGGGCTACCTGCTGGCGGCCGAGCGCCTGGGCGTGGACATCGGCCGCTGCCTGGTCTTCGAGGACGCTGTCAGCGGGGTGACCTCCGCGGTGGCGGCCGGGGCCACGTGCGTGGCGCTGGCCTGCGCGCGGCGGGAGGCACAGGTGCGGGCGGCGGGTGCGGCGGCCGTGGTGCCGGACTTCCGGCAGGCCGCGTTCGACGCCACCGCCGCCACCCTGCGGGTGGACGCGCGCACCGCGTTCCCGTTCGTCCCGGCCGGCCGGGACGAACCGATGGCGAGGAGCGGTCATGGATGAGCTGTTCACGCCGCCGGTGGACCGGTGGGACCCGGCCGTCGCCGGGGGGCTCTCGGGCCGCGACGAGGTCGTCCACCGCTCCCACCTGGTCGGGGCCGATCCGGCGCTGACCAAGGAGGGCGGCGGCAACTTCTCCGTCAAGGACGTCGCCGTGGACCGCGGCGGCCGGTCCGTCGAGGTCCTGTACATGAGCGCGTGGGGTTGCGACGGCGCCACCACCACGCCGGACGACTTCCCGGCGCTGCGCCTGGCCGACCTGCTGCGCCTGCGCGACGGCGGCCCGCTGAGCGAGAGCGAGATGATCGGCCACCTGGTGGACAGCGGCCTGCGGGGCGAGCAGCGCCGGCCGGGCATCGAGACGCTGACCCACGCGTTCATCCCGGCCCGCCACGTGGACCACTGCCATCCGGACGCGGTCATCGCGCTCACCGCCTCCCCCGGCGGGCGGCGGGCGGCCGAGGACGAGTTCGGCGAGGAGGCCATCTGGTTCGACTACCGGCAGTTCGACGTCGGCGTGGCCCGCGAGCTGGCCGACCGGATCGCCGCCGAGCCGCGCTGCCGCTTCGTCCTGCTCGCCAACCACGGCATCTTCACCTGGGCCGACAGCAGCGAGCGGTGCTACCGCAACTCCCTGGAGGCGGTCGAGCGGGCGACGCGCGCGCTGCGCAAGGCACAGTGCCGGCCCGCGGACCTCGGCGGCCAGGCCGTGCGCCCGCCCCCGCCCGAGGCGGCCGAGGACCTGCTGGCCGAGCTGCTGCCGGCGGTCCGCGGTGCCCTGTCCGGCGCCGGCCGGGGCGTCGTGCTGCACCTCGACCGCAGCCCCGAGGCGATCGGCTTCGCCTCCTCGGTGCGCGGGCCCGGGTGGACTCAGGCGGGGCCGGGTTGCCCCGACCACCTGGTCACGGTGGGGTACCGGCCACTCGTCCTCGACCGGACGCCCGCCGGGCCCGCCGAGGTGCTGGCCGCGATCCGGCGGCACCGCGACTGGTACGACACGTACTACGCCCGGTACGTCACCGGGCCCGCGCGCGCCCTGGGCAAGCGCGGCAACGGGCCGCGCGCCGTCGTGCTGCCCGGCCTCGGCGCGGTGAGCTGCGGCCCCGACGCCGCCAAGGCCCGCCTGTGCGCCGACCACCTGGCGCAGACCATGACAGTCATCAGGGCGGCCGACGCGGCGGGCGGCTACCTGTCGTTGTCGCAGGCCCAGGGCGCGGCGGACGAGTACTGGCCGCTCATGCGGCTCAAGCCGCAACTCCGTGCGGGCCAGGAGCCGCTGGCGGGCGTGGTGTTCCTGGTCGCCGCGGACGACGGGCGCGCGGACGCCGTCGCCGAACGCCTGGCCGCGGCCGGCGCGCACGTCGCCCTCGCCGCCCCGCCCGGGCGGCGGGCGGCGGCGGTCGCGGCAGCCGCGGCGATCAGCGGCCGGTACGGGGAACGGCGCGCGGTGCCGCTCGTCAGGGACACCGACCGCGGCGCCGTCCGCCAGGCGGTCCTGGCGTACGGAGGCTTCGACGCGGTCGTGGAACCCGTCGCGCGCGTGTCTCCCGCGGCGGGCGGGGGCGGCCTGGCCCGCGCCGCGCTGCCCGTCTTCGCCCGGCAGGGCCGCCCGGCCTCGATCCTGCTCCTCGGCGAGGGCGGCGGAGGCGAAGGCGGCGAGGAGCCATCCGCTCCCGGGCCCGCCGGTGACGGACGACCGCGCGTGGACGGGCTCGCGGGCGGCGGGGCGGCCGTGCACACCGTCGTCGCCACGGACCCGGAGGCCGTGGCCCGGGCGGCGGCCTTCCTCACCGGCTCCGGCGGCACGACGTGGCTGGACACCACGCTGGTCGCCGTGTCCAGAACCCCGGAGACGACCACGACCACGAGGGGAACCCCATGACCAGCGAGAAGCTGACCGGCCCGGCAGAGCCGGCGGGGCTGATCCCGGCCGGCCACCACCTGCTCGCGTCGTGCTTCGACGCACATCACACCATCGGCGGCGGCCTGTTCGCCCTCGACGGCGCGGACGGCTCGGTCGAGGAGATCGACCACATCTCGAGCACCGGCCTGCACGCGGACGACGGGCTGCTGTACCGCTGCCTGTGGAGCGCCGAGGGCAGCCCCGCCGAGCTGATCGCCTACGACGCGACCGGCGTCCGCCGCTACCACCGGCTCGACCACGTCTCCACCCCGCACGACATCCTCGCCGTGAACGGCCAGGTGCTCGTGGTGGGCACCACCCAGAACGAGGTGCGCTGCGTCGCCCCCGACGGCCGGGTGGCCTGGCTCTGGCGGGCCCCCGGCGAGGCGGACAGTTGGCACCTCAACAGCCTGGCCGTGGTCGGTGACCAGATCATGGTGTGCGGCTTCGGCCCGTTCCTGCGCCGCCGTGGCTGGGACGAGTGCGGCAAACCGGCCACCGGCCAGGTCGTCGACCTGGAGACCGGTGAGCCCGTGCTGCGCGGCCTGCACGCCCCCCACAACCCCTACTACAGCGACGGGACCTGGCTCGTCTGCGACTCGGCCGCCGGCGACCTGGTGGAGTTCTCCGACGAGACCCGGCAGGAGACCCGACGGCTCGGGCTGCCCGGCTGGCCGCGCGGCCTGGCCGTGACCGACCGGTACCTGTACGTGGGGGTCAGCCCGCACCGCTACCTGACCGCCTCGGTGGAGACGGCGGCCGTCGCGGTCGTGGACCGCGCCGAGTGGCGGCAGGTCGCGCTCGTCCCGCTGCCCGCCCGCGAGGTGTACGCGCTGGCGCTGGTGCCCTCGCCGCTGGCCGAGGGCGCGCGGCAGGGGTTCGCCGCCAACCACACCCGGTTGCACGAGCAGGGCCAGCGGCAGCTGTTCGACCTGCTGGGACGGCAGCCGAGCCGGTTGTGGGCCATCGGCGACCGGCTGGCCGAGGAGGAGTGCCGGGCCGAGATCACGATGGCCGGGCCGGCCGAGGAGCGGGCCGAGCCGGGCAGCCTGCTGACCGTGGAGTGCCGGGTCGCCAACACGGGCGCGGGCCTGCTCACGCCCGCGCCGCCGTACCCGGTCAGGGTGGTGCACCGCTGGTACGACGCGGACGGGCAGGAGGTCCCCACCCAGCCGATCAGGGCGGCGCTGCCGCGTACGCTGCCGCCCGAAGGGGTCATCCCGGTGCCCGTGCGGGCGCGCACGCCCGGCGAGCCCGGCGACTACCGGTTGCGGATCACGCTCGCCCAGGACGGCGGGGTGCCGTTCGACGAGCTGGACCCGTCCGCCGCGGCGGACGTGCGCGTGCGGGTGCTCGCCGCCGGTCCCGCCGCCGAGGCCCTGGCCCCCTTCGGCCTGAGCCCGCGCGAGGTCCACGCGGCCCGGGCGGCCGGCCCCACGGTGCACGACCTGCTCCGCGCCCTGCTGACCCGCCCGGACGGCAGCGTCAACGGCCTGGTCGCCGCCCTGATCGAGGATGCCGGGCGGCGGGAGTTCGGGCGGGCACTGGCCGGCGCGCTGGGCGGCGCGTCCGAGCAGGCGCTGAGGCACGCCGTCGCCCAGGCCCTGCCCGATCCCGGCGACGTGCTGCTGACCGGCGCGGAGGCGGTGGCTCTGACGCTCCGGCGCGCGGGCGTCGGCATCGTCTTCGCCGCGCCGGGAGCCGGTGAGTCGCCCCTGCGGGACGCCGCCGCGCGCCTGGGCCTGCTGACGGAGGCGCGTGACGACCGGGAGGCGGCCATCCAGGCGGGCGGCGCCAGCATGGTGCGGCCGGGCAACGGCGCGGCGGTGCTGTCCGGTGCGCGGGGCCTGGCCGGCGCGCTCGGCGCGCTGGCCGACCTGCGGCGCGACGGGATCGGCACGGTCGCCGTCGCCGAGCTGCCCGCCGCCGACCCCGGCCTGCTCACTGCCTGCGGCGCGTTCGCCAAGTCCTGCCACGAACCGCTCCCGCCGCCGGGCGCGGACGGCACGGCCGCGGCGCACGCCCTGGTCACGGCCGTCCGGCAGGCGCTGCACGAGAGCAGGCGGTCGCCGACCGGCCCCACGCTGGTGACGCTCCCCCAGCAGTGGGCGCAGACCGCCTGGGTGCCGCTGGCCGCGCTCGCAGACACGGCCACGGCCACGGCCACATTCACGGACGCGGGCACACCCACGGACGCGGACGCGGCCACGGACGCGGGCACGCCCACGGACGCGGACGCGGCCACGGACGCGGACGCGGACCGGCCGCCCGGGCAAGAGGCCGCCGGGCCGACGTCCGAGCGGACGGCCGGGCGGACGGCGCCTTCCGTGGCCGCGGTCCTGGGTGACGTGCTGGGCGGCGCGCCGGAGGAGCTGCCGGCGGGCGCGTTCGCCGCCTCCGGCGGCGCCGGGCTGGCCACCGGGCTGGCGCTCGGCGAGCCGTCCGCCAAGGTGCTGTGCGGCCTGGGCGGCGGCGACGGCGTGCAGGCGCTGGCCGACGCCGCCCGCCAGGCCGCGCCGGTGACGTTCGTGGTCTGCGGCGACGGCGGCCCGCGCTACGGCGAGCTGGCCGCCGCGCTCGGGTTGCGCACCCGCCGGGTGGACCTGAGCGGCCGCCTGGACCCCGACTACCTGGCCTCGCAGACCAAGGCGTTCGCCGTCACGCTCCAGGCGCTGGCCGCGGGCCCCGGGCCGAGCCTGGTCGAGCTGATACCGCCCGCCGACACCGCGCTGTGGGAGACGAGCTGGATCGGCATGCTGGAGCATCCGACGACGGTGGGAGCGGGCCATGCGTGAGATCGCCTTCGCCGAGGTCCCGCTGGAGCCGTACGGGGACGTGCTCGGGGAACGCCGGCTGGCGGAGCTGCGCCGGGGCGGCGAGCGGGTGCGCGAG
Source organism: Nonomuraea sp. GTA35 (assembly GCF_041950525.1). Taxonomy (NCBI): domain Bacteria; kingdom Bacillati; phylum Actinomycetota; class Actinomycetes; order Streptosporangiales; family Streptosporangiaceae; genus Nonomuraea; species Nonomuraea sp. GTA35. Next base: position 52,732 of record NZ_JBGNUV010000027.1, on the reverse strand, counting down.
CTGCTGGGCGGCCGCACCGTCTGGAACGTCAACTCCACGGCCGCCGGCGGCGGCGTGGCCGAGCTGCTGCACGTACTCGGCCCGCTGGCCCGCGCGACCGGTGTGGACGTGCGCTGGCTCGTGCTGGACGGCGGCGCCGGCTTCCAGGCCATCGCCAAGCGGCTGGTGTCGCGCCTGTACGGCGTCGCGGGCGACGGCGGCCCGCTCGGCGCGGCCGAGGCCCGCCGGTACCGCCGTCACCTGGACGACGCCGCCGGCGAGCTGGCCGCCCTCGTCCGGCCCGGGGACGTCGTGGTCGTGCACGACCCCCAGCCCGCGGGCATGATCGGCGCCGCCCGGCGGTGCGGCGCCCGCGTGGTGTGGCGCTGCCACATCGGCAGCGACCGGCCGAACGAGCACACGCGCGACGGCGGCCGGTTCGTCGCCGAACACGTCGCCGGCGCCGACGCCAGCGTGTTCTCCACGCCCGGCCACATCCCGGGGTGGGCGCCCCGGCCGCTGGTCGTCCCGCCCTCGATCGACCCCTGCGGGCCGAAGAACATGCCCCTCACGCCGGCCCAGGTCCGTGACGTGCTCGGAGCGGCCGGGATCCTCGCCCACGAGCGTCCGGAGCCGGTCGAGACGCCCGTGCCCGTCGGCGCGCCGGTCCGGGTGAGCAGGCCCGCCGTGGTGCTGCGCGAGGGCCCGCCGCCGCCCGCGGGCCTGCCGATGGTGGTGCAGGTCTCCCGCTGGGACCGGCTCAAGGACATGATCGGCGTGCTGGAGTGCTTCCTCGCCTCCGGCGTGGACGGCTACCTGACGCTGGCCGGCGCCGACCTGGTGGGCGTCGCCGACGACCCGGGCGCGGCCCGGGTCTTTGAGGAGTGCCGGCGGGTCTGGGAGGCGCTGCCGGCCGCGCACCGCCGCCGCTGCCAGCTCGTCTGCCTGCCGATGGACGACCTGCGCGAGAACGCCGTGGTGGTCAACGCCCTGCAGCGGCACGCGAGCGTCGTCGTGCAGAAGAGCCTGGCCGAGGGGTTCGGGCTGACCGCGACGGAAGCCATGTGGAAGGCCAGGCCGCTGCTCGCCTCGGCCGTCGGCGGGCTGCGCGACCAGGTGGTCCACGGCCGGTCCGGGCTGCTGGTGGACGATCCGCACGACGTGGCGGCGGCGGCCGCGCACCTGCGGCGGCTCTTCGGCGACCGGCCGTTCGCGCGGCGGCTCGGGCAGGACGCGCGGCGCCGGGTGCGCGAGCGGTACCTGCCCGACGGCCAGCTCCTGCGGTGGGGCCGGCTCATCGAGCACATGACGACGGAGAGGGCGGCATGATGACGCACACGAATGAGGGCGCGCCGGCGCGCCACCGCACCCTGGGACGCGGCGGGCCGCAGGTCTCCGCGCTCGGCCTGGGCTGCATGGGGATGTCGCAGTTCTACGGCGCCTGGGACGACGGTGACTCGCTGCGCACCATCCACCACGCCCTGGACCTGGGCGTCAACCTGCTCGACACCGCCGACATGTACGGCCCCTACACCAACGAGGAGCTGATCGGCCGGGCAATCCGGCACCGCAGGGACGAGGTGTTGATCGCCACCAAGTTCGGCAACGTCAAGGGCCCGGACGGCCGGGTGATCGGCGTGAACGGCCGTCCCGAGTACGTCCGCGCCAGTTGCGAGGGCTCGCTGCGCCGGCTGGGCGTGGACGTCATCGACGTCTACTGCCAGCACCGCGTCGATCCGTCCGTGCCGGTCGAGGAGACCTGGGGGGCGCTGGCCGAGCTGGTGCGCGCGGGCAAGGTCCGCCACCTGGCGATCTCGGAGGCGTCCCCCGAGACGGTCAGGCGGGCGCACGCCGTGCATCCGGTGGCCGCGGTGCAGACCGAGTACTCCCTGGTCAGCCGCGATCCGGAGCACGGGCTGCTGGCGACGCTGCGCGCGCTCGGCATCGGGTTCATCGCCTACGCGCCGCTCGGCCGCGGCCTGCTGACCGGCCGCATCACCGCGACGGACGACCTCGCGGACGACGACTTCCGCCGGACCCTGCCCCGCTTCCAGCCGGGCAACCTGGCACGCAACGTCCGCCTGGTGGAGGGGATCGCCCGGCTCGCCCGCGAGCGCGGCGTCACCCCGGCGCAGCTCGCGCTGGCCTGGGTGCTGGCGCAGGGCGACGACATCGTCCCCATCCCCGGCGCGAAGAACCGGGCCCGCCTGGCGGAGAACGTCGCCGCCGCGCGCCTGCGGCTCAGCGCCGAGGACCGGGCGCTGCTCGACGCGGCGGCCCCGCCCGGCAGCGCCGCCGGCGACCGGTATCCGGACATGTCAGGAGTGGGCAGATGAGCGTCACGACCCGCGCGGAGTGGTGGCGGACAGCCGTCATCTACCAGGTGTACCTGCGCAGCTTCGCCGACCGCGACGGCGACGGCGTCGGCGACCTGCCTGGGCTGCTGGGCAAGCTGGACTACCTGCGGGAGCTGGGGGTGGACGCGGTCTGGTTGTCGCCGTTCCATCCCTCGCCGCTGGCCGACTTCGGCTACGACGTCAGCGACTACGAGGCGGTGGACCCGGCCTACGGCACGCTCGCCGACTTCGACGAGCTGGTGCGCGCCGCGCACGAGCGGGGCATCCGCGTGCTGATCGACCTGATCATGAACCACACGTCCGTGGCGCACCCGTGGTTCGCCGAGTCGAGCTCGGACCGCGCCGCCCCCAAGCGCGACTGGTACATCTGGGCCGATCCGCGGCCGGGGAACGAGCCGCCGAACAACTGGCTGAGCTCGTTCGAGCGGTGCGGGCCCGCGTGGACGTACCACCCGGGAACCCGGCAGTGCTACCTGCACAGCTTCACCCCCGGCCAGCCCGACCTCAACTGGCGCAACCCTGAGGTGCGGGCGGCGATGCGCAAGGTGTGGCGGTTCTGGCTCGACCGGGGCGTGGACGGCTTCCGCATCGACGTCGCGCACCGGCTGCTGAAGGACGCCGACCTGCGCGACAACCCGGCCGAGCTGGCACACGCCCGCCGGCACACCGTCCATCCCACGCTGCGGATGCGCAACCTCGACCTGCCCGAGACGCTGCAGGTGCTGCGCGAGCTGCGCGAGACGCTCGACGAGTACGGCGGCAAGCTGGCGCTGGGCGAGGTGCCCATCTCCGACGACCGGCGGCTGGCCGACTACTTCGGCGGCGACGGCATGCACACGGCCTTCCATCTCGCGTTCTGGGAGCAGCCCTGGCAGGCCCCCGCCTTCCGGCGGACCGTGGACGGGCTGGCCGCCGCGATGCGCCCCGGCGCCCTGCCGACGTACGCCCTGGCCACCCACGACATCCCCCGCTCCGCCTCCCGGTACGGCGCCGCGCGCGCCCGGGTGGCGGCCATGATGGCGCTCACCCTGCGCGGCATCCCGTGCGTCTACTACGGCGAGGAGATCGGCATGACCGACGCCCCGCCGCCCGACGCCCTGGACGTGGACGGCCGCGACGGGCAGCGCACCCCGATGCAGTGGGACGCCACCGGCCGCGGGTTCACCACCGGGAAGCCGTGGATGCCGTTCGCGCCGGGCCAGGCCGAGGTCAACGTGGCGGCCCAGCAGGACGATCCCGGCTCGTTGCTCCACCTGTACCGGCGGCTCATCGCCTACCGGCGGGCCAGCCCGGCGCTGCGCGGCGGCGACTACCGGTCGGTCGAGGCAGGCGATGACGTCTTCGCCTACCTGCGGTCAGCGCCCGGGGAGCGGCTGCTGGTCGCGCTGAACTTCGCCTCCCGCCCGGCGGCGGCCGTCCTGTCCGGGCTGCCGGCCGGGGGCCTGGCCGAGGTGTCCACCGGCGACCGGCCCGCCGGGTCGGCGGTGGGGCTGCGCCCGCTGCGGCTCGCACCCGGCGAGGGCCTGATCGTCAGAATCGAGGAAGGGACATGACCACCAACTGGGCAGGCAACATCACCTACCGGGCGCAGGAGGTTCACCGGCCGTCCTCGGTCGCGGAGCTCCAGGCGGTGGTGGCGCGCAGCCGCCGGATCCGGCCGCTCGGCACCCGGCACTCCTTCAACGACCTCGCCGACTCCCCCGGCGCGCTGGTGTCCGTCACGGGGCTGCCCCCCTCCGTCGAGCTGGACACCGGGCCGGTCAATGGGCGGGCCACCGCCCGGGTGCCCGCCGGCATGCGTTACGCCGAGCTGACCCGGCACCTCGACGAGCGCGGCTTCGCCCTGCCGAGCCTCGGCTCGCTGCCGCACATCTCCGTCGGCGGCGCGTGCGCCACCGCCACCCACGGCTCCGGCGTCCGCAACGGCTGCCTGGCGGCCTCGGTGTCCGCCCTCGACCTGGTGACCGCCGAGGGCGACCTGATCACCGTGGCGCGCGGCGACGAGCACTTCGACGGGACGGTCGTCGGGCTGGGCGCGCTGGGCGTGGTGACCCACCTGACCCTCGACCTGGTGCCCGCGTACGAGATGCGCCAGCAGGTCTACAAGGGGTTGCCGCTGGACGCGCTGGACGACCACTTCGGCGAGCTGGTCTCGAGCGCGTACAGCGTCTGCCTGTTCACCGACTGGAGCGCGCCCCGCCTCACCCAGATCTGGATCGGCGAGCGGCTGGACGAGCCCCCCGCGGACGTGGCCAAGCTGCCGTGGTTCACCGCCCTGCCGGCCGATGGGCCCTGCCACCCCGTGGACGGGATGCCCGCGGCGAGCTGCACCGAGCAGCTGGGCGTGCCCGGCCGCTGGCACGAGCGCCTGCCGCACTTCCGGCCCGACCACGAGCCGAGCAGCGCCGGCGACGAGCTGCACTCCGAGTACATGATCGCCCGGGCCGACGCGGTGTCGGCGCTGCACGCGCTCGACGCCGTCCGCGACCGCATCCGCCCGGTGCTGCAGATCTGCGAGGTACGCACGATCGCCGCCGACCGGCTCTGGATGAGCCCCTTCTACGAAGCCGACTCGGTCAGCGTGCACTTCACCTGGACCTCCGACACCGCGGCCGTGCTGCCGGTGGTCCGGCTGGTGGAGGAGCGGCTGGCGCCGTTCGCCGCCCGGCCGCACTGGGCGAAGATCTTCACGATGGAGCCGCCGGAGCTCCGGCGGCTCTTCCCCCGTCTCGCGGACTTCGCCCGCCTGGCCGGCGACTGCGACCCGGCCGGCAAGTTCGCGAGCCCGTTCCTCGACCGCTACCTGCGCTGACCACCGGAGGACCACGATGCTGACCACCCCCGGGCTCTCCCAGCTGGACGTGCTGGAGGCCGAGTCGATCCAGATCATCCGCGAGGTCGCCGCCGAGTTCGAGCGGCCCGTGCTGCTGTTCTCCGGCGGCAAGGACAGCGTGGTGCTGCTGCGGCTGGCGGGCAAGGCGTTCCGCCCGGCGCCGGTGCCGTTCCCGGTGCTGCACGTGGACACCGGGCACAACTTCCCCGAGGTGATCGAGTTCCGCGACCGGCAGGTGGCCGGGCTGGGCGTCCGCCTGGTGGTCGCCTCGGTGCAGGAGTCCATCGACCGGGGCCGGGTGTGCGAGGAGCGCGGCCTCCGCGCCTCGCGCAACCGCCTGCAGACCGTCACGCTGCTCGACGCGCTCGCCGAGCACGGCTTCGACGCCGCGTTCGGCGGCGCCCGCCGCGACGAGGAGAAGGCCCGCGCCAAGGAACGGGTGGTCTCCTTCCGGGACGAGTTCGGGCAGTGGGACCCCAAGAACCAGCGGCCCGAGCTGTGGAACCTGTTCAACACCCGCATCCGGCCAGGCGAGCACGCGCGGGTCTTCCCGCTGTCGAACTGGACCGAGCTGGACGTGTGGGAGTACGTGCGGCGCGAGTCGCTGGAGCTGCCGGCCATCTACTTCGCCCACCGGCGCACGGTGTTCGAGCGCGACGGGCTGCTGCTCGACGACAACCCGCACACCCGCCGGCAGGACGACGAGCCGGCCTTCCCGGCGACCGTGCGCTTCCGCACCGTCGGCGACGCCTCCTGCACCGGGGCGATCGAGTCGGGCGCCGCCACGGTCGGCGAGGTGATCGAGGAGCTCAAGACCACCCGCGTCACCGAACGCGGCCAGACCCGGGCCGACGACCGCGTCAGCGAGGCCGCGATGGAGGACCGCAAGAGAGAGGGCTACTTCTGATGGACATTCTCCGCCTGGCCACGGCGGGCAGCGTGGACGACGGCAAGTCCACGCTGATCGGCCGGCTGCTCTACGACTCCAAGGCCATCTTCGAAGACCAGCTCGCCGCGCTGGAGCGGGCCGGCGCCGCCCGCGGCTCCGGGCACGCCGACCTGGCGCTCCTCACGGATGGACTGCGGGCCGAGCGGGAGCAGGGCATCACCATCGACGTCGCCCACCGCTACTTCGCCACGCCGCGCCGGACGTTCATCATCGCCGACACGCCGGGGCACATCCAGTACACCCGCAACATGGTGACCGGGGCCTCGACGGCGGACCTCGCCGTCATCCTGGTGGACGTGCGCAAGGGCGTGCTGGAGCAGTCGCGCAGGCACGCCTTCCTGGCCTCGCTGCTCCGGGTGCCGCACCTGGTGGTCGCGGTCAACAAGATGGACCTGGCGGGCTACGAGCAGGCCGCGTACGAGCGGGTCGTGGCCGAGTTCGCCGCCTTCGCCGCCAAGCTCGACATCGGCGACCTCACGTTCGTCCCGGTCTGCGCGCTGCACGGCGACAACGTGGTCGAACGCTCGATCAACATGCCCTGGTACGACGGCCCGTCCCTGCTGCGGCACCTGGAGCACGTGCACATCGCCTCCGACCGCAACCTCATCGACGCGCGCTTCCCCGTCCAGTGCGTGATCAGGCCGCGTCAGGCCGCCGACCCGCTGCTGCACGACTACCGCGGCTACGCGGGCCAGGTCGCGGGCGGCGTGCTGCGGCCCGGCGACGAGGTGGTGCACCTGCCCTCCGGGCTGACCAGCGTGATCACCCATATCGACGGCCCCGGCGGCCCGCTGGCCGAGGCCGTCGCCCCGATGTCGGTGGTGCTGCGGCTGGACGACGACCTCGACATCTCGCGCGGCGACATGATCGCCAGACCCGGCAACCAGCCGCGCGCGGCGCAGGACATGGAGGCGATGGTGTGCTGGATGAGCGGCGAGCGCCCGCTCACCGCCGGCACCAGGCTGCTGGTCAAACACACCACCGCCACCGCCACCGCCGTGGTCGGCGACCTGCGTTACCGGCTGGACGTCAACAGCCTGCACCGCGACACCGAGGCGCGGTCGCTGACGATGAACGAGATCGGCCGCGTCCGGCTGCGCACCGCCCGGCCGCTGTTCGCCGACGAATACGCCCGCAACCGGGCGACCGGGGCGTTCATCCTCATCGACGAGGCCGACAACGCCACGGTGGGCGCAGGGATGATCAGCGGCCTGCATTGACCGGGCGAAGAACGCGTCATGAGGCCGGCCTGCCCTATGACCTGGTCAAGGTGCAGTACGTGACCCGCTTGCCCAAGAACTACTGCGGGTCCGAGGACGGCGAGACGATCCAGTCGTCCACGGTGTGGTACTGCGACTGGGACCGCACGCTGTCCTTCAAGATCGGCGATTACTGGCTCCTCGGGCCGATCACCGGACTCGACCTCTTCAACACCACCGCCGTCATGTACGGCTACCACGTGCAGAAGCAGGCCGGGCTCTACGACGCAGCCGAGGACCTCCGGGCCGGCAGCAAGGCCGAGCACCTCGAGCAGGGGCGGCGCATGTACCAGCAGGTCGAATGCCTGGGTGCGGCCTTCATGAAGAGCGTCTGGCCGCTGCCGGACAAGACCGCGCGGGACTGGAAGAGGGTCGAGTCGTCCTTCTACCGCGACAGCACCGAGTTCGGCAAGGCCGCCAACATCAAGCGGTGGGTCAAGGCCGGCTTCCGCACCGCCGACCCGGCCTCCTGCAACACCTGGGCAGCCCCCTCCTCCAAGGTCTCCTGACCTGATCGACCCCGCCGGCCGCAGCGCGTGTCACGCCGCCCTGCACGGCGACCGGGACGCCCGGCGGACCCTCACCATCATGTTCACCGGCCTCCGCCCGTCCCCCTGACCGTCGTTCCCCCGGGGCTTGTCCGCGGTCGCTGGCGCGGGGGCTGGGCGGTGGCCGATGATGGGCGCATGGCCAGACACGCTCGTACGGGGATCGGCGCCAGGGCGACGGCCGATCGCGGCCGGATCCACGGCACCGCCGGCGGCCTGGCTGCCGGCTCCGTGGCGATGGCGCGGACGGTGCTCGACTCCGTCCAGGAGATCCAGGCCTCCCCTCGGGCCGCGGCCCCGGACGCGCTGGAACGCCTGCTGTCCGACCTGGAGGACGTGCACCGGGACTATCTGGTGATGTTCGAGACGATTCCCGACGCCTTTACAAAGTAAGTTCAGTTCGGATCATCTGCCAGCCCATCAGATGAAGAGCTACGGGAGTCGCGCCAGTGTGCGGTGCCGTTCCCGCCGATCGAGTTCCGGGAGGACGGCACTCTCAAAATCGTCCTGGCCAGTCGCCGGGATCCAGCAGCAGCGCGAACTTCCCGGGCGTGGTCTCAAGCAACCCCATCGGGCTCATTCGGGGAATCGTCGCACCCTCGGCGCTTGCCGGCAACGTCGGCAACCGGCCTTCGTACGGTGACATGATCCGGGCCGGCTGAACCGCCCGAGGCGCGAGGGCCGGAGAGGCTCCTCCAGGATGATCGGGCCGGGGGGTTCGTCTGCGCGTCTCCCAACGTTCACAAAGGCCCCATAAGTTACCAATCCATGGCAATCAATGACATGTCTTCTGGTCCGCTGTCGCGCAGGTCCCTGCTCGCCGGTGTCCTGTCGGGAGCCGGCATCACCGTCCTGGGTGGCACTTCCGCCCAGGCGGCGAGCCGGCCGGACGGGATCGGGCCGCGCGTCCTGATCGCAACGAACGAGCCGTGGGGCACCTACCACACCGCGCCGCTGCTGCCGCAGGCGCGCCGGCAAGGATGGGAGGTCGTGCAGCTGGTTCCCGACCGGTCCCAGATCAAGCCGGACGACCCGGTCCCCGTCGCGACGCCCGAGGAGGTCTCCCGGGCCGACCTGCTCGTGGTGACCGGGGCCGGCGACTGGCCCGCCGACTGCGCCGCGCGGTTGCGCCGGTTGCCGCTCGTCGCCTCCTCGCTGGCCTACCAGCTGCCGCGGGAGGCGCCGCGGGCCGGGGAGTTCCGCGACCGGCTGCGGGCGATCACCGCCTCGTCGCCGGCCGAGGCCCAGGTGTTCGACGACTATCTGGGCACCCGCCGCGCGATCTCGGTCGTGGGCACCCCGCAGACCGACGCCCTGCCCAAGCACCGGCCGGAGGCGGGCACCGTCCTCGTGCTCACCAGCGTCACCAGGTCCGGCCAGACGGGCGGCTCGGCCCCCGGCACCGAGCTGCTGCTGGCCGCGGCCGAGCGGCTCGCGGCGGCCGGCCGGCACATCCTGGTCGGCCTGCACCCGCGCGAGGACCGCTCGCTGTGGGAGAGGTACGAGATCAGCACGGTCCCGTCGGTGCAGGCGGCGGCGCGGGCCGAGGTCGCCGTCGGCATCCCCGGGACCGTCTTCCCCGTGGTGGCGGCGGTGGGCGTGCCGCTGGTGGGCTGCACCGACCCGGCCCTGCAGATCCCCGGCTACCTGCTGAGCGTCTGCGCGCGCACGATCACCACCGCCGACGCGGCGGTGAACGCCGTGGAGACGGCCGGGCCGGTCTCGCGCGAGGTCCTCTACGAGGCGGTCGGCCCGGTGGGCGGCTCGGCCAGGCGGCTGCTGAAGGTGTGGCGCAAGGCCGGGATCCGCGCGCACGCGGCCTGACGCCGGCGGGCGGCGGGCGGCAGGCGGCAGGCGGCAGGCGGCAGGCGGCAGGCGGCAGGCGGCAGGCGGATCAGCATCCCGGGCCGGGCCGCCACCCGCCGCTCATGTCCCTGATACGGCTAAGAAATCAGGGCTCGGGCGGCGGCCCAGGCCCTCGGGAGGCCGAATTCGGCGACGCCCCGGAGCAGGTCGCGCAGGGTCTCGTCGGTGGCGCCGGCCGACCTGGCGAGCTCGGCGTGCAGGTGCAGGGATTCCCCGAGCGTCTGGTGGAAGACGTCCACCACCAGGCAGGCGATGGCCCGCTCCCGGACGCTGAGGTGCGGGCGCGCCCAGCGCTGGGCCAGTTGGTCCTCGGTGAAGGCGGCCAGGCCCGGGTCCACGTCCTCCAGGGCATGTACGGCTCGCGCGAGCGGCCCGGCCAGCGGCGTCGGCTCTACGGGCTTGTCGTCCCGCGCCTCCGGCAGGCCGAGCTCGGTCAGGCGCTGGAACGCGGTGACCACGATCGGATAGCCGACATAGGGCGCCAGATGCCGGTAGAGCTCGCGGATCGCCTCGGCGTCGACCCCGTGGTCCAGGGCCATCCGCAGGTGCATGGCCAGGGGCAGGCCGAGGTGGGGGTGGCACAGGTCGGCGGTCAGGCAGACGAACGCCTTCTCGCGCATGGTCAGGTGGGGCAGGCCCCAGAGGTTGTGGCCCGCGCCCACGGCGCACTGGGCGAAGACGGGGTCGAGCGCGGTCAGGGCTTCGGCCCCGGAGAGCTGGGTCATGGTGGTGGACTCCGTTCAGGACAGGCCGAGCGCACGCATGCGCACGGCGTCGAGGATGTATTGGGGAATGACGCGGCCCATGGTGCTCATCAGGCGGGATTTCTTGCCGACGGGGTAGCGGGCGCGCGGCTTGCGCGCGGTGAGGGCGTGCAGGACGGCTCGGGCGACGACGTCGGGGCTGGAGCCGGAGCGCTCTTCCTTGAGGCCGGCGGTGGTCATGGCGCGGTACGCCTGGCCGTACAGCAGCCGCCCCTCCTCACCGAGCGAGGCCAGGCGGGGTTCGACTTCGTCTTCGAGCTTGTCGACGGCGTCGGTGTGGATGGAGCCGGGTTCGATGAGGACGGCCGCCACGCCGTACGGCTTGAGCTCCATGCGCAGGGCGTCGTTGAGCGAGCGGATGGCGTGCTTGGACGAGCAGAGCGGGCCGCCGAAGGGCAGGGTGATCCAGCTGCCCACCGAGCCGACCGTGACGACCCGGCCGCGCGAGGCGCGCAACATCGGCAGCATGGCCTGGGTGACGGCGATCTGGCCGAAGACGTTGACCTCGTACTGCCGGCGCAGCGCGTCCAGGGGGACGAATTCGAGGGGGCCGGTGACGCCGATGCCGGCGTTGTTGACCAGGGCGTCGAGGCGGCCGAGCCGCTGGGCGGCGTCGGCGATCTGGCCGGCGTCGGTGACGTCGAGCTTGATCGGGGTGACGGTGGGCCCGAGCGCCCGGCCGTCGGCGTCCTTGCGTACCCCTGCGTGGACGGTGAAGCCTTCACGGGCCAGCAGCAGGGCGGTGGCCCGGCCGATTCCGGTGGAGGCTCCGGTCACCAGCACATTCTTCGACATGGGTGCTCCTTTCCGCGTATGCCAACCAACGTTGGCCTGCAGTTGTTGACATGAGGAGATCGGCAGCAGAGACCAGGGCCCCGATCCTGGCCGCGGCCCGCGAGCGGCTGGGCGAAGCGGAGATCCGGCATCTCCCGGAGCGATGGCAGGCCGACGGCGTGCTCCATGTCCTGCTGCCTGCGGGAGTGACGCACGAAGGCGCGGCCGCCCGTAGGCGCGAGATCTCGGCAGCCGGCTCGCACCGGCCCTCCGGCGCTACCTGGCCGCCAGCGGCTGAGGCGCCTGGTCCTCGGCCCTGAGCCTGCGGTTCTCCTTGACGAGGAAGTAGATCAGCAGGCTGCTCATGATGAGGTGGCCACCGGCGGTGTACAGGCCGGGGAAGTAGCCACCCTTGAGGATCGGGAAGACGAAGTGGGCGATGCCGTTGAGCAGGCCGGCGCCCAGGGCGTACCACCACAGGAAGAAGTTGGCCACGCGAATCCGGTAGAGCGCGCCCGCTCCGGCGAAGAAGTACAGGGAGCCGAAACCGAAGACGAAGACGAGCAGGAACTCGTTCTCCGGCCAGTCCCGCGGCGAGTCGAACAGCTCGACGATCTCGTGGGGGAAACCGCCGGTGTACTCCTCCGCCATGTGGATGAGCTGGAAGCCCACCGCGCACAGGTAGACGGCGATCACCTTCCTGGACCTCACCGGGCGGACGTAACTGAAGGCCATCCAGCCGCTCCAGCCGAGGACGCTGGCCACCACGAGGATCATCGCGCCCTGAAGGGGAAGCGTGAGCAGAGCCCAGGTGCAGAAGGCCACGGCCACAATCGCCATGACGGTCGCCGAATGGGGTTCAGTTCGTTTGGTCATGGCCCGGACCCTACGAAGATCGCGATGACGTCCGCCTCCGTCGCGTGACTGATGTTCGTTGCGCGGTCACACCAGTCATGCGACGGAGGCGCTACGCAGGGGCGCCGGGCTAGCGTCTTGCGGCATGAAGTCGATCAATGGCCGGCCGGCGGCATGATCCGGGTCCTGGCTGCCGCGTTCCTGCTGGTGCTGTGGCCCGCCGTCCCGGCTCGGGCACATGTCGTCGAGGCCGGTGCGGAGCTGCGGGTGACGCAGACGTTCGGAGCGGGCGAGGTCACGCTCGTCATCGCGGGCGTCTCGTCGGTACCGGCGCCGCTGCGGGTGAGCGCGCAGGCCGTCCGGTCCACGGGGCCGGTGCTCGGGCTGGAGTTGCGCTCGCGGGCCGACGGGAGCAGGTCGGCAGGTTCTGTGCGGGTCGGTCAGGGGTCCGCCGCGTTGCCTGTCAGGCAGGCCGGGCCGTACGAGCTGCGGGTTCGTGCCGGCGGCGAGGTGTCGATGATCCCGTTCCGGGTGCTGGTGCCTGCCAGCGCCCCCTGGACGATGGTGATGGACGGCGCCTTCCTGATGGCCGGGCTGCTGGTGGTCGGCGGTGTGCTCGCCAACAGCAGGTCCAGGCTCCTCGTGGGCGGCGCCAGCGCGGCCGGGGCGGTCGCGGTCGCCGTGATGCTGCTGGCGCCGTACCTGCCGCCCGGCCAGCCCGAGGGCGCCGCGCCCGTCGCCGCGGCAGGCCGGCCGTACGCGCAGGGGCGATTCTCGACGCTGCCCGCCCGGCCCGCCACGGACGTCGAGTTCACCCTGACCCTGCGGCTCACCGACGGCGCGACCGGACGGCCGGTGGACGACCTCGCCGTCCACCACGAAGCCCCGGCGCATCTGGTGGTCACCAGCCAGGACGGTGCCGTCTTCCGGCGGCGCCGGTCGCGGGGAGCCCGGTGACCGTCGAAATCGATGTGGAGGGGCCGCTCCAGCCATGGCTGGGCATGCCCGGCCATCTGATCGTCAGGAGCGAGGACGGAGCGTACCTGGCTCACGCGCACGGGGCCTCCGCGCTGCGCTTCGCGCTCACGCTGCCCGACCCCGGCCGCTACTGTACGCGGAGACGGATCATCCAGCCCCGTCAGACACATGCGGAGAAGGACCTGTTCAGCATGGACGGCGTCTGGGAGCTGTCGGTCACCCTCTCCGGCACCCAAGGGCAGGAAGTGATCAACCTGAGTACGGTGGTCACCTCAGCGCGATGACGGAAGCGGCCGGCGACGGGCGCGGCCGTTCCCCAGCCGCTCCCACCCGGCTGACCGCCCACCTCGAAGCCCTGGCCACCGGCATCCAGGCCCGCGAGGCCGACCCCGGACGGCCCGGCCTCGTGGACCACGCTCAGGACCACTACTTCCTGTTCGAAGGCGAATGGCATCGCCGCGCAGCCGATCATCTACCGCCGGGTGTGACCCAGCCTGGCCAGCTCGGCACGGGAGGCGACACCCAGTTTGGGGAAGGCCTTGTACAGGTGGGAGGCCACCGTGCGCGGGCTCAGGAAGAGCTGGGCGGCGATCTCGCGGTTGGACGCTCCCGTGACCGCCAGCCGTACGACCTGGAGCTCCTGCGGGGTGAGCGTAGCCATCAGGTCGTCGGCGCCGCTGCTGGGTACGGACACGCCGGACGCGCGCAGCTCACCGGCCGCGCGAGCGGACCACGGCGCGGCACCCAGACGATCGAACGCCTCCATGGCGGCCTCCAGGTGGACGCGGGCCTCGCTGCGCCGCTGGTGCCGCCGCAGCCACTCCCCGTACAGCAGCCGGGTACGCGCCTGGTCGAAGGGCTGCTCGTGCTGCAGGTGCAGCTCCACAGCACGCCGGTACTCCTGCTCGGCGCAGTGTTCGGAGGCCATCAGCGCCCTGGCCCGATGCTGGACCGCCAGGGGTCCCGGCTGCTGGGTGGACTCCGCCCATTCCGCATGCCGGCGCAACACCTCCCGCGCCCGCTCGGGGGCGCCCGCCCTGACGGCCGCCTCGACGTAGTCGGGCCAGGCGTAACGCCAGATGAACGCGTGACGGGACGGGCCCGCCATCACCCGGTCCATCTGGTCGAGCACCGCCTCGTAGCGGCCCCGGCCCAGCTCGAGCAGCACCCCGGCGTACTCGGCCCAGCAACGGCTCGGCATCCACCTGCGGGCCTCGGAGTGCTGGAAGGCCTCGGCGGCCAGCGCCGCGTACTCCTCCTCCGCGCCGGCGACCGCCGACAGCCAGGCGTGCACGCCCGCCAGATAGCTGCGCCACACCGGCTGGCCCACGTCCGCGGCCAGGGCCTGCCCTTCGGCCGCCGTGTCTCGGGCGGCCGGGTGCCTGCCGTCCATCAACTGGGCGATGGCCAGAACGGTCATCGCCTGCGGCATCCGCCCCAGGCGCCCTTCCGCCCGGCACTCGCGGACCATCTCGGCCGCGGCGTCGAGCATCCCGTCGCGGTCGGCGGGAATGACGGCCTGGAAGGCGACGATCAAGCGCAGGTCGAACGGCGCCTGCTCGACCCTGGCCGCGCGGGTGGCGGCTACCGAGGTGCCGCCTTCCAGGATCGTCCGGAAGTCCAGGTTGATCGCCTTCACCACCGCGGTCACCCCCGCGCCGGTCGGGGTCCGCTCCGCGATGCGGCGCGTCAGGTCGATCTGGTCGGGGTGCGCGGCGCTGGTCCAGGTGTAGAAGCCGGCCAGGCTGAGCAGTGACAGCCGGGTGAGGTGGTCGGTGCCGGCCTGGGCGTTGTCCAGCAGCAGCCGCGCGGCGTCCAGCGGGCGGCCCGCCTCGACGGCCAGCCGCGCCCGTACCACGGCCAGCTCGGCCATGACGGGCCCGGCCGGCGCCCCCGGGTCGGCCCTGCGCAGCGCTCGGGCGACCAGCTCGGCGGCACGCTGCCCCAGCCCGGCCTCGACCGCCGCCGACGCGGCCCGCGTGTACCGGCGTGCCGCGCCGGCGGCGTCGGCCGACAGCTCGGCGGCACGCGCGTAGGCCGCCGACACCGCGGCCTGGCCACCACGCCGCTGCGCGCGCAACGCCAGCCGTTCCATCTCCATGGCCACCTGCTCGTCCGAGCGCAGCGTGACGGCGGCCAGATGCCAGGCCCGCCGGTCGTCGTCGACCGCCTCGGCCAGGGCCCGGTGGGCGGCCATCCGCGCGGCGATGTCGGTGGCCAGCAGCACCGCGGCCCGCACCAGGGGATGGTGGAAGGAGAGGCCCTCCGGAGTGATCCGGATCAGGCCCGCCCACTCGGCCGGGGCGGCGTCGTCGAGCGAGGCGCCGAGCCGGCCCAGCGCGTGGGCGAGCACGCCCAGCTCGCCCCGGTCGTTGAGGGCGGCCACCAGCAGGCACGAGCGGGTGCTCTCGGGCAGCGCGGCGATGCGGTCACGGAAGGTGGCGAGCACCCGGTTGGTCACCGGTGTCGCGTTTCCCAGGCAGAAGGGCAGCGGGCCCGTCGCCCCGGGGCTGAGCATGCGCGGCAGTTCGAGGAGGGCGAGGGGGTTGCCCTGGGCCTCGGTCACCACATGGTCGCGTACCGCCGGTGGCAGCGTACCCGCGTGCTCGGCGAGGAGCTGACGGGCGGCTTCGGGGTCCAGATTCCCCAGGTGCAGCTCGGGCAGGCCCCCGGCGGGCAGGCGTGCACCGGTTCGGGCGGCGTACAGCACGGCGACGGGCTCGGCGTGCAGGCGGCGCGTGGCGAACACCAGCGCGTCGGCCGACTCGCCGTCCAGCCATTGCGCGTCGTCGACCAGGCAGACCAGCGGCCCTTGCGCCGACAGCTCCACGAGCAGGCTGAGCGTGGCCAGCCCGACGAGAAAGCGGTCGCCCCGGGTGGTTCCGCCCAGGCCGAGCGCGCCGAGCAGCGCCTCGGCCTGCTGCGGCGGTAGCACGCTCACCCGATCCAGGGCCGGGCGGAGCAGCAGGTGCAGTGCGGCGAACGGGAGCTCGGCCTCCGACTCCACGCCTGTCACCCGCAGAACTTGAGCGTTGGCGTTGGCCGCGGCGTAGTCGAGCAGGGCCGACTTGCCGATGCCCGCCTCGCCGCGCACGACCAGCGCGCCGGGACGGCTTTCGAGGGTGTCGAGCAGCAACTGGTCGATCACGGCTTGCTCCGCCGCCCGGCCGTACAACCCGTCACCCCTCGTGCCCGTTGTCCCTGATGCCACCATGCTGCCCATATGTGTCCAATGTCGATCTTCGTGGTGAGGGTTCGGTCGAGGTAACCGGCCGCTGGCCGGCCGTCCGGCCGTCGTCAGGGTGCTGACCACGGCGTTCCTGGGGTGAGCCACGAGAAGTGCTGCCGACCGCCCGCTCAGGCATCGTCCATCACACCATCGCGCAGGCCCGGCGGTAGAAGGCGACCTGGTCGGCGACCACGCGGTCGCGGAACGTGGGGTCGGTGTAGAAGGTGAAGTGGGTGCCGGGGTAGACGCGCAGTTCGCCTCGCGGGGCGCGTTCGGCCAGCTCCCGGGTGCTCTCCAGCGGGGTCTCCCGGTCCTCGGCCGCGACGCAGACCAGCAGGGGGCAGGCCAGGCGGGCCGCGGACTCCGCGGGACGGTAACGCATCATCTGCAGCAGCCCTCTGGGCGCGACGCTGTTGCGCCACAACGTCCGGTGTTCTCCACCGGTCAGAGTATGGATGTGCTGGTCGGCCTCGGGGGTCGCGGTCACGGCGAGCTCTCCGGGCCGTCCCACCATCGGGATGTAGTACGGTCGCAGGCCCAGCCTGCCCCGCAGCGCGTCCCAGCAGATCGCGCCCAGCGTCCTCAGCGTCTCACCGGTCGACCGTCCCTCGACCTTCTTCGGGAATCCGTTGAACGGGATCTGCGCCACCACGGCCGCGACGTGGGGATCGTCCGCGGCTACAGTGATCACATGGGCGCCGCCCAGCGAGTTGCCCCACAGCAGCACCTTGCCGGGGTCGACCCGCTCGTGCCCCCGGGCGAAGGCCACGGCGGCGCGGACATCGGCGAGCTGTCCACCGATGTCGGGAACCTGGCGCGGCTCGCCGTCGCTCTCGCCGAAGCTCCGGTAGTCGAAGACCAGCGCCGCGAACCCCGCGGCGGCGAAGCGCTCGCCGTAGTCGAAGAGCCGGTCCATCGTCCCGCTGAAGCCGTGGCAGAGCACCACGCACGGCGCGGGGCCTGTTTCGGCGGGCAGGTAGAGGTAGCCGGCGCACCGGACGCCGTCAGCGGTGAAGGACACCTTGGATCGCATGCAGATCATCTCCCAGCGCCAATGGACTGACTTCCGGTAAGCACATTAGCGAAACAACTGACCGTTGGTAAGCAACATCCCTTGATTTCCGAGCGATTTCAGGCGCGACGCATGTCCTACCCCCCGCTTCCCTCGCTGCTACGACTCCTCGCTGCTGGATGAATCCAGAGCACCTGTCTACTGCCATCTCAAAATCTAAAAACTGTGAGATTTGATTTGGAGACTGAGACTACGCATGTTCACCCGGCTGATCATGACCGTACGGCCCGGCGATCCCGGCTGAATCAGTCGGAGCGACTGGAGTCCTTCGAGGCCGCGACCGGCCGTTTAGGTACCCGCTCAGCATCACGATCGGGCAGGGCCCGGCGTGTGAGGCAGGTCACCGTCGCGACTGTCACACCGGCCGGCACTCGCCCGTCCTCGCTGCAACGCATTTCCCACGACCAGAGGCGATCATGGTTCACGTTGAAAAGACACCCGTCCGGCCCGTCCACCGGCGACCTGGGCGCCGCTGGCCGCGGTGGGTGGCGGTCGCAGTCGCGTCGCTGGCGGCCGTGACGCTGTTCGGCGCGTACGGCTGGCAACCGGCGGCCGTGGACGGCTACCGTTCGGCGTACGAGGACAGCTACCTCGACACGCCCCAGGCGCGCTTCCACTACAGCAAGACGGGCAGCGGATCGCCGGTGGTCCTGGTGGCGGGCGGGGCACAGTGGCTGTACTCCTACCGGGACACGATTCCGGCCCTGGCGCGTGAGCACACCGTGTACGCCGTCGACCTGCCGGGGCAGGGATACACCACCGTGAAGGGGGACTTCGCCTACGACATCCCGGCCATGGCGCGGGCACTCGGGTCGTTCCTGGACGCGGCGGGGCTGACCACGGTCTCCCTGGTCGGGCACTCCTGGGGAGGCGCCTGGTCGCTGTACTACGCCGAGCACAACCCGGCCCGCGTCGACCGGCTCGTCCTGCTCGACTCCCCCGGCCTGGACAAGCCGCTCGCCTCGCAGACGGCGCTGTTCTCCGTACCGATCGTGGGCGAGTTGGCGGTCAAGCTGATGGGCCGCGCCGACTTCGAGAAGAGCCTGCGCACCGCCTTCGCCCACCAGGACCGCGTCACCGCCGAGGCCGTGGACGAGACCTGGCACTGGATGTCACGCCCGGACAAGCGAGAGGCGTTCGTGAGGCTCGTCCGGACCCAGGACTACAAGGCGACGGACGCCGGGCTCCCCCACCTCCGCGCCCGCGCCCTCGTGATCTGGGGCCAAGCCGACCAGTGGCTCCCGGCCGCGTACGCGGAGGAGTACGGTCGGCGCATCCCCGATGCCACGGTGAAGATCGTCCCCGGGGCCGGGCACAACGTCCACGAAGACGCCCCCGAACAGGTCAACCCGCTCCTCTCCGCCTTCCTCAAGTCCTGACCTGAGCCCCGGCAGGGGACAGTCGCCGCCGGGGTCCGGAAGCCTGCACGGACCCCGGCCGGTCAAGACCCTGATCGTTCGCCATCTTGTGGCTCCGCAGCCTACGACCGGCCTGAAGATCCGAACCCCGACCAGTCTCCGGACGTCCCGCTCAGCGCCCCGCTGCCCCACGTGCAGGAACGCCGCCGTGCCACCATACTGATCAAAAATTCTTGATCTTCACAGATGGAGGACGGATGAACATGGGTGCGGCCGAAGCTCTGACGGTGTTGGTGTTCTGGGTCATTCCTGCTGTGGTGCTGTTCTTCGTGATCTACTGGGCGGTCCGGCTCGCGATCAGACATGAAGGACGCAGGTCGAGGGACAACAGAAACTGATCGTGGAATCCGACCGATGGCGCACGCGGCCGGTGCGGCCGATCGAGAAGGTGCGCGCTCCGAACAGCATGCCTCTCAGAGGGGTGAAACGTGGTGATCAATCTGCTTGGTATCGGGCCGTCGGCGGAGGGGTTGCCACATGCTGTGACGGCTAGGGCTGTTTCCGTGGCGAATGGGTGGCGTCGTAGTGGCGTCGGTTGCCGTTGATTTCCTTCCGGTGCGTGGTGGCCCATTCGGCAAGCGCGGCGACGGAGTCCAGCAGTGTCGCGCCGAGCGGAGTGAGCGCGTAGTCGACGCGCGGAGGAACGCTGGGGTGCACGGTCCGGGTGAGGAGGCCATCGCGCTCGAGCTGCCGCAGCGTCAGGGTGAGCATGCGCTGCGAGATCCCCGTGACCGCCCGGTTCAGCTCGCTGAAGCGCAGGGTTCGGTCGCGGAGCTGCCCGATGACCAGGATGCTCCACTTGTCGCCGATCAGGGCAAGGATCTGCAGCACCTGTCGGCATACCACGTCATCCGGCTCGTGACCGCCCGCGTCTTCCGGCGCCGGTGGCGTGACGTCGCGGCGCTGCCCGGCCGGCGAGGTGCTCCTGCGGAGCGTCAAGGGTTACCTCCATGTGCGTCACCGACATGAATGTGCCGTCTTGCCACCGACAGGGCAGTGACAAATCATGCTGCTGCGAACAAAGAGTAACTGCCAGGCGGGCAGGCTGCGGTTCTGCGCGGCGTGAACCGCTGCGATCGAAGGGACGTTGTGGTGGCGAAGACGCTCGTCATTGTCGGTGCAGGCCCGGGGCTGGGGATGGGCGTGGCCCGGGCTTTCGGCCGGCACGGCTTCCACGTGGGTCTGATCGCCCGGAGCAAGGACACGCTCGCCGCTCTGGTGGGTGATTTGACCGGGCTGGGCGTCACCGCTGCGGCTTTTCCCGCCGACATCCGAGATCGTGACGAGCTGGCCGATGCTCTCACCAGGGCCGGAGAGGCGCTGGGACCGGTCGATGTCCTGGAGTACAGCCCCAGCCCGACGGGGCCGATCACCCACGCCGCACAGACCACGGTGGCCTCCGCCGCCGCGCAGTTCGAGCTGCATGTGCTGGGCGCGGTGACGGCCGTGGGGCAGGTGCTCCCGCAGATGCGCGCCCGAGGCGAGGGGACGCTGCTGCTGACCACCGGTGTGTCCTCCACAATCGCCGCGCCGTTCCTGGCCAACGTGGGCCTGGCCATGGCCGGCCTGCGCAACTGGGCGCACGCGCTGCACGCCGAACTCCGCCCGCAGGGCATCCACGCGGCAACGGTGACGATCGCCTCCGGCGTCATCCCGGGCGACGAGGTGGCTGACCCTGATGCCATCGGCGCCCGCTACTACAGCCTGTACCAGCAGCCAGACCGTGCGGAAGAGGTCATCGGTGACCTGGAGGCCTTCCGCGCCCTGGTAGCCGAGCGGGCCGACAGGCACGGCTGACCGGCTCCGTGGCAGCAGGCCAGGCGGCGTGCTCGACGGATCGTTCGACGAGCACGCCACCACGTTGGAAGCGGGCTCCGGCGCGGACGAGTGCGACGAGACGGGGCGCGTTCACGGCCGCCAGCGAGCTTGGGCCGGACTCGATGAGTTCGAAGATTGTCGCCACGCTCACGCGGTAGGGTGCGGCTGCGATGAGCTGACAGGGCAACCGCCGAAAACCGCTCCGCTGAAGGTGGCCACCATCAGTGGATCTCCCACGACGCGCAGGCCCTGGCTCTGCGCAAGGGTCATCGCGGGCGCCGTGGACGGCTCGTCCGGGGCGGCCGCGACGTTCCGCGGCCGCCCTGGCGTGCCACTTACGCTCGTGTCCAGCGTTGGTTGGCGCCGGCGTGGCAGTTCCACAGGACCACGGCGGTGCCGTTGCCGGTGTTCGCTCCGTCGACGTCCAGGCACAGCCCGCTCTGGGCGTTGCTGATGGTGCGGTTGCCGTTGAAGGTCCATTGCTGGTTGGTGCCGCCGTTGCAGTCCCAGATCTGAACGCGGGTGCCGGGGGTGGCGTTGAGGGGCGCGTCCAGGCACTTGCCCAGCACCTGCAGCGCCCGCCCGTTCTCAGTGAACTGCTGGTTGGCCCCGTTGTGGCAGTCCCAGATCAGTGTCTGGGCGCCGTTGGCCGAGGAAGCCTGATTGACGTCCAGGCACCGACCGGACGCCTCGCCACGCAACCGGAAGGAGGGCGGTGGCGTCGAGGTCCCGCCGCCGCTGACGCGGTAGACGGCGGTGCCGTGCGCCGGCACCGTCGCCGAGATGGTGCCGCTGCTGGTGGAGGTCGTCCCGGTCCAGAGGTCGCGGAGCGTGAACGACGAACCGGTCTTGCCGATCGCCGCGGCGGTGGTGGAGATCGTCGTCGTGGAACCACCCTGGTTGAACAGCGCCACGGCGACATCGCCGTTGGCGAGCCGCTTGGCGAGCACACGGCGGGTACCGTCGTGTGAGACCTGCACGGCCTGCAGTCCGAGCGAGTCCTGGTTCACCGCGACGAGATCGGCGTTCTTCAGGATGGCCAAGGTCTCCGCGCTGGCGCTGCGCAGATCGTTTCCCGCGATCAGCGGAGCGGCCATGACGGCCCAGAGCGCGAAGTGGCTACGCTGCTCCGTGGCGGTCAGACCGCTGCGGCCCACCTCCATCATGTCAGGGTCGTTGAAGCCGCCCGGCGCGGCGTAGGACGCCAGTGGCACATTGACGTTGACGATGTTCTGGATGCCCATCGGGTAACCGTTGGTCTGGCCGGTGTCCCACGCGTTGGTGATGTCCTCGGTGGTGCGCCACATGTTGGCCACATCGCTCCAGTTGCGAAGTGGGCCGGTCTTCTCGTGGATGCTGTTCGAATTGATGCTGTACACGATGGGCCGGCCGGTGGCGGCCAGCGCATCCCGCATCTTCGCGAACGCGGCCACCTGGTCATTGATGGTTCCGCTCGGCGAACACCAGTCGTACTTGAGGAAGTCCACACCCCAGGCGGCGAACTGGCGGGCATCCTGCGCCTCGTGGCCGAGGCTGCCGGTCGCACCGGGGAAGGCGTCGAAGTACTGCGCGCAGGTCTGATCCATCGGAGACTGGTAGATGCCGAACAGCAGACCACGAGCGTGCAGGTAGTCGCCGAGAGCCCGCATGCCGCTCGGGAAGCGTGTCGGGTGAGCCTGCAGGTTGCCCTGCGCGTCCCGATCCGGGTTGAACCAGCAGTCATCGACCACGACGTACCGGTAACCCAGCTCCTGCATGCCGTTGGCCACGATGGTGTCCGCCATCTGCCGGATGAGCGTTTCGTTGATGTTGCATCCGAAGGTGTTCCAGGTGTTCCACCCCATCGGCGGGGTACGGGCCACGCCGTTGTCGAGCGCCGTCGCCGGGGGTGTGGTCACCTGTGTCATGACCACGACGCCGGCCGCGGCCGCCGCGAGAATCGTCGTTGCCGCGCTCGTCCATCGGGACATTCGAAGCCTGGCCCGTTGACCTAACCATGTCATCGCACTACTCCGATCTGAACGGCCTCCGGCCGGAGGCTCGAACCCGTCGTGGGCTGGGGGACGACCCGGAAGGTCGCATCCTGCCGGTCAGTGAGGCTGGAGGTTCACACAGGCCCTGTGTCCTGGCAGCCGGTGTGACAACAACGTCGTTCTGGTTCAGCGGCGTCCAGTTCAGGCCGTCACGGCTGACCGTGAGGTGCAGGCCCGTCCGCAGCCTGTGGCGCCTTCTACCGGGCATGCACCAGTGCGGTGGTTTCACCCCGAGGGCTCGAGGCGGCGAAGGGCAGAGCGAGAAGGAGCGCTGACCGGCTCGATGTAGCCGCGGTAGTCCCGGTGGCGGAGCGGTACCGGGTGGAAGATCGCACCGTCCCCATGAGCGCCAACATTTGCGTTTGCAGGTGCAGTGCCGTCTCGCCCCTGGTCAGTCATGGCGGGCATCCCTGCACGGTCGACCGCCTGTTCCCACGGGCCCTACAGCCTCGCGACCAGGGTGTGTCCAGGCACAGCGGAACCCCGGTCAATCCGGTGACGCCGAATGTGCGACTGGCCGGAGCGATGGGTTGTTATCGCTAACAATTACCCGCCTTCCCGTGCGCGGTGGTGAGATGCCAGCGAGTAAATACAACGCGCCGATGCCCGTCAACGAGCCGCCGCCCTCGTCGGCGGATCTCTCGAGAGATCCGCGCGTCCAGCCTGTCCTTTTGCCTTTTGGCGAGCACATCAGGGCACCCCGCGCGGTGAAACTTTCATCACTTTGAGCGGCTGTGCGCGCGATCGGCGGGTGTCAGGGTGAGGTGCAACTACATCCACCTCTCATTTCGACAACCGGGCAGCGGTGTACCCCGGACACCGGGCTGGAGGCGGGCGGGTCTTCGGCCTGGACGACATCGTCGCGGCCCATCGCCGCATGGAGGACGGCCGGGCCACCGGGAAGGTCGTGGCCCCCTGAAGATCCACGCCGACCGATAACCTCTATTTCCGGCCTGTTTTTGGAGTATGTTATGAACTTCGCTCGAACAACCGGGAGGCGGGATGACACCACCGACGCAGCCGTTCAGCACCGCCGGCGACCCAGAGCTGGGCCGGCTGCTGAAGGACTTCCAGCAGGAGCTGACGGCGATCGAGGGGCTGCGCGACCGGATCACCTCGGTCGTGGGCCGGGGCGAGGCGGCCGAGGGGCGCGTCGTGGTGCAGGTGACGCAGACCGGGGCACTGGCCGGGCTCAGCATCGATCCCCGCGCGATGCGGCTCGGCTCCGACCAGCTCGCGGCGGCGATCATGGAGGCCGCCGGGCGGGCGGCGCGCGCCGCCGAGCAGGAGGCCAACGACATGGTGGCGCCGTTCATCGCCGGGACGCTGCTGGACGAGGACGGCACGGGCGGGACCCGGTGGCGCTGAGAGTCAGCCCCAGCCGCGCGAGCATCTACGGCCTGGGCAGCCTGGGCATCGCGGCCTTCGTGTTCAAGATGCTCGCCACTCCCTACCCCGAGGGTGATCCGGACAAGGCGCGCCAGGCGGGTGCCGTCTGGAAACGCCTGGCCGACCGGATCGAGAAGAGCCCCGACCACACCTACCCCGCCGCGCAATCGGTGTGGCGCAGGAACGACGGGGCCGGGGTGGAGGAGTTCAAGAAGACGGTGACCGGCGCGCTCTACCCGCAGGCCGAGCAGAACGCCTTCACCGCCAAGCTCGCCCAGCGGTGCCGCGACAACGGCACGGCCTGCGACGAGTTCGCCGAGACGCTCCAGGCGGCCAGGGACGCGTACTGGACGCTGGCCCTGGCCAACCTGGCGAGCTTCATCTTCATCACCACCTTTCCCTGGCAGGCGGGCTGGGCGTACGAGATCACGCAGATCCTCATCCGGCGGGCGCAGGCCCGGCTGCTGGCGAAGTTGCTGGAGCACAGCATCGCCAAGATCGTGCTGAGCAAGCTGACGGAGTACACGATCGGCAGCGTCTTCTTCGCCGTGGGCGACGTGGGCGTCGTGGCGGGCGTCAAGGCGCTGCGCGGCGAGGACCCCGGCTCGCTCGGCGAGAACGCGACGCAGGCGATGAAGGAGTTCGCCGCGTCGGTCGCCTTCTACGGGGCGTTCGACGCGGCCATGCCCCTGGCCAGGAAGGCGACCTCGAACATGGACATCCAGTACTTCCTGAGCCGCATGGCCGGCGGATCGGTCGGGTACGGCCCCGCGTACGAGGCCCTGAACGGGCAGTCGGGCACGGAGCTCATCCCCACCTGGGAGCAGACCCTGAGCCGGGCGCTGCTGTACTTCACCATGGCGCACAAGCCGGCCGGAGGGTGACGAGACGGCATGGAGATCCACAACAAACAGCTCCGCTCGGCGGCGACCGCGTTCGAGACCGAGCAGAGCGACCTGCGCAAGTTCGTCGCCGCGGCGGCCGAGGACCTGAACGCCATCGGCGACTTCTGGGGCGGCACCCAGGAGGGCACGACGTTCATGAAGGGCCAGGGCGGCGGCAGCGGGTACGAGGCGGTCACCGGCCAGATCATCGAGGGCATCGACGTGCTGCTCGACGCCCACCACGAGATCGCTGGACGCCTGCGTCTCATGGCGGACAACGTGCAGGTGGCCGACTGGGCCGGCCTCGCCGTGATCCTGTCGAAGTTGCCCCCCGCCGACCCCGAACGGCCGATCTGGGGCACCGGCTGAGCACCTGAGCCCTCAGGGAACCCCAGAGTGTGGGACCTGCTCCAGCCGGCGAAGGAGCACTCTGGTCAACACGGGCGATGCGCGCCGTGCTCGGCGGTGCCGAAGCCGTAGCGGCGGGCGATGGCCTCGACGCGCCGGGGTCGGCGTGGATGGCCGTCACGGCCCGGCGGATCGGGTCGTACGCGGCACGACCGCCGTGCGGCACCGCAGCCTGGGGCCACAGCGAACGCCTCGCGCAGCGTGACCAGCGAATATCGCCCGTGAACCGGCAGGTCGGACACCGCACTCCGAGCCCCACAGGGTCGGTCCGGCGCAGCCGCATGCGCCCTGGTAGCCGCTCCGGCGGACCGGTCCTGTTACCTTTCCGCGCGGGCACTCGTCATGGGTGTGACGGCCGAAGACGAACGGTCGTCGCACCAACGAGTGAAGCGAGAAACAGGATGCTGACTACCATCATGTACGTGACGGTCTACGTCACCGATCAGGACCGTGCGCTGGAGTTCTACACCGAGGGGCTCGGCTTGGAGAAGCGGATCGACTTCTCGGGGCCCGACGGCCGGTTCCTCACCGTCGGCGTTCCCGACAGCCCGGTGCAGATTCTCCTGTGGTCGCATGCGGCGGCCGCGGGTCAGCCGGGCGGCGTGGGCCAGGACGGCGTGCCCGGCCCGGTGATCCTCGAGTCCGAGGATTTACGGAAGGATTTCGAGATCATGCGGCAGCGTGGCGTCACCTTCGAAGAGTCCGAGCCCGTGGACTATCCGTTCGGGGTCTACATCGAGGCGGTGGACCCGGATGGCAACCGGGTCTCGCTGCGTCAGCAGCGAAAGCCGCGCCAGCCGTGATCTCCCACCCGTCCGGCTTCGCGGCCGAGGCGTTCGAAGCCCAGCGCGATCGGCTACGCGCCCTCGCGTACCGCGTGCTGGGCTCGCACGCCGACTCCGAGGACGTGGTCCAGGAGGCCTGGATGCGCCTGGTCCGCCAGGACGAGGCGAGCATCGGCAACCTGGCGGGCTGGCTGACCACCGTGGTCGGCCGAATCAGCCTGGACCTGCTGAGATCCCGTCAAGCCCACCCGGAGGCCGCCTACGGGCACGAGTTCGCGGACCTCGTGGTGACGCCTGCCGACGAGCCCACGCCGGACGAGCAGGTGGCGCTGGCCGATTCGGTCGGCTTCGCCCTGCTCGTCGTGCTGGACTCGCTCACTCCGAGCGAGCGCCTGGCGTTCGTCCTGCACGACATGTTCGCGGTCCCGTTCCAGGAGATCGGCCAGATCCTGGGCAAATCCGCCGGCGCCACCAAGATGATCGCCAGTCGCGCCCGCCGCAAGGTCCGAACCACGGACCGGCCGGCGGGCCACGGCCGCGAGCACCAAGAGGTCGTCCAGGCGTTCAGCGCCGCCGCGCTCAGCGGCGACTTCGAAGCGCTCCTGCGGGTCCTCGACCCGAACGTGAAACTGACGGTCGACACCCCGGGCGGCGTGGTCGTCACCCTCGGAGCCACCGCGGTCGCCTCCGGTGCCCGCATGTTCTCCGGCGAGGTCGCCCGCCAACGACCCGTTCTGGTCAACGGCATCCCCGGCCACCTGTCCTGGCGCCCCGACGGAACCCCTCTGTCCGTCATCGCCTTCACCGTCACCGAAGGCCGGATCACCGGCATCCACATCGTCGTCGACCCGGCCAAACTCACCTCGATCCATCTGCCCGCCCCGGCCTGAGCCGGTGTCGTCAGGGCCGGCCCGGGCATGTGCGCGTCATCCCTGGCCGGCCCCGAACCGAGGTGCGCCATGAGGGCCGGGGTCTCCCGCTGCCTGAGGGCCTGGGCGAGGTCGCTGCGGAGGGTGGGTGTGCATGAGGAGTTGCCGGCCCGCCGGCCCGCCGGCCCGCCGGGCCGCAGCCGGCGCCGTAGCCGCGGCGGGCTGCGGCGTCAGCCGCCATCTACCACCCGAGGCCGGCCGTCGCGACGGTCTCCGGCCGCGGGGAGAGGGAACATCAGGTGTCGCGGGTGGCGACGATCTGGATGGCGATCCTGAGATGCCTGGCGGCCATGCCGCGCCCCTTCGTCAGGCCGAAGGCGTAGCGGTCGATCGTGGCCGTGGCGTCGGCCGTAAGGAGGGTATCGGTGCTTGTCACGGAGAGGAGGGTCAGGCTGAGTGGCCGACCGACCTCCCGCACGGTCAGGTGCCCGTGCAACGCCGTCGGTGCTTGCCCTTGATCGGGCAGTCCCCCTCGAAAGGACATCGTCGGGTGGGAGCGCACGTCGAGGAATTCGGCCGCACGCACGTGCCGGTCGCGCATCCGCAGCCCGCTGGTGAAGGTGCCCGTGGGGATCTCCACCACGACGGACGAGTCCTCCAGCGGAGCGGGAGTGCCGGTGCGCTGCTCAGCCGAGTACGGGGCCTGTCCGGTGCCGGACCTCGTGCAACGGGCCTGGCCTGGTCTGCTTGGCCCGGCTTTCATGCTGTTCGTCTCCTGTGTTTACTGATGGGGCTGATGTTCGGCCGGCCGGGTCTGTTCACGGCATCACGCAACAAGTGAACCCTGGCGACGAATGGCGTCGATCGTCGTTTCCGGCGAAGTGTTGAAGCGGAACCGAATGCCGGGAGCCGCCACCGCCAGAACGTTGATCAGCCGTTCGAACAGGAGGGTGTGCTCAGGGATCATGCGGACACCGCCTCCGATCATGACCACGCCGAAGGGCCCCTCCCCCAGCCGTTCGCGGACGGTCTTCTCCGCCTCGTCCGGGTCGGCGCCGACCAGGCACGGCACCGTGTCGAAGCCCGCCGCCCGCAGGGCCGCGTCGCCCTGCTCGATCCGTGCGGTGAGTGTCGCCTCGTCGAGGCCGGGGTGCGCGGTGTAGTCGATCGTGCTCGGGTGCAGCCCGATCGTCAGGATCTTGGTCATCTTCACTCCTACCAGGGGACGGGGCCGTCACTGCCGAAGAAGCCTCCCGTCGGCCCGCCGGGGTCCAAGGTAGCCAACCGGACGATCGCGGTGGCCCCTTCCGCGACGGTGTGGATGCCGGTGTGGTGGTTCATGTCGGTGGAGGGGTTGCCCGGGTCCGCGGCGTTGACCTTGAAGCCGGGCAGCGCCCGGGCGTACTGGGAGACGACCATGTTGAGCGCCGCCTTCGAGGAGGCATAGTCCAGGCTCAGGAAGCCGTGCTCGGGGCGGGCGGGGTCGCCGGCGTGCGTCAGCGAGGCGAGCGCGCTGGACACCATGACGATCCGGGGCTGCTGCGAACCGCGGAGCATCGGCAGGAAGGCGTGGGTGACCCGGACCTGGCCGAAGACGTTCACCTCGTACAGCGCGCGTAGCGCGCCGGCGTCCATGTCGGCCGGATCCAGCAACGGGCCGCCGACTCCGGCGTTGTTGACCAGCACGTCCAGGCGGTCCACGCGCTCGGCGACGGCCTTCACGGCCGCCGACACGGACTCGTCCGAGGTCACGTCGAGTTCGACGAACTCCACCTCGAGCCCCTCACCCGCCAGCGTGCCGGCGGCCCGGAGACCGCGTTCCCGGTCCCGTGCCGCCAGGAAGACCTGCCATCCCCGGCCGGCCAACTGGCGGACGGTCTCCTGGCCCAGCCCCTTGTTCGCTCCGGTGACCAGCGCCACCGTCCTCGTCTCTGTCATGGAGCCGATCCTCGGGGCAAGCGCCCCGGGCCCACCAGGACCGCTGAGGCATAGGACCTGCGGTACCACCCGGCCGAAGCGATCTACGGGCATGATTGAACAGTGAACCGCGCCGGACTCGCCGAAATACTCCGCACAGCTCGGGCTCGCGTACGACCGCAGGACGTCGGGCTGCCGGCGGGGGCGCGTCGCCAGGTGCCGGGCCTGCGCCGGGAAGAGCTGGCCATGCTCGCAGGCGTGAGCGTCGATTACGTGGTCCGTCTGGAGCAGGGGCGCGGACCGCGCCCCTCGAGCCAGGTCATCGCCGCGTTGGCCCAGGCCCTGCGGCTCGGCGACGACGATCGCGACCTGCTGTTCCGGCTCGCCGGCCACGAGCCGCCGCAGGCCGGGCGCATCGCGATGCTCGTACGGCCGAGCGTGCTCCGGCTGCTGGACCGCATGGCGGATCTCCCCGTACTGGTGCTGTCGGCCAAGGGCGACGTGCTGGCCTGGAACCCACTCGGAGCAGCGCTTCAAGGCGACATGTCCGCATGGCCGCGCCGGCAACGCAACCTCATCTGGCAGCGCTTCCTCGGCAGCAGCCGCTGTCAGGTCGCCGCAGGCCCGGACGAGGACGACGCGGCCGCCCGCGCCTCGGTCGGCACGCTGCGCGCCGCACAGGCCCGTTACCCTGACGACCCCGACCTGATCCGGATGATCGCGGAACTCCGTCGCGGCAGCCCGCGATTCGACGAGCTCTGGCGGGAGGGGCACTCCTCCCCCTGGCGCGCCGCGACCAAGAGCATCACGCATCCCAGCCTGGGCACGATCTCGCTCGACTGCGACGTCATGCTGCTCCCGGACGGTCACCAGACCGTGCTCGTGTACTCCGCCGAGCCGGGATCCCCCGAAGCGACGGCCCTGGACATGCTGCGGGTGATCGGCCTCCAGCAGGTGTGAGGCAGGGATCCGGGCGGCGGCGACCTGCGGTCCTGCCCACCTGGTGCCGCCGGCCGATGTCGCGGCGGGTGGTGATCAGCACATGGCCGTGAGTCCCTCCACCGCCGGGGCGTCTGCGGCGCTGGAGCGCCGCAGCTCGCGCACGTGCGAACCGCCGCGCGCGCTTGGTCCTCGCTCCTTGCCGTTCCCATCCAGCGAGCTCGCTGTGTCGTGGTGTCGGAGTGCCAGTTCAAACCGGCTGACGCGGGTACGGGGCCCATCGTCGTGGCGCTGGCCGGGAGCACCACCCACGAGAACATCGCCCCGGTGGACGAACCCTCGCGCCTCGTAATAGCTGCGGAGCCTGCCGTTGGAGGCGACGCAGTCGAGCCGCAGAAAGCGCTGGTGGTGGTGCCATGCGACATCTGCCGCCCAGTCGAGCAGGAGCGCCCCAAGCCCCACCGCCTGTCGACGGACGGCCATGCGATGCACATATCCGGCGGCTCCCCCGATGTCCTCCCAGAGAGGATCTGACCAGTCAAGGGTGAGCGTGCCCATGGCCGTGCCGCCCAGGCGGGCGAGCCAGGTCTCCCCCCGCTCGATCGCTCCTTCGATCCAGGAGCTTTCGAAGCGCTCCGGCCACTGGGTGACGCCGCGCCGGCGCAGCCACGCGGCGGCCTCGTCAAGCACGTCCAGCACCTCGGCGGCATGGGCCGTGGATGCGCGGTGCAGGGTGACGGCGGCGCCGTTCCAGATCATCTCCACGTGCCGATGCCAGCAACATCGTTCGATAGGATGAACGTATGGTTCACCTTAACGAGCGCCCGAAGATCTCGCAGGACGCCCTCTACCTGGAGGACACCTATCTCGGCGACGTCCACACCAGCGTGACCGCGACCGGCCACGACGAGGCCGGCGGCAGGTGGCTCGCGGTGCGGCACAACATCTTCCATCCGCAAGGCGGCGGGCAGCCCGCCGACCGCGGCTGGCTGGGCGAGTGCGAAGTCGTCCCCGTACGCCACGCCGCGACCGGCCTGGTGGTGCTCCACGCGACCGGGAGCCACAGCGCCGGGCTGGACGACCTGTCCGAGGGCGATCTCGTGCACACGCGCGTAGACGCCGGCCTGCGCCTGCTGCACGCCGCGCTGCACACCGCCGGCCACCTCGTCGAAGCGGCCTGCCGGGCCGAAGGATGGACGCTGGCCCGCAGCAACCACTTCCCCGGCCAGGCCCGCATCGAGCTCACCCCGCCCGGGACCGGAGCGCAGCTCGCCGATGCCGAGGAGCGGGAGAAGGCCGCCGACCGGCTGCGCGCGTTCATCGCCGCGGCCATCGCCGACGACCTGCCGGTCACCGCCGATCACGACGACCAAGGACACCGGGTCGTACGGCTCGGCGACGTCCACGCCGCTCCCTGCGGCGGCACCCACGTGCGCAGCCTCGCCGACCTGCGACAGGTGACGATCTCCGCCGTGAAGCTGAAGAAGGGCCGCCTGCGCGTCTCCTACACCGCCGACCACCGGACGCCGCGATGAGCGCACCCGGCCGAGATCGCCGTCCCGCCAGCGGTGCCGCCGCCGCAGCCGGCGTGCAGATCCAGCGCCGCCGGCAGCAGCGCGGCATGAGCCAGGCCGAACTGGCCCGGCGGACCGGGCTGAGCAAAGCGACCCTGTCGCAACTGGAGGCGGGCCAGGGCAACCCCACCCTCGACACCCTGGACGCCATCGCCGTCGCCCTGGCCATCCCGCTCACCGACCTGCTCATCCGCCACGGCGACCCCGGCACCGTGCACCTCGCCTCGACCATCGCCAGCCAGGACGAGCCCACCCGCGAACTGCTGCGCCGGATCAGCGGCGGCCACAGCCTGGAGATCTGGCGACTGCGTCTCCCGCCGAACACCACCCTCGACGGCGTCCCCCACGCCCCCGGCACGACCGAGCATCTCCTGATCGCCTCCGGCAGCCTCCTCGCAGGTCCGGCCGACGATCTCCGCCGCCTGGAGGTCGGCGACATGCTGGCCTTCGCCGGCGACGCCCCGCACCGCTATCGCACCGACGACACACCCGCCGACGTCACCGTGGTCATCGCCTCCCCGGTCGCCGGCTGAAGGGCCGGCCTGGACGTACTGACCTTCCGGGCCCTCGCAGCGATCCCCCCGCGCAGGGCTTGCCGCTGGTCGTGGGGTGATCGAGAAGTGCCCCCGTATCGGAGATCAAGAACTGCCTCCCGTACGTTGGCGGTATGGCCGCCGAGATCATCGAGCCGGTCCCGGGAAGACCTCCGTTGATTCCGCATCACGACCATGATCGCGAGTGGGCAGCGGGTTGAGACCGGGTCATCGTCGCGTCTGCCCGTCTCGACCGTGGTGCGCGATCAATCCTTCCGGCGCGGCCGGGACCCGGTACAGGCCGGGTCCCGGCCCTCTTCGCGGAGCGGTCACACCAGCCGGGTGACCTTGCCGGTGTCGAGCGAGTAATACCCGCCCACGATCTTGAGGTTCCGGTCGGCGATGCGTGGGGCGAGCAGCTTGTCGGCCTTGAGCTCGGCCACGACATTGGTGGTGTTGATCCGGATCATCCTGTCCACGTCCCCGCGGGCTTGCTCGTAGGCCGGTCGCAGGTCGGTGACGATGCGCTGCAGGTGGCCGGGGAGCTTCGTGCCCTCCTTGAGGGCGTGGGCGGCGGCGGTGACCGCGCCGCAGCGCTGGTGGCCGAGCACCATGATCAGGGGTGTGTCCAGTTCTGCGGGGCCGTACTCGATGGCGCCGGCGATGAGGGGGTCGATGGTCTGGGCGGCGCTGCGTACGGTGAGGATGTCGCCGAGCCCCATGTCGAAGACGATCTCCGGGGGGACGCGGGAGTCGATGCAGGAGACGACCACCGCGTACGGCTCCTGCTTCTGGGCGACCTCCGCTCGTCGGCGGAGGTCCTGGTGGGGGTGGATGGAGGCGTCGGCGGCCCAGCGCCGGTTGCCCTCGCGCAACTTCGCCCATGCCTCGTCCGGGGTGGCGGGCCGGCGCGCGGAGGGTCGTGCGAGGCCGCGCGCCGCCCCGCCGTCTAACAGGACCCCTCCGGCGGCCAGTCCAGCGGCGAGCAGTACCGTACGGCGACCAACGATCTTCTTAGACATGGGATCCAGTATGCGGTATACCGCCTACGCCTCGATTGCCGGGGTGCCTCACGGACGCGCGTCACCTGTTCCGCGAAGAGAGCCGTCGAAGCGTCGGGCGACACCCCCTCAGCAAGGCCCTCCGCTCCCGGACGCGTCCCCAGCCGCCAGGTAGCGGCGTGAGATCACGATTGCGGTTCGTGGAGCCGCTGCGCACCCCTGCGAGCACGCCGGGCACGGGACCGGCCGACAACGCGGGCAGGCGGCTGGTGGACTCCCGTACTCACCCGACCCCGCTCTCCAGCAGCGTCATCAACTGATCGGCCGCGACGCGAGCCCGGCCGGCGATCTCCTTGTCGTCCGGCTCCCGGACGCCGTGCAGCGCGTCCTCGAAGAGGTCTCTGCCGAGCATCGCGACGAACGTCGACGCCGTGGAGCGCGGGTCGGCGACCTTCCAGCCCTGGCTCGGAGCCCAACGGCTGAGGTAACGGCCCAGGACGTGCACCCGGAGCTCCATGACCTGGCGATAGCGGTGCCCGAGCTCCGGGAAGCGAGGGGCGTCCCGCGTCACCACGCGATAGAGCGCCAGCTCGGTCGGCGACAGCACGCGCCGCAGATAGTCGACACCCGCCATCGGCAACGCCACCTGCGGGGGTTCGGTGAACCAGGGCAGGTCCGCGTGCTCCTCGTGCGGCACCTCGGGTGCTGAACAGGCGTCTTGGATGACGGCGCTGAACAGCTCGTCCTTGCCGTCGAAATGCCGGTAGACCGTTTTGATCGAGACGCCCGCCGCCGCGGCGATCCGATGCATCGACGTCTCGGCGTAGCCCGTGTCGAGGAACGCCTCGCGGGCGGCATGGACGATCGCCGTCCGCTTGCGCTGCATGAGCTGTGCCTTGGGGTTGTCGTCCGACCAGCTTCGCATGGACCTCTCCGTACGGGCGCTTGACACCAGCATACGACAACGCCCATTGTTGCTCGTACGACAACGAGCGTTGTCGTATGCCGATCCCGCCAGACCCGGAGATGCCATGAGCGCGCCGCAGCGAACCCCGATCAGGGGCTGGACCGCCGACCAGATACCCGACCAGAGCGGGAGGACGGTCGTCGTCACCGGCGCCAACAGCGGCCTCGGCCTGGCGACCACCAAGGCCCTCGCCCGCCGGGGCGCCCACGTGATCCTCGCCGTGCGCGACGAGAGCAAGGGCCGCCGCGCGGCCACGGAGATCAGCAGCGGCCAGCCGGACGCCCGCCTGGAAGTGCGCCTCCTCGACCTGACCGACCTGGACTCGGTGCGAGCCTTCGCCGACCGGCTGCGCTCGGATCTCGGACGCCTGGACGTGCTGATCAACAACGCCGGCGTGATGGCACCGCCCCGAACGCTCACCGCACGGGGCCACGAACTGCAGTTCGCCGCCAACCACCTCGGCCACTTCGCGCTCACCGGCCTGCTGCTCGGCCTCCTGGCAGGCGGCGACGACCCCCGCGTGGTCACGGTCACCTCGACCAACCACCGGCAGGGAAAGATCTTCTTCGACGACCTCACCGGCGAGCGCGCCTACTCCCCCATGAGGTTCTACAACCAGTCCAAGCTCGCCAACGCCAGCTTCGGCTGGGAGCTCCACCGGCGGCTCGCCGCAGCCGGCAGCGCCGTACGCAGCGTGCTGGCCCACCCTGGCTACACCTCCACCAACCTCCAGACCAGCGCACCGGTCGGCATGGTGAAGGTTCTGTTCGGCCACCTTCTCGCGCCTCTCGCCCAGTCCGCCGCCCAAGGGGCGCTTCCCCAGCTCTACGCGGCGACCGCCCCGGACGCCGCAAGCGGGCACTTCATCGGCCCCGGCGGCGTGGCCGAACTGCGCGGTGCGCCCAAGCAGGTCCAGCTGGCCTCCGCCGCCACCGATCCCCAGGCCGGCCGCCGACTGTGGGAGCTGTCGGAGCACCTGACCGGCGTACGGTTCCCGATCCCGTCCGGAGGAGAGCTGTAAGCGATCACGAGGACATGGCGGCCATTCGCACTGCACCCGCCCACGCGGAGCGTTCGTCATCGAGGGCGGAGAGGTTGCCTCGTCAGACCGGGCGGTGCGGGTCCGCCCCTCCGCACCCCGAACGTCGCCATCACTGTGCCGACGATCCAGGCGTTCAGCACCGGCTGCCTGATCAACGTGGACATCGTCACCCGACGGCAGGCTCTGTCCTCCGACGACTTCCAGGCCCTCCAGCTGGCGGTGTTCCCTCACATGATCACCGGGGTGCGGGCCGGTCAGCCGCTGCCGGATCAGCTGCTGCGCTTCGGCGTGCGCTTCGCCGGCGGTGCCAAGGCCACCACTGTCGGACAACGTCTGGACAGGACACAACTCCCGCAGGATCCGCCACCGGGCCCGCATCTGTCCCTGCTGCTCCCCGGCATGTCCATGCGCAGCGGTGACGACGACGCAGGTGTCATGACCTGGGGGCTGTGGCTGTGGCCAACGCCTCCCCGCGAGAGGTTCGAACTCGCGGTGGAGTGGCCCGTCGGCGGGATCGAACTGAGCATCGCCGAACTCGATGGCGCCGCCATCGCGGACGCCGCCCAGCAGGTGGTCTCATACTGGCCGGAACCCCCACAGAGCAGGTAGAGCTGGCGAGACGCCGGCGGGAAGGTTCCCTGAGGACGGGACCATCGCGCTCGGGCCTCGGTGGACAGGACGGTGACGGCCTGGGCGGTGCACGGGGTGGCCGGTCGAGAGCGGGCGGGCCGTACCGGAGAGCGGTCTATGGGCGGAGGCCGCCGATGATGAGCCAGAGCGCGGCGGCCTGGATCAGGCCGGCCAGGTCGACGGCCAGGATCCAGGCGATCCCGCTGAGACTCGTACGGGAGACGACGTAGCTCAGCGGCAGCGTGATCACCGTCTGGATCATCGTGAAGACGTCGGGCACGCCGCTGCGTGAGGTGAACCAGGCCACGACGCCCAGCAGGATCACGAGCGCCGCGTAACTCCCCGCGACCCACGTCGCCACTGCCCTTCTCCTCATCTCTTCCCTGATCCTCTCACCCGGGGACCGCCCCCGCCGGGGCGCCGGCGGGGGCGGGGACGGCTATGGCCTCGCGTCCGTGAGGGCGGGCGGGTTGCCCGTGGTGGCGTTGGCGCCGTTCTGCGGATCGCCGAGGCGGACGCCCTGGCGGTACACCCACGCCCAGGTGGTGCAGCCCAGGGGCGAGCCGTAGGCGGGGCAGGTGTAGTCGCGCATCGTGGTGTAGAAGACGTCGTCCACCGCCGACTTCTTGTCGGGGGTCATGTGGTGGGTGACGCTCGGCAGCTTGTAGGAGTTGCCGATGACTCCGTACCCGTAGTCGTGCATGTCGCACGGGACGGTGAAGTCGTACCCGCCGGGCGTGTCTCCGGTCGGCGAGCTGCAGTGGTCGTAGTCGATGCCCATGACGATGTGGTTCGTCCTGGTGATCCGGGAGCTCGGCGGCTGCCAGCCGTAGTGGGCGACGTGGTCGGCCACGCATTCGGCCTGCGTGTGCCACATCCACTGCGACGCGTACGGGCAGGTCGGCGGGTAGTTGAGGACGCCGGGCCCGGCGGAGGCGGGCGCCACCATGGCGGCCTTCGGCTTGCTGCCCGAGGCCGGGAACGTGAGGCTCCACTTGCCGGTCCTGGGTGAGGTGAGCTGGGTCAGGAGGCCGGCGCGGTCGTAGGCGTAGGTCGTGGTGGCCGAGGTCGTGCCGTCGTCCAGGGTGGCGCTGCGCAGCCGGCCCCGCGGGTCGTAGGCGTAGGTGGCGCGCTTGGACTTGCTCTCGGCGGAGACGAGGCGGCCGGCGTAGTCGCCCGGCCGGTCCGCGGTGGCGGTGGTCTTCTCGGCGTACGCCAGCGTGATGGTCGTCTCGGGACCGCTGCCGGCGTCGAGGTCGGTGATGGTGGTCACGCGGCCCTGGTCGTCGTAGGCGACGGTGGAGGTGCCGTACGCGGCCGTCGCGACGGAGGTGACGCGCCAGGCGCCGGCGATCTGCCGCCAGGTGAGCACGACGTCGAGGTCCGCCGGCTTGATCCCGGAGCCGCCGGCGGTGCCCGAGGCGGTCGCCTGGGCCAGCGTCTCTGTCGCGTCGGCGTCCCCGTCCTTGACGGTCAGGACGGAGCCGGTGGCGGAGGCGTAGGTACGGCTGCCGGCCTCGGCCCGCTGCCGGGTGTACTGGGTGGTCTCGCCTTCGTCCAGGTCAGTGGCCTGAGCCTGGTCGTCGTTCAGGTCGAGGCGGCGGCTCGTCAGGCCGCCGAGGATGTCGGCCCGCCATCCCGGGCCGAAGACGGACAGGTCCGATCGCGGGCCCGGCGCTTCCTTGAAGCCGCCGTTCTTCTGCCCGGTGAGCCGGTAGACCCGGTCCAGGACGCCGGTGAACTCGGCGCGTTCCGGAAGCGTGAAGGTGCGGGTGCCCGGGATGTAGAGCCCGGGGCCGGTCGCGTTCACCTCCCTGGTCGGCTGCGGTGGGGGCGCGGATTCGCGCTGGTCGGCGAGTGCCGGGTACGACGAGGCGACCAGGGCCGCGGCGCATAACGCCGAGATGATCGCGACACGCGAGACGCTCATGTGGGGGTACGTCCTTCCGGAGACCGCGGGCCGCGCGCGGAGGAGCCGACCGACGACGCCGCCGCTCACGACCCTTCATCCACTTGACCTCCATCAGTATGAGTTTCGGAGATCGTCTGTCAACAAGCGCTTGGTGAATTCCGCCCAGCGGGACCGCGGCCGTGCCGGGACAGCCCGGAAGCGGCTCACGTCGGCGGCCTGTGCGCGCCCACGAAGATCACGATCCCGGCCGCCCCGGGGCCTGGATCGTCCGACTCCTCGACTCCTGCGTTGCCGTGCCTGTGGTCCGCACGATGAGAGCACGCCGGCGGAAAGCGGCGGCATGGATGCCGGCACCCAGGTGCTGGGGTGGGCGAAGGCGACCGGGATCAGCGTAGGGCGGCCAACGTGCTGAGGGGGTTGTCCAGGAGTTTGGCGAAGGCGAGTTCGGCAGCCCCGGCGAGCGTGGTGTCGTCACCGAGGGCCGTCACGGCCAGGCGGACACGTTCGCGCGACACCGGCAGGACATGCGCGTCGATCCGGGCGTGAACGCGCGGCGCGGCGCCCGGGTAGACATCGCGGAGCATCCCGCCGAAGACCACGAGCGCCGGGTTGAACAGGTTGATGAGGTTGACGACGCCGACGCCGAGCCAGTCGCCGACGCGGTCGAGAGCGTCCCGCGCTCGGGCGTCGCCGGTCCCGGCGAGGGCGACGACGGCTCGGATGCCGTCGCGTCCGACGAGTTCGTCGGACCGTCCCGCGTAGTCGAGCAGCGCCTCCTCCCCCACCTCGGCCTCCAGGCAGCCGCGCGACCCGCACAGGCAGGGCCGCCCGTCGAACGGGTTGACCAGCATGTGCCCGAGTTCGCAGCCGTAGCCTGCGTCGCCGTCCAGGAGTTCGCCGCCGACGATGATCCCGCCGCCGACGCCGACGTCCCCGTGCAGGTAGATGAGGTTGTCGACGTCGGATCCCGCGCCGCGCACGTGCTCGGCGATCGCACCCAGGTGCGCCTCGTTGCCCACCTCGACGGGAAGGCCGAGGCCGAGCCCGGCGCCGAGTTCCGCGCCGAACGCCTGGTCCACCCAGCCGAGGTGCGGCCCGTACCGGACCGTGCCGTCGACGCGCCTGATCAACCCGCAGTAGGACGCGCCGACACCCACGCACAACGCGCCCGGGCCGGCCCCGACGACCAGCTCGCGGCCGAAGGCGGCGAGGACGCCGACGACGTCCTCCAGGTCGACCCCGGCGCGGGCACGCACGGCCTCGCGACGGTCGAGGACCTGGCCGCCGAGCCCGACACGGGCCGCGAGCAGCCGGTCCACGGCGACGTCGAAGGCGAGCCCGTACACCGTCCCCCGCTCGGGCATGACGACGATGGACGGCCGCCCGGCGCGGCCCCGCCCGACGGGGGCGCCCTCGCGGACCAGCCCGGCCGCGGCGAGTTCGGCGGTCAGGTCCATGATGGTGCTGCGGTTGAGGCCCATCCGGCGGCTGAGCGCGGCCCGTGACACCGCCCCGTCCTTGTGGACGCACCGCAGCACCTCACTCAGGTTCCGCTGCCGCATCTGCTCCTGCGTCCGCGCGCCCGCCGCCGATCCCGTCACCCGCGCCAGCCTAGGACCTGCCTTCGAATGATCACAGCCCGCGCGGGAGGCAGGCCATGGTGACGACGGCAACGCAGGAAGCGGCGGTCCTGCCGTAACGGGTGACCAGGCCGCGAAGTGCCTGATCGAGCGGCCGGTGACCGTTCGAGCGCGACAGGGTGGTCCAGGGTCGCTTCTCGGAACTCGAACAGCGCGCGCTTCAAGGTGCCCCGGGGCCGGGCTGGTGCGGGGGCACGACCTGGGGCCGGCGGCTACAACCGGGTGCTGGAGCGGTTCCGCCGGGAGGCGGACAGCATCTGGCCCAGTGCCAGGGTGCTGAGGCCGAACATCAGGACGCCCAGGGGGACATGGAGCGAGGTCATGCCCGCGATGCCCAGCGCGACCTGCACCGAGGCCAGGGCGAGGAAGACGGCGGCGTACAGGATGGGGCGGGGTGTGCCGCCGCCCGGACGCCAGGCCAGGATCGCGGCGAGCACGTACAGCAGCGACGCGCCCCACATCACGCGCGAGCCGACATCGTGCAGCAGCGCGCCGTGAGAGGAGGACAGCAGCATTCCTGCGGTGACCGCCTGGAAGAAGATGCTCAAGGTCTGCACGGCGACCGCGGTCTTCAGGAACGTGAGGCCGCCGCGCGCTGCGGTCGCCTGTCCGGCCATGGCGTGTGATCCTCTTCTTCCGGCGTGGGGCGGTGGGTGAGTGGTGTTTCGGTGGCCGGGCTTGTTCAGTGCAGGGTGAGCACGGTCTCGGAGGCGAGGCGGGTCAGCTTGTGCGGGTTGCGGACGTAGTAGAGGCCGGTGATGCGGGCGCCCTCGACGCGGATCGCCAGGACACCGTCGAACTCGCCGTCCAGACGCAGGACGAGCGCCGGGCCGCCGTTGACCACGGTGGAGTCGCCGGTGAGGGCGATGCCGGCCTTGCCGAGGCCGCTGACGATCATGTGAGCCACGTTGCCGGCGCCGCTGATCGGCCGCGGCGAGGCCTTCTTGACGCCGCCGCCGTCGCTGACCAGGACGACCTCAGGGGCGAGAACGTCAAGCAGGCCCTGCAGGTCTCTGGTTTCCAGCGCGCGCTGGAACGACTCCAGTACCGCCCGGGCCTGGCTCGGGGAGACCGCCTCGCGGGGACGGCGGGCCTCGACGTGCCGGCGGGCGCGGTGCGCGATCTGGCGGACGGCCGCGGGGCTCTTGTCGACGGCGGCCGCGATCTCGTCATAGCTGACGTCGAAGACCTCGCGCAGCACGAAGACGGCGCGCTCGGTCGGCGAGAGGCTCTCCAGGACGAACATGAGCGCCATCGACAGGCTCTCGGCGAGCTCGACGTCCTCGGCCACGTCCGGCGTGGTGAGCAGCGGCTCCGGAAGCCAGGGGCCGACGTAGGCCTCCTTGCGGCGTTTCATGCTGCGCAGCCGGTTGAGCGACTGCCGGGTGGTGATCCGGACCAGATAGGCACGCTGGTCGGACACCTGACCGACGTCGACCTTGACCCAGCGCAGCCAGCTTTCCTGCAGGACGTCCTCGGCGTCGGCCGCCGAGCCGAGCATCTCGTAGGCGACGGTGAACAGCAGGTTGCGGTGGGCGACGAACGCCTCGGTGGCGGCGTCCATCCGGCCGCCGTCAGCGAGCGGCTCCGCTGCGCCCGTCGTTGGCTCGCTGCGCTCGTTCATCGCCGGCTCCCACCTGTGTTCGCTTCTCACCTTGCTCTGCGCACAAGACACCGGCCCTCATGGCCGTGTGACACCCCTGATCGGTGGCGTACGTCACATGACCGCGGCTGGCTGTGACGTGCAGGTTCCTGCAGTCCTGCGTGCAACCGTTCGCTCTACTCCCCGATCGTCCCAGACAAGATCCTGGAGTCATGGATCGTTTGCACGTCATCAACACCCGCACCTCGATGGCCTGGCACGTCGACCAGCGAGACCGGGACCAACTCGTCCGGGTGTTCGCCGACAAGGTGATGCTCGACCACACCAGCCTGAACGGCGGCGAACCCGTCACCCTCACCCCCGCCCGGATCATCGAGGCCTGGGAGACGGGACTCAGCGCCTACGCGGCCACCCAGCACCTCA
Organism: Nonomuraea sp. GTA35; assembly: GCF_041950525.1. Taxonomy (NCBI): domain Bacteria; kingdom Bacillati; phylum Actinomycetota; class Actinomycetes; order Streptosporangiales; family Streptosporangiaceae; genus Nonomuraea; species Nonomuraea sp. GTA35. The sequence goes on along the minus strand of NZ_JBGNUV010000027.1, from coordinate 11,484 downwards.
TCGGCAGCCACCTGGTCACATCGACGGCGACACCGCGGTGTGCACCCATCGCGGGCGTGGCCGTGGTCAGCAGCGACCACCGACAAATCGATCACCATGGCCACTTGGAGTGCGCGTGAACGTGAGTTTCGACAGCGACGGCGCCGCCCTGGCGCCACAGATCACCCACCCCACGCTGCTCGTGCACAGCGAGGACGCCGCCATCCCCGACGGCGCGCGCCGCTTCCACGCCGGCCTGGCCGGGCCCGGGGACATCCTCTGGACCCAGGGCACCCAGTTCGACTTCTACGACCAGGAACCACACGTGACCCTGGCAGCCGACACCGTGGCCGCGCACTTCGGCAGGACGCTGCGATGATCCTCGTCACCGGAGCCACCGGCAACGTCGGCGGCGAGGTCGTTCAGGCTCTCGTCCGGGCCGGGCAGCCGGTCCGCGCGCTCGTGCGTGAGCCCGCCCGCCTGCCGGTCGAGCAGGCCGTCGGCGATCTGAACGAGCCGGACTCGCTCTCCGCCGCCCTCGACGGCGTCCGCGGGGTGTTCCTGCTGCCCGGTTACCGCGACATGCCGGGGCTGCTCGCCTCGATGCGGCGGGCGGGGGTGGAACGGGTGGTGCTGCTGTCCAGCCTGGCCGCCGTCGCGGCCGACACCCGCAACGCCATCTCCGAGTTCATGATCCGCTCGGAGACCGCGGTCCGCGAGTCCGGCCTGGCCTGGACTTTCCTGCGCCCCAACGCCTTCATGTCCAACGCCCTGCGCTGGCTGCCCCAGCTACGCGAGGGCGACGTCGTCAAGGACGCCTTCAGTGAGGTGCTCGTCGCCTCCGTCGACCCTCATGACATCGCCGCCGTCGCGGTCCGGGCCCTGCTCGACCCGGGTCACGAGGAGCGCGTCCACGAGCTGAGCGGCCCGGAACGGCTGCTGCCCGCTCAGCGCCTGGCCATCCTGGCCGAGGTGCTCGACCGCGATCTGCGGTTCCACGCCCTCACGGACGAGGAGGCCCGAGCCGACATGGCCGGGCGCGTACCGGAGGAGTACATCCACGCGTTCTTCAGCTTCTACAGCGACGGGACCCTCGACGAGTCCCAGATCTACCCCACCGTGGAGAAGGTGACCGGACATCCGCCCCGGACCTTCGAACAGTGGGTCAGGGCCCACGCGGACGACTTCCGCTGAATCTCCCGCACTCCGACGTCACGAAAGTTCCAGATGAACCAGAGACTGCGGCGCCTTCTCGCCGCAAGCTCCGCCGCCGCATGCACGATCGTATGGGTGGCGGGCTGCTCGAACGAGGACAAGCCCGAGGCGCCGGCCGCGAAGACGGCGCAGCCGGGACGCTTCGCCTCGCCCAACCCTGGCTCCGTCAACACCTACTGGATCCAGGCACCGGACGGCCTGGTCCTCATCGACACCCTGCGCACCCCGGCCGACGCCCGGAACGCGATAGCGGAGATCAGGAAGACCGGTGAGCCGGTCGCCGCCATTCTGCTCACCCATTCCCATCCCGACCATGTGGGCGGTGCCGGCGCCTTCCACGAGGCCTTCCCCGAGGCCCCCATCCACGCGTCGAAGGCGACCGACAAGGCGATGCGTGAGGACAAGCGCGGCTTCTATCCGCTGGCCCGTTCGGCGAACCCCGCCTTTCCCGTCAAGGTCACCTACGCCGACAGGACCTTCGAGGACGACACACCGGTGGAGGTCGGCGGCCTCCGCTTCGAGACCGCCACCTTCGCCGAGGGCGAGTCCGACACCGCGACCGTCTACTACCGCCCCGACACCGGGGACCTGTTCTCCGGCGACCTGGCGACCAGCAAGGTCACGCCCGCGCTGATCGAAGGGGACAGCTGCGGCTGGCTCCAGATCCTGAACCAGCTGGACCGGCGATTCTCCGGGGCCAGGATGATCTATCCGGGCCACGGCGCCCCGGGCCCGACCCGGGTGCTGATCGACGACCAGCGCCGCTACCTGCAGCGATTCCGCGGCCTCGTTCGTACGGCTGTCGCCCCGGACTCCCCCGAGGGCAGAACGGTCGCACCCGGCGAGCAGAAATCGATCATCGCCGAGATGGACCGTGCCCATCCGGGGCATCCACCGGTCGCGGACCTCCCCACCATCGTGCAGGAGAACATCAAGGCCGTCGCGCGGGAGATCTCCGCTGAGGATCCCGCGAAGGTCGACGCCGACTGCGCGTGACCGGATCCGATGCACAAGCCGGCGGTCCAGGTGGTGAGCGCGCTCGGCTGCCCGCGATCGAGGTGCACGGCGTTGCGGGGTGCCGCCGTGGGCCTTCGTGCCGGGGCCGTCGAGCACGGTCGGCCCGATCTGCGGCAGGGGCGGCCTCGAACCGCGTGACGCCGCACGCGCCGTCCGCATGCGGCTGGTGGCGTCCGAAGGCCGGGAGCGGCCAGGCGCAGGGCGCATGCTGCCCTCGGTCGCGGTCGGCTTCGGGTCACCACTGGGGGACGAGCGGCGGGTCCGGTTCGTGCTGCCGCCAGGCTTCGGTGAGGCGGAGGAGGCGGATGGGCGCGGCGATGCCGCGCACGGTTGCGATCTTGCGTCCGGCGAGGTCGAACGTCACGGCGCCGACGACCCGGTCGCCGAGCACGAAGAGCATGGCGGGGGCGCCGTTGACGAGCGCGTAGTGGACGGCGGGCGTGCCGCCGGCAAATCGCCGTTTCGCGGGTGTGGGTGTGAAGCCGGCCCGTGCCACGGCGGCGATGCGCTGCGGCGTGTCGTACCGCAGCAGCGTCTCGGCCAGGCCGGCGCCGTCGGAGATCGCGATCGCGTCGTCGGTGAGCAGCACCACCAGCCGTTCGGTGCGGCCCGAGGCGGCGGCGGCCAGGAATTCCGCGACGATCCTGCGGGCGGATGCCGGATCGACTTCCCCGCCGCCGCGGCGGCGGGCGACGGTGATGCGGCGCCGGGCCCGGTGGAGGTGCTGCTGGCTGGCGGACTCGGTGATGTCGAGGATCTCGGCGATCTCGGCGTGGCCGTAGGAGAACGCTTCACGCAGCACGTAGACGGCCCGCTCCAGGGGCGACAGGCGCTCCATGAGGGTCAGCACGGCCAGGGAGACCGATTCGCGCTGCTCGAAGGTCTCGGCCGGGCCGAGCATCGGGTCGCCGTCGAGAAGCGGTTCGGGCAGCCAGGCGCCGGCGGTGCGTTCGTGGCGGGCCTGTGCCGAGCGGAGCCGGTCGAGGCACAGGTTGGTGACGACCTTGGTCAGCCATGCTTCCGGCACCTTGATCCGCTGCCGGTCGGCGGCCTGCCAGTGCAGGAACGCGTCCTGCACGGCGTCCTCGGCGTCGGCGGCCGAGCCCAGCAGCCGGTAGGCCAGCGAGGCCAGCCGGTTCCGGCCGGCCTCGAAGCGGCTGGTGTCGAAGCGATCAGTGGCGCTGCTGTTCACGCGGGCTACCCTAGGCGGCCACGCGATCCGCCTTCTCGGCGGAGATATCCGGCGCGGCGGCCTTCTCAGCGGACCCATCCGGCGTGGCGGCCAGGCGGCGCTTGCGCGCGGGCAGGGCGAAGGTCGGGTGCGAGATGCCCCACAGCGAGATCTTGAGGATGCCCATCTTGATCCGCGCGGCCTTCCGGCCGCCCACATACATCGGCTTTGCCTGCGCTTCTTCGTCGACCGGCTGCAAGATCCCGTCCCGGCGCCCGAGGCTGATGTGGTTGCCCGGGTAGACCAGCTTGGTGTTCGCGATCTTGCGGCCGGTCAGGCGGCCCACGATCGCGTCCGTGGCCTGCCGGCCGGTGTAGCCCGCCGAAGCGCAGGACATCGGCAGCGGCCGGCCGTTGTCGCCGATGGCGTAGGCGCTGTCGCCGGCGGCGTAGACGTTCGGGTGAGAGAGCGACCGCATCGTGCGGTCGACGACGATCCGGCCGTTCTCGGTGACCTCCAGCCCGGCGGCGGCGGCGATGGGGTTGACCGCGAATCCGGCCGTCCACACGGTGGCGTCGGAGGCCAGGGCGGTGCCGTCGGCGCACAGCGCCCGCGTCGCTTCGACGGCTTCGACGCTGGTGTGCTCCAGGACGGTGACGCCCAGCCGGTCGCAGGCCCGGCGCAGGTGGCCGCGGGCTCCGGCGGAGAGCCGGGCGCCCAGCTCGCCGCGGGCGACCAGCGTCACCGACAGGCCGGGCCGGGCTTCGGCGATCTCGGTGGCGGTCTCGATGCCGGTCAATCCGTCGCCGACGACCAGCACGTTCCCGCCCTCACCCCGCCTGTCCAGGGCGTCCAGGCGCTCGCGCAGGCGCAGTGCCGCGGGCCGGCCGGTGACGTGGAAGGCGTGTTCGGCCGTGCCGGGGACGCCGCCGTCGGCGACGTGGCTGCCGAGCGCGTACACGAGCGTGTCGTAGCCGAGCTCTCCGCCACCGTCGGCGTCGGCCACGGCGACGACCTGACGCTCGGGGTCGACGGCGGTGACCCGGGCCAGGCGCAGCCGTATCCCCGTTCCGGCGAAGACGTCGGCGAGCTTCTGGGCCTTGATCTCGTGGCCGGCCGCGAGTTGGTGCAGCCGCAGCCGCTCGACGAAGTCCGGCTCAGCGTTGACCACGGTGATCTCGGCGTCCGCCGGGGACAGCCGGCGGGCCAGGTTCCCGGCCACGTAGGCTCCGGCATAACCGGCGCCGAGGACGACGATGCGGTGCTTCATGTGTCGCTCCTGTCGGTTCACGTGCTACCGGTGAGTTGAGCGGAACAGCGCCCCGATTGCTGACAGAAACCGCATGTGACATGGCTCACAGCGACGTAGACGGCAGGGACCGCACCTTCTTCCTCGCCTGCGACGACTGCCGCGCCGTGACCGAGCAGGTCCAGGCCCGCCTCACCGCCTGGCCGGCGCGCGCTGGATGACTGCCTGTGGCAGCTCACCTGCAAGTGGGCCGCCGCTGGACGCCTTCAGCCTGCGGACGCCGATTCCGCCGGTTTGTGACAACCACGGCCGGTGGCCTACATCACACGTCGGCAGAGTCACAGAAATCAGGTCGGCAGTGTCACATGGCCGCAGGTACAACGACGTCAGGAGAGAACATGACCTCCGTATTGATCACTGGAGCGAACAAAGGCCTGGGCTACGAGACGGCGCGCAGGCTCGGGGAGCTGGGCTGGAGGGTCTTCCTCGGCTCACGCGACGAGGGCCGGGGAAGGGCCGCCGCGCAGAAGCTGGCCGCCGACGGCGCACACGTCATCATGGTTCCCTTGGACGTGACCTCGGAGGAGTCGGTGGCCGGGGCGGTACGGCTGGTCCGGGAGCACACTGACCGGCTGGACGTGCTGATCAACAACGCCGGCACGCCGGGCGGCGGCGTCAATCCGGCGAACGCGACGGCCAAGGACATCCACGCCGTCTACGACACCAATGTGTACGGGCCGGTCCGGGTCACGAACGCGTTCCTGCCGCTGTTGCAGGCGGCCGATAACCCGCGGGTGGTGATGGTCACCGGCGCCGGAGGGTCCATCGCGTTCGTGACCGACCCCGGGCAAGCCGTCTCGACGATGTACGAACTCGCCTACACCTCGTCGAAGGCAGCACTGAACATGATCACCGTCCGATACGCCCAGGCGCTGCCGGCCATCAAGTTCAACGCCGTGACCCCTGGCGAGGTCGCCAAAGGCAGGTTCACCGCCACCGACATGAACATCCACACGGGCGAGCTGACGGTCACCGAGGGCAGCGATCCGATCATCGAGCTCGCGACGCTCGCCTCTGACGGGCCGACCGGGATCTTCATCGATCGCCTCGGCCCCATCGCCTGGTAAGGCATCCCGGAAGGGTGCGCGAAGGGGCGAGCTCGGGGAGATCATGGCCGGCTCGCCCCTGCGGCGCCTGTCCCGCGCTCTCCGTCCGGTTGATCGCTGGCGGCGCGGCGTTCTCCGGGTTGACTGCTGACGTCCCCAAGGTCGCGTTCACGGTGGCTTCGCTGCGATAGCGAGCTGTCGCCCCCCGGCCCGCCCGACCCGGCGGCGGCGGCTCGCCCACCAGCCACCGCCCGCTCGGGCCGGTACGGGCCGAAACTCACACTGTCGGCGACCCGACTGCCACGCCTCAGATCAGGGGTAGAGCGTGTAGGTCTTGGTGTTGTTGCACACGATCGTGCTCGGGAGGCAGCGCTTGGCCCTAATCGTGATCCGGTCGAGGTTGGTGCGGGTCGTGGACCATTTGAAGCTCTTGTGGCCCTTCTTCCGGCCGGCCTCCTTGTACCCACCATAAATCTCGTTGCCGTTGCTCTTCTTGAAGGAGACCTCGACCACGGTCGTCCAGGCGTCGTTCTTGGTGTCCGTCACGCTGCCGCGCGCCTCGCCGTAGCCGTTGCTGCAGAGCTTCAGGACGTAGCTGACGAAGCCGTCCTTCGTGTTCAGCTTGCTCCACTTGTCCTTGCAGCCGGCCGAAGAGACGCTCGAGGAGGCGGTGGTGGAGGCCGTGGCGGTCGTGGCCGGCGTCAGTACGGCGAAGGCCGCAGCGACCCCGACAACAGTGGCGAGCTTCTTCGAAGGGGAGAGCTTGCGCATGAGATTCGATCCTTGTCAGTCAACGAGAATTTCGCGGTGCTCCGCCTGTGATCAGAGCACCGCGAAGGATGCTAAACACCGGCGGTATAGCAGTGGTATGTCCGAGGATCCGACCGGCGGTGTCCGGCGGGCGAGAGGCCGCGAAGGGAACGTCCTAGCCGAGGAAGACCACCTGGAAGCTGGTGTTGGACAGCGCCGCGAAGTCGCAGGGCTGGGTGCCGAACACGTACTGGCAGGGCCCGTGACCCCAGGATGTGATGTCTCCGTCGGGGATCAATCGCACGGTTGATCCGACGGGCACCATGTGCAGGCAGTTCGAGACGGAGCAGGTGCCGGCCAGTGATCCGTTGACGTGGATGCTCACAGAGCCGTAGGCGCCGCGCAGTTCCAGGTTCACGGCGACGTCCGCGAAGGCGCGGGCCGCGCCGGTGGGGAGAACGGCCGCGGCAATCAGCGCGGATACGAAGAACGATGCCGCTCGCCGCCGTATCCGCCGCATTCGCCGCACGTCGAGCCGGCCGTGAGCGGAAGTCGATGCTGTCATGGGCGTGGACCCTCCGTGAGGTTCGACTGACTTGTCCGTGATCAGGGTGAGGGTGGTCGGCTCCGGATACCGGCCGCCGATACGCCGACCGTGAGGCGTCATGCCCCCGGTGCGCAACGGCCGCCGAATCATCCGTACAAGCCCGTACAGAGCGGCTGTAACCAGTTGTGATCAGCAGGCGACGTACAGGTGGCGCCAGCCGATGGCGCGTAACCGCACCACTGCAGAGGAGGTCGCGTGTCCGGGACAAGGCCGGCGCGTTCGGCGCGCACGGCATCCTCGGCGACGGGTTCGCGGGCCGCGGGCTGCCGTCCGCTTCGCCGGGTGACCTGCCGGTACGGGTGCTGGAAGTGTGCGGGGTGGCTGGCCCAGGGCCCGGCTGATCGCCTCTCCGCACGCACCCGCCGCCCAGCTGTATCGCCGCCTGAGCCGGCGGGAGGCCGGTCCGCTCCCAGGTGAGCCACCGCCCGCGCTGCGGTGCTGGCCGAAGCGCAGGCGATGGGACGCGAAGGTCAGCGAAGCTTGGTGGTCACGGTGGCGGGCGCCGGCGCCTTGACCGACACCTTGCCGCCCCACCCCGTATAACGGCTGTCCACGGTGCTGGTGTAGGTCGTCCCGTCCTCTGCCAGCGCGTAGGTGGATCTCACCCGGCTGACCAGGCCCGCCGAGGACAGGGTGAGCGTGTAGGAGATCTTCACGCCGTCGTGCTCCTTGCCGATCCTGGCGGCGGACACCCAGGCCGAGACCGCCTTGAGCTCCTTGACGGTGATCGAGCCGGAGACGGTGTCGCCCTTGGTCGTGCCGTTCTTGAGCAACCGGGCCAGGGTCTTCGCCTCGGCGGGGTTGATGAACTGCGACCACGAGTCGGGCATGCCGCGGTTCTTTTCCTTGTACCAGGTCTTGCCCTCGGGCAGCAGGCCGGCGATGAAACCGCCGGAGTGGATGATGCGGCCCCGGCCACTGCCAACACAGGTCACCGGTTCGACACCCGCACTCGGCCGCACCCCGGAGCAGACCGCTCAGGCGCCGGACAGGCTTACGACAATTCCGGATCGGTGACAGGCGTTCTCACGGGCTCAGAGGCGGTGCACCGGCGGCCCGGCGCTCGGCGCTCGCGGAACATCACCGAGGGACTGCTGATGTGCTCCGCTATCCTTGATCACCAACAGTGAAACGATCAAGGAGGAATGCCTCCCTTGGGCATCATCAAGCGTAGTGCGACCTTCGCGCTCGGCACGGCGGCCACGCTGGCCGCGGCGGCCACTCTGAGCTCTCCCGCCATGGCGGCGTCCTCGCCCATCGAGGCCTGCGGCGGCGGCAGCTATCACGTCATCGACAGCCACGCCTACGGCTCCAGCGCCGTCACGTACCTGCTCTACAACGGCAAGACCAACTGCGTGGTGACCTGGAAGACCGGCGCAGCGGGCAACACCGCGTGGGTGCGGGCGGTGGTGCAGGTGTACGGCTCGCCGGGCAGGGTGGACGCGGACAACTACCGTTACTACGCCGGGCCGGTGAAGGTCGACGCGCCGGGCAAGTGCATCATGTGGGGCGGTTCCTACGGCAGCCAGTGGTACGAGAGCCCATGGGAGCACTGCGGCTGACGCGCCGCCGCTCGCCAGTTCCTCGGTTCACCGGTGAGAAACGTGTCAGTGCTCACAGCTGGCCACGCCCGGCGAACGCTTCCGCGCGACCGGATCCCCACCACGCCCACGCCGGTCGCTCTGTGGAGTCCGATCCCCTTGCCGAGGTAAGGCCGGGCGATCCAGCCCGTGGCCACTTCGCCATCATCGGCCCCTTCCCGCCGCCCCGGACCACTCCTGGGCAGCGGGGAGTTCGAGATTGTCGTAGCCGCCTGTGACGCCACCACCAGCCAAGTCATGGTCGGGCCGTCCGGGTGGGCCTGGGCCGTCACCGTCCGGGCCGGCCGGCGCAGCATCCACCTGTCGGTCGACGGCCGGCACCTGAAGACGCCGTCCTCCCCGCCTATCGGCCGATCACCTGCACCGACTGTCCATGCGCGGTGCCCGACCCGCCGGTCCCCCACCGGCGCCACCCAAGGGCCACCAAAGATGGCGGCCTCCCCCGTCCAGGGCCTCCGATGCCGGTCGTCTCCCCTGCCTGCGCGGCACGGACCGGCTCCGGATCCGTAGCCGGAAGCACGCTCCTGCGTGAGAGTGTGGATGCCGCCGGGCGGCCAGGGCCCGCACCGCGATCGACGTCGGCACGACCGCCGGCGCGGCGGCGAGTCGCCACTGCCCGCACGACGAGCGCCCGGTCAACGGCGGGATCGTCGAGGACGAGCCGCGATGTCACGCCACGTCGGCGGGTTCATGCCTCGGGACGGGCGCGCAGGCCAGCGGCGTCGAGCAGGGCGGCGGCCGTGGCGACGGCGAGGCCGTCGAGGCCCCGCGCCTGCACGACCGCCTGCGCGCTCGACCCGTCGAAGGCGACGGTGAGCTGCCGGGCCAGCAGCGCCGGGTCCGCGGCTCCGGCGCGCTCGGCCTCCTGTCGGAAGAACGCGGTCAGCGCGTCCTTGTTCCGCCGGGCGACCAGGCTGGCCGGATGCTCGGGCGACTTGACCTCGACCGCTGCCGCCACGAACGGGCAGCCGCGGAAGTCCGGCTCCGCGGCCGACTCCTCCAGTCTCTCGAAGACGTGCAGGATGCGCGCGCGGGGCGGCCGGTCGTCGTCGGCGGGGGGAAGCAGGAGGGCCTGGTAGGCGGGCGCCATGCGGTCCAGGCTCGCCGCCACCACCTCGTCCTTGCTGCCGAACAGCTGGTACATCGAGCGCTTGGACACCCCGGCCCTGCGGCACAGCGCGTCGATGCCCACGCCGACGCCCTCGCGGTAGAAGAGCTCCGCCGCGGCGTCGAGCAGGCGATCACGGGTCGAAACGGGCGCGGCAGCCGGCGTGGGGTGCGTCATGCGCCCAGGTTACCGCTCGACTTGCGCAAGGGAAACCGATCGGTTTACGGTGAGTGGAAACCGATCGGTTTCCAAGAAGGAGATGACCTCATGACCAGCATCAAAGGCTCCGTAGCCGTCGTCACCGGCGGCAGCCGCGGCATCGGCAAGGCACTGGTGGACGCCCTCTACCAGCGCGGCGCCGCCAAGGTCTACGCGACCGCCCGCGACCCGCGCACCGTCACGCACCCGGACGCGGTCCCGCTGGCGCTGGAGGTCACCGATCCCGGCTCCGTGGCCGCAGCCGCCGACCAGGCCCAGGACGCGACCATCCTGATCAACAACGCCGGAGTCCTGTTGTCCGCGTCGTTCCTCGACTCCCCCATCGACGACGTCCGCCGCGAGTTCGAGGTCAACTTCTTCGGGCCGCTGCTCACCACCCGCGCCTTCGTGCCCATCATCGAGCGCAACGGCGGCGGGCACATCCTCACCATGCACTCGGTGCTCTCCTGGGTCACGCTTCCGAGCGCGGAGGCCTACAGCGCCTCCAAGTCCGCGGTGTGGTCGCAGAGCAACGCGCTGCGCCTGGCGCTGCGGCCGCGGGGGATCAACGTCACCGGACTGCACGTCGGCTACGTCGACACCGACATGGCCGCCGACGTCGAGGCGCCCAAGACCTCCCCCGGCAGTGTCGCGCAGCAGGCCTTGGACGGCATCGAGGCCGACGCCCCCGAGGTCCTGGCCGATAATCTGTCACGCCAGGTCAAGGCCGGTCTCGCCGCCGACCTCACCGCTCTGTACCCGCAGCTCGCGCCGGCGGGCTGAGACGTTCCGGACGGCAAGTGGCCTTCGCGCCTCTCGTCCGGCCGAGGTCCCCCATGATGCCGGGCTTGATCAGGCAGCGCCTTCGCCGAGCCGCATGGTCCTGCTGCTGGCCGGCGGCCGGATGGTGGGCCACGACCAGTTGCTCGACGCGTCCGGGGCGAGGACCCGCCGCGTTGCACCCTACGCACCTACGTCTCCCGCCTGCTCACCCTGCTCTGCGCGGAGCACCCGGCCCGAGAGCGGCTGTCCGGGCTGCTCATGCTGGCGCTCGACCGCTCGGGCAGGCAGGCGGAGGCGATTGACGCCCCCGTCCACGTGCCGTTACGTCGTGTCAAGCCGCCCGCCAGCCTGACCGCCATGTTCGACACTCTGGGGACATTCTCCGAACGCGCCGCGGCCCGGCCGCCGGCCGTTCGTCCTCGCCGGCGACGACGGAGCACCCGACGTCACCATCGCCTACGCCGGGCTGGACCGGCACGCCCGGGCCATGGCCGCCGAGCTGCTGCGCCGCCACCTGACCGGATCCACCGTGCTGAGCTCAATCTCTTTCCGGCAGCGTCGTACCGCGCCCGACTAGGAGACTTCTGATGATGTTGCTGGTCAGGCTTCCGATCATGTAGGTCGAGGGTCAGGCTGGGCAGCATGATGGGGCATCGTCCCGAGCGGCCGGTGGGGCCGGATGTATGGAGCACCTGCCGGG
>NZ_JBGNUV010000026.1:0-78544 GCF_041950525.1 Nonomuraea sp. GTA35 | reverse complement strand
TAGGGCTCGATGAACTCCCACTCCACATCCGTCAATTGCACTCGCGTCACGCAAAACGATCTACCGGATCGGACCCCGAAACGAGGGCGGATCCCGCAGATTGATCACAACCAAATACACGCCCTAGGTTCTCAACAGACAGTCGCAGCGCCGACACGTATTGTCCCCCAGGCAGCACGAATGAACTCGTGCGGGTGGGGACTTATCCGCTCCGGCCGGAGCCGTACGACCGCGGAAGCCCGTCGGGCCGCATCACATGGTCGTCAAAAGAGTAGCGGGCCTCCGTCAGCGGCCGTGGTTTCGGCTCTCCAGAACAACTCGTTAGGACCGCGGAACAGACAAGTGTCGCGACAACTATCTTCGAAGACGCACCAAGGCGCACGGTCGGACACCATCCAAGCAGCCATGGCTCGTACATCCGATTCGCCCCGCCCATAGCGAGTTGCGATGGAGGGGACGCGGCTTCACTGCTGTGGGTGCCGCCTTGAACGGCGTTCTAGATGGTGGGGCCAGGTCGCCCTGATTGCCTATTGTCGGAAGCCCTCGCCTGCCGCGGAGGTGTGGTACCTGGAATGACGTCGATGTTCAGGTGCTTCTTGATCAGGTGTTTGAGCTCTGCGCCGTTGATCAGCGTGACTCTGTTGCGCTGGGCGAACTGTTCGCTGGCCCGACCAAACCACGAAGTGGTGACCAGGACGCCCGTGGTCGCGTTGTGATCGGCCATGACGCCCGTAAGCGCGTGAACGGCGTCGAGACCAACGAGCCCTGACCAACGCTTCGCCTGGATGAGGCAGACGCCCCCGAAGAAGAGGTTGTCGCTCGTCGCCACGGCGTCGACTCCGCCGTCCTTGGACGGGATGGTCGTCCATGCCTCGGCCCCCATCGCCACGAACAGTTCTCTCACGAGGTGCTCGAACTCGGTAGGCGAGAGCTTGAGTAGGTTACGGCGCGAGTCGAGCCCCGACACGACGTCCATGTCCTCGGAGAACCGGAACCTCTTGAGGTCGAAGGTGATGAACGGCTCGATGGCTTCGAGATCGTACGGGTTCGGCGACACGAGGGCGTTGAGGCGCTTCAGACAAGCCACGGGATTGACGTCGGCGAGAACGAGGTCTTCAAACTCGGCTCGCTCGGCCTCCACACTTAGCAGGTGAGGACGTACCTTCTTGCCCGTCGCCTGATCGATGGTGTTGAGACGGCCATTGAACACGATCGCCTCCACGAGTTCGCGGGGCGTTGATGTGAAGATCTCGTGCATCGCGCGGAGCGCGACGCAGGCGAGGAGCTTGGTGTATCGCTGCTTCACTTCCGTCTGCGGCCGAGGAACCGGATCGATGGCATCTCGGCTCTTGACGTACTTGTACGCACGTACCTCCGGCACGACGCCTTGCGGCGGTAGCTCGAATTCGACGACCAAGTCTCGGTTCTCAGGGCGGTAGGCCATCTGGAAGAGCTTGGGGAAGCCCGCCGGATACTTCGATCGTTCCAACACCTTCGACGCGAACCATTCCAACGCCTCGGGCCGGCCTGCATCGAAGTCCATACGTATCTGATTGAGCAGGGCGTTGGCTTCTGCGATCTTCTTCTGCTCCTCGGCCACTTGGCGGTCGTAGGCGCTCCGAGCGGCATTCAGTTCACTCAGCCGCCGCTGTACACGCTGCTGATAACTGTCAGTCGCCCTGTCATAACGTGCGCGAGCCTCGGCTACAGCCCGCTCGTAGTGGTCCTTGCCCTTGAAGATTTTGCTCCAGCCGGATGGGGGTGCGGGCTGGTACGCGGCCCAATCAGGGGCAGGATCGGGCACTGTCAGGCGGGGCTCTGGCTCGAATGGCCGTATGGAGCTGGCCACTCGCATCTGGTCGAAGGAGAGCGGAACCACTCGAAGCGCCACGAGCAAGACGCGATCCAGCTCTTCGATGCGCTGAGCGACCTCGGCCGTCTTCTGCTCGGCCGTGGATTGCTGGCGCTCCAGATGTTGGCGCTGGCGTTCGCGTTCCTGCTCTTTGGCAACCCTCGTAGCTTCGCGAGCCTGTCGTTCGGCCTCGCGGCGAAGAGCTGCCTGACGTCGTTCCCACTCGCTGCGACTACCCGCCACCTTGATCAGCCCTCCGCTCTGCACCGGGACAACCGGACACGGGCCAACGCATGGTGGTCGGCTCGCGGTCCACTGTGACGCCTAGATCAGATTAGATCGGCTATTCGCGTTCGTCATGGGGTCTGATCAGGTAGCAGGCGTTCCCAGCGTGCGCGCTCCTCGTAGAGGTGCTCGGAGGCTTCATGGGCCGCTGTGGGCCTCAGGCAGGCCCCACCTCGTCCAGCCAAAGCCGACGCTTAAAGCCACCTCGCTTGGCTCGCTTGTGACGTGCGGCCTCCTTGACCTCCGCGTCGGAGTATCCAAGCGCTGCAGTCAGGGCCATCAGAACCTCGTAGATGTCGGCCAGCTCGTCCAGACGATCATCGAGTTCGGCACGGCGCAGCTCGTCAGCCTCCTCAGCGAGCTTGGCCGTCAAGGCGGGAACCAGCTCGGACTCGCCCAGCACACGCACCGTGGCGGACCTACCGCCGGCCTCGATGATCTCCGGGATCCGATCACGGATCAGCTTGCCGTAGACGATCCTCTGTTCCTCGCCCAAAACTGTCGCCCCCATCGCCGATACTGCTCGCATGGACTACCGCCGCGGTGTGGTCACCGGTGAAAGCGTATGGCGAGCCATCGTGTTGTACGGGGCGAACTCGGCCACCTACAAATTCGCCTTCGGCGCGACCCTGCTGGAGGTCGCTGCCACCGGTCGTAACCATGTCACGCTCGAAGAGCTGGCACCGCGGTACGCGGAACTTCTGTGTGAGGCCCTTCAACGCCAGCCCCGGCAGGGAACCTCGGCTCGTAGTAAGTTCCTGGACGCCTGCCGCGCCTTCAACGCTGGCGAGCTCGACCGCGACACGTTGCACCGGCGAACCGTCCAGCTTGGCTTCAGCAACGTCATCGACGCGTTCCCCAAGTTGGGCGGTGACCAGGCGCCAGTGCGCTTCTATGAGGACGAGCGCAAGAACTCCGCCGCGCCTGGCCTCGTGCTGCGCGACGAATTGCTCGGACTCGCTGGTTCGGTGCAGGCCCAGGACCTGGATGCGGAAACCGCTGCCCGCTGGCGACTGGTGGAGACAGCGTGGGCCACCGGCATATCCGATGGCGTCCTGGGTTCCACGCTCGTTTACGACCGTGACGAGCAGGCCTTGGTGCTCCAGTCCGACCGGCGACGACGAAGCGTGACAGGGGTCGTCGGCGCCCTCAACGGATATCAGGATGGCCGCTGCGCCTACTGCGAAGAGCTCATGACGCAGAACGTAGGCACCGGGCCCATCGTCGAGCACGTCCTGCCCTGGAAGCTGGGCACCCGCCTGTGGCGTGGCCCCGACGTCGATGCGATCTGGAACCTCGTCCTGGCCTGCTTGTCCTGCAACAACGCCAAACGAGACCGCGCTCCGCACGAGACCTGGATGCCATGGCTCGAACAGCGCAACAACGACCTCATCGAATCCCGTCACCCGCTGCGTGAAGTGCTCATGACCCAGACCGGTGCCACCGCGGCTGAGCGACGTGACTTCCTCAAACTCGCCTACCGAAGGGCGACAGAGCTCCTCCCGGTGGTGTGGACTCCACCTGCAGTCGGCCGCATGGCATGATTCCGGGCTGCTGAGCACGCCATAGTCCGCCCATCAGGGCTCGGAATCCTGGGCGGCCGCCGACAACCGGTACTTGTACCCGATGGGTGACAATTGAGCTTGATCTAGCGACCAGGGGTGAAAGATCGAGGCTTTACCCTCGCTCGCAGTGATCTCACCCTGACTGTCGCGGCTCACGACGATGTTGCTCAGCACGAACAAGGCCACGTGCGGGTACTTCTCAGCGTGCTCGACTTCGTTCGGCGTAAGGAGAATCTCCTGCGGGTCGCCGGTTGTCCCCTTCACCTCGACATGCCAAGAGACGCCGTCGATCTCGACCACATAGTCGAAGCTCTCGGTGCGAGAGGTGTCCGTGACTTTGCCGAGCTTGCTGTAGTGGAGGAGAGCCTCGTTCATGGCGTGCGTCTCGACCGCTACCTTTACCCGCTGGTCGGTGGCGAAGCCTTGGCCTTTGCGGGAGGACCGCGGGCGACCGGCGGCGGAGGCGACCTGGCGTTCGGCCTCCTCAACGCCGCTCCGAGTGAGAACCGTAGGAGGCCGCTCTCCGATGAGGGCGTCCACGGCTTCCTTCACCTCAGGAAGCACATCGAGCACCGCGCTCGGGAACTTGGCGAGGTATGTCTGCCAGGTCCGTAGGGAATCCTGGTACTGAATCCACGGGAAGTAGAGCCGTTGCCCGGGAAACTCTGCCTGCAAGGCGTCTCGGACGGCGAACAGGGCTAATCGGCGTTGCCGGAGTACCGCCAAGGGCAACGTTTCTGCCAGAGGGCGATAGTCCGCGAGCGCAACGACGAGGCCGGGGAGCCATTCGGGCTTGGCGCCGGCCTGTCTCGCGTAGGAGCCACGTGCGACCCACCAGATCGGCTCGTTGTACCGCTCGCCTGTCGCGCGGCTGACGCCGACTATCTGCTCTGCGGCGCTGTCGTAGTGAACGACGAGGTTGTTGGCCTGAACGGTACTGACCAGTGCGTAGCCTGGGGTGCTCACGCCGCCCCGTGCGGCGATGGGTGCCTTCACGTCGCTGCCGATGTCGTCTCGTCGCGTGATTTCCATGAACAAGTTCTCATCGGACCGCTGTGACCACCAGTACGCGACCATGGCTCTCATCCTGCCTCAGCTGGATCTTGGACTCCAGAGGTCCATCTGGGGCTCATGGCTCGGCCCTGCCGCAGCCCTGCCTTCCGTGCGACCATGTGTGCTGCCCCGCCTGGCGGCTGCCTCTGATGCTGGAGGAGTCCCAACCGTTTCCCTGAGCTGGAGAAGCGCGGGCAAGATCATCCCGCGTATATCCCGTGATCAAGGTCCTGCGGCTGCATACGGGTGCTCTCGGTGACCTATCCAAGGTCTGGAAAGCAAAAAACCTACGGCAGTGAAACCGCAGGTCAGAGGCCGAAATGCCTGGTGGAGAAGAGTGCCCCCGGCAGGATTCGAACCTGCGGCACCCGCTTTAGGAGTGTTGATTCTGCGGAAAACCCTCATGATGGCCACCTGCGTAATCTCGCGTAATCAGCAGGTAGGGCGCAGAATCGCGACGCGTAATCATGCTCAAATGTGCGCCGAGATGCATCCCCTCTGCTGTCATCGGCTGCTGTCACCCTGCGCCGGCTTCGACGGCCACAGAGCGCCACCGACCTTCCTCGCCGCCTCCGACTCCTGCCGCGCCGTCACGTGCTGATAGCGCTCCTGCGTGAACGACACCGAGGAGTGCCCGTGGTTGTCCGAGACCACCCGCGGATCCACTCCCTCCTCCAGCTGGAGCGTGACCGAGAAGTGCCGCGCGTCATGCGGACGGTAGTGCGGCAGTCCGAGCTCGGCCAGCAGCGCCTGCCACTCCCGCCAGTCCTCGCTGGGGTTGATCGGCAGCCCGTTCGGCTGCGTGAACACCAGCGCGTCCTTCCGGATCGGCTTCTGGCAGCGCGGGCACACCACCTCCCGCGGCCGCGGCCGACGATCGCACCCATCCGGGTTCGCCGGCGAGCGCAGCTCGTGGCCCCAGCCGACCCAGCCGGGCTGCTCGCGTTCGGCGGCCTGGGCCATCTGGTGCAGCAGCAACCGCTCGGCGAGCGGCCGGGGGATGACCGCCGTCCGTTTCGACTTCTTCGACTTCGGCTCCGTCATCACCAGGCCGCCGCCCCACTTGTCCGGGCACACCTTCGCGTGCCGGTCACAGTCCGGCGGGCAGAACCTCTTGATGCACCGGCCCTGATGCGCGCCGGCGCACCCGGGCAGGCACACCTTCATCCGGCACTCGTGCGGCCGGCCGCCCTGCTTGCGGGTGCCCTTGGTGCAGTCAGGCGGGCAGGCCCGGATGTGGTGGCGCTCGGTACATGCCGCCACGTCCTCGCAACCGTGCTGCCATGGCAGTCGGACGAGCTCCCACGCGATGCGGATGGTCGCCGCGTCCAGGTCCGTCAGGTCGATTAACGGCCAGGTCAGGCCCAGCGTCTCGCCGCGGCGCGGGCCGACGGCGAGCGCGGTCTGCCAGCGCACGCCGTTGCGGCGCCGCTCCAGCGCCTCCAGCAGGACCGCCGCCTCGTCGCGCTCAGGCGGCAGCGGCTCCTCGGCTTCCTGGCTGGGCGGGTCGACGAAGTCACACACGTTCCGGCCGATCAGCTTGCGCCGCACGGCGTGCTTCAGCGCCTGCGACAGCAGTCGGAAGCAGGCGAGGATCTGCGCGGGGGAGTAGCCGTCGGCCTTCATGTCGGTCAGGAACCGCTCGACGTCCTCCTCGGCCAGGTCCTTCAACCTGGGCCGGCCGAGCCGGGGCACGAGGTGGTTGAGGACCTTCGGCTTGTAGGACTGGTGCCAGGTGGTCGCGCGGACCTTCGGCCGGATCACGTGGTACAGCCAGTGGACCAGGTGCTCCCCGACAGTGTCGCCTTTGCCGGTCGGCGGGGTGAAGCCGGCGCGGTGCGACTCCATGAAGACGTCGCGCTTGCCCATCGCCTGGTCGGGGTTCTCGCCATAGAAATAGCGGCGATCCATTTTCCCGTCGGCCTTGTAACCGAGGAAGACGACGGCGACCCAGCGGCCGTCTTTGCGCTGGTGGAGTGAGCCTTCACCTTTCTGACGGCGATTCTGTTTTGCCATGAGTGCCTTTCCATTGGGCGAGGAGGGCGAGGTATTTTTGCTCGGCCGTGCGGTAGCCCTGCTGCCAGCCCAGGTCGTAGGAGATGCCGACGGGCTGGTCTCGTCTGTTGATGCAGCCCGCCAGGGTGGCGGTGGCGGCGACGGCGAGAGCGGTCATGAACCACAGTCCGGCCACGTAGTCCGGGCCGTTCAGATGCATATGGATAAGGAGAGCCCCTGCAACGTTCCAACAGATCGTGCTCAGGACCACCGTTGTCATGATGCGTCGCATGTGTGCTCGCGAACCTTTCGTTGGTACTTCCCCCATGCCCCTAAAGCCACAGCGTTGCATCGTGAGAATTGCACGATTAGTTATGTAGAGCTTCGATGCGGAAGCGTTATGAATGGTGCACAATGTGCGCCGGTCATCATGAATTGAGGCTAATGCCCGTTATCGTGCGACACGCGTTCCTTGATGTCCAATGTCGTGCGTATCTGCTCCATTTGCCCACGCAGATGAGCGAGCTGTGACCGGATGAGCTGACGCTCCAACTCCGCCTTCTGATCCGCGTCCAGCCGCGGCTCGGAGCGGATCTCCTCCAGACCTTGAAGCAGCAGCTGCATCACCGCCTCGGAGGTGGACTCACGCTCGACCTCGCGCAGCAACGGCTCCTCCGCCGCCCGTCGCTCGATCTCCGCCCGCAACATCCGCGCCGCGTCCGGCCGGCCCACCTCCTCGAGGTCCTCCGGGGTGATGCCGACGACCATCGCCATCAGCGTGATGCGGTCGGCGCCGCCGGAGTACTCGCCCTTTTCGATCTTCTGCCACGTGGCCGTGCTGAAGCTGGTGTTGCCCAGCTTGGCGGCGCGTGCTGCGGCGGCGCGGTGCGACAGGCGAGGGATCATCGCCTCCCGCCTCTCGCGGATCAGCTCGGCCTCTGGGGGTGCCCCACGCGGCCCCATATCTCACCCTCTCAGAGTGACGCAGAAATCTGCACCTTCTCGCGTAAACGTAACAGCGGGTCGGCGCGTCGCCACCCCTCCTTGCCGGTAACAGCAGCCTGCCGGAGCAAGTCGGTAGCCATCTTGATTAAAAAATCCGCCTCACCTACTTGCCTTACGCAGAATTACGCATAGGCTCTGCTCATGAGCAGCGAGAGCAACGCCTCGCCTCAGCTTGAGCCTGAGTTCCTCAAGCTCCCCGAGGCCGCAACGATCATGAACGTCAGCCTGAGAACCGTCTACCAGCTGATCAACAGCGGAGAGCTGGACTCCTACCGCATCCGCGGAAACCGCCGCATCAAGCGCGCGCACCTCGACGAGTACCTCGAACGTGCCCGCAAGGACACCCGCCCCACCCTCGGCGAACGCCACCACCAGGCCGTGAGCCGCCCGCGCCGCAACCGCACCAAGTCGTCTGCCTGACCAGGCAGCCCGAGATCGCCCCACCACCTGCTGAAAAAGCAGCGAGGCCCAGCCTCGCCCGCTGGACCTCGCCAACCGACCCGCAACCACAGAAGAAAGGGACGCAGAGTCTCATGACCAACGGTACCCGTTCCAAGGCCGGAAACCGGCCCGCGAACGACCTCCTGACCTCCGTCGAGGTCGCCGACCGCTTCAGGGTCGACTTCAAGACGGTCAACCGGTGGGCCGACGCTGGCAAGGTGCCCTGCTTCCGCACTCCCGGCGGACAACGGCGCTTCCACCGGGGCGACATCGACGCCCTTGCCGCCGGCCACACCGACCGCACGCTGGCCACGCTGGCGCACCTGGTTGCCGTGCGCACCGGACTCGATGGCGCGGTCCTGCACCACGCCCTGTACGCCGTGCTCCTGGCGAGCGAGCTGCAGCTGGCCCCGGCCGAGGCCGACGACCGCGCCGCCGACCCCGCGTGGAGCGACGCCGAGCGCGCCGTCAACGACCGGGCCCGCGCGCTGATCGAGCAGGCCCGCCAGGCCACCAGGGCGGCCGAGTTCGCCCAGGGCGACGAGGACGAGACCGCCGACCAGCACCGCGCCAGGACCGGCCACTCACCAAACTTCGGATGCTGCGTGACCGACGCCGAACGCGACGCCGCGACGCAGCGCTGGGAGACCGAGCTGACGCAGGACGGTGCCCGATGACCGCACCCACCCGGCGCCACCGCCAGCAGATCGCCCTGGCCGCCGCCGCCAACCTCTTCACGTACCCCGTGCCCGACACGTTCTCCATGCGCGTCACGAACGAGTTCGTGATCGAGATCCTGCCCGCCGGCCTGGGCTCCCTCGACCTGATCCGCATCAACCTCCACCAGTGGGCCGCTCAGCTCGACGACGCCCAGTGGACCCTCAAGCCCCACAGCGAGGAGCAGCGCATGCTCGCCGTCGAGGGAACCTGGCTCGGCCAGAAGGTGAAGGTCTGGAAGCTCATCCCCCTCGACGGGCCGGACCTGGCCGAGCTGTCCGCCCGCCCCGAGCTCAACACGGTGGCAGGTGCGCGATGACGGAACTGCACCTGGACCCGGGCGGGCCGCGGAGCGGCGACGACACCCGCGCGATGGCGGCCGGTCTGGCCGAGTGCGTGCGCGTGCTCAACCACCACACGATGGACGCCGCCGCCCTGCCCTACCCGAGCACCGTCTACGACGTCCTCGGCTCCCTGCGCGCGGCCGCGGCCGGCCTCGACCAGTTGCTTCGGCAGCTCGACGCCCGGCTGGTCGCTCAGGAAGCCACCGGCTGTCTCGCGGCCACCCGCGGCGACGCTCACAACGCCATGACCCGGGCGCGGCACGGCATCGTGGCTGCCCGGGGAGCCGCTGCCCAGCTCACCGATCACCTGGACTACGCCTTCCAGGCCGCCTCTGCCCTCTACCTACGCGAGGACGGTGGCCAGTGAACAACAACAAACATCAGGCGCCCGCGTCACCTGGCCATACGGTCATCGAGTACGGCATCCGCTATACCGAGATCGGCCGCGTCCCGGGCGACCACCAGCTCAAGCGCCGCACCAAGTACAAGCCGTGCAGCCGCCACACCGCCGCGATGGCCCTGCAGCAGGTTCGCGCCATGCAAGAGAGCTCGCCGCTGTGTCCCGAGGTGGACGCAGTCGTCGTCACTCGCACCCTCACCTACAGCTCGTGGACTGAACAGGCCGACGCCGGCCAGGGCGCAGGGCCGGACGAGACCGGCACGGAGGCGAGCCGATGACCGCCACACAGATGTCCGGCCTGCCGCTTGTCACTCCCACCGCCCGCCTGATCGCCCCGGCCGGCCTGCCGCGGGAGGAGTTCCTCGCGAATCGGCTGGCCGGGATCGGCGGCAGCGACATCGCCGCGGTGCTCGGCATGGACCGGCACACCTCGCCGATCAAGCTGTACCTGGAGAAGCGCGGCGAACTGCCCGACCTGCCCCGGCCCGCGTGGCTGGAGGAGGCCGCCGACATCGGCAGCGACCTGGAGGAGTTCATCGCCTCCCGCTTCGCGCGGATGACCGGCACCTGGGTCGAGCCGATTGGCACGCTCCAGCACGTCGACCGCGCCTGGATGCTCGTCAACC
Organism: Nonomuraea sp. GTA35; assembly: GCF_041950525.1. NCBI lineage: Bacteria > Bacillati > Actinomycetota > Actinomycetes > Streptosporangiales > Streptosporangiaceae > Nonomuraea > Nonomuraea sp. GTA35. The sequence goes on along the minus strand of NZ_JBGNUV010000026.1, from coordinate 68,261 downwards.
TCGACCGGCGGGTGGAGGGCTGCGACGACGGGCCGTGCTTCGTGGAGTGCAAGAACCGCTCGGAGTACCAGTTCGAGGACTGGAAGGACGGCGTCCCGGACGAGCCCGCGCTCCAGGTCCACTGGGGGATCGGGGTGTCCGGCTACAACCACGGCCACCTCGCCGCGCTGATCGGCGGCAACAAGTTCCGCCACGTCCGCATCGACCGCGACGAGCAGCTGATCGGCCACCTCGTCGAGGCTGGCGAGCGGTTCATGCAGCGCATCCTCAACGGTGATCCGCCGCCGATCGACGGTTCGGACGCCACCACGGAGCTGCTGGCGCACCTGTTCGACGTGCAGCCGGACGCGATCCGCGAGGTCGACCCCGGCCACGTCGCGCCGCTGCTGGCCGAGCGCGACCGGCTCAAGGCCGAGGTGAAGGAACGCGGGCAGCGCCTGGCCGAGATCGACAACCAGCTGACAGCCGAACTCGGCGACGCCGAGATCGGCCAGGCCGGCAACCAGATCCTCTATACCGCCAAGAAGAACGGCGTCTTCGCCTTCAAGCGGTTCGAGGAGCAATACCCGGAGATCGCCGCCCGGCTCCGCAAGACCGTCTCGGTGCTCGACGTCGAGGCCGTCAAGGAGCAGCACCCCGACGAGTACCGCGCGCACCGCGCCCGTGTCATCCGCCCCGCCAAGCCCAGAAAGAAGGCCGCATGACCACCAACAACGGCAACCTGGCCGCCCGCGTCGCCCAGCGGGCCGGCGGCCAGGAGGTCGCACCTCAGCAGGAGACCGGGCCCGCACCGGTGGCCGAGGTGGTGGACCTGGCCCAGCGCGACACGTGGCTGCGCTGGCTGAACGAGCGGCGCACGTACTTCGCCGACGCGCTGCCCCGTCACATCGACGAGTCCCAGTTCATTCAGGCCGCGCTCACCGCGATGTACAAGACGGAGAAGCTGCAGGAGTGCACGCCGGAGTCGCTGATGATGGCGCTGATGCAGTGCGCCAGGTTCGGCCTGGACCCCGACGGCGTGCACGCGGCCGTCGTCCCGTACGGCAAGACCGCGACGTTCGTGCCCATGTACATGGGCTACATCGAGCTGATGTACCGCTCGGGGATGGTCGAGTCGGTCGTCTTCGACCACATCCACGACACCGACAAGTGGCGCTACAACCAGGCGCAGCGCCCGCCGGACGACTTCGAGCACGAGGTCGACCTGATCAACCGCCACGACGGCAACAAGATCCTGGCCTACGCCTTCTGCTGGATGAAGACCGGCGGACGCTCCCAGATCATGTTCCTCAACCGGCGCGAGGCCGAGGAGATCCGCGACACCCGCTCCAAGGCCTACCAGCTCGCCGAGCGCAACCGGCGCCAGAACCCCGGCGAGTTCGCGAAGAACCCGCACTGGGGCAAGTACAACTCCACCTGGCACACCGACTTCGACGCCATGTGGCTCAAGTCCCCGGTCCGGCGCCTGAACAAGCGCGTCCCGACGTCGCCGGAGATCCGTGAGCTGCTGAAGATCGACGACCAGCTCGACGTCATGGAGCGCTTGGCCGTCCCCCTCGCGAGCGTGCCCGGGGGCCGACGCCCCGAGATCGAGCCCCCCTCGCGTACCGCCGACGAACAGGAGGCCATCGCACCGCCGCCCGGCGAGGACGAGGCTGGCTGGCCGCCGGTCCGCCAGCCGGGCGGCGCGGCCGAGAGCGAGGCGTCGTGATGTGGATCGTGCGCCTCGTCGAGCAGCGCATCCCGTACGGGCCGTTCGACGACGAGGACCTGGCGGGCGAGTTCGCCGCCTACCTGACCGCCGAGGTCGACCCGGCCGAGGTCGAGCCGCTCCGCTCGCCGGTCGGCGAGCTCCTGAGCTGGCGCAAGCACGTCAAGGAGGAGGGCCTGTGACCGAGCGAGGCCGCTACAGCAGCCAGCGGAGGCCCCAGCCGGCGCGCATGACCCAGATCCGCATCATCGGGCCCGCCGACGCCGTCGAGCAGGTCCGCCAGGTGCTGGAGGCCGCCGCCGAGACGATGCCGGGCTGGCACATCGACCGGATTTCGCGCCAGCTGGCCGCCGAGAGGCCCGAGCACGTGCGCCGCTACGTAGACCTGGAGGTCCACGATGCCTGAGCCGTATCAGCTGCCGCCCGGCACGCCGGAGCTGATGACCCCCGCCGAGGTGGCGCAGCTGTTCCGCGTCGACCCCAAGACCGTCACCCGGTGGGCGACGGCCGGCCGGATCGGCTCGGTGCGCACGCCCGGCGGCCACCGCCGCTACCGCCGCGATGACATGCAGGCCGTGCTCGCCACCCAGACCAGCCCTCGCACGGAGGGGAACGGGTGATGGCCGCGACGATCACCACCGGCTCCATCCCGGCCGTCCTGCGGCAGGCTGCTGACCTGATCGCCGGCCTGCCCCACGCTCGGGTGGTCCGCTCCGAGGTGCACCGCGCCCTGCGGCATGCGTCTCCGCAGTCCGACATTGCGCAGGCGGCGCTCGTGGCGCTGGTGCGGCATCTGCGTGCACTGCACGAGGTGGAGTGGCTCACTCGCGCCTCGCAGCCTCGCAGCCGTGACCAGGTGTCGGTCGAGCTTCGCGTGGCGGCCGACGCGTTCGAGGCTGCCGAGGCGGAGCGGGAGCGTGCCCGATGACCGGCCCTGAGCAGGCGTTTAATTCTGTCACGGTGCGCCCGGCCGAGGCCGACCCGCTGGAGACGGCCGTGGAGATCACGATCCGAATCAGCAGCACCGGACTGGCGCGGACCAGCGATCAGCACCTGGCCGCGCTGTGGCACGCGATCCAGGCCGCCCCTGCCGACTTCGAGCACTCCGCGACGGGGCACGTCGCGGAGCACATCGGCCGGGAGATCATCCGCCGGTGGCTGCGCGCTGTCGACCCTGAGCTGTGGCGCCAGCAGGGCGACCACTACTCCCACAAGCAGCTGTGCCGCTTCGCCAAGTGGAACGGCCAGGAGTGGGTCCTGCGAGACGAGGCCTTCCAGGCCGAGGTCGATCGCCGCAACGAGACAGCAGACAGCGGGACCACCCCGTAGTCCCGTCCACGGGCGGCTCTCGGGGGGCCGCCCGTGGCACCAACCAGTTCTAGCACCGGCATCACTCCCCGAAGGGAGCACCCGATGATCCACCCTATTCCTGGTCAGGCCCTGCCCGAACCGCTGGCCGAACTCCAGAGCGCATACCCCGGCTGGTCGATCTGGACGAGCAGCGGCGACGGCGGATTCGCCCCGCGCTGCTACGCCACCCGCCTCGGCGAGCTGACCGACCACCAGCTCAACCACGGGCTGGCCAAGACCGTCCAGGCCGTAACCCCCGACAAGCTGGGCGGCCTCCTGGCCGTGCAGGCCGAACGCGCCCAGCACCTGGCCGCACGGGGGTGCACCGCATGAACCTGCCCGCGGATGCCTTCCCGGTCGGTGTCTACGCCGCCGAGCGGCATATGACCCCGGACGCGATCAAGGTCGAGGCGTCGGAGGCCGCGCTGATCCTGTGGGTGGCCGGCCTCATGGTCGGCGTGCCCCGCGACGCCGATGACACCCGGCTGCAGGCCACGCTCCACCTGGCCTGGCACCTGAGCCAGTCGGCCGAGCGGTTCGGCGCGATGGTGCGGGCCGAACTCGAGGAGCGGGCCCGCGCTCGCACCGCCGAGTCGATGGCAGCGGCGATGCGCGCAGCCTCGCACGACCATCCCGATCCGGCCTGCCCGGCTGCGGCTGAGGAGCCGATCCACCCGGTCAGCGCATCCCCAGCCGGTGAGAGGGCCACCGCCGGTGACCAGTGAGGCGGCAGCGGGCCTGCCGTACCGGCAGATCCCACTGACCATCCCGATACCGGCCGCCCCGTGCGTGGGGGAGCGCGCGTAGCGGCGGACCCCGGTGGCCGGGCCGTACGTGCGAGCTGACATCCGTGCGTACGGCTCGCCTCACCCACCACCTGACCACGAAGGAGAAACAAACCATGAGCGAGCATCGCAAGCTCACGCTCGCCGAGTTCCGGGTCGAAGCTGCGGAGCGATTCGGCGACGACACGCGCAACTGGGCCTTCACGTGCCCGAACTGCGGCGACGTGGCGACCGGGCAGGACTTCGCCGACGCGCTGGCCAAGCATCCGCGCCCCAGCGCAAGCTCCGCCCGGGACGTCCGCTTCCACGACATCCTCGGGCAGGAGTGCATCGGCCGCACCCTGGGCGCCCTGTACGGGACCGCCAACGACGATCAGGGACAGGGCCGTGCCGAGCGTGGCTGCGACTGGGCCGCGTACGGGCTGATCCGCGGCCCGTGGGAGGTCGTCTCTGACGTCGGTCCGGTCATCTGGTCGTTCCCGCTGGCCGACGCTCCTGTGCCCGCCGACACTTCGGTGCCTGCGGAGGTGCAGGCATGACGGACGCCAACGCCCTCACCAAGGACGTGCGCGCCGCGAACCTGGCCGCCGAGGAGATCGGCAAGGCGCAGCTCGCCCTGATGGACGCCTTCAGCCTGCTGAAGTCGATCAGCGTCGGCGCCGATGACGGCGAGCTGTCCCTGCAGGACCACACCGACGCCGTCCACGAGCTGATCGTCGCCCGCCGGGCCCTGCGTCACGCGGCGAGGATCATCAACGGCCACGCCGACAACCTGGAACCGCTGGTCGTCGCCGGCGACCGGAGCGCCCAGGCCCAGGAGGCGAAGCAGGACGGTGGCGCCTCATGACCCGCTTGCACAAGGCTTCGTTCTGGCTCGGGGTCTGCGTCGTCACGTTCGGCTGGACGGCAAACGATCTGTGCGCCGCTGGAGACGTGCGGACCACGCGGTTCGCCGTGCTGCTGGTGCTTGCGGTGACGTCCGCAGTCATGACCGTCTGGATCGCCCGTGGGCTGGCCGCGAAGCGGCCGGCTGGGGCGCTCGCCCACATCGACGCCGAGAGCGTGTACACCTACGTGCGCTGTTCCGGCTGCGGAGCTCACCTGCTGTACGTCGAGCACGGCCAGGACCTGGCCCAGCTGACGTCGGCCAGGGACGAGCACACCTGCGGGGCGGTGAAGACGCCGTGACCCGGGTCGAGCCCAACTCCTACAGCCCGTACGCGACGGCCGCGCCCGATGTCCGGCACCTGTTCGCGATGCCTGCCTGGCTCATGGCCTCGCCGCGGCCGGGCGAGCTCGCGCAGACCGCGTGCGGCGAACTCGCAGTCGTCCCCGACGCACCGATCAAGACCGAGCCGGGCGAGGCCATGCCCGAGGGGATGTGCGGCACGTGCGTGAAGGCTCGCAACGCGGACGTCGTCGTAGCACCCAGCGCCACGACCGCGGACTGCAGTGAGTGCGGTCTGGGCACCTGCCACGGTGCGCTGTGCGCGCTGTGCCGAACTGACCTGCACGACCAGTGGCGGCTGAACCACAACACCACCGGTGATTCGCCCGAGGCCGCCATGGCCGCGGGAGAGGACGGCCCGCATGTGTGAGCGCCACGGCTTCGCCCGCCTCGTTATCGGCAGTACCGGCCCGGACGGCTCGATTCACACCCGCCACTGGACCATCCCCGCCTGTTCCGCCGAACACCTGGCCGCCCGGCTGGGTCCGCCGGACTCGGAGTCCGTCGCGACGCCGGATGGCGTGGCCAACGTGAGGCGCGCTGTGGATGGCCTGCCGGGCGTCGTGCGGGTGGAAGGGGGAGCGGGCTGATGGACGCCATCGTTCTCGTCTCCGGCCTGGTGGCCATCGCCGCCGGCAACGCGGCCTGGTGGTGGCGCCAGGACAAAGACCTGCAGGCCCGCCTCACCCGCCTGCAGGCCCAGCTCAAGGACGCCAGGGCCAGTGCTTTCGCGTGGGAGGCGCGGGCCGTGAAGGCCGAGTGGGAGCGGCGCGAACTCGCCGAGGAGAAGGCGTCGCTCCAGGAACGCAACCGCATGCTCAGCGACCTGATCGGAGAGGACCGGACATGATCACGATCGGCCGCCGGACCGGCCAGCGCATCGTCGGCAACAACGGCTACGGCACCATCACCGGCCTGGGCACCTTGCGTGGCGAGGCCGTCGTGTACGTGCTGTGGGACCGCCTGCAGCCTCACGGTGAGAACCCGCGGTGGCATGACACCGTCCGAGCCCGCGACGTGGTCCCCCTGGGCGCATGACACCTGAGTTGAACGCCAGCACCGGCCGCACCCGCGACGTGCGGTGCGGCCGGTGCCGCCGGTGCGGCACGGCCGTGTGCTGGCGGGCCGAGCTGCACAGGCGAAGACAGATCCCGCCCCCGGACGGAGTGACCGAGACCACCCTGAAGTGAGGCGTATGTGAGTGAGGAACAACCGGGCGAAGGGGTCCCGGTGGACGATGGCCCGGCGCCCGCATGGGCTGCCGACTACCTGAGCCGTGCGCAGCTGGGCATCGACCGCGGCTTGCAGTGGATCCTGCTGCTCTACTCCCGGCGAGGATGGGACGCCTCCCGGGTGAACGTCGCGCAGCGGCTGTACGTGCACACGATCGGCCGCGAGCGTAAGCACTGCAACCCGAGCTTCGCGTCCCTCGCGGACGACTGCGGTCTGTCGGAGACGACCGCGGCCGCGGCCGTGGAGGACCTGGAGTCCGAGGGCTGGCTGGTCGTGGTGCGCCGCCGCCGGCACCCGAACGTGTACCGGCTCGCGTGGCCGGGCGATGACCGGCATCCGGGCGACCGCGCGCCTGTGTCGATGTGCGGCCGGCCGACCAAGAAGGGCGGCGTGTGCACGCGGCGGGCGGGCCGTGGCACGGACACACCCGGGACAGGGCCGTGCGCGCTGCACGGGGGTGTGCCGGCGGCTTCGGGAGCGCTGCCGGAGGGGGAGCAGCTGGACGTTGAACCCCAACCATTGGGGTTCAACGAGGGCGACGAGCCTGTGGATAACCCTCCTACCGAACAAAGTTCGACCCCAACCGCTGGAACGTTGAACCCCAACCGCTGGAGCGTTGAACCCCAACCACTGGAGCGTTGGACCCCAACGGTTGGGGTGGAGTACGTAGTGAGTACATCAAGGGGTACGAGAGGAGTTCAAAAATCCCGGGTTCTCGCCGTAGGCGACCCTGACGCCCGTACCGAGCGCGCCACCCCGGCGCCTCCGGCGCAACCCAGAAGATCATCTCGCTTAAGAGCACACACCCCCGCCGGGATCCTGGCCCGCATCCCGCGCTACCGGCCGCTGCTCGGCACCCGCTACGGCTGGGCCCTCACCGCCCTGCTGAAGCGAGCACTCGACGCCGGCTACGGCCCCGACGCCATCACGAGCTACGCCGCGATGGTCATCGGCGAGGCCAGGTTCGCCGACCAACAGCACGTGCCCGAGCTGCGCTACGCCCTCGCCCGCCTGCGACGCGACGTCGCCCTCGGCCACACCTGCCGCACCTGCGCCAACGACCCGGCCATCTGCACCTGCGCCTGGACCAGCGATACCGACGCCGAGCTCGACGCCGCGGCGATCGAGCGCACCCTGGCCAGCCTCGGCGCTGACCCCGAGGAACGAGCCGCCTGCCTGGCAGCGGCCGAAAGGAGCGCCGCATGACCGACACCACACACGCCGAATCCGTAATCGTCTCGCTGCTCGGCTCGGCCGAGGGCGCCGAAGCTCGGGCGATCATGCGGGCCGCAGTGCGCGCTGGCCTGATGTGGCGTTGCCCGTGCCAACAGCCCAACTACCTGAGCCACGAGTCGTGCGCCGGGTGCCGCCAGCGGCGGCGCCACCGGGAGGACTAGTGACCGACCTCGCCCAGCACTACCGCGACCTGAAGGCCGACGTCGACCAGCGGGCCGCCGAACTCGGCGACATCCGCACCCGCCTTGACGCTGCCGCCCAGGCGTACCAGGCCCGACGCCGCTACAGCCCGGCCGGCGTCGAGACCTGCGCCGCGCACACCGCATGGGCGCTCGCCCTGCGCGAATGGGTCACCGCGCTCACCGCACACGCCGCAGCGACCGACCGCCTGCGCGCCGAGCGGCGCAACGTCGGCCAGGACGTCGCAGGCGCCCTCCAACTCCCCACCCGGCCGGCCGCGGGAGGACCGCGGTGATCCCCGCCCCGAGCGAACTGCGCCCCTGCAACGACTGCGGCCGCCCGGTGCTGTGGACCACCACCGCCGCCGGCAAGCGGCTCGCCGTCGACCCGCACCCGACCGAGGACGGCAACCAGGCGTGCTACCGGGCCGCGCCCCGCTCCTGGTCGTCGCGCAGCTTGGACGGTGCCGGCGCCCGCCCCCCGGCGGCGTGGGAGCACCGGTACCGCCCGCACGTGGCCACCTGCACCGGCCGCCCCGCCGTGCAGGAGCAACTGCCCGGCATGACCCCGAAGAGCATGCCGTCGAACGTGATCCGCCTGGAGCCGCGCCAGCGGAGCCGCGCAGGCCGAAGGAAGCGGCGCCGATGAACGGGCTGATCTACGCACCTGGCGAACGGTACGTCGTGGCTCACGGATCGGCCGACGACGAGACCGTGTGCGGGCTGCCGATCACCGACGACTGGCAGGCCCTCCCGCCCTACCTGACCACACCCGAGTGCGCCGAGTGCACCGCCAGGGTGAGCCTCCTCCGGGCACAGGCCCGGACCGGCCCAAAGGCCATCCCTTCCCCAGCGAACCAGCCCTCCACAGAGACCGCGGCCGGTGAGGCGCCCCCGCCTGCGGATCTCGTCCAGGTTCCCCAGCCGCCAGCCATGCGGCCAGCCCCGGCCGACCCAGCCCCCGTCCCGGAGGAGGTGACCGCGGCCATCCCCGGCGGAGCGATGGCGCGGCTCCTGCGCCGACTCCGCAATGCCCTCACCTGAAGCCGCGCCGGGACGCCCCGGTGCTCAACCACGGAAGACCCCATGACCGACATCAACTTCGTATCACCGCAACTGCCCAGGGCTCTGGCGGCCTACCGCCTGACCCCTGGCGAGCGGCTCGTCAACGAGACCCCGTTCCTGGCCCTGGCATGCCCCCACGGGATCAGCACCGGTCACATCACCCGTGCCGCGTGCGTCACCAACCTCATCGACAGGACACAGCGCACCGCAACGATCGAGCTCGCCGACCTCGTCCGGATAGCGCAGTTTCACGACGAGCCCGAACCCTCCATCGAGCGCACCCGGCACTGGTCCGAGCTGTACCGGCAGCTGGGCGACGTCGGCGCCTACACGTTGCACGCCGACCTCGACGAACACTCGTTCCTGGTCATGAGCTGCCCCTACCGGGGCGGACGCTGCCCCGGCAGCCAGGACGGCGAATGCGTGGCCAACCTCATCCCCGAGGGCCTGGCCGTCGCCGACCTCGGCACCGTGGTGCAGCTGGCCATCGAGCACGACAACGCCCGCTACGGCGTGCCCGCGTCGCGGCTCGCCGCCCTCCGCGAGACCTGGGCGGCCAGGAAGGAGGAGGCCTCCTGTATCCGCAAGATCGCCGATGGGTGGAGCGCCGATCGCGCCGGTGAGCGGGCCGACCTCGTCGGCCGGATGCTCGCCGAGCTCGACCTGGCGGTGAACGGCGAGAGGGTGCCCCGGTGAGGGGGCGTCTCCTGGCCCTCGTGGTGGTCCTCATCTTCGTTGGCTACTTCGCGGTCCTCTGCCTGACCGTCCAGGGCCAGGGATGAGCAGGCAGCTGACGCTCTGGACGCCACGCCGCCGCCTGCAGGGCCGCAAGGGACGGCATGGGTGGGTGCCACGCTGCGACGACTGCGGCCGGCGGGTCCGCGCCGCCGAAGCCCTGCGTGTTGGACCCGACGGCCGACGCCGTGGCGACAAGTGCCGGCGCGCCTACAACCGGGCCCGCCGTCGCCTGGTCGTCCCCCTCACGATCCCCGTCCGCTGGTGGCGAGACATCCCCGGCCAGCTCACCATCCCGCTTCCCGAGAGGCATGAACCATGATCAGCTTGAGCATCGCCACCCGCCAGGGCAGCACCAAGAGCGGCAACGCCGGCGCCGCGCAGGACGACGCCACTGCGATCGTCTGCAAGGGCGCATGAACGCCTTCGAGCCCGGCGACGTGCCTGCGCTACGCCGGGAGCTGGCGGAGTGGATCCGCGACGGGCGCGGGCTGCGCTTCCATGCCCGCATGTCCACCACGGCCGGGACGATGATGGGCCATCCGGAGCTGGACGGGCACCCCGGCATGATGCGGGCCTTCGCCGAGATGCTGTGCGAGCAGGAAGCGCGGACGCTGGCCAATGCCACGCTGTACTTCGTCACCGCGGAGATGACCGAAATCGTGCGGACCGCGGCCGCCGACATGCCCGCGTTCCCGCCCGACGCCGACGACTTCCCCACCCCCTCGGGGATGATCGTTTACGAGACGCCGCTGGTGGAGTACGAGCGATCCGAGCTGACGGCGGTCATGATTGACGGCCGCATAGCCTACGACCCCAGCGATGGGCGCGAGGAGATCGGCGTCACCGCCTGCACCTGGGGGCCCTTCGACATGGCCGGCGATTGGAAGCACGGCGGCGTGTGGATGTCGTTCTACCGCAACCGCGCCGAGATCCTCGCCAAGACCATCGACAGCCGGACGCGCGAGGGCCTCCGCAGAGGTCACGCCCGCCTGGTCCCGGACAACGAATACGGCATCCAGTTCGCCGGCGACGAAGCGGGCAAGGCCCGCCTGCAGGAGCGCCTGGCCGAGACCGACCAGCCCGGCTACACCAGCTACTGGGCCAAGCACGTGCTCGCCACACTGCTGCTGATGCAGCAGCCCCTCGTCTACGAGCGGGCCGAGCCGATCCGGCGCAGCCTGCGCCGCCAGCTGGAGCGCGCGGGCCTCCCGACAGGCGACATCCGAATCGTCGATGCCCGGCCGCGGCGCTACGAGCCGGACGAGGACGCAGGCCCGGCGGATGAGCAGCACGCCGGGACGGATGACGTCGAAGAGAGCGGGCGGAAGCTCTCCGTCCGGTTCCCCGTCCGCGGGTTCTGGCGCAACCAGTGGTACCCAGGCCGCGGCGTCCACCGCCCGAAATGGATCGCTCCACACTGGCGCGGCCCTGACGAGGCACCCATCGTCCACCCCGAACGCGTGCGCGTTCTCCGCCACCACCCCGACCAGGAGGCACCCCATGCCCAGACCCACGCCTAGCAGCAAGCCGCGCCCGCCCGCCCCCGCCCCTGGGCAGCCGTGCGCCTGGGGATGTACCCCCAGCGTCGGGTGGCGCTGGTACCCGAGCACCATGACGTGGGAGCGCGTGTGCCGCTCCCACACCGGTGGCAGGCCCGCAGCCGGCCGCGGCGAATACGTGAGCGACGCCATCGCAGCGGCATCGAGGAGCGGCGCGCCAACCACGGAAAACCCGGGCGATCGGCGCGCGCCGTCGGCAGGATGGGACTCCCTCCTCCCTCCGATCGGCCCCAACAGCAGGGAGAACCATGAGCGTCCCCACGTGTCCTGAATGCTCAGGCTGGGCATACAGCGGCAGCCAGGAGAACTACGACCACATCCACGAGGTCAAGACGCTGTCGCCCGCCAAGCGGACAGACGGCCACATCGTGCGCCGCGGCTACGCGGTGGGCATGTCCGGCCCCGCGATAGACCAGCTGTGGGTGTTCTTCGACTACATCGAGCCCGCCCTGGTCTTCGGCCGGGCCGGACGCATGTCCATCGCCGAGATCAGCGGCTACGGCGTCTACGAGGCCGCGCAGGAGCTCCGGTTCGACCGGAGGCTCCGCCGGGACGTGCACACCCTGCACGTCCTCGACGGCGACTCCCTGGATCGCCATACGGACGAGGCCGTCGCGTTCACCCGCTGGGTCGCCGGATGCGATCCGAAGCACTCCCATTTCCAGCCAGGCCACCAAGGGGGACACCGATCGTGAACGAGGCACCCGAGCACGTACGCCGCACCTGGCCATCCGTGGTCAATTGGACGTGGCTCTCGCCGCTGCGCCTGAGCGGCGCAGACTCCATGAACGAGGGCCGGACGGTTCACCTGGTGGTCGTCGACCCGCACACCGATCAGCACGCCATGGGGCAGGCCATCCCCGCCGACCGGGCGACAGAAGTGGCCTACGTGGCTGAGGTGTTCGCCAGGCTGCGCCTGAAGCTCGGCGAGGACATCGCACTACGGATGGCGTGTGAGGACGGAACCCCGGTGCGAGCTGAACACGATCGGAGCAAATGCCGCTGGTGTGGCGCCCACTGGAACGAGCACACCGGCAACGGCACGCCGCAACCCCGCTACCCGGACGACGGCCGCTCGCCGGCCGACGACGTGCGCGACGGCCTGGCGATGCCGTGGGTCGTCGACGAGCTCGGCGGTGCCAATGAGATCGGATGACCAGGGGGCGGCCACCGCACCCGCCGAGCAGGCGGGTTCTGACGTGACAGGCAGGCCGATCTACGACGAGGGCGCGGTCTGGGAGAGGGCCAAGGCCGCATATCTGGCAAGCCACCGGGAGCCAGAGGACACCGACTTCCCCTGCCTCCGCTGCGGCGCCGAGGCCGGCACTCCGTGCTCATGGAAGAAACGGCCGAGATCCAACGCCGGCGACGTCTCCCACGCGCCACGGTACGACAAGGCCAACAGAGCCCGTGTCCAGTACCGCCTCGCCGCCGCTCGCGCCGCCGACGCGGCGTGCGACGCGGCCAGGGCAGAACACGCACGAGCAGGAGAGGGCACGCCGTGAAGGTGACCTGCACTCTCGACGGGGACGAGGTCTCCATCACCTGGGAAGCAGAGACGCCCGGGGAGATGGCAGAGCTGAAGGAGCAGGCCCTCGCCATCGCCCGCGGCGAGGTTCCGGCCGACGTCCTGGACGAGATCGATCTGTGCCCCCAGGGGTGCGGTCGGACCACTGAGGACGCCGCCGGCGGCCCGTGCCGGGCGTGCTGGGACGCGGTCCCGATGTCTGGAGGAGAGCATCGCCATGGATGATGTGATCGCGTTCCTTCGCGCGCGGGTCGACGAGGACGAGAAAACCGCACTGACCGTCCCGGTAGGGGAGCCGCTCTGTCACCCTCCAGCGCACTGGTTGCCGGGGGCAGACCCGGGCGGCGAGAAGCGGTGGGTGATGGGAACCTTCAAGGACATCGACGCTCACACGGTAGAAGCTGCGGAGCATATTGCCCGTCATGATCCGGCCCGTGTGCTGCGCGAGGTTGAGGCGAAGCGGCAACTTCTCGACCGACACATGCCGGGCGAGTACGGACAGTGCGTCACCTGCCACGTGGGCGCTTACTCCTGCGGATGCTGCTCATGGGGGGACTTCCCCTGCGACACCGTGCGCCTGCTGGCCCTGGCGTACGCCGACCATAAGGAGTTCCGCCGGGAGTGGCGGCCCTGAGCGTCAGCAGGTAGACCAGCTCCGCGGATGGTGACTGTACTGGCCGGCGCCACAGCGGAGATGTGGCTGCCCCCTCGACCAACCGAGAAGACCCCCGGCGCCGGGCATCGTCTGGCGCAGGGGTCTTCGTGTTCGTGGCACCTCCTCACAAACTTTGTTGTATTGACGTTGACGGGTGCGTCCTGCGGCCACATACTTAGTAGCTGTCAGTGGAACAAAGTTTCCTGGGGGATCATGATGGATGGTAGGACTCGGACAGTGGTCAGGGCTGTGATCGTGGCGGCCTTGCTCGTGGTGGCCGCGGCGGTGGCCCTGAAGGCTGCGGGGCTGCTTGCGGCGCCCGCCCCGGTGTGCCGCGAGGGATCGACCTGGACTGACTGCTCCCGTTCGATCGCGGGGGGCGGAAAGTGACCCCCGGCTACGTGCTGGCGGTGCTCGCCGGCGACCCGAACCTCTCACGGGCCGACCTCGAGGACTTCGCCTCCTTCATGGGGGAGGAGGCGGGCCGCGACTTCATGGCCCAAGTCGACGCCATCCGCGGCAGCGGCTAAGGCCCGGATCCCGGGACACCGGGACCCCGCCCCTGCATCTCCGCGACCCCGGCACCGGACCTCGGTGCCGGGGTCTTTGCGCTGGTCACACCTACTCCCGAAAACTTTGTTGTATTGACGTTGACAAGCATGGTGCGCGATCCCATACTTAGTTGTAGTCAGCACAACGAAGTTTCTAGGGGGGAACATGACCACCGACGTCAACCAGCAGTTCAACGAGTCCCGTCGCGACATGGTGGCCCGCTTCGGCAGCGTCCGCCGCGACAACGGCAGCTGGACCGGCACGGGTTACGACGCTGGCGAGGTCATCGGGCGCGACGCGCTCGACACCACCACCGGGCAGGCCGCCCTCTACACCTCCACCCCCGCATGGCACGGTCTCGGCGAGGTCATCCCCGGCGGCACCAGCAGCGTTGATGACGTGCTCCGCCTCGGCAAGATCGGCTTCGAGGTCGAGAAGCGGGCCGTCCGCTACAGCTTCATGAACGACACCGAGGTCACCCCGCAGCTGCGCACCGCGCCCGACCACTTCGTCACCGTCCGCACCGACACCGGCGCCCCGCTCGGCGTCGTCGGCAGCAAGTACACCCCCATCCAGAATAAGGATTTGTTCACCTTCCTCCAGGACCTCGTCGAGGAGCACGACGTCATCTGGGAGTCCGCCGGAGCCCTGCGCGACGGCAAGAAGGTGTTCGTCACGATGCGCCTGCCCGAGTCCGTCACGATCGACCCGCAGGGCATCAACGACGAGATCATCCCGTTCGTCGTCATGCTCAACAGCCACGACGGCCAGTCCCCGGCCCAGGCCCTGGTCACGCCCTGGAGGGTGGTGTGTGCCAACACCGAGCGGTTCGCCATGCGCGACGCCTCCAGCTCCTGGAAGGTCCGCCACACCGCCAGCGCCCTCGACCGCATCCACGAGGCCCGCCGCACCCTCGGCCTGACCGTCGCCTACTACGAGGAGTGGGCAGCCGAGGAGACCGCCCTCGCCCAGACCGACATCACCATCCGCGCCTTCCGCCTGCTGGTCGACGACCTGTGGAAGCCGGTCGACGAGGACGCCCCGGTCCGCACCCGCAACACCGCCGAGCGGCGCCGCCAGCGCCTCGACGCGATGTTCCGCGACGAGTCCGAGCGGCTCGGCAAGACGGCTTACGCCGCGGAGCGGGTCATCACCGACTACCTCGACCACGTCGCGCCGCGCCGCCCCGGCCGCTCCATGACCGAGGAGATCGCCCGCGCCACCGCCCTGCTAGAGGGTTCGGACGACGAGCTCAAGGCCAAGGCCCACAAGCGGCTCATGCTGATGGTCCGCCGCTGAACCACCACCGGGGGAACCTAATGATCCTCTCAGACGTGACCGTGGCCACCTTCCTCGACGCGTGGAACGGCTACCTGGCCAGCGACATCGGCCCCAGGCTGGCCTGCTCCGAAGTCGAAGCCCTGGCCGACCTCATCGCAGAGATGGGACGGCCCGACCTCGCCGCCGCCTGGATCGAGCACCACGCCGAGAACGACGAGCCCGACGACCAGCACTACCGCCGCTCGACCTGAGCCCACCAAGCCCCTGAGGGCCGGAGACGCGACCGGGACATCGTCCCACCGACTCGCTTCCGGCCCTCAGGCATGTCTGGAGGCTACGCCGTGAACAGGACCACTGGTACGAGAGACGCTGGCCGCAGCCATAATCCTTGTATGGCTGACGTTGACACCGACTACTGGACCATGGCAGATATCGCCGAGCACCTCGGCATCAAGCTCCGCAGCGTGCACACCTACCGAACCCGCGGAGACCTGCCACCCGAAGACCACATGATCGGACGCACGCCCGTCTGGCGGCCCGCCACCATCACCAGCTGGAAACGTCCCGGCCAAGGCGCCGGCGGCGGCCGACCACGCAAGGACGCATCCGAGCCCTGAGCTGGCAGCACCTCAGCAACCAGATCGACGACCGCGACAGCAAGCCCTGCGGCTACTCCTGCATCACGATGACTCTGATCACGAGGAGACTTCCGGTGTGCTCTTCTCATGGATTCGGAGGATCTCGCCGCAGACCAAGTAGGCGTTGAGGGCGCACCATTCCGCTTCCTCCAGCGCCAGTTCGGCGTGGACACCCCTGCTGGAGAGCCTGTCGAGCGCTGCGAACCGGTCGTAGACTCCTGCGATCATGGCGCCGATGGTTGCAGCGAAGCTGTCGCTCTCAACAGCCTGCTTGATGAACTCCCTCAGCCGGTTGCGATACGCGGGATCGTCCAGCTTCGCTCCCTGCTCGTTCAGCGCGCCGGCCTCGGGTGGATAGACGTGGTCAGCGACGGCCTTGAAGATCCTTCGGCAGGAGGTGACGGCCTGAGAGAGCTCCTCGGTGACCACGACGCCGGCCTGTCCATCTGCCGCCTCCGCGAGCCGCCTGAACGCCGCGTTGAACATATCGACGAGGTGAGGAGCGCTCTCGGCCAGCAGTTGATCAACTCTGGCTCGCTGCACCGAGAAGATCCGCTCGTGGACGCCCTGGTAGCTCAGCTGACGCTCCCAGCCGCACAGGGCCATGAAGGCGCGATACCGGATTGTGCCGCGGATCTCGTTGAGCCTGCTCTGCATGTGGAACTGCTCCGACCACTCACGGTTCCCCATGTTGGCGTCGCCGATGTTCTCGAAGACCCGGTCGAGATAGTCCATATGTTCGACTGAGTGGGCGTAGATCTTGTCATCCTCGGTGCCGGGAGCTCGACGTCGATCGGCCATGAACCCATCCAGCGCCATGCTGGCGGGCCCGGAGGGATCAGCCCAGGTGCTGGGATCCGTCATGAGGCGCTGTACGTCCCGCTTGTTGCTCGCCCTGTCGGCTCCGATGTTCCTGAGCTCGTGGGAGAAACGGATCGCCGTCTGCACGTCGCCCATCAGGCTGGCGATGCGGACGACTCGCCTGATGGTCGCTCCCAGGGGACGCTCCTCGAACTCGTCCAGGGCCTTGGCGATGAGAGCGCGAATGTGGTCGGTTGAGGTCACGATGAGGAGCGTAAGCCCACGAAACGCATCACTGCTTCCGCGGTGTGGCCCCGAACCTCTTGATCGGGGGCACATTAGAGACATGAGCGCAGGCACCGGCCCAACCCCATGACCAGCCCAACACGAGACGGCAACGGCCGCTTCGACCGCGACCCTGAGACGGCCAAGCGGGATGCCGAGGCGTGCCGCCTGCGCGCCCAGAACCTGACCTACAGGGAGATCGCGGCCGAGCTCGGCGTGGACGTCCACACCGCGTACGACGCCGTCCAGCGAGGCCTGCGTGACACGCTGCAGGAGCCGGCCGACGATGTGCGCCGGCTGGAGCTGGAGCGCCTCGACGAGCTGGCGCAGAAGGCGCGTGAGGTCATGAACGGCACCCACTACGTCATCGCTCAGGGCAACGTCGTCCGGCTCACTCGGCGCGGTGCTCCGCTGGAGGATGACGGGCCGGTGCTGCAGGCCATCGACCGCCTTCTGAAGATCCAGGAGCGCCGGGCCCGGCTGCTCGGCCTCGACTCCCCGCAGCGCGTCAGCATCGATGCGCAGAACCTGGGGGAGGAGATCCGGGACCTGATCACCGCGCTCGTCACCGGCGACGAGGATGAGGACCTGCACGACGAGGAGGGCCAGGACGACGGGCCCGGCCCGGACGGCCGCGGTGACGAGCCCGCCTGACCTGGCGCGCATCGCCGCCAGCGTCGACGAGCTGGTGCGCGCCGGCGACACCCGCCGGCTGCGCGCCGTGCAGCGTCAGCTCAAGTCCGCGGTGGACCGCAAGCGGCTCGCCGAGCGGGCCCGGAAGTACGCCCGTGACCCGGTCGGGTGGGTGCGGCGGCGGCTCAAGCAGATCGTCTGGTCCAAGCAGCGCGAGGTCCTGGAGTCCGTCCGGGACAACCGGCGCACCGCAGTGCAGTCCGGCCACGGCGTCGGGAAGTCCCACACGGCGTCGCTGGCGGCTTCGTGGTGGCTGGACACGCACCCGCCCGGGCAGGCGTTCGTCGTCACCACGGCGCCGACGTACGCGCAGGTGCGGGCGATCCTGTGGCGCTACATCCGGCGTATCCACAAGTCGGCCGGCCTGCCGGGCCGGGTCAACCAGACCGAGTGGTGGCTGGACGACGAGATCGTGGCGTTCGGCCGCAAGCCGTCCGATCACGACGAGTCCGCATTCCAGGGGATTCACGCCCGCTACGTGCTGGTGATCCTGGACGAGGCGTGCGGGGTGCCGGCGCAGCTGTGGGTGGCGGCCGACGCACTGACGACGAACGAGGACTGCCGGATGCTGGCGATCGGCAACCCGGACAACCCGGCGTCGGAGTTCCGGCGGGTGTGCCGGCCGGGGTCCGGGTGGCACGTCATCAAGATCTCCGCGTACGACTCGCCGAACCTCACCGGCGAGCCGATCCCGCGCGAGGTGGCCAAGGCGCTGGTGGGGCGGGAGTGGGTCGAGGAGAAGCGGCGGGAGTGGGGCGAGGACAACCCCCTGTACAAGGCCAAGGTCGAGGGGGAGTTCAGCGAGGACAGTGAGTGGCAGGTCGTCCGCAGCAGCGACGTGGCCGCGTGCCGCATCGGCCGCGACGAACCGCACCCGGCCGAGCAGCTGCAGCCGGTGGAGCTGGGCGTGGACGTCGGCGGCGGCAGCGACGAGACAGTGGTCCGGGAGCGGCGCGGCATGGTGGCCGGCAGGGAGTGGCGCAAGCACACCGATCGGCCGGAGGAGATCGCCCCGCTGATCAAGCTGGCGATCAAGGAGAGCGGCGCTACCCGCGTCAAGATCGACTCGATCGGCGTCGGGTTCGGCGTGATCGGCGAGCTCAGGAACGACAAGACCCTGCGCGGCGTGCAGATCATCGGCGTCAACGTCGGGGAGAAGGCGAGCAGGCCGGACCGGTTCGCCAACCTCAGGGCCGAAATCTGGTGGGAGGTCGGCCGCATGCTGTCCGAGCGGCGCGGCTGGGACCTCTCCTCGATGGCCAACGCCGACACCACCGTGGCCCAGCTGCTGGAACCGCAGTGGGACACGGACCCGACGGGGCGGATCCGGGTGGAGAAGAAGGAGGAAGTGATCAAAAGGCTCGGCCGGAGCCCGGACAACGCGGACGCCCTCCTCCTCGCGTTCTACGCCGGCGGGCCGAAGGGGCGCGTCCGCTTTACCTGACAGGAAATCTTTCGCTCGATCGGCATGTCTGCCGAAAATATTCCTGCCCGCGCTACCATCCGAAGTATGGCGACCCCGGCCCGCGTCACCACGTTCCGCACGGCGTTCCGAAACGAGCGCCAGGCCGCCGCCGCGCGCCCGCCCCGCACGCCCCTCACTGTCCGCGCCGCCCGTCGCCTCGCGCGCATCCTGCCCCGCTGGTCCACCATCCGCACCGCCGTCCTCAGCGTCTCCGGGTTCGGCCTCATCACCGCCGCAGCATGGCACCTGCACACCGTGGCCGGCCTGGCCACCGCAGGCGTCAGCCTCCTCATCCTGGAGGCCCTGAGCGGCGGTGACCGCCGGTGAGATCCCCGCTGCGTACCCTGACCGGCCGCATCATCGCGCCGGCGAACAAGGCGCCCGTGCCGTACGAGGGCAGGGCCCGCACCTGGGGCGGACGCCTGTTCGGGAGCCGCACCGACGCCGAAGCCCAGATGCGCACCATGGGCTCGATCGGCACGGTGTTCGGCATCGTCCACCGCACCAGCAACGCGTTCTCCCAGGTCGAGTGGGGACTGTGGGAGAAGGCCGAGTCCGGCCTGGACGAGGACCGCAAGCCCGTCACCCGCCACCTCGCACTGGACATCTGGAACCGCCCGAACCCCTTCTACACAGGGCAGTTGTTCAGGGAGTCGTTCCAGCAGCACCTCGACCTGGTCGGCGAGGCCGTGTGGGTCGTCGCCCGCAACCCGCGCATGCGGCAGATCCCTCTCGAACTCTGGCCGGTCAGGCCGGACCGGATCGAGCCCGTCCCGTCGCGGGAGAACTTCCTCGCCGGCTACGTCTACATCGGCCCGGACGGCGAGCAGGTCCCGCTGCGCCTAGACGAGGTCATCCGGCTGATGATGCCCAACCCGTTGGACCCGTACAGGGGGATGGGGCCTATCCAGTCGGTGCTGTCCGACATCGACGCGGCGAAGTACTCGGCGCAGTGGAACCGGTCGTTCTTCATCAACTCCGCGCTGCCCGGCGGCATCATCGAGGTGCCCGGTGAGTGGTCGGACGGCGAGTTCGAGCAGTTCCGCGACCGGTGGGAGGAGCAGCACCGCGGCGTCGCCGCCGCGCACCGTGTGGCCCTGCTGGAGAACGGCGCCAAGTGGGTGGAACGCAAGTTCACGATGAAGGACATGCAGTTCACGGAGATGCGTGGACTGTCCCGGGAGATCATCCGTGAGGCGTACACGATCCCCAAGTTCGCGCTGGGGATCATCGACGACGTCAACCGCGCTACGGCCGAGGCGAGCAAAGCCTGGTTCGCCGAGATGCTCACCGTGCCCCGCCTGGAGCGGGCCAAGGGCGCCCTGAACAGCTTCTTCCTCCCCCTCTTCGGGGACGCGGCCAGGAACCTGGAGTTCGACTACTGCGACCCCGTCCCCGCCGACGCCGAGGCCCGCGACCGGGAGCGGCTGAGCAAGGCCGAGGCCGCCCAACGGCTCGTCATCGCAGGGTGGGCGCCGGACGACGTCGCCGACGCGGTTGGCCTGCCCCGCATGACCTACGTCGGCCCGCCGGCGGGAGCGAAGCCGCCGGCGCTGTCGAACCAGAAGTCCGGCGAGCAGCTGCTGGCCGGACTGCGCGGTGAGCTTCCGGCGGCGCCGGTGGCCCAGGACGAGGACGAGGTGGAGCGTCTCGTCGAGCAGGCCATGGAAGCCATTCGAACACTGTTCGAAAATGCGTTGGATGCGCTCCTCGCCGCCTGGGACACGATCAACGCGGCCTGGCGGCGCGACCTCGTCGACCAGGTCCGCCAGGCCGTCGAAGACGACGACGTCGCCCAGCTCGCCAGCCTGGCCCCCGACACCGACCAGGCGAAGACCGAACTGGCCGACGCGCTGATCGCTCTGGCCCGCGCAGCTGCACAGCAGCTCGCCGACGAGGCCGCAGCCCAAGGCGTCACCGTCGAGCCCGCCGATCCCGACGAGAGCGGTCTGGGTGCCACGGCCGTCGTGGTTGTGGCGCTGCTCGCCGCTGGACTCGCCGCGGCGGCCGCGCGGGAGGCGCTGCGCGTGTGGGGGCCGGACGCCCAGCCCAACGAGGTGGCCCACCAGGTGGACGAGCACCTGCGCGGTCTGTCCGACCGCACGTTGCGCGACGAGCTCGGCGGCGCCCTGCACCACGCCCAGCAGGAAGGCCGCATGGCCACGCTGGAGGACGCCCCCGATCCCGAGGTGTGGATCGCCAGCGAGCGCAACGACGCCAACA
The DNA here is from genome assembly GCF_041950525.1 of Nonomuraea sp. GTA35. Classification (NCBI taxonomy): domain Bacteria; kingdom Bacillati; phylum Actinomycetota; class Actinomycetes; order Streptosporangiales; family Streptosporangiaceae; genus Nonomuraea; species Nonomuraea sp. GTA35. The sequence goes on along the minus strand of NZ_JBGNUV010000026.1, from coordinate 47,056 downwards.
GCTGCGCGAACTGCCGCGAGGTGGACGACAAGCGGTTCACCGACTACGCGAGCGCGCGGGCCGCCTACCCGGTCGGGGCGTACCGGGACTGCCTCGGACGAACCCGCTGCCGGGGCACGATCGTGCCCATCTGGGAGGAGCAGTAAATGACGTGGATCCACCTCCCCGCCGAGTACCGCAACCTACGGACACCACCGGCCGCACAGAAGCAGGACACACCCCGCTGGTACGAGTTCCGCAACGCCAGCGAGGACGACGCCGAACTGCTCATCTTCAGCGAGATCGGCGGCTGGTTCGGCGTCTGGGCCGACGAGTTCGTCGAGGAACTCAACCAGGTGAGCGCGACACGGCTCACCCTGCGCCTCAACTCGCCCGGTGGCTCCGTCTGGCACGGGGTGGCGATCGCCAACGCTCTGCGCGCGCACCCCGCGAGCGTGACGGTCCGCGTCGAGGGCCTGGCCGCGTCGATCGCGTCGATCATCGCGCTCGCCGGCGACACGCTGGTGATGGCGCCGAACAGCATGATGATGATCCACGACGCGTCCACGTACACCTGGGGCGACTCGGCCGAGCTGCGCAAGACCGCCGACGTCCTGGACAAGATCTCGGACAACCTGGCCGATGCCTACGCCGCCAAGGCCGGCGGATCCCGCGCCGAGTGGCGCGGCCGGATGCTCGCGGAGACCTGGTACACCGCGGCCGAGGCAGTCGAGGCGGGCCTGGCCGACGAGCTGATGGTCCCGCCGAAGACCGACGACCCGGAGGAGCCCGAAGGCCCGGACGACGCTGTCAAGCTCATGGCCGCCTGCTGGGACCTGTCCGTCTTCCGGTACGCCGGGCGTGCCGCCGCGCCCGCGCCCATCCCTGCACCCGCTGACGCCGCGCCCCAGACCGGCACGCTGGCCGACACGGGGCGGGCAGGTGCGCACGACGGCCGCCTGCCGTACCCGCTGTCCACGACGGCAGCACCCCAGGACCAGGCGCCGGCTGCGACTCCGTCGCGTTCCCCCGACGCGACGCCGCATACCCCTCATGCGGAGCCCGTCCCGCAGCCGGCGTCTGCACGTGCTGAGCCCGCGCTACCGGAAACGCCCGGCACCAGCCCGGCCGCCGAGCCGGTCGCCGGGCCGGTCGTGGACCCGTGGGCGGACCTCGTCGCCCACCTACTGACCCCCGCGGACCCCTCCGCGGAGGACCTGCTAGCCCATCTGAGGGAGGCAATGTGACCACCCCCGTCCTGCCTAAGGACATCCCCATCCCGGCCTCCTCGGAGGAGCTGGCCGAGTTCATGGGCGACCCGGGCAAGTACCGCCCGGTGCTCGCCGACGTCGGCACGCTGACCAAGTTCATCCAGGCGTACGGACAGAAGCTCCAGGGCGAAGGCACCGACCTGCACCGCGCGGTCGCTGCCGAGACGCAGCGCCAGCTCGCCGGCTACCTGCAGGACAAGGATGTCGACCCGGACAACGCGGACCGGATCAAGCGGCTCAACCTCGACCCGCAGGCGGCCCGCGGCGGCAAGCGCGCGAGCATGCTCACCAGCTACGGCCAGGGCGCCGCGCACAACCCCCACGCCCCCGGTGCCGTGCTGGACCACATGTTCAACACGAGCGTGGAGTACCTGGAGGCGATCTGGCACCTGAGCCCTGGGGAGGGCTCGGCGTCGAAGAAGGCCGCGATCCGCAACGCCGCCAGCTCGGTGTCGCCGGCGGACGGCGGTTTCCTCGTCCCGGAGAACCTCCGCTCGCAGCTGCTGGAGATCGCGCTGGAGATGGCGGTCGTCCGCTCCCGCGCCACGGTGGTGCCGATGGACTCGGCGAGGGTCCCGTTCCCGACGATCGACGTCACCAGCAACGCATCATCGCTGTTCGGCGGCATGATCGCGTACTGGGGCGAGGAGTCTGCGGCGCTCACCGAGAGCGACCCGAAGTTCGGCCGCGTCGTCCTGGACGCCAAGAAGCTGACCGGGCTCAGCGTGGTGCCGAACGAGCTGCTGCAGGACAGCATCATCTCGTTCTCCGCGCTGATCGAGCGGCTGTGGCCGATGGTCCTGGCGTTCGAAGAGGACGCCGCGTTCATGACAGGCCCGGGCGTCGGCGAGCCGCTCGGGTTCCTCGGCGCGGGCAACTCCGCTGGCATCGCGGTCGCCGCAGAGGGCGGCCAGCCCGCGGACTCCATCGTGTACGAGAACGTCGTCAAGATGTACGCCCGCATGCTGCCCAGCTCGATCGGCCGGGCGGCGTGGATCATCAGCCCAGATGTGATCCCTGAGCTGTTCACCATGGCGCTCTCGGTGGGCACGGGCGGCAACAGCGTGTTCGTGGTCAACGCGGCCGGGCCCGGTCCGATGACGCTGTTCGGCCGGCCGATCATCGTCAGCGAGAAGGCCGGACGCCTGGGCGACCGCGGCGACATTGCGTTCTGCGACCTGGGCTACTACCTGATCGGCGACAGGCAGTCGATGACCGCCGCGTCGAGCACGGACTACCGGTTCGGGCACGACCAGACGGCGTACCGGATCATCCAGCGGGTCGACGGCAGGCCGTGGATCCAGTCGGCGATCACCCCCCGCAACGGCGGCAACAGCCTCAGCCCGTTCGTCGAGCTCGCGGCCCGCTGAGCCAGGAAGGACCTACTGATCATGGCCGTAGAGGCATACGCGCTCGGCAAGAACTTCAACATCGGCGCCGTCACCGTCCCCACCGACGCCGTGGCCGGCGCCATCACCGGCCTGCGGACACGGATGAAGGACGCCGCCGTCTGCTCGTTCGTGGTGGTCACCACGGGCGGCAGCACCGACATCACCGACATCGACCTGCAGGAGCACAACGCCGCCACCGGCGGCACCTCCCAGGACCTCGACATCATCACCACGTACTACTACCGGTCCGAGGCCAGCCTCGACGGCGACGAGCAATGGACCAAGGGTACGCAGGCCGCAGCCTCCGAGATCACGAACGTGGGCGCCGCCAGCGAGGAACTGCTCCTGGTGGTCGAGGTCCGCGCCGAGCAGCTCAGCGACGGGTTCGAGTGGGTCTCCCTCAACGTGCCCGACCTCGGCACCAACGGCACCCGCTACGTCGCCGTGATCCCCATCCTGTCCGGGCTGAAGGTGCAGCGAGCGCCTGAGAAGCTCGCCGCGCCGCAGTAAGGAGCTGCCGACATGACGACGATGATCCAAGGCGACCAGCTCCGCACGCTGCTGCTCGGCACGAAGGTCGACCGCGCCGCGGCGAACCTGCCGCAGACCGCGACCGGGGCGCTGTTCAACGTGACCGGCGGCCGGGTGCTCGTCACGAGCATCACCGGCCGCGTCACCACGTCGATTCAGGCGCAGGCCAACGCGGTCAAGCTCGTGGCCACGCCGAGCGGGAGCGGCACGGTCAACGACCTGTCGGCCACGGTCGACGTCAACGGCCTGGCCGCGGGCGGGCTACTCGGCGCGACCGGTCTGGCCGGCGACGCCCTGGTGAAGTCGACCGGGGGCGGCGTGTCCAACCTGCGTAACCCGATCGTGGTCGCGCCGGGCGCCATCGGCCTCAACACCGCCGCGAGCAACACCGGCCAGGTCGAGTGGTCGCTGACGTACGTCGCGCTGGACAACGGCGCGACCGTGGCGGCGGCCTGATGGCCATGCTGGTGTGCTCCGGCTGCTCGACGCGGTACGCGCAGGACCTGGAGACCTGCCCGCACTGCGGCGGGCGTGAGCGCGTCGAGGAAGGCAGCACGCAGGGGTCGCGGCTGCCCTTCCTCGACGTCACCTGCCCCACCCCAGGGTGCCGGGCGGAGGGCACCGTACGGCGCGTGCACCTGCGTGCGGCCGCCCTTGGCGTGGTCGAGATGCCGCATCTGCTGCTGTGCGCCTGCTGCGGCGCGGCCATGCCCGCCATCCGGTCATGGATCGACGAAGGGACTGACGTGCCGAAGATCACCCGCCATGGCGGGCCCACCAACGCGGCGGCCGACCGCGAAGAGGAGAACGCCGGCCGGCCGCCGGCCAACGACCCGGCCACCGAGCCGCCCGAGCGCGAGCACCAGCTCGGCGGCCCGAGTGAGGGGATCGAGATGCCGGCCGACGGCACCGAATCGCCCGAGATCACCGGCGACGAGTCCGGCGAGACCCTACCGCCGGCCGAGCAGGAGGGGGACGAGTCATCTCCTTGGAACAGCTCCTCGACATCCTCCGAGACGCCGCCGGCGAGCGAGCCGACGAGCGGTCCCGCCCCCCGCAAGCGTGCCCGCACGACGGCGAGCCGCTCGAAAGCGGCCCCAACGGAGAGCTCCACTGCCGATTCGACGGATGGCAGTGGCCCCGAGACGCCTGATGAGGGCAAGGACGACTGAGGATGGCGATCACCCGGGTCTGCTACTGCACGCGGGAAGACGTCCAGCGGGCGCTGGACGTCAAAGAGACCGCGCGCTCGGCCCGGCAGATCGACCGGGCGATCGAGTCCGCGAGCGACACGCTCGACGGCGGGGCGACCGGCGCCAACCGAGGCGCGGGCCTGCTCAAGCGCCGGTTCTTCCCGGAGGTCGAGACCCGCTACTTCGACTGGCCGAACTCGCAGCGCGCCCGGTCGTGGCGGCTGTGGCTCGATCAGCACGAGCTGGCGGCGGCCACGCAGGTGATGGCCGGCGGGGTCGTCATCGACCCGGGCCACTACTTCCTGCGCCCGGACGACGGCCCGCCGTACACGCACGTGGAGATCAACCTCGCCGGCCCGGCCGCGTTCGGGTCGGGGGACACGCATCAGCGGGCCATCTCCATCGCCGGCACCTGGTGCGGCTGCGACCTCGCCACCGCGGCGGCCGGAGCGCTCGCCGAGGCCCTCGACGCCTCCGAGACGGGCGTCGATGTGACCGACTCGTCGGCGGTCGGGGTCGGTGACCTGATCCAGGTCGGGACGGAGCGCATGCTCGTCACCTCCAAGAGCATGCTCGACACCGGCGTGGACATCCACGCGAGCGACTCGCTGACCGCCGCGGCGTCGGACGTGTCGATCACCCTGTCCACCACCACCGGCGCGCCCACCGTGGACGAGGTGATCCTGATCGACTCGGAGCGGATGCTGGTGGTGGACGTCGCCGGGTCAACGCTCACCGTGCGCCGGGCGTGGGACGGGTCTGTGCTGGCCGCTCACGCCGCCGGGAGCAGCATCTACGCCCCGCGCACCCTCAACGTGGTGAGGGGCGCGTATGGCACTACCGCGGCCACGCACAACACCGCCGCGGCGGTCGCCCGGCATCTCGTGCCCGGCCTCGTCCGCGACTACTCGCTCGGCCTGGCGCTCGTGCAGCTGCTCGGCGAGCAGGCCGGGTACGCGCGCACCGCCGGCACCGGCGACAACCAGCGTGAGGTGACCGGGCGCGGCCTGGCCCAGCTCCGCAAGGACTGCATCACCGCCTACGGGCGCAAGGCCAGGATTCGGGGGGTGTAGATGGAGTTCGTCTTCGACGTCAACACCTCGGGCCCGATCTTCCGGCGCGGGTACGCCGAGCAGGTCATCCGCGCATACCGGGACGAGGCCACGCTGAAGGTCGCCGGCGTCGGCAAGGGCATCCTGCACGGGTACCTGCATCAGTTCCTTCAGCACCCCACGGGCTACTACGAGTCGCAGATCGCCGTCCGGCAGCTCTTCGGGGCCGCCGTGATCTACGACCAGCGCGTGATCTACGGGCGCTGGCTGGCCGGGGTGGGCAGCAGGAACTTCCCCGTCACCCGGTTCAGGGGCTACAAGCACTGGCCGCTGACCCGCGCCGATCTCACGGCCAAGGCCAGCGAGGTCGCCGAACACGTGCTGCACCAGTACGTGAGGAGGCTCAACTGATGGCGCTCAACATCGCCGGCATCCTCGACGCCACGGTGTCGCACGCCCAGGGCCTCGGCCTGTTCGAGCGGGTGAACACGCACGAGCCGGAGAACGCGCCCGGCAACGGCCTGTCCGCGGCCGTCACCGTGGCCGAGGTCACGCCCATCCCGGGGGCGTCCGGGCTCGCAGGGACAACCGGCCGCCTCACCCTCAACGTCATGATCTTCGCGCCGCTCCCGCAGGAGCCGGCCGACGACATCGAGCCGGTGCTCATCGCGGCCGTGGACGCGCTCTTCACCGCCTACAGCGGGGACTTCGAGCTCGGCGACCAGGTGCGCAACGTGGACCTGCTCGGCGCGCACGGCACCCCGCTGTCCACGACCACCGGCTACGTGACGATCGACGCCCAGACCTACCGGGTCGCGATCGTCACCCTCCCCCTCGTCGTCAACGATCTCTGGGGGCAGACGCCATGACCGCGCTGGAGCTGGCCCAGGTGGGCTACGAGGCGTACGGCGACCACGTCGACTGGGTCAACCACGCCGGCAACGTCATACCGCGCTGGCGCGAGCTGCCGAAGCCACAACGCGAGGCGTGGACGGCGGCGGCTGAAGCGATCGAGCGGGCAGCGCTCAAGCAGAGGGGGAACGCGTGATCGTCACCGTCACCAAGGCTGCTCGGGACGGCAGTGTCGTGCGCTGGCACACCTGCCTCGCCGCAGCCGAGACCTTCCGGCCGGTGATGACGGCCGATCGGCACGGCGTTCGGGTGAATGCGTACCTGCACGAGATCCCGGCCGAGGCGCTACGGGCCGCTGAGCAGGCGTACGAGACGCTGCGCCGGGACCGGGAGGCCGACGTCTCCCACCTGGCCACCCACGTCCACCGCGGGCCCTCCAACGGGCCGCTCGTCCCCGTCGAGGAGGCCGACCGTGGCTAAGCAGAGCGGGCTCGGCGACGCGTTCTGGCTGGACGGCTACGACCTCAGCGGCGACGTCGGCTCGCTGGGCCGGATCGGCGGCGGCCTGGCCGGCACCCAGGACACCACCGGGATCAACAAGTACGCCATGGAGCGGACGGGGCTCGCGAGGGACGGCTCGCTGGAGTGGACGGCGTTCTTCAACCCGGCCGTAGGGGCGGCGCACGAGGTGCTGTCCACTCTGCCGCTCACCAACAGGATCGCCACCTACGGGCGCGGCACGGGCCTCGGGTCGCCGGCGGCGTGCTTGGTCGGGCGGCAGATCAACTACGACCCATCCCGCGCGGCCGACGGCTCGCTGACCATCTCGGTCCAGGCCCTGGCCGATGGCCACGGCCTGGAGTGGGGCGTCCAGGCCACCCCGGGGGTGCGGACGGACACGGGCGCGACCAACGGTGCATCGCTGGACGGCGGCGCGTCCAGCGCGTTCGGGCTGCAGGCGTGGCTCCAGGTGATCAGCTTCACTGGCACGGACGCCACCGTGAAGCTGCAGGAGAGCAGCGACAACGGCGGCGCCGACGCCTGGGCGGACGTGACCGGCGGCGGCTTCGCCCAGATCACCAGCGCACCCGGTGCGCAGCGCATCCAGACGGGCCGGTCCCTGACGGTCGAGCGCTACCTGAGGGTGGCCACGGTGACCTCGGGCGGCTTCTCGGCGCTGTCCTTCGTGGTGGTCGTGACCCGCAACCTGACGGCGGTGACCTTCTGATGGCGCTCATCCCGTGCACGACCGGAACCGTCGCGCTCTACAAGGTCGAGGGCGACGACGAGACGGTGATCGCGGTCCCGGTCGAGGCGTGGGGCAGCGAGGACCCGTTCACGGCTTTCGTGGCCACGCGTGATGGGCACCTGGCGGCGGCGCACTCCCGCGCCGGGTTCGTGGGCCTGGAGCAGGCGAGCGCGCCGCTGCCACGGCCGGGTGCTCCGGTGCGTGAGCCGGTCAAGGTCGGGCCTGGAGAGCCGCGCGGGCCGCGTGGCCCTCGGGATCCGGTGGATCCGCGTGGGCCGCGTCCGGAAACGCCGAGAGGGAGGCAGGCATGAGGCCACTGAACAGGATCGTCCCGGCCGCTCCGGTGGGGGCGTTCCAGACATACCGGATCGTGTCGCCGCCGGACCGCGCGGTGCGCAGCGCGTGCGAGGACGTCGGCTGTCCAGCCTGGCAGTACGGCTGGGAGACGCAGGTAGACGAGAGCACCGACCTTGGGCGGGCGCAGGCCGCGTACATCCGGCAGCAGGCAGGCCGGACCTACCGGGAGCGCCGCACAGGCGAGGGGCTGACCGTCTTCCAGTTCATGTCGGGGCAACGCTGTTTCGCCGAGCACCACACGCGGCCGGAGCACTACCTGGTGCGGGGCGGGGACTGGCGGCGGGACCTCGGCCTCATCCGCCAGCACTCCCGAGGCGCGGACTGGGTCGAGGACTTCAGCCTCCATCAGGATCGGCTCGCCGACCAGCAGAGAAAGGGATAAGTCGTGGCAAAAGAGACAGGTCTCGCGTGGTCTGCGCTGTCGATCGACGACAGCGGCGGCACGCTGAGGGACATCCGCAACGACATCACGAACTTCGAGTTCGCCAGCCCCAGGGCGGTTCAGGACGTGACCGGCGTGGACAAATCGGCGATGGAGCGCTTGCTGCTGCTGGCCGACATGTCCATGAGCCTCAACGGGGTGTTCAACGACGCCAGCAACGCCTCACACGACGTGTTCAAGACCGTGCCGTCCACGAGCGTGGCCCGCGAGTTCACGCTCACGGTCAGCGGCCAGACGCTCGGCACCACCCCGCTGTGCACCCTCCTGCCGACGGACTACGCGCTCACCCGCGCGGCCGACGGCAGCCTCACCTGGCAGGTGCCCCTCGTACTCGCCAACGGCGCAGTCCCCACGTGGACGTCGGCGTGACCGGCTACGTGCGGCCGCGCACGCTCCTCCTGCGGTGGGAAGACGGAGAGTTCGCCGGCCTGGAGATCCGTGCCCGCCGGGCCAGCTTGGAGACCTTCTTCAGGTTCGCTCCGATCCTGGACGGCGGCATCGACGTGTCCAACCCGAAGGGCCGCGAGGAGTTCCTGGGCCTGGCCTTGGAGTTCGGCACGTACTTGGTGTCCTGGAACGTGCAGGAGGAGGACGGGCACGGCAACAAGACGCCGGTCCCGTGCACGCCCGAGGAGTTCGTCGCCTCGGACCCGCGGTTCTTCCGCGAGGTGCTGGACCAGTGGGCCGAGGCCATCGCTGGAGTGCCCGTCCCTTTGGACAGCAGATCGCCCGGTGGCGAGCCGTTCCCGGAGGCATCTCTGCCTGTGGAACCCCTGTCACCGAGCCTCGCGAGCTGAGGGACGCGCGCTGGATTCTCGCGCAGTGCACCCGCTTCGGGTGCCTGCCCAGCGCGCTGATGGAGGAAGACGCAGGACTGATCCGCCTGCTGCGCCTGGAGGAGATGGCCGGACCGAACACGGGGGAGGGGGCGAGCTGGATTGAGCAATGAAGTCGAGATCGTCGTCTCCTCGAGGGACCGGACCGGGCCCGGCCTGGCCGCCGCCCGCGGCAAGGCCAGCGCGTTCGCCGCCAGCACCAAGGCCACCTTGGGCAAGGCCGGCGTCGAAGCCGGGCAGGCGCTCGGCGACGGGATCGTACGTGGCGCCGGCGCCCGTCTGCGAGACAGCCGCGGCCGGTTCGTGCGGGGCGGCCAGGACCTGGGCGACGGCATCGCCGAAGGCATCGAGTCCGGCACCCGCCGTGGCGACCAGATCGTGGGCGGCTTCACGTCCTCCGTGCTGTCCAGCTTCCGAAAGCTGGGGCCCGGCATGGGGGCCGCGGTCACAGCCGGCCTGTACGGGGCGGCGGCTAGTGCGGGCACCGCGGCGGGCGCGGTCACGCTGGCGGTCGGCGGCGCGCTCACGGCCATCGGGGCCGTCTCGGCTGCCCAGTCGGTGAAGGTGCGGCAAGAGTGGTCCGCCGTCGGCCAGGAGGTCAAGGCCGATCTCGCGGATGCTGCCCAGCCGATGGAACGCTCCGCCCTGCGGGCGGCCACGGTCACGAGGGCCACCTTCTCGCGGCTCAAGCCGTACTTGAGCAGCTTTTTCTCGGACAGCGCCCCCGCTGTTGATCGTTTCGTCCGGTCGATCGGTGACGGGGTAGCCTCCCTGGGCCCGGCGCTGGTCCCTCTGGAGCGCGGCTACAGCGCGGTCCTGGACCGGCTCTCCGCCCGGAGCCCGGCGATCTTCGGGGCGTTGCAGCGGTCGATCGAAAACGTAGCCGAGACCGCCGAAGAGCACGCCGACGACATCGCGGGCGCGTTCGAATTTGCGGCCAGGGCCGTCGAGTTCACGACCGAGGCCGTCGATGCCCTCGCCGACTCGTGGTCCGACTTCACTGGCGACGTCAGCGATTTCACCTCCGGGAACACCGACTTCGGCAAGGGGTTCGCCGATGGCCTGTACGACCTGTACGAGAGCCTCGGCATCAACACCGAGCACATGCAGAAGATGCGGGAAGAGTGGGCCAAGACCGACGCCGCGGCGGCCAACAACGGCGGGGTGAAGGGCGCCTCGTCCGCCGCCTCCGATCTCGGCGGCGCGGCCGACGACGCCGCGGCGGGGCTTCGGGATCTCAAGGCCGAGTTCGAGCGGCTGACCGGGCCGGCTCTCGACGCGGCGGAGGCTCAACTCCGGGTGGAGGAGGCGATCGACCGGGCCGCGGAAGCCGTCCGGGAGAACGGTCGCACCCTCGACATCCATTCGGAGAAGGGCCGGGCCAACAAGGACGCCCTGATCGACCTGGCGCGTGCGTCTCAGGAACACCTCGTGGCCATGCAGAACGAGGAGGCGTCTGCAGGCGCTATCGCCGAGAAGTACAGCCAGTACCGTGGCCAGCTAGTGCAGGCGGCGCGGCAGGCCGGGGCGACGAAGGCGGAGGCTGAGTCGCTCGCTGCGGCGTGGCTGGCTGTGCCGGAGTCGGTGACGACTGCTGTGCGAGGCAATATCGGCGACCTGGAATCGAAGATCGCAGCAGCGAAGGCACGGTTGCGTGACCCGAAGCTGACCCGGCCGGAACGGGCGCAGATCCGTGCTGAGATTTCCGACCTGCAGCGGAAGGTGGCGGCGGCGAAGGCGGCGCTGGCGTCGGTCAACGGCAGTCGTGCGACGACGTTCATCGACACCATCTACCGGTACAGCGGTAAGCCGCGGGTCGGCAGCGGCACCGTGTTGGCGCCCGGTTTGGCTCGCGGCGGCATCGTCGGCGGGCTGGGCGGTGTGAAGCGGTTCGCGCAGGGCGGTGTGTCCGGCAGTGGTTCCAGCCTCGCCATGGTGGGCGAGCAGGGGCCGGAGCTGGTGCGGCTGCCCGTCGGGTCGTCAGTGACCGGGGCCGGCCAGACGCGCGCCGTGCTCGGCGGCGGGGGCGGCTTCGGGTCCATCAGCATGGCGTTCCGCTCGGGGGGCGGCGGAAGCGAGTCTGGCGGCCTGGCCAGCAGCATGCGGGACCTGACGAAGGCGTTGCGCGAGGTCGTCTCGCTGAGGGACGGCATGTCGCGCTTCACCGACAGCGTGTTCGGCCAGGGCCGCGCGCTGATGGCGTACGAAGAGGCGTGGGACGCCGTGCGCCGGTCGATGAAGGAGAACGGCAAGTCCCTCAACATCACGAAGGAAAAGGGGCGGGAGAACCGGACCGCGTTGATGGGTCTGGCCGACGCGGCGCACCAGGTGGCGTTCGCGATGCGGGACATGGGCAAGCCGACGTCCGAAATCGTGGCGAAGATGCGTGAGCAGCGCGCCGAGTTCATCAAGATGGCCCGCGCCTTCGGCCTCACGAAGAAGGAAGCCACAGCGCTGGCGGACAAGTGGGGGCTCATCCCGTCCAAGGTCAAGAGCGTCCTCACCAAGGAGTCCGCGGACCTCGCCTACAACAAGCAGGCGGAGGCATTCAACGCCCGCCTCGACGGCAAGGCGACGGGCGGGCCAGCCGGCGGGTGGACGATGGTCGGCGAGCGCGGCGCCGAGCTCGTGAAACTCCCCTTCGGTAGTCAGGTCACCTCGGCGAATCAGACCGCGGCCATGCTCGCAAGCGGCGCGGCGCCGGCCCCGACCGTCATCGAGCTGCGGTCCTCCGGCAGTGCGATCGACGACATGCTCCTGCAGATCCTCCGCAAGGCCATCCGCGTCCGTGGTGGCAATGTCCAGCTCGTGCTCGGGAGGACCTGATGTTCCCTCAGGCCGTCCTGCCGCTGGCCGTCGAGCTGTATCTCGACGGCGCGTGGGTGGACGTCACCTCGCACGTGTACCGCCGAGACATGGTGAGCATCCGGCGCGGCCGGGCGGACGAGGCCGGGCAGGTCGATCGGTCCTCCTGCTCGCTGACCATGAACAACCGGGACGGCCGCTACAGCCCCAGGAACCCCGTCGGTCCGTACTACGGGCAGCTCACCCGCAACACTCCCGTCCGGATCGCCATCGAGGACGGCGACACCTACCTCGCGCTCGACGGCGCGACCGGCGACCGGGCCACCACTCTCGACCACGCGAGCCTGGACATCACCGGCGACATCGACATCCGCATCGACATCACCGCCGCGTCGTGGCGGACCGTGATGGACATGGCAGCCAAGTACGAGACCACCGGCAACCAACGCTCGTGGGCGTTCTACCTGCACGGTAACGGCTCCGGGGTGCCGTGTTTCACCTGGTCCGCCAACGGCACTGCGACCACCGACGTGGTCGCCACCGAGCCGTGCCCCGCCCCCGCCGACGGCCGCCAGGCGCTCAGGGTGACGTTCGACGTCAACAACGGCGCGGGCGGCAACACGGCCACGTTCTACTATGCGGAGACGATCGCGGGCCCGTGGACGCAGCTCGGGGACCCGGTGGTAACCGCTGGCACAACCTCGATCTTCTCCAGCTCGGCCGAGCTGGAGGTCGGCGACGTCACCGACTTCACCGGGTTCCCGGTGGTCGGGGCGGTGCACGCGTTCGAGCTGCGCAACGGCATCGCCGGGTCGATCGTGGCTAACCCCGACTTCACCGCGCAGACACCCGGCGCGGCCAGCTTCGCCGACTCCTCTGGCCGGACGTGGACGGTGCAGGGGGGCGCCGCCATCAGCAACCGGTGCTGGCGCTTCCACGGTGAGGTGAGCAGCTGGCCGCCGCGGTGGGACATCACCGGCGAGGACGCCTACGTCCCGATCGAGGCGTCCGGCGTGCTCCAGCGGCTGAGCCGGGGTGGCGATTCCCGGGACCCCAGCGGTGCTCAGGGAGGCGTTCTCGGCTCAGCTATGTACCGGGGCCGCATCTTCGACACGGCGGGCCTGGTGGCGTACTGGCCGCTCCAAGATGCCGAAGGCAGCACGTCGCTGGCGCCGGCGCTCGACCATGGACCGCTGACGATCATCGGCACGCCGACGCTCGCGGGGTTCGAGGGGTTCACCGCCTCGAACCCGATCCTGGTGCTGGCCAACGCCGAGCTGCGCGGCGGCGCGCCCACCTACACCGACACCGGGCAGACACAGATCCGCTTCCTGATGGCGGTCCCGTCCGGCGGCGACGCTGACAACCAGGCCATCTTGACGTTCTACACGACCGGCTCCGTGCGCAGGTGGGAGTTGCACTACGGCACCGGCGGCACCTTGGGCCTGCGCAGCTTCGACGCCGGCGGCACGCAGCTGTTCGACACCGGCGACATGGCCTATGCCGTGAACGGCGAACTCCTGCTCGTATCGGTGGAGCTGACCCAGAACGGCGCGAACATCGACTACACGGTGAGCACGCTCGAACCGGGCGCCTCCTCGGGGCTGGCCACCTCAGCCACGCTGAACGCGAACACCGTGGGCCGCGTCGGCTCGGTGATCCTCAACCCGGCCGGTGGGCTCATCACCACAGCAATCGGCCACCTCAGCATCCAGAACGCCGTCACGACCCTCTTCGACCTCGGCTCCCAGCTCGACGCCTGGCGGGGCGAGCGGGCCGGCCGCCGCATCGAGCGGCTCTGCGCGGAGGAGGGCGTCGCGTTCCGGGCGCTCGGTGACCTCGACGACAGCGCCCGGCTCGGCGCGCAGCGCCCCGACACCCTGATGAACCTGATCCGGGCAGCGGCCGACGCCGACGCGGGGATGCTGTTCGAGCCGCGCGATGTGCTCGGGCTCGGCTACCGGACCCGCACGTCGCTGTACAACCAGGACGCCCGGCTCGCCCTCGACTACGAGCAGCACGAGCTCGCCGACGCCGTGTCCCCGGTGGACGACGACCAGGCGATCACGAACGACGTGACCGTCACCCGCACCGGAGGATCCAGCGCGCGGGCGGTCCAGGAGACCGGCACTCTGTCGGTACTGCCGCCCCCAGCCGGGGTGGGCCGCTACCCGGGCGAGGTGACTCTCGCGGTGGAGTACGACCTCGACCTGTTCGAACAGGCCGGGTGGCGGCTCCATCTGGGCACGGTGGACGAGGCGAGGTATCCGCAGCTCTCCCTCAACCTCGCGCATGCCTCCTTCGCCGGCGACGCCGCGCAGATGGCCGACGCTCGGGGGCTGGAGGTGGGGGACCGGGTCACGGTGGCCAACCCGCCTGACGAGATGCCGCCCGAGACGATCAGCCAGCTCGTGCAGGGCCACAGCGAGGAGCTCGGCAACTACGAGCACACGATCACGCTCAACTGCTCGCCGGAGTCGCCCTACCAGGTGGCCACCTACGACGGCGCCGCCCGCTACATGCCGGTCGACACCGTGCTGAACGAGGCGCTCGACACGACGGAGACCGGCGTCGACATCACCACACCGACCGGGCCGCTCTGGTCGACGTCCGCCAGCGGGTTCGACGTGATGATCGGCGGCGAGCGGATGACCGTGTCGGCGGTCGGCGCTGCGGCGGGCACCGTGCAGACCCTGACCGTCACCCGCTCCGTCAACGGCGTCGTCAAGTCCCACGCCAGCGGCGCGACCGTATCCATGTTCCAGCCCGCCATCTACGCGCTCTAAGGAGGTGCGATGCCGAACATCCTGGTCGGAGCGCCCATCTCAGCTACCGACCGCCCTGCGTCAGCGTGGGCGTCGGACACGACGGCCAACACCGACATCAGCTCCACGAGCTTTATCGCGGGCACGCCGCAGGTGTCGCTCACCTTCGTCGCGCCGACCAGCGGTGCCGTGCTCCTCTCGGTCGGCGTCGCCGGCGCGGACAACGGCGGCACCAACCGCATCCACCTCGCGCCCGAAGTGCGCGTCGGCAGTGTGGCAGGCGCCGTGGTGCTGGCCGCCGACGTGACCAGCCGCGGCGTGGGTCTGCCTGGCGAGTCGTCGGCCAACGTGCACAGGTCGAGGACGACTCTGCTGACCGGGTTGACCGCGGGGACGACCTACTTCGCGCGCACCATGCATAAGGTGTCCGGCGGGCTGACGGCTGACATCGCGGTGCGGGAAATCACCGTCATCCCCACGCCGCTTGGGTCCAGCTTCGCGGGGCGGCCGGTGCGGGCGCTCGACTACCCGCCGGCGGTGTGGGCGCAGGACGTCACGCAGATCAACAACCCGACCAACAGCGGCTACATCGCCGGCACGCCCGCAGTCGAGGTGACGTTCACGGCGCCGACGTCGGGGCGGGTGCTGCTCATCGTCGGCGGCGGGCTCGGCAACGGCGCGGCGGGCGACAGGATCTTCCTGTCGCCGGAGGTACGGGAGACCAACAGCAGCGGCGCCGTGGTGCTGACCCCGAGCGTGACGAACAGGGGTTTCGGCAGCGACATCGCCGCCGCGGCGTTCGCCTACGGCTCCAGGGAGAGCGTCCTCGACGGGCTCACCCCCGGCCAGCTCTACTACGCCCGCGTCATGTACGCCGTCCAGACGGGCGACCCGGGCGGCTCGACGCAGGACATTGCGGCCCGCGACATCGCGGTGGTGCCGATCTCATGACGATCAAAGCCGGTGATCTCGTCCGCACGCTGTCGCCGACGGCGTTCTTCCACGACGACACGATCCTGACGGAGATCTCCAACACCAGCTACGCGACGGGCAGCCCCGAGATCGGTGTCTACTTCGTAGCCCCGCCTTCGGGCAAGGTGCGGTTGACGGTCGGCGGCGGGTTCAGGGACAACGGCGCGGCCCCCTTGGACCGCATCTTCTTGAGCCCGCAGTTGTTCCGGGACTCCGCCGACGGTACCGAGGTCCTCGCCCCCAGCGTCACCCTGCGCGGCTACCTCAGCCTGTCGAACAACACCGCGTTCCAGTACGGGTGCCGCGTCTCCCTCATCGAGAACTTGACGCCGGGCCAGCTCTACTACATCCGCACCATGCACCTGGTCACGCCCGGAACCGATCCCGACAACGCCGACATCGCCGCCCGCGACCTGATCGTGATCCCGCTGCCATGAGGAGCAGCCCATGACCTTGAACAGGAAGGACCGCCTGCGGCTCAACCCGTTCGGTTCGGCGGCCGCCGCGGCGGCCGTGGCCTTGGGCCTGCTCGGCCTGGTCGTCGGCCAGGACATTTCTCAGGGCATGACCAACAGCTTGCGCGGGGTCGCCGGCCCTGTCGCCCACCTCTGGGGTGCCGAGCTCGCCGCCGGCGGGCTGCTCAAACTCG
This sequence comes from Nonomuraea sp. GTA35, assembly GCF_041950525.1. NCBI lineage: Bacteria > Bacillati > Actinomycetota > Actinomycetes > Streptosporangiales > Streptosporangiaceae > Nonomuraea > Nonomuraea sp. GTA35. Next base: position 30,712 of record NZ_JBGNUV010000026.1, on the reverse strand, counting down.
TGGGGTTGTACTGGCAGCACAGCGAGCTGGAGACGCCGGGCCTGTGGATGCTCGCCGGCGGCTACGCCTTCTACTCCATCACCGTCATGGTCGGCCTGGGCGTGCACGGCCTGGCTGCTGGCATCATCTCCGGCGCCCTGGCCGTCGGCTGCCTCGTCAAGGTTCGCGTGATCATGCGCAGCGCCCGCACCGCGGCGCGAGAGAGCCGGGAGAGGGGGGAGGCGTGACGTGGACCGAGGTTCTGGTCTCCATCGCTCAGGTCGCCGCGGGCGGCGGCATCGTCCAGGCGATCATGGCCATCACCCGTCGCCGCCGGGACCTACGCCAGCTGGACCGGCAGACCGACTCTGTCGCTGTGGAGACGGCGGACAAGGTCGTCAACATGCTGCGCACCGAGTTGGACACGGCCAAGGCCGAGATCGCCGAGCTGCGGCAGGAGCGCGCCGACCAGCAACGGCAGATCCAGCAGCTCGCCGAGCAGGTGTCGGTCCTGAGAGCCGAACTCGCGGTGGCCAAGGCAGAGATCTTCCGTCTCAGCGGAGCGTAAGCAAGGAGGTAGGAACGTGCCCGAGATGAGCGAGGCCGAACTGGTGGCCGAGCAGGTTAACCAGCACCCCACGGGGCCGACCGAACCGGACGAGGAGGAGCTTCTCCGTCGGCTGTACGGGGAGGCCGACTCCGGCGGGATCTACCGCGGCGAGCCGCAGTCGTGAGCGGCGCCAAGGCGATGCTCGCCGAAGCCCGCCAGGACCTCGGCCTGAGCGGCCGCCCCAACCGGATCACGCGCTGGTACGCCGAGCGCAACGGCAGCGAGTTCCTGGAGGCGCCATGGTGCGATCAGGCGATCTCGCACTGGGCCCACCTGTCCGGCACCGCGGACGCCGTGCTGCCGGCCGGGGACAGGGCCTACACCGTGTGGCACGCCGAGGACGGGCAGCGGCTCGGCCGGTGGTTTGCCGGCACCGCCGCCAACGTCCGGGCACACGCCGTGCCCGGATCGGTGATCTTCTTCGACTGGGGCGGCACTAACGAGACAGGCGCGATCGACCACGTGGGCCTGGTCGAGGTCAATTTGCAGGACGGTCGCGTGCAGACGATCGAGGCGAACACGGGCGACGCGGTGAAGCGCCGCGTCAGAGGGCCCGAGGTCATCGCGGGGTTCTGGAATCCCGACTACAACAAGGAGGACAACGTGACCGGAGACACCATCTACAAGGCGACCTGGGAGACGGACGCCATGCCGGTCCCGTACGGCTCGGAGACGAACAAGGAGTGGAAGCCCCGCAGCGTGCTGGTCGACCACGGGGTGCAGCTCCGGAAGATCCTGGCGGAGCTCGCCGCGCAGGGGGCGACGATCACCGCGATGGCCGAAGCGCTCGCCAAGCAGGACGGCGAGATCGACGTGGAGGCGCTGGTCGCCCGGATCCGGTCGGAGATCGAGAGGGTCACGGTACGGCTCGACGTCGACGACCAGCCGCAGGCCCCGCAGCCTTAACGATCTTCCTGTTCTCCGCCCTCATCCGAGGGCGGTCCATCCCCTGTGAGGTGATCATGAAAAGACGACTCATGACCGGCCAGTTCTGGGGTGACACCATCGAGCGTATGGTGCGCGCCGGCGCCAGCTCGGCGCTGGCCACGATCGGCACCGACAGGATCGGCATCCTCGACATCGCCTGGCCTGGGGTGGGCTCGATCGCCGCCGGCGCGGCTGCCGTGAGCCTGCTCATGTCCATCGTGGCGGGCACGAGCGGCGATCCCACGACGGCCGGGTTCACCACGAGCAGCCGCGGATAGCCTGGCCATTTGAGAGCTTCGGCCCGTGGGGAAGCGGGACCTACAGCCAGGAGCTCGGCGAGCAGAACCGCGGTCCCTTTCCGTTCGGGGGATACATCACGTTCGAGCCGGTCGTATCGGCCGAGCGGACCGTGACCGTCTACGTCAGCCCGGCGGAAGCCGGCTGACCACCGACACGACGACGCCCCACCACCCGGCGAGGGAGGTGGGGCGTCCTGCTGTGCTGCCGCTCTCTACGTGCTCACGCCTCCTGGCGGCGCAGAACGTTATCCGGCGTATCCAGCCAGATCGACTGCCCGTCCGGCGCGACGGTGACGCCGTAGCGCTCCCAGCTCGGCTCGCCCCAGCTCACCCACCGCGCGTACGCGTGCAGGACCTCGTCCCACACCGGCCGGTCGCCGACCTGCTGCACGGCATGCCGAGTGCGGCCTGGCCGCCAGGTGGCGACCGCGTACGATCCCGGATCACCCGCAGGCGCGACGACCATCCGCCAGTACTCGCCGTCGTCGTCAACGCCGGAGCTGACCGACGACTCCAGACCGGTCAGCGCGGAGATCGCCAGATCCGCACCGTTGCACAGGTCGCCGAGCGCTCTCGGATCGAGCGCGGTCCAGTACCAGCGGGTCGTCTCAGCCGTCTCCTGGGAGCCCGGCCTCTGGGCCCGCATCCACATGTAGGAGGCGAAGCCGACCACCCGGCCTGCAGCGGTGCCGTCGTCCTGGACTTCTAGTCGCAGGACAACGCCGTCGCCGTAACCCGGGTGCCAGGGCAGCACGATGACCGCGCCCGGCCGGCACTGCTCGACCCATGCGTACGGGACCTCGCGGATGCCGCACGTTACGTGCACCCGGTCGTACGGCTCCCCGTCCATGCAGCCGAGCGCGCCGTCGCCGACGAGCAGCCGCGGATGGAACCCGGCGTAGCTCAGGTTCTTCGCCGCCTGCTCGGCCACCTGCGGGTCCACCTCGATCGAGGTCACCTCCCCGTGACCTCCGACGAGGTGGGACAGCAGCGCGGCCGTCCACCCGGTCCCGGTCCCGATCTCCAGCACCCGGTGCCCCGGCTCGGGGCCGAGCTGGTTGAGCAGGTCGGCGACGGTGGCAGGCTCGGACGCCGATGACGTGAAGTCGCCCTTCAACGCGGTCAGCGGCGTGGCGCCGTCGTCGAGTTGCGTGACGATGCCGTTGGGGCCGTAAACGGCTCGATACCAGGCGTCGGGGTCGGCTTGCCGGTCGATCAGGTACCGTTCGCCGTCGTCATCGCGGACCAGGCCCACGTCGGGAATGAAGTGGTGGCGGGGTACCGCGCGGACGGCGTCCACGATGGACTCGCTGATGTGGCCTCGCTCTTCGGGATCGAGGGAGGCGATCAGCCGGTCCATGTAGGGGACTATGTCCACTACCTGCTTCCGCCCTTCTTGCCGTCGCCGCTGTGGCCGCCGCCCCTGGCCTGTCCGTGATTGTCCTCGGTGCTTTGGCTCCCCTTGTCCTTGTCCTTGTCGAACGGCCGATCGGTCGGCTCGCCACCGTGCTTGTTGCCCATGCTGTCTTCCTTCCGTGGTTGTGTGCTGTTGAGGTGAGCCACGGTCTAGATGGGATCCTGTCTGCGGACTGTTGAGGCGGGGCCGGTGCCGCCGAGCCTGCTCAGGGGCCGAACGTCTCGGCGGCGGTGCGGAGCGCCGCGACCAGCTCGCGTCGGCGCCCAGGCAGCGCGTCGAGGACATCGGCAAGGTCGGCGGCCGTCCCGGGGTCAAGGTCCCGTGCCCGCCGGACGCCATCGGTGACGCGAGTGATCCGGATGATCGGCGGGCAGTCAGCGATTTGGCCGATGAACAGCTCGACCTCGACGCCGTTGACGCGCCAGAGGGCGAGCTGGGCGGCGTGGCCGGGCAGGTCTTCGGGCCGGTGCCAGGCGCGGCACCACGGGATATGGCATTGGGATGCCGGGGCGAAGTTCGCCACGCTCCTCCCTTCGGGTTGGTGTCGGCGGCCGCCCCCGGAGGGGCCGGGCCGGGCGGCGCGGCGTGGCCCTCCGGGGGCGGGGCCGGTCATGGCTGGGCCACCAGGAAATGCATGGAGCGCTCCAGGAGCTGGCGCATCGTGTCCGGGGGCAGCTCGCCCGTGGCCAGGATCTGGGCATGGGCATGGCGCAGGTCGTGGTCGAGCGCATCGGGACGCTCCCGCTTGACGAGCAAGCGCGGGATGTGGCCCAGCGTGTCGCGTTCCCGGTCGCTCTCGGCCTCCCACCGCAGAGACACAGCGCCATCAGCATGCGCCGTCACGATTTCGATCACCTGGCCTCCTCGCCGGTGCTGGTGAGTTCAGCGTGCAGGGCCTTGACCTCGCCCAGGAGCGATCGGACCTCGGAGGCGCAATGGGGAACGCCGGCGCGCACGGCCCTGGCGTAGTTCGCGGCCTGGGTCGCGATGCGCTCGGCGAGGTCGTCGGCGGTGAAACTCCCGGTGCCGACCTCCGGGATGCCGAGCCTTCCGAAGCCGGTCATTGCACGACCACCCGCAACACGTGCATGATCGCGTCGGCGACCTGGTCGATGCTGTCGGCGGAGCCGAGCTCCGAGCCCCAGTTCCAGCAGAAGGTGCCGTTTTTGAAGGCGACCGAGTCGTGGAATGCGTGATCGGCCGGGTTGCGGACGTGGAGGAGGGGATGGGCGTCGGAGCCGCGCATGTCGGCGAGCCATCCCCGGGCCTCCAGTTTGAGACGCAGCAGGTCGAGCTGCTCTCTGGCGTTAAGAGCCGTGTGAATGTCCATGGCCACGGACCGTAAGTCGTACGTGGCTACACGTTTTCACAGCTGTGAAATGCGTCACACGAGTTAGTGGGGCATTCCCATGCGGGCAGCTATCCCGCGCAGCTCCCGGGTGAGCGCAGCCGCGCGGGCCTGCTCCATCATGACAGCCACGGTCTCTCGGACCGCCGCATTGTTCCTGATGCGCTGCGGCGCCACGTTCTCGGCCTGGAGCAGCCACGGGAGCGCGTTCGCTGTGGTCTTGGGATCTCGCGCGAGGCCCCGACCCACGTCAACGAGATACGAGGCGTACCGCGACCGTATCGGCTTGAGGGCGGTCTGGTTGACGGCCTGAGCCTTCTCCAGGACGGCGCCGCCGAGCTCGCCGGATTCGACCGCGATGGCGACGCGCCAGACGTTGACATTGGTGGTCGAGAAGCTCGACCAGTTGCCGGTGGGGTCGTCAGGGATCCGTGCCGCCAGGGCACGCGCCTCCTCCATCCACGCCCGCGAGGTGTCGAACCGGTGCTCGACCGCCGCGCTGAGGCTGGCCGTCAGCGTGAGCATGCCGAGCACCATGATGCCCGCCGGGTCGGCTGCGTCCGGCTGGAGGGTGTTGGCCGCGCGCTCGGCGGCCAGCAAAGTACGGCTCCAACTGCCCTCGCGGGGCATGGTCTGGATGCGGTAGTAGGCCGCCTTGCCGATCGCGACAGGGTCGCCCAAGAGCCGAGCCGCTTCCTCGGCGCGGGCGGCGGCCTGGTAGGCGAGATCGGTGTACCCGAGGTCCTTCATCCGGAACGTAGCGAAATTGCAGGCTTCGATCAGCGTGGCCAAGGCCACCTTCTGTGCCTGCTCATCCGAAGGCGTGGCCGCGTGGACGTGCAGCTCGTCGAGGACCGCGGGCAGCCGCTGGCCGAGCTCGACGTAGTCACAGCGGTCGAATACCTCTTGCAACTCGAGGGTGGCCGCAACAAGCTCATCGAGTGGACGAGCTTCGTCATGCGCGGCCTGGGCGAGGGTGTTGGTCTGGAGGGCGACACGCATCGCGGGGATGGCCGCGTGTGGGCCTGCCTGCACGGGGTCGGCCGACAGGTGCGGGCCGCCGACGATGTCCGTCTCGGAGATCCGCAGCGCGGAGGCCAGTGCGGTGATGTAGGAGCGGCGGTCCAGTGCGCGCTGTCCGCGTTCGGCCATCGACAGGAAGGACGTGCTCACTCCGGCCAGGCCGGCCAGCTCGGCGAGCGTCATGCCGCGCCAGCGCCTGAGGGTCCTCAGGCGGGCCCCGATGGTAATCTCGTCGTACATCAGCCCTGCACCTCCTGAAAGGGTCGCACCTTCAGGCTACGGTGCGGGGCTTTTGCTGTCTCTGAACATCCGCAGATGTTCAGCTGATCAGGCCTTGGGTCTGCGCAGATACCAGGCCAGCACGTCGTTAATCAACGCCTGGCGGTCGGCCGGCGTCTTGGCGTCCGGCGCGAGGGCCAACCAGATCTCCTGGGCGACGCGGACGAGCTGACCGGCTTCCGGCTCGGGGTGGCTGCCCGGCCGTTCGGGGAGCCGGGCTCCCGGGCGTCCTAGATACCAGGCGATGAACTCGTTGATCAGCTTGGTGCGGTCAGTGCCCTGGGCCGACGCGGACGTGCCGAAGTCCGTCCAGTCGGTGGTGGCGACGCGCACGTGTCGACCTGTTGTTTCGGGCACGCGATCACCGTACGTGGTCTTCCTCGTGGCCACAATTCCACCCCTTCGCGTTGCGACTGTAGACACAGCGAACGTATGGTGTAGACACAGTGATCGCAAGCGATGGAGGGGACATGCCAGAGGTGGCACACGGCGAGCCAGACGTGGCTCGCCCCGAACCACACCGACCCGAGGCCGTGCCACCGGTGGCACGGCCCGGCCTCCTCAGCCGGATCGGACACCGCATCACGGCTGCGGCCAGGCTCGTGCACCACGTCGACGGGCCCGCCCGGCCCCGCCGGCACCAGCCGCCCGCGCCACCCGTGGCACACGCTGTGCCAGCCGTGGCACAGAGCGCGCCACCCGTGGCACACTCCGCGCCGGCCGTGGCACAACCGGCCCCGCAGGTGGCACAGGCCGCGCCAGCGCCGCCGCGCGCCGCGCGCCGCCTGGCCGTCACGCTCGCCGTCCTCCTCGCCGCCGTCATCGGCGTGGCCTTCCGCGGCTCGTGGACCGCCCATTCCGACGGCGCCCGGGCGGCACACTTCGACAACTGGGGAGCGTTCCTCTACCCCTTCGCCCCAGACGGTCTGATCGTCCTCGCGCTCGTCGGCGCGGTCGTCCTGCGGCACAAGTTCTGGCCCCGCGCGTACTGCCTCTTCGTGGTCGTGCTGTTCACCGGCACGTCCTATGTGGTGAACCACCTGCACGGCTCCGGAACCTTCCTCATGACCGGCGACGGTGACAACGCCCGCCTCATCAAGCCCCTGGACGGGCAGGTCGTCGGCCTGATCGCGGGCCAGCTCGTGGGCGCCATCGCCTTCGGCAGCCACATCCTGATGCACGTCTTCCGGCACCTGTTCCCCGCGGCGCTCGACGCCCACGCCGAGCCGGCCGCACCCGCCACCCTGCCGGACACCCCGCCGACGGTGACGGTCGAGCCCACCGCCGCCCCCGCCCTGGCGCAACCTCCCGCGCAGGTCGCCGTCGCTGCCGTCCCGGCCGCGCTGGCACAGGCCGTGCCACCGCCCGCGGAGCCTGTGCCACCGCTGGCACAGGACGAGCCACCGGCGGCACACGACGAGCCACGGCCGGAGCTCTCCCCCGAGGAGCGTGCCGCCCGCGAGTACGCCGCGAGCCTCGACCGGCGTGAGCCGACCAGCGAGCGCGCCCTGGCGGACGTGTTCGGCGTCGGCCGCCGCCGCGCCGCAGAGATCGTCGTCGAGGTCGTCTCCGACCGATACCAGAACTACCTCGCCGCCGGCGGGCAGCCGCTGACCGACGAGGACCTCGCGAGCCAGTTCCGGCTCAGCGTGGCACGCGCCAGCGAGGTCCTGGCACGCACGCGCCAGGACGAGCCGGAGGCTGAGCCACCGCGCGCCACCGTGGACATCCCGGAGGAGCCTGACGCGCCCCGGCGAGTGGTGCAGCTCCGACCCCAGTACGCGGCCAACGCCCACGCGGCAGGTGGCACATGACTGCGCCGGCACCCGACGAGCCACCACTGGCTCACGACGAGCCGTTCCTGGCACACGACGAGCCAGACACGCAGCCGGTCACGCTGCGTGACAGCCTCGGAGAGGCGGACGAGCCGCCGGACCGGACCCCGCAGTCGCCCGCACCGGCTCCCAAGGAATCGCCGGGTGACGACGATGCGGCGCCGGTCGACCTTGGCACGCCTGTTGGGCAGCTGGCCGCGGGCGCCGTCCTGGTCCTGGTGCTCGGCGGCTGGTTGCTGTACCGGCTGGGCGGCTGGACGCTGGTGTTGATCGTGCTGGGCGCGCTCGTCGCGCTCGCCGTGCTGGTCGTGGCTGCGCCGTTCATCTGGCGGGCGCTGCGCCGGCGCGGCTCCGGCTCCGGCTCCCGCCGCTCCTGGCCGGCGTCCGGCCCGCGCGGGACGTCGGCGGCGGCGCGAGCTCCTCGCGGTGGCGGCGCCGGCGGGGGTCGGGGCGGGCTCCGGTCCGCTCTCGGCCGCCTGATGCCGGGAGGCCGGCCGCGCGCCCCCGGCGCGGCCGGCGGCCGCGCAGGCGGTCACACCGCAAGCAAGGACAAGCGTGGCTGGGCCGGGCGGGCCGGTCGCGCCATCGCCGCCGCCGCTCGCCGGCTGACTCACCGCTCAGGACGCGAGCACGCCGGAGGACGCGACAGACGGGATCGGGCTGCTCACCGTGGCCCTGTGCGCCGGTCCGCGGCTGCGGTGGCCCGTGGTGCCAGGGCCGCCGGACGGCGCGTCGGCTCGCTGTTGAGCCCCGTCGGCCGGGCGGCCAGGCGCGCGGGCTCGGTGATCGGCCGCGGCCTGAGACGGGCCGGGCGGCAGGCCGACAGGGTCACCGGCGGGCGGCTCAGCCGCGTCTGGGCCCGCATCGCGTCCGCAGGCTGGCCGCGTGCCCTGCTGACGCGCCTGGCCCGCTGGGACGAGCGGCTGACCGGCGGGTTAGTCGCCGCGGTCTGGTCCTGGTGGCGACGCCGGAAGGCCAGCGACGAGGACGCCGAGCACGCCAGCGACGGTCGCAGCGAGGACGACGAGGCCACCGTCGAGCTGCCCAACGCAGGTACCACATCCAGCACGGCCGCCACCGCGGCGGCCACGACCACGACAGGACGAAGCATGAGTGAGTTTGCCCTGGTCACACACGCTACCGAGCTGCCCACCATCGCAGCCGAGTATGAGAGCGACCACATGATGGACGTCCGCGGCCACATGCAGATGCTCCGCGAGCTCCCACTGGCCGCCGGCACGGCGGTGCGCATCTGGACCGAGCGCCTGGCTGCTGACTACCCGCTCAACGCCGATGCCGCCGAGGCGCTGCAGCGGGTGTACGACGCGTTCGGCGCCGCCGTCGAGGCCGCCGACGAGGCCCTCGTCATCTTCGAGGGCTCCCACGAGCACGACATCGAGCTGCAGTTGCAGCCGCGGGTCAACGAGTACAAGTGGAACAACCGCTGACCCACGTGGTCTAGGGGGATACGGACGTGAAATCCAGAAAGCCACAGGTCAGAAAGCCACAGGACACCCAGCCGAGAGCCGACTGGAGACTGCAGCCGCGAGGGCCGTGGAGCGCCGCCGGGCTCAGCGGCCTGGCCCTCGCCGTGGCCGCGACGATCGGGCACGAGATCGGCGTCGACCCACTGTGGGCGGTCGGCGCCGGCACCATCGCCACGGTGGGCACCCTGGCCGTCCACCGCGACCTCGGCCCGGCGCCGCTGTGGTACCGGATGGGCTGCGCCATCGGCGCCGGATCCTGGCTGACCTGGGGGCTCGCGTCCGGGATCTGGAACGGTGCCACGATGGGCGCACTCGGCTTGGGCCTGCTGGGCGCGGCCGTGTTCGCCCCGATCGCCAATCGGCCGCCCAAGCCGCGGCCGAGCGTCACTGGCTCACTCGACCGTGACCGGCCCATCGGTAAGAGCGTCGTCGTCCGCCGGCACGTCGCCCAGGCCGAGGAATGGGTGGCACGTATCCGCCGGGTCGCGAAGATCCGCGTCCAGATCCTCGAGTTCCGGGAGTGGTCGAACCGCTACGGGTTCAGCATGCTGTTGCAGCAGCCGCTCGGCGCGTCGACCACGACGCGGCTGGTTCAGGCCGCGGTGGGTCTGGCCGAGGACAACGGCCTGGACCACGGGTGCGGGGTGGAGTTCATGCCCGGCCCGCGCCGGGGCACGCTGTGGATGCACGTGGCCACCGTCAACGGCCTGGCCGAGACCATCCCCCATCCCGGCATTCGGCTCGGCGGCAGCATCTCCGACCCGGACGCGATCCGGCTGGGCCAGCACCGCGACGGCAAGACCACCACCGTGGCGCTGCGTGAGAGCACGATGGTCGTGGCCGGGCAGAAGCGCAGCGGGAAGACCGGCACGCTGCACGACATCACCGCCGACGCCGGCGCGCTGGACGACACGATCGTCTTTCACATGGACCTCAACGGCGGCGGCGTCAGCAGGGCGTGGCTGCGCCCCTGGTTGCAGGGCCGCACTCGTAGGCCGACGATCGACTGGGCCGCGTCCTGCCCCGAGGAGGCCCTGCTGATGGCGCACGCCCTGGTCGCCATCGCCAAGGACCGCAAGTCCACCACGACCGACCTGAAGGCAGAGGCGGACGTGCAGCTGCTGCCCGTCTCCAGGGACCTGCCGGCGATCCTGCTGATCCTGGATGAGGGCAAGGAAGTCCTCGGCCAGAAGGTCACCGACCCGGTCGTCCGGCAGATCCGCCGGCTGCTGGAGACGCTCGTGGACATCGGCGGCAACGAGGCGTGCAACGCCGTGCTCAGCGTGCTGCGTTCGACGTCGAACACGCTGTCCACGGAGATCCTCAAGCAGTGCAGCACGCGGGCCACGATGCGGGTGTTCGACCAGTCGGAGCTGGACTACCTGTTCGGCTACCGCAAAGGCATCACCCCCCAGGACGCCCCTGAGCAGGGCTCAGGCTTCCTGGCGGCCGGGCCCGGCGGGCCGAGACCCTTCAAGGCCTTCTTCATGAAACCGTCCGACATCGACGCCGCGGCGGTGGCGATCGCCGAGCACCGGCCCGACCTCGACGCCGCGGCGGTCGAGGCCGCCGGCGAGGCGTACGCCAGCCGGTACGAGCGGATGCGCTACCTGTACGCCACCCCGGCGCAGCAGGCCACCATGACGCCGCCGGAGCCGGTCGTGCTGCCGGGCTTCGAGGGCGCCTCGCCCTGGTACCCGGCGGGCAACGACCCCGAGGACGGCCAGGAGGAGACTGCCGCGCGGCTGCCGATCCGGCGCGCGCCCGGCACGGTCGCGCGCCGCTCGCACCTGCGGCTGCTGCCGTCGGAAGGGATCACCTCGGGGTGGGGCGACCTCGACCGCCGCCGCCCGGCCACCCGTCCCACCCCGGCCGCTCCGGCCGCGCGGGCCGAGGCGCGGCCCGCCATGGTGCGTGCGGAGCATGTGACCGAGATCAGCGACGGCGGCCACCCTGTCCCCGAACTCCTGGAGCGCGCGCTGCAGCTGCGCTGGGACGGCGGCCGGATGCACAGCGTCCGCTTGGCCGAGCAGCTTGGCATGAGCGAGCACGAGCTGGCCGCGCTCCTGGGCGCGCTCGGCGTCGCCACGCTGCCCAACGCGTTCGAGCGAGGCGGTGTCCGGCGCCGGGGCTACGAGCGCCAGGCCCTCGTCGACGCCGCGTCGGCGGTCCGCGCCGGCGAGCTGGAGGTCCCCCCGGAAGTGGCCGCCTGGACGGCCGCCTGACCCTCCCCACGACCCCCACGGAAGCCCTGTGGCACCCCCACAGACGGCCCTGTGGGGGGCGTGGGAGTACCACGGCCCCTCACCAGGAGAAACGAACCCGTGTGGGGGTTGTGGGGGGTCGCGCGAACCCCCTCTGAGGGGCCTCTGAGGGGGTCCGAACCCCCACACGACGAAGACCCCCACAGGCAGCAGAGAACGCCTCGCACAGGATCGCCGGCGGGTGTACGAGTGAGGACAGCGACGGGGTAGCACAGACGGGAGAACACCCAGTGATCAACAATGCCAACGAGCTGATCGGAACGGCCAGCGAAGCAGACTACGGTCGCTTGCCCGACGACCTCACCACCCGCAGGATCATCAAGGCCATGCGGGACCGCGCCGCCGAGCATCTGGAGAAGTACGGCACTCCGAACGATGTGAGCGCCCTGCTATTCGCCGTCGATCAACTCCACTGGTACGCCCGCCATCTGGCTGCCACTGTCGACCTGCCCGAGGTCCCCACCCTGGAGGAGCAGGAGGAGATGACCGGGCGCGAGAAGTTCCAGCGCGCGGTCCGGTCGACGATGCTCGCCATGCGCGCGGGCAACACGGTGGACACCGCGATCGTGATGGACGCGTACGACGCCTCGGAGAAGTGGGCCTTCGACGTGGTGCGGACTGCCGGCAAAGAAATCGACCGGCAGCCCGGCGGGTAACCAGGCGCGGCGGTCCGGGCCGCCACATCGGGAGCGATGCAGAAGACCCCCCGGGCTGCCCGTGGGGGTCTTCGACGTGTGAGGGGCTGGGCGCCCGCCGCTTAGGCGCCGGGGCGGAGCGCGCCGGTGAACGTGCGCCGCCACCATGAGGCGAGCTGGTCGACGCGGACCCGGCCGCCGGTGCGGGGCGCATGGACCATCCGGCCCCGGCCGATGTAGATACCGACGTGGCCCCGGCCGTAGAAGTAGATCAGGTCCCCGGGGCGGAGCCCGTGCCAGGAGACCCTGCGGCGGATGAGCGCGTACTGCTGGAAGGTGGTGCGGGGGATGCGTACGCCGGCGCGGCGCCAGGCGTACTGGGCGAGACCGCTGCAGTCGAACGAGCCGGGGCCGGTGGCTCCGAACCGGTACGGGTCGCCGACCTGTGCGGTGGCCACCCGGACGGCAACGATGGCCCGCATCTGCTGGGCGGTGGCTGCGCGGTTGTGGGCTTGGGCCGGGTGGGCGAGGCAGAGTCCGCTGAGGGTGGTCACGGTAGCCGCGACCAGGCGCGCGGTGCGGCCGCTCACCCGGCCCTCCGTCTGCTGGCGATGTCCATGATCGGCTCCTCCGTCTACTCGTAGTCGGCCTGCTCGGCCTGATAACCGTCCTCGGCCGCCGGGTCGAGCCGAGGGCCGCCGCGCCACGAGACGACGCGGCCGGCGTGGTGGTCGAGCAGCCGCTGACGGACGGTCCGCAGCAGCCGACCGACCCTGGTGCCGGCCGGGTAGCGGTCGATGTGGCGGTCGAGCCACTGCACCGGCGACTCCCACGCCTCGCCGAACACGAAGTTCGCGGTGGTGAGGTGGCCGCCGATGTAGCTGCACTCGGGGGCGGTGACGGCCCATCGGCCGCCGTCGGCGAACACCCGCTCCCCGGCCTCGGCCGCGGCAGTTACCAGGGCCGCGGTGTGGGCGCGTGTCAGGTGGGTGAGGCGGACGGTTGGGTGTAGTGGGAGGGGGCCGATGTTGGGTCGGGTCATCGAAGGCTCCTTGAAGTGGGTGGGCTGGGCCAGGGCGCGGCGGGCCCGGACGAGGGGGGACCGCCGCGCCGATGCTCGGCTAGAAGTCGTCGTAGACCGATAGGCAGTTCGGCAGTTTGGAGCCCTTGGCCTTGCACGCGTCGTAGATGGCCTTGGTGACCGTGACCTTGGTCGTCTTGCCGTCGTGCTTCACGGTGAGCTCGTAGTGGCGGGTCGTCCTGCCCTCGGGGCCGGTCTGCCAGGTGCGGGAGGTGTCCACGGTGCCCGTGACGTTCGGGTGAGCGGGTGTCTGCGCGGTGGGCTTGCACGCGGTGAGGGCGGCGAGGCCGAGGACGAGCGCGGCCAGCGCGGTGATGCGGGCGAGCGCGGTCCAGTTGGTTCCCATGTGGGTTCCCCGTTCTGATCGTGATGTGGGTGTCGGTCGGTCCAGGGGCACCGGGGCCGGGTTGGTGGCTCAGGCGGCCTGGGCGGACACGGTGGCGGTGAGGATGGCGACGGCGGCCCGGTGGTAGCAGGCGTACTTGCCGCGCAGTCCGGCCGGGCAGGTGCAGCCGGAGGCGTGCACCAGGTAGGTGGTGGAGCCGTCCGAGCTGACGGCGCTGAACATGCCGGGCCGCGACCTGCGGACGATGCCGCCGTCCTCGATGAGGGCGCGGGCCTTGTCGATCGCAGCGGGCTTGAAGCCGCCCAGGGAGGGAGCGGCGAGGGTGATGATCCACCGGCCGCTGACCTTGGCGGCGTTGAGCTTGCCCTGCTGGGCCCGCCGCTGGACGGTCCGGACGGAGACGCTGAGTGCGCTGGCGGCCTCGCGGGTGCTGACCTGGATCTCCATCGTTCCCCCTGGGGTGGTGCGCTCTTGCTATGCCCATCACGTTAGGCCCAACAAGTTAGGCATGTCAAGCGTGTTGGGCCAACTGGACTCGGCCCAACATGCCTGGCAGCATTGAGGGATGCCTGAGCCCATGAGCGACAGCGAGATCCGCCAGATCATCGCCGACTACGACGACGACCTCGACAAGGCCATGCAGCGCCGCGACGAACGCCTACGCGCCGCCATCGCCTCCGGCCGGCGCCAGGCCGACCTGGTGCGCATCACCGGGATGAGCCGCGAGGCGATCCGCCAGGCGCTCAACCCCGAGATTCGCGAGGCCGTACGCGTCGCCCGCGCGGCGAAGAGAGCAGGGCAGAACCGGTCAGTGGCGGACGAGTGACATCTCCACCGACCGGCGCAGCTGCTCTGCCGCGTACCGTACGACGCCGAAGACGACGAGGCGGACGGGCGTGCTAAGGCTTGCTGACCAGGGTGCCGCCGAGGACGGACCGGGCCGTGTTCAGGGTGACGCGGTCGTCGTGGTTGATGGTCCAGTTGCGGCCGGTCAGCAGCAAGACGCCGATCCCGAGAGACTCCTCGAACTCAACTTGAGCCTGGACGTCACCCTCACGCTCGTAGATCGACACCACGAGATCGCCCTGCTGGCAGGATCCCCGGTCCTTAGCGCCGATGGCGCGTGCAATCGGCTTGTAGTCGTCGCAGGCGATGCCGGCAGCCCTGAGTTTTGTGACGACGTCGCGGGGTGAGGTGTAGCTGCCGCCGTCGGCGGGCGGCGCGGCGGACCTGCTGGTGCCTGTATTCGTGGGCGTGTTCGCCGTGGTGATGCCGCATCCGGCGGCGAGGAGCATGGCGGCCAGGGCGAAGGCGGCGGGACGCATGGGTTACTCCTGGGGTGGGGGCGGCCACGTCTGGATAGCTCAGCGTATTGCGGTCGTCACGGAAAGGTCCGGTTGTCGTCACATTCGCCTTGGTTCAGGCGGGCTGGCCTTACAGGTGGGAGTTCCCGCTGGACGGCCAATCGGCCGTCTTGACAAAATCGCGAATCTTTCTCGAACTGCCGGTGGCAGGTCTTACAAAGCGAGATTCTCGTTATGTGGACGCCCAACGCATCAGCCCCCCACTGCGCCTGCGGCGCCTGGGCCGCATCCTGCGCGACTTGCGCACTCGCGAGCAGATCACGCTCGCCCAGACCGGCCGGTGCCTCGGCTGGAGCACGGCCAAGGTCGGCCGTATCGAGGCCGGCCAGACCCGGCCCTCGCCGGCGGACGTGGCCGCCAGCCTTGATCTGTTCGGCGCGTCGGACGAGGTGCGGCGCACGTGCATGGCGCTGGCGGCTCAGGCGGCGGCCCGGCCGTGGTGGGCTCCCTATCGCAGAGTGCTGGGTGAGTACGTCGCCTTGGAGACCGAGGCCGAACTGGTGCGGTCCTGGCAGCCGCAGCTCGTCGAGGGTCTTTTGCAGACGGAGGCGTACGCCAGGGCGTTGATGGTGGCCTCGCTGCCCGAGGCCACCGGTTCGGAGGTGGATCTGCGGGTTCGGGCGCGGATGGCGCGGCAGCGGCTGCTGGCCGGTGGTGATCCACTGGTGCTGTCTGTGGTCCTGGCCGAGGACGCGCTGCGCGTGCCGGTGGGCGGTGCCCGGGTGATGGCGGCTCAGATGACTCACCTGGTGGAGGTCGCACAGTGGCCGAACGTCACGCTCCGGGTTCTGCCGCGCCGGGTAGGTGCTCACCCCGGCATGAGCGGAGCGTTCGTTCTGTTGTCCCTGGCGCAGGACCCTGTGAGCGTATTCGTGGAAGGAGCACCACAAGAGATCGTGACCGATGAGGTCGCTCTCGTCCGGGGCTACGAACGGCGTTTCCACTGCTTGTCGGCATCCGCCCTGACCGCCGAAGATTCTCTGGAGATTCTCGGCCAGATCGCAAGGGAGCTTGAACGGGATGCTGACTGATCGATGGAGGAAGAGCAGCTTGTCCGGTAGTACCGGAGGAGGCTGCGTGGAGGCGAGATTGGCCGGGGGCTCCATCGAGGTGCGCGACAGCAAGGCACGTGGGGCCGGCCCGGTGCTGACCTTCACGGTGCGCGAGTGGAGAGCGTTCCTCGGAGGGGTCCCGCTGGGGGACTTCGATCTTCCGAGGGATATCGGAGCGTAACGGAGTCGACAGCATGAAAGCGGCGGCGGGCGATCAAGATCTGCGCCCGCCGCCGCTTTCATGCATGCTCTGTGCTGTCAATTTGTGCTGTCACCCGGTAGATCCAAAAGCCCTACCGGGGCGTGTTTTCCCAGGTCAAACTATGGTGCCCCCGGCAGGATTCGAACCTGCGGCACCCGCTTTAGGAGAGCGGTGCTCTATCCCCTGAGCTACGGAGGCGGACTCCCGTAAGCCTAGCGAAAGTTTGGCACTGTGTGCGACGTGGGCCCGCCGTCAGTTTCCCGGGCTTGGTTATGGCTGCTCTGAGCTGCGGTAAAGGCATGACAAGTGATCAGATTCTTGCTCATCGTGCCCGGATACCGTCTGGGGCTGTGACCAGGAGGCGATGCGCGCAGGCCCGTCGGCGGCCCGTTGTGCTGTTTGGGGCGTTGCTGGCGCCGGCGATTCTTGCGGGAGGGTTGCTGGCGGGGGAGATGCGCGGGCTGGAGGAGGGCGTCGCGAGCGCCGGTACCGGTACTGGTCCCAGCACTGGTAACGGTGGGGATGGGGCGGTGGGGCTGGCGTTCGAGCCGGTGTTGGTGCCGGCGCCTGCTCGGCCTGAGCGGCGGTATGCGGCTGCGATGCCTTCGCCTGTGCGTGAGGTGCCTGAGCGGGTGCCGAGGGCGGGGGTTGAGGAGAGGGTTCCGAAGGCTGTCGAGGAGGAGCCTGTTACGCCGGCGCCGGTGCGGACGCAGGGTGGGTGTCCAGGGGAGTGGGTCGATACCTGGCTGTGGGAGTTGTGCCGGGATCGGGAGCAGGAGGCGGCTGTTGACAGCTGGTTGCCTGGGATTTGAACCGATGGTGAGCGGTGGGGCGTACTGACCTGTGTGGGTTGTTTGTGTGGGTGCGCTGCCGGTCGTGGGGATGGTGGTCGGCGCGGGGTCAGGGGCTTGCGCTGTGCTGCTGCTCTGGAGGGTGAGCTCGGCGGGGGTGCTGGGTGAGGGCGTTTTGGTGGGTACGGGGCGTGGCTCGCTGCGCAAAGTGGGTTATTTGTCTCATAACAGCTCTTCGGAGTTCGGTCCGGGCACTCGGGGGGCTGTAGTAACGTGCGTGCCTGACCAGGGTAACGAGATTGCAAACGGAGGAGTCGAACGTGCCAGCCCCTCGATCAGCGGGTCTGATCGCGGTCGTCATGGCGGTGGCTTCTCTGCTCGTGCCCTTGGAAGGCGTGCCGGCGCAGGCTCAGGTACGGGTTCAGCAGGCCCAGCAGGGAGCCGTGCAGCGGGATCCGTCCAACCTGACTGAGCTGCGCAAAGAGGCCGAGCGGTCGGCCAAGGAGCTCGAGGACGCCACCAAGGCGCTGGAGAAGCGGCGGGCCGAGATCGCGGCGTCCGAGAAGGAGCTCAAGAGCAAGCTCACCTCCCTGCAGGAGCTAGAACGGCGGCTGGCCGTGATGCGGCAGCCTGTCTCCCAGATGGCCGAGCTGCTGTATCAACAGCCGTTCATGGCCGGGGGCATCCTGCCGTATCTGTCCGGGAGCGCGGATGAGAAGACGCTGCGCGCGCTGATGGATGCTAACCAAATTGTGGCCGTGCGGCAGCAGGCTGTCGAGCAGACGAGCGCCTTGTACAAGGAGACCGAGCGGCTGGCCGGTGAGGCGCAGGAGCTGCGGGCCGGGAACTTGCTGGCCGAGGCGCAGCTGGCCGTCGAGGTCGAGACCCTGCGGCAGCGGTCGGACAAGATTGTTAAGTCGCTGACTGCGGCGCTGGTGAAGCTGGGGATCAAGATTGACAAGGTGGGGCGGGCGGCGCTCGGGTGCAATCCGCTTCGGGCGGCTACGGCCGATCAGTATCCCAACGGGCTGATTCCCAAGGGCATGCTCTGTCCGTTGCAGCAGAAGGGGTTCAGTCTCAGGGCCGATGCCACGATCGCCTTCGTCAGCCTCAACGAGGCTTATCGGCAGCGGTTCGGGAAGCCCATGTGCGTGACCGACGCGTACCGGAGCCTGGCCGAGCAGCAGTCGATCTACTATCGGCGGCCGGGGTTCGCGGCGGTGCCGGGGCGGAGCAACCACGGGCTCGGGCTGGCTGTGGACCTGTGTGGTGGAGTGGAGAGGGCCGGGTCCGCGGAGTTCGTGTGGATGGAGAAGAACTCCAAGAGGTACGGGTGGTTCCACCCCTCCTGGGCCTACAGCAGCCCGTTCGAGCCGTGGCACTGGGAGTACGACCCTAAGATCGACAAGCTTCTCTGAGGCATTCCCCTTTAGATCAGCGGCTCCACGTCCGCGCTGCAGAAGGCGCAGCGGGAGGCGGGCTTGGGGATCTCCGACAGGCATTCGGGGCAGTCGCGGGTCTTCGCCTCGATCTTGGCGGCGGTGCGCTCCTGGTAGTGCGTGTACGGCTTCACCACCAGGAAATAGATCACCGCGGCGACCATCAGGAACGAGACGATCGCGTTGATGAGGTTGCCGTACATGAAGTTGGACTGGCCGATCGTCACCTTGAGCGAGGAGAAATCGGGCAGGCCGCCGAACGCGGAGATCAGCGGAGTGAGCAGGTCGGCCACGAACGACTGCACGATCGCGTTGAAGGCCGCCCCGATGACCACTGCCACGGCCAGGTCGATGACGTTCCCCTGCATGAGGAACTTCTTGAATCCACTCATGACAAGGAATCGTAGCCGAATGATTACTGTAAGTTAGTTCTGATGGTCAGCGAGAGGCGGGCGTGGGCTTGGGCGGTGGCCAGGTCTGCTGCTTGCGTGGGGGTCGTGGCCAGGACGATCAAGGTGCCGTCGTCTGTGTCGTGGGTCGTCTGTGATGGTGGTTTCGGGATCGACAGGACCGTGGTGTCCTGGGCGAGCTGGCGGGCCGGGGCGCCCTGGTCGTAGGCGGCCAGGAGGGTGATCGTGGAGCCGGGGGAGATCAGGGCCGCCGCGGCGGCGTCGGCGATGCGCACGGGGGTGGCGACCAGGCCGGGTGGGAGGCGGTAGGAAGCGAGGAGGCGGACGTCGGTGAGGGGCTCGCCCCTGCGCATGGGGGTGGCCAGGGTCTGGCCTGCCGGGATCGTGCGTACTGCTCCCGCGGGTGGAGGGGTGAGGGCCGCCGGGCGGAAGTCGGCCGGGTTGAGCGGGCCGGGGGACAGGTCGCGGGAGGCCACCAGAACCGTGGGGGCGGAGCCGGCGGGGCGGGTGGCGATGAAGGCCGCGATGACGGAGACGGCGGCGAGCGCCGCCGCTAGGAGGCGGCGGCGACGGCCGTGGCGTGAGAGCCAGGTCCGGATCATGGCAACTCGAAGGGGAGCTTGATGCCGTCCAGGGCCGAGCCGCAGGGGCAGGTGCGATCTTCCGGGAGGGACTGGACGGCCTCTGACACCAGGGTGCGCATGCGGGTGACGTTCTGGGCGAAGAACTCCAGCACCTCGTCGTGGGTCACGCCCTGACCGGCTTCCACGCCGGCGTCATGGTCGGTCACGAGGGAGACGGACGTGTAGCAGAGCGCCAGCTCGCGGGCCAGGAGCGCCTCGGGGAAGCCGGTCATGCCCACGATGGACCAGCCGTTGCCCGCGAACCACTGCGATTCCGCCCGTGTCGAGAAGCGCGGGCCCTCGATGACCACCAAGGTGCCGCCGTCCACCGTTTCCCAGCCGCCGGCGCGGGCTGTCGCCACGGCCGTGGAGCGGCCCGTCGGGCAGTACGGGTCGGCGAAGGAGACATGGACCGCGCCGTCGATGTCGTAGTAGGTCTGGGCGCGTCCGGAGGTGCGGTCCACGAGTTGGTCGGGGATGACGATGGCGCCGGGGCCGTACTCGGCTCTCAGCGAACCTACGGCGCTGGGTGCGAGCACCTGGCGCACGCCGAGCGAGCGCAGGGCCCAAAGGTTGGCGCGATAGGGGATGCGGTGCGGCGGGAAGCGGTGATCTCGCCCGTGTCTGGGGATGAACGCCACGGAACGCGAGCCGATGCGTCCGACCGTGACGACATCGCTCGGGGGGCCGTAGGGAGTGGCGAGCTCGATCTCCTCTGCGTCGTCGAGCAGGGAGTAAAAGCCTGAACCGCCGATGACGCCGATATCTGCGCGAGTGACCATGGCGCAGAGAGTAGCCGGAGCGGTGGTGGGTGAGGCGAACGCGAACGGCGTTCTGTGGATAACCCGGCCGGGCGGTGGTGGGCTGTGGACAACCTGATTGCAGAGAGTGGGTACACCAGTACGAAGAGTAGGATCGCCGCATGCGGCAACAGGGGCTCGGGCTCATCATCCTCGCGCTCATGCTCGGCATGCTGCTGGCGGCGCTCGATCAGACGATCGTGTCCACGGCCCTGCCGACGATCGTGAGCGACCTCGGCGGGCTGGAGCGCCTGTCGTGGGTCGTGACGGGTTACCTGCTGGCCTCGACCGTCTCCACGCCGCTCTGGGGGAAGCTCGGCGATCAGTACGGGCGCAAGAGGCTGTTCATCGGAGCCATCTGCATCTTCCTGGCGGGGTCGGCGCTTTGCGGGCTGAGTCGGAACATGGGGGAGCTCATCGCCTTCCGCGCCGTTCAGGGGCTTGGCGGGGGCGGGCTGATGGTGCTGGCCCAGGCGATCGTGGGGGATGTCGTCTCCGCGCGGGAGAGGGGGAGGTACCAAGGCTTCTTCGGGGCGGTCTTCGCCGTCTCCAGCATCGTGGGGCCGCTGCTCGGCGGGGTGTTCGTCGACCATTTGTCGTGGCACTGGGTGTTCTACGTCAACCTGCCGCTGGGGGCGGTGGCGTTGTGCGTGATCGTCGCGGTGCTGCCGGGGGACGACACGCGTACCAAGCACACGATCGACTACGCGGGTGTGGTGCTGCTCGGCGCGGCGACCTCGTGCCTGGTGCTGATGACGACCTGGGGCGGCACGACGTACGCGTGGAGCGATCCGCTCATCCTGGGGCTGGCGGGGGCGGCGGTGGCCCTGCTGGCCGGATGGGTGCTCGTCGAACGTCGGGTGGCCGAGCCGGTGCTGCCGCTCGGGTTGTTCCGGGTGAGGGCGTTCGCGATGTCGTCGGTGGTCGGGTTCGTGGTGGGTTTCGGGATGTTCGGGGCGCTCACGTACCTGCCGCTGTTCCTGCAGGTGGTGCATGGGGTCGGCCCGACCTTGTCGGGGGTGTACCTGCTGCCGATGATGGCCGGCATGCTCACCATGTCGATCGTGAGCGGGCAGATCATCTCGAAGACCGGGAAATATCGCTTCCTGCCCATCACGGGGACGGCTGTGGCGACCGTGGGGATGTTCCTGCTCGCGACGCTGACGGAGGGGAGCAGCCTGCTCGCGATGGGGGTCTATCTGCTGGTCCTCGGGGTGGGGCTGGGGATGACCATGCAGGTGCTGGTGATCGTGGTGCAGAACGCGGTCGACTTCAAGGATCTCGGCGTGGCCACGTCCGGGGCCACGTTCTTCCGGTCGATCGGAGGGTCGTTCGGGGTGGCGACCTTGGGGTCGGTGTTCTCGGCCACCTTGAACGACGACCTGCGGGAGGCGCTGCGTGGCGTGCGGCTGCCGCCTGGGTTCGATCCCGGGAGGATCCAGGAGGATCCGACCGTCATTCAGCGGCTGCCGCGGGGGCTGGCGCAGGGATTTCTGCATGTGTACGCGGATGCGATCGCGGCGGTCTTCCGGGTGGCGGCACCCGTGATGTGCGGGGCGTTCCTGCTCAGCTGGTTCATACCGCAGGCGCGGCTCAGGGAGACGACGAAGGCGGCGGACCTGGGCGAGGGGCTGGGAGCCACGTCCGCGGAGCGGTCGTCGCTGGCCGAGGTCGAGCGAGGGCTGGTACGGCTGGCCGATGCGGATCTACGGCGCGGCTATTACGACCGGCTCGGGGCGTCGGCCGGGTTGGACGGGATCTCGCCGCAGGGGGTGTGGGTGCTCGCCAGGCTGGGCGGCGAGGGGTGGGTGAGGGCTGACGAACTGGCCGAGCGGGCCCGAGTGAGCAGGGAGTACGGGCGGCCGTACGTTGATCAGCTCGTGGCGGTGGGGCTGGTACGGCGGTCGGACGATGGGGACGCGTTGCGGCTCACGAAGGAGGGGGAGGAGGCTGCCGTACGGCTCCTGCGGTGTGCATGCGAGGGGCTCAGGCGGCTGGTGGCCGATTGGGGGCCGGATCCGCAGCTCGAACGGCTCGTCGACCGGATCGCGCCGGAGTTGCTCGGTGCGCCGGCCGATCGGCCTCCCTAGGGGTGCAGGTCCTCTGATGGGGATGAGCAGGGACCCGCAGGTGCCGTGGGGTGCGGGCCTGGAGGGGCGCGTGGTCGGGTGGGTGTTGGACCGCGCGAGCGCCTCAGGTGGGTGCGCGCCATCGCATGTCGCGGTGTGGCGTCGTAGGTGGTGTGGGGTGCGTGCGCTTGTGTTGCGGGGCCGGCGGCGGTGTGGGTGTGTGTGCTTGTACGGCGGGGCCGGCGGTGGCGTGGGTGCGTGTGCTTGCGCTGCCGGGCCGGCGGCGGTGTGGGCTGAGCGCTGTGTGCCGCGACCTGCTTCCGCCGGGGGCCGGGACGTTCCTGGGCGGGTGCCGCGAACGACAGCACGCCCACGTGCTGCTCGGGCGTCGAAAGCCGAGCACACATCACCGCACGTTCTTGTGGGTGAGCAGCGTGAACCGCAGCACGCCGCATGTGCTGGATGGGTGCCGCACACCAGGGGGCAGCGGCACGCCGTACGTGCTGGTTGGGTGCCGCATGCCCAGGAGGGCAGCGGCACGCCGTATGAGGCACGGCTCCGCGTCTCGCGGAAGCCGCGCGCTTCAGCTGGACGCGGCGGCCGGAGCGGGCGTCGTGGTCGAGCTGGACGACGAGCTCGAGTCCGACGACTTGCTCTCCCCCGACTTCGACGAAGACGAAGACGAAGACGCGGTCGAGGACGACGAGGTCGAGGACGACGAACGGTTGTCGGTCTTGTAGAAGCCAGAGCCCTTGAACACGATGCCGACCGCGGAGAACACCTTCCGCAGGTTGCCCTGGCAGTTCGGGCAGACCGTCAACGCATCGTCGGTGAACTTCTGGACGACTTCGAGCTGGTCACCGCAGTCGTTGCAGGCGTACTGATACGTCGGCACGCGCTCCTCCTTAAACAAGCTCTAGCACTCGAGCGATGCGACTGCTAATGGTAACCGATAGGGTCAAACACCTATTCCAACCCCCGCTCTCCGTACCATCCGGCCAGCTTCCCGCTGCGGCTGACCGCGCGCAGGCGGCGTTCGACCTGCTCACGGCAGGAGGCGGTGGTGACCACGAGAAGCTGGTCGTCCGCCCGGATGCGGGTGGTGGAGGCGGGCACGAAGGATTTGCCGTCGCGTACGACGAGGGTGACCTGGGCGCCGGCGGGCAGGCGGAGCTCGAAGATCTCCACGCCGTGCAGCAGGGAGCCCTGCGGCACCTTGACCTGCAGCAGATCGGCCTTGAGCTCCTCCAGCGGAGCCGATTCCACGGAGAGGTCGTGGGCCTCGCCGGGCGCGGACACCCCGAGCACGCGCGCCATGAACGGCAGCGTCGGCCCCTGGAGCAGGGTGAACACGATGACGATCACGAAGACCTGGTTGAAGAGGTGTTTGGAGCCCTCGACGCCGGCCGCCCAGGGGATGGTCGCGAGCACGATCGGGATCGCGCCGCGCAGCCCCGCCCACGACAGGAACGCCTGGTCGCGCCAGTTCACCCAGCCCAGGCGCAGGGCCCAGGCCAGCGCCGAGCTGACCACGACCGAGAGCGGGCGGGCGAGGAGGACCAGGATCGTGCCGGTGATCAGACCCGGGATGATGGCCGACGGCATCTCGTCCACGTCGGCCAGCATGCCGAGCATGACGAACAGGCCGATCTGCGCCAGCCACGCGGCGCCCTCCGCGAAACCCCTGGTCGCGGCCCTGTGGGGGAGGCGGGAGTTGCCCAGGACGAGCGCCGTCAGGTAGACGGCCAGGAAGCCGGAGCCGTGCAGCAGCACCGCGCCGCCGTACGAGACGAAGGTGAGCGCCAGCACGGCGATCGGGTACAGGCCGGAGGCGGGCAGGGCGACGCGGCGCAGGGCGTACGCACCCGTGGGGCCGATGGCGAGGCCGACGGCCGCGCCGATGATCAGCTCG
Source organism: Nonomuraea sp. GTA35 (assembly GCF_041950525.1). NCBI lineage: Bacteria > Bacillati > Actinomycetota > Actinomycetes > Streptosporangiales > Streptosporangiaceae > Nonomuraea > Nonomuraea sp. GTA35. Next base: position 6,520 of record NZ_JBGNUV010000026.1, on the reverse strand, counting down.
ACGGACGTCTCCAGGAGGAACGTTCCCAGCGTCGCCTGGGAGTGGGACGCGCCGCTGAGCAGCACCACGGCGATGACCGTCGGGGCGTCGTTGAAGCCGGACTCCGCTTCCAGCACCCCCGCCAGGCGCGGCGGCAGCGGCAGCCTGCGCAGCACGGAGAAGACTGCCGCGGCGTCGGTGGAGGCCAGCACCGCGCCGAAGATCAGCGCGGTGGTGCCGTCGATGCCGAGGATTCCCTGGACGAGCAGCGCCACCACGACGATGCTGACCGTCACGCCGACGGTCGCCATCACCAGGGCCAAGGGGACGGAACGCCGCACATGGGACCAGTTCGTGGTCAGACCGCCCTCGGCGAGGATCACCGCGAGCGCCGACAGGCCGATCTGCTGGGCGAGCTGCGGGCTCTCGAACGGGATCCCGAACCCCGAAGGCCCCAGCGCCAGCCCGAAGCCGAGAAAGATCAGCAGGCTGGGCAGGCCGGTGCGATGCGCGAGCCGTACGGACGCGATGGCCGCGATGACGATCGCGGCACCGACGAGGAGCCAGAGATCAAGCGTCATCTGGCTCCTCTCTCGTACCTGCGTTCACATCAGCCTAGTGAGTCCGGCAGGCGTCATGGCATAGCGGACCGCGCGGTCATGGGGTTCCGACGGGACGTCGTCGATCAGTTCGCCGTCGTGCAGCAACGCCACGGTGGGGACGTTCGGGCCGACGCGGGCAAGGGCGCGGTCGTAGGAGCCGCCGCCGCGCCCCAGGCGGATCCCCGTCCGCCGGTCCACCGCCAGGGCGGGCACGATCACGAGCGCGGCCGTGCGCACGGCGTCCACGCCGCGGCGCGTGTCCACCGGTTCCATGATCCCGAAACGGCCGGGGGCGAGCGTGTCCGGGCCGTCGTACACCGCCCAATCCAGGTCGTTGTCGTCACGCAGGACCGGGAGGATAACGGTGGCTCCATGTTTCCAGAGAGCGAACACGAGCCCGTGCGTCTCCGGCTCCGACCCCGTTGACCAGTAGCAGGCCACCAGCCCGGCCATCTGGACCCAGGGTTGTTCGAGCAGGGTTTCGCGGACCTTGATGGCGTTTGCACGCAGTTGCTCGGGGGAGAGGGAGGTACGCGCCGCGCTCAGCTCGCGGCGCAGGTTCAGCTTGTCCACAGGTCCCTCCACTAGGGTCTACTCATGGCTGACTTCGACCCTGTGACGAAAGCCGTCGTGCCCGCCGCGGGTCTGGGCACCCGGTTCCTCCCGGCGACCAAGGCGACACCCAAGGAGATGTTGCCCATCGTCGACAAGCCCGCGATCCAGTATGTCGTCGAGGAGGCCGCCTCCGCTGGGCTCCTCGACGTCCTCATGGTCACCGGCAAGAACAAACGCTCGATCGAGGACCATTTCGACCGGGCGTTCGAGCTGGAAGAGGCCCTCGAGGCCAAGGGCGACGAGCACCGGCTGTCCCAGGTTCGCGAGCCCGCCTCGCTGGCGACCCTGCATTACGTACGGCAGGGCGAGCCGAAGGGGCTCGGCCACGCGGTGCTCTGTGCCAAGCATCACGTCGGTGATCACCCGTTCGCCTGCCTGCTCGGTGACGACCTGATCGACCACCGCGACCACCTGCTGCGGCGCATGATCGAGGTGCGTGACACGTTCGGGGGGAGCGTGATCGCGCTGATGGAGGTGCCCAAGGAGCAGGTCTCGCTGTACGGCGTGGCGACCATCGAGGCGACCTCCGAGGAGGACGTCGTCCGCGTGACGGACCTCGTGGAGAAGCCGCCGGCCGACGAGGCGCCGTCCAACTGGGCGATCATCGGGCGTTACGTGATCGATCCGGCGGTCTTCGAGGTGCTGGAGAAGACCCCGCCGGGGCGTGGCGGGGAGATCCAGCTCACCGACGCGCTGCGGACGCTCGCCTCGCGCGGCTCCGAGGAGGGCGGGCCGGTGCACGGCGTGCTGTTCAGGGGACGGCGCTACGACACGGGCGACAAGCTGGACTATCTGCGGACCGTGGTGAAGTTCGCGGCGGACCGCCAGGATCTGGCGCCGGAGTTCGTGCCGTGGCTGCGGGAGTTCCTTGATGAAATCAGTTGACGCGCATCTGGCCGAGATCCTGGCCACTGTACGTCCGCTGGCCCCCCTTGAGCTGGAGCTGGAGCAGACTCTGGGGACGACGCTGGCCGAGGACGTGTCCTCACCGGTGCCGTTGCCGCCGTTCGACAACTCGGCCATGGACGGGTACGCGGTCCGGGTCGAGGACTTGTCGGAGATCCCGGCCACCTTGCCGGTGATCGACGACGTGGCGGCAGGGTCGCTGGAGCTGCGGGCCGTGGGGCCGGGGCACGCCGTACGCATCATGACCGGCGCTCCCCTGCCCGCCGGGGCCGATGCCGTGGTACCGGTCGAGTGGACCGACGGCGGCACCGTCTCCGTACGCATCGATCGCCGCGCCGAGGCCGGCAACGCGATCAGGCGGGCCGGGGAGGACGTGCAGACCGGCGAGGTCGTGCTGAAGGCGGGCACCGTGATCGGGCCCGCGCAGCTCGGGATCATCGCCGGGGTGGGGCGGCGGCGCGTCTGGGCGCGGCCGCGGCCCAGGGTCGTCGTGATCTCCACCGGCGCCGAGCTGGTCGAGCCGGGCGGCACCCTCCAGCCCGGCCAGATTTGGGATTCCAACAGCTACACCCTGACGGCGGCCGTGCGGGAGGTGGGAGCCGAGGGCTTCCGCGCCGGGTCCGTCGGGGACGATCCGGGCATGTTGCTCGACCGGCTGGACACGCACCTGGTGCGCGCCGACGCGATCATCACCAGCGGCGGGGTGTCGATGGGCGCGTACGAGCCGGTCAAGGAGGCGCTGTCGCCGCTGGGCACGGTCCGGTTCGAGAAGGTGGCGATGCAGCCGGGGATGCCGCAGGGGTTCGGCGTCCTGGGGGACGACCAGGTGCCGATCTTCGCGCTTCCTGGCAATCCGGTGTCGTCCTTCGTCTCGTTCATGCTGTTCGTCCGGCCTGCGCTCGCCAAGATGCGCGGGCTGCCCAGTGGGATGCCCGAGACGGTCACCGCGCGGACCACCGGGCCGTTGCGGTCGCCGTTCGGGCGGCGGTCGTACCTGCGCGGGGTGCTGGCGGCCGACGGCACGGTATCGCCGGCGCACGGTCAGGGATCACACCAGCTCGCCGCGCTGGCCTCGGCGAACGCGCTCATCGTGGTGCCGGAGGATGTGACCGAGGTGGAGGCGGGGGCTTCTGTGGAGGTGGTCCGGCTTTGAGCGAGCTGACGCATATCGACGAGACCGGGGCGGCGCGCATGGTCGACGTGTCGGCCAAGGACGTCTCGGCCCGCAGCGCCACGGCCACCGGGCGGGTGCTGCTGTCGGCCGAGACCGTGGCGTTGCTGCGGTCGGGGGAGGTGCCCAAGGGCGACGCGCTGGGGGTGGCGCGGATCGCGGGGATCATGGGGGCGAAACGCACGCCCGATCTGATCCCGCTCTGCCATCCCATCGCGTTGCACGGGGTGAAGGTGACCCTCGACGTCGAGGACTGGGGTGTGGGGATCACCTGCCGGGTCAAGACGGCCGACCGCACCGGGGTGGAGATGGAGGCCCTGACCGCGGTGTCGGTGGCGGCGCTGGCTCTGATCGACATGGTCAAGGCGGTGGATCCGGGTGCGGTGATCACTGAGGTGCGGGTCGAGGAGAAGCTGGGCGGGAAGACCGGCCGGTGGACGCGCGATCAGGCCTGAGAGGTTGACGGCGGGCAAGGGGTCACGGCGGGCGGGAGCCCGGTGCGTGGTGCGGTGGTGCGCTGATGGCCTGGAAGGGCGTGACCTGTCCTTGTGACGGGCTTGATAGGCGCGACCGACCACGGCTGGGGGCCGCTGACGGCTGGAGTGCCGCTGCCGGCGCCTGTACGGGCGCCGGCGGGCAGTCGGGCATGATGGGACGGAGATCGAGCCGGCGGGCGGAGGTCAGGGCCTGACCGGGGCGGTTGGAGCGGCAGACGGGAGCCGGGCGTGATGCGGGCGTTGGTGATTACGGTGTCCAACCGGGCATCGGCGGGGATTTATGAGGATAAATCCGGGCCGTTGCTCGCCGATCTGCTGCGGCGGGAGGCCGGGTGCGAGGTCGTCGACGGCCCCGTGGTGGTGGCCGACGGAGAACCGGTCGAGGGCGCGCTCCGTGACGGGGTGGCGGAGGGTTACGACGTCATCGTCACCACCGGCGGGACAGGGCTGACGCCGATGGATTTGACGCCGGAGGTGACGTCCCGGGTAATTTCTCGGGAAATTCCCGGCATTGCGGAGGCCATCCGGTTGGCAAATCGCGAAAAAGTGCCGACCTCCGTGCTGTCTCGCGGGCTGGCCGGACAGGCGGGCAAAACCTTGATCGTTAATTTGCCCGGTTCGTCCGGAGGTGTGCGTGATGGCGTGGCCGTGCTCGCTCCGATTCTGCGGCACGCTGTTGATCAAATGCGGGGAGGCGATCACCCGCGTTGACGGCGAATCCGATCGCCCTCCTTGAGCCGTGGCGACATCGTGCCCGATCGGGGGATGATAAGAGGTGTGGATCGACTTCGTGGCTGGCCGGTGATCTTGAACGAAGGTCAGGTGGGCCTCCGGCCGCTGCGGCTGAGCGACGTACGCGTGTGGCGCGAGACCCGGCTGCGCAACGCCGACTGGCTACGTCCGTGGGAGCCCAGCAACCCTGAGACGCCGCTGTTCAGGACCGGGCTGGGGCCGTATGTCTCGATGGTCGGCACGCTGCGCCGCGAGGCACGGCAGGGGCTGGCGCTGCCGTGGGTGGTGACGTACGACGGCCGGTTCGCGGGGCAACTGACCGTGGGCGCCATCGTGTGGGGCTCTGCCCGTTCTGCCCAGGTCGGCTACTGGGTCGACGGGGCGCTGGCCGGCAAGGGGATCATCCCCACCGCGCTCGCCATGGCCGTCGACCACTGCTTTTTCACCACCGGTTTGCATCGGCTGGAAGCGAACATCCGCCCCGAGAACCAAGCCAGCCGTAGAGTGGTTGAGAAGCTGGGATTCAGGGAAGAAGGCATTCGGCGTCGCCAACTTCACATCGACGGAGCCTGGCGCGACCACATTTGCTACGCGCTGACCGTTGAGGATGTTCCCGGCGGGCTGCTCGTGCAGTGGCGTCGCGCGCGTGAGTCAGCCGCTCACGGTGGGTCTCCCGTCGAAGAGGTTTGACGATCTCGCGACACACCGCACCGAATGCTCGTCAATCAGTGACACGCGGTCTTACGGTGCGTGACGTGAGCATATTGAAGGCGCGACGAACACATCCGCGTCTTCATGCTGCCTGGAGGTGGTCGTGAGCAGCGTCCTCCTCTATCTGGCCATCGTCGTGATGTGGCTATGCGTCCTCATCCCGATGTGGCTGCGCAAGGACAAGGCGAACCTCGCCGAGCTGGCCGAGCTCGAAGAGTATTACACCGGCGAGCACCAGCTCCCCGACCTCGACAACCTGGCCCCGCCCGATTCCGACGAGGACGACGAGACGCCGCCGGTGGAGGCCGAGAAGGTCGACGTCCGCCAGTTCCGCTTCCGGCGCCGCGCCATCATCGTGGCCCGCCGCCGGCGCCTGCTCTTCTTCACCGCCCTGCTGGTGCTGGCCTCCGTCGTGACCGCCGCGGTGAAGGTGATCCCATGGTGGGGCGTGGCGCCGTCCGTGGTCATCATGCTGGCGTACATGGCGTTCCTGCGCATCGCCGTACAGGTGGACAGGGAGCGCCGCGATCGCGCCCTTCTGGCGCGTGCTGAGCGGCTCCGGCGGCTGCGTGAGCAGCGGCGGGCCGCCGCGGAGGCGGAGGCGGAGATCATCGACCTCACGGCGATGCACTCGGACATTCTGTTCGACCAGTACGCCGAACCGCCCAAGCGAGCGGTGGGGGACTGAACGGGTGGCGCGAGGACTCTCGGAAGTTTGCTAATCTGGTCGAGTCCTAGGGGATGTAGCGCAGTCCGGTAGCGCACTTCGTTCGCATCGAAGGGGTCAGGGGTTCGAATCCCCTCATCTCCACCCAGGTCAAAGGCCACTTCCAGTGATCGGAAGTGGCCTTTTTGATCTTCTGAGTGACAAACTGAGTGACATGTTGGCGGGCTACGCGTCGTCGATGTTGTCGAAGATGCGGTCCATGGCCAGCGCGCCGGTTTGGATCACCGGCCGGATCTGGTGTCGATAGACAGTCTCGGTCACGGTTGTACTGGCGTGTCCGCACAGTTTTGCGATCTCGTCTATGGATAGGCCGCCGTCGTCGGAGAGCAGCGACACGAAGCTGTGTCGTAGCTCGCGTGGTGTCCACGCGTCGGCGTAGATGCCCTTGATGCCTCTGATGGCGTTGCGGAACTCTCGCCGTACGTTGTGTGCGTCAAGCGGTGTGCCAATGCGACTAGGGCGTGTATTTGGTTGTGATCAATCTGCGGGATCCGCCCTCGTTTCGGGGTCCGATCCGGTAGATCGTTTTGCGTGACGCGAGTGCAATTGACGGATGTGGAGTGGGAGTTCATCGAGCCCT
>NZ_JBGNUV010000025.1:0-101956 GCF_041950525.1 Nonomuraea sp. GTA35 | reverse complement strand
GGCGTCCCTACCCACCGCCTCTGCCGACCAAGGTGTGGATCAACCAGCCACTCGCGACACCCCAGACCGACGCTTCACCACAAACCACGCAAGTAGCCTGATGTCTCAGCCGGTTTGACAGCTTCCGAAGGCCAGGAACGCGACCGCTACATCGTCGCATCCGTGTGATGACGCCTACGGCCCCGGGCGCGGCCTGCGGACTGTGCCCAACCTCCCGCGCCCCGACACCCCCTGGCAGAACTCAATCGAGCGGGGCAGCCAGCGCCTGCGAGCGGCCGAAATGACCGGCGGAATCATCTGTGCCGTGGACTGTCGGGTCTGCTTCTGAGGCCAGCCCGGTTGGATCGGATACTCCCACACCGAGCCGCCGTATCCCCGCTTCGGGCCGGCCCGCGCTGGGCGTCCGCGATGCACCTCACACGCTGCCGGTCCGGTTGTCGTCCAGTACGAGGCGGGCCAGTTCCGTACGGGAGGCGAGGCCCAGTTTCCGGTAGGTGTTGGACAAGTGGTACCCGACGGTCCGCGAGCTCAGGAACAGGCGCGCGGCGATGTCCTGGTTGGACAGGCCGGTCGCCGCCAGGCGTGCGATCTGCTGCTCGCGCGGGGTGAGCTCGGCAAGCGGATCGGGCGCCGGCGTGGCACGGCTTTCGCCGGTGGCGCGCAGTTCGGCTCGGGCTCGGTCGGCCCAGGGGTGGGCGGCCAGGCGTTCGAATGTTTCCGAAGCGGAACGCAGCGGAGCGCGGGCGTCGGCGCGCCGTTGTGCTCTGCGCAGCCATTCGCCATAGAGGAGCTCGGTGCGGGCGCGTTCGAATGGTGCCGCGTCACGTTCCCGGTGGAGACGGAGGGCGCGCAGGTAGTGCGGTTCGGCGTCGTCGTCGAGCAGCGCCGCGCAGCGTGCCGCGATGGCCTCGGCCCACGGGCGGCCGAGCGGGATCGCCCAGTTCAGGTACCACTGGAACGGTTCGCGCGCCTCCTGCGGGCGGCCGGCGCGGACGGCGGCCTCGACGACGTCGGACAGGCCCGCGCGGGCGTCCATGCGGTGCAGGCCGGCAGCGATCACGGGCAGCCGGTCCAGGACGGCGTCGGGGCGGCCCTGCGCCAGATCGATCAGGTTCCTCGCGCGGGTCGCCTGAAGGGACGGGTGAGGGACGTCCTCGGCCTCGGCCAGCAGTGCGTGGCACAGCCGCGCGTCCCCTTCGATCGCCGCGAGCTGCGCCAGGACGATCGCCGGTCCGCCCGCCAGGCGCGGCTGCCCGGTGTCGCGGGCCAGGCGCAGCCCCTCGCCCGCGGTGGTGAGCGCCTCGGCGTGCCGCCCGAAGTGCAGGTGCGCGATTGCGGTCAGCGCCAGCACTTCGGGCAGGACGCCGATCGCCCCCGACAGCCGGCAATCCCGTTCCAGATCGGCCGCCAGCGCCTGGGCCGTGGCGAAGTCGCCGAGCAGCACGTGCCACCAGACGACCATGGCACGGTGGCGCGGCGGTCCGTCACGCTCGACGGTGGCGACCAGGTTCCGCAGCGCCGCGACGCCGTCGGCGGCGGTGCCGCCGACGGCGAGCCGGTCGAACGCGGTCGCGGCCCGGGCCAGGTCGCCGGCCGCTTCCGCGCCGATGAGCCCCAGGAGCCCGGTGCGGTGCGCGGCGTCGGCGACGGCGGCCAGATCCCCGGCCGACCAGGCCCGCTCGACCGCGTTGAACAGCAGGCGGCCCGCGGTCTGCGGATCCCGTTCGGCGACGGTGCCCGCCGCGTGGATCAGCCGCCGGTGCGCCTGCCGGCCGTCGCTGCTGTCCAGCAGCGCGTCCAGCCCGGCGACCTCGGCGGACAGGGCCGGGCCGGTGAGGTGCACGGCGGCCTCCTCCAGCAGAGACGCCGCGCGCCGGAGCCGGCCGGCGTCGGCGGCGGCCCGCGCGGCGGCGGCCAGCCGGAGGCCGCGACGGGACCGGTCCGGGGTCAGCGCGGCGGCGCGTTCGTAGGTGCGGGCCACCGCGAGGTACCCCCCGCGGCGTCGTGCCTCCTCGGCGCTGTGTTCCAGCGCGGCGGCGACGTCCTCGTCCGGCCCGGTACTGGCCGCCGCCAGGTGCCATGCCCGTCGCCCCGGTTCGTGGTGGCGGATCAGGGCCTCCGCCAGCGCCCGGTGCACCGCCAGCCGTCGCGCGGCGTCGGCCTGCTGGTAGACGGTGGCCTGGATGAGGGGATGCCGGAACGTCAGCCGTTCCCCGGCCAGCCGCACGAGGTCCGCGCGCTCGGCAGGGACGAGATCCTCGACGGACGCGCCGAGCCAGGCCGCCGCGTCCAGGACGACGGACAGCATGCCGGTGTCGGCCGCTGCAGCGACCAGCAGGACGGTCTGGGTGCGGGCAGGGAGGGCGGCGATCCGTTCGGCGAACGCCCGCTGCACGCGGTTGACCGCCGGCGGGGCGGCAGCATCGTAGATGAGGCCCGTGCCGCGTACCGCCGGCAGTTCTCGCAGGGCCAGCGGGTTGCCCCGGGCCTCCCGCAGGATCTCCGCGCGGGCCTGCGGGGGCAGAGCGGGGTCCAGCTCGCCGAGCAGCTGGGCAGACGCCCGATCATCGAGTCCGCCGACAGGCAGGTCGGCGAGTCCGGGGGATGCGAACTCCGGCGCGTGCGGTTCCCGTACGGCGAACACCATCGCGACCCGGTCGGCCTCCAGCCGGCGGGCCGCGAACAGCAGTGCCTCGGCGGAGGCCGGGTCGAGCCAGTGGGCGTCGTCGACCAGGCACAGGACCGGCTGCTCGTCGGCCAGTCCGCTCAGCAGGGTCAGCACGGCCAGGCCGACCAAGAGGCCGTCGCCCGTACCGTCACTGACAGCGTCCCTTGCGCTGCCCTCCGCGGCGCCGCTCAGCCCGAACGCCCGGCTGAGCGCCCGTCCTTGCCTCGGGGGAAGCGCGTCGATGCGGTGAACGATCGTCCGCAGCAGCAGGTGCAGCCCCGCGTACGGCAGCCCGGACTCGTACGGGCTGCCGTACGCGCGAAGAATCCACAGGTCCTCGGTGGTCGCGAGGTGATCGAGCAGCGTGGTCTTGCCGATGCCCGCCTCTCCCCGCAGGACCAGCCCGCCGCCCCGTCCGGACCTGGCGGCACGCAGGAGCCCCTCCAGTTTCGCCAGTTCCCTTGTTCTTCCGAGGAGCACGCACCGACACTATCGGGGCTTTCGTCCTGGTCGAGCAGGCACCTCTGGGTACCGGCGGCCTGGGTGGGCGCGGCAGGCGCTCAGGGGCGGGGGATCCGCCGGTGGGCCGCTGAGACGGCCGCCGGGTAGCGGGGGTCGGGACGCAGGGCGTGCTCGCGCATGCAGGCTTCGGTGAACTTGATGACGTGCTCATCCCCGTGCTCGGCGGCCCGGGCGGACAGCTCGTGGAACGGGACGGTCTCCTCGCGGCGGGCCAGCGAGACCGCCGCCTCCTCACCGGTCCGGGGCACGGCGAAGGTGGTGAGCAGGGCAGCGTGCATCTTCCACAGCTCGGCCACCGAGGGCAGATGGAACTCGGCGGGCAGAAGGGGCAGCACGAGCCGGACGGCGGCGGGCGCGGTGACAGCGTGCAGCAGTACCGGTGCCGGACGAAAGTCGTGGTGCGTCAGGAACACCCCGGCGAAGCCGGCCGTCATCTCGCTCAGCAGCCATTGGGCGTCGGCGGCGTGGAGCCGGAGCAGCGCCTCGTCGTAGCCGGGGACCTCGTTCATCCTGCCCCACGCGTCCTGGAACTCGGCTAGGCTCTCCAGCCCTTCCAGCCCACCGCGGGGCAGGGCCGCGACCGCGTCCTGGAAGTCTCCGCCACCGCTGAACGGGACCCTGCCCGGCAGCGGCACGAAGCGTCCGGCCCAGTAGGCCAGGCCGCGTGCCAGCTCGTTGAGCTGGAGCGGCGAGGGCTCGTCCACCGCCGCCAGGCCGCGAACCGCGTGCGCGGTGCGGATCACCCCGTGCGTCATCCCCGCGAACAGCCCCGGCATCAACCGCGGCCACCAGCGCGTCAGGACCTCACGCCACGGTTCGCCGTCGAGAGCGGCGCGGAACAGCCGCTCCCAGTCGCCGACCCGCTCGAAGTCGCCCAGGGCTGACCGCCACGACGCCTCCTCGTCCGGATCGATCGGGTTGCGCGCGGCGGGCGGATCGTAGTGCAGCCGGGCGCTGCGATAGGTATCGACCCAGCCGTTCACCTCGTCGAGGTGTCCCATGACGGCCAGCGCCTCGGCGCCCATCGGGCCGTGGTTGGCGAGCTCACCCTGGCCGCGCTCGTAGCCAAGGTCGTCGAGACGCTCCAGCGCCTCGTTCAAGGTGTCGTCGTATCGGGGCACGGGGCCACCGCCTTTCCGTCGTCTTCGCCCCCTGACGCTAGGCGGGCGGAGACGGCGGCCGCCTCTGTCGAATGACCAGGTTCAGGCGAACGTCCGCGGCCCCGTCGCGTGACCGATTCGGGGTCGGGGGCAGGTTCCTAACGTTCGCGGCATGGAAGAAATGAGGGCGGGCCGCCGCCAGTGGTGGGGGCTGGCGGTGCTGGCGTTGCCGACCCTGTTGCTGTCGATCAACAACTCGGTGCTGCATCTGGCGCTGCCGGCGTTGAGCGCCGACCTGGCCCCCAGCGGCCCCCAGCAGTTGTGGATCATGGATGTGTACGGGTTCCTGATGGCCGGCCTGCTGGTCCCGATGGCCGCGCTGGGCGACCGGCTGGGCCGCCGCCGGATCCTGCTGTGGGGCGCCGCCGCGTTCGGCGCCGCCTCAGTCCTGGCCGCCTGGTCCGGCACTCCTGAACTGCTGATCGCGGCGAGGGCGTTGATGGGCGTGGCGGGCGCCACGCTGATGCCCTCGACGTTGGCACTGCTGCGGACGATGTTCCCGGTCCCCGCCCAGCGCACCGTGGCGATGCCGGTATGGGTGAGTTGCTTCATGTCCGGCAGCGTGGTCGGGCCTGTGGTGGGCGGGCTGCTGCTGGAGGTGTCGTGGTGGGGTTCGGTGTTCCTGCTCAACGTCCCCCTCATGATGGTCCTGCTGGGCGCGGGCCCGTTCTTGCTGCCCGAACAGCGCGTCCCCGGCGCGCGGCGCCCCGACCTGGGCAGCGCGGCGCTGGCGCTGACGGCCGTGCTGGTGATCGTCTACGGTGCCAAGAACACCGCCGCGGGTGACGCCGCGGGAGTCTTGGCCATCGCCGTCGGGCTGGGGCTGGGAGCGGTGTTCGTACGGCGTCAGCGGCGTATGACCGCACCGATGCTGGACCTGGAGTTGCTGGGAGAGCGGGCATTCGTCACAGCGCTGGCCACGATGGCGCTGACGGTGTTCACCGTCGCGGGCACCACGTTCCTGATCTACCAGTACCTGCAGGGTGTGCTGGGCCTGTCGCCGTTGCGGGCGGGTCTGTGGCTGCTGCCGGCGGCCCTGGCCGGGATCGCGATGTCGACGTTCACCCCTGCCTGGCTGCGCAGACTCCGTCCGGCCCGCGTCCTGGGCACGGGCCTGCTCCTGGCCGCCGCAGGCTGTGCGATCATGATCGGGGCCGACGGTCCCTCTGGTGCGTTCGTGCTGGGAGCCGGCACCGTTCTGCTGCGGGTCGGGCTGACACCGGTGATAGTGATCAGCTCCGACACCATCGTCGGCGCCGCCCCGCCCGAACGGGCGGGCGCCGCCTCGGCGCTCCAAGAGACCGCGGGAGAACTCGGAATGGCCCTCGGAGTCGCCATACTGGGCAGCCTGGGCACCTACCTCTACCGCGACGGGGTGTATCCCGCCATCCCCTACGACGCCCCGGCGGCACTGACCGACACGGTCCTGGGCGGCATCGCCGGCGCCGCCACCCTGGCCGCGCACCTGCCCGGTCCCGACGGCGAGCGCCTCCTGCACGTCGCACGCGAGGCGTGGACCCACGCCCTGCACATCAACGCCGCCCTCAGCGCCGCCCTCTTCCTGGGCATCGCCGCCTTCCACGCCCTCCGTTCCCGCCCGTCCACCGCACGCGATCAGGATTTCTGACGCGCGTACGGTCGAAACCGCCTGGACTCGGCCCTGTTGAGGCGGGCAGGCCGGCATCCGGAGCGGGCCTGCCACGCTCAGTCTGATCGTCGCGGGTAGTCGACATACCGCTCAGCGTCCTGCGCCAGGGTACGCACGTTTGGACGACGGCTTGCGGCCAGACGCTCTCGATGGCCTGCGGCAGTCCCTTCAGGCCGTCGCAGACCACCATCAGCGCATCGGCGCCGCCGCGGTTCTTGATCTCGGCCAGCACGTGCAGCCAGAACTTGGCGCCCTCGCCACCGTCGCCGGCCCACAGGCCGAGGATGTCGCGCTCGCCGTCCACGGTGACCGCCAGCGCCACGTAGATGGGCCGGTTGGCGACCTGGCCCTCGCAGCCTCACATGGGTGGACTTTCTGTCTGAGGCGGCGGCCGAGCGGACGGGCTTCACCGGCTCCCCGACGATCCTGATCGACGGCGCGACCCGCTCGCCGAGCCCGGCGCCGCCCCGTCGCTGTCCTGCCGGCTCTACCACACCCGGACGGCCCGGCGCAGCCGACCTGGACCAGCTCCGGCAGGCCCTCCGAGTAGCCGCCGACACGCGCACCGGGCGATAGCCGGGATCACTGTAGGGGAAAGCCCACGGCCAAGCGCGCGCCATCCGTAGAACACCCCCAACCCCGAGCCACTCACTGCAGCTGGTTGGAACCGTCCCGTGAGATGCGAGGGAAGCTGCCCCGCAGGTCAGACCAGCTATGGGAACCTCCGCGGCCCGTTTCTCGCGTATTCCGGCCGACCCCCCTGTACGGGTCAGCGTCCGCCGCTCCACCGGCAGGAAGTCGACCAGGAACGCCGTCTCGTTCGCGACCGTCGCCGGGCGCCCCGTCTCGGCGACGCCCTGCTCCCACCGCCCCGCCGGGGTCTGCTTCAGCGTGCTGTGCACCTCGCCGTGGTAGACCATCACCGCCAGCGCCAGCCACTTGTTCAACTCGGCCAACGTCAGCACTGCGCTCGCCTGGCTGTCGTAGTCGCCGCGCTCGGCGGGATTGGAGAAGGTGGTGCCCGGCAGGTCGTGCACCATCTTCATCATCGTCCCGATGAGCCGCTCGATGATCCCGCCGAAATGCGGCGCCCCCAGCGGTCGGTAGGACTGCTTAATCCCGTGCTGGTCACAGCCCCGCCGCAGCGCCTCGCTCTTGAACTCGGCGGCGTTGTCGGTGAAGACCTCGCGCGGCTTACCCGACATCGGCCAGGCCCCGCTCACCCCGAGCCGCTCCAGCCACGGTCGCTTGTCGCAGGCCATGTGCGCCAGGCACAACCCCACCGACAACGCTGATGGCGCCTCCAGCGTCACTACCAGGCCCACCACACTCCGGGACGCCACGTCGATCGCGGCTGTGACGTACGGGCGGCCGATCGGCAGCCGATGCCGTTCATCCACGATCTCCAGATCCACCACCGTGTGGTCGATCTGCACCTGCTCCAGTAGCCCCTCGATCACCGGCGCCTCCCCACCCGCCGACCGCAACGCCCGGGCCGCGTCCGCGCCTTGCCGAGCCGTCACCGAAGCCACGGGATCAAGCTGCCCGATCCGCCGCTCAAGCGTTCCCCGCGACGGCGCCGGCAGCCCCCGGATACGGCACTGCCGGACTACCTCCGTGTAGACCGCCGTGACCGTGCGACGCTGCTTGGTCAAATACCGCGAACGGATCACCTCCAGCAGCAGCGCCTCGACCTCCTCGGGAATACGGCCTCGGCCCCGACCGCCGCTCGACCGGCGCCGAAGCAGATCAGAGGCCACTCCCGACCCCGCCCGCCACCGCTTCAGCAGCCCATAGACCTGACGGCGCGATATCCCCAGCTCCGCCGCCGCCTCATCCGCTTCCGGGATCCGAACCCGCGGCTCCCGCGCCAACCGGCCGATCACCTCGGCCCGCCGGACAGCCGCCAACCACTCCTCCGCCGAAGCCGTCAGCACACCCAGCTCCGCCACACCCGCCACGCCGTCGACCATGCCGACCTCACCGTGCAGTGAACACGAGTAAGACAAGAACCGACGGTAGTGCACAGGACTACAGAAATCAGAAGTTCCCGAAGACCTCTGCAATCAGCCCATAACCCCAGCTCGCCAGTGAACACGACTACGGGAATCGACACGGAGGCGATGTTTCATAGGTATTCGCTTATGAAACAACGGCGGCACCAGCCGGCAGGCATGTCCACGCCGGCCGATGGCCGGCTGAAGGCGTGTCGAGTCGCTGCTGATCACCACAAGGCCGTGAGGGGTGAGTCTGCGGAACGATGACATGGCCCTGATCAAGGGACATCGCGGCCGGCACATCCGGTACGGCTTCGCCCTGCAGCTCGTGACCATCCGCTACCTGGGATGCTTCCTGGCCGACCCGCTGGAGGTGCCGAACAAAGTCCTGGACGTCGTCGCCGGCCAGTTGGGGATCGGCGAACGCTGCGGGCGAGCCTGGGAACGCGACCACGCCGGCCGCGAGCCCAGGCGAGGATCGATCGGCCTATCGCCCGCTGGACGCGCCGACGACCAGCGGCAGCGACACTGACGTGCCGGCCAGGTCGACGGTGACCTTGGTCCCGGTGCCGGGTTCGGCGTCGGTGAGGTCGTCGTTGGTTCCGGTCAGGATCAGGCCCAGCCGGTGTCCGGCCTTGAACTCGTAGTCCTGCGGCAGCATCTTCCAAGTGATCTCGTAGAGCTTGCCCGGTGTCAGCGGTGCCGGCCGGCTCAGCGATCTGTGGTTCTGCGCGTCCAGGATGCCTCGGGTGACTACCTGGAAGCCGGAGGTCACCGTGTTGTCGGCGGCCCTGCGGTAGCAGCCGTCGTCATCGGCCGTGCCCTTGCCGATGCAGTCCTTGCCGTCCACGAGCTTGAGGCCCTGCCCGCCGGCCGGGTCGACGCCGTGGATGCGGGTGTCGGTGCCGTAGTCGACGAGCAGGACGCCCAGGTTGGCGGTCGGTTTGTCCAGCTTGAGGCGCAGGCTCACCGACGGTGTCCCGGACAGACGCGTCGCCTCTTTCAGCGGCGGGGTCAGGAAGGCCAGCCGGTCAGGGCTGGCGGTGCCGGGGTTGCCGGCCATCGCGGCTTCGGTCCGCAGGGTGTCGAGGTAGCTGCCGGTGCCGGTCGAGGGCCTGCGGCCCAGTGAGCCGTCCTGCTGCGGTCTGAGGGTTGTCGTCCGCGTCGGCGCCGGCCAGTCGGCCTGGGTGATCCAGCGGTCCGGGCCGAGCTGCACGTCGGCGCGCGGCTGCCGCATGATGTTGTTGGAGACGCCCATCAGTTCGTGGTCGAACCACTGGTGCAAGGTGCTGACCCACACGTCGCGGCGGGCCCAGAACGGGTCGAGGTGCCCGTACTGGGTCACCCAGACTTTGCGCTCCACCCGGCGGGGCAGCTTGGACCACCACTGGGAGAACTGGTCGGCCATCACGTTGCGGTCGTGCGTCCCCACTACCGGGAAGACACTGGCGCGCACGTCGCGGACGTTCGAGATCGGTCCCGTGCGGTAGTCGCGTTCGTGCCAGTAGGCGTTGTAGTTGCCGGTGTCGTCGTCCGAGCCTTCGTTCATGCGCTGGTGCACCGCCGCGCATTTCTCGTCCGGGTCCTCGTCGACCATTTTGGCCAGCCATTCCTGGCCGCCCTTGAAGTCGGTGAGGGTGCCGTTGGCGCGCCACATGTCGTACCAGCTGCTGGGCGCGGCGAGCGGCACGATGGTCTCCAGCCCGCGCACCCCGGTGCCGGCGACGCCGATGGCGAGGGATCCTTCGTAGGAGTGGCCGATCATCCCGGTACGCCCGGTGGTCCAGGTGGCTTCGACCGGGTTGCCGTTGTCGTCGTAGGCGATCGCCCGGCCGTTCAGCCAGTCGATGACCGCCTTGCCGCCCAGCACGTCCGACGCGCCGCCGGTGGTCGGGCAGCCGTCGGACAACCTGGTGCCGGCCATGTCGACGGACACGAACGCGTACCCGCGCGGCACGAAGTAGTTGTCGTAGAACAGCGGGAACTTCGTCACGTTCCCGGCCGCGTCGTAGGTCTTGTGATCCAGCTCGAAGCCGGCACCCGGCTGGTCGTAATACGGGCTTTCGTGCATGATGACCGGGACCTTGAGCCCGGAACCGGACTCCTTCGGCCGGATGATGTCCACCCGGACCAGGTCCTTGTCGCCATCGCCGTCACTGTCGGCCGGCGACTGCACCCGGACGTGCTCACGGATTGCGTCCTCGTAGGAGAAGACAGGCTGCGTGACCCCGCCACTGATCTCGATCGCGGGCTTCACCGCCGCCGATGCGGCGGGAGCACTCGCGAGCACGGTCGTGAGCACGGTTGCGAGCGCGGTGGTGGCGAGGAGCGCTCGCCGTTGGACGTTTGACATGTGCATTCCTGTTGAGCTGTGCGGAACGAGCTGTCGCTCCGTGGGCCGAGGTGTTCTCAAGCCGAGTCGAGGGCTTCGGTGATCTTGCGGTTCATGTCGGCGACGGTGGGGCTGGGCCGGTCCTGGTGGGCGCGGGCGGCTGCTTCGACGGCGACGATGACAGCGCGGCGGAAGTTGTCGGCCTCCGCCGGGTCCTGCTGCTTGAGCAGGCTCATGGCTGTGGTCAGGGCGGGCAGCACCTGGTCGGCGATTGCGGCGACGGTCTTGCCATTCAGGTTGATGTCCCTGGTCTTTGCGGCGAGTACGTGCCCGACCAGGCCGGTCGCGGAGGCCAGGGCGATGGAACCCTCGGTGGCGGCCTGGTGCGGCTTGCCGGCGGCATCGGCGGCCGACATCAGCGAGACGGCGCCGTAAGCGGCGGTACGCAGGGTGGTCTTGTCCTGCTCGGTAAGGGCGATGGACATGGTGACTCCTTCGAAGCGGGGTGGAGATGCGCGCAAACGGTTGCGGATGTGGCGGGGCTGGTGTTAGTCGTCGATGGCCTGGTAGAGCGTGGTCCAGAAGTCGTTCATCAGGTGGGCCGGGTTCGGGACGGAGTAGCCGACCTGGGTGAGCAGGATGCCGGTGAGCTGGTTGACCGGGTCGGCGTAGGCGGAGGTGCCGGCGCCGCCGTCCCAGCCGAACTGGCCGATGGGCGCGTAGTCGCCGCGGTAGGTGCGCACCGCCATTCCGTAGCCCCAGCCGCCCTGCTGGCCCTGGCCGAAGGAGATGTGGACGTTGTTGACGGCCAGGGCGGTGCGGGCGGCGTTCTGCTCGGGCGACAGGCGGTTGGTGGTCATCAGCTCGACGGCGGGCCGGGACAGGATGCGCCTGCCCTGGTGGGTGCCGCCGTTGAGCAGCATCCGGAAGTAGGCGTGGTAGTCATCAGCGGTGGAGACCAGCCCGCCGCCGCCGCCCTGGAACGCCGGCGCTTCGCTCCACCGTCCGCCCTTGGCCTCGTCCCAGACGAGGAACTCGCCGCTGGCCGGGTCGGGGGCGTACAGGTCCGGCAACCGGTCGAGCTGGTCGGCGGGCACGTGGAAGCCCGTGTCCTTCATGCCGAGGGGCTCGAAGATCCGCTCGCGCAGGAAGTCCTCGAACGACTGACCGGTGACCCGGGAGACGAGCACGCCGACGAGGTCGCTGCTGATCTGGTACTGCCACTGCTCGCCGGGCTGGTGCATCAGCGGCAGCTCGCCCAGGCGGCGCATCCACTCGTCCTGCTCGGGCACCTCCACCGGCAGGTTCGGCGTCAGTCCCCGCTCGAAGATCGCGTTCAGGATCGGGGTGCCCAGCGCCGTCATGTCCATGCCGAGGCCGAACGTGGAGGCGAGCACGTCCCGCACGGTGATCGGCCGACGGGCCGGCACGGTGTCGTCCAGCTCGGCGTCGATGCGCCTGAGCACCTGGCGGTTCGCCAGTTCGGGCAGCCACGCATCCACCACGTCGTCCAGCCGCAACCGGCACTCATCCAGCAGCACCATCGCCGCCGCGATCGTGACCGGCTTGGACGTGGAAGCCATCCGGAAGATCGTGTCGCGGCGCATCGGCGCGCCACCGTCATGGCGCATCGTGCCGATCGCTTCCACGTGCGTACGGCCGCCGCGGCTGACCAGAGCGACGAGTCCGGGGATCTTCCCGGAATCGACATGCCGCGTCAGCACCTCACGCAGCCTGCGCAGCCCCGTCGCGGTGAAGTCGCTGTGTCCCATGATGAGTCTCCTCTACAGAATTGTTCTGATCTTGCTGAGCCCGTTCGTGGCCTGAGGATTCTCAGGCGCTGGGCCGTTCATGACGTCCACGATCGCCGGTCGCTCTGATACCGGCCTGTTGCCGTCCTGACGCCGCCGCTGACGCCGGTGGGGACCAGGCCTTCATGGTTGCCATCGGTCACGGCGGCCAACGTGCGGCGAAGCTGGGCGCGTAGTCCTTCAGCCTGACGAGGTGCGTGCGGGCCGTCTCCCGTGTACCGGTTGCGATCACGTCGGGCGCCTGGGCGGGCATGCCCATGAAGAACCGGTCGGCGCCTTCACGTCCTATCTGCTGGTGTTCGGCGACGAAGCCGCGCATCTCCCGCTCGTAGGCGGCAAACGCCGCCGGGTGCTCGCCGCCGGCGACGGCCAGTTCGCCGGCCAGGACGTAGGCGCCGATCAGCGCCTGGGAAGCGCCCAGGCCCGAGATCTGCGCCGCGCAGTAGCCGGCGTCCTCGAGCAGCACCACCCGGCCCGAGGACCAGTGGCACATCTCCACCTGGGCGTTGGCGTCGAAGAAGAAGTCCTGCGCCCTGCTCATCTCCGCCAGCAGGAGCGGGATGGGCCCGCCTTCGCCGGCGAACTGCCCGGCCACGATGCGCTGGTGCTGCGCGACGTCGTCACGGTCGTAGGCCAGCGGTCCGGAGGCGAAGTGCAGCGCCGCGTACGCCTTGGCGTCGTCGCGGATGCCGAGGATGTCGGCCGCCTTGCCCGGCATGCCGGGAAGCCGGTCGGAGCCGGGCAGGCCGAGGTGGCCGGGCAGGCTGAAGGTCGCCGTGTAGATGCCCAGGTGCCGGACGAACCGCTCGCGCGGCCCGAAGGCCAGCGAGCGGGTGTGCGAGTGCAGCCCGTCGGCGCCGGCCACCAGGGCGAAGCGGCGCGGCCGGCCGCGTTCGAAGGTGACCCGCACGCCGGCAGGGTCCTGCTCCACCGAGGCGATCGAGTCGCCGAGGACGTACTCCACCTCCTGGCGGGTGGCCTCGCACAGCAGGCCGATCAGTTCCCCCCTGAGGACCGCCAGGTCGCCGTCACCGCACGCCCCCAGCCGCGTGTTCAACTGCTGAATCCGCTCCAGCAGGGCCATGCGGTCCAGCACGTCCAAAGCCTCGCCGCGCAAGCCCACCACGCCTCCGCTCGCACGCATCCGCGGGGCCCGCTCGACCACGGTGGGGGTGAACCCGTGATGGCGCAGCCAGTACGCCAGAGCGGTCCCGGCGACGCCTGCGCCGGAAATAAGGACGTCCATTACTTGCTCCATCGAACGAACAGTTCGTGCGATCCGAGGATCAAGTACGGTTAGCCTCCAGAACAACGATGAATTCCGAAAGATCATCTTCAGTAGGAGTAAACGGGGCAGGTCAGGCGTGGAACTGCGCGACATCGAGATCTTCCTGACCCTGGCCGAGGAACTGCACTTCGGCCGTACCGCCGCCCGGCTGTGCCTGTCACCCGCCCGCGTCACCCAGGCGATCCAGAAGCAGGAGCGGCAGATCGGCGCTCCGCTGTTCGAGCGCACCAACCGCAGCGTACGGCTGACGCCGGTCGGGCAGCAGCTCCGCGACGACCTGCGGCCTCTCTACGCCGGGCTGAAGCACAGCATGGAGCGGGCCCAGCTCGCCGGCCAGGGCATCACCGGCACCCTGCGCGTCGGCATGCTGCCCGCCAACACCTACGACCTGCGCCCTTACTGGGACGTCTTCCGCCTCCGGCACCCGGAGTGGAAGCTGCGCATCCAGCGCACCCAGTTCAGCGACTCCTTCGCCACACTGCGCCGCGGCGACATCGACGTCCTGATCACCTGGCTGCCCGTCGACGAGCCCGACCTCACCGTGGGGCCGGTCCTGCTCGCCGAACCCCGGGTGCTGGCCGTCTCCACCGACCACGAACTCGCCCCACGCACGTCGGTCTCCCTGGAGATGGCCGCCGACTTCCAGCACCCCGAGGCAGGCACCGTGCCCGGCTACTGGTACAACGCCTACATCCCACGCGAGACCCGCCGCGGCCGCCCGATCGAGCGCGGCCCGTTGGTACAGGACACCGAAGACGCCATCACCCTCGCCAGCATGGCCGAGATCGTCGTACTCTTCCCCGCCCACATGGCCCGCTACTGGATACGGCCGGACATCACCTACCTGCCCGTCACCGACATGGGACCGCTGCCGTACGCGCTGGTATGGCGCAGCGAGACGGAGAACGAGCCCATCCAGGCCCTGGCCCGGATCGTCCGCGATCTCGGCCCTCTCGCTCCGGAGAGCTGACCGCCGAACAACACGGTGAGCCCGGAAGCATCCGGCGGATCGGACGCCATCAGGTGCAGCGTCGTCCCCAAGGGGCGTGCTGCAGGCCGGGATGGCGTTGCTGCCGTTCGCCGCCTCCTCCGCCGCGTTCAACCTGGCTGGCGCCACGCTCGGCCGCCACTTCAGTAACCGGGCCAGTCACCACCGGCATGCTCGTCACCGCCGCAGGATTCCGCACGGATGTCGCTACGGTCCGGTACCGCTCATCTGTGACCGCTACGTGGCGATCCTGCGACATTACAGAGCGTTACTTTGGGGCTCACCAGACGCGGACCCGAGTGGGGGCCCGTGTGGGCGGCGGCGGTGGTGTGGTCACGACGGCATCATCGGCTGCGAGCAGCGTTCCCGAGGGCGACAGGCTCGTTTGCGCGCTTGAGGGTTCAGCCGAAGACCCGGCTGCGACGGAGGGGTCGCAGCCGGGCCTTCGACCGGTCAGAGGACGTCGGGGTCAGCAGCTGCTGGCGGTGTCGCCCGCGTCGGTGGTGCAGGTGTCGGTGCCCAGGCCGCCGTTGGCGGTGTCGCCGCCGGCGCCGTCTTGGACGTTGATGGTGTCGTTGCCGACGTTGCCGCTCATGGTGTCGACGCCTTCGGTGTCGGACAGGGTGTCGTTGCCTTTCTGTCCGTCGAGGTCGTCGTTGCCTGGGCCGCCGTAGATGTGGTCGGCTCCGTTGTCGAACAGGTACAGCAGGCTGCCGAGCAGCGTTTCGCCGTAGTTGGTGTCGTCGCCGTCTTGACCGTAGAGGTAGTCGTCGCCGTTGCCGCCGCCCATGGCGTCGTTGCCGGTGCCGCCGTACAGGGTGTCGCCTGCGTTGCCGCCGTCGATGGTGTCGTTACCGCCCAGACCGCAGATGACGTCGGCGCCGTTGGTGCCGTTCAGGGTGTCGTTACCGCTGGTGCCGGTGATGGTGCAGCCGAGTGCGTTGCCGATGGTGGATTCGGCGTCGGTGTTGTCGGCCGGGGTGGGGTCGGTCTCGGTGCCGGTGACGGTTGCGGTGGCGGTGATGCTGCCGGTCGCGTTCGGCTCCACAGTGATGGTGGCGTTCGCGGCGTCAGCCAGGCTGCCCAGGGTGCAGGTGACGGTCGGCGCGGCGATCACGCAGGAGCCCTGGGACGGGGTGGCCGAGATGATGGTGCGGGCCGCTCCGGACAGGGTGGTGGCGGCGCTGACGCCGGTCGCGCCGTCGGGGCCGTTGTTGGTGACAGTCGCGGTGTAGGTGTAGGTGCCGCCGAGAGCGGCCGGGTCGGCCGACTCGGCCACGGCTGCGGCGAGATCGGCGGTCGGCGTGCTGGTCGTCCCGGGGGCGATCGCCACTCCGATCGGAGCGAAGCCCACGGCGACGGTGGTGGTCACGGTGTTGGTGGCAAGGTCGACCACTGTCACGTTGCCGGTGGTGACGTAGGCGCTGCTGCCGTCCGGGGTGATCGCCAAACCGTTCGGGCCGCTGGCCAGGGCGATGGTGGTGGTGATGGTGTTGGTGGCGGTGCTGATCACCGACAGGGTGCCATTGCCACTGCCGTCTATGTGGGCGACGTAGGCGCGGCCGCCGTCCGGGGTGATCGCCACCCCGAACGGGCCGAAGCCGCCCACGGCGATCGTGGTGGTCACGGTGTTGGTGGCGGTGTCGATCACCGACACGTTGTTGCTGCTCTGGTTGGTGACGTAGACGGTGTTGCCGTTGGGCGTGATCGCTACCCGCTGCGGGCGGCTGCCGACGGCGATGGTGGCGGTGACGGTGTTGGTGGCGGTGTCGATCACCGACACGTTGTTGCTGCCGTAGTTGAGGATGTAGGCGCGGCTGCCGTCCGGGGTGATCGCCGCTCCCAGCGGTTGGGTACCGACGGCGATGGTGACCGTGACGGTGTTGGTGGCGGTGTCGATCACCGACACGCTACCGGCGCCGGTGTTGGTGATGTAGGCGCGGCTGCCGTCCGGGGTGATCGCCGCTCCCAGCGGTTGGGTACCGACGGCGATGGTGACCGTGACGGTGTTGGTGGCGGTGTCGATCACCGACACGCTACCGGCGCCGGTGTTGGTGATGTAGGCGCGGCTGCCGTCCGGGGTGATCGCCACCCCGAACGGGTCGGTGCCGACGGCGATGGTGGTGGTGACGGTGTTGGTGGCGGTGTTGGTGGCGGTGCTAATCACCGACACGTTGTTGCTGCCGCCGTTGGCGACGTAGGCGCGGCTGCCGTCGGGGGTGATCGCCACGAGCCCAGGCCGGGTGCCGACGGCGATGGTGGCGGTGACCGTGTTGGTGCTGGTGTCGATCACCGACACGTTGTTGCTGAAGGTGTTGGTGACGTAGGCCATGGGGTGGCCGCGTGGGCGGGTGCGGCCGACACACCGGCCAAGGTCAGAGTGGTCAGCAGCAGCCCGCACAGGGCTGCCAGCGTGCGCCGCCATAAGGGTGCGCGCAGGTGCGTGGTGGAATGCATGACACTTCCTCAAAGGTGAAGACGAGCAGGAGTGTTGCGCGGGAAGACGCCTTGATGCGCCCCGGGATGCACCGACCATCTCCGGTCCGCGTTGAGACCGGCCCCGATCTGGCGGCGGAAAAGGGGGCTGCCGTCCCTGTCATGGCGCTGAGGCAACCGAACTACGAAGACGCAGGTGCAGGCAGGTCCTCACCTCCGCGTCGTGAGGTCGTGGACGGTGACCTGGCGGCTAAGGGCTGGCGCGGCGATCCGCGCCAGCGCTCCCGCCCCGGACCGCCTCCGCTTCAGGCGAGCGGCGGCGCGGCAGGGATCGGTCAGGCGGGCAGCACATTGCCGGCGAAGGCGCCGGTCATGTTGCCGCGCTCCTCGAAGACGAACACGATGTAGGTCTCGAAGTACTCACCCGGCTGCCCCGCGACACGCGCGATGCCGACCTTGGTGCTGGCCTTCCAGACCAGCTGGGTGAAGTGGCCGGCGGCGGAGGAGAACTGGGCGGCGGCAAAATCGTAGGCGGCGATCTCGTTGTACCACTTGTTGACCGCCCTCGATCCGGGCAGCGCTTCGGCGTCACCGGCCCAGAAGATGTTCTCGCCCGTCTGCGCGCGCAGGCCGGTGTGTCCGGCTGCGAGTCTTTCCTCTCGGAGCGGGAGGAGGCGCGCTCTAAGGCGTAGGCGTTGAGTTCGGGGTCCATGACCATGGCCGGCGCGTGGTGCTTGGCGCGGTAGGCGTTGGCCTCGGCGAGCGCCTCGGCCTGAAACTCGGGAGTGGTGGCGTTGGGCAGCGCGGGGCGGGTTGCTGTCATGAGACATCCTTCTCAAGGGTGGTCGGGGTAGTACGTGAGCCAAGTCGCGATCGCTGCACGTCGCGGTCCACTGACCGGCCGGCGGGCGGCCCCCCATCGGGGCCGCCCTGCTCATCCTCCGCCGCCTGCACGGATGCGCCAGATACAGCGCCTGTCCAACATCGGACGCCCTGGCTGCCACCACGGTTGCCTGTCACCCTCCGCAGGGCGCGCTGCCTTGCCAAGGGATGAGAAGCCGGCGGCCCCCGCCCTGACGGGGTGTGGGGGCCCGGTCGGCGGCTGGTGCGGTTATCGTCCGCGTTTGACGGTGCAGGAACCGGCGCCGAGTCCAGTTGCCGGCGCTCTCGCCGCCGACGCCGTCGTGGACGGTGATGTCGTGGAGGGTGATGTCGGCGAGGTTGCCGTCGCCTGGCTGGCCTGTGCTGCCTGGAGCCGGCGGCACAGGCCGGGGGCGGTCAGGTGCGGTCAGGCGTGGTCGTGGAGGTGGGCGCGGATGGTTTCGGCTTGTTCGACGATGGTGGCCAGGACCGATGGCAGCGGGGCGCCGTTGTTGCGCCCCGCTGCCACCGGTCATCTCTCCTCCTGCGTGAGGATCCGCCCGTGTAGACGGCAGAGTCCGGCGCGGGTCTGTCAGGGTGTGGGCGGCCCGCCATCTCCGTTGTGATCAGGTGTGGCCGCCGTGCGGGCCCGGGCCTGCCGGGCGAGGTCGCCGAACAGTTGCGCCGGCGCCACGATCTGGCCCTCCTTGCCGATCGGTGAGGGTGCCAGCGGCACCAGCAGATCGGCTGCCGGCGAATGCAGCCACAGCGCCATCAGGTACAGCGCGGGGATGCGCAGCAGCCGCAGCTCGAACGGGCCCTTCTCCACCTGCGGCAGCGCCCGGACGGACCGCACGGCCTTGTCGGTGGCGGCCACGAACCGGCCCTCGGTGAACTCCGCCGCCTGCGGGGTGCCGTCCGCGTCCTGCGTGGTCTCGGCGCTGGCGATCACCTCGCTGCCGGCGGTGACCAGGTAACGCCAGCTCACCGGGCGTGCCGCGGCCAGGCCGGCGCCGGATTCGATGTCGTCGAGCCCGATCGTGAAGACCTGGTGCGGGGTGGACACCTCCAGGTCGTCCTGCCGTGCCAGGCGCAACGCGGGGGTGGAGAAGCGGGAGTCGCCGGCCAGGGCGTGGAGCTTGGACCGGACCGTCTCGGGGACGCCGGACGGAGGGGCGGGCATGTGCAGAGGCATGAGCTTTCTCCCTTAGGGCTTGGTCCGGTAGGTGTGGGTCCAGGTGCCCGCGCCTCGGTAGTTGTTGCGGAAGGTGTCGTAAGGCACGTCGGTGTCGCCGTCCCAGGGATCGCAGACGCTGACGTACTCGACGCCTGCGGCGTCGCGGTAGCGTCCGCGGACGACCACGGCGTGGCCGCCGCCGCCGGCCCATCCGATCCGTACCCCGATCGGGCTGCTCGCCAGCAGGTCGGCGCGGATCTGGTCGAGGGTCAGGGCGGCCGCCACGGTCTCGCGCAGGTGCCCGGCCCGGGTGAGCGCCCGGTCGGTGAACCAGGGCTGGTTGCAGCTTCCGGCATCAGAGGCGGCCGGGCCGCAGCAGGTGGCCAGGCCGCGTTCGGCGTTGACCATCGAGCACTGGGTCCACGCGGTGGCCGGGTTGAAGAAGGCCGCGACGCTGACCGTGGTGGCCGACCAGCACCATTGGGTTTGCTGCTGGTGCTGCATCACGAAGGAGGCAGTGTCCGCGGTCACGGTGAAGATGACCGGTTCGCCCAGGCGGGTATAGCCGTCGTTGTAGAGGTACCAGGCCGCGTAACGGCCCGGCCCGGGCACCGCGCCGGTGTCCAGGGTGACGCTGCCCGAGGCGTTGGGCGCGTACTTCCAGGTGAAGGAGTTCTTCACTCCGATGGTCGCGCCGTTGTCATTGGGGTAGATGCCGATCCAGTTCGTGCTGCTGACGTGGTCCGGCGTGGTGGAGTGGCGCACCGTGAGGGGCGTGCCCCGGGTGAGCGTGCTGGTGCCTTCGTTGGTGAGGGTGCTGGCGGGAAGAGCAGTTGATGGCATGGCAGATCCTTTCGGCCTGGTCGTGGAGCTGGGTGGGGGAGGTTTCGGCTTGTTCGGCGATGGTGGCCAGGGCCGGGCGGCGGGACGTTCGTGCCGCGGAAGGTTTCGAGCAGTTGGTCCGCGATGGCGTCGGCCTGGTTGAGGTCGCCGGCGCGAGCTCAGGTCCCGGGCTCAGTCACGGTGAAGATGACCGGTTCGCCCCGCCCTTGCCCACGGTGGGGCCGTCCATCCGCAGGCCTGCGCTTGGCCGTGGGCATGGCCGTCGCGCCCGCGATCCCGTCGCCGGCCTCGGCTAACTCACGCGGGAACGGTAGTTCGGCGGGGTTGCCGACCGGCACGCCGCGTCCAGTTCGCCCTTGGCGGCGTCCTGTTCGGCCAGATCCCGAACGTTGTCGCCGATCCGACGGGCCGAGTCCATCGTGAACGCCCCCGTGGCGCCCTGATGGCCAACCATCGTCGTATGCGTGTACGCGCGGTCACTGTAGATCCTGAGCAGGGCGTCTTGAGCCGCCATGAAAGCCCCCTTGGGCACCTGAGCTGCTCTCACGTTCTCCCGCCCGTTGGAGCGCGTCAACAAGCACCGCATGTCCACAACCGGCCACCTGCATCCGCTTCACGCCGATAGGTTCAGCCGATCAGATGCGCGCAGGCGGCTCGCGCTCGTCTACCTGTACAAACGCGGCACTTTCTACCCGTTCGCCGCTGCCGGGGCAAAGGCGCGACAACGCTGGCGCGGTGCAGGCCATCGTCGCCGACCTGCATCAGGCCGGCTATCTGATCCCGGGATCGGATCGGCCGGCGCAACCGCCGCACCCTCGGCCTGGACCAGCCCTTCCGCCACCGGACCGAGGCCGGGCTGCCCGTCCGCCGTTTGATCGCCCTGTTCACCGGCCGCGACCTGCACCCCAGGCCGAATGATCGACGGGGCGGCATGGGCGTTGGAAGAACGCCGTGTGACTCGCGCGTCCAGACGCCCACGCCGCCGTCACGGCCTGGCCCCCTCCAGCAGTCCGGCCGCCATCCGTGCATATCAGCAGGTGGGCGGCGCAGACCGTGAACACCCCGGGGGCTGGGGCTCCGGCCGATGTCAGTTCCTAACCACCGCCATCACCACGCGCCAGGCCTACAGATCGTCCCAGACCGGCACCAGCCGCCCGCCATGCCTTCACCACGGGGCCAGCCTCCCGCACCATGATCATGATCTGGCCCACCCCTCTGTGCGATGGAACGGGACCCGGCGTTAACCATGTCCGGAGGACCGCAAGGGCAGGGGTCGCTGACTTGGGAGGAACCCGTTAACGCCGGATTCCGTTCCAAATCTCTCTGACCCCCGTGCGAGCGCGGTCGCCGTCGTGACACCGGCCACGAACGAGGCCGCTGTGGCGCTCTACCGATCGGCCGGGTTCACCGTCGTACGCGAGCATCACGATCGGGTACGCGCTCGGCGAGCCTGAACAGCGCACCCACCCGGCGGGCAGCGCGTACGCGTCCGCGGCGCGGTCAGGCGACGAGCAGGCGCAGACCGAGCTCCGCCGCGTCGAGCGTGAGAAGGTCGCGGTTGCGTTCGGCCCACCGGCCTGAGTCGAGGTCGTCACGGAGGCCGCGCACCGCCCGCCGCTCGGCCTCCGGCCCGACTCCGGCCCACGCCGACATCCCGCGACGTACCCGCTCGTCCAGGTACGCCTCGGGCCGGCGCCAGTGGGCCTCGAAGAAGCCGTCAGCACAGTCCCACGGAACGGGCACCGGCTCCGCGCGGGCTCCGATCGCGCCGGTCAGGTCGGCCAGCGGGGGCCAGCCGGCCAGCAGGCGGGCGACCTCGGGCAGGTAGTCGCGAGTGAGCCAGAACCGGTGACGCCAGTCGGGGTCGTTGCCGTCGAAGGTGAACACCACCACCCGGCGAGCCACGCGCCGCATCTCGCGCAGCCCGGCGATCGGGTCCCGCCAGTGATGAACGGTGCTGACAGCCATCGCGGCGTCGAACGAGCGATCCTCGAACGGGAGGCTCTCCGCGGTGGCGGCCACGCACGGCGCCGCGCCGGCGGGACGCTGCGCCCGCATGAGCACCGACGGCTCCACCGCGATGACGTCGCGGTCGGGAGGCTCGTAGGAGCCGGTGCCGGCCCCGACGTTCAGCACCGTCCGCGCATCGCCGAGCGCGGCCCAGATCCTCGCGGCGATCCGCGGCTCGGTTCGCCGCGTCACGGTGCAGGTGGCTCCGATGGTGTCGTACAACCGCGCGCTGGACATGTCGCTGCCTCTCCGGCCGGGGCCATCCCCGCGCCACACCGGCGGGCCGGTGTCACGGGTGCCCGGTGTTCTGCCTCCGGCCTTGTGATGATCGCCGCTGCCCATCCCCCGGTCAAGATCGTTCGTCCCCGGCCTTGCCCGCGGCGATGCCAGGACGCCCGCGTGCCCCACCCGGGTCAGCCGTAAGCAGCCGCCGGCACCAGGTTGGCAGCCCACCAGATCTCCATCGTCGACCTGGTGGGGTTCGGCCCGGTTGATCCGCTTGATCCGCGGCAGCCGATCCACCACCAGCGCGGGAGGCGGGCATCACGACGAACGCAGCTCCGCCGCCACCGCGCGTTCCCGCAGTTGCGCCGCCTCCGCCCGTGCGGACTCCAGCTCCGCCCGCAGATCCTCCAGCCGGATCCGCTCCAGCCGCAACTCCCCCTGGACCCGATCACGTTCCTTGACCGCGGCATCGGCCCGCGACTTCTCCCGCGCGACCGCCTTGCGCTCCCGGGCCACGGCCGCGGCCCCCTCCTCTTCCAGCGCCGCCACCCTCCCGGCCAGCCGTTCCGCCTCCTCCGCCGCCTGCGCGGCGTCCTTGAGCGCCACCGCGCGGTCCCGCTCGGCCTCAGCCACGGCCCGCTCGGCCTTGACGGCCCGCTCCACGGCCCGCTCCCGTTCCTGCGCCGCCGCCTCCTCACGTGCCCGGGCCGCGATCACGTCACGTTCGGCCTGCTCCCGCGCCCGCACGGCCGCCGCCGTCTCTTCCCGGGCGCGCTCCCGTTCCTCGCGGGCCAGCGCGGCGTCCTTCTGCGCCTGTACGACCGCGGCCCGCGCCTCCTCCACCTGCCGGCCGGCCAGCTGGACCCGTTCGGTCAGCTCCTGCACGGCCTGATCCCTGGCCTGCTCGGCCAGCTCGGCCCGCCGGGCCGCCTCCTCGGCCCGGCGCTCGGCCAGCTCGGCGCGCCGCTTGGCCTCCTCGGCCGCCTGCAACGCCTGCCGCTCGGTGCTCGCGGCCTCGCGCAACGCGGCCAGCGCCTGCTCCCGTGCCCGCTCGGCGTCACCCAGCGCGGTCTCGCGTTCCTGCTCGGCCTCTTCGAGCCGCACCCGCATCTCGGCCGTCTGCCTGCGGGCGTGCTCGGTGGCCTCGCGCGCGATCCGTACCTGCTCGAAGGCCTGCTCCCGCTCGGTACGCGCGATCGCGACCCGCGTGTGCGCCTCAGCCTGGACGGCGCTCAGCTTGGCCTCGACACCGGCGGGACTCAGCTCCTCGGCCAGCGCCCGCGCCAGCGGCTCGATCGCCGCGGCCAGCCCGCTCTCCATCCGGTCGTACAGCTGCTCGGCCCTGGCCAACGCCCCTTCCAGCCCGGGGGTGGCGCGCCGCAACTCCCGCTCCCGCTTCGCCGCAGCCTGGCAGTCCTTTTCGGGACAGTACGCCTTCGGCCGCCCTCTCCCGCGCCGCTGCTCGATCGGCGCACCGCAGTGCTTACAAGGCGTCACCAGGGTGCTCTCTGCTGTCACGACGGCAGTGTATCATTTTTGATTTTCTAGAAAATAGAAATCAGAAAATTGGATCCGTTGCGTGCCGCTGGATGGCAAGCAACTTGCGAGAAGGAGAGATTCCCGCAAGTAACCGGCGGGCGTGCTGGTGTGTCCAGCTCCTTAGGCGAAGATGGCCGCTGTCGTGTTTCTGGTGTCCTGTCTCGTTGAGTTGAGGCAGTCTCACTGATCCGAGGCACTCGGCCTGTCGTCTCATCTTGTTGAGGCATTGATTCGGACTATGATCCGTTTCGATGAGCGCCACTGGGCCACCGGCTCCCCGTCTCGCTGGCATTCGGTCCCACTGGCTCAGCGCCGTAACCGGCAGTCTCCACGGCGATCCGGTGGTAGCCGGTGCTGGCTTGGTCGGCTCTCTCGGAGCCGGCCAGGCCGACGACTGGAGTGATATCGACCTGCTCGTCGTCGTGGACGACGCGTGCCTCGACGACTTCGCGGTCCCGGGTCGTCTTCCCTCCGGTCCCGGGAAGCTGGCGGTGGCCTTCGACGCCCGCCACAACGGCCCTCGTGGCACCAGGGCGGTTAGCGGGCAGTACCTCGTTGACGAGCTTCCGCTCTGGGTCGACTGGTACATCTACCCGGTCTCTCAGGCGAGCTGGGTCGCGGACAGCACTGTCATCTTCGACCGGCGAGGCTTCGGCCGGCTCGCGGCCACTTTCTCCGAGCATCTCAACGCCGGCGAACACGAGCAGGCGACGCCCAAGGGCCCCGCCGATCACCGAGCGTTGCAGTTGGCGTTCGTGCCGATCGCGGGCAAGCGGATCGCCCGCCGTTCTCCGGAAACGGCTCGGATGATCGAGTTCATCGGCGGTCCCTATGCGCCCGATGCCACCGGGAAGGACCACCTCGCCACACTGCGTCAGCTACTCGGCGGATTCGCGGCGCTCGGCCTGTCCGACAGCGTCGCCGCCGGACACGCTTATCTCGACCTCGTGGAGGAAACCCTCGGCTGACTTCGCTCACCAAGTAACCAGTCCCCAGCGACCGAGATGTCTGGTCATTCGTCTCACAGACCTGAGGCATGATCGCTAAAGTGCAGATCACCACATGGGCGACCTTCAGGGACGGGTAGTGGGGTGAGCGGTGCTGCATCGGCTGCGGCGGCAAGATCGTCGAACGAAGACGATTTCGACTTGCTCTACCTGGAGATCGGGGAGGACGGCCCGATCGAGCGGCGGGGACCGCTCATGCGGTGCTGGAACGCCCGGTTCGAGTCCGCTCCGCCGGTGCGGACGTTTCCCTCCTATCGGGGACAGCGGAACTTTCCAGGATTGTGGGTGGTCGGTCACGCTCGGTGAGCACGTGGGGTTCGAGTCGTGGCTGGAGCGCGATCACGGGTTGGGTCCACGGGAGTGGTGTACGAGTTTGACCTGGTCAAGAGGCGGGGCAACTGCAGCAGTGAACGGCACGCAACACCGGCCTATGGTCTGTTGCTGAAGGCGCCGAAGAGTTCGTGTGCCAGACCGAAACCGTGGTCCTCGATCAGGCGGCGCCGGTAGGGGCGCTGAGCGACGGAGTGGGTGAGGCGCCGGATGGGCCGGGGCCTGGTCATCATGGTCTGGGCGATCTCCCGCGCTCGGGGCAGCAGATCGTCTGCCGGCAGCACCTCGTTGACCAGGCCGAGGTCCAATGCCTTCTTGGCATCGATCCGTTCGCCGGTATAGAAGGCGTACGCCGCGCGCTTGGGACCAAGCAGGGACTGGAAGGCCACCTGCAGGCCGTCGCCGGGGACCTGGCCGACAGGGAAGTGACCGTCGGAGAAGACCGCGCTGTCGGCGGCGAGGGTGATGTCACAGAACAGGGCGAGTTCGGTGTGGAAGCCGGGACCGTTGACCACCCCGATGGTAGGGATGTCGACCCCGAAGACAAGGTTCTCCAGGAGTTTCATCCCGTCGTAGTAGAGCTCGTAGGCGACCTCGCCCGACCACTCGGGGAACGGGCGGTCGAAGGAGGCCGGATCTACCCCG
Organism: Nonomuraea sp. GTA35; assembly: GCF_041950525.1. NCBI lineage: Bacteria > Bacillati > Actinomycetota > Actinomycetes > Streptosporangiales > Streptosporangiaceae > Nonomuraea > Nonomuraea sp. GTA35. Next base: position 76,469 of record NZ_JBGNUV010000025.1, on the reverse strand, counting down.
GTCATCCAGGCGTCACCGGTCCCGGACAGGATCAGGACCTCGTTTTCCGGATCGTTTCCCACCTCCTGCCAGGCCTGTCCCCACGCGTTGTGAAGTCCCAGGGAGTAGACGGCTGGGCCACCCTCGGTGTGCATCCGGAGCTCGATGATCCCCTCGCGTCGCTCCATGACGAAGTGGTCGGAGTACTTGCGGGCGTACTCCTGGAAAGCCGGGCGCGCGACAAAGCCTCCAAGCCGGTCGTGCCACTCGTTCACATTCTCTGACATCTGCCCCATACCTTCTGTTCACGAGAAATCGGGGAGTGTCCCCGGTTTCTGTCCCGTACAATATGGGGAAGCTCCCCGTTTTTCAAACCGGAGATCCGAGGACCTGCCCTGACGCAATCGAAGAGCGGCGCGCCCATCCGGGCTCAGCGCCCGACCCGCGCCGACGCACGCCGTAACTACGATCGGCTCCTCGCCTCGGCCAAGGACGCCTTCGCCCAGTACGGAGCGGATGCATCCCTCGACGACATCGCCAGGGACGCCGGCGTCGGGAACGCCACCCTGTACCGGCATTTCCCCAGCAGGGAGGCGCTGCTGGACGCCGTCTTCCGTGACCGAGTCGAACTGCTGTGCGCCCAGGCCGACGACCTGCTCACCGCCCCATCCTCCGGCGAGGCACTGGCCGTCTGGCTCCGCGCCCTTATCGTTCATGTCGCCACCTACCGTGGGCTGGCGACCTGGCTGATGTCCGTCGCGGCCGGGCCGGGATGGGCGCTGAACTCCTGCCAGGAATCCATCCGCGCGGCCGGTACCGCTCTGCTCAACAGGGCACAGCAGGACGGGACCGTACGGCCCGACATCAGTGCGCCCCAGCTACTCAGGCTCACGAACGCGATCGCCCTGGTGACCGAGCAGACGCCCGAGGACGCCGACCAACTGCTGTCGCTGATGATGGACGGACTCAACCGCGCAAAAGGGTTTCCCTGTGTGCGGTCCGGATGACGGGGTGGACGTAAGAATCACAGCATGAGCCCCAAACGGCGTTGATCTTGCCTAGCTGCCGGCTCTGCTTACCGGCGTTGGTTCTCACGAACGCTCGATTGCCAGAGAAGTCCACCGAAACCATCGCACCCTCAGCGCTTGAGAATCAGTCGCTACGGAAGAGCTACACCCAACGCTCAAACCGTGATCAGCCATGAATGGCGGCTGGTGACAGCCGCCTTACCGGCACCCCGACTTGACGTCTGCGAGGCATCCCACGACGATCAGCGACTATGGCCGACCTGTTCAAGTTCCCAGGCCAGGCGACATCCAAGCTCCAAGCCTTACCTCTGGGCTCCGGCGAACGATAGATCCCACACCCGGACGGTGGTGTCGGCATGGCCTGTCACCAGGACGGGCACGCCACCGACCTCCCCCACTGTCAGCGACATCGCCGACATCAGCGGTTCGCCGAGCTGCTCCCCACTCGCCAGATCCCAGACGCGGGTGGTGTCGTCGTCGCTTCCACTGACGACGATCGCGCGTCCCCTCACCCAGGCGGTCGCCAGGTCGGTGACTCCGGAGGTGTGACCAGCCAGAGCAAGCCCGATGGGCTCCTCCTGGCCAACCTCCCAGACCTGGATCGTCGGGTCGTCACCACCGACCACGGCGACCGCACGGCCCTCCAGTTCGATGACGGCGATAGCCTGGGCCGCGGGCCTGACGCCTTGCATGAGCGCTCCAAAACGTTCACCACTTAGAAGGTCCCAGGCCTCAAGCGTGCGGCTCTCGCCACCGGTCACGGCGATCGGACGCCCCCCGATCGTCGCGGCTCCCATCACCCCGTTTTCCCCGGTGGTCACGGCGTAGGCGACCAGTTCATTGGTCAGGAGGTTCCAGGTCTGCAGCAGGCCGGACTCGCTGCTGCTCACCGCGATGGGCCCAGCCTTGGACGAGACGACCGCCAGCGAGCAGACGGCCCCGACAGCCCCGTCGGCGGGGTCGTCCCCCGCCATCACTTTCCCGACCTTGCAGCCCGTCCGCAGGTCCCAGACCCGTACCGCGCCCGCGTACATGTCGGCGTCGCCAGTGTGACTGGACAGGTCATGCTCGTTGCCACCGGTGACGACGACCGGACGGCCGTCAAGTCGCGTCACCGTCATGACCGCGGCGATGTGGCCCGCGGGAACCTTGGCATTCGGGTCCCCGAAGTCATCGCCCTCCTCCCAGCCCTGCTCGCGGTACCACTCGTCCTCAGGAGCCGCGGCCGGCAAATCCAACGGGACCACGGCACTTTCCCCGTCCGGGAGGGCCCACTTCTGAACGAATCCCCGGTCGTTCAGCCCCACCACGTGTGGGACACCGTCCAGCTCCGTCACGGCCACGCCGGTGATATACCGCTGTTCGTCGCCCGCGAAGCAATGCATCATGTGATCTTCGGTCATGGGCCAGCATCCTAGACATCCGATCTGACAAACAAGTTGCTTTCGGGCATCGGCGCCCCGGTACCACGAAGAGCAGCCCAGTCCACAACAAGCCAGCTCACAGACTCACTACGTTGGAGCTACACCCTGCTCTTCCGGGCCGCAGGCAGCGGGTGGGGCAGCCGTCGCGCCGCGGCGACGGCGTCACGGACCAGCTTCAGCGCGCGGGCCCGGTCGCCGTGTTGCGCGGCGGTGTAGGCGGCCGAACAGAGCACCTGCCCGTACACCGCGAGCTCCAGCGCGCGGGTGACACCGGTCGCTTCCAGGGTCACCTGGTCGGCGAGCGCATTCTTGCCCTCGTGGCGCAGCACCACGCCCAGACCTACCTGATCAAGAACGACGACCGCTGCCTGACCTACGCGGCGGACCGCACCCAGGCCAAACTGGGCTTCCGCGCCCAGGCGAACTACTGCCCGTCCACCAAGTTCGACGGTTACCTGTGGAAGCGCACGGCCCGCTCCCAGCTCGCCATCACCTACCGCGGGCGCACGTACTGCCTGGGCGCGCCCAAGGGCACCGCCGTGCAGGTGGGGCGATGCAGCAGCGACAAGCGCCAGCAGTTCCCCTTCCCCGTGGTCAAGGAGGGCGTGTGGGACACGGTCATCCAGATCAGATGGAAGCACCTGCGCAACCTGTGCCTGCACCACAATGTGCGGCGTCCGTGGGAGATCTCCGCGGCGACGTGCGGCCGTTCCGGCAGTGGCCAGCACTGGGTCATGGTGCGCCGATGACAGCCCGCCTGGCCCAGCGGCGGTGACGGCCAGGACCCCCCACAGCTGCGGCGGGCCGCCACCCCGATGAATCCCGGGTGCGCCCGGCCACGCGTACGGTCCGGTGTCCCGCATGCCGCGCGGTGATCGCGTTCGAGGCCAACGCCGAGGGAACGCGGGTGCTGGCCGCGATGAAGGTCGTGCCGGACGGGCCGGCCTGCCGCTCGCGCCCCCATGCGGTCATGGGGCTGCCGCTGCGCTGATCGACCCGCTGGTGTGCACGGGAGGGGCCCGCCACGTACCCGCGACGTCATCGGTCGACTGAGGATCCCGCCACAACAGGCCGACGTCGCCGCGGCGGTCACCTTCCTGGCCTGCCCCGGTGCCGCGTTCATCACCAGTTAGAGCCTGCACATCGACGGCGGCTGGTTGCTGCACTAGCCTGCGCGCCGCCCTTCCCTCACGGGAGGATGCCTCCCATGCGCGAACGCGTCCGCGCCATCCTGGCCGACCACGAAGGCCATCTGCTCACCATCAAGCAGATCAGGCCAAGACAAAGATGCCGTACTGGGTGCTATCAGTCGGCGGCGTCGAGGACAGCGACACCAGCCTCGAAGACGCCCTGAAAAGAAGGCTCAGGGAAGAGGTCGGCGCCGAGGCCGCCCTCCACGCCCTCGTCCATGTCCTCACCACCGCCGGCGACCGGCAGTTCTTCTTCCTCGCCCGGCTGCCGCGCTACAACCTCGCCGACAGGAGCGAACCGGAACTCGCCGGACCCGGCCGCGGCCAGTACCTTCCTGAACGCATCCCCCTCACCGAGGCCGGCATCGGCGCGATCACGCTGCAGCCGCCGCAGATCGCGGCCTTCCTCATCAGCGCTCTCACCGCCGACGACGGTCTGTTCGCACTGTCCGACCTGCGTCTCCACGATCCGACCCGAGCGGACGGCTCAGATCCCACCTCGGCTCCCCCAGCACTCTCGGTGTTGGCGCGGCGACATGCTCGGCACGTCCAACGCCGGCCGGATGAGAGGTTTTCCCGTTTTGATTGTTAACTAAGCAACAGTTAACATGTTAACCATGAGTGGGTTGAAGCGCGAGAGCACGCTGGAGCTGATGCGGTGGGTTGTGTGGGGGCAGCGGCGCATCGCCGATGACTGGATACGGGAACGCGGCCTCACCCACGAGCAGAGCGCCGTGTTGGCGTACCTGTCAAAGAACCCGGATGCCATCCAGCGTGACGTCGTCCGGGCCACGCGCACCAGCGCGCCGGGCGTCTCGCGGCTCCTGGCCGGGCTGGAGCGGCGCGGACTCGTGGAACGCCGGACGCAGGAGGGTGACACGCGCAGCCGCCGGGTGCATGTCACCCCAGCGGGCTCCGAGCTGATCCAGGGTTTCGAAGAGGCCATGGACCGCGTCGAGGAGTCGATCCTCGCGCCGCTGGGCGCCGAAGGGCGGGCGCGGCTCCACGACCTCCTGGAGCAGCTCGCCTCCCGGATCGAGCCGCCCGGCTTCCCCTGACCCGGCCCTGTTACTCCGCTTGTTCCGCGCGGTGGCCAGGAGCCCTTGCGGGTAGGGCCGCCGGTTCTTCCAAGAGCAGTAAGGAACGCATGCATGACTCAGATCACGATCATCGGTGCCGGTCTTGCGGGACTGGCGCTGGCCCGGACCCTGGCGGTTCACGCAATCCCGTCCACGGTGTACGAGGCGGAGGCGTCTGCGCAGGCCCGCGGCCAAGGCGGCATGCTCGACATCCACGACTACAACGGACAGCGCGGGATCCGCGCCGCAGGCCTGATGGACGGCTTCCGATCCCTCATCCTCGAAGGCCGCCAGGCATCCCGCGACGTCGCACCTGACGGCACCATCCTGGCGGACCAGCCCGACGACCCCGCCGCAGGCCGCCCCGAGGTGCAGCGTGGCGAGCTCCGGCAGTTGCTGCTGGAATCCCTCCCCGCCGGCACGGTCGTCTGGGGCCACAAGACGCAGAATGTCCGGACCCTCCAGGACGGCCGTCACGAAGTCACCTTCGCCAACGGATCGACGATCGTCACCGACATTCTCATCGGTGCCGACGGTGCCTGGTCGAAGGTCCGGCCGCTGCTGTCTGATGCCACGCCCGCCTACGCCGGACGCTCGATGGTCGAGACGTACCTGTATGAGAGCGACACCCGGCACCCTGCCACCCTGGCGCTGGTCGGCGGCGGGTCGATGACCGCCTACGACGAAACCACCCGCATCGGTCTGGGCGTGCAGCGCGAGCGCGCGGACACCCTGCACTCCTACGCCATGTTCGACCAGCCGCTCGACTGGTTCGACGGCATCGACTTCAACGACGGCCCCGCGGCCGCCCGCACGGTCGCGGCGATGTTCGAGGGGTGGGCGCCGGAGCTCGTCGCGCTGGTCGCCGACAGCGACATCCCGCCGGTTTTCCGCCCCTTGTACGGGCTGCCGATCGGGCACCGCTGGGAGCATGTACCCGGGGTCACGCTCGTCGGAGACGCCGCCCACCTGGCGCCGCCGGACGGCGAAGGAGCGAACTGGGCGCTGTTCGACGCCGGCCAGCTCGGCAACGCCATCGCCGGACAGCCCGAGGACGTCGACGCGGCCATCCGCGCCTACGAAGCCGCGCTGTTCCCGCGGAACATCGACACCGCGACCGCAGCCGCGGCTTACTATCCCGATTTCAAACCGTACTGACGCAGCTACCCCAGGCAAGCGGCGTCGCCGCGGTGTGCTGGTCGGGCTCGGCCGTAGGACAGGCAGGCCCGGCCGGTGTCCGGGCAGACGTCCCGGGCCGGAAGCATCTTGCCCGGACCGGAGCGGCGGTGGGTGACGAACACCGGCCCGCGGGGCGTCCCGCGAGCAAGCGCGGCAGCAGCCGGGCGGTGCAGGCGTCCCAGAAGACTCTCTCCAGTACGTAGCCGGCGCGGACGGCGCCGCGGCGGGGCACCTTCGGCTGGGCGCCCTTGGACATCACCGGGCAACGGAGGCCTCCCGGACCAGGTGTGAGACCGGAATACCAGCGCAGCGCACCACCAGCGCCCCGCCGACCCCAAGCCCGCCCACGTCCAAGTCACGGCCAGCTGCACCGTCATCTCCATCATCCTGGCCACCTGCCCTAAACCCGAACGACACCAGGGCCGCCCCGTTCGCGCAGTTGCACGGGCGGGGCGGCCCAACACAAGGACGGCACCACCAGCAACTCCGGAGGCGATGGCGGCGCTGGTGGCACCCCGCCCTTCAGCGCCTCACTTCCCTATCGCGCCCGCGGACCACAGGCCGGTGTCGGCGGACCGGCCTGGACCACGCCTCGTGCCCGAGATCTAGTTCGTCGGCCTCCCGGCTCGCATGGTAGGCAGTCAGGCGGTCAGCTCGCGGCCGCGCGTGGGGCTGACGAGTCCGGGACGCAGCCGACGGCCTCGACCTTGTAGGGCACGTGGGCGCTACCGCCGTAACGGCACTTGAACTTCAAGGTTCCGCTGCGGGTGCGAATGATCGATTCACCGTCGAAGTGCCCCGTCATGACCGCGCCGTTCTGCCCTTCGCAGACGTAGCCGATGACCCCTTGCTCCAGCTTGGGAGCCTGCTGGGCGATGTTGTCGCACAGGTACACCGGGGTTTGCGGGACGCCGGCTTCTGCCGCCGCAGCGGCTGGGCTGGCGTTGGTGACCAGCACGGCGGTCACCAGCGGCGCATTGTTGGGGGGTGAGTTACGCTGACATGCCCCACGTTTTCCGGACACCGGAGTAAATAAACTATATCATGCAGCGGCTCGCCTATCGAACCATTCCTCGAGAACTTCCAGCGGCGGCCGATATCCCAACACAGAATGCAGGCGCCGACGATTATAGAAGCCCTCTATATACTTGATCACAGCCGTACGCGCTTCCGCCACACTCGTGAAGCTGCGATGATGAACGAACTCCGTCTTCAGCTTGCCGAAAAACGACTCCGCCATTGAGTTGTCAAAACAGATCCCAGTCCGCCCGACCGACTGCCTCAAGCCATGCCGGTTCAACGTGACGGCGTACTCGTGAGACATATATTGACTGCCCCTGTCCGAGTGAAAAATCGCTCCAACGGGAATATCGACCCGCGTCGCGGCCATGTCGAGGGCAGCGCACACCAAACCGGCCGGATATCGCACATCCAACGCCCAGCCGATCACCGCCTTCGAAAAACAATCAATGACAGTAGCCAGATAGAGCGGCCCTTCTCCAGTCTTGATCTCAGTGATATCGCCGACCAGCTTGGCTCCGGGTTCCTCAGCGGTGAAGTCGCGGCCCACCAGGTCCGGGATGGGGCCAGCCGCCCTGTCCGCGACGGTCAGCCCACGTCGCCGCTTGACCTGCACCGGCGTCAGGCCCAGGTCCCGCATCAACGCACGCACCAGCTCGTCGTCGACCTCGATCCCCATCCGCGCCAGCGCCGCATGCACCCGCCGGTAACCGTACGTCCGCCCCGATTCGGCGAACACCTCCTCGATCAACGGTTTAAGGTCCTCACGACGCCGCTTCCCGGCCGACATCGGCCGATCCCTCCATTCGTAATAGCCCGATCTCGAAACCCCGAGCAGACGGCACATCATGGGCAGGCTGAAGTTAGCCTCCTCCGCGTGGATCAGCGAGAACTTCTCGCCCGCTACTGCTCCCTCGCAAAGAAGGCCGCGCATTTTTTCAAGAAGGCGTTCTCCTGCTCAAGTTCCGCGATCCGACGTTCCATCTCGCGTACCCTTGCGCGCTCCGCGGCATCCCGAGCCGGCTCGGTGTTCCCCGACCGGCGGCGCTTCTCCTTGGCCACCCAGTTCCGCACGGTCTCCCGCGATACACCGAAATCCTTGGCGGCTTGCCCAATCGTCGACCGCTCGTCCAAGACAGCCTTGACGACCTCGTCCTTGAACTCCTCTGAATAGTTCTTCCCCGCCACGAACCCTTCCTTCCAGACCAGTCAGCACCCTACTTGGCACCGTGTCCGGAAGATCAGGGGCACCTCACGCGGCTAACTGGCCGTGGTTCCGGCACCATCTGGCCGGTGCAGCGCGAGTAAGAAACGAGGTCCCCTTGCCTTCATGGAGAACCTGCGCCAAAGAATTGCCCAGGGCCCAATACCTGGCCCGATGGATGTCGGCGGCGCCGGAGTAGATGTCGGCCGGCGACGGGAGGGCGGTCGTCATGAGCCCCTCTCAGGATCGTGTCGGATGCGTTCGGCGACGTTCGGAGTTGAGCGTGCCGCTGGACATCGCTGGGCGGGGCCGCCCATCTTGGGGATGTGTCTCGTGCTGATGGATGAGGTGAGTCCCGGAGGAGAGGGTGGGAGCTGTGCCTGCGGCTTTCACCCGCCAGGCCGGGGGCGGCACTCATCGGGCGACCGTGAGCAGTGCCACCGGCTGCTGCCGGTGGGCGTCGCCCTCCGGCCGCACCTCACATCCGGGACCTCAGCACGTCGACCTTGCAGCCCGGCAAGGGCGGGTCGAAGCCGCTCGACCAGCCAGCGGATCGCTGGCAGGCCGCGCAACGGCCACTACGCGCGGATCGCCTCCGGATCGACGTCGGCGCCGTTGCCGGCGATGACGTCGCCAAGGTGCTCCTCGTGCCCGAGCGTCAAGGTGGCGAGGCGGGATGTGAACCGTTGGCGCCAGGCGGTCTACGGCGTCGGTGCCCCCGCCGGCCTGGGCGGAGCCTGGCTCACCGCCGACGTCAGCTCCGGTTACGCGTTCGAGCGGACCGACCGGGCCGTCCGCTGACCGATGCCCGCAGCGGGCGGCCGGTGACCCTCGCCCGGCCGCGCGTTCGTCACGCCGGGCAGGGCCGCTCCTTCAGCGGCGGGTGCCCGACAGGACGACCAGGGAGCAGGTGACCGGCCCGGGCGCGCGGTCACGCCAGGAGAACAGCGCGGGATCGGCGGTCCCCTCCCAGGTCAGCCATTCGACGCGGACATCGGCGAAGCCGGCTTTCGCCAGGATCTCGGTGTAGGTCTCGGGCAGCCAGTAGTAGTCGTGGATCTCGGTGTCGCCCACCTCGACCGTGATCTGTTCACCTTCGGCGGCGGGCCGCCGCGCCAGGACGGTGGAGCGCGAATGGTCCATGTCCAGGACCGCGAACCGCGCGCCGGGGCGCAGCACCCTGCCGACCTCGTCGGCCAGCGCCTGGATCGCCGCCCGCGACGGCTGCATCAGCAGCACGAACGCGGAGTAGGCCGCGCCCATGGAGGCCGTGTCCAGGAAGTCCAGCCGCCGCCCTTCGGCTTCTCGACACTGGCCTGGCCCCACTGCGCACGCTGTCTCACCGGCCAGGTCATACCGCGACAACGATCACCACAGCAATCCGACGATCTTCAAACACCCTCACGTGCGGAAAACGGGGCTAGCGGCACGCGATCGGCGGGCTAGGGCTGCCAGGAAGCCTTGGCCTCGTGTGATCTCCGCCCGGTGGGCGGGGAGCCGATCCCTGGAGAAGAGGAATGGGCATGACGTCCGTCTTTGGAAGGCTGAGCGACCAGCTGCTGGCGATGATCGTCCCGCAGGAGAACGCGGCCGCCGTGGAGTGTTACTACATCTACAAGTGCATCTACCCGATCAGGTTGCGCGCCCGCTGCTGTGACGGCAGCTGCGCCCCGTACGTGATCATCAGCGAGAACGGCTGCTGACGATCGAGAACGCCGCTCCTGCCCACCCATGCGGGCGGGCAGGAGCGGCGCCGTCGTTGTCAGGAGAGAGCCGCCTCCTGGTAGCCACTGGCCTGGAGCCGGAACAGCCTGGCGTAGCCGCGTCCCGCCGCCATGAGCTGCTCGTGTCCCCGACTCGACGTTGACGCCGTCCTCCAGGACGGTGATCAGGTCCGCGTCCCTCACAGTGTTGAGCCGGTGCGAGATGAGCAGGCTCGTGGCCCCGTCCCCCTGGCGGCGGATGCGGCCGTGGACGTCGGCCTCGGCCTCGGGGTCCAGCCCGGCGGAGGGCTCGTCGAAGATCATGAGGTCGCGGCGGCTCCGGAACACGGAAGCAGACGTCGGTGAGCCGGATGCCGTCGCGCAACCGGGGCATGGGGGCGGGCGCGGCGGGGACCGGCGGGTCGGGCTCGGCCTGGATGACGGTGACGTAGTGGCCGAACATGATGAGGTCCTGGTGGAGCCCGGCGATGCCGGAGACCGGCCCGTTGAGCGCGCGCCCCGGCCGGCATGACCAGGACGTAGAGAAGTGTCAGGCCGTGGCCGTGCGGATGGCCGTCCGCGCCGCGACGCGAGCGGCTGCGATCACGTGCCTGCGGTGACGGGCATGACGTGGTCGCTGGAGACCACCGTCCCGTCCGCGCTGATCCGGAGGACGGTCGGGTAGCCGGTGACCTTGAACGCCGACTGCACGGGCCCTCCGGGCGTCTCGTGGACGACCCGCGCCACCTGGGCGAGCTGGTCGACGTACGCCTCCGAGGGTTCGCCCGGCTCGGCGGCGACCACGGCGAGTACCGCGTCCTGCGTCCGGCGGGCGTGCTCGACGAACCGCGGCAGCAGCTTCTCGCACGGCTCGCAGCCCACCGAGAAGAAGCCGACCAGGGCCGGGCCGCCGAGCAGCTCCCCGGAGATCGGCTCGCCGCCGGTGGTGGTGGCGGCGAAGTCCGGGAGCCTGTCACCCGGTACGAGCCCTTCGCCGCGCATCGGGTCGGCATGGGCGGCGGCCTGTGCGGCCTGACGGCGCAACCGCCGGATCACGCCCACGGTCAGCAGCAGATTCACCATGCACAGCAGACCGACCAGCACGACCGCGGCGACCAGGTACGACATCACACACTCCCCGACGTTTGCATGAACCCACGACGAGGGATGCTCCCCGATCCTCCTAGCGCGTCCCTAGCGCGCGACTGGCCTCCGGCGCCGACCGGCAGGTGGATTTCCCGCCGCGGATGGGCATGCCGGTTCCCATGGGTCGAACCTTGATCCTCTTCCGGCGTGCGGCGTGCGGCGTGCGTCTCCGTACTCGTCCTCATGGTCCTGCCGGTCACCGCCGCGCTCACCCCCAGCGGGCGGCGGCCGAGTCACGCGAACGGGCGCAGGCCGCGGCGCTGGCCCGCCGCATGCTGGCGCAGCTCAAGGTCGCCCGGCCCTTGTCGCTGCGCGGCTACAGCCGCGAGCGGTTCCAGCCCCTCCGGGCACGGCACGAGGGCGCGTGCAACACCCGCGAGTACCGGGGTCGAGGAGGAAGTCCGCAGGAATTGGCGGTGGCGCACCACGCCGGAGCTCAAGCGGTGGTGTCTCGCTTCCGGCGGCGCAGGGGATCGCGGCCGGCGACGTGGGCGGCCACGGCGTCGACGCTGGGCCGGGCGTAGCGCTCCAGGGAGCGTACGGAGGCGTGCCGGGAGCGGGCCAACAGGGTTGGGGTGTCGGTGCTGTCCTCGGCTTCGTGCGTCAGCGCGAAGTGGCCCAGTTGATGCAGCGTCCACCCGCCGCGTGCCTCGAGTTCGGCTGGGTCGGTGATGCCCGGATGGGCGAGTGACCGGGTGAGGGACTCGAAGAGCTCGGCGGGCACCTGGCCAGGTCCTGTTGTGGGGTGGACGGGAACCGGCGCGCTGACCAGCCGCGAGACTCAGATCATGCGTCGTAGCGCGGTCTCCACGGCATCGATCAGCGGATCACCTTCGGTCCGCGGGTGCCGTGCGAGACCGAGCTCGACGTCCGGCAGGGTGGGCAGGGCGTCCGGATCGTGGCAGGCCATGACCGGTTCGAGGTTCGCGGGCATGAGCGCCGCGACGCCGAGCCCGGCCCGTAGCGCGGCGAGCACACCGACCAGGCTGTTGCTTTCGAACGCCACTCGCCAGGGCCGATCGGTACGTTCCAGCGTTTCCAGCACTGACGTACGCCAGGCGCACGTGTTCGAGAACAGCACCACCGGCAGCGGATCGGCAGCCACGTCCACACCGTGTCCGATCGCCCAGACCAGCGGGCGGCGTACCGTCCAGCGCGGCGGTCCCGGAACGTCCGGTACCTCGTCGAGCACGAGGTGGACGCGGCCCGCGTCGTAGGCCTCCCGCATCGCGGCGTTGGAAAGGCTGAGCACCTCCAGCGTCGCGCCGGGGTGCAGCCGGGCGAGGTCGGCGAGGGCCTGCGGAAGCTGGGACGCGGCGAGGTCTTCGAGCAACCCGACGCCGCAGTGGCCGGTAAGCGCGCGCCCGGCTTCGGTGAGCGCCTGTGCGGAGAGCGAAAGAATGCGTTCGGCGTACGGCAGAAGCTCCTCACCCGCCCGGGTCAGCGAGACGCCGGACGGCGACCGGTACAGCAGCGGACGGCCGACAACGCTCTCGAGCTTGCGCAACTGCTGGCTGAGCGCGGGCTGGGTGTGTCCGAGCGCGGTGGCGGCGCGGCTGATGCTGCCCGCCCGCACGGCGGTGACGAACGACCGCAGCAACGCGGTCTCAAGATCTCTGGCCATAAGAATTCATTATGTCTGCTCCAACAAATTAACCACTTCCTATGATGTGACGGATGATCTAGCGTCACGCGGGTGACCAGATACCGTCAGGTGCTCGCCGTGCCAGGGATGGCATCGCTGCTGGGCGTTTCGCTGCTCGCCCGTGCCGCGATCACGGCTGACGTGATGGCGCTGACGATGTACGTCGTGCTGGGCCTGGACATGAGCTACGTGGCAGCGGGTGGTGTCGCGGCGGCTCTGACCGCCGGGGTGGCGCTGGGAGGGCCGCTGCTTGGCCGCATGATCGACCGGCGGGGCCTGCGCACCGTGCTGCTGGTAACCGTCATGGCGCAGGTCGTGTTCTGGCTGAGCGTGCCGATCCTGCCGTACGGGATCCTGCTGGGCGCCGCCTTCGCGGCGGGCCTGCTGATGGTGCCGGCCCAGCCGGTGACCAGGCAGGCGATCGCCGCGATGACGACGGCGGGACAACGCCGGGCCGCGTTCGCGCTGGAATCGGTGCAGGGCGAGCTGTCGTACATCGTGGGCCCGGCGATAGTGATCCTGTGCGCGGCGAAGATGTCCCCCGATGTGGTGGCGTGGGGGGTCGGCGCCGCGATCGCGGCCGGCGGAGCCGGGATCGCCTTGCTCAACCCTCCGCTGCGTGCCGAGGACGAGGCGGATGCCGGCGCGACCGGACGGCCCCCGCGCCGGGAGTGGCTGGGCGCCGGCATGATCGCCGTACTGACGATGGCGTTCGGCACCACGACGCTGCTCAGCGGCGTCGACCTCGCCATCGTCGCCACGCTCGAAGAAGCAGGTCAGGTGTCCTGGGCCGCCGTGGTCGTAGCCGTGTTCGGCGTGGCCTCCGTCGCCGGCGGGCTGATTTACGGCGCGCTGCCCCGGCCGCTGCCCACATGGCTGCTGCTCGGCTTGCTCGGGCTCGTGACGATTCCCGCCGGGCTTGCCCACGACTGGCCCTGGTTGTGCGTGGCGATGGTCGGCGCCGGGCTTCTCACCGCGCCGACCCTTTCCACGGTGGCCGACGCGGTGAGCCGGCTGGCGCCGGCCAGCGTGCGGGGTGAGGCGACAGGTCTGCAATCCTCGGCGCAGAGCGCGGGTTTCGCGCTCGGATCCCCGATCGTCGGGATGGCGATCGACGTCTCCGTGCCGGCGGGCGGCTTCGCGGCGGCCGGGCTGGCCGGCCTCGCCGCCGCGCTGATCGGATGCCTGCTGTCCCGCCGCTCGCCCGCCAGAACGCGGTCTCCGATCTCCTCATCCGTCAGCCACTCGTAGCCCGGGACCGCGACCCTCGCTGCGATACCGCGCCGTCGCCCCCGGCCTCCCGAGCGCGCCGGCGTATGAGCGCATCACGATCGGGGTCGCTGGGCGGGATGCTCGGGCGCGGATGGCGGTGCTGCGCCGGCAGCTCACCAGGATCGGCGTCAGCCGCAGCTGGACGATCACTGAAGATCTGAACCGACCCGGCTGTTTGTCTGAAGCCGGGTATGGGGCGCGGGGCCGGGTTTCACCTGGCCAGGGTGACGGTCACGTCGCCGCCCTGAAGCTTCTCGAGCTGTCCGGCAGTGGCTTTGTAGGTGCCGAGGTGGATCACTTGGTCGGAGTGGCCGATGCCGGCGGTGTTGTAGTAGAAGCCGAGGTTACCCCAGGGCACGAAGTAGATGAGGTCGCCGTCCTCGGGGTCTGATCCGGGTGAGCCGGTGGTGTCCAGCTTGCGCGGGAGGTAGCCGATCTTCTCGCGGCCGCTGAATTCCTCCAAGGTGAGGGTCAGCGGGAGCATCGAGAGGAAGTCCCGGCTGGTGGCGTTGCCGGCGCCGATGACCACGTCCACGGAGACGCCGCGCGCGGTGAAGCGCACGATGCTGCCTTCGACCTGGCGGGGGAGGGAGGCGGTGGCCGAAGACGTACGGGCCGGGGTGGCGTTCGGGGTGGCCGTCGTGCCGGCAGTCGCGGGCGAGGAGGCCGGCGGCGTGGATGCCGAAGCGTTCGGCCCGGAAGCCGCAGGGGCCGGGCCGGTGGCGGCGCATGCGGTGAGGGTGAGCAGTATCGCGAGCGACCCGACGATGAGAGTTTTCGACAGCACGGGAATGGTCCTTTGTAGGTGGTCGACGGAGGCGGCCGGGTCGCTCTCGCCGGGCCGCTGATCTGTGTTTTCCTGCGCGGCTGGACGCATGGCTGGACCGGCCTGCCGGACGCACGATCCGGGTGAGGGGGTTCTCGTGGCGGCGCGGACGGTCTTCGCGGTCTCCTGGCCGGCAGGTTGGGCTACTGGCCCTGGTGGTGCGGTTGGTCCTTGTGCGGGAGGGAAGCGGCGTCGAGGGTGGCGGCCCAGCTCGCGAGCAGGCGCAGGGCGTCGTGGGACGGGGTGCCGGGGGCGGCGGTGTAGACGGTCAGGTTCAGGCCGTGGTCGGCGTGCAGGTCGATGGATTCGTAGTCGAGGGTGAGGTCGCCGACGGCCGGGTGGTGGAAGGTCTTGGTGCCGGCGTGGTGCAGGCGGACGTTGTGAGCGGCCCAGCGGGTGCGGAAGTCGTCGCTGCGGGTGGACAGCTCGCCGATCAGGTCGGTGAGGTCCTTGTTGTAGGGGTCGCGGCCGGCTTCGGTGCGCAGCAGGGCGACGGTGACGTCGGCGGCGACGTCCCAGCCGGGGAAGAAGTCCGGCCCGGCCGGGTCGAGGAACTGGAAGCGCGCGATGTTGGCCGGGCGGCTGCCGGCCGCGGCCTGCGCGGGAGAGGCGGATGCGCTCTGGTAGACCGGCCAGTACATGGCGCGACCGAGCCGGTTGGCGGCCAGCAGGTCCATGCGGCCGTTGCGGATGATGGCCGGGGCGTCGCTCATGGCGTCCAGCATCCGCTGCAGCCCGGGCCGGACCTTGACCGCCGGGCGGCGGGCGGGGCGGCGGGGGCCGGGGGCCGCGGCGCGGGCCAGGTCGAACAGGTGGGCGCGTTCGGCCTCGTCGAGCTGCAGCGCGCGGGCGACGGCGTCCAGGACGTCGGTGGAGACGCCGCTGATGTGGCCCTTTTCGAGACGGGTGTACCAGTCGGTGCTCACGCCGGCCAGCACGGCGACCTCCTCGCGCCGCAGGCCGGGCACCCGGCGGCGGTTGCCGGGGGCCAGCCCGGCCTGCTGCGGGGTGATCCTGGCGCGCCGGGTGATCAGGAAGTCGCGGATCTCGTCTCGGTTGTCGTGCACGTCTTCACTGTATGAAGCGGCCGGAAGCGGAAGGGGGTAGAGGTTGTCCCCCCGATGAACGCGACCTCCCGCCCGTGAATCGCGGCTGGTTGGCTGGACATTGCCGACGGCGGGAGGGCGATCGTCGTCCCGGCAAAGGAACGCCGTGGAGGAGGTCATCTTCTCCTCGGGCACAGATGATTCGACCGGTTCACGGATACGGGGCGACTGAAGGAGGCGATGCGGATGCCGAGTGACAAGCCGTCCGGCGCCCAGGCCATGTTCGGGGATTTCGCTCCACAACTGGTGCACCTGACCGATGACGTGCTCTTCGGCGAGGTGTGGCCGGATCAGGCCCTGTCACGGCGCGACCGCAGCCTGGTGACCGTGGCGGCCCTGGTGGCCCTGTATCGCGGCAACGAACTGCCCTTCCACCTCAAGACGGCCATGGACAACGGGTTGAGCGCCGAGGAGCTGAAGCAGGCGATCACGCATCTGGCGTTCTACGCCGGCTGGCCGAACGCGATGACCGCCATGACCGAGCTGAAGAAGATCGTCGAAGCGGGGAGCTGACCTGAGGATGGAGCTGATCACGCAGCCGCCGACCAGCAAGGCTCCGGCTGAGATGTTCACCGGGGACGCCTGGTGGGATGTCATCTACCAGGGCCAGGAGCCGTCCCGGGCGCGGGCGAACATCGTGCGCTTCGCGCCGGGCGCGTACCGCGTGGCATTCTCACGGGCTCGGCCAGACCCTCCACATCGTCATCACGACACATCTGATTCGGATTGAGGAGATCCACCATGCGTGGAGCAGTGTTGTACGCCCCTGGCGACGTGCGCGTCGAGGACCGCCAGGACCCGGCGATCATCGAGCCGACCGACGCGATCATCCGTCTGTCGGCGACGTGTATCTGCGGCTCGGACCTGTGGCCCTACCGAGGCGTGGAGAAGCTCGGCGGGCCGGCCGTGATGGGGCACGAGTACGTCGGCGTCGTGGAAGAGGTCGGCAGCGAGGTCACCACCGTCAGACCCGGCCAGTTCGTCGTCGGCTCGTTCGTCGCCGCCGACGGCACCTGCGAGATCTGCCGCTCCGGCTACCCCTCCTCGTGCGTGCACCGGGTGTTCATGAACGAGGTCGGCACCCAGTCCCAGCGCGCCCGCGTCCCGTACGCTGACGGCACCCTCGTGGCCACCCCCGGTATGCCCGGCGCGGAGCTGATCCCCAGCCTGCTGGCCGCCTCCGACGTGCTGGGCACCGGCTGGTTCGGCGCGGTGGCCGCGCAGGCCGGCCCCGGCAAGACGGTCGCGGTCGTCGGCGACGGCGCGGTCGGCCTGATGGCGGTGCTGGCCGCCAAGCAGCTCGGCGCCGAACGGATCATCGCGATGAGCCGCCACGAGACGCGCCAGAGGCTCGCGCGCGAGTTCGGCGCCACCGACCTCGTCACCGAGCGCGGCGACGACGGTGTGGCGCGGATCAAGGACCTGACCGGCGGGTTGGGCGCTCACTCGGTCGTGGAGGCGGTCGGCACCCAGGAGTCGATGCGGCAGGCCATCGGTTCCGCCCGGCCCGGCGGGCACGTCGGCTTCGTGGGCGTCAACCACGGCGTCGCCCTCAGCGGCGACGAGCTCTTCTTCGCCCAGGTCAGCCTGCTCGGCGGCCCGGCCCCTGTGCGCCGGTTCCTGCCCGAGCTGATCGAGCTGATCTGGGAACGGAAGATCGACCCCGGCAAGGTCTTCGACCTCACCCTTCCGCTTGACCAGGCGGCCGAGGGATACCAGGCCATGGACGAACGCCGCGCGATCAAGGTCCTCCTGCAGCCCTGACATCCGTCTGTTCCTCCTGCTGATGAAGGAGAAGCGAGGCTTCATGTCCGCTCGACGACCACACTCGGCGGCGCGGCAGCCGGCGTCCTGTCTTGCGCTGTCCCCGCCGGGCCGGCCGAACCGGCGGCCGGGCTGGCCGGGGCAGGCGACGAGCACAGCAGCACGCTGTCGGTGACGGTGAACGGGCGCCGCCACCAGGTGACGATCGACGACCGGACGACGACGGCCACGACGACGGCGTCATCACGATCGGCAACGTCGAGTTGGGCGTGCGACAGCTCGACCGTCTCGAACAAGGCCAGGTCACCGTCGAGGTGATCGAGTAGCCGCCGCCCGACCGGCACGGACCCGGGACGGCGCTCCACGCGCAGACCGGTCGGCACCCGAACAAAGAACACCACCAGCCAGGAGAGCACACGAGATGAACCCTGCCTACGACTTCACCGGCCAGGTCGCCTTCGTCACCGGAGCCGGTTCCGGGATGGGACTGGCCACTGCCCGCGCGTTCGCCGAGTCCGGGGCCGCCGTCGCGCTCACCGACATCAACACCGAGGCCCTGGACGCCGCCGCCAAGGACCTCACCGGCGCCGGCCACCAGGTTCTGGCCCTCACCTGCGACGTCAGCGACGAGGACGAGGTCGCCGCCGCCGTCGACCGCACGGTCGAGACCTTCGGCCGTCTGGACATGGCCTTCAACAACGCCGGCATCCAGATTCCGCCCTGTGACGCCGCCGACGAGTCCATCGAGGTCTTCGACCGCGTCAACGCCATCAACCTGCGCGGCGTGTGGGCGTGCATGAAGCACGAACTCCGGCACATGCGGGCCCAAGGCAGCGGCGCCATCGTCAACTGCTCGTCCCTGGGCGGCCTGGTCGGCATCCCCGGCCGCGCCTCCTACCACGCCACCAAGCACGGCGTCATCGGCCTCACCAAGAGCGCCGCCCTCGAATACGCGCCGCGCGGCATCCGCGTCAACACCGTCTGCCCCGGAACCATCGACACCCCCATGGTCAGCGACATGATCGCCAAGGGTGAGCTCGACCGCGGCCAGGCCATGGCCGACCAGCCCATCAACCGTCTCGGGACCGCCGATGAGATCGCCTCGGCGGTCCTGTGGCTGTGCAGCCCCGGAGCGAGCTTCGTCGTGGGAGTCGCCCTGCCCGTCGACGGCGGTTACGTCGCCCGCTGACACCCTGACGGCCTCGAAGATCCCGAAGCCATGCGATGCCGGCCCTCGCCGTCGAGGAGTTCTCCGGGTCCTGCGACACCGCCGGGTCGGCCACTGCGATCAGATCACCACATCGGCACCGGCGAACGCGCCGCTCGAACAGCTCATTCGCCGCCAGGACGCGGACGTACCGACGACGTCGTCGACCGATGAGGACCGGATTCCTGGACGGTCCCATAACCAGCGGCGGCATGCCGCCGCTCGCGAACGGGGAACACCCCGCGACCACCGAACAGCTCCTGCCCGGCAAGGGCAGGCGAGAAAAGAGCCAAGGGCCATCGATGACCGAGCCTGTGCACCGCCGCTTCGAGGGCAAGACCGCGCTGGTGACCGGCGCGGCTGGCGGGATCGGCCGCGCCACCGCGCCGGCGTTCGCCCGGGAAGGCGCGGCCGTGGTGGCCGCCGACGTGACGGCCGGCCAGAACGAGCAGACCGCCCAGCTGATCCGCGAGCAGGACGGACGCGCGCTGGCCGTCACCTGCGACGTCACCAGCGACCAGGACGTGCGGGCGGCCCTGGACGCGCTGATCGGCGAGTTCGGCCACCTCGAGGCCTCCGCCGTGCTGTGGCTGTGCTCAGAGCCTGCCGCCTTCACCATCGGCCACGCTCCGGTCATGGACGGCGGCCAGACCACCTGACCCGGCCCGTACAGCCGGACGGGCCGACGACAGCCACTACTCCCCCTTCGAGGTGGCCGCCTCAACGCTGTGCGGCCGCGCCGCCGCCCGTCACAGCGTGCCCCTGGGCGGAGAGATCTCAGGCGGAGCCGTCCGGATGGCTCAGCCCGCGGACCTGTCCGGCGGCGGTCATGACAGCAACACGCATGAGCAGAATCGGAGTTGAAGGTGACGCGGAGGCCGGTCAGGAACTGGTTGCGGCGGCCAACTCGATCCGGACCGTGACCCGCTTGCCCACATCCGCGAGCCTGTCCAGTCCGGCCTCGACCGCGCCGAGGCGGATCAGGCCCGGTTCGGGCACGGTCTGGCCGAGGTCGTCGTAGTAGACGGCGATCATCCCGTTCACGGGCCAGACATAGATGCCGCCCGCGGCGGGGTCGTGGACCGGCGTGCCGCCCTCGGCGGTGAGCAGGCGCGGTATCGGCCCCGCCTTCGCCTGCCCCCACGCGTCCGTCAGCCGCACGGTCAACGGCAGCATCGCGGTGAACTGCCGCGACATCATCGTGTCGGTCAACGTCGCGGCGACGGCATGATCGCCGAACCGCAGCACCACCGGCATCCCCGATGCGGCGCTCACCGCGCCCGGAGATGACACCGGAGATGACACCAGCCGTGTCACGGGCCCGGCGCCCTGCGGGTCTGCCGGCAGTGAGCACCCGGCCAGCAGGCCGGCCAGCGCGGCGGTCAGCAGGCAGGCGGCCAGGCGGCGGGTCCAAGCGGTGGCGGTCACGATCACAACCTCGGTCATGGCATCCAGCACATCCGGGCCGGCCCGCGGGAGGAAGTCTCTGCTGATGGGTGTACTACCAGTACATCCCACATGCCGGGGAGCTTGGCGTACCGTCGTGGCATGGACAACCGGTCCGAAGTACGCGCATTCCTCACCTCACGACGCGCCAAGATCACCCCCGAGCAGGCGGGCCTGCCCGTCGCCGGGCTGCGCCGCGTCCCCGGGCTACGGCGCAGCGAGGTCGCGGCCCTGGCCGGGATGAGCGTGGAGTACTACGCCAAGCTCGAACGCGGCGTTCTGGCCGGTGTCTCGGCCGGCATGCTCGACGCGATCGCCCGCGCCCTGCAGCTGGACGACGCCGAACGCGCCCACCTGCTGCGCCTCGCGCACGAGGCCGACGGCAGCAACGCCATCCTGCGCCGGCGCCGCCTCAACCCGCCGACCGCCCGGCCCGGCCTGCAAGGGATGCTCGACGCCATCACCACCGCCCCGGCGATCATCGGCAACAACCGATCGGACCTGCTGGCCGCCAACCACCTGGGCCGGGCCATGTACAGCGACCTCTACGCCGACCCCACCCGGCCGCCGAACTTCGCCCGCTTCACCTTCCTCGACAGCGCCGCCCACCGCTTCTTCCCTGACTGGGACCTGGCCGCCGACATGACCGTGGCCAACCTGCGCACCGCCGCCGGCAAGGACCCCCACGACAAGAGCCTGCACGACCTGGTCGGAGAACTGTCCACCCGCAGCGACGACTTCCGCCGCCGATGGGGAGCCCACAACGTCCGCAGCCACGGCACCGGCGTCAAACACTTCCACCACCACATCGTCGGCGACCTCACCCTCGCCTACGAGAGCATGGACCTGCGCGCCGAGCCCGGCCTGTCCATGACGATCTACACCGCCGAGCCCGGCTCCCCGTCCGAAGACGCGCTCCGCCTGCTCTCTTCCTGGGCCGCCACTCACGAGCACACTGATCGCCAAGACACAGCCCACCCACACGCCGAGCCCACGTGATACGCCCGAACGGTGTTTCATGAGCGACCGCCGGTGAAACAGCCCCGGAAGCCGTGAAGCCACGGCGCCGGTCCCGGTGCTCACGTCCCGGTCGTAGAGGTGTGCGCCTGTGGATGCAGTGGTGCCGAAGCCGACTGGCGACGCTGCTGTCGCAGGAGAGCGCGGATGCGGGCGGTGGCGACCATGATCCCGGTTGCTGCGGTCAGGCCGACCGCGGCGAGGAAGGTCGGCCAGATGTGAGACAGCAGAACAAAAGTGACGCCGCGGCCCCCGGAGATCAGTTCCAGGATGCGCGGCAGGAAGGCCAGCACCGGCAACGGCAGCAGATGGGGGACCAGCCGGAGCGTCGTCCTCCAGGAAGCATCGGTGGCGCGGCGCTGCGCCCAACGTCGCGCTCGGCGAGCTCTGACGGCCCCGCCTGTCACGATCGACAGCGCGGCGGCGAGGGCGGCCAGGTCGGCGATGAAGGCGAGCGGGAGCGGGGCGCCCGTGCCGGGCGTGCCCCGGGTCAGGCCGACGAGGTCTTCCATGATGGCCTCGACGTCGGCCTCCAGCGGCATGCGGCTGTTGGACATCAGCGCGATGCCGTACCCGCTGTCGGGCAGGAGCACCATGGTGGCCGTGGAGGTGAAGGACGATCCGGGGTGCGTGATCTGCCGGGGCCCGTTGTGGGGGTCGGGGTTGTCCCAGCCGAGGGCGTAGTGTCCGTCGGGTGCGCTGGGCCGATGCAGCTCACGCAGCCCCTTCCCGGACAGGACGGTGCTCGCCGTGCCACGGGTGTGCAGGGCCAGCCACTTGGCGAGGTCGTCGGCGGTGGTGACGATGCCGGCCGAGCCGGCGACGAACCGGCCGGGCTCGGTGCGTGGCCAGGTGATACCGAGAAAGCGGTTGTGCCCGTCAATGAGGCCGGGGACCGGGTCCTGCCAGTTGCCGACGGTCACGGTCGAGATCATCCGCAACGGGGTGAACACCCGCTGGGTGAGGTAGTCGGCGAAGGGCAGCCCGCTCACCACTTCCACCAGCCGGGCGGCGACCCAGTAGTTGGGGTTGTGGTATTCGTGTCGCCGGCCTGGTGGGGCGGCCAGCTTGGCGCGGCGCAGGTCCGCCAGGGCCTGGCGCAGGGAGTCCGGCTGGGGTAGACCGGCCTCGGGGTAGGTGGTATCCGACATGCCGGAGCTGTGGTCGAGCAGCTGGCGAATGGTGATCTGCTCGGCTCTGGGGTCGGCCAGGGAGAATTCCGGCAGATGCCGCACGACGGGGTCGTCAAGCCTGAGGTCGCCGGCCTCGGCCAGCTGCATCACGGCCAGGGCGGTGAACGACTTCGACAGTGACGCGATCCGCATGGGTGTCCGGCTCGTGATCGGCTCGCCACGCGCGTCATGCCCGTATCCGCCGGTGTGCAGGACGCGCCCGTTCCTGACGAGTGCCACCGCGACGCCGGGCAGGCGGGCAGGGCCGAGGTTGGCCTCCACGACCCCGGCGATCGCGGCCGGATCCGGCTGCGCCGCCGCGGCGGCGGGTGAGACCGGCGAACCCAGGCAGACCGCCACCACGGCGGCCACGCTGGCCATGAAGTGCCTGGTCATCAGGTTCACACGTACTCCTGTGCAGAGGGTCGGAGGCAAGAGGGCAGGGCTGAGCGACCGGGCGGCCCTGCCGGCCGTCCAGTGATCAGATCCGGGGGTTAGTCGTTGAGGAAGCGCACGATGGCCAGGACCCGGCGGTTGTAGCCGTCGGCGTGCGCGAGGCCGAGCTTGTCGAAGATGGCGTTGGCGTGTTTCTCCACCGCGCTGCGCGACACATGCAGCCGTCCGGCGATGGACTCGTTGGTATGTCCCTGTGCCATCAGGGCGAGCACCTCGTGCTCGCGCACGCTCAGCCGGGCCAGGGATGTGGTGTCGCGTGCGCGGTTGAGCAGCCGCCGGACGACCTCCGGGTCGAACGCCGTCCCGCCGTCAGCCACCCGCCGCAGCGCCTCCAGGAAGTCGCCGACCTCGACCACCCGGTCCTTGAGCAGATAGCCGACCCCGCGTACGCCGCCGTCGACGAGCTGGGCGGCGTAGCGGGTGTCGACATACTGCGACAACACCAGCACGCCGATCCCAGGGTGCCGGCGCCGCACGGCGAGCGCGGCCCGCAGGCCCTCGCTGGTGAAGGTCGGCGGCATGCGCACATCGGCGATGACCGCCTCCGGCCGATGCTCCTCACACGCGGCCACCAGTCCTTCTGCGTCGCCGACGGCCGCCACAACCTGGTGGCCGTCCTCGCTCAGCAGCCGGGTCAGGCCCTCGCGCAGCAGCGTGCTGTCTTCGGCCAGGACTATCCGCATGGCAGCTCCACCCGCAGCGTCGTCGGCCCCCCGGCGGGGCTGTCGAGGTCGAAGC
This sequence comes from Nonomuraea sp. GTA35, assembly GCF_041950525.1. Classification (NCBI taxonomy): domain Bacteria; kingdom Bacillati; phylum Actinomycetota; class Actinomycetes; order Streptosporangiales; family Streptosporangiaceae; genus Nonomuraea; species Nonomuraea sp. GTA35. Next base: position 52,868 of record NZ_JBGNUV010000025.1, on the reverse strand, counting down.
GGCCGTCGTAGGCGGCCACCCGGCGGGCCAGGCCGGACAGGCCGCGCCCGTCGGGGCGGGCGCCGCCGACGCCGTCGTCGCTGACACGTACGCGCAACGTGCCGGCGGTTTGGCGGACCTCGATCTCAACCCGTTGGGCCCGGCTGTGTTTGAGCGCGTTCGTCACCGCCTCGCAGACCACGAAGTAGGCGACCGTCTCCTGGGCCGGGCCCAGCCGCATCGCAACGTCGTAGTCCAGGCCGATCGGCGCGCTGGAGCGTTCGACGAGCGACTCCAGCGCCGCGGGCAGCCCGCCGTCGTCCAGGGCCGCCGGGTAAATCCGCCAGGCCACCTCCCGCAACTCCTCCAGTGCGCGGCGGGATTCCTCCCGCGCCTGCCGGAACAGCGCGGCGGCAGCGCCGGAGTCGTCGAGGCGATGGGCGCGGCCGAGCAGCATGCCCAGCGCGACCAGTCGCTGCTGCACGCCGTCGTGCAGGTCCCGCTCGATCCGCCGCCGCTCGTCATCGACCGCCTCCAGCACCTCTGCCCGCGTCCGCGACAGTTGCTCGACGCGGCTGCGCAGCACCTCCTTGTCGCTGGGCGCGAGTCCCCATTCCGCCAGCCGTCGTTCCAGCGCCGCCAGGCCGATCAGGGCCTGCGCCGCCAGGAAGATGACGAGGAGTCCGAACGCCGTCCAGGTGATGGGGTCGTACCAGCTCATCTCGGCATGCTCGCCCGTACCGCCGGAGAGCGCCCGCCAGCTCAACGTCACCCAGATCCCGACGAGCACCAGCACCCCGCCCCCGAGCCCGCCGACGATGCCGCGCATCGCCACGTACGCCAGCGCACGCCCCCCGGCCAGACCCGGGGCGACGGTGCCGCCCAGCCAGCGATTGACGCGGACCCGATCGGCCTCGGCCAGCCGCCCGGAGCCACGGAACGACCAAGGCCGGGTGGACGGCATGGCCAGCAGCGGCATCGCGATGACGACCCACGCCAGCTCGGCCACGGCCATCACCGCCCCGAGCACCAGCCCGACCATGCCACGTACCGCTGCCCACGCCACAACCATGGTCACGAACTCTAGACAGCCGCCCAGCGGCAGCACATTGAAGGTTTCCACAAAGCCGGCCAACCGCGAGTGTCCTGGGTGGGGGACCCATTCCGCCGTACCGGCTGTGGACGCGGACCGGGACTGTCATCACACACAGCTACATTGGGGCTGGTCACGCGGACCCTGGCGGGGGCCCGATGCGCCTGTGCGAGTCGGCGGGTCGTCGGAAGCCCGGCATCCGGTCTCCGATCAGTCCGTCGCCGTCAAGGCGGCGCGTGCCGCGGTGAGGATCTCCTCGGAGAGGGGGGTGTCCTTGGTGGCGCGGGCAAGGAGAAGTGCGCCGAACATGGTGCACAGCCGGGTGATGCCGTCCTGGTCGTTGGTGGCGAGCCAGCCGGCGAGGTCGGTGACGCCTTCGGTGTAGATGCGGTGGGCTTCGCGGTCGCCGGGTTCGCGGGCGATGTCGGTGGCGAGCGCGGCGACGGGGCAGCCGTCCGCGGCGTCGTCGCGGTGCGCGGTGGACAGGTAGTCCTCGATGAACGCCCGCTGGGCGGTCTCGGGCCTTGCGGAGTACTGCTCGAGAGCGGCCGTGTGGCGCTGCCGGAGTTCGCCGAAGGCGTGGGCGGTGGCTTCGTCGATGAGCGCCTCCTTGGAGTCGAACTGCTTGTAGAAGCCGCCGTGGGTCAGGCCGGCCGCCTTCATGAGGTCGGCGACGCTGACGTGCGTGCCCTGCTCGCGAAACAGCCGGGAGGCGGTCTCCACGATTCGCTTGCGGTTCTCCTGCGCTTGTTCGCGCGACACACGGCCCATCAGCCAACCCCCCCGTTTGGATGTCGGTTGACTTCTATTCTATCCTTCTTTTTAGATGATGGACATAATCTAATTCGCGGGCGGGTCTCCCCCGGCCCCGCGACGTGAGGAGCAGCCATGGAACTGAAGAACACGGTCGCCGTGGTCACCGGAGCCAACCGTGGCCTGGGACGCCACCTGGCCGCCCAGCTCGCCGAGCGTGGAGCGAAGGTGTACGCGGCGGCGCGCCACCCGCAGAGCGTGGATCTGCCCGGTGTCATCCCGCTGCGCCTGGACGTGACCGACGCGGAAACGATCCAGACCGCGGCGCGCATCGCGTCGGACACGACGCTACTGATCGACAACGCCTGTCTCGGCGCTGCACGTCGGACTGATGGACACCGACATGGCCGCCGGCATTCCCGCCGGGAAAGCAGACCCCGCCGACGTCGCGGCCCAGGCCCTGCACGGCATCGCGAACGGGCTGCCCGAAATCCTCGCCGACGAGCCCACCCGGACCGTCAAGCGGAACCCGGCCGCATTGCCCGCGTGAGCCGCACAACGCCACGGTGTCCCCCGCTTATCGGCTTCCGGCAGTAAGGACACCTTCCGCATCTGCCGCGGCCCCGCACGTGCAAGGCAACGCCCACCAAGTGTCGGACAAACCCCCGATGGACCATGATCCCCCCTCCCCCGCGGACGGGGAACGGAGACGACGATGAAGACCTTCATGATCGAGCGGTACGGCAACAATGCGGACCTGCACGCCGCCGAACTGCCCGACCCGCAGATGGGCACGGACGACGTGCTGATCCGGATCCACGCCGCCGGCGTCAACCCCCTGGACCTCAAGATCCGGGACGGAGCGTTCAAGGCGATCCTCCCCTACCGGCTCCCGCTCATCCTGGGCAACGACCTTGCCGGGGTGGTGACCCAGGTGGGCCCGGCCGTCACCCGGTTCGCCGTGGGCGATGAGGTCTACGCACGTCCCGGCAAGGACCGGATCGGCACGTTCGCCGAACTCATCGCCGTCTCCCAGGAGGAGGTAGCGGTCAAACCGGCCACCCTCACCATGGCCGAGGCCGCCTCCCTCCCCCTTGTCGCCCTGACCGCGTGGCAGGCGCTGGTCGAACGGGCACAGGTGCGGCTGGGCCAGAAGGTTCTCATTCACGCGGGCTCCGGCGGTGTCGGCACCATCGCCATCCAGCTGGCCAAGCAGCTGGGCGCGCACGTGGCCACCACCGCGAGCACGGCCAAGGTCGATCTGGTGAAGGAGCTCGGCGCGGACATCGTCGTCGACTACAGGCAGCAGGACTTCGCGACCGTCCTTCGTGACTACGACGTCGTCCTGGACACCCTCGGCGGCCAGGCGCTCACCAAGTCCCTGCAGGTCATCAAGCCCGGCGGGACGCTCATCAGCATCGCCGGCCCGCCCGATGCGGCCTTCGCCCGCGAACTGGGCGCCAACGCCATCCTGCGGCTGGCGATGAGCGCGCTGAGCTTGCGGATCCGGCGCCGCGCCAGGCGCCGCGGCGTGACCTACTCCTTCCTGTTCATGCGGGCCAGCGGCGACCAGTTGCGTGAGCTCACGCCGCTCATCGAGGCCGGGAAGATCCGTCCCGTCGTGGACCGTGTCTTCCCGTTCGAGCAGACCCCGCAGGCTCTGGCCTACGTCGAGCAGGGCCGCGCGAAGGCGGGCAAGGTCGTCGTCGCGATGACGTGAGGCACCCCATCGCGCCTACCCACGCCTAACACCATGGAGCACACGAACACCCACGCGGACACGATGCGGGCCACCGGCCAGGACGAACTCGGCGGGCCCGAGGTCCACAAGCTCGTCACCCTTGTCCTCCCCGCCCCCGGCCACCTGGCCGCCCAGATCGCCAAGGCGCGGCGGCCATATCGCGATCTGTGGCATGAGCTGATCTACCGGCTCAGCGAAGGCCGTCGGCATCGCCGCTACCGCAGCCTGCGCTGCCGGGCCCGGCGGTCCCTGAACCGCGCCAGGTCGACCATCCGCCGGTGCGGCACCTCTCAGGCGGCAGCGGCATGGCCCTCAGCCCCACACCGAGGATTTCCGCGGCGAGCTCCAGCGCCTTCTCCAGAGTCCTGCCCGAGGACACCGCCGGGCCTTTGCAGCGCTCCAGATCCGAGGAGCGCCGGCCTTCGGGCACCTCCAGCAGCATCTCCAGGATCACCCGCTGCCGCGGCGACAGCCCCGCGCAGCGTGTCATAGAGCCGGTCGGTGGCCTCATCCCGCACCCGCGCGCCCAGCCGGGCCAGCGAAACGTCGCCTCACTCGACCCGAGAAAACAGGAACTGGCCGACGGCAAGACCAGCTGATGGTGGGCAAGGAGAACAGGGTCTCGACGGGGCGAGGGCCTTGCGCCTGTTGAAGGGTGTACGGGCGAAGCCCGTTCTTTTTTGGATGAGATGAATTGTTCTATAGTCCGGACGCCTTTACAAAGTAAATTCATCTCGGGCAGGTTCCGCGCGACGATGCGGCCAACCGTGCAGGACCACCGGACCGAGACTGTCGTCGCCGCCGCGTTGCCCCCGGCAGTGCCCACGCCGCGGCTGCGATGCACGTACGAGCCGGCCGGGTGGCTACTACTGTGCTTTCGACGTCGCGCCGGGCGCACTTCCGTATGAGCCGTGGCAGCCCCATGAGTTGTCGGCCGCCTTGAAAGCGGTGGCTGCGTGCGCTCTGCAGTTGACGCCCTCGCCGATCGACGGCCTGCCAACGCTGACCGACCAGATGGCGGCAGCCACACATTGGGCCGTGACAACTGGAACCATCGCAGTGCCCGTCTGGCTGCGCCGGTGAGAAGGCCAGACGCGTGTCAACGCGGCTGGCTGGTGGGGTGTGCCGGCTGGGTGGCTGCCAGGCTGGCCAGGAGCTTGAGCCGCTCTTCTGAGGTGCTGCCCGGTTCGGCGGTGTAGATGGTGAGGCCGTACACCGTCCGGCTGGACACGGGCAGGTCGAGGGACTGGTAGGTCAGCTCCAGGTCGCCGACCTGCGGATGCCACAGCTGCTTGCTGCCGTCGTGGCGGATACGCACGTCGTGGACCGCCCACTGGCTGCGGAACTCGGTGCTGAGCGTGGACAGCTCACCCACGAGGTCGCGCAGGGCCCGGTCGTGGGGGTCGCGGCCGGCCTCGGCGCGCAGCAACGCGGCGCTGACGACGGCGGCCTCGTCCCAGTCGACGAAGAACTGCTGCGAGGCCGGGTCGAGGAAGACGTAGCGGGCGATGTTGGCGCGGCCGTGCCGCGTGGTGGCGGGGCTGTCGAAGACCGGCGCGAGCAGGGCCCGGGCCAGGGCGTTGTGGGCGACGAGGTCCTGGCGGCCGTTGCGTACGAACGCCGCCGACAGCGTCATGGAGTCCAGCAGCCACTGGACCCGCGGCGGGACCTGGACGTCCCTGCGGCGCGAAGGTGCGCGGCGGGCGGCGTGGGCCAGGTCGAACAGGTAGGTACGTTCGTCCTGGTCCAGGCGCAGGGCCTGGGCCACCGCGTCGAGCACCTCCTCGGACACGCCGCTGATGTGGCCCTTCTCCAGCCGGGTGTACCACTCGGTGCTCACCCCGGCCAGCACCGCGACCTCCTCGCGGCGCAGCCCGGGAACCCGGCGCCGGCCGCTGGTGGGCAGCCCGACCTGCTCGGGGGTGAGCTTGGCGCGCCGGGTGGCGAGGAAATCCCGGATCTGTTCGCGGTGGTCGGGCCGGTCATCCATGCCCTCCACGGTAGTCGCAGGGTTCGCGCAGGTGGCGGCGGCAAGGGGGTTGAGCTTGTCCCCCCTATAAACGCGCTCTGCCTCGTGCGCGGCCAGGCGGGTTTCCTGGGATCAGCAGGCAGAACGCGACCTGCGAGACGGAGACGGACCTTGTCCGACCAGCTCTTGCAGTGGTGATCGGCCCGCCCATCACCGTCGAAGCCCTCCTGTGATGCACCAACAAGACCTCCAACACCCGGGAGTACCACCATGACCGGCAAGACCGTACTGATCACCGGCGCGACCAGCGGCATCGGCGCCCACACCGCACGATTGCTCCTCGACCGCGGCCACCGCGTGGCCGTCACCGGCCGCGACGAGACCAAACTCAAGTCCTTGCTCGACGAGACCGGCCACCCCGACCGGCTGCTCGGCATCATCGCCGACGCCGCCGACTGGCCGGCCACCCAAGCCGCCGTGACCCGCACCGTGGCACACTTCGGCGCCCTGCACGCCGCGGTGGCCAACGCCGGCTTCATCCCCGCCGACCACCCGCGCACCATCGCCGACGGCGACCCGGAACTGTGGGCACCCATGGTCCTCACCAACGTCCTCGGCCCCGCCCTGCTGGCCAACGCCGCCCTGCCCCACCTCGAGACCACGGGCGGGCGGCTGGTGCTCATCGGCAGCGTCGCCGGCCTGAAGAACAGCCCCGCCAACCTCTACTCCGCCACCAAGTGGGCTGTCACCGGCATGGCCGAGAACCTGCGGATGTACGCCACCAGTCGCGGCATCGGCGTCACCCTCGTCAACCCCGGCATGACCGACACCGCCTTCTGGCAAGGCGGCGTCCCGCCCTTCGCCCTGTCCCCCGAGCCCGTCGCCGAGGCCATCTGCTTCGCCCTCAGCCAGCCGGCCGACGTCGACCTCAACACCCTGACCATCCGACCGGTCGGCCAGCCCGCCTGAGCCGGACCCGACACCTGGTGGCGTCGCAGCCGGTCGCAAGGCGTGGTGTTCCTACGGCCGGGCTCTGGGCCCGGGTCGAGGGCTTACTCGTACGGGGGGCAGCAGGCGGTGGTACCGCAGCAGGCCTCCGGTGCGCTGTCGGCGCTCTTCTCCGCAGTGGTGAGGATCCACCCGCGATGGCGGCTGTGAAAATCGCTGTCCGATTGTCGGAACGCAGTGATAGAGATTCAGGGTGACAATGACACTCGAGTTCCCCGTTCTGCTGCGACTGATCGAGGAACGGTCGACTGCCTTCCGCGCCGCGGTCGCCTCCGCGCCCACCCTCGACGTACAGGTGCCGACCTGCCCCGAGTGGACGCTGTTCGATCTGGCGCAGCACATCGGCGAGGGGCGCCGCGACTGGGCCGCCACCGTCGCCGCAGGGCCTGCTCCGGCCAAGTCCGCAGCGGAGGGCGCCCCGGCTGCGCCTCGGGAGCGCGAGGCCCTGCTGGCCTGGTTGGCGGAGTCCACGGGGCAACTGGTGGACGCATTGCGGAAGGCCGGCCCGGATCGCGGTTGCTGGACGTGGTGGGGGACGTCGCAGTCGCCGCAGACCTCCGGTGCCGTAGCTCGGCACCAGCTCCAGCAGATGGCGGTGCACACGTACGACGCCCAGATCACCATCGGCCCCCCGCAGCCGCTGCCGGCCGACGTGGCACTCGACGGTGTCGACGAGTTCCTGTCCACCTGCGTCGCAACGACGAGTGCCTGGCCGCACAAGCCCGCTGCCGTCGACTTCCACGCCTCCGAGGGCCGCTCCTGGCGCCTCTCGCTCTCCGCCGACGGCGCACGGACCACCCGTCTCCCCGGGCCCGGCACCATGCCGGCCACCGCTGCCGGCCAGGACCCGGACGCGGCCCACGCCTCCGCCCGGGGCACGGCCGGCGAGCTGGTCCTCATCCTGTACGACCGTATCCCGTTCGACTCCCTGAAGCTCGACGGCGACCGACGTCTCTTCGAGCAGCTCAGCGCCTGGGACCCGGGTGAGTAGGACGTGACGATGCGCCACCTCGTACGCCCCGGGGCATGCCTCCCGCCAACGGCAACAACCACGCCGTGGTGGCCTCGATGCCGAGGGCGGAGCAGACCGTCACGGCGGCGAAGCGGCTGACCAAGGCGGCGGCTCACAAGTTGATCGGTGCGCCTGGTCGGCACCTGACGCCGTCAGTTCTCAGCGCCGTCCTCGTCGTTATCGGGTCCGGCCGCGTCCGGGTCGCGCAGCAGGCGCAGGGTGCCGCCCGCCGGCTGTGGGTGAAGCTGCAGCGGCCCAGGACGTTGAGGTTCTTGTGCTTGAGCGGGAACAGCCGGGCCACGTCCTCCTCACGGATCTCATGACCCTCCACGCGAAGCTGGACGACGGCGGTGTCGATGTGGCGGGGGTGTCCAGAGCACCACGGCGTTCAGGACCAAGCCGAGCGAGCCGAGCTGGTCCTCCATCCCGTCCCGGTACGCCTGGTGGATGGTGCCCTTCTTGCCGTGGCAGATGTCGCGGGCGAGCTTGTGCCGGGACTCCTGGACGCACATCTTGAGAGCGAAGCCGAGCCGGTTGTGATCGCCCCGCCGCTTCGCGATCAGATTCCGGTCCTCGTCATCGAGGAAGAAGAACCGATCGCCTGTGCTAAACGACCAAGATCAGCTGCTCAGCGCTAACGGCTGTCCCGTTGATCCCCGCGGCCGGGAGACGCTCCGCGTGGCCAACGAGTGCCTCATGTCTTGGCAACGGATCCATGGGGTGAAGATCCACATCAGGGGCGCATCTCAACTCTGAACCCTGATATCGCCCGACCGGAAACGCATCTGCCATGACGACCCTGCCTACGTCGCGAGCTTACACCCCGAGCGAATTCGATTGCTTCGCTGAGCCACATGGCTTGTGCGCGAATCAGCAAACTAATGCACTGCAGGTCAGGTGCCAGGACCTGCTCCTGCATCAGTTGAGCTGACACGTCCGGAGGATGTCTCGCTTGACCTGGCACGCGGCCACTAGGGTGTTTCGACGACGGCGGCGAATTCGAAGTGTTCACACTAATGAAAGGGCGACCTGGATGACGTCAATTGAGGCTCCGCGGCGAATTTCGGAAGCGGCTCGGACTATCGAAGTGGCGCCGGGTTCTCTGCCGGACTCAGAATCGGAGAGGTTGGCAAGCTTCCTCGAATCTGCCGAACCCCTGATCATCTCGCCAGGGATGATTGCTGACCCTTTCTCTGATGGTGAGAATATGCGGGTCCGCGTCGGAGTCATGACGGATGGCGAATGGGTATGGCAGTTGGCATGGGCTGACTATGTCGCTCTACATAGGATTGCGCCGCCACAAGACTTCCTCGACCATGTCAAGGAGCTTGACTTCACGGCTCCAGAGATTCCCGTCGATCGACTGATGGAAATCATTGAGGCCTTGGGGTTGCCACTAGAGTAGCCATTTGACGGCGACCGGTCTACACCGGTTGAATTCGTAGAGTCGGTCATAAGTTGCCGGGGCCGAGGGCGAGCTCCGGTCCGGGTCAGGCAGTTGGCTGGCCAGAACACGTTCAGAGTGCGCCAGGGGCTGGTGGGCTGCCGCGATGCGGTTGCTTGCCCACGTTCCTCTAGGGTGTAGCGGATGTGGAACACAGCCGCCGCATCAGCGGCTCAGTCTCGCGCGAGTTTCCGCCGTTTGCATCTGGTAGTTCAGGAGTTGGCATGATCTTGGTGTGAGAATGCGGTAGTCCTAGACGAACCCACGATCACCCGGAGGATGCTGAGCCATGCCGCATGACGGTTCCCCGCTGTCCGAATTGACCCAGAACCTTGGGACAGAGGCCGCGGAGCTGGTCGATGACGCGCTCAACCATGCGGTGTCGAGCGCGCAGGGTTCGGCCGAAGGATTCCCACCGTTCGCCATGGTTCTTCAGCGGGATGGGTCACGGGAACTCAACCGTTTCATCGCCGCTTCCGATCTTTCGATGGTGCGATCCTCGCTGGCGGCCATCGATCCGGCCGCCGTATGCGTCACGCTGGCCTGGGACGGCTATCTAACGATCGACGGCCAGCCGACGGAGGCGGCGTTCGTCGAGGCGTATGAGCTGGGGAGGCGCGCCGGGGTGCTGATCGCCCAGCGCTACGAACGGCAGGGCGACACGCTGAACCGAGTCGGCGCCCCGATCCTCTGCGCGGAACCGGAGCCGCTGGTGCCACGGACTCTTGATCTCGCGCGACGGCACATCGAGGAGTTCGGGGACAGCGGTTACCAGGCGTTGCGGTGGATGTTGGAGCAGGCCGGCGGAGACATGGACGCCTTCGACATCCAGCCCACGACCTGCCAGTCGATCATGGACGAGGTGACGGACGAACTCCGGTCGGACGATATGGACAATGACGACCGCATTTACCTGCACTCCCTTGTGGCCGCCTACATCGCCGAGATCTTGATCCGGGTCAACGGCGGACACTGGGACGTCGTCTTCGAGGACGGCGACATCAAGCATGTGCTCGTCGTCGGCGACCGGCAGATCGACCCGTTCAGGCTGGTCAATGACCAGGCCAACGAGGGCCGGTCCGCGTCACAGATGCTCGACCGGGCTCGGGAAGCGGTCGGGCTCTGACACCTTGATCGCATGACCAACCTTACGAATTCAGCCCGTGTACACCGATTGAATGCGCAGAGTCTTGTCCTCGTGACGAACCGCTTCGGGTGAGGTACGACCGGAGCATGCGGTATGGGCAAGGGGGTAGGTACACGCCCGCTGAGCAGGAGCGGCGCGAGCGTGTGCGGCTGCAGGCGGCCGAGTGGTTCGAGGCCGGGGGGCCGACCAGGACTGTCGCGGCGCGGTTACGGGTGCACGAGCGGTCGGTGACGCGGTGGCGGGAGGGCGGCATGCCGGCGTTGCTGTCGAAGGGGCCGGTCTCGGTGGAGAAGTTGTCGGCCCGGCAATGGGCGCGGCTGGATGCCGAGCTCAAGCGTGGGCCGCTGGCCTGGGGCTATGTCGAGGATCAGTGCTGGACCTTGGGCCGGGTCAAGACGCTGATCGGGCGCTGTTCCACATCGGTTACACCGTCGAGGGGATGGGCAAGCTGCTGCGTCGGCACGGCTGGTCGGTGCAGGTGCCGGCCCGGCGCGCGATCGAACGTGATGAGCAGGCCATCGTGCTGTGGAAGGCCGAGGTGTGGCCGGCGGCAAAGCCACCGCGGCGGACCTGGGTGCCTACGTGTGCTTCGAAGCCGAGGCCGGGCAGGGACTGAGGCCGCCGAAGGGACGCACCTGGGCGCCGGTCGGTGCCCGGCCGGTGGTGACGGTACGCGGCAGAGGCTCCGGCCGGATCAACATGGCCGGCGTCGTCTGCTTCCGCGACGGTGAACGACCGCACCTGTTCTACAAGCTGCACGTCTACCACGGTCGCAAGGGCGAACCCCAGACGTTCTCCTGGATCGGCTACCGGGACCTGATCGTGGCCACCCGCCAGCAGCTGGGCGCACCGTTGGTGTGGTGCTGGGACAACTTGAACGTGCACCTGGCCGGACAGTTGACTGACTTCGCCGCCGAGCACGCCGACTGGCTGCGCATTGTCCAGTTTCCCACCTACGCGCCCGAACTCAATCCGGCCGAGGGTGTGTGGTCGCTGCCCCCGACACCCTCGGCCTGCTCGCCATCACCGTCCAACCGGAACACCGCGGCACCGGCCTGCCCACCCGGATCCTGACCGCTCTGAAGGAAGCCGCCCGAACCGCCGGGCTCGCCCACGTCGTCGCCCCGGTCCGGCCCACCCGCAAACACCACGAACCGCACACCCCGATGGCCGACTACGCGCTGCGCACCCGGCCCGAAGACGGCCTGCCCGCCGACCCATGGCTACGCACCCACGTCCGCGCCGGCGGCGCCATCATCGGCCTCGCCCCCGCCTCCATGACCGTCACCGGATCCCTCACCCAATGGCGAGCCTGGACCGGGCTCCCGTTCAACACCGACGGCGACGTCGTGGTACCCGGCGCGCTCGTGCCCGTACACGCCAGCCTCGCCCACGACCACGCCAGCTACATCGAACCCAACGTGTGGGTCCACCACCCGCTGACCTGAGCGCCATGCCACCGGAGGCCACCTCCGTCCCACGACCCACGCACAACCGCACCCCGGCCCCCGGCGCGGCCAGGCGTCGTAGAACATCAGGCCGGGCGCGCTGTTCCGCTCCCGCTGCCCCATCCCGCCGGCCGAGGAAGAGCACGAGGTGCCCGCTTTGACCTTCAAGCCACTTGAAGGCAGACAATCGCATGCATGGATGACACTGACGCGTGGATGAGCATCGGCGTCTTCGCGAGCCGGGTGGGGCTGGCTCCGAGCGCTCTGCGGTTCTACGACGACTGCGGCGTTCTGCAACCTGGCCACGTGGATGACGCGACCGGCTACCGCTACTACTCCCCGGACCAGGAAGCCCGCGCGGTCCTGGTGCGGCGGCTACGCGAAGCCGGGATGCCACTCACTGACGCTTCAGTGGTGCTTGACGGTACCCGCGAGGAAGCCCTCGCCATTCTGGAAAGACACGCCAGAAGGGCTCGAGAGACCGCGGCATCGGCCCAGTCGGCCATCGAGGAGATCCTTCGCGATCTGCCGGGCGGTACGCAGCAGGGCACCGTACAACTCGGCGGAGCAGAGCTGGCCAGCGCCGTACGCCAGGTCGCCCCGGCAGCGGCGTCCGCTTCGACGCTGGAGGCATCCCCGGTACTCGGTTGTGTCCTGATCGAGGTGGAATGCCAGGAGGTGCGGTTGGTTGCCACGGATCGCTACCGTTTGGCGGTCCGTGCACTGCGGCCCTCCTCCATAGAGGGCCATCCGGGTCGCTTCCTGGTCGACGTTTCGGAGCTGAAGAAGATCGCGTCCCAGGCCATACACCTGTCGGACATCAGGATCGAGGTGAACCGGCAAGGAGTGCGGCTCCACGGCGCCGGTGTTTCCCGTGATCTCCCAACCGTCGACGAGACGTTCCCGGACTACCGGATGATCCTGGACAACCTGCCAGCCGCTCGGCACCGGGTCATCGCGGACCGGGCCGCTCTTCGGCAGGCGATCGTCGCCGCCGGACACGAGGGGCCGCTCATCCTGCATGCCGGCGAGCAGCACTTCACTCTCCGCTCCCGCGGCGCGCCCACCTCCGCGCCGGCCGCCATCTGCACGGGGCCGCCTGTACGCGTCGCCTTCGACCCCGGAGTCCTTCTTCTGGCGCTCGATGCGGGCGTCGGCCCCGATGTTCTGCTGGAGATCTCGTCGCCGATCGAGCCCGTGGTCGTCCGCTCCGCCGACCAGGGCAGCTTCACCACCTTGGTCATGCCGGTCCGCGACGACCCGGCTGACGCATGACGCTTCACCCACCCCTCCGAGAAAGCGAGGCCATGGACCTTGACAACCCCGTCGTCAGGCTGTGCACCCAGGGCATGCAGGCCGAGGCCGAAGGCCGGGACATCGAGGCCAAGAGCTTCTTCCAGCAGGCGTGGGAGATCGCCGGCGACGACTACGAGGCGTGTATCGCCGCCCACTACCTCGCACGGCACCAGCCCACGCCCCAGCAGACGCTGCACTGGAATCAGGAGTGCCTGAACCGCGCGGATCTCGTTGCCGACGACCGAGTCAGGGGCTTTTACGCCTCCCTGCACGTGAACATCGCCAAAGCGTACGGAGATCTCGGCGAGCCCGACAGGGCACGCGAGCACTTCGAACGGGCAACCGCCCACATAGACGACGTTCCGCCGGGACAGTACGCCGACTGGACCCGAGTAGCGATCGCCGAGGGGCTGCGCTCCACCGGGGCGCGGCGGCCCCGGGAAGCCGACGCTCTCTTGGCAGCGCTGTTCAGGAAGTTCTGCGAACGCGGCGACTTCAAGGCCTTGGGGCTGGTGCTGCCGGCGTATCTCGCAGATCTCGGGACAGAGGACGACCGAGTACGGCTCGCTACGGCCTTGCACATGGTTCATGCCGCCCGTTGGCTGCCGGAAGACGAACAAGACACCCTCAGCGAGGCCATCGGTTCGTTGACCAGCGTGGTCACGGTCACCTGATCGGCCTCGGCCCCCGGCCGCGACAGCCGTCAGCCGGCCCAGTGCTCCAGCCCGGGCGAGGTGGCCCCTGACACGGCGTCAACGACGAAGGCCATGGGTTTGGCGACAGCATGAGCAGCGCAATCAAGGTCGCCAAGCAGGCTCTCCGGCTCGTGCGATCGCGGCGCGGTCGCGTCGAGCACCCGGCGGACCGAAGAGTCGCACTGTCCATGGACGACGCCCGGGGTGCTTGACCTTGACGCCCGTGTCAACGAGTAGCCTCGCTGGCTGCCACGGATGTGAAACCGGCGAGGGACCCTGCGACAAGCCGCTTCACCGGTATCGGATCCAGACCGGCGACCAGGAAAGGTGTGCTCTGCCCTCGTGACTCGTCTGACTCATGAGCAGTACTGCGATGCGGTCGAAGCCGTGGACACGCGCTTCGTCGAATTGGTGGCGGGCGCCGACCCGGACACGCCGCTGCCCACCTGTCCCGGCTGGACGCTCGCTGACCTGATCAAGCATCACGGCACCACCCACCGATGGATGGAGCACCTGGTACGCCGTCGCGCGACCGAGCGCGTCTGGTCCCGGGACGTACCGCTCGACCTGCCTGCCGACACGGCGGCCTACCCGGCCTGGCTGGCGGGCAGTGTCGAGCTGTCGCTGCGCACGCTTCGCGGCGCCGACCCCGATACCCCGAACTGGACCCACGGAGCCGACCAGCATGTGCGGTTCTTCCCGCGTCGCCTGCTGTATGAGGCGGTCGTCCATCTCGCCGACGCCGAGCTCGCTCTGGACCGCGCTCCCCGCATCGTCCCCAGCATCGCCGCCGACGGAATCGACGAGTTCCTCGAGAACCTGCCCTGCTACTCATGGGTCGCCGAACGCGTGAGCCGGCTGGATCGCGACGGCGAGAGGCTGCGGTTCTCCTCCACCAACACCGACGACAGTTGGCTGATCACGCTCGGGAACGGCTGCACCTGGGAAACCGGTCGCGATGATGCTCCCGCGACGGTCACCGCCCACGGATCCTCGGGCGATCTCCTGCTGCTGATCTACGGGCGCCTCCAGCCCGGCGACGCCGATCGCTTCCTCGTGACCGGAAACGGTGAACTGCTCACCTCATGGCTGGCCGCCACTGCGCTCTAAAGATCGACGCCTGTCCGAGGCATTCGATGAACGCCGTGGGCGACCAGCGCCGACAAGGCAGCCGAGCCGTTCAACACCACCCCCGAAGACGCGGCCCCACGGTTCGCGACGCTGAGCCATCCCCGCACCGCCGCCTGGCCGTCAGCCAATGCATCATGCGGCACAACACCGAAGGAGACATCATGGTGAGTGAAGCACTGTCCGACGCGGAGCTGGCGCGCTCGCTTCACGGCGGATTCGTCAGCAGGCACGCCGAGGTCAACGGAACACGGCTCCACCACGTGACGGGCGGGCAGGGCGAGCCCCTGGTCCTGCTGGGCGGATGGCCGCAGACGTGGTGGGAGTTCCACAAGATCATGCCGGCTCTCGCCGAACGCCACCACGTGATCGCCGTCGACCTGCGCGGCATGGGCGGCTCGGACAAGCCCCGCGACGGCTACGACAAGAAGACGATGGCCACCGACATCCTCGAACTCGTCCGCCTCCTGGGATACGACCGGGTGGACATCGCCGGCCACGACATCGGCGGCATGGTCGCCTACGCCTTCGCCGCCAACCACCCGGCCCACGTCCGGCGCGTCGCGCTGCTGGACATCGCCCACCCCGACGAGCGCTTCTACGCCTACTCGCTACTCCCCCGCCCCGGGCGCCAGCAGGTGGACGGCGACATCCACGCAGGCCCCGGCCGGTTCCTGTGGTGGTTCGCCTTCAACCAGGTGCCCGGCCTGCCGGAACGCCTGCTCGCCGGCCGGTCCCGAGACCTGATCGACTGGATGTGCGACTACCTGATCGAAGATCCCGCCGCCATCAGCGACCGCGACCGCGACATCTACGCCCACGCCTACGCCACCCCGGACGCCATCCGCGCGGGCAACGCCTGGTACCGGGCGTTCGGGCAGGACATCGCCGACGAGAAGACGTACGGAAGGATCACGGCCCCGCTGCTGGGCCTGGGCGGAGGAGAAGGAGGGCACCTGCTCCTCCAAGCGGTGCTGCCGGACAAGGGCACCGACGTCGAGGTCGTGCTCGTGCCCGGCAGCGGCCACTACATCCCCGAGGAGCAGCCGGAGCTCGTCGTCGAGCACCTGACCCGCTTCTTCGCCTGACACCTCACCGGGACGGCAGGCTTCGGCACTCCCTGTCCACCAGGCCGAAGACGGCACGAACAATCCCGGTTCCGGCATGCCCTGATGTGGCGCCTTGAGCGCTACCGGCCAGCGTGAACGCCACGCTCACCGCGAACCCGGCAGTTGGGGGCGAGGAACGCTGGGGTCGCCATCAGCGGGACGGGCTGTTCGAGCAGGTCAAGGCGGCGCACGACCCAACAGTGTCGAGTCGCCTCTCGACTCGAACCTGGCGGACATGGTCCAGCCAGCTGCCGCGATCTTGGGAGTTTCCGCAGGTCGCCATGGTCATCTGTTCCGTGATCGAACCCACCGCCAGTGGCTGTCCCCGCGTTCCTCTACCCCGGGGATCCGACCGGCAAGGAGAACTCCCCCAACAGCCGTAGCAGCGGCCGGCTGGGCGCGGCGCCTGACCGAACACGCCGTGCTCGCCGCCGCCGAGCTCGCAACGCAGGGCCGAGTCCCGGTCACGGTGCTGCACGTTCTCTCGCCAGTTGAGCAAGGGAAGCACGTCGGTGAGAGCTGGTCAGTCGTTGCAGCCGCTGTTCCTGGGGTGTGCGGCGGGCTGCTGGATGAGCGCGGTGGCCGGAGCGTCGGCGGCTGAACCGGTCAGAATCCCGGCCCGGCATCGAGGCCGAGGCCGGGCCCGACCAAGGCCCCAAGGACAGGGCTGGTATTTTTATACCGGCACCATGCTAGGGTTCCGGTATAAAAATACCGCCATCCTGTGACGTGAGGTATTCGTGATCGAGCTCAAGACGCCTGCCGAGATCCAGCGTATGCACGTGGCCGGGCGATTCGTCGCCGAGGTGCTCTCCGAGGTAGGCCGCATCGCCGACGTGGGCGTCAACCTCCTGGACCTGGAACGCCACGTACGTGACATGATCAAACAGCGTGGTGCGGAGTCGTGCTACTGGGACTACTCACCGTCGTTCGGACGCGGGCCGTTCCGCAACGTCATCTGCCTGTCGGTCAACGACGCCGTCCTGCACGGCCTGCCCCACGACTACACGCTGCGCGACGGCGACGTCCTCAGCGCGGACCTCGCGGTCGGCATCGACGGCTGGGTGGCCGACTCGGCGCGCACGGTCGTCGTCGGGACCGCCGCCGAGGAGGACCTGCGGATCATCCGCGCGACCGAGGAGGCGCTGGAGGCGGCGATCGAGGTGGCCCGTCCGGGCAACCGCGTGGGCGACCTCTCGGCGGCCATCTGGACGGTGGCCCGCGACTACGGTTACCCGGTCAACACCGAGTTCGGCGGCCACGGCATCGGCCGCACCATGCACGAGGGCCCGCACGTGTCCAACAAGGGCCGGGCGGGGCGCGGCCTGACGCTCCGCCCGGGCCTGACCCTCGCGCTCGAACCCTGGTTCGCCCGCACCACCGACCGGATCGTCTACGACCCCGACGGGTGGACCATCCGGTCGGCGGACGGCTCGCGTACGGCCCATTCCGAGCACACGGTGGCCATCACCGAGGACGCCCCCTTGGTGCTCACCCGGCGCGAAGGGGAGGTCCCGCCGTCGCGGGCCGCCTCCACCGGCCGGCTGGTGGAGGCGGTCACCGACGGCGCCTGAGCTTCCCCGCTTGGGAGGCCCTCCGGCGAGCTCGGAGCCTTGCGGCTCCGCCGCGGGCCAGATGGTGACGGGCACGGTGGTGGGCATGCCGATCGTCGCCGTCCGTGTGCGTCCAAACGTGGGTGTCGATCGCGACCGCGCCGAACACCGCCGTCGCGGGACCCGCCAGGCAGGTATGTTGCATCGAGAGCGTGCCGGGGTGTTCGGCGCGGATGGCCGGCCAGCCACCCGCTCCACTGCGGCCGCGCCCTCGAGGTTTTCGTCGATGAGACAGCGTTTCGAGCGGCGATCGACCTCAGGCACCTGCGCACCGCTGACGAGGCAGCCGTCTACCTTGATGATCCGACGCGCCGGCTTCGACCACCTGACCGAAGCGCGCTGGCTGGAGCCGGCCGGGTGGGGCACCGCCCGTTTAAGGCACCGACCTGAGGTTCAAGGATGGGATGTGTGACGGAACGCCAACGTTCCCCCGCACTCCCGAGGGCCGAGAAGTCCCACCGGTCCCAGACGGCAGGACCATCCAGGACGACACCCGCTAGATGTGCACTTCGCCCCCGTCAACGACCAAGTTGGCGCCAAGAAAGAAGCTGCCCTGGTCGGAAGCGAGGAAAGCCACCACATTGGCGATCTCGTCCGGGCGTCCGATCCGGCCGAGTGGGACGGCTGCGGCGAAATCCGACTTGGTGACGGGCGTGTTCTCCGTCTCGACCACACCGTCGAGTCCAGGCGTGTCGATGGTGCCCGGGGAGATCGCGTTGACCCGGATGTTCCGGCCCTTGAGCTCGTTGGCCCAGGTCCGGGCGAAGGACCGGATCGCCGCCTTGGAGGCCGCGTACGTGCCGAACGCCGCGACACCGTCACCAGCGCGCACCGAGCTGTTCAGGATCACCGATGCGCCGTCGTTGAGCAGCGGCAGCGCCTTCTGCACCGTGAACAAGGTGCCACGGACGTTGACGCCGAAGGTCTTGTCGAAGTGCTCCTCGGTAACCTGCTCCAGCGTTGCGAACGACGCGGCGGCGGCGTTGGCGAACAGCACGTCCAGGCCCCGGCCCCGAGCCCGGACCGCGGCATAGAGCCGGTCCAGGTCGGCCAGGTCCGAGATGTCGCCCGGCACGGCGGTCACCGCCGCTGGGCCTATGCGCTCCACCGCCGCGTCAAGGACCGTCTTGCGGCGGCCGGTGATGAAGACGTGCGCGCCCTCGTCCGCCAGCCGTATGGCGGTGGCCAGGCCGATCCCCGTTCCGCCGCCGGTGACGACGGCGGTCTTACCTTCGAACTGTCCCATGGCTCTCACCTCGATAGGAATCTGTACCGTTCGGTGCAGAAATGGACGATAGCAGAGTTCCGTACCGTTCGATACAGAAGAGATATGCTGGAGCACGTGAACAACCGGAGGAACGCGCCGATCGGCCGGCCACGCGGCTTCGACGTCGACAAGGCACTCGACCAGGCCATGCGAGTCTTCTGGGAACAGGGCTACGAGGGCGCCAGCCTCACCGACCTGACCAACGCCATGGGCATCAGCCGCACCAGCATGTACGCCGCCTTCGGCAGCAAGGAAGACCTGTTCCAGAAGGCACTGCAGCGTTACACCGACGGCCCCGCCGCGTACGTCCCGCAAGCTCTGGAGGAGTCGACGGCGCGGCAAGTGGCCACAGCGTTCCTCAACGGTTCCGTCCGGGCCACCACCGCTCCAGGCTGTCCCGCCGGATGCCTCGGCGTCCAAGGTTCCCTGGCAGCGGGCGAGGCCGGTCGCAGCGCCCGGGATACGTTGGCAGCCTGGCGCGACAACGGCATCTCGCTCCTGCAGGAACGGTTCCAGCGGGCCGTCGATGAGGGCGACCTTCCCGCAGGGACCGATCCCGGCCTGCTCGCCCGATACCTCATGGCCGTGGCCAACGGCATCGCCGTTCAGGCCGCCGGTGGCGCCACCCGCGACGACCTCCGCATGGTGGCCGACATGGCCCTACGGCACTGGCCACCCACCTGATCCGAACAACTCCTGGACTCGTCACCGGCAAGCAGCCAGTACTCCAGTGACACTTGGCGATCTTGAGGGATCGGGGTCACATGGCGACGGCCACCGCATGATCGTTCGGAGTTCGTGAAGACAACCAATGATCTTGCGATCAGGCTTGCCGCTACAAGTCGAGCTGTAGTCGGCGCGGGGCTTCCGCAAGGTCGTCGTCAACACGGCAGGCATCATGCGGCGGCATTCGCGAGCCTCTGCCCGCGGGGTCCCCCGGAGAGTGATCAAGGCACGGTGAGGGCCGCTGAACACACCTTCAGCGGCCCGGACCACACCGAGGACACCGACCACAGAGGCTGCTCGGCCTGAACCACAGCGGCCGAGCAGCCAGTCCCACAGGGGCGGATCGGGCCTGGACCCCGCGGGCCGATCCACCCCTGCGGCTTGAGCATGACCCAGCTCACCCCAGGTCAGCCCAGTGGCAACGCATGCGGAACTTGCCATACTGGTGGTGCCGTCTGACCTGAGAGCAGGTGACTCGCCAGGGGCGACGCCCGGATTCCGGCGGCTCTTGCGTTCTCGGTGACGGCAGCGGGCCAATCATCCGGCGGCGCGCGCCACCGGCTGCCTGAGCATCGTCCTGGGCTCGGGATCGGTGAAATCGGTCAGGTAGATCTCGTGGTGCAGCCCGTTGCGTACCAGGCCGTGCTCGGCCATGAACGCGTCCATCACGTCGAGCGACACCTTTTCCTCGCTGTAGGGCCCCTCGTGGAGCAACTCCACGCACTCGCCCTCGGTGAAAATGACCACCTGAACGCGGTCGACGGCCGCGCCGGACGCGCGCGCCTGCTCGCGCGCCGCCTCGACCACCCCCGGCTCGGGCAGGTCGGGTAGCGGCAGCAGCAGATGCCACCGCCACTGATCGCGCGGCACTTCCAGCGGCGGCCGAGAGGTGTCCTCCACCCACCAACGGCCCTCGAGCGGGCCGGCCGGGCCGCCCATGACGGACGCCACGGCGTACAGGGCGGCGATGGCCGAGACGTGCTCATTGCCGCCGGGCTCACCCATGCCGGTGACGTTGAGGCAGGTGACGGGGTCGCAGTGGACCACTTGTGGTGTCATGGCTCCTCCAGAGGAATCATCAGGTGGGTGATCAGCCGATCAGGCGCGGCGGTTGCCGGGCCGGACACGTACATCTCGCGGATCGGACCGTGGACGGGATGGCGACGCTCAGCGCACCAGGACAGCAGCGCATGCGCGGTCAGCCCGATTTGGCCGTACGGGCCGACGTGCGTGGCGCTGGCGAACCGGCCGCCTGGCAGCACGTCGAGCTCGGCCGCCGCCACCGGCTCCTCGCTGACCACAGCGACGGTGACAGCGACGGGCTCGCCGAGGTCGAGCGGGAACAGGCCGACGAGCTCGGGAACGGCGGCCGACGAGGCCGCCCGCAGCCTGGCGATGGCGGCCGAGGTGGCCCGGCCGACGTCTGACGGGTCCGCCGCCGTCGCTGTGGCCACCGCCACGCGCCGCACTGGTTCTGTGACCACCGTAACGGGAGCGGATGGCAGGCCCTCCGTCATGACGCGCTCGATCGCGGCCGGCGTCGACCGGCGCTGGGCCAGCTCGGCTTCCAGCCACTCGTGCACCCCTCCAGGACACCGGGCCTACCGGAAAGCACCTTCGCGATGACGGCGAGCGGGACGTCGAGCGAGCGCAGCAGCCCGATCGACAGCGCATCGCGCGCCTGCTCGTGCAGGTAGTAGCGATATCCGGTGTGCTCGTCCACATACGCGGGCACCAGCAGTCCGAGCTCGTCGTAGTGCCGCAACTGTTTGATGCTCAGCCGGCCGAGCCTGGCGAACTGCCCGATCGGCAACAGCGCCTCGTCCATGCCCTCATCCTGGGGTCTCCCCATGTGGGAGAGTCCAGCCGCGTGTCCTTGATCAAGGAACAAGGCCTTCGATGGCCTCTGACCAGACCGATCAATCCTGTCCGGCCTACCGCCTCTCTCCACCACACGGGGATCGGCGCCTCGCTGCAGATCTTCCACACCCTGCGGATGGCTGATCAACCTGTTCGCGCGATCTCCCGGGAGCTCGTCACTTCAGGGACTGGGGGTTGGCCAGCATGCGAACGAAAGTCTCGCTTTGCCGCCCGCGGTGCCCCGCTTGGCGTGGATGGTGGTTTCAATGCCGCTGGCCTGCAGAATCGTGCTGCTCAGAGGGGCGTCGAAGCCCTGTAACTGTTCGATCTTGGGCCTGGCCCGCGCTGATGGATGGGTTCTACTTCGGGGCCTGTGCCAGTCGATTTCTTAGGCGATGAAGAGGCGGCCGCCTACGGCCGCTACGTGGGGGCGCCGACGCAGGCCGAGCTGGAGACGATGTTCTTCGCAACTCGAAGGCGTGGGCCAGGTCGCACACGTAGGCTTCGCCGCCGGCGTGGGCGCCGATCCTGGATTGCAGGCGCAGCCGGACCGGGCCGGCCACGGCCTGTAGCAGGACGGCCAGTTCGGCCGCCTCGGCGACCGCCTTTCACCCTCGGCGCCCGAGGGGTCAGGTGCGATCTCGGCCGAGCGGCGGGATGATCGATCGGTCCGAGGCGCGTCTCACGGATCATGTCACTTGCTGTGGCGGATCGCCGCCCGTACAGCGGTGTAGATGACGACCCAGAGAACCGCCAGAGGGATGAGGATGACGAAGATGAGCTCATATATACCGATGTTGGGCATGCCTGTAACGTAAGGGGCCGCGATTGAAAGGCGCTTAACGATCACTTGCCCCGAACCCGCCGCACTTGCTGCGTGCCGCCTGGCTGATCACACCCGTCGGCGCGGCGAGTTGCCACGCTGACCCTGATCGCGACCGGTCCGATGGGCGCCGACGCCGGCCCCGCCTGGGCACGGGCGCTGGCCGCGAGGAGTTCGTCGCCGTGAACGTGGAGCTGTGGCGGGTGCTGAACGGCGACGTCCTGCCCTTCGACGAGAGGGCCGCGCGGCGCCTGTCCGAGGAAACTCTCGACGGCTCGGCCGACCCGGCGGCGGCGCTCAACCACGATTTGGCCGGGCGGGTGATGACAAGCGGCCGACTCGTTCCGCTGTCCCTGATCACCGCGCCCCCGCTGGTCGTTCACGGCACGGAGGACCCGCTGCGCCCGCTCCCGCACGGCGAGGCCGGGCCGCCCAGATCCAGCACGCGCGCATGGAGGTGATTCCCGGCATGGGGCATTCGTTCCTGTCACCGGGCCTTCCTCGCCGGATCGGCGAGCTCATCCTGGCGAATACCGAACGGCGCGCGGCCGAAATGAGTTGACGCGCCGAGGAGAAAAGCGCTGGTATTGCCCTCGCTCTACAGGAGGGCGCACATCGATGAATACCTCGGACACCGGTTGCTGACCGCGTAATTCCCCAACTGGAGCAGGTTGTCGGTGGTGCCTGCGATCGTGTCCTGCATGGGCGAGTTGGTCGAGCGGGTGGATGAACGGGACCGCGTGCTGGGGGTCGTGGAGCGCGCAGAGGCGGAGCGTCGGCGATGGATGCATCGGATCGCGACGACGATCTGTCGCGATCCGATGCGGCGGATCCTCGTGCTGCGCCGGGCGGAGCAGCACACTCGCTTTCCCGGCCACTATGACGTGATGGTCGGCGGTGCCGTGGACGTGGGCGAGTCGTATGAGGACGCGGCAGCCGCGAGCTGTCCGAGGAGCTGGGTGCCGACGTCCTGGTGCGTTTCATGTTCAAGTTTCTGTGCCGGGATGGGGTCAGCCCTGTCTGGTTCGGGGTGCACGAGGCCGTGATCACTGAGCCGTTGGTTCCGGATCCGTCCGAGAGCGCTTGGCATGCCTGGCTCACAGAGCTCGAACTGCGGGAGGTCGTTGAGCGATGGCCCTTCGTTCCCGGTGGACGGGAGGCGTTGCGCCGCTATTCGGTATCCGGGAACGAAGGCCGGCCGTCGGCCGGCTGATCGGGCGGCGTCACGGTAGGCCGGCAGGTGGACGCCCGGACATCATCCCGTCCGATCCTCCATTCGCCGGCTTGATCAACTTCCTTGAGGGCCGCTAAGGTTGGGCGCCTTTGTTCGGATCTGTTCGCTCGTTCTTCGAGGATGTTCCGTGCGCCGCTACCGTTTCGGCCCCATCGCCGCTGTTGTCGCCGCCCTCTACGTGGCCGCGGTCGCCGCGTGCGGCGTGATCGCGTGGACCACCGGCGACCCGTCGCTGCTGCGCGTGTTCGTCGGTGCGGGATGGGACACGGAGTTCGTGCCCTACACCTGGTGGGTGGAGCTGCTCCTGGTGGCGGCCGGGGCGTTGCAGGGGTGGGCGTACTGGCAGGTGCTGCGTGGGCGGACGGCCGGGCCGGCGGCGGTCAACGACCGGCCGGTCCGGCTGCTGCGGGTGGTGCTGTGTCTCGCAATCGCCTGCACGCTGGTGTACCGGCTGCCGATCCCATACGTGTGGTGGTCGGGGCTGCCCGGCGACCTGCTCGGGCTCGCCGTGATCTGGTTGTTCTTCGTGGTGCTCGCCGGGGTGTTGCCCAGGTGGCTGCGGGTGCTCGGCCTCGTGGCGGGGATGGTGAACGCGTCCGTGGGGATCGCCACCACCGTCCTGTACGGCCTCGGCCAGTATGAGATCGGCGGCTACCTCACTCCGTACCAGCTGGGCAACGCCGTCTATCTGCTGTGGCTGGTGCCGGTCCTGGCCGGGCAGGCGAGAGATCCGCGCTGGAGCCGGGGCACCGTGCGGATGGGCCTGGCCTGGGCGGTGTTGTCGCTGCTGTCGTCCGGTGGGCACTCCATCATCTCGTTCGGCGGCTGGGGCGTCGACCACGACCTGGTGCTCCTCATGGTCATGGCCACTCTGGGCGTGCTCGGGACGGTGTGGCAGGCCCGTTCCGCCCACGAGCTGGGCAGTCCGCCCGTGCCGTCCCCTGCTCCGGTGGCCCGCGTCGCGCCGGCTCGGCCGTGGCCGCTCGCCGCCGTGGCCGTGGCGCTGCCGCTGATCCCCGCGGCCGTGAACCTCGCCGGTGGGATGCCCGTGTGGACCGGCCCGCGAGGCCTGGTCGACGACCTGTTCCACGGGTACGTGGGCTACCCGGCGACCGTGTCGTGGGTCGTCGTGGACGTGCTGGTCGGGGTCGGCGCCCCGGCCGTGCTGATCCTCGTCGCGGTCGTCCGCAGGACCAGGACCCTGCTCAGGGTGACGATGTCGGCCCTGGTCCTCGCCGCCGCGGCAGGGGTCGTCAGCGCGCTCACCACGGAGCGCGAGCCGGACTGGCAGATCATCCCCGAGATGACCGAGCAGCGGCTGGCCCTGTACCCGGACGGCCTGTTCACCCCCACCGGGAACGGCGAGATCCCCTTCGGCCTCTCGCCGCTGTGGTACAGCACCGCCCTGGCCGCCTCCGCCGTCCTGCTGTTCCTGCTGTACGGCGCCCCGCCCGCCGCCCGCCTGCGGCACCACCTCCTGGTCACGGCACTGGCCACCGCCGTCGCACTCTGCCTGATACCGGCCGCCGACCAGTCGCGCGGCCCCGTCACCACGGCCCAGGACTGCTCTCCGCGCGAGCCCTGGGACACCGACGGCGAACCGGTGGAGCCTGTGCCGCCCACCGGCCCCCGCGCCTTCATCTGCGCGGTACGCGAGCAGAAGGCGCTGGGGTTCGCCGACACCACCCCCGACCAGGTGCTGCTCGGCCACGGCCGTCGCCTGTGTGGCGCCTACACCCGCAACGACCCCCGCGAGCTGGCCCGGCTGCGTGAGGCAGAGGGGGTGAGCGTCCGCGATCTGAGCGGGGTGCTGGCCGGGATCTGCCCGGCCGCGAACGCGACGGTCACCGCGCAGGCAGCGGCCCAGGACCGGGAGTTCGAGGAGTTCGAGGCCGAAGAGCGGCGCAAGTGCGACGCCACCCCGCGCCACCGCCCCCTCATCCCGCCCGCCAGGGCGCAGCGCCTGACCGAGCCGGAGTGGCCCGAGGTGGGGCTGGAGCTGTACGACGAAGCGCCCTCCGACGGCAAGGGGACGAGCGCCGGCCCTGTGGAGGTCGCTCCGGGTCACGTGGCGATCAGGACCGATTCCGACTACCACGTATGCGTCACGCTCGAGACGTACACGCGCCGTCCGCCCGTCGAGACCAGGGGATGGGACCACGTCGTCGAGGTGGGCTTCGACAACCGCAGCGGCGAGATGCGGTTCATGGACGGGCTGAGCGGCACCGAGCTGCCGGACGTGTCGCTCAACGGCCGCAAGGGGCACTATCGCATCCGGGTGCACATGGCCTGGTTCCCCTGGAAGGACGAGGGGGACGGCACTCAGCGGCTGCTCATCATGGCGTACCCGGGGCGTGGGGACAAGACGGTCGTCTACCGCAAGCCCAACAAGGACCGCTGACCCGGAACCGCGGCCGCGATCCCCTCGCGGCTGCTGTTCCCCTCGGATCAGGAGCGCGGGCGGAGGCCGAGGTTGATCGAGGCCGGCAGGGTCTCGGGTGGCATGGGCGAGCAGGCCGGCGGGTGTGGCCAGCTGGGCCTGCCGTAGCTGGTCGACCGCCTATGCCGGGCCGAGGAGGAAGTTGCCGGCGGGGCCGGGGCGGCCGGGCCCTCGCCGATGACGCCGTCACCGTTGCGATCGGCCGCGTGGGCGAGGGCGCTCGCGACCTTGCCCGGGCCCTGGTCGTACCAGGAGTCGGCGGCGTCCATGCCGCCGCGGACGGCGTCCGCGGACTCCTTCGTGTCGATCGCCTGCCCGACCTGCGCCTCCAACTGCCGCCACCACACCCGCAGGGCCTCGGCCAGCACCTGCTCGCGGTCGGCGTCACGCTGCGGCCGGTCGGCGGCCGCCCTGCCGATGGCCTCGAGGAAGATCCACACCTTTGGTGGAACGGCTGCCGCGACAGGCCTCCCCGCCTCCCCGAACAAAGCCTGGACCCGAAGTGTGGCCGCACTCCGGTCCCGTACCGTCCCCCGGCTTGACCCGGCTCACCAGCGCCGATAGAGGAGCTGATGTCAGGCTGCCTGGTATGTCCAACTAAGCCTTGAGCGGTGCGGCCGTCCTGGCGGCCTGCTCGATCTTCGCGCAGTAGGCTGCACGGGCTTTCTCGTCGATCTGCCTCTCGTGTTCGGCGCGCAACCCGGTCCGGCCGTCGAGGCTCTCGCGCAGGATATCGGCGTGCCCGGCATGCCGGATGGACTCGCCGAGGACATGGACCATGACGGCGAACAGGTTCGTGTCGGCATAAGGCTCCGGCCACCACGGCACGTGGCCGGGGGCGTCAAGGGGAAGCGCGTTGATCGTCGCGTCCGAGTGTTCCCACGTGCGCCGGTAGAACTCGATGATCTGATCGCGGGTCTCGTCCTCGGTCGCCCACAGATCGCTGCCGTCGGAGTCCTGCCACCGGGGCAGCGGTTGCGGGGAAGGGCGGTCGAAGACCTCGCCGAAGTACCTGGCCTCGACGGTGGCCACGTGTTTGACCAGGCCGAGGAGGTTGGTCCCGGTCGCCGTCAAAGGTCGGCGGGCGTCGTATTCGGACAAGCCGTCGAGTTTCCAGAGCAGCACCTTACGGTCCCGCCGCAGTCTCCCGTGCAGGTTGTCTTTCGCGAATGCATCGATCATGCGGCACGAGCCTGCCATGGGCCGCTCATGGTCTCAAGTTCCCGTACGTGGTCCGCAACGACTGGCAGAGCCGAGGCCTGGCCATGGCCGCCGTTGTTCACACTCACGGACGGCACTGCCTCGGGGCGAAGAGCGTGCGCCGCCTCCGCCCCCTTCAGCGCCCGAAGTTCCGCGAACTGCTCACCTACGCGCGGCCGGGCGCCCTCGACATGACGGGCAAGGTCGCGGACCAAGCGTTGACCGCTGTACCGATGTTCCCCGAGGCCGGCCTCGGTGTGTCCGCGGGCGGATGTACAGCATTGCGTTTGTCGACACATCATTGCAAGTACGCTCATTCATCTTGCATTCATTCTCATACTCATTGCAAGTCTCATGTCTTTTCACCTGCATGAACAAGAAACTCTTCCGGGCTTGTGTTGCGAATTTTATGAATGCAAGCTAGCTTTTTGCCTGTACCGAATGAGTACTATCGCGACTGAGGCGATCAGCGTCGCGCTGATGTCTCTCGCCTGGAAGGAATCGACATGCCCAAATCTCTCCCCTCAACGGCAGGGCTGCTCATCACCGCAGTGTCGGTGGCGGGGGCCGCGACGACGGTCCCCGCGGCAGCTGCCTCCACGGCGGAAGCCCCCGCCCACGCCCAGGTCCAGAAAGCGCTCGACCAGGCCGTGGCCGACGGCGGCGTGCCCGGCATGGTCGCCGAGGTTCGCGACCGTCGTGGGCGGTGGTTCGGCTCGGCGGGGGTGGCCGACACCCGGACCGGCCGCAAGCGTCAGCCGAACGAGCGGTTCCGCGTCGGCAGCGCCGCCAAGCCGTTCACGGCCACCGTGGTCCTGCAACTGGCGGCCGAAGGGAAGCTGAGCATCGACGACACCGTGGAGAAGTGGCTGCCCGGCCTGGTCAAGGGCAACGGCAACGACGGCGGCACCATCACCATCAGGCACCTGCTCAACCACACCAGCGGGATCTTCAACTACGGCAACGACCCGGAGGAGTTCGCCAAGTTCTCCGGCCCCGCGTGGCTCGGGCACCGCTACGACACCTACACGCCCGAGCAGCTCGTGAAGATCGGCCTGCGCAATCCGCGCCCCTTCGAGACACCGGGTGACGGCTTCGTGTACACCAACACCGGCTACATCCTCGCCGGGATGATCGTCGAGAAGGTGACGGGCAGGACGCTCGCCGGCGAGATCGAGCGGCGGATCGTTCGTCCGCTGGGCCTGACCGGGACGTACCTGCCGGGTAAGGAAACGAGGATACGCGGTCAGCACCCGCGGCACTACTCGACGTTGTTCGCCGCCGAAACCGACGCCAAGGTCTACGACGTGACAGACCAGAGCGCCACCACAGGGTGGGCGGCCGGTGGCGTGGTCTCCACAGTCGGCGATCTCAACCGATTCGCCGGCGCGCTGCTGCGCGGCAAGCTTCTCCCTCCCGCCCAGCAGCGGGAGATGTTCACCATGGTCAAGACCGGGATCAAGATGCCGGACGGCACCTGGAAGGACACCTGGATCCCCGACACCACGTACGGTGCCGGCGTCTTTTCGTGGGAGCTGTCGTGCGGTGTGAAGGTCTGGGGCATCGGCGGCGCCATCACCGGCGGGTTCTCCTTCGCGATGGGCACCCGGGACGCCAGGCGCATGCTCTCCACCAACATGAACATCGACAAGTACGGCCAGGTCAACTCGGTCGACATGGTCAAGACGGTGTTCGAGGGCGAGTTCTGCCCATCCGGTTCCCAGCCGCGAAACAAGTGACGATCAGCGAGAACCGGGAGCGCTGCGTCGGTCTGCTCACGTGTGCCCGGGGGGCGCGATCACCACCGTCTCCGACGATGTTTGATCTGGGCATCCAGGAGGGCCGGCTCGTGTTCGCGGTCCTGGCGACGGCCGCCGAATACGAGCTGGAGCTTCGCGGCGGGGCGCCAGGTCGAGGGAACAGTCACATGGCCGGCTTCAGGTATCCGGCGGCGGCCAGCCCCGCGAAGGCGACGTCGATGTCAGTCATCTGCCCGCTGAGCACGTGCTGGATGAACGCGCCGACCGGCATCAGCACGGTCTCGATGAACTCGGCGTCATCCAGCCTCGGCTCAGCGACTTTCCGGCATCCGCGGGCCAGGACCGCGTGGCGGCGATGCGAGGCGTACGACGACAGAAAGGTCTGCATGACCACCTCGAGTGTCGCAGCTTCGTAGCCGGTCTCCTCCAGCAGTTCCCGAGCCGCCGCGACCTCGACCGGCTCGTCGCCGTCAGCGTTTCCGCCCGGCAACTCCAGCAATACCCGTCCAGGCCCCGGCCGGTACTGGCGGGCCAGCACCACCTGCTCGTCCTCGGTCACGGCGACGATCGCGACGGTCGCGCCGCCCACGAGGATGTCCCACACGTCCTCATTGCCGTCTGGGTAGCGGTACCGGCGGCCACGGACTTCCAAGTACCCGGCCGGCCCGTCCAGCTCACCCGTCTGCGTCCACTCACGGACCCTGCCATCACCCACAAGCCCCAGCCTATGGATCAACAGGCCCTCAGCGCTGACGCATCGCCACCGCTGCCGGGATGGTCTTCTCATCCACCGGAGACCTCCTCTTCGGCTGATCTACAGCACCTCGAGCGGCTGCCACTCGACTCACTTCTGAACCACGCCCCAACCCCTGATATAAGAAGGTGCATGATCGCCGAACCTTCCCACGTTGGCCCCTACCGTTTGGAGCGGCTGCTGGGCGAAGGCGGGCAAGGCGCGGTCTACCTCGGCGTCGACCCGTCGGGCGGCCGGGTCGCGATCAAGCTCCTGCACGCCAGGCTGGCCCACGACGTCGCCAACCGCCGCCGCTTCCTGCGCGAGGTGGAGGCGGCCCGCCGGGTCGGGCCGTTCGGCACCGCCCAGATCCTGGACGTCGACGTCCAGGGCAACCAGCCCTACATCGTCAGCGAGTACATCCCCGGCGAATCGCTCCAGCAGCTGATCGCCCGCGAGGGGCCGCGCTCCGCCGGCGGCACGCGCCGCCTGATGCTCGCCACAGCGGCGGCGCTGAAGGCCATCCACGAGGCCGGGATCGTGCACCGCGACTTCAAGCCGAGCAACGTGCTGCTGGGGCCGGACGGGCCGCGCGTCATCGACTTCGGCATCTCCCGCGCGCTGGAGGGGACGGCCACGCAGTCCAGCGCCGTGGTCGGTACGCCGCCGTACATGTCGCCCGAGCAGCTGCGCGGTGCGGATGTGGGGCCGGAGTCGGACGTGTTCTCCTGGGCGGTCACCATGGTGTTCGCCGCGACCGGGCGTCCGGCGTTCGGCCAGGACAGCATGCCGGCGGTGTTCAACCGCATCCTCAACCACGAGCCCGACCTGGCCGGCGTCCCGCCCGAGTTACGTGGCGTGCTGGGCGCGTGCCTGGCCAAGGAGCCGCGTCACCGGCCGGACGCGGGCGGGCTGGTGCGGCTCATCGTCGGCGACGAGGCGCCGCCCAGGCCGCGGGCCGTGACACGGGTCCGGGAGCCCGACCCGGACGGCGAGCGGCCCTGGGGCCTGGCCTTCGCGGCGCAGATCATCACGACCCTGGCCGCCGCGGTGGTCTTCCTGATCGCCGCGGAGCTTGACTCCCGGCAGTGGCCGGCCATTCCCGTTCCCGGGACGGACGGCCTGCCGTTCTGGCCCGCGGTCCTGACCGGCCTGGCCGTGGGCGGCGCGATCGCGCTGGTGCTGCGCCTGCTGGCGAGACGGAGCTGAGCATGGAACTCCTCTCGATGCTCGCCGTCCTCTTCGCCGTCGCAGTGGTGGCTGTCACTGCCCGGATCATCGTCGTCCGGGGCCGTACCTTCCTGGCGCGGCACCGCCTCCTGCTGGCGGTGACGCTGCTGCCGTTGCAGCCGGTGCTCGGCGTGGGCGTCGGTGTGCTGCTGATCACCCAGTGGGACCACGTCGACGGCAACGGCCTGGTCTTCGGCGTCATCGCCTACCTCGCCGGGCTGATCGCCTTCGGCATCGTCACCGGCGTGCAGGAGCTGCGCCGGGCCCGGCGCCGCTGACGGCCGGGCCCGAGCGACTGCGGCCCTGACAGGGACGCCGCGCGACCTGGCTTCGCGCTTCGCCGCCGTTCTGCGCGCTGCACGGCCGGTTCCCGTGGCCCCGCGCGACGCGGAGGTCATCTGGTCAGTGCGGATCCGCCCCCGGTTGAGCCCTGCATCCACCACTACCGGCGCAGCCTGATCGCGCTGCTGGGGACGCTGCAGTTCAGGAGCAACAGCGCCGCCTACCAGCCGGTGATCACGGTGGCGGCTGCTGCGAGCGGAGGACCGGGGCCAGGGCCCGCGTGTCCGGGTGGAGGGCTCGGGCGCACAGCGTGAGCGTTTCCGCGAGTGTCGTGCGGTCCGGGACGTCGATGTCGGCGAGCATGACGGCTTCGATGCTGTCGAGGGACCGGTCGCAGCGCCGGAGGGTGTCCAGGCCTTTCGGGGTGAGGCGGGTGCGCAGGGCGCGTCCGCCACGGGGATGCGGGTCGCGGCGGATCAGACCGCGTTGTTCGAGATCGCGGATGACCAGGTTCATCGCCTGCGGGGTGACGAAGGCGATGCGGGCCAGGTCGGCCGACGATGGGGCGTCGCGCAGGCGCAGCTCGCTGAGCGCCATGTATTCGGTGGTCGTCATGCCGTGCCGGGCGAGCGCTTCGTCCAGGCAGGCTCGGATGCGGCGTTCCAGCCGGAACACCAGGTAGCTCACATGGGGCGGCGGTGCGTCCGGCGCAGCGGCCGCGGGGACACCCGGATCTGTCACCAGGAGACGATATCGCGCCCCGCCGGAACGGGCCTCGATGTAAGTTTCACACCGTTATCAAGGACCTTGATAACAAGCTACTTGATAACCAGGGGAAACGGCTCTCTGCCAGGTGAACGGGCGGACGTGCGCACCAGGCCTGCATTGACGGCGCATGGTGGCCCTTCTATTTTCCAGCGACCGACGTCAATCCGCGGCGGACCGATCCGCGGCGCGCCGCGGATATGGAGAGGAGGAGCGCGAATGACACGATTGACCACGGTGCTGGCTGGTGCCTGCGCCGCGGCGCTCTTTGCCGTCATGACCGTGGCACTCGGATCGCCGGCCGTCGCCGCCACCCTGGTGGAGGTGACCAGCTTCGGCAACAACCCGGGCAACATGCGGATGCACGTCTATGTGCCGGACTCGCGCCCGGCCTCGCCGGCGATCGTGGTCGCGATGCACGGCTGCGGCGGCTCCGGTCCCGGCTTCTACCAGAGCAGTGAGTTCGCCTCGCTGGCGGATCGACATGGCTTCATCGTCATCTACCCGAGCGCCACCCAGTCGGCGGGGTTCGGCAACTGCTTCGACACCTGGTCGGACGCGGCCAAGCGGCGTGGCGGCGGCAGCGATCCGGTCTCGATCACCTCAATGATCGACTATGTCGAGCGGACCCATCAGGGAGACCCGAACCGGGTCTACGCCACTGGAAGCTCCTCCGGCGGCATGATGACCCAGCACATGCTCGCCGTCTACCCGGACGTGTTCAAGGCAGGGGCCTCCTTCATGGGGGTGCCCTTCGACTGCTTCGCCGGCGCCTCCGACTACCCGCCCGGAAGCAGCAGATGCACCGGCGGGAGCATGGACCGGACACCCCAGCAGTGGGGCGATGCGGTCCGCCAGGCGTATCCGGGGTATTCCGGCCCCCGCCCGCGCATGCAGCTGTGGCACGGCACCAGCGACACCCTCGTGCCTTACTCGCTGCTGCGGGAGTCGATCGAACAGTGGACCAACGTGTTCGGGCTGAGCCAGACCCCGACCAGCACCGACACCCCGCAGGCGAACTGGAACCGCAGCCGGTATGCCGATCCGTCCGGCACCGTGCGGGTGGAGGCGTACAGCGTCCAGGGCGCCGGGCATGCCCTCCCGCAGAGCGGTATGGCCCTCTACGCCATCGAGTTCTTCGGCTTGACCACCAGTGCGACCGACACCACGCCGCCGACCATGCCCGGCACCCCGGTCGCGTCCAACGTGACCGCCACCAGTGCCACGCTGACCTGGACGGCCTCCACCGACGACACCGGTGTGACCGGCTATGACATCCTGCGCGCTCCCGGCGCGACGGGCGGCACGTTCACCCGGGCCGGCACCTCGGCCACGACCTCGTTCACCGACACGGGCCTGACTGCGAACACCACCTACCGCTACCAGGTCCGGGCGCGCGATGCCGCCGGTAACGTCTCACCGGTCTCCGGCACCGTCCAGATCACCACTCAGGCAGGCACGACCGGTGCCTGCTCGGCCACCCCGGCCGTGCAGTCCCAGTGGGGAAACGGGTACGTGATCCAGCCGCTGACCATCACCAACACCAGCACCTCGACGATCACCAGCTGGACCGTCACCTTCACCCTGCCGGCCGGGCACACCCTGACCGGCTCGTGGAACGCCACCGTCACCACCAGCGGCCAGACCGTCACGGCCAGAAGTGCCGGACACAACGGCACGCTCGCGGCGGGAGCCAGCACCACCGGCTTCGGCTTCCAGGCGAGCAGGCCCAACGGCGACACCGCCCTGCCGTCCGGCTACACCTGCGCCTGACCGTCAGCGCGCTTCCCTGATCACGGCCCCGTCATCGGCACGTGGGACCGGGCCGTGATCAAGGGCTCCGCGCCGCGCTGGAGCAAAGCGTCGCCCTCGCGGCAGGCGCCGACCCGGCTCGGCCGTCGGGCACGCGCAAGGTCCGTTCGGGGGCGGGCGCTCAGATGCTTGTCGACGTAGGCGTCGGCCGGCCCGGCCGGAACTTCGGGCCCGAAGATGCACGGCGTGCTCGTAGCGCAGCAGCCACCACAGCCGGCCGGCGTCTGTTCGTGCAGCGGCATGGCCCGGCCCACATCCCCCACCGCACGGAAGGCACTGCCGCGGCCTTGTACCGTGAACACGTGAAGATCGACCGGCTTGACCACCTCGTCCTGACCGTCGCCGACCTCGAAGCGACGATCGCCTTCTACACCCAGGTGCTGGGGATGGAGGCGGTGACGTTCGGCGCGGGACGTCGCGCGCTCAGGTTCGGCCACAGCAAGATCAACCTGCACGAGGCCGGGCACGAGTTCGACCCCAAGGCGGCCCGTCCCGCACCTGGCAGCGCCGACCTGTGCCTGATCGTCGCCGACCCGATGGAGACGATCGTCGCCGAGCTGGCCGCGCACGGCACCGAGATCGAGGAGGGGCCGGTGGAACGCACCGGGGCGACCGGAACGATCCTCAGCGTCTACGTCCGCGACCCGGACGGCAACCTCATCGAACTCAGCACCTACGACCGCTGAGTCTTCCGTAGGTATCCGGGCCACGGGTGGGCGAGAGCGCCGCAAAGCGCGGGGATGCGCCGCCGGCGCCAGGGACGCGAGCACCGGAGGCGCACTCGCCGGCCGGGCGGGAACTCGCCCCGTCTCCAGAACGCCCGGAATTGAGGATCTCCGGTGCGGGTGAGTGCCACGGGCAGCGGTGTCCCGCGCTGCCCGTGGCCGGTCTCCCGATCTGTGCGGTGTCAGTCCTCGTAGGCGCAGATCGCGTAGACCACGAGGTTCCAGTACCTGCTGTCGGACACCACCTCCGCCGCCTTGGCCTCGACCTTCTCACGGGTCGGGACCAGATAGTCGAGGGTGATGTCGGTGATCGGGATGGAGCCGATCTCGTCCTGGACGGCGAACCCGGTTCCCAGGACCACCTGCCTGTCACCGGCGCCGCCACAGGCCACGTCGAGCTCCTTGCTGGGCAGGGTGGAGACCGGGCTGTTCACGGTGGAGTCGCTGTAGATCCACAGCCCCGGTGGCGGGTCTTCCGCGCATATCGCGAACATCTCGAGCGTCCAGGACGGTGCTGCCGAGGAGGAGATCCACGTCGCGTGACCGTGAACCGCGTTGAGCTGCGGCTTGATGTAGTCGACGACGGCGTTGCCGCCCGCTCCGTCCAGCCGGTAACCGTTGCCGAGCAGAAACTCACCGGGGTCGCAGGTGACGGTCAGGGGAAGCAGCCCGTTGCGCGGGGCGGTCCGGCTGACGATCCTGGTCGCCTCGTCCGGGTCGCCGCAGACGGCCCACACGCGGATCATCCAGGCGGACGAGGTGCCCGCTCCGGTCTCGATCCCGAACGCGCTGACCGTGTACGTCGTCGGTACCACCTCGTCGATGACGACGTCGCCGCTCGGGCCCATGATCTCGGCCCCCGTGCCGAGCACGCGTGTGCCCGAAGGGCAGGTGACATCGGCGCCCTTGTTGCCGGAGGTGTTGCCGCTCGTGTCGAACACGACGTCGTAGTCGGGAATGTTGGCGGATGAGGCACTGGCCGGCACCGTCACGACGACGGACAGTGCGAGAACCAGCGAGATGACGGTGACCAAGGTTCGTCTTGTGGCGATAGGCAAGAGAGCCTTCTCTGAGTAGTGGACGCGTGAGGACCTCCCCGATCTTCGGGGATCACGGTTCCCTGTCCTTGCAGACTCGCCCCGCCGCCTCGCGCGGTCTGCGCACAATTGCCGGTCGGCCCGGTGCCCTTCGGCATTGTGCCCCCAGGCCTCCTGTGCAGCCCTGGCGCTCGGTGACCGCCGGTCAGAACGGGCCGCACCGCCACCAGCCCACACTCTCGCACCGCGAGACGGTGGTTCTTCAAGCGCGGAGGGCGTCGATGAGGGCGTCGACGGCGGCGAGCGCGGCAGTCGTGTCGAGTCCTGCACGGGAGACCAGGGAAAGGCCCTGGACGGTGAACAGCAGGAGCTGCGCCTGGGCCTCGGGGGTGGCGGTCCGGGTGACCTCGCCGTCGGCCTGCGCGCGCCGCAGGGCATCGGCGACGATCCGGGTGAAGCGGGCGTGCGAGCGGGCCACGATGTCGCGGGCCTCGGCATCCTGCGGGACCAGTTCGGCGGTGGTGTTGCCGATCATGCATCCTTGCGGACCGCCGGCGTCGGAGGTGTGCTCCTGCGTCCGGGCCGGGGTGGCGAGCACCTCACGCAGCGCCGGCAGCACCGGCCCGGACTCCAGTGCCGCGACAAGCCGGCGCTCGTAGGTGTCCCAGTACAACTGGACCGCCGCCAGGTAGAAATTCCGTTTGTCGCCGAAGGCGCCGTACAGGCTGCCCCGCTCCAGGGCCAGCGCGTCGACGAGGTCCTGGACGGAGGTCGCCCCGTAACCCCGGGACCAGAACAGCAGCAGGGCCTGCTCGAGGGCCTGGTCCTTGTCGAATGCGCGGGGGCGTCCTGTCCGTGCCATTTCCCCAGGTTACGACTTTTTGACCGCGTGCACAAAATGCCCTACGGTGAGGGCCGACCGACTTATTGAACGATCACACGGAAGTCCTCCGGCGCGCGAGCGTACCGGAGGACGAGAAGAGGCAGGACCCCCATGGACTTCCACGGCAAGACGGCACTGATCACCGGATCGGGCGCCATCGGCGGCCTCGGGCACGCGACAGCGAGGATCCTCGCCGCCGGCGGCGCCAACGTGATCATCACCGGCACCGACCCGGACCGCGGCGCCCAGGTCGTGGACGACGTGCGAGCCGGCGCGGTCGGCACCGCGCGCTTCATCCCCGCCGACCTGGCCGACCCGCAGGCCGTGCGGCAGCTGGCCGAGAACGCCGGGGCAGTGGACATCCTCGTCAACAACGCGGGCGTCGTCCCGTTCAGCCCGACCGCCGACCAGGACCTCGCCGCCTACGACGCCGCCTTCGCGGTCAACGTGCGCGCACCGTTCATCCTGGTCGCCCAGCTCGCACCGAAGATGGCCGCCGCCGGGGGCGGCAGCATCGTCAACGTCAGCTCCACCGCGGCCGCCCTGGGCATGCCGCCGATGGCGGTCTACGGCGCCACCAAGGCGGCACTGGAGTCCCTGACCCGCACCTGGGCGGCCGAGTTCGCCGCCTCCAACGTGCGCGTCAACGCCGTGGCACCCGGCCCGATGACCACCTCCAAGGTGGTGGCGGCCATGGGACCGGACCTCGGCGGCATGGGCCTGACGACCGCGCTGAAGCGCACCGCCGCCCCGGCCGAGGTCGCCCAGGTCATCGCCTTCCTCGCCGGCGACCAGGCCGGCTACGTCACCGGCGCGGTCGTGGCCGCCGACGGAGGCCGCACCGCCATCTGACCCGGGGCGCGCTTCCGCCCCTCTGCACAACCACCGTTACCGGAACCACGCGCTCAGGCGCGAGTGAGGAGATCAAGGCCAATGGGTCGTCTTGCGGGAAAGCACGCACTGATCACAGGCGGGACAAGCGGCATCGGGTTCGAGACCGCCCGCGAGTTCCTCGCCGAGGGAGCAGCCGTCGCGATCACCGGCCGTTCGCGCGAACGTCTGGAGGAGGCCACCCGGCAGCTG
Organism: Nonomuraea sp. GTA35; assembly: GCF_041950525.1. Lineage (NCBI taxonomy): Bacteria > Bacillati > Actinomycetota > Actinomycetes > Streptosporangiales > Streptosporangiaceae > Nonomuraea > Nonomuraea sp. GTA35. The sequence continues at coordinate 15,573 of NZ_JBGNUV010000025.1, read as the reverse complement.
GGCGGCCGGGTGCTGCCCGTGCTGTCCGACGCCGGCGACGTGCCCGGCCAGGCAGCGCTCGCGGCGCGGCTGCGGCAGGAGTGGCCGAAGCTCGACATCGTGATGAGCAACGCCGCCGACGTCACCCACCTGCCGATCGAGAAATGGACCGAGGAGGCATTCGACCGGCTCGTCGCCACCAACCTCAAGGGCCCGTTCTTCCTGATCAAGGCCCTGCTGCCGCTGTTGTCCCGGCAGGCGTCCGTCATCCTCGTCGGCTCCGTCTCCGCCTTCATCGGGCACGAGAACGCGGCGGTCTACGGCGCCGCCAAGGCCGGCCTGCTGTCCCTGTCGCGCGGGCTGACCTACGAACTGAAGGAGCGGGGCGTCCGCGTCAACGGGCTCAGCCCGGGGCCGACCCTCACGGACACGTTCGCCTCACTCGGCCCCGAGCGGCAAGCCGCCCTGTACGACGAGCTGCGGCGGACCGTACCCCTGCATCGCATCGGCACCGCCACCGAGCTGGCGAAGGCGGCTGTCTACCTGGCCTCCGACGAGTCCGCCTACACCGCCGGCACCGTCCTGCGCGTCGATGGCGGCATCGGAGAACTCGCCTACTGACCTCGACTCGTCAGCGGGCCTGCCCACACTCTCGGTCGTGTGGATCGGCGAGATGTTGCGTAGCGTCGCCTACGAAACAGCCGCCCGGCCGGAAACGCTGCCGGCCTCCTCGCCCGGGTGGACCCGGTTGCCGACATCGCCGGGCGGCGTTCCAGGCGACGCGACGGCGGCGAGGCGCCCGCCGCCGACGTCTGCAAGATCCACGCCGAGCCCTTCCAGGCGGCTGGCCACCTGACCGAGGTCCAGAAGCAGGCCCGCTGTCCGGTCTCGGCCGCGCCGGCCGGCTGAGGCTCAGGAGCTCCTGGACGCGGGCCGCCACACGAGGGCGCGCCGCGAGCCGTCGGGGGCCTCGGCCCACCCCGTGATCTCGCCCTGCGCGTTGACGGCATTGGCCATCGTGGCGGTGCCGGTCGCCGGGTCGGGCAGCAGGGCCGGCGCCGCGCCGGGGCCGGCCCAGACCGCCGCGTGGGCGGCGGTGCCGGCCGCCGCGCACGTGTGCGTGCCGGCGATCACGTCATCGTCGTTGACGGCCTTGGGCGCGGCCAGGCCACCGGCGTCGGGCAGGCGCCGCATGCCCTCTTCGGCGCTCCAGATGTAGCCGCCGGCGAGCACGCCGTCCGCGCCGAGCGCCGACTGGCCAGGGCGGTGGGCTGGCTCTTCGAAGGGCGGGGCGATCATGGGATCCATGCGCACGAACCTGACCGTGCTGGCGAGCCTCCTCCTCCGCACATACCGTGGTGCTTCGGCCAGAGCCTGTAGCAAGGCGCTGTTTATGGGGGCGTACGGGCGAAGCCCGTGCCATTAAAGATGAAAAATAAATATCAATAGAATCCGGACGCCTTTACAAAGTAAGTCTGCTCGAGTGCGAAGTGGAGCGGCACCAGTGATGCCGACGGCATCCGCACGATCGGCGACGTGAGGGCCGCGGCGCGCGATTCGTACCGCCACTCCCTGCCAGTGCTTGTCCGCCGGCTGAAGCCGCTGCACAGCGATCGGCCTGCACCAGCACCGGAAAGAAGGCGTCTTCAGTCCCTGACCATCGCGAGATCCGAGCACGAACTGACGGCGGGTCGTACCGTTCCCAGGGTGACGTGCCCGACCGTTCGACATGGTTCGCACTCCCCTCACCGAAACGCGCCTGGCATGCGGCGGAACACAGATCACCGCCCCCGCGCGGCATGCGCCTGATCACACCGGGCCACCGACCGCAGCTAAAGGCGACTGTGCGCTCCTGCCCGGGATCGGGGGACGATCCACCATGCCGCCGCTCGGGGGGGTGCGCAGCCGCGGCGGAATCTCCTCGGCCGTAGCCACCTCGGCCGCGGTAACAGGGCGACGGCCCGGAAGTAATTGCATACCCCCATTCCACTAGCCTCCGGCCGCACCTGAACAGACCGGATTCCTTCCAGCTCAGCGTGGTTTCGGGCGAGGGCGGCAGGTGGAGGGGGAGCCGACCCTGCAGAAGCTGGAGGGAAGGCTGTGGGGCCGGCCTCCCCCTGTCATGGAACCGGCACAACGCTTTCCGCGCCCTGTCTTCGTGACCCCTGCCGGGCCCGCTGCAGGGCGACCCGGCCCTGTAACGACCATCGTGCTCGTTTCCCCGGGCGCGCACCATGATGGGTCCTTCGCTGGCCACGGCGGCCATTCAGTCGGCGCGATCCCGTGCTCGCCGAACGAAGTTCAGATGTGATCGCATGGCAGTCTCCTTTCCGGTCGATTGTTCGCCAAGACGCTCCAGCAACCGACCAGATGACTAGGTTTCTGGACGCTTCCGCTTAACTCGTACCGAAGGTGAGTCTCCTATGCCCCTGCCCACGAGACTGGTCGTCGTCATCCGTGCCGACCTGCCGCACGCGTGGGCGGTGAACGCCGCCGCCGTGCTGGGCCTGAGCCTGGGCGTGCGGCTGCCCGGCCCGCCGCCGGAAGACGCCAAGGATGCCTCAGGCGGCCTGCATGCCGGGCTGGACCCGCATCCGGTGCCCGTGCTGAGCGGCACGCCTGACCAACTGCGCGAGCTGTATCAGCGGGCTACCGGCCGGGAAGACCTGGTCACCGTGGGCTTCGACGAGGTGGCGCGGCGAGCCCGCGAATATGACGACTATCTCATCGCGCTCGCCGCCACTCCGGGCGAGGAGATCGAGTACGTCGCGATCGGGCTGTTCGGCCCGCGCAACCGGGTTACGGCGCTGACCAAGCACCTGCCGCTGCATGGTGCGCCGACGCAGGAGCCGTCCGCATCCAGTGCGGTCAGCGGAAAGAGGAGGGGAGACCTCTTCCCCACAGGCGGCGACGACCGCCGGTTCAGCGGGCCCGCGACCGGCGACGAGCGATGGCTCCTGCAGGACGTGCTGCGGGACCAGCGCGAGACTCTGCGGTTGAAGTGCTCGGGGGTGTCGACGGAGCTGGCGCGCCGGTCGGTTGAGCCTTCGACGCTGTCGCTGCTGGGGCTGGTGCGGCATCTGGCCGATGTGGAGCGCCGCTGGTTCCGACGTGTGCTGGCCGGTCAGGACGCGCCGCCGATCTTCTCCTCCGGCTCGGACCCCGACGGGGACTTCGACGCGGCTGTGAACGACCCAGAGGTGATCGAGGCGGCCTGGCAGGCCTGGGACGCCGAGGTGGCGTTCGCCGAGAAGTTCGTGGCCCGGGCGGCCGATCTCGACGTCGAAGGGCACGACGCGTGGCGCGGCGCCGTGTCGCTGCGCTGGGTGCTCGTTCATCTGATCGAGGAGTACGCACGGCACAACGGGCACGCCGACCTGCTTCGCGAGCGGATCGACGGGGTGATCGGTTTGTGAGCCCGAAAGAAGGGCCCGGGCGCCTCCCGGCCTGGCACCTGACAAGATCAGATCGCTTTGACCTGCGAGAAGAGGCAAACTACCCAAGACGACCATCGCGGCGGCCAGGCGGGCACCACGGGGTGCGCCAACCCCCACGAGGAGTCGTTCGCCGCTGGCGCGGCGGCGATCTATGATCGACGCCGACGACCGTCCCCTATCCGCGCGACCGCTCAGCTGAGGATCATTGAGACTCGGCGGACGGTACCCCCGATGCTCAGGCCGGGATCCAGTTGCCGTGGAAGCCGGCCGGGACGCGGACCGGGACATGCACCTCGGCCAGCGGCGGCGCAGCCAGATCGGCGGCGTCCAGGATGGCCAGATAGCTGCGGTCGGTGGCCCGGTCGTGGGCGAAGGTCATCAGGTAGCCGTCGTTCTCCCCGGCCGCGCCCGCCGCCACGAACACCGCCTCGCCGCAGGTGTGCCCGGCCGGGAAGCGGTGCACCGCCCGTCCGCCGCCGTCGGCCAGGTCGTAGGCGTAGATCTCCGACCGTTCCGGTTCGGCCTCCAGGGCGAAGCTGGTGGTGTAGCCGTAGCGGTGCGGCAGCCCGATGGTGCTGTCGGCGACACGCGGGTACTCGCTGGGCGCGTCGTCGACGGGAGCCTCCGCGACCGTGCCCGCGCGCGGGTCCAGGGTCCAGCGGTGCAACGTGGGCAGGCCGCCGCCGACGTCCTCCGGGCCGCCGCGCCACAGCGACGGCACCCGGGTGCCGATGACCGTGATCGTGCCGGTGGCGGGGTCCTCGAAGGCATTCATGGTGTGCCAGACGTAGCACGGCGCGATGTCGAACCAGCGTACGGGCGCGTCGTCGCCGGCCGTGCGCGGCAGGACGCCGAACCTGGCCTGATGGGCGTCGTCCCAGCGCCATGGCGGTGCACCGGCGGCGGCCCGGGCCGCGTCGAAGACGACCGGCAGGTCCAGGAAGATCACGTGATCGCGGGTGACGGCGAAGTCGTGCATCATCGTCGCCCGCGGCACGTCGATCACCCGCGTCTGCACCACCTTCCCCGCAGCGTCAGCGCGGTAGTACGTCAGGTACGGCGGGCGCAGCCGATAGCCGAAGAACAGCAGCTCACCGGTGATGGGACAGGTCTTCGGGTGCGCGGTCATCGGCGTCTGCAGCGTCCCGTCGAAGGTGTACGCCCCGATGGTGGCCAGGTCGGGCGTCACCTCGTACGGGAAGCCGCCCTCCTCCAGCGCGAACAGCCTGCCCGCATGCGCGATCAAATGCGTGTTGGCTGTGGTCACCCGGTAGTCGATCCGGCCCGTGCCGGGATCGAAGGCGAGGGCGAACCGGGACTCGCCGGGGTGCTCGTACAGCGGCGTGCGGACGTACCGGTTGCGGTACCAGCGTGCCCGGCCGCCGTCCAGCGCGATCGTGTGGATCATGCCGTCGCCCGCGAACGAGTGGGGCGACCAGCCGGTGCGCGGGTTGGGCCCGTTGCGGAAGAACTGGCCCGACAGCTCAGCGGGAATCTCGCCCGTCACCTTGGTGGGTTCCAGCGTCACCTCCTCCGCGACCGGCGCGTTGTTGCCCGCGAGATGCAGCGGGACGGTCTCGGTCATGGTGGATCTCCTGTCGTCGTGCTCGGGGGACGCCGACAACCATGCGCGGGAAAATCCGCGAAGAACAGTCTTGTTCTGCCGGACGCCGTCAGCCGCCCGGCGTACTCGCAGGCCAGGACGGTGCAAGAATCTTCGGCGGCAGGCGCGGACGGAGGCCCCGACAAGACCGGCGCGGGCACCCGGCTCACGAGCCCTGCCCGCTCCAGGAGGGCGATCAGGCGCGGCAGCGCGCCGGCATGGTGAGCGGACGAACGCCTGGCAGGACGCCTTCACCCGCCCGGCCCGCTGTCACGAACGACGAGCTCAGGTCGCGGAGGCCTTCTTCGACCTCACCGACTCCCACCATCATCACTGTCCGTAATCTGATCCGCCGAGCCTGGCACACTCACCGCTGGGGCCCCCGAACCCATCGACGCCGATGACCGTCACCTATGGGCGCGACCTCTTAGCCGCAGGTCACCGCCCAGCACTTCCAAAGCTACGGCGGGCCGCAAACGTGATGTCAAGCGCTCCCGGTCACCCGTGGAACGTCGTCCGGAACTGCTGGCCTTCCCCATCGATCAGCAGCGCTCCGTTCGTCGGAGAATCGTCGTACACCGCCTCACCGACATTGGCCAGCGTGACCTCAACCGCGACGAGCCGGTTGCCGCTCTTCGGCTTCGAGAACTGATCGCCCGTCGCCGGGTCGATCAGCCGCGCAACGGTCACCTGCATCTTCAGGCCGGGGTCCAAGCCCTGCAGAGTGATCGCCCCGCCGACTGCGGCGGGGGCCGGCTGCTCCTGCATGGGCTGCTCGGCCGGCCGCTGGCTGGACGGGAGCAGCCGGTCCGGCGAGTCAGCCTCGGTCACGATCGTGTCCCGGCCCGCGTCGACGAAGACCAGCACCACAGCGGCGCATCCGCCGAGCAGCAGGAGCGGGATGCCGATCGCCAGGGCGAGGATCAGGCCGGTGTTGCTGCGCCGTGGCGGTGGCGGCGGGGTGGGCGGCTGATACCCGTACCCAGGCTGGGGGCCGCTCTGGCGAAAGACCGACGTGGCCGATGAGGCTTCCCGGGCGAGCTGTCCCGCAGGGTCGACAACGTGATCGCCGCGCAGGCGCAGTTCGTGCAGCGCACCCAGTACAGGCGGACCGCCACCGTTGGATCACCCGCAGACAACCTCCCCACCGCAGCCCCGCCTCACCTCCACCGCGACTTGATCAACATCTCACCCTGACCAGGGACGAGCCGGTCCCCGCCGGTGTTCAGATACGCGTTCTGGCCCCGCTGTCGTTTTCGTTCAAGACGGCGACCGCGGCCGTGCTCTACCGTGGACCCGGCAGCTCGCCCGCGCAAAGGAGACAGCACAGTGCGTAACTTGGTCTACACCGGTTTCATGTCGCTCGACGGCGTCGTGGACTCGCCCGGGGGCGGGCCGGGAGAGGAACACCGCAGCGGCGGGTGGGTGTTCAAGGACCTGGAGTTCGTCCCCGAAGCCTGGTCTCTGAAGGGTGAGGAGCTCACCGACACGACGGCGCTGATGTTCGGCCGTCGCAGCTACGAGGCGTTCGCGACAACCTGGCCCGGCTCGGAGGACCACGCCGACTACAAGGAGCTGCCCAAGTATGTGGTGTCGTCCACGCTGTCCGACGACGCCATCGTCGACGGATGGGGGCCGACCACGATCCTGCGCTCGACCGAGGACGTCGCCGCGCTCAAGGAGGACGAGGGCGGCGCGATCTATATCCACGGGAGCGCGGAGCTGGCTCGGCGGCTGTCGGACGCGGGTCTGATCGACCAGTACAACCTGCTCCTCTTTCCCGTGCTGCTCGGTGCCGGGAAGAGCCTGTTCGGCCGGGCCGACCGGGACAAGCACATGCTGACGCTGCGGGAATCGGAGAGCTACTCCAACGGGATCCTGAAGCTGGTCTACGACGTCAGGCGCTGATCCAGGTCGAGGGCGATCGCGCCGCCGGCGCCCTCGCGCAGTTGCCTGACGGTGCGTCCGACGTAGGAGCGCAATGCGCGGGCCAGGTGCGGCTCGTCGCAGTAGTCGAGCTTGGCGACGACGTCGGTGGCCGGGTCGCCGGCAGCCAGCAGCTGCGCCGCCGTGCGGGCACGCTCGATCTGCCGGACGGTGCCCTGCGTCAGTCCGGTCGCGGCGCGGAACCGGCGTTCGACCGTGCGCCCCGAGACCGCCGGGCGGTGACCCCGCAGCACCTCGACGAGGAGCATGTCACGGACCACGATGCCGGCCCGGACGAGACGTTCGACCAGAGCCTCGGCGTCGTCGGGGCCGGGCCTGTCCCAGCGCGTGCCGTCCAGCCGGAACGTCCGGCGCGTGGTGTCGGGGAGCTCGATGCCGCCGTCGACCAGCGCCGGCGTGGGCACGGTCCGCAACGAGGTGCCCACGGCCAACTCGATGCCGGTGAAGGTCGCGCCCTCCGGGACCGGCGCCGTGCCGGTCCGGGTCTCGGGACCGGTGATGCCCGCGTAGGCCCGGCCAGCCTGTTCCCAGAACAGCAGGCCGCAACGCACCCCCGCGACGGACGTCATTGCGGTGACCTGCCCGCTCGTGCATGTCCACACGGTGTCGATCCATGCCGAGTCCGACCCGCGCGTCTTGAACCGCAGTCCCACGGGCGAAGGATACGTCGCTTCACGTTCTCCGTGGCTCGCCCGGCCATCCGGCGTTGCGCTACGGCAAGCTGTGCGGGCTACGCTGAACCGAGCTTCGACCTCGACCGCGCGATCCAACCAAGCGGACGCGATCGCAGGCCGATGCGGTCGTAGAGGTCCCGCCTTGTCGCGGAGCGGATACCTGCGGCCGCATACCGGTTGGTGGTCGCTGCCGCCGCCACACCACCAGGAGCAGCGATCCACCGATCGGTGGATCCCTAGCAGGGCGGCCGGTACGCCGGGCCGGGCAGGTAGCGATGCCACTCGGCTCGCGTGATCGCGGGGAACGCCAGCGCGCAGACGTCCCTAGCGGCCCGGCCAGGATCGGTGCCCCACAGCCGGACCGTCGAGTCCTCGCCACCGGTGGCCAGCACCGCCCCGCCGGGCGCGAAGGCCACCGCGTTGACCGTGCCCGTGTGGCCGGTGAGCGCGGCCGAGGCGACCGGCCGGGACGGGTCGGCCACGTCCCACAGCCGGGCCGTGCCGTCGCCGCTGCCGGTCGCCAGCACGCGCCCGCCCGCCTGGAACGCGACCCCGGTCACGCCGTCGGTGTGCGCGCCGAGCGTCGCCTCCGGCGCCGGGCGGGACGGGTCGGCCACCTGCCACAGCCGGGCGGCGCGGTCGGCGCCGCCGGAGGCCAGGACGCGCCCGTCGTCGCGGAAGCCCAGCGACAGCACGCCCTTGTCGTGCGCGCGCACGGTGGCGAGCGGGCGTGGGCGCCTCTGGTCGGCCACGTCCCACAGCCGCACCGTACGGTCGCCGCCGCCCGAGGCGAGCACCCGGCCGAGCGGGGCGAACGCCAGCGCGTTGACGGCGTCGACGTGCCCGGTGGCGCGGGTGAGCAGGTGGGGGCGGGCCGGGTCGGCGATGTCCCACAGGCCGATGTCGAACTTCTCGCCCGCGACGGCGAGGGTGCGGCCGTCGGGGGCGAGCGCCAGGGCGAACACGTTGCCGGTCCCGGCGTCCCACCGCTTCATGAGCCGGGGCCGGGCGGGATCGCGCACGTCCCACAGGGCCACGGTGAAGTCGAGGCTCCCGGTGGCCATGAGCTGCCCGTCGCGGGAGAAGGCGATCGCCGTGACGGAGTTCGGCTGGGCGGTCAGGACGGCGAGCGGGCGGGGCCGGCCCGTCCCGGACACCTCCCACAGCCTGGTCTTCCGGTAGCTGCCGGTGGCCAGGACACGACCGTCGGGGCGGTAGGCGAGCGCCGCCACGTCGCCGCTCTGACCGGCCACGATCGGGCGGCGCAGATCCCACAGCCGTACGGCGTCGTCCCCGCCGCCGGTGGCCAGGGACGCCCCGTCGGGGTGGAAGGCGACCGTGTAGACGGTGCCGGAGTGCCCGCTCAGCACGGCCGGGTCGCGGTCGCCCGCGTCCTTCGGGGCGGAGACGTCCCACAAACGGACGGTGCGGTCGTAGCCGCCGGTGGCCAGCGTGCGCCCGTCGGGGCCGAACGCGATCGCGACGACGCCGTTGTCGTGCCCGGTCAGCGTGGCGAGGTGGCGGACGTGCCGCGGGTCGCCGAAGTCCCACAGGCGCACGGTGTTGTCGAACGCGCCGGTCGCCAGCAGCCGCCCGTCGCGGCTGATCGCGGCGGCCAGCACGTTGCCGGTGTGGCCGGTCAGATCGGGCAGGCGGCGCGGGCGCCGCGGGTCGGCGACGTCCCACACGGACACCCGCTCGGAGAAGGCGGTGACGACCAGGGTGCGGCCGTCCGGGCCGAAGGTCACCGCCGACAAGGGAGCGGGGCCGGCGTCCAGCGTCGCCAGCGGGCTGGGACGGTGCGGGTCGGTGACGTCCCACAGCCGCGCCGTGCGGTCGTAGCTCACGGTCGCCACGGTCCGGCCTCCGGGGGCGAAGGCCACGCCGATGATGCCCTCCGTGTGCCCGGACAGGGTCGCGACCCGCTCCGGGCCGCCGGGCACGGTCATGTCCCACAGCCGCGCCGTCTCGTCGTTGCCGCCCGTGATGAGCGTACGGCCGTCGGGGCTGAACGCCGCCGCGGCGATGCCGGACGGGTCGCCGGTCACCGTGGCCGTCGCGGCCGGGCGGAGCCGGTCGGCGACGTCCCACAGCCGCAGCGTGCCGTCCAGGCTCACGCTGGCCAGGCGCCGCCCGTCGGGGGTGAACTCCGCCGCGTAGACGGCGTCGGTGTGCGCGCCGAGCACCGTGGCGTACGGGCTGCCGAGCGCGCTGAGCAGGGCGCCGCGGGATTCCGGGGTCGGTGTGACCTGGTGGGCGGCGAGGGCGAGCTGCGCGGCCAGCGCCGGGTTGCCGGCCCGCAGCGCGACGGCGTCGTCGGCCGCCTTGCCCGACAGCGCCGTGTCGCGCTGCCTGCCCGCCTCCAGTTGCTGGCGCACCGCGATCACGACGGCGGTGCCGGTGAGCACCAGCAGCACGGCCAGGACGGCGGCCAGCAGGCGCAGGCGGCGGGTCCTGCGGTGCCGCGCGTCCGCCTCGGCGTGCTCCTGGGCGAGTGAGGCGTCCAGGAACTCGCGGGCCAGGCGGCCGGGCGCGGTGTGGCCGCCCACCCGCCCCGCCCATTCGCGGGCGACGGCCAGGCGGGTGCCCTGGTACAGGAAGTCCTTCGTGCGGCCGGCCCTGTCCCAGGTGGAGGCGGCGGCGGCGAGGTCGCGGCCGGTGGCCAGGCCGGCCTGGTCCTGCTCCAGCCACGAACGCAGCTCGGGCCAAGCGGACAGCAGCGCCTCGTGGCTGATGCGCACGCTCTCCTTGTCGGCCGTGATCAGGCGTTCGGCGACGAAACGGCCGAGCACCTCCTCGACCTCGGTGACTCGCACGCCTTCGCCGCCGTCCGGGCCAGACGTGCCGTCGCTGTCACCGTCACCTTCGCCGTCCGGGCCGGGGAGCAGCTCGGCGAGCAGTTCGGGAAGCGGGAGGCGGCGGCGGGTGATCGCGGTGTCGGGCGCGATGTGGGCCAGGGTGAGGAACAGCCGCCGCGCCAGGGCCTGCTGCGGCCCGGTCAGCGACTCGTAGACCCGGCCGGCGGTCTCCGCCACGGCGCCGTCGATGCCGCCGGCCTCCCGGTAGGCGGCGATGCTGAGCCGGCGGCCCTGGCTCTTGCGCCAGGTGGACCACAGGGCGTGGGAGATCAGCGGGAGGGTGCCGGCCTCGTGCGCCTCGCCGTTGCCGCCGCCGCGTGGCGCGACCTCGCGCAGCACCAGCTCGACCAGGCCCTTCTCCAGCTCGACGCCGGCCTTGAGCGCCGGCTTCTCGATGGCGTCGCGTAATTCGCGCTCGTTCATCGGGCCGATCGCGATCTGCCTGTCCTGCAGCGCGGCCAGGAGCCCCGGGTGGTGCAGCGCGTGGGCGTAGAAGTCGGCGCGCAGGCCGAGCACCACCGGGCCGGTGGCGGCGGCCGCGCAGACCGCGTCGATGAACCGGCGCCGCTCCCCGTCGTCCTCACAGAGGGTGAAGACCTCCTCGAAGGCGTCCACGATCAGTACGGCAGGGCGGGGGTCGGCCGTGGAGGTGCGTGCGGCGAGGGCGTCGAGCGGGCGGGCGCCGGGGGTGAACGTCTCGACCCGGCGGGCCGGGCCGGCGAGCCGGGCCGCCACGCCCGCTTCGAGGAGCGAGGACTTGCCCGAGCCTGAGGCGCCGACCACGACCAGGAGCCCGCCGGGCGCGGGCGATCGGGTCAGCTCGGCGACGAGCCGCGCGGTCACGGCCTCGCGCCCGAAGAACCACTCGGCGTGCTCGCGTCCGAAGCCGTTCAGTCCCCGGTACGGCTCCGGGCCTGCGGGACGGGGGCCGGGCTGGCGGCGGACCCGCCGCCAGGCCGCCAGCCATTGCTCTACTTCCGCGTCGTCGGTGACTCCGCACGCACGCAGCACCTTAACGAGCAGCTCGCGCGAGGAGGTGGCGGGCAGGCCGCGGCCCGCGAGCCAGTCGCCGATGGTGCCGCTCTGCCCGCCGACGGCCGCGGCGAGAGCGCGCACGGAGATTCCGGCGCGTTCGCGCAGGCGGCTGAGCGCCGCGGCGAACTCCTCGCGGGTCGTGATGAGGGCGGGGACGTCGTCGGGGGACTGCTGCTGCATCGAGCGTCTCCTGAGGTCCTTTTCGGGGGGTGAAGCCGAAGCCCATGCTAAAGGGCCCTGTACGGAGTTGTACGGGTAATTCATCGCCACCGCACCCAACGCCGGACGCGATGTTGAATGTCGGCATGAAGGCGTGGGACGGTGCTTCCGCCCGGCGAATAGGGGCGCGGACAGAAGGCGACCGTCCCCGCTTTTCCGGAAATGTCCACATAAGCGGATATTGGCCGCTTGGAATGGCACGAAGAAAGGGGGTGGCGATGGACCTGGAGCTGCTGACCCTCGCCGGGGCGACGGCGCAGGCCCTCGTACAGGCGATGGTCTCGGACGGCTGGACGAGCGCGCGGGCCCGGGTCGCCCGGGTCGTCGGCGGCGGCGACCCGGAACGCGTGGCGGCCGAGGAGACCGCTTTGGAACGATCCGGCCAGGCGCTGCGTGACAGCGAGATACCCGCGTCCGTCCTGGCGGGCCACTGGCAGGGGCGGATCGCCGAGCTGCTGACGAGCCGTCCGGACTGCACGGGCGAGATCGAGGGCCTGCTCCGCGAGCTGCGGGCCGCCACCACGGGCACGACGAACGTGCGCGTCGACGGGCACAACAACGGCAATCTGATCATCGGTGATCACAACACCGCCCGCATTCACCGATCGGAGACACGATGACGCCGCCGGGCCGTCCGGCCGCCGTACGGAAATCGTCCGGAGAATGGGAGGAAGAGTGTCAGAGGCCGTCCACATGAACATCAACGGGGACAATAACGGAAACGTACTCGTCGGTGACAACAACGTCGTTCATTACACCGACGGGCGGACGTTCGTCACCGCGCGCGAGGGCGGCCCGGTCCCGGTGCGCAAGCGGGAGCATCCCGACCCCCGCTTCCTGCCGGAGAGCGCGGGAAACCTGATCGGCCGCGACCGCGACCTGGCGCGCATCCGCGGCTGGCTCGCCGAGCGCGGCGCCCCCGTCCTGGTTTACGGGCCGCCGGGCATCGGCAAGTCGGCCGTGCTGAGCAGGATCGCCCGCGACGCGGCGGACGCCGGTGAGGACGTCGTGTACCTGTCGGCCGCCGGGCTGGAGACCGAGGACATCGTCCAGGAGCTGTTCGAGGCCTGCTACGAAAGCCCCGGGTACCTGCCGCCGCCCAAGCGGTTGCGGCAGCTCATGGGCAAGGTGCGGGCGCTCGTCGTGATCGACGGCTACGAGGGGTCGGCCGAGTCGCTGGAGCGGCTGCTCGACGCCACCCCCGGCGTCGGGCTGCTCCTCGCCTCGACGCAGCGGGTCCTGGGCGCGGAGGGCCACGTCCTGCCGCTCGGCGGGCTGGCGGAGGACGACGCCGTCACCCTGACCACCGCCGAGGTGGCCTCGGGCCGGGCCACCACGGAGGGAGGTCCGGACCTGACCTGCGCCGAGGCGGCCTCGGCCCCGAACACCGCCGAGGCGGTCCCGGCTCCGGCCGGCGCCTTGAGCGGGGAGGAGCGCGCCGCCATCCGGAAGCTGTGCCGGGCCGCGAACGGCCACCCGAGAACGCTCTTCCAGGCGGCCGCCCTGATGCGCGCGAACGGCGTGCTCCCCGTGGCGGCCGACCCCGACACCGCCGCCCGCGCCCTGCTGGCGTCGCTGGACGGCGACAGGTCCGCGGCGGCCCGCGCGCTGGCCGCGCTGCCCGGCGTGCCCGTCTCCGCACCGGTGCTGGCCGCGCTGGCCGCCCTCCCTTCCCCGGACGACGCCAAGGGGGCGCTCGCCGAGCTGCAGCGGCTGCGCCTCGCCGAGCCCTCCGGCCCCGGCCACGTCCTGGCGGACGGATCACCGGTCCGGTGCGGCAGGCGGGACGCGGCCGGTTACGCCACCCGGCTCACCGCCTGGGTCGTCTCCGCGGCCCGCGCCGAGGTGGCGGCGAACGCCGCCGTCATCGTCGCCGTGCTGCGGGCGGCGGTGCGCGAGGAGGCGCACGACCCCGCGCGGGCCCTGGCCAGGGCCGCGGCGCCGTTGCTCGGCCGCTCTCTGCGCTGGGGCGCCTGGGGTCAGGCCCTCGCCCTCGGCCTGACGGCGGCGGCGAACGCGGGCGCGGCCGACGACGTGGCCTACTTCGAGAGCGAGGAGAAGGTACGCAAGCGCGCCCTCGGCCTGCTCATGGGCCTGGGCGGGGGCGGGCTGGGCGCCGCGGGGGCGCTGGCGTTCCTGGGCAAGGGAGGATCCTTCTTCAGCGCGCCGACGCTGGCGATCGCGGTCACCACCACCGTGGTGATCACCGCAGCCGCCGCCATCGGCGTGCACCTGGCCGGCCCCAGCGCCGCGGAGCAGCCGGCAACGGTCACCACCCCCGTCGCCACCCGCCCGCTGGCCGGCACCGTCGATCCGCCGGCTGGGACCGGCCGCCGCGCCTCGCCCGACACGGGCCCGGGCACCATCCGCCGTACCCCGCCGGACACAGGGCCGGACACAGGGCCGGGCACGGGGCCGGACACAGGACCGGACACCGTCCGGCGGCCCCCGCCCGACACGGGGGAGAACACGACGCGGGACCGGGGCCGCGACCCCCTCACACCGCGCCCCGCGACCCCTCGGCTGACCCTCTCGGACGCCACCATCGAGAGCGGCGGCTCGACCGAGGCGCGCGCCACGAATTTCGAGCCCGGCGAGCAGATCACGTTCTCCTGGTCGGGACCGGGCGGCAGCGGCGATCTCGGCACCCGCACCGCCGACACCAGAGGCGCCGCGGTGCTGCCCGGCGCCGTCCCCGCGGGCGCCGCGGCCGGCGCCTACACGATCGCCGCCCAGGGCAGGAGCCCCGAACGGCGTGCCGAGGCCGCGCTCACCGTCCGGGAGCGCCCCGCGCCCGAGATCAGGCTCTCCCGTGTGCCGTCGTCGGTGGAGGCAGAGGCCTCGTTCGAGGTGGTTGCCACGGGGTTCGACGCGGGCGAGAGCGTGCGGCTGACGCTCGGCGACACCCTCGTCGCCACGGCCACCGCAGGCGGGAACGGCCAGGTGACGCTGCGCGGCGACGCGCCCGCCGAGCCGGCTGCGTACCGCCTGACCGTCACGGGCCGGGACGCCGGCCGCTCCGCCGGCACCCAGTTGACCGTCACCCCGAAGCCGGCCCCCGACCTGTCCGGCCGCTGGGGCGGATACCTGAACTTCCAGGACCTGGGCGACGGCTTCTACGAGGGCACCCGATACGGGGCCGACTGGGTGGAGCCCAACAGCGGCTGCACCTATCCGACCGGGAGCGCGGAGGTGCACCTGTCCGGGCAGGGGCCCACCTACGAGGGCGAGATCCGCTGGATCTACGGCTCCGGCGGCCAGAACTGCGATTTCGAGTGGGGTGCGGCCACCTTCACGCTCAGCGCGGACGGCAACAGTCTGGAGGTGCGTTCACAGGACCCGCGTGATCCCGGCAACACGATGTCGCGGACGTTGCAGCGCAACTGAGCGCGGCGGCGTGAACGGGCGACGTTGAGCAACTGACGTCAGCCTCGCCGCCACCGATGCCAAGATCAGCCAGATGGACGCCAGGGAGCGACGAAAGGACTCGCCGGTGTCCATCGGCATGCCACCGATCGGCCGGCTCGTAGTTCGGCAAGCTGCGAACCGGGACAAGCTGGGCTGACTGCGTCAAACGCCCTTCAGAACACGATCAAGTGCCGCCCGGCCCGCAGGTCCCCAGTGCGGCTTGCCGCCGGGAAGGCCCCGGTCCCCGTTGTGCCCCATGAGCATCAGGAAGAGGCTCTTCATGGCAGCCAGCCCGCGGGCGCGCCTGATCGCCGCCTCGTCCGCGTGCGCGTACGCGTCGAAGAACCGTGCGGCCGTGCCCGCGGGGAGCAGCACCCACGCGGCGGCGAGGTCCCACGCGGGATCGCCGGCGA
>NZ_JBGNUV010000024.1:0-103773 GCF_041950525.1 Nonomuraea sp. GTA35 | reverse complement strand
GCCGATTGGCCCAAGGCGCCGGTCTCGGGCGGAAAGATCTCAAAGACCCTGCACCGGAAGTAGGCATCCCCACGCGCCCTGGCCGACGGGGCGTGACTTGCCCCACCGTCATTAGCACCGGAAGCGGGGCGGCAGCAAATTCTCCGCTTTCGGCCATAGCTTCAAGTCGCATACGACCGATACAGCTCAAGGCCCCACGCAAATGGCACGGCTAAACGAACGCAAGAAGGCACCGAAGTTGGGCACGCCTCTCCCATGATCGCCAGGGAAGTTCGTCGACTAGGCGGAGGGAGCACCTTAGACATCATCAGTTCCCGAGCTTCGTCTGACGATCCTTTTGGTCAGCGGAAGCCCTTCAACGATGCCGAGTGTGACCTCGTATCGCACGCCGCTACGATAATCGAACACAATAGTCCACAGCCCTGTTTCAAGATCATGCGCTTCTGAGATCAGCCTGAGATCCTCGTGATCAAACTTGTATGCTGATGCCGCACTAATCTGCGCTCGGAAAATTGCCTCCTCTCGCTCCAAGGGCATGTCCTCTATTGGGAGCCCTGCAGCCGACTGCCGGGATCGCATCAGTCGTACAAGGCTTTTGAAACCCTCGTACGCAGCGGAGCCAGCTATGCCAGAGCCTACCCATTCGGCAAGCTGCAGAACGATGGTGTATCCGGAGCCTCCCGCTCCCCACTCGAACCAGTTCTGCAGAAGCCTGAGGTCGCGCGGCACACGCTCCCCGTTCTGCCATGTGAGCGCATCTACCTGCTGGATGAGCCATTCCCGTGTCCACGCAGGGCCATCAAGATCTGGATCGCTGAAATCTACTGTCCAGACCTCGCTGGCAGGCAGAGAGGGATGCGACACCAGATGCACTTCTACGCTCACAGAAGTGACACGGTCATGCATCAACTCGTGTACGTCTGTTTCGGGCAGCCGTTCCATATCGCTCATGCAACGAGCATAGCGCTCAGACGACTCCGCCCTATAGGGCCGAGTATGGCTTCCTTGCGGACCCGCAGTCATGCCCCCACTCCTGCTACCGCAGAACCCAAGCCGATGCGTCAACCCACAAATAGGGCCGAAGAGCTGCAAACGGCACCAAACGGAACAATATGGGCTTTGTCCTGAGGCGCCAGGACCAGCTAGTCTATCAAGACCATCCGTCACGCTTCATAGCGACCGAAGCAAGGCACAAGAATGCTGGAAGAAATTATAGGCGGCGCCATTGTGGCCGCCATTGGCGCTATCGGGCTAGTCTTCCGCGGGCAGATACAAAACTGGTGGAGCAAGCGACAGCCCATCCGAGTGGCAGAGGATCACAGCACCCCAGATTCATGGCAACTCGCGTTGCCCAGCACTCTGCCATCGATGGGTCGCCCCGGCCGCGAAGCTCGCACCTTAACAGCCAGTTCGCCCGATACGCTCTACCCGACGTCTTCCGAGATTGCCTATCACTGGGTCCGAGCTGCTGGCGGAATAGATTACAAGAGCACACGGTTGAGACTCTTCCTGCAGGGTGCGACCAAAGATACGATCTCTATATCCAACATACGAGTGGTGGTCGATAAACGGCAGCCACCGGCTAGGGGTGCTCACATAAATTGTCCAAGCGCAGGCTCGCTAGACACCCTCACGCTTTCCACAGACCTGGACGCAACCCATCCCACGCTCTGGGCCTTCTCAGAAGTGGATCACGAGAAGGTTGGGGAGACTCCCTATTTCGTCAGCCACTCAATCTCGCTCTCACAAGGGGAAATCTTCGACCTATGTGTGGTCGCAAAGACCGAAAAATTCCGCTGCGACTGGCACATCGAGATTGACTATCGTGTCGGGCTAGAGAAAAGGGGAAGCATACGGGTCCCCAGCAAGAGCGGTCTATCCTTCCGTACGTCTGGACACCCCGAGGACGGTTTCCTAGAGGAGTGGGACTGGGCCTGGTATGAGGAGAGTGGGCCGTCGTTCATAGAGGTAAGTGAGCGCAACAAGGAGCTGAACTCCCTCTCCCTCGATCTGGACCCCACAGTAGAGTTCGGCGAATCAGACGAGCTTTCGAACACGGACGAGGCCGGCGAGTTGGCGGATATGGAAGGCTATGTACCTGACCAGCCCCCGCCCAAGCCGTCGGATGACTGAACTTCAGCTACGTCATACTTTTTGCATCCCTGCACGCGTGGGCGGTGCTGGCCGCGACCGGCCCCCAGGCCGCAGCGCGGCCAGCGACCGCCCGACGCGCGGCGGGCCGCCGCAGGCGGCACGCCCTTGACCTAGTAAGGAAGGTTGTCGCCGAAGACGGCTCTGGCCCATGATCGACGCTGGACGTGCCGGGCGACCATGAGCCAGGATCTAGCTATTTCCGCAGGTCTACGCTTCGCCGGAGGTCAGGCCCACCGGACAGGCCACGCCGGTGCCGCCGATCCCGCAGTACCCGTTTTTGTTGCGGTGGAGATACTGCTGGTGATAGTCCTCGGCGTAGTGGAACGGCCCGGCCGGGGCGATCTCCGTGGTGATCTCGCCGTAGCCGGCGTCCTTCAGCACCCTCTGGTACGCCTCCCGCGCCCCCTCAGCCGCCTTCTGCTGCTCGGGCGAGTGGTAGTAGATCGCCGACCGGTACTGGGTGCCGACGTCGTTGCCCTGGCGCATGCCCTGGGTGGGGTCGTGGGCCTCCCAGAAGACCTTCAGGAGCTCCTCGTACGACACCTGGGCCGGGTCGAAGACGACCCGGACGACCTCCGCGTGTCCCGTGAGGCCGCTGCAGACCTCCTCGTACGTCGGGTTCGCGGTGTAACCGCCCTGGTAGCCGACCGCCGTCGTGTAGACGCCGGGCGTCTGCCAGAACTTGCGCTCGGCGCCCCAGAAACAGCCCAGGCCGAAGTCGGCGACCTCCAGGCCCTCCGGGTACGGAGGCGCGAGGGGGGCGTCGAGGACCGCGTGGCGGGCCGGGACGGGGATGGGGTCCGGGCGGCCCGGGAGCGCGTCCTCGGGTCGGACCATCGATGTCTTGTTGCCGCCGAACAGCCAGCCCATAGCGCTACCTCCATAGGTCAGTTCCAGCCTACACACGCCCCAACACTTAAGGACGTCTACACATTTCCGCTTAGTGGACGAAATTTGTGTTTAAAGGTGGTAAGGCCCGACAATCGGGTACATGCCTGACCTTCGGCGTGGCGTGTTCTTCGGGATCGCCGCCTACACCATGTGGGGGCTGTTCCCCCTCTACTGGCCCCTGCTCAAGCCCTCCGGAGCCGTCGAGATCCTCGCCCACCGGATGGTGTGGTCGCTGGTGGTGGTCGTCGCCGTGCTGGCTCTGCGCAGGCACTGGGCCTGGGTCAAGGAGATGGTCCGCCAACCGAAGAAGCTCGGCCTGCTGACCCTCGCCGCCATCTTCGTGACCGTCAACTGGGGCACCTACATCTACGCCGTCAACACCGGCCACGTCGTGGAGAGCGCCCTCGGCTACTTCATCAACCCGCTGGTCAACGTGCTGTTCGGCGTGGTGCTGCTGCGCGAGCGCCTGCGTACCCTGCAGTGGGTGGCGGTCGGGTTCGGCGCGCTGGCGGTGCTGGTGCTGACGCTCGACTACGGGCGCCTGCCCTGGATCGCGCTCACGCTGGCCTTCAGCTTCGGCGTCTACGGGCTGGTCAAGAAGAAGGCGGGCGTGGCCGCCACCGAGAGCCTGGCCGTCGAGACGCTGGTCCTGCTGCTGCCCGCCCTCGCCTACGTGGGGTTCCTGCAGGTGTCGGGGCAGGGCACGTTCGCGCAGGAGGGCGCCGGGCACGCGCTGTTGCTGGTGGGGGCCGGGGTCATCACGGCCGTGCCGCTGCTCTGCTTCGGCGCGGCGGCCATCAGCGTGCCGCTGAGCACGATCGGGCTGCTGCAGTACATCGCGCCGATCCTGCAGTTCGGGTGCGGGGTGCTGATCGCCAAGGAGGTCATGCCGTCGAGCCGGTGGATCGGGTTCTCGATCGTGTGGCTGGCCCTGGCCGTCTTCACCTACGACAGCCTTCGGGCGGCACGGGTGAACCGTACCGCCCGTAGAGCCGCAATGCTTCAGCCGGAGCGCTCGACCACGTAGTCGCAGAGCGCCAGGAACGCGTCCTTGGCCGGGATGTCGGGCAGGCCCGAGATGTCGGCCCGGGCGCGGTCCACCCAGGCCTCCAGCTCCGCCCGGGCCCGCGCCATGCCGGAGTGGGCGCGCAGCAGGGTGAGCGCCTCCTCGACGTCCTCCTCGGCCACGGGGCCCGACAGCAGGGCCGTCAGGCGCGGGGAGTCGCCGGCGGCCAGGGCGTACAGGACCGGCAGGGTCTTGATTCCCTCCCGCAGGTCCGTGCCGGGCGTCTTGCCGGACTGGGCGCCGGACGAGGCCACGTCCAGCAGGTCGTCGCCGAGCTGCCAGGCCACGCCGATCGCCTCGCAGGCGCGGCTGAGGCGCTCCTCCACGTCGGCGGGGGATCCCGACAGCAGCGCGCCGAAGCGGCCGGAGGCGGCGATGAGCGAGCCCGTCTTGTCGGCCAGGACGCCGAGGTAGTGGGCGATCGGGTCCTCGCCGGCGCGCGGGCCGATGGTCTCGCGGATCTGGCCCTGGACGAGCCGGGAGAACGTCTGGGCCTGGATCCGGATCAGCTCGGGGCCGAGGTCGGCCAGGAGGTCGGAGGCCTGGGCGAACAGGTAGTCGCCGGTGAGGATCGCCACGGTGTTGTCCCACCGGGCGTTGGCGGACGGGGAGCCCCGGCGGACCGGGGCCTCGTCCATGACGTCGTCGTGGTAGAGCGAGCCGAGGTGGGTCAGCTCGATGACCACGGCGCCGGGCACCACGCCCGGCGCCGACGGGTCGCCGAACTGGGCGGCGAGCAGCACCATCAGCGTACGGAACCGCTTGCCGCCCGCCTCGATGAGGTGCTTGGACACCTCGGTGACGAAGGCGTCCTCCGTCTCCACCGACGAGCGCAGGAGCTTCTCGACTGCGGCCAGCCCGTTGGCCACGTCCTGCGCCAACCGCTCGTCCGCAATGGGAAGGTCAACCACGGGTGGCGCAGACATACGAGATCCCCTTGTCTATCTGATGAACAGGCTGCTGGCAGCGTCGTTGGCAACACCGAGCACGGACTCCGGGTAGAGCCCCACCCCTACGGTAACCAGCAGCGAAACCGCGATGACTGCCACGGTCCCCATACTGGGGGCCGCGACCGCCGGGCCGTCGGCGGCCGGCTCGCTGAAGAACATCAGCACGATCACGCGGACGTAGAAGAACGCGGCGATCGCGGAGGCGACCACGCCCAGCACCACCAGGCCGGCCATCCAGCCGCCCATCGAGTCGCCGGGCTGGGTGCCGCTGTTCAGCGCGGCGGCGAAGATGGCGTACTTGCCCATGAAGCCGCTCGTCAGCGGGATGCCGGCGAAGGCGAGCAGGAAGAAGGCGAACACGCCGGCCAGGACGGGCGCGCGCTTGCCGAGCCCGGCCCAGCGGGACAGGTGCCCCGCCTCGCCGCCCGGGTCGCGCACCAGCGTCAGCACGGCGAACGCGCCGACGGTGGTGATGCCGTAGACCGCCAGGTAGAACAGGATCGCCTTGAGCGAGCCGGCGTTCTGCTGGGCGCTGCCGTACGTGGCCATCACGCCGACCAGCAGGAAGCCGGCGTGCGCGATGGACGAGTACGCCAGCATGCGCTTGATCTCGGTCTGCGTGATCGCCAGGATCGAGCCGACGACCATCGTGAGCGCTGCGACGGCCCAGATGACCGGCCGCCACTCCCAGTCGAGGTTGCCCAGACCGACCCAGAACACCCGCAGCACGGCCCCGACGGCCGCCACGAGCGTGCCGGAGGCCATGAGGGCGGTGATGGGCGTCGGCGCGCCCTGGTAGACGTCCGGCTTCCAGGCCTGGAACGGCGCCGCGCCGATCTTGAACAGCAGGCCCACGCCGAGCATCGCGAACCCGATCAGCAGCAGCGGGTCGAGCGCGTTGCCCGCGGCCATGGCCTGGTTGATGCCCGGCAGCGAGACGGTGCCCGCGAAGCCGTAGACCATCGCGGTGCCGTACAGGAAGAACGCCGAGGAGAAGGCGCCCAGCAGGAAGTACTTCATCGACGCCTCCTGCGACAGGAGGCGGCGCCTGCGGGCCAGGCCGCACAGCAGGTACAGCGGCAGCGACATGACCTCGAGGGCCACGAACATCATCAGCAGGTCGTGCGCGGCCGGGAAGAGCAGCATGCCGCCCACGGCGAACAGGACCAGCGGGTAGACCTCGGTGTGGCCGGTGCCGTTGTCGTGCGCCTCGGCCTCCTCCTCGTCGGCGCTGCCCGGCACGGCCGCGGCGGAGGCCACGAAGTGCCCCTCGTCGTTGATCAGCAGCACGCAGACGAACGACAGGACGAGGATGATGCCCCAGATGAACAGCGAGGGGCCGTCCACGGCGATCGCGCCCATGGCGGAGGGCGTGGTGGACACCTGGCCGCGCACCGTCTGCACCAGGACCAGCGCGAACGCGCCGGCCAGGCTCAGCAGGGTGAGCGGCACGTGGATGGACTTGCGCAGGTAGCGCGGCGCGAACGCCTCGACGAGCACGCCGATGCAGGCCGCGCCGAAGATGATCAGCAGCGGCGCCAGCGTGCCGTACTCGATCGTCGGCGCTTCGATGGCGGGGTTCACTGACCTGTCCCCTTCTCAGCGATGGTGGAGGTGGGCACCTTCACGTTGGTCAGCGTCTGTTGCACAGACGGGTTGATCACATCGAGCAGCGGCTTGGGGAAGAAGCCGAAGCCGATGATGAGGGCGACCAGCGGAGCCAGCACCCAGACCTCGCGGGCGTTCAGGTCCTTGAACGCCTTGACCGGCTCGGCCGTCGGCCCGTTCATGGTGCGCTGGATCATCCACAGGATGTAGACGGCCGCGAGGATGACGGCCACCGCCGAGATGATCGCGGCCACCGTCAGCGCGCCGGAGCCGTGCGCCTGGCTGGAGTACGTGCCGATCATCACCATGAACTCGCTGACGAACGACGACAGGCCCGGCAGCGAGAGCCCGGCCAGACCGGCGACCAGGAAGAAGCCCGCGAGCACCGGAGCGACCTTCTGCACGCCTCCGTAGTCGCTGATGAACGGCGACCCGCGCCTGGCGATGAGGAAGCCCGCCGCCAGGAACAGCGCGCCGGTGGCGAAGCCGTGGTTGACCATGTAGAGCGCCGCGCCCGACTGGGCGACGTCCGACATGGCGAACACGCCCAGGACGATGAAGCCGAAGTGCGAGATCGACGTGTAGGCGATGAGCCGCTTCATGTCGGTCTGGCCGATGGCCACGATGGCGCCGTAGATGATGCTGATGACCGCCAGCACGACGATCGGCATCGTGAACGCCTTGGCGGCCTCGGGGAACAGCTCCAGGCAGAAGCGCAGCATCCCGAACGTGCCGACCTTGTCCAGCACGCCCACCAGCAGCACCGCGGCGCCGGCCGGAGCCTGGGCGGCCGCGTCGGGCAGCCAGGTGTGCACCGGCCACAGCGGCGCCTTGATGGCGAAGGCGATGAAGAAGCCGCCGAACAGCCACTTCTGCATCGCCGGGTCCTGGATGGCCCCGACGAGCTCGGGGAACATGAACGTCTGCTTGCCCGCGACGAAGTACAGCCCGATGACCGCGACCAGCATGAGCAGGCCGCCGAAGAGCGAGTACAGCAGGAACTTGACGGCCGCGTAGGACCGCTGGGCGCCGCCGTACGACCCGATCATGAAGTACATCGGGATCAGCATGGCTTCGAAGAAGACGTAGAACAGGAAGATGTCGGTCGCCGCGAAGACGCCGATCATCATCGCTTCCAGCACCAGCAGCAGCGAGAAGTACGTCTTGACCGACCGCTTGGGCGTGATCAGCGTGCCGTCGGCGGTCTTGACGCCGTCGGCGTCGTGCCAGGAGGCCAGGATCACGATCGGCACCAGCACCGCCGACAGCGCGATGAGCACCAGGGCCACGCCGTCCACGCCGACCCCGAACTTCACGCCGAAGCTCGGGATCCAGTTGTACTCGGCGACATATTGGAAGCGATCGCCGGACGGCTTGAACCCGGCGGCCACGACGCCCGTGAGGACCAGCACCAGCAGCGAGACGAGCAGCGCTACCTGCTTGGCCAGCTTGTCACTGCCCTTGGGAAGCAGGGCCACCACGACGGCGCCCACCACGGGCACCGCCATGAGTATCGGAAGCCAGGGTGACATCAGATGTTCCCAACGAGGAGCAGGGCGCCGGTCAGCAGGGCGGCACCGATGAAGATGGACAGCGCGTACGTTCTGGCGAAGCCCGTCTGGACCCGCCGCAGGCGCCCGGAGCTGCCGCCGATGCCCGCCGCCAGGCCGTTGACGATCCCGTCGATGCCGCGGTTGTCGAAGAACACCGCCAGACGGGTCAGCCACTGGCCGGGGCGCATGAAGAGCGACTCGTTGAGCGCGTCACCGTAGAGGTCGCGCCGGGCGAACGTGGTGAGGAAGGAGCCGCGCGGCTGCACCGACGGCACCTCGACCCGGCCGTACTTCATCCAGGCGAATCCCGCGCCGACCGCGACCAGCGCGAGGGTCGCCAGACCCGGCGTGCTGGTGAAGTGGAACTCCGGACGCTCCGCCGGCGCGCCGACCGCGGGGGCGAGGAAGTCCAGGAGCCGGTTGCTCAGGACGAGGTAGCCGCCCAGGAAGATCGAGCCGAGCGACAGGATCATCAGCGGCACCGTCATGACCAGCGGCGACTCGTGCGGGTGCGCGTCGTCGGCCCACCGCTTCTGGCCGAAGAAGGTCATGAAGACCATCCGCGACATGTAGAAGCCGGTGATGCCGGCGCCCAGCACGGCCAGCCAGCCGAGGATCGGCTGGTGGTGCACCGCGGTCTCGATGATGCCGTCCTTGGTGAAGTAACCGGACAGCAGCGGGAAGCCGATGATCGCCAGGTAGCCGATGAAGAACGTGGCGAACGTGATCGGCATGACCTTGCGCAGTGCCCCGTACTTGCGCATGTCGACCTCGTCGTTCATGCCGTGCATGACGGAGCCGGCGCCGAGGAACATGTTGGCCTTGAAGAAGCCGTGCGTGATCAGGTGGCCGATCGCGAAGGCGTAGCCCGCCGGGCCGAGGCCCGCGCCGAGCATCATGTAGCCGATCTGCGACATCGTCGAGCCGGCGAGGCCCTTCTTGATGTCGTCCTTGGCGCAACCGATGATCGCACCGGCGAGCAGCGTGACGGCGCCGACGATGGCGACGGCGAGCGCGGCGCCCGAGCCCTCGGGGAAGAAGAACGCCCCGGAGCGGACCACCAGGTAGACGCCGGCGGTGACCATGGTCGCGGCGTGGATGAGGGCCGAGACCGGGGTCGGGCCCTCCATGGCGTCGAGGAGCCAGGACTGCAGCGGGAGCTGCGCCGACTTGCCGCAGGCGCCGAGGAGCAGCAGCAGGCCGATGGCGAGCATGGTGCCGTTCGTCTGGCCGGGCTGGATCTGCTCGCCCAGCTCCTTGAAGGTCAGGGTGCCGAACGTGGTCCAGATGATGAACATGCCGACCAGCAGGCCGAAGTCACCGACGCGGTTGACGACGAACGCCTTCTTGGCCGCGACCGCCGCGGTCGGCTTGAACTGCCAGAAGCCGATCAGCAGGTACGAGGCCAGGCCGACGCCCTCCCAGCCGATGAACAGCCCGACGTAGTTGTCGGCCAGCACCAGCAGGAGCATCGCGGCCACGAACAGGTTCAGGTAGGCGAAGAACCTGCGGCGGTGCTCGTCGTGAGCCATGTAGCCGATCGAGTAGATGTGGATCAGCGAGCCCACACCGGTGATCAGCAGCGCGAAGCTGATGGACAGGGGGTCGATGAGCAGCCCCATGTCCACCATGCCGGGGATGAACTCGTACAGGTGCACCGCCCGGCGGCGCTCCTCCGCCCCGAGCCCGAGCAGCTCGAAGAACGCCAGCACCGCCACGACGAACGAGGCGAGGGACATGGCCACGCCCAGCAGATGGCCCCAGCGGTTGGTGAACCGGTTGAACACCAGCAGGATGAACGCCCCGACCAGCGGGAGGGCGATCATCAGCCAGGCGTTGCCGATCACTCCACCGGTGTGCGGCGTGATCTCAGCGATATGAGATTCCACCAGTCACCTCAGTACTTCAGCAGGTTCGCGTCGTCGACGGACGCGGACCTGCGGGTTCGGAAGATCGTCACGATGATGGCCAGGCCGACCACGACCTCGGCCGCGGCCACCACCATCACGAAGAACGCGATGATCTGGCCCTCCAGGTTGCCGACCTGCCTGGAGAAGGTGACGAAGGCGAGGTTGCAGGCGTTGAGCATGAGCTCCACGCACATGAACACCACGATCGCGTTACGCCTGATCAGCACGCCCATGGCGCCGATGGCGAAGAGAATGCCGGACAGGACGAGGTAGTGCGTCGTCACTTGGTCACCTCATTGGTCTCGGCGTCCTTCTCCGCCTCGGTCGGCGCCTCGTCGATCTCGGCCGTGTGCTTGATCGCCTCGGCGAGCCTGGGGTCCTCGGGCAGGTGGTCGTGCTCGACGTCGTAGCGCGCGATGTACCGGTTGACCGAGGACTCGGCGACCGACCCGTCGGGCAGCAGCGCCGGCATGTCGATGGCGTTGCTCCTGGCGTAGGTGCCGGGGCCCGGCAGCGGCGACGGGTGGTCGCCGAGGAACCGGGCGCGGGACAGGTCCTTCTGCGTGACCTTCTCGGTGAGCTTCTCGCGGTGCGCGAGCACCATCGCGGCCAGCGCGGCGGTGATCAGCAGCGCCGAGGTGATCTCGAACGCGAACACGTACTTGGTGAACAGCAGCAGCGCGATCGAGCGGATGTAGCCGCCCTGCCCGGTGGCCTGCGCCAGGCCGGCCTGCGGCGCGAAGACCGCGTTGCCGACGGCCAGCACGATCAGCGCCAGGAAGCCGAGGCCCGCCAGGATCGCCCAGAAGCGCTGCCCCTTGAGCGTCTCGACGAAGGAGTCGGAGGAGTCCACGCCCACGAGCATGAGCACGAACAGGAACAGCATCATGATCGCGCCGGTGTAGACGATGATCTGCACCGCCGCCAGGAAGGGCGCGTCCTGCACCGCGTACAGGACGGCCAGGCAGAGCATCACGGTGCCGAGCATCAGCGCGGAGTAGACGGCCTTGCGGTTGAAGACCATGCCGAGCGCGGCACCGACGGACACGACGGCGAGCACCCAGAAAGTGATGGTCTCACCCATTGGTCCGCCCCAGCCGGTAGTAGTCCTCTTCGGTCTCACCGAGCCGCATGGGGTGCGGCGGCTGCTCCATGCCCTGGGTCAGCGGCGCGAGCAGCATCTCCTTGGTGTAGATGAGGCTCTCGCGGTTGGTGTCGGCGAGCTCGTACTCGTTGGTCATGGTGAGCGCGCGGGTCGGGCAGGCCTCGATGCACAGGCCGCACAGGATGCACCGCAGATAGTTGATCTGGTACGTGCGCCCGTAACGCTCGCCCGGCGAGAAGCGCTCCTCCTCGGTGTTGTCCGCGCCCTCGACGTAGATCGCGTCGGCGGGACACGCCCAGGCGCACAGCTCGCACCCGACGCACTTCTCCAGCCCGTCGGGCCAGCGGTTGAGCTGGTGACGCCCGTGGAAGCGAGGAGCCGTGGGCTTCTTCTCCTCCGGGTAGTTCGTCGTGACGGGCTTCTTGAACATCGTGTGGAAGGTGACCCCGAAGCCCTTGACGGGGTTCAGCCAATCAGTTAGTCCCACTGGGAATCTCCTTGTGCTGCACCCCGTGGTAGTGCGGCAGGTCGAGCGGCGGCACAGGGAAGCCACCGGCCGTCGGCTCCTCGGACAGTTGCGCGAACTCGGCGTCCACCTGTGCCTTCCTGGCCTCCTTGCGCCGCTGATTCACGGTGTCGAACCGCATCCAGATGGCCAGCGCGGCGATCACGATGACCACGCCCAGCCCGATGCCGAGCGTCCGGTTGCCGTCGTTGACCACCACGTTGCGCACCGCGGCCACCAGCAGGATCCAGGCCAGGTTGACCGGGATCAGCACCTTCCAGCCCAGCGACATCAGCTGGTCGTAGCGCACCCGCGGCAGCGACGCGCGCACCCACACGATGAAGCAGAACGTCAGCACGAACTTGATGAAGAACCACAGCACCGGCCACCAGCCCTGGTTGGCGCCCTCCCAGAACGTGGAGATCGGCGCCGGAGCCCGCCAGCCGCCCAGGAACAGCGTCACCGCGATGCCCGAGGCGGTGAAGGTGTGCAGGTACTCGCCCATCATGATGAGCGCGAACTTCAGCGACGAGGAGTACTCGGTCTGGAACCCGCCGACCAGCTCGCCCTCGCCCTCCGGCAGGTCGAACGGGATGCGCGCGGCCTCGCCGAACATGCACACCACGTACACCAGGAAGGACGGGATGAGCAGCACCGCGAACCAGGTCTGCTCCTGCGCCTTGACGATCTCGGAGGTGGACAGCGTCCCGGCGAACAGGAAGATCGCCACGAACGACAGCCCCATCGCGATCTCGTAGGAGACCACCTGGGCCGCCGAGCGCAGCCCGCCCAGCAGCGCGTACGGCGAGCGCGACGACCACCCGGCCAGCACCACGCCGTACACCGACACCGCGCCCATGGCCAGCATGAACAGCACCGCCACCGGCAGGTCCACCAGCTGCAGCGGCGTCTCCACCCCGAACAGGTTCACCACCGGCCCGAACGGCACGATGGAGAAGGCCAGGAACGCCGGCACCACCATGATCACCGGCGCCAGCAGGTAGAGCACCTTGTCCACCGTCCGCGGGAAGATGTCCTCCTTCAGGCCCATCTTCAGGCCGTCGGCCACGGACTGCAGCAGGCCGAACTTGCCGGCCCGGTTGGGGCCGTAGCGGTGCTGCATGCGCGAGATCAGCTTGCGCTCGAACCAGACGCCGAACAGGATGCCCAGCATCAGGAAGGCGAAGAGCATCACGGCCTTGATGATGGTGATCCAGAGCGGATCGTGGCCGAAGTTCTCCAGGGTGGGACTCATGAGGCGCTCCCGATGGTGACGATGTCGCCGGCCACCGCGCGCAGGTCACGCGTGACCGAGCAGCCGCCGGAGTTCGCCGGCACCCAGACCACGCGGTCGGGCAGGTCGGCTACGCGCACCGGCAGGGTGACGTTCTCACCGACGACGAGCTTGTCGCCGTCCGTGACGCCCAGCTCGGCGGCGGTGCTCTCCGAGACCAGCGCTTCGGCGGTGCGGGCGGTGCCCGCGAGGTACGGCTCGCCGTCCTGCAGCCTGCCCTCGTCGAGCAGCAGGTGCCAGGTGGCCAGCAGCGCCTGACCCTGCTCCGGCATGTCCAGGGCGCGGGCCAGCGCGACCGGCGCGCTGACGCGGCTGCCGCGCCACGAGCCGAGGCTGGACAGCTCGCGCCGGGCGGCCTTGGCGTCCGGCAGGCCCAGGTGCACGTCCATGCGGTCGGCCAGGTTGCCGATCACGGCGAGGTCGGACTGCAGGCCCGGCACCTTGAGCGGCGCCTCGAACGAGCGGCCCCTGCCCTCCCAGTTGACGAACGTGCCGCCCTTCTCCTGCACCGCGGCGACGGGCAGGACCACGTCGGCGCGGTCGGTGACGGCGCTGGCGCGGATCTCCAGGCTGACGATGAACGGCGTGTGCTCCAGAGCCTCGAGCGCCGCCGCGGGGTCGGGCAGGTCGTAGGGGTCCACACCGGCGACGACCAGCGCGTCCAGCTCGCCGTCGCGGGCGGCGGCGAGGATGCCGGAGGTGTCGCGGCCGGGCGTGGCGGGCAGCGAGGCCACGTTCCACGCCCTGGCGACCTCGGCCCTGGCGCTCTCGTCGTCCACGGGGCGGCCGATCGGCAGCAGGTTGGGCAGCGCACCGGCCTCGACGGCGCCGCGCTCACCGGCCCGGCGCGGGATCCAGGCGATCCTGGCGTCGGAGGAGGCGGCGAGGCGGACGACGGCGGACAGCGCGCCCGGCACGGTGGCCAGACGCTCTCCGGCCAGCACGATCGTGCCCTCGGCCAGCGTGCCGACCAGGTCGCCGATCGCGTCGGCCTCGGCGCCGGGGGCGGTACGGATGAGCGTGCCGCCCATCTTCACCAGGCCGGGCGAGGCGAACGGCGCGATCGAGGTGACCTTGAGGCCCTTCTTCCGCCACGCCTTGCGCAGGCGCAGGAAGAGGATCGGCGACTCCTCCTCGGCCTCGAGGCCGACGAGCAGCACGTGCGGGGCGTTCTCGAGGTCGGTGTAGCTGATCTCGATGCCCTTGCCGGCCACCGCGTGGGCCAGGAACTGCGCCTCCTCGGCGGAGTGCGGCCTGGCGCGGAAGTCGATGTCGTTGGTGCCGAGCGCGAGCCTGGCGAACTTGGCGTAGGCGTAGGAGTCCTCGACCGTGACGCGGCCGCCGACCAGGACGCCGGCCTTGCCGCGGGCCTTGGCGAGGCCCTCGGCGGCCACCATCAGCGCCTCCGGCCACGAGGCGGGCACGAGCACGCCCTCCTCGTTGCGGACCAGCGGCTGCTTGAGCCGGTCGGGCTGCTGCGCGTAGGTGAACGCCCAGCGGCCCTTGTCGCAGTTCCACTCCTCGTTCACCTGCGGGTCGTTGCCCGCCAGGCGGCGGGTGACCCGGCCGCGCCGGTGGTCGGTGCGCAGGGCGCAGCCGCCGGCGCAGTGCTCGCACGAGCTCGGCGTGGACACCAGGTCGAACGGGCGGGCGCGGAAGCGGTAGGCCGCGCCGGTGAGCGCGCCGACCGGGCAGATCTGCACCGTGTTGCCGGAGAAGTAGGAGTTGAACGGCTTGCCTTCGGCCGTGCGCACCTGCTCCTTGGCCCCGCGCTCGAAGAACTCGATGAGCGGGTCACCGGCGATCTGGTCGGAGAAGCGGATGCAGCGCGCGCACTGCACGCAGCGCTCGCGGTCGAGCAGGACCTGCGTCGACAGCGGCAGCGGCTTGGGGAAGGTGCGCTTCTGCTCCTGGAAGCGGGACTCGCCCTGGCCGTTGGACATGGCCTGGTTCTGCAGGGGGCACTCGCCGCCCTTGTCGCAGACCGGGCAGTCCAGCGGGTGGTTCATGAGCAGCAGCTCCATGGCCCCGCGCTGCGCCTTCTCGGCGACGGCCGAGGTGAGCTGGGTCTGCACCACCATGCCCTCGGCGACCTCGATCGCGCACGACGGCTGCGGCTTGGGGAAGCCGCGGCCGTTGCCCGCGTCGGGGATGTCGACCAGGCACTGCCGGCAGTTGGCGGCCGGGTCGAGCAGGGGGTGGTCGCAGAACCGGGGGATCTGGATGCCCAGCAGCTCGGCGGCCCTGATGATCAATGTGCCCTTGGGAACACTGACCTGGAACCCGTCGATGGTCAGGGTCACCAGGTTCACTTCTGTCTCTACGACGGTCACTGCTCACCCCAGAGAGTGGACTTCTTCGGGTCGAACGGACAACCGCCGATCTCGAAGTGCTTGAGGTACTCCTCGCGGAAGTACTTCACCGAGGAGTGGATCGGGCTCGTCGCGCCGTCTCCCAGCGCGCAGAACGAGCGGCCCAGGATGTTGTCCGCGATGTCGGTGATCGTGGCCAGGTCCTCCTCGGTGCCCTGGCCCTTCTCCAGGCGCTTGAGCACCTGCTTGAGCCAGTACGTGCCCTCGCGGCAGGGCGTGCACTTGCCGCAGGACTCGTGGGCGTAGAACTCGGTCCAGCGCAGCACCGTGCGGACCACGCAGGTGGTCTCGTCGAAGATCTGCAGCGCGCGGGTGCCGAGCATGGAGCCCTTGGCGCCGACCGCCTCGAAGTCGAGCGGCACGTCGAGGTGCTCGTCGGTGAAGATCGGCGTGGAGGAGCCGCCCGGGGTCCAGAACTTGATCTGGTGCCCCTCGCGGATGCCGCCTGCCATGTCGAGCAGCTCGCGCAGCGTGATGCCGAGCGGGGCCTCGTACTGGCCGGGCCTGGTGACGTGGCCGCTGAGGGAGAAGATGCCGAAGCCCTTGGACTTCTCGGTGCCCATCCCGGCGAACCACTCGGCGCCGTTGGCGATGATCGAGGGAACAGACGCGATCGACTCGACGTTGTTCACGACAGTAGGCGAGGCGTACAGGCCCGCCACGGCCGGGAACGGGGGCTTGAGCCGCGGTTGACCTCTGAAGCCTTCCAGCGAGTCGAGCAGCGCCGTCTCCTCGCCGCAGATGTACGCGCCCGCGCCACTGTGCACGACGAGCTCCAGATCGAAGCCGGAGCCGAAGATGTCGGTGCCCAGGTAACCCTTCTCGTACGCCTCGCGCACGGCCGCGTGCAGCCGCCGGATGACGTGCAGCACCTCGCCGCGCACGTAGATGAAGGCGTGGTTGGCCCGGATCGCGTACGAGGTGATGATGATGCCCTCGACCAGCGAGTGCGGGTTGGCCATCATCAGCGGGATGTCCTTGCAGGTGCCCGGCTCCGACTCGTCGGCGTTGACGACGAGGTAGTGCGGCTTGCCGTCGCCCTGCGGGATGAAGCCCCACTTCATGCCGGTGGGGAAGCCCGCGCCGCCGCGGCCGCGCAGGCCCGAGTCCTTGACGGCCTGGATGACCGCGTCGGGGTCCATGCCCAGGGCCTTCTTCGCCGCCTCGTACTCGCCGTAGGAGTCGAGGGTGAAGGAGTTGGGCTGGTCCCAGTTCGCGGTCAGGACCGGTGTCAAAGTGGTGCTCATGCCTCCGGTGCCTTCCATCCCTTGGCCTTGGCGACCTTCAGGCCCTCCAGCGAGGCGCCGGCGGCCGACGGACCCTCGCCCGCGAGGTCGTCGGGCAGGCCCGAGAGCACGCGCGAGGCCTGCTTGAAGGTGCACAGCTTCTTGGGGCCGCGCGTGGGCGCCACGTCCTTGCCGTCACGCAGGTCGTCGACGAGCTGCTTGGCCGACTCGGGCGTCTGGTTGTCGAAGAACTCCCAGTTGACCATCATGACCGGCGCGAAGTCGCAGGCCGCGTTGCACTCCAGGCGCTCCAGCGAGATCTTGCCGTCGGCGGTCGCCTCTTCGTGACCGACGCCGACGTGCTCCGAGAGCTCCTCCCAGATCTGGTCGCCGCCCATGACCGCGCACAGCGCGTTGATGCACACGCCGACGTGGTACTCGCCGGCGGGCTTGCGCTTGTACATGGTGTAGAACGTCGCCACACCCGTGACCTCGGCCTTGCTGAGGCCGAGCATCTCCGCGCAGAACTCCTGCCCGTCGTCGGAGACGTAACCGTCCTCGGACTGCACGAGGTGGAGCAGCGGCAGCAGGGCGGAGCGCGTCTTCGGGTAACGCCCGATGATCTCCTTGGCGTCCCGCTCCAGACGCTCACGGATCTCCGGTGAGTAAGTCACCGGTCCACACCTCCCATGACGGGGTCGATAGATGCCACCGCGGCGATCACGTCGGCGACCTGGCCGCCCTCCGCCATCGCGGGGAAGCTCTGCAGGTTGCAGAAGGACGGCTCGCGGAAGTGCACGCGGTACGGCCGGGTGCCGCCGTCGCTGACCACGTGGGCGCCGAGCTCGCCCTTGGGCGACTCGATGCTGGCGTACGCCTGCCCGGCCGGCACCCTGAAGCCCTCGGTCACCAGCTTGAAGTGGTGGATGAGGGCCTCCATGGAGGTGCCCATGATGTGCGCGATGTGGTCGGGCGAGTTGCCGAACCCGTCAGGCCCGAGCGCGAGCTGCGCGGGCCAGCCGATCTTCTTGTCCTCGATCATGACCGGGTCGCCCTTGAGCGGACCGGCGATGCGGTCCAGCGCCTGCTCGATGATCTTGAGGGACTCCTCCATCTCCCGCATGCGGACGAGGTAGCGCGAGTACACGTCGCAGCCGCGCTCGGTGGCGACGTCGAACTCGTAGGTCTCGTAACCGCAGTAGGGCTGCGACTTGCGCAGGTCCCACGGCAGGCCGGCGGCGCGCAGGATCGGCCCGGTGACGCCGAGCGCCATGCAGCCGGTCAGGTCGAGGTAGGCCACGTCCCTGGTGCGGCGCACGTAGACGGGGTTCTCGTCGAGGAGCTTGCGGATGTCCTTGATCCGCTTGGGCATCTCCTTGAGGAACTCGCCGACCTTGTCCACCGCGCCGGCGGGCAGGTCCACGCTCACGCCGCCGGGGCGGATGTAGGCGTGGTTCATGCGCAGGCCGGTGATGTACTCGAACAGGTCCATGATCATTTCACGATCGCGGTACCCGAACAGGAACGGCGTGGTCGCGCCCAGCTCCATGCCGAACGTGCCCATCGCCACCAGGTGCGAGGCGATGCGGTTGAGCTCCATCATCATCACGCGGATGGCCTGCGCCCGCTCGGGCACGCGGTCGGTGATGCCGAGCAGCTTCTCCACACCGAGGCAGTACGCGGTCTCGTTGAAGATCGGCGAGAGGTAGTCCATGCGGGTCACGAACGTGGTCCCCTGGGTCCACGTCCGGTACTCCATGTTCTTCTCGATGCCGGTGTGCAGGTAACCGATGACGCCGCGCGCCTCGGTGACCGTCTCTCCGTCGAGCGTCAGCACCAGCCGGAGCACGCCGTGCGTGGACGGGTGCTGCGGGCCCATGTTGACGACCAGGCGCTCCTCCTCGGAGTCGCGCACGCCGGTGACGACCTGGTCCCAGTCAGCGCCGTTGACCGAATAGACCTTGCCCTCGGTCGCCTCGTCATAAGCGGTGCTCATGAGTAGCTCCTTCTCTGGTCAGGCGAGGGGATGGTGGCGCCGCGGTACTCGACCGGGATGCCGCCGAGCGGGTAGTCCTTCCGCTGCGGGTGGCCGTCCCAGTCGTCCGGCATCATGATCCGGGTGAGCCCGGGGTGACCGTCGAAGATGATCCCGAAGAAGTCGTACGTCTCCCGCTCGTGCCAGTCGTGACCAGGGTAAACGCTGACAGTCGATGGAATGTGCGGGTCGGAGTCGGGCGCGCTCGTCTCGACGCGCACGCGCCGGTTGTAGGAGATCGACACCAGGTGGATCACCGCGTGCAGCTCCTCGCCCGCCAGGTGCGGGTAGTGCACGCCGGACACGCCGGTCGACAGCTCGAAGCGCAGGGCGGGGTCGTCGCGCAGCTTCTGGCAGACCTCGACCAGGCGCTCGCGCTTGACGTGCAGGGTCAGCTCGCCGCGGTCGACGACCACGCGCTCGATGGCGTCGTCCATCGCCAGGCTGTCGACGATCTCGTCGAAGTAGCCCCCGTACGGGCGCGGCGTCGAGATCTGCGGCGCCCGGCGCACGACGAGGCCGCCGTAGCCGGAGGTGTCGCCGCTGTCCTGGGCGCCGAACATGCCCCTCCGGGCGACCGGCGGCTCCTGGGCCGCCGGCGCCTCCGGGACCTGCGCGTCCGGGACCTCGGGGAGGTTGTCGGGCGAGGTCACTTCGCGGCCCCCTGGTCGATCAGCGGCAGCGTGCGCAGCGCCTGCAGCTCGAGCTCCTCGATCTGCTTGGCGCGGTGCGCGCCGAACTTCGTGTTCTGGATCTTGTCGTGCAGCTTCACGATCGCGTCGATCAGCATCTCGGGCCGCGGCGGGCAGCCCGGCAGGTAGATGTCGACGGGGACGACGTGGTCGACGCCCTGCACGATGGCGTAGTTGTTGAACATGCCGCCGCTGGAGGCGCACACGCCCATGGAGATGACCCACTTGGGCTCGGCCATCTGGTCGTAGATCTGGCGCAGCACGGGCGCCATCTTCTGCGACACCCGGCCGGCCACGATCATCAGGTCGGCCTGCCGGGGAGACGCCGAAGCGCGCTCCATACCGAAGCGCGCCAGGTCGTAGTGGGGGCCACCGGTGGCCATCAGCTCGATGGCGCAACACGCGAGGCCGAACGTCGCCGGCCATACGGAGTTCTTCCGCGCCCACCCCGCGGCCGCTTCGACCGTGCTGAGGATGAACCCGCTGGGGAGTTTTTCTTCAAGTCCCATTTTCAGTCCCAGTCCAGACCCTTGCGGCGCCACACGTACGCGTAGGCGACGAGCACGGTGACGATGAACAGCAGCATCTCGACGAGCGCGAACAGGCCAAGGCCCGAGGAGAGCACGCGGCCGAGGTCGTCCGTCTGCGGAGCGAACGAGACGGCCCACGGGTATAGGAAGATGATCTCGATGTCGAAGACGATGAAGAGCATCGCCGTGATCATGTATTTGAGCGGGAACCGTCCACCACCGACAGGCTGGGGCGTGGGCTCGATGCCGCATTCGTAGGCGTCGAGCTTGGCGCGGTTCCAGCGCTTGGGACCGGTGAAGGGAGCGATGGCGACCGAGAAGATCGCGAAGCCCCCCGCGAGAACGGCGAGCACCAGGATGGGCACGTAAAGGTCCATCGCTACGCCTCCTCCGGAGTCGCCGCGCGCGCGGGCGCGCAGCCGGATCTGTTGATTGCGAGATTCATGCTGATGGCGCGACCTTCGAGAGTGCGTTGATGATCATGTCGGACGCATCGCCTCGCCGGTCGGTGAGATTACCAAGGAGTTTGAGCGCAAAGCGCATCAGCCTCGGGTGGGGAAGCCCGTGCCTGGTGCCGAAGCTCATCACACCCGGCTTCCCAATCGCCTCGACGAACAACCTCCCGAGCGTGAAATATCCGCCGTAAGCGTCCTTCAGCGTCTGAGGATAGGTCCGCAGGATCCGCTCGCGTTGCGCGGGGGTGGTGTCCTTGAGGGCCTTGGCGATGATCTCGGCGGCGATCTCCCCGGTCTCCATGGCGTAGGCGATGCCCTCGCCGTTGAACGGGTTGATCGAGCCGCCGGAGTCTCCCACGAGCAGCAGGCCGCGGGTGTAGTGGGGCTGCCTGTTGAAGGCCATCGGGAGCGCGGCGCCGCGGATCGGGCCCGTCATGTTCTCCTCGGTGAAGCCCCATTCCCGCGGCATCGACCGGCACCAGCGGCGCAGCAGGTCGCGGTAGTCGATGTTGCCGAACTGTGAGCTGGTGTTGAGCAGGCCGAGCCCCACGTTGGCGGTGCCGTCGCCGACGCCGAACACCCAGCCGTAGCCGGGCAGCAGCGTGTCGCCGTCCCACAGCTCCAGCCAGGTCTCGAGGTAGTCGTCGTCGTGGCGCGGGCTCTCGAAGTACGTCCGCACGGCCACGCCCATCGGGCGGTCCTCCCGCTTGTGCAGGCCCATGCCCAGGGCCAGGCGGGTGCTGTTGCCGTCGGCCGCCACGACCACGCGGCTGCGGAACTCGCGGCCGTCCTTGGTGGTCACGCCCACGATGTGGCCGCTGCGGTCGTCGAGCACGGGGCCGGTGACGGTGACGCCCTCCATGAGGCGCACGCCGTTCTTGACCGCGTTGGCGGCGACGATCTGGTCGAAGTCCTGGCGGGTGCGGACGAGCCCGAAGTCGGGGAACCGCTCCAACTGCGGCCAGTCGAGCTCGAAGCGCAGGCCGCCGCCGACGACGCGCAGGCCCTTGTTCCTGATCCAGCCGGGTGCGTCGATGTCGACGCCCATGTTCTGCAACTGCTTGACCGCACGGGGGGTCAGGCCGTCGCCGCAGACCTTCTCGCGGGGGAACCTGGTCTTCTCCAGGAGCAACACGTCGAGACCGGCCTGAGCGAGGTAAAAAGCGGTTGCGGAACCGGCGGGACCGGCGCCGACGACGATGACGTCGGCGTCAGCCTGTTGGGCTGCTGGCACGGTCACTGGACATCCTGTCCCTACACGCTCGAAGGCCGTGGGGTGTCGCGCCTTCGTTCCTTTGTGAACCCCTTCACAAACTTACCGGCCCGCAGTCTACTGCTTTTCCTGTACATAGTGGCAGTCGGGGTGCGGTTCTGTGATCCATGAGGACGGCGTGTCGCCTGAGGCCGCGCAGTCATGATCGTCACGCTAGCAGCAGCCCCCGGGACGGTCGGAGCCCGGCCAGTGAGGCGATGCGGTCTCGAGACCCGTCATGGCGAGCACGGCCCGATCGAGCGGATCGAAATCGATGATTTCCGCCGCCCGGAAAAGCGCACCTTCGCTTGATCCGCGGGCAGGAAAGCGGGCCGGCTGGAAATGCGGTTTTCGGCGCCGGGCGCAGCGATTAAGCGGGCTTGAACCCCCTGTGCATGGCGACGATCCCCATCGTGAGATTGCGCCAGGCCACCCGCTCCCAGCCGGCGCCCTGGATGATGCGGGCCAGCGTCGGCTGGTCGGGCCAGTCCCTGATCGACTCGGCCAGGTACTCGTAGGAGTCGTCGTTGGACCCGAACACCTTGGCCACCTTCGGCAGCAGCCGCATCAGGTACTCCCGGTAGACCAGGTCGAACGCGCCGAAGGTGACGTGCGAGAACTCCAGGATCACCAGGCGCCCGCCCGGCTTCGTCACCCGCAGCATCTCGCGCAGCGCCTGCGAGGTGTCGTGCACGTTGCGCAGCGCCACCGAGATCGTCACCGCGTCGAACACCTCGTCGGCGAACGGCAGCCGCATCGCGTCACCCGCGAGGAACGGCACGCCGGGCCCCGACAGCGCGTTGCCGCCGCGCCGCCGCACCCCCGTGCTCAGCATGCCGAACGAGAAGTCGGAGGCGATCGCCCGCGCGCCCAGCCTGGTGAAGGTGTCGGTGGACGTGCCCGTGCCCGCCCCCAGGTCGAGCACCAGCTCCCCGGGCCCCGCGTCCACGGCGGCGGCGACCGCCTTGCGCCAGAGCCGCACCTGGCCGAGGGAGATCACGTCATTGACCAGGTCGTAGCGCCGGGCGGTGCGATCGAACATCGCGGCGACCTCGTCCGGCTGTTTGTCCAACTGAGCGCGCGTCATGCCTCACACCTTATTGGGGCCCGCCTGCGGGTACGCGGGCATCCCCATCCGGGACAATCAACGGAAAGTAGCAGCATGACTACCGAACGTCTGCTAGATATTGGCGAATGTTTGCCCGTGTCGCCCTTGCGGCGATCATCGCCTCGGCCCCCGTCCCGCACGCGCGCGTCGTGTCGGCCGACCCGATCGACAGCACCCCCCACGTGCTCGACGGCATCGTCAACGCCATCGTCGTCGTCGGCCGCACCGTCGTCGTCGGCGGTTCGTTCAGCGAAGTGAGCGACGCGTCCCGCACCACGGTCCACTCGCGCGACAACCTGTTCGCCTACGACCTGGTGACCGGACGCGTGCTGCCGGGCTTCGCGCCGAGCGTGGCCGGCCCCGTCTTCGGCCTGGCGGCCGGCGACGGCGGCACCGTCTACGTCGGCGGGGAGTTCCACGGTGTCGACAACCGCAGGGCCCGCGGCCTGGCCAGGCTCAGCCTGGCCGACGGCGCGCTGGTGCCCGGCTTCCAGCCGCGCATCGGCGGCGGCATGGTGACCGCGCTGGCCAGGCAGGGCCCCGACCTCTATGTCGGCGGTGACTTCACCAGCCCGCGCACGGCGCTGGCCAGGCTGGACGCCACCACCGGCCTGCCCGACACGAGCTTCGACATCGAGCCCGGCGCGCCGCTGACGTCGCGGGTGAAGGTCTACGCGCTGGCGGTCTCCGGCCGCAGGCTGGCGGTGGACGGCACGTTCACCACGCTCGACGGCCATTCCCGGCCGCAGCTCGGCCTGATCGACATCGGCACGGCGGCCGCCAGGGTGGCGCCGTGGCGCACCGAGGCGTACGCGCGCAGGTGCAGCAGCGCGTTCCCCTCCTACGTACGCGGGCTCGACTTCTCCCCCGACGGCCGCTACTTCGCGGTCGTCACCACGGGCGGCCCCAAGGGCGGCATGTGCGACACGACAGCCCGCTTCGAGACCTACGCCACGGGCTCCGCCATCCGCCCGACCTGGGTGAACAGCACCGGCGGCGACTCGCTCTACGCGGTCGCGGTGACGGGGGCGGCGGTCTACGTGGGCGGGCACCAGCGCTGGCTGGACAACCCGCGAGGCCGCGACTCCGCGGGGCCGGGCGCGGTGTCACGGCCGGGCATCGGCGCCATTCATCCGAGCACCGGAAAGGCTCTCAGTTGGAATCCCACGCGGGAGCGCGGCATCGGGGTGAAGGCGTTTTACGCGCACGCCAGTGGACTACTTGTCGGTAGCGACACAACGAGACTCGGACGGGAGTACCATGCCCGGATTGGCATGTTCCCCCTGCCCTAGTCGTTGCGTGGCTTCGGCCGGTCGATCCTGTCGCTGAGACGCGCACTCATGGTGTCGCGCTGCTTGGACAGCAAGACGTAGCTCGCTATGCCGCTGATCACAAAAGAACAGACGATCAGCCAGAACGGGTTTTGCAGTCCTAGCAGCCAGAGGACACCCAGGGTCACGACGAACAGGCCGATCCGCGACGCGGTGTAAACGAGAACGGGACGCACAGGTTCGAGGTTACTCGGACCTGCGTAGCGGTCGCTCTTCGCATCGGACGCGAGCACTGCTACTGTTCCCAGTTAGGGAGTTTCGTAAAGAAACACCCACGAGAGCCCCAAAGAGGCTCTATCATATAACAATCGGGCAGTCAGCTGATAACAACCCGTGATCTTTGTAGAAAACCACGGATAAATCAGGCTTCGCTCGACACACTGGTTACCTGTCCGCCCGCTGGCAGGAAGCGGGATGCGAGGGGGAGAGATTGGTGGAGAGTAGCAGCGAGCGTCTGCTGACCCCAGGAGAGGTTGCCGCCCTCTTCCGGGTAGACCCAAAGACGGTTACGCGCTGGGCTGCGGCAGGCCGCATCAGCAGTATCCGCACCCCCGGAGGGCACCGGCGCTTCCGCGAGTCGGAAGTCCACGCCCTTCTCCGAGGCGAGGACGTTCTCACGGCCGACAGGCCAGCAGGTGAGTCCCCGCGCGTCTGACGTTCCGTCTAGTCGGTGATCCTGCACGGCCGGGCCGCCTGAACAGCGGTCCTTCCCGCCAGGATCACCGCTGGCGGAACCCACTGTTTCGCGTGCCCTCCCGGCCACACTTCCGTACGGGAACGGCACGGGGCGGCGCCAACCGCCGACCGTGGCTGGCGCCTGTCCGTTCGCCCGGACCGGGCCCGCGTTCCCCCTTGCTGCCGCCCGGTCAGGCGTCCTCCTGCTGCGCCTTGAAGGCCAGGAACTCCCGCTCCAGCTCGTCGTTCTCCTCTTCCCAGCGCCGGCGGCGCAGCTCCGCCTCCTCCTCGGTCAGCGACTCCGGCAGCCACTGCTCGTAGTCGGGGTCACCGGGCTGGACCTCGACGTAGGCGTTGCCGATCAGACGGCCGTCCTGGCTGGTCAGGCTCTGCGGTACGCGCAAGGTCCCGTCCGCGAGCCGGATGACGTACATGGCCGATCACCTAGATTCCGTAGCGCCGGTTGAAGAACAGCATGATGTCGAGCGCCATCCGCGTGTCGCCGCCGAGCATGTCCACCAGGGCCGGGCGCTGGCGCGAGGCGATGGCGGCGAAGGCGTCGGCGAAGAACTCCTTGCGGCCCAGCCCGCCCCCCTGGCGGTGGAACGTCGAGGCCAGCAGCGGGACGGCCGTGTCGTACAGGCGCACGAACTCCGGCGAGTCCGACACCCAGTCGCCGTGCGCCGCGTCGATGTCGTCGATGGCGTGGCCCACCTCGTGCATCATCACGTCCGGTGTGGGCGAGGGGCGGTCGCCCACGACGATCTTGCGGTCGCCGTACGCGCCGGCGCAGATGTCCCAGGTCGCCCGGCTGGACGGGAGCGGCGCGCCGCGCAGGTAACCCATGTCGTCGAGGTCGGGCACGCCGCCCGGGCCGACGTAGATGCCCTCCAGGCCCGAGGCGAGCAGCTCCTTCAGCCGCTCGGGCAGCCTGGCCAGGCTCTCCACCGCCCTGATGACGTCCGCCGGCGGCGGGCCCTGCCTGGCGTCCCACTGCCGGTGCAGGATCGTCTCCAGCCGGCCGCAGTGGCGCAGGCCGTCGCCCAGCGAGGGCGCGTCCGGCCGATGGGGGCGGGCCCTGAGCGGCTCGTCGGTGAGC
Organism: Nonomuraea sp. GTA35; assembly: GCF_041950525.1. Lineage (NCBI taxonomy): Bacteria > Bacillati > Actinomycetota > Actinomycetes > Streptosporangiales > Streptosporangiaceae > Nonomuraea > Nonomuraea sp. GTA35. Next base: position 77,962 of record NZ_JBGNUV010000024.1, on the reverse strand, counting down.
TCGAAGTCGTCCCAGGTGTAGCGGGGGCGGTCGACCACGACGGCGGCGGGGAGGCGCTCGCCACGCTCCCGCACCGCGAACGCGTCCCACCCCGGTCCCGAACCGCGCTCGTGCCCCGCGAACGCGCCCCGTCCCGCCGCCGAGCCGCGCTCGTGCCCCGCGAAAGCGTCCGGGCCCGCCGCCGAGCCGCGCTCGCGGCCCGCGAAGCCGTCCCGGCTCGTTCCGGGGGAACGGGTGTCCGGCCGGCCGTCGAGCGGCCACATCGTGCGTTCCGGCCCGTCACCTCCGGGCCACATCACCCTGTCCTGGGAGCTGGCGGGCCTGCCCCTCTCGCCGGGCCGTGCCGCTTCGTGCGGCTCGTCGCCACCATCGCGCCGGCTGTCGCGGGCGCCGGACCAGAACGAGCGGTCGGCGTCGGGGTGCGCCTCGCTGCGGCGCGAGAAGAGGTACGAGCCGCGCCGCCACCAACGGCCACGCCGATGCCGTCCTCTGTCGCTGGGTCCCCTGTCGGAAGAAAAGGCCATCGCACCCCTCAACGCCATGTGGAGCCCCGTGGACACCGACGCATCGGCTTCCACCGTACGACGCCGATCTTCCGCTAGTCACCCGAAATGGGACATCAGGCAGCACGATCACGCCGAATCATGGCTTACAGTTCGGGACATGGCAGGTGTTCTGATCGGCCTGGCGCTGCTGGCCTTCTGGCTCTTCTCACTGTTCGACGTGGTCACCACACCGGAAGACGAGGTGCGGAACGTACCAAAGCCGCTGTGGATCCTCGTCGTCGTGCTCATCCCGCTGCTCGGCGGCGCGGTGTGGATGGCGCGCGGCCGCCCGCGCGCGCCGCGCGCGGCCTGGCCCGTCCCCCCGGGCCCGGGCGCGCCGAAGGGACCGGACGACGACCCCGACTTCCTTCGTGACCTCGACCGGCGGATGCGCGGCGACGACGTCGCCTAGCCCCTCCTAGTCCACGTCGGCGTAGCTGTGCAGGCCGTCGATGAAGATGTTGACCCCGATCAGGTTGAACAGGAGGCAGCCGAACGCCACGAGCTGCACGATGGTCGCGGCCTTCCCCCGCCAGCCCGCCGTCACCTTCGCGTGCAGGTAGGCCGCGTAGGCCACCCACGTGATGAACGACCACACCTCCTTGGGGTCCCAGCCCCAGTAGCGGCCCCACGCCCGGTCCGCCCAGAGCGCTCCCGCGATCACGGCGAACGTCCACAGGGGGAAGGCGAACACGATCGCCCGGTGGGCCACCTTCTCCAGGTCGGCGCGGGACGGCAGCCGCGACTCCCCGTCGCGGCGCACCAGGTACAGCACGCCGGAGACTCCGGCCAGCGTCAGCAGCCCGCTGGAGATGATCGCCGCGCTGACGTGGATGGCGATCCAGTACGAGTTCAGCGCGGGCACCACGGGACCGGCGGCCGTGTAGAACACCTTGACGGCCAGCCCGAGCCCGAGCGCGGCCGTGACCATGACGAAGCCGCCCAGGTAGCGCACGTTGTGGCGGAGCTGGGTGCCGAGGAACGCGGTCACGGCGGCGAAGCAGATCGCGACCACGAACTCGTACATGTTGCCCCACGGCCACCGGTCCACGGCCAGGCCGCGGGTGACGATCGCGCCGGCGTTGGCGGCCCAGCCCAGCCAGGCGAGCACCAGCGCGACCAGGCCGGCCTTGGCGCCGCCGCCCGACGCCGCGGCGACAGCGGGCGCTCCCGGCGCCCTGCCGTCCACCCTGCCGTCCACCGTGCCGTCCGCCACTCCGGCGCCTTCACCGGACGGCTTCTCGGCGGCCTCCTCGGACCCCGTCACCGCGCCGGACACGCCGGCGGAGACCTCGTCCGACACCGCCGCCCCGACCGCGACCGGTTGCTTGACCTCGACCGGACGCGCCGCCTGCGCCTTGCCGGGCCGGGCCCGGCCGAAGGCGAGGTCGATCGCGAAGAACACCATGGCGACGACGTAGAGCAGGACGGCTGCGACGACGAAAAGGTCGCTCAGCTCGGCGAGTTGCTCAGCGGACATCCTTTTCTCCTGCTGATAGAACCTTCACGATGTCGGAGAACTCCTCGGCGAAGCCCGCCGCGGAGCCCTCGGTACGGGTCAGGCCGCCCACCTCGACCCTGCCCTCGAAGACGCGTACGAAGACCCGCCGGCGGCGGATCATGAGCGAGAGCGCGATGGCGACGACGGCAGTGGCACCGGCCGCCAGGGCGGGGAAGCGCCCCGGGTCGTAGGAGGTCTGGAGCGTGATCCACTCCTTGACCCCGGTGAACTCGAGCCTGCCCAGCCCGCCGGGCAGCTCCATCGACTGTCCCACGGCCAGCGGCTTGGGCGCGCTGGACCCCATGACCAGGGGCTTGAGCTTCTTCAGCACCTCGGGCTCGGCCAGCTCGTAGACCGACTGCGGCTTGCCCGAGCGCACGCCCAGGTCGCCGGAGAACGCGCCGAGGATCTTCACCTCGGGGTTGAGCTCGCCGGGGAAGGCCGAGGCGTGGTCGCCGTTGGTCAGCGGCACGCTGGTCGGCAGGAACTGCAGCAGGAACCCGAGCTGCGACGGCTGCGCGTCGGGCACCTTGACGACGCAGCCCGAGGTCATCGTGGCCTTCTGCTCGATCAGGCAGGGCACGGGCCCCTCGAAGGCCACCTGCCCCTTCCCGTCGGTGACCTTGAACACGGGCGCGTAGCCGTTGCCGATCAGGTAGAGCTGCGTGCCGTCGACCTCGAGCGGCTCGTTGACCTTGAGCTCGTAGTCGCGGGCGGGCGAGGCCGGCGTGTCGTTGACCTTGAGGTGCGCCGAGTAGTCGAGCGCCTGCCCGCGCTTGTCGCCGGCGACCTGGTAGGCCACCTTGAACTCCGACAGCGTGAAGGAGAACGGCTGCAGCGACTCGGCCGAGACCTGGTTGCCGGGCATGAACCGGTCGTAGGCGGCCACGGTGTTGGCGAAGCCGTCGCCCTCGACGACCAGGACGTTGCCGCGGTAGCCGAACAGGGAGCCGGCGCCGATCGCCACCAGGATGCCGAGCAGCGCGATGTGGAAGAACAGGTTGCCGATCTCGCGCAGGTAGCCCTTCTCCGCCGACACCCAGCCGTCGCCGGTCACGACCCGGAAGCGCAGCTTGCGCAGCTTCCTGGCGGCCTGGTCGACCCCCAGGTCGCTCTCGAACGAGGCCGCGTGGGGCAGGCGGGACAGGTTCTTCGGGGCCGCGGGCGGCTTGCGGCGCAGCTCACGCGCGAAGGTCGCGATGCGCGGGATGATGCAGCCGATCAGCGAGGTGAACAGCAGCAGGTAGACGGCCGCGAACCAGGTCGAGCTGAACACCTCGAAGAGCTGGAAGCGGTCGTACCACTCGGCCAGCGCCGGGCTCTGCTCGTAGATCCGGGCGACCTTGTCGGGCTCGACGCTGCGCTGCGGCACCAGCGAGCCGGGCACCGAGCCCAGCGCCAGCAGGAACAGCAGGATGAGCGCCGTCTTCATCGAGGTGAGCGTGCGCCACGCCCAGCGCAGCCAGGCCACCAGGCCGAACCCGGCCTGCTTGGGCGCCTGCTCCTTCTCCAGCTCCTGGACGGTCATCAGATCACCGGCTCGAACGCGCCGATCAGCCCCTGCATGGCGGCGATCATCTCTCCCCAGAGCCCGGTCACCAGCAGCACGCCGACGGCCACCATCATGCCGCCGCCGACCCTGGTGATCAGGCGTGAGTGCTTGCGGATGGCCCGGAACGTGCGCAGGGCCCTGCTGTAGGCCAGCGCCGCGCCCACGAAGGGCAGGCCGAGGCCCAGGGCGTACGCGACGGCCAGGAGCGCTCCCCGGCCCGCGCTGCCCTCGTTGAGCCCGAGGGTCAGCACCACGGCCAGCGTGGGCCCGATGCACGGCGTCCAGCCCAGCCCGAACACCACCCCGAGCAGCGGCGCGCCCGCCAGCCCCGCGGCCGGCAGGCGGTGGATGCGCACGTCGCGCATCAGCCCGGGCAGCACGCCCAGGAAGGCGAGCCCGAGCACGATGGTGAGCACGCCGAGCACCCGCGTGATGAGGTCGGCGTTGCCCAGCAGGACGGAGCCGAGGCCGCCGAACAGCGCCCCGCTGAGCACGAACACCAGCGCGAACCCGGCCACGAACAACGACGCGCCGAGCACCAGCCGCCCCCTCTTGGGGTCGGCGCTCATGCCCGTGACGTACGACAGGTAACCCGGCACCAGCGGCAGCACGCACGGCGACAGGAACGACACCACCCCGGCCAGCACCGCGATCGGCACGGCCAGCAGCAGCGAGCCCGAGGCGACGACGTCACTCATCGCGCACCTTGGTCACCGCGTTCATCAGGTCGGTGTACTTGACGGCGCCCAGCGCCCTGGCCGCGATCCTGCCCTGCTTGTCGATGATCAGCGTGGACGGGATGGCGGCGGGCGGCACCGTGCCCTGGAAGGCCAGCGCGACCTTGCCCGGCTGGTCGAAGATGTGCGGGTAACCGGTCTGCTCGGTGCGCTCGAACGCCTTCGCGTCCGCCTGGCGGTCCTTGAAGTCGACGCCGAGGAACTCCACGCCGCTGCCCTTGGTCTTGGCCGCGACCTCCTTGAGCACCGGCGCCTCGGCACGGCACGGGCCGCACCAGGAGGCCCAGAAGTTGAGCACCACGACCTTGCCCCGGTGAGCGGCCAGCGAGGCGGTGGCGCCGTCGAGGGTCGGCCCTTCGACCGCGGGCGCGGGCCTGCGCTCGGCGGCCTCGAAGACCTGCATCTTCCCGTCGCCCGCGACGAACCGGGTGTCGCCCGCCTGCGGCTGACCGCCCTGGTTGCCGGCGCAGCCCGCGGCCAGCGCAGCCAGGAGGAGAACGAGGGAGAGGGACTTGGCGCGCACGGAGGAAGATCTCCTTGTACTACAAGCGGTAGAGCTTGCAACTCTACCGGGGCGACCGCGCGCTCCCGACATCAGGCCCCGGGGAGCGAAGGCCCCGTCTCCAGTGATCCAGCGGGCTCGCTGTAGCCGATGCTGATCAGGCGGTCGCCGTCGAAGGTGAACGTGGTCACGCTGGCCAGCGCGCACTGCCGGCGGCGCGGATCGTGCCAGAGCCGGCGCCCCTCGGCGGCGCACCTGATGGCCCAGATGGGGAGCTGGTGGCTGACCAGCACCGTCTCGTGCCCGCGCGCCGCCGCCCTGGCCTCGTCGATCATCGACTTCATGCGACTGACGATGACGGGGTACGACTCGCCCCAGGACGGGCGCAGCGGGTTGTAGAAGTAGCGGTAGTTGCGCCAGTCGCGCAGCACGCCCAGGCCCTTGCCCACGGTGCGGCCCTGCAGGAGGTTGCCCGCCTCGATGAGGCGGACGTCCTGGACGATCTCCAGGCCGAGCTTGTCGGCGAGCGGGGCCGCCGTCTCCAGGGCGCGTTCGAGCGGCGAGCTGAACAGCTTGACGATGTCGCGACCGCCGACGGCCTTGGCGACCGTCTCGGCCATGAGCTGACCTGTCTCGGACAGGTGGTAGCCGGGCAGCCTGCCGTACAGGATGCCTCCGGGGTTGTGCACCTCACCGTGGCGCAGCAGGTGGACGACGGTGGTTTCAGCCATGGTGCGCACAGCCTATCCGCTCGCCCCGGCCGCATGGCCTAGGCCCCGGCCGGTGTCAGTTCACCGCCCAGGCGTTCTCCTGCTTCCTGCTCGACTCCGCCAGCGCCTCCACCATGGCCCTGATGGCGGGGCGGCGGGCCGCGTCGGTGCGCCACACCGCGTAGATGCGCCGCGACTGCCGCGGGAGCAGCGGGACGAGCCGCACGCTGCCGGGCACGCAGTCGCGGCCGAGCCGCGGCACGATCGCGCAGCCCAGGCCGGCCGCGACGAGCGCGAGCTGGGTCGGGTACTCGTCGGCCATGCACGCGATCACGGGCTCCAGCGAGGCGCTGCGCAGCGTGAACACCAGCCAGTCGTGGCAGACGGTGCCCGGCGAGCCGCTGATCCACTGCTCGCCGCGCAGCGTGGCCAGCTCGATCTCCCGCTCGCCCGCCAGCGGGTGGTCCGCGGGCACGGCCACGTCGGCCACGTCGTCGAGCAGAGTGGCCTTGGACAGGCCCTCGGGGATGGCCATGGGGCGGTTCAGCCAGTCCTGGATCACGCCCAGGTCAAGCTCGCCCCTGGCGACCTCGCGCACGACCCGTTCGGGCTCGCGCTCGTTGAGCTGCACCCACAGGTCGGGGTGGCGCTGCTTGAGCGTGACCAGCGCGCCGGGCATGAGTCCGCGCACGGCGGTGGGGAAGGCGGCCACGTTGAGCCGGCCGACGACCTCCCCGCGCAGCGCCTCGAAGTCGGCCTCGGCGGTCTCGACCAGGGCGAGGATGCGCTCGGCGTGCTCGGCCAGCAGCCCGGCCGCGTCGGTCAGGCGCACGCCGCGCCCGCTGCGCTCCATCAGGCGGGCGCCGGTCTCGCGCTCCAGCTTGGCGATCTGCTGCGAAACGGCGGAGGGGGTGACCATGAGCGCGTCGGCCGCCGCGCCGACCGACCCGTAGACGTGGACTGCGTGAAGAGCCTTGAGCCGGTTCAGGTCCAACATGTAAGCCAGCCTAAACGGTTTAGCGTAGAAAGTCTCGCTTGTCGTTGAATGTGTAGCAGACGAAAATAGTTGCATGAGAATCCTGAAGACGAAGAAGCAGCAGACGAGCTCCGTGTCGTACCTCAAGGCCCTCGCCGAGCAGGCCCGCGAGCAGCGCATCCGCTACCAGAAGCCCGCTCGCTGAACAGCAGGACGGGCGGGCACGCCGGGTGCCAGGACCCGCCGCCCCGCCCGCACTCGTCAGGCGCCGCGTGCCGCCGTCACCGCACGGCCGCGGCCGCCTCGGCCGCGGCGGGAAGAGCCTCCGCGACCCGGCCGATGGCCTCGTCGTCGTGCGAGGCCGACAGGAACCACGCCTCGTAGGCCGACGGCGGCAGGTAGACCCCCTGGTCGAGCATGGCGTGGAAGAACGCGGTGAAGGCCGCGGTGTTCTGCGTCTTGGCCTCGGCGAAGTTCGTCACCTCGGCGTCGGTGAAGAAGATCGAGAACAGGCTGCCCGCCCGCTGCAGCCGGTGCGGCACCCCCGCCTTCGCCAGCGCCTCCGAAGCCAGGTCGCCCACCTGGAGCGCCGCCGCGTCCACCCGCGCGTACGCCTCGGCGTCCAGGGCCCGGAGCGTGGCCAGCCCGGCCGCGCAGGCCAGCGGGTTGCCGGACAGCGTGCCCGCCTGGTAGACGGGCCCCTCGGGCGCGAGGCTGGCCATCACGTCCGCCCGGCCGCCGAACGCCGCCGCCGGCAGGCCGCCGCCCATGACCTTGCCGAACGTCATCAGGTCGGCGTCCACGGGGTCGAGGCCGTACCAGCCCGCCGCGGAGACGCGGAAGCCCGTCAGCACCTCGTCCACGATGAGCAGCGCGCCGTTGGCGGTGCACAGCTCGCGCAGGCGCGCGTTGAAGCCCTCGCGCGGCGGCACGATCCCCATGTTCGCGGGGCACGCCTCGGTGATCACGCACGCGATGTCCGCCGCGGCGAAGGCCTCCTCGACGGCCGCGAGGTCGTTGTACGGCAGCACGATCGTGTCGGCCGCCGACGCCCCCGTCACCCCGGGCGTGTCGGGCAGCCCGAAGGTCGCCACCCCTGACCCGGCGGAGGCCAGCAGCGCGTCCACGTGCCCGTGGTAGCAGCCCGCGAACTTGATCACCTTGGACCGGCCGGTGAACCCCCTGGCCAGCCGCACGGCGCTCATCGTCGCCTCGGTGCCCGAGCTGACCAGCCGCACCTTCTCGACCGGCGCCACCCGCGCGACGATCTCCTCGGCCAGCTCCACCTCGCCCTGCGTGGCGGTGCCGTAGGAGAACCCGCCCGCGATGGCGCCCTGCACCGCCTCCACGACCGCGGGGTGCCGGTGCCCGAGGATCATCGGGCCCCAGGAGCAGACGAGGTCGACGTAACGGTTGCCGTCGACGTCGGTGATGTAGGGCCCCTGCCCCGAGGCCATGAAACGCGGCGTGCCGCCCACCGCGCCGAACGCGCGCACCGGCGAGTTCACGCCTCCGGGCACGATGTCCTTGGCTCGGGCGAACAGGTCCTCAGAATTCTGCGTACGGCTCACCGGATCAGGTTATCCGGCCCCGGTGCCCGTCCCGCGGTCAGTCGGCCAGCCACTCCAGGACGCGCAGCGGGTCGGGCAGCGGGCGCCCGTCCGGGGGCCGCAGCCAGGACACCGGCTGCCCGCTGGGCAGCGTGGAGGGCGGGGCGAGGACGTAGCTGTCGCGGCAGTGCCAGCGCAGCCCCGGCGTGTCGTCGATGGTGGCCGGGTCGCAGTCGAGGTGGCACGACCACCACTCGTCCTCGTCCTCCGGGTTGCCCCTGGTGGCCACGTAGAACAAGACCCGGTCGCCGTTGGCGGCGACCGGGCCTGGGTGGGCGTCGGCGGCGTCGATCCGGGTGAGGGCCGACAGGCCGGCGGCGAGGGGTACGTCGAAGACGTCGAACACCCGCCCCGTGGGCAGGATCACATTGGCCTCGGGCTCGGCCTGCCACCAGCGCGTGAGCAGGGCGGGGTCGGTGGTGGCCTGCACGTGCCAGGCGGGCGAGAGCGGATGGGCGCCGGGGTCGGGACAGCCGACCCGGTCGCAGGAACAGGCGCGCGGCCCGTGACGCAGCGGATAGGCGCCCGGCACGACGGGCCACCCCAGGGCGGCGTACTCGAGCACGGTCGAGATGCGTGTCGGCCGTGCCTGTTTCTGGGCCCGCTTTTTGGTACGCCGAGCCAGTGGTACCCCCACCATGGTGTCTCCCGTTCGACTCACAGCGCCTGAGGAGGCCCCGACCCCGGGCGGAAGGGCAGCCGCGTTCAGCGGCCTGCCGCAGTCACTTACGCACCCGCGGGACACACCAGCACTTGTCATGCAACTCTAACCCACGGGCCCCACGAGTTGACGGGAAACCCCTTGTTAGAGCCGTCGAGCCACTTCTGTAGCCCAATATGTCAAGATCAGGTCCGCCCCCGCCCGCTTGATCGCGACCAGCGACTCCATGATCATTCGTTCGCGGTCCACCCAGCCGTTGGCCGCGGCGGCCTCGACCATCGCGTACTCGCCGCTGACCTGGTAGGCGGCCACCGGCACGTCCACCTCGGCGCGGAAGCTCGCGATGACGTCGAGATAGGCCAGCGCGGGCTTGACCATGACCGCGTCGGCGCCCTCCGCCAGGTCGAGGCGGACCTCGCGCAGCGCCTCCTCCAGCGGGCCCGCCGGGTCCTGCTGATGGGTGCTGCGGTCGCCGAACTGCGGCGCGCACTCGGCGGCCTCGCGGAACGGGCCGAAGAAGGCGGAGGCGTACTTGGCGGAGTAGGCCAGGATCGGCACGTTGCCGTGACCGGCGGCGTCGAGGGCCGCGCGGATCGCGCCCACCTGGCCATCCATCATGCCGCTCGGCGCCACCATCTGGGACCCGGCCTCGGCCTGGGCCACCGCGATGGAGGCGTAGCGCTCCAGCGTCAGGTCGTTGTCCACGTCTCCGGACGGGGTGAGGATGCCGCAGTGCCCGTTGTCGGTGAACTCGTCGAGGCACGTGTCGGCCATGACCACGATCGAGTCGCCCACCTCGGCCACCACGTCGCGCAACGCCACCTGCAGCACCCCGTCGGGGTCGTCGGCGGCCGAGCCGCGGGCGTCCTTCACCGCCGGGATGCCGAACAGGATGATGCCCCCCACGCCCGCCTCGGCGGCCTCGTGGGCGGCCTTGCGCAGCGAGTCGCGGGTGTGCTGGACGACGCCCGGCATCGAGGCCACGGGCTGCGGCTCGGTGATGCCCTCCTTGGCGAACATCGGCAGGATCAGGTCGGCGGCGTGCAGCCTGGTGCCCGCCACCATCCGGCGCAGCGCCGGGTTGCGCCGCAGCCGCCTGGGACGGGAGACGGGGTATTGCGCGCTCATTTGGCTCTCCTCCTGGCGCCCCGGCGGTTCTGCGACGGCCGGCGCGGCGTGTCGCCCGCGACCAGGGCGGCCTGGCGCTGCTTGGCTCCGAACTCGGCCACCGCGGCGGCCAGGGCGGAGGCTGACGGCTTGTCGGCCATGACGTCGACCCGGAGCCCGAACTCCTCGGCCGTCTTGGCCGTCTGCGGCCCGATGACCGCGATCACGGTGACGTTGTGCGGCTTGCCCGCGATGCCCACGAGGTTGCGCACCGTGGACGAGGACGTGAAGAGCACGGCGTCGAAGCCGCCGCCCTTGATGGCCTCGCGGATGGGCGCGGGCGGCGGGGCGGCCCGCACGGTGCGGTACGCGGTGACGTCGTCGCACTCCCAGCCCAGCTCGGTGAGCCCGGCCACGAGCGTGTCGGTGGAGATGTCGGCCCGCGGCAGCAGCACCCGGTTGATCGGGTCGAGCATCGAGTCGTACGGCGGCCACTCGGCCACCAGCCCCTCGGACGACTGCTCGCCGGAGGGCAGCAGGTCCGGCTTGACGCCGAACTCGACCAGGGCCCGCGAGGTGGCGTCGCCCACGGCGGCCACCTTGAGCCCGGCGAAGGCACGGGCGTCGAGGCCGTACTCCTCGAACTTCTCGCGGACCGCCTTGACCGCGTTCGCGCTGGTGAAGGCCACCCACTCGTAGCGGCCGGTGACCAGGCCCTTGATCGCGCGGTCCATCTGCTGCGGCGTGCGGGGCGGCTCGACCGAGATGGTCGGCACCTCCTCGGGCACCGCGCCGTAGGCGATGAGCTGCTCGGACAGGGAGCGCGACTGCTCCTTCGTCCTGGGAACCAGCACCCGCCACCCGAACAGCGGCTTGGTCTCGAACCACGACAGCTTGTCGCGCTGCCCCACCGCCTCGCCGACCACGATCAGCGCGGGCTCGGTGAACCCGGCGTGCTTGAGGTCGGCCTGGAGCCGGCCGAGCGAGGACACGACGGTGTACTGCTCGGTGGTGGTGCCGCCGCTGCTGACCGCGACCGGCGTGGTGTCGGGCTTGCCGCCGGCGATCAGCGCCCTGCCGATGGCCACGGCGTCGCCGATGCCGTTGTAGACGACCAGCGTGCCGCGGCAGGCGGCGTGGGCGGCCCAGTCCTGCTCCTGGGCGGCGTCGACGATGCGGAACTCGGGCACCGCCGTCGCCGGCGGGATGCCCGCGTAGGTGAGCACGGCGGTGGCGGGCGGCACGCCGGGCACGATCTCGAAGTCCACCTCCGCCGCGGTGCAGGCCGCGGCCTCCTCGGTGATCGAGGAGAACAGCATCGGGTCGCCCTCTATCAGGCGGACCACGAGCTGCCCCCGTGCGGCGCGCTGCACGAAGTCGCCGCCGGACAGCTCGGCGACCTCGACGCCTTCACGGCAGTGGCGCAGCAGCGGGGTTTGCGTTTCGACGTCGAGCACCACCGCGTCGGCCTTGGCGAGCAGCTCGGCGGCGCGGAGCGTCAGCAGGTTGGGGTCGCCAGGACCCGCGCCCACGAACGCGACGAAACCGGAGGTTGGACTATCGGAGCTCAATGGGAATGCTCCCCCATCAATCTGTCGGCACCTTCGGCGATCATCTCGGCCGCTAGGAGGCGGCCCAGGTTCGCAGCCTCCGAAGGAGAGCCGGCGGCGGACTTGCGGACCGTTTCGCGGCCGTCGATGGAGACGACCACAGCGGTCAGGTTCAGAGTGTGCCCGTCATCGACCGCGAACGCACCCACCGGAGCGGCGCACCCGGCCTCCAGGGAGGCCAGCAGGGCACGCTCGGCGGTCACCGCGGAGCGGGTACGCGGGTCGTCGAGCACCCGCAGGAACTCGATCACGTCGGCGCGGTCGGCGCGGCACTCCACGGCCAGCGCGCCCTGGCCTGGAGCGGGCAGCAGCTCCTCGACCTCGAAGATCTGCGCGATCTCCGCACCGCGGCCGAGCCTGTCGAGCCCGGCGGCGGCGAGCACGACCGCGTCGAGCTCGCCGGAATCGACTTTGCCGATGCGCGTGTCGGCGTTGCCGCGGATCGCGACGTACTCGAGGTCGGGGCGGAGCGCGCTGAGCATGGCGACACGGCGCGGCGAGCCGGTGCCGACCCTGGCCCCGGGGGCCAGGTCGGCGAACTTGTGCGTGCCCACCAGCGCGTCGCGGTGGTCGTGGCGGGCCGGGAGCGCGGCCAGCGTGAAGCGCGGGTCCTGCTGGGTCGGCAGGTCCTTCAGCGAGTGGACGGCGAAGTCGATCTCGTTCTCGACGAGCTTGTCACGCAGCGCGCTGACGAACACGCCCGTGCCGCCGAGCTGCGCCAGGTGCGCCTTGGTGACGTCGCCGAACGTGGTCACGCCGACCAGCTCGATCGCCCGCCCGGTGCGCTCGACGTAGGCGTCGGCCACCATCTGGGACTGCGTGGTCGCCAGGAGGCTGCGGCGGGTTCCGAGCCGCAACGCGCCGGACCGCGACGTCACAGCTCCACCTCCCTCACGGCCTCGGGCACCTTCGGATCCAGATTGAACAGCTCACGCAGGGCTTCCGCATAATGATCGCCCCCTGGGCAGGTGGCGAGCTGCTTGACACGCACAGTCGGCTCGTGAAGCAGCTTGTCGACGACCCGCTGGACGGTCATGGCGACCTCGTCCCTGGCCCGCTCGTCGAGGTCGGGCACGCGCATGAGCAGGCGGCCCAGCTCGGACTCCACCACGCCGGCCGCCTTGCTGCGCAGCGCCACCACGGTCGGGGTGACCCTGGCGGCCCGCTCGGCGTCGAGGTAGGCGCGCAGCTCCTCGGTGACGAGGGCGCGTACGGACTGCACGGCGTCGCCCTCGCGCGAGCCGATGCCGGACTCCTGGATCGTCTCCAGGTCCACCAGCGTGACGCCGGGCACGGCGCGTACGGCGGGGTCGATGTCGTGCGGCAGCGCCAGGTCGAGCAGGAACGCGGGCCCGCGCAGCATGTCGGGCGTGACGATGTGGCGGCCCGCGCCCGTGCAGGTGATGACGATGTCGGCGGCGGCCAGCTCCTCGCCCACGGCGGCGAACTCGACCGCGCGCCCGCCGACGGACTCGGCCAGCCTGGCGCCCCGCTCGTACGTGCGGTTGGCCACGACGATGTCGCTCACCCCGGCGCGCGCCAGCGTGGCGGCGGCCAGCGAGCTCATCGAGCCCGCGCCGATCACCAGGGCGCGCCGCCCGGCCAGCTCGCCCGCCAGCGCGAGGCCCGCGGTGACGAGGGAGGCGCCGTGCTTGTCGATGCCGGTGTCGGTCTGGGCCCGCTTGCCGACCCGCAGCGCCTGCTGGACCAGCTCGTTGAGGGTGGCGCCGACGGTGCCCTGGCGCTGCGCCAGCTTGAGCGCCTGGCGGACCTGGCCGAGGATCTGGCCCTCGCCGACCACCATCGAGTCGAGACCGCACACCACGGAGAACAGGTGCTCGACCGCCCGCTCCTCGTAGTGCACGTAGAAGTGCGGCGTCAGCTCCTCGACGGGGACGCCCGTGTGCACGCCCAGGAGGTCGCTGATGGCGGTGACGGCGGCGTGGAAGCGGTCGACCGTGACGTAGACCTCGACCCGGTTGCAGGTCGAGACCACCATGGCCTCCGCGACGCAGGGATCCCGCTGCACGTCGTGCAGCAGCTTGACCAGCGCGTCGCCCGTCACCGAGACACGCTCCAGCAACGCCACCGGCGCGGTGCGGTGGCTCAGTCCGATAGCCAGAACGCTCATTGACTGTCCACCGCCATGAGTGGCCCCCCAGCCTTGCGTTGCTCGTGGAACGCGAGAATCTGCAATTCTATGGATAGATCGACCTTACGGACATCGACGCTGTCGGGCACGGTGAGCACGACGGGGGCGAAGTTCAGGATGCTGGTGACGCCCACGGCGACCACGCGATCGCACACTTCCTGCGCCGCTGCCGCCGGTGTCGCCAGAACCACGATCGAAACTCCCCGCCGCCTGATCACGGCTTCCAGCTCGTCGATGTGCTCCACATTCAATCCCGCGATGGTGTCGCCCACGACTTCGGGGTCGGCGTCCACGAGCGCCGCGACCCGGAAGCCCCTGGAGACGAAGCCGCCGTAGTTGGCCAGCGCGCGGCCGAGGTTACCGACTCCGACGATCGCGACCGCCCAGTCTTGCGTCAGGCCGAGCTCACGGGAGATCTGGTAGACGAGGTACTCGACGTCATAGCCTACGCCGCGCGTGCCGTACGAGCCGAGGTGTGACAGATCCTTGCGCAACTTGGCGGAATTGACCCCGGCGGCGACGGCGAGGTCTTCCGAGCTGACGGTCGCGATGCCCCGCTCGGCCATCCCGTGCAGCGCCCGGAGGTACAGCGGAAGCCTGGCGACCGTCGCCTCGGGGATACCGCGGTCACGGGGCTGGGACGGGCTCTTCACGTGCCGGTGCTCCAGGGTAGGGGCGGCTTGGGGACCGCGTGAACGGAATCGAACCGTCTTTCAGGTTAATCCCTTTGTGAACCGATGCACAAAGTCGACGGGGTACCGTTGCGCTATGCATCGCATCACCTTGCTCGGCAAGCCCGGCTGTCACTTGTGTGACGACGCGCGCGAGGTCATCGCCAGGGTCGCCGGCGAACTCGGCGTGCCGTGGGAGGAGATCAGCATCGAGTCGTCCGCCGAGTTGCAGGAGAAGTACTGGGAGATGATCCCGGTCACGCTGATCGACGGGGTGCAGCACGACTTCTGGCGGGTGGACGAGGCCAGGCTGAGGGCCGCCCTCAGTACGTGACCATCGGGAGCGGCACCACCTTGGCGGCGTTCACGTCGAGCTCGATGACGTTGGTGGCCAGCACCATCGCCTGCCGCTCGCTGACGAACCGCTCCACGTGCGGCTGCCGCTGGTGGTCGCGGTAGGCGACCTCGTCGCGGTAGAGCTCGTAGACGATGCGCTGCAGCGGGGCCGACTTCACGGCGTGGCAGGCGTACACGAGCGTGTCGGGCTCGCCGCGGCGCACGGCCTCGACGGTGGCCTCGGCCAGCCGGTCGAACGCCTCCCCCGCGCCGTCCACGATCGTGAAGACGGTGAGCAGGCCGTAGATGCTCGGCGAGGGCCTGCCCGCGCCGGGCTGCTGCTGGGCGGGCGAGAACAGGTCGGCGCCGGGGAAGAGCGCTCCCGTCGCCGGGGCGGGGGGAGTCATCGGCGGGTTGGCGGGCGCGTTCATGGGTGGGGCGCCGTTCATGATGTAGCCGGTCGAGGGGCCGTCGTCGAGCGGCGCGGCCATGCGGGCCGCGTAGTCGACCTCGCGCCCCCGGAGGCCCTCGTCGCCCGCCCGGTACTCGGCCACCAGGTCCCCCAGCCCCGACGAGCGGCGCGGCGGCGCGGGCGGCAGGTCCGCGGCCGGCACCGGCTCCGGCATGCCCCGGTGGCCGCCCTGCTGCGGGACCTCGTCGCGGAACATCGGGCGGTCGCCGGGCGTCATGCGGTGCTCGTCCAGCGGCATGGGACGCTCCTCGCGGCGCTGAGAGCGCTCCTCACGGCGCGGCGAGCGCTCCTCGTGGTCGTCGTCGAAGTCGTCCTCGTCGTCATCCTCGTACGGCGCCAGCGGCCGCAGCACGGTGTACCAGACCGCGGCCGCGGCCACGGCCAGCAGTGCCGTGGTGAACAGCCCCGGCACCGGGAACCTCATCGCGCCCACGAGGGCCAGCCCCGACGGGACGATGACCACGGTCGCGTGCAGGTTGTCGGTGTCGTACTCGTCGCCGTTGCGCCACTTGAGCCCGGCCACCACCAGCATCGCCAGCATGACGAGCACCGCGACCGTGTGCGCGCCGATCAGCAGATAGGCGGGCGGGACGTTCCAGTGAGTCGAGCCGGTGGGCAGGGACGTGCCCATCTCCTCGGTCTTCAGCGGGTCCCAGACCATGATCACGACGGACACGAAGGTCAGCGCGATGCCGAACAGCCACGCCAGGAACCTGGGCGGCACCTTCTCCGACAGCAGCTGCACCAGGCCGATGGCCAGCCAGAGCGGCGCCACCAGCGATCCCGTCACCTGGTAGATCCGGAACGTGACGCCGCCGAAGCCGGCGAGGTAGCCGAAGCCGATCACGCCCAGTGCCAGGCACAGACCCACGACTGCAACGGTCCAGGCGACCAACCACCCCTCCGGCTCGTCGCGCAGTCGTTGGATCAGGGCACCGGCCGCGACGGCGGCCAGGAGCGCACCGGCGAATGCTATGACAGCAACGAGGATCTCCATGGTGACTCCAATGCTGCCGGACGATGCCTCCCAGCCGGTAGCCGAAGAGGGAACGGGTCGGTCCACCACGGTATCCGCCGATTACGCCTAGTCATGCATGACTTCCGTGGATTGTGGATTTTCCGGTTGATTTCTAGAGTGTTCGAGCACGCCGCACCCCTTACCCCTAGGGATACCGGATGCCTGACTCGTCGCCGTTCGCCGGGCTGCTGGCGCCAGCGGTCGCTGGACCTGCCCGGACGGGCGAGTTCGCCGTGCGCGAAGACGTCTCCGAAGACATTTCGGGCGACCTGCGTACGCTGGTGATGCATGCCAAGAACGGATGCACGCAGTCCTTTGGCACGCTCTACGACCGCTACGTGGACCTGGTCTACCGCTACATCTACTTCCGGGTCGGCTCGCACCCGCTGGCGGAGGACCTCACCAGCGAGACCTTCCTGCGGGCGCTGCGCAGGATCGGCGACTTCACCTGGCAGGGCCGCGACTTCGGGGCCTGGCTCGTGACCATCGCGAGAAACCTGGTGACCGACCATTTCAAGTCGGGGCGCTACCGGTTGGAGATCCCGACGGGAGAGGTCATCGACGTTCCGCTCGACGGCTCGCACATCCCCGAGAACGCCGTGGTCACGGCCATCATCAACGACCGGGTGCTGCGCGCCGTACGAGACCTCAATCCCGAACAACAGGAATGCGTCGTCCTGCGCTTCCTGCACGGCCTCTCGCTCGCGGAAACCGCGCTGATCATGGGGAAGAAGAGTGGAGCGATCAAAGCGCTGCAGTTCCGTGCCGTACGGGCGCTGGCCAGGGCGCTCAAGCACGATCTGGCGTAACCTCCACCATCCGCTCCTCGTTAGGCAGGTGTCATGGCCGCGTCGGTCAGGGAGCCGTCATGAGTAGCGGGCGCAGGCGGCGCGAACGCGTGCTGGAGCAGCTCACCGAGCTGCGGGAGCTGCCTCTCGGCGGCGCGCCCGGGGTCGCGTTCAAGGAGCGGCTGCGCGCCGAGCTGATGTCCGGGGCCCTGGAGCCCGAGCCGGAGCCGGCCGGATCGCCGGGTCGCCGGCCCGGCCCGCGGCGCAGGCCGCTGCTGTCCCAGCTCGCCGCCGTGGGGCTGGCGGCGGCGCTGATGGTCTCCTCGTTCGCGACCTACCAGGCCGTGCCGGGCGACTCGCTGTACCCGCTCAAGCGCGCCGCCGAGACCACGCTGGTGCATCTCAGCTCCGACGACGCCGAACGCGGCGAGCGCGAGCTGGACTCGGCCCAGACCCGCGCCAGGGAGGTCGCCAGCCTGCTCGGCTCCTCCGCCGACGGCCCGCTGGTCAAGAAGACGCTCAAGGACATGGAGGAGTCCACGCGGGCGGGCATCAGCAGGCTCGAACGGGCCGAGCCCCGCTCGCCGAAGATCAAGAAATTCGCGCGGGAGCAGGAGGAGGCCGTCAAGCCCATGCTCCAGGAGCTCGACGAGGACCAGCTCGCCCAGGCAGAGGGCTATCTCGACTACATCGAGGGGCTGGTCGCCCCTGAGTAGGTAAGTAAGCTGAAGCCCATGTGGCGGCTTATGCGACGACAACAGCAACCGCAGCCCGAGGTCGCCGGCGAGGTCGCGGCACAGGCGGCGGTCACCGTCGCGCCCGCCGAGCCGGACCTGCAGGGTGCGGCGTTCTTCGACGTCGACAACACGATGATGCGGGGCGCGTCGATCTACCACTTCGCCCGGGGGCTGGCCACGCGCGGGCTGTTCACCACGTCCGACCTGTTCAAGTTCGCCGTGGGGCAGGCGGTGTTCCGGCTGCGCGGCAACGAGAACCCCGAGCACATCGCGGTGGCCAGGGAGACGGCGCTGGCGTTCGTCGCCGGGGCCAAGGTCGACGACGTCGTCCGCCTCGGCGAGGAGATCTACGACGAGGTCATGGCCGACCGCATCTGGGGCGGCACCCGCGCGCTCGCCCAGCACCACCTCGACGCGGGCCAGCGGGTCTGGCTGGTCACCGCCACGCCGATCGAGCTGGCCAGGGTGATCGCGCAGCGGCTCGGCCTGACCGGCGCGCTCGGCACGGTCGCCGAGACCAGCAACGGCGTCTACACCGGGCGGCTGGTCGGCGACCTGCTCCACGGGCCCGCCAAGGCCGAGGCGGTGCGCGCGCTGGCGCGCAGGGAGGGCCTCGACCTGACCCGCTGCACCGCCTACAGCGACTCGGCCAACGACCTGCCGATGTTGTCGCTGGTCGGCACCGCCGTGGCGATCAATCCCGACAGCGAGCTGCGCGAGCACGCCAGGAAGCACGACTGGGAGATCAAGGACTTCCGCACCGGGCGCAAGGCCACGCTGACGGCCCTGCCGATCGCGGCCGGCGTGGGCGCCGTGGCGGGCGGTGTGGCGGCGGGCATCGCCCTGCGCCGCCACTACCGCCGCTGACCGCCCCTACTTCAGCGACTCGAACAGCGCCCGCGCCGCGGGCTGCTTCAGCTGGAGCCGGTTCGGGTCCTTCGCGTAGGGCTCCCAGGGGACGGCCACGAAGTTCATCCTGGTGCCGGTGAGCTGGGTGCCGAGCTCGTACATCGCCTCCAGCGAGAGGTCCGTCCCGACCGACCCGCGCATCGCGCCCATGAACTCCTTGAGCTTGCCGGGGTCGCCGGCCAGGCTCCGCTGGGCCTTCTGCAGCATCGTCTTCACCAGCACCTGCTGCCGCTTCATGCGGGCGATGTCGGAGCCGTCACCGTAGTGGCGCAGCCGCGCGTAGCCCAGGGCCTGCTCGCCGTTGAGCAGCTGCTCGCCCGCGGGCAGCCTCAGCTTCGCGGCGCGGTCGTCCACAGGCTCGGGAAGCTCGACCGTGACGCCGCCGATCGCGTCCACCATGTCCTTGAATCCGGCGAAGTCCACCTCGACCGTGTGATGCAGGCGCAGCCCCGACAGCTTCTCCAGCGTCGTCCTGAGGCACGCGACGCCGCCCGAGCCGTACGCCGCGTTGATCAGGTCCACCCGGGCGGGTTGCGAGCCGCAGCGCGGGATGTCGACGATCAGGTCACGCGAGACGCTGACCGCGGTGGCCCTGCTCCGGTCCGCGGGCACGTGCACGATGATGATGGTGTCGGACCGGCGGCCCGCCTTCTGCCTGGCCGACTCGGGGCCGTACTTCTCGTTGCCCTCGCCCTCGCGCGTGTCCGAGCCGATCACCAGCACGTTCCTGGTGCCGCTCATGTCCACCGTGTCCGTGCCGGCCGGTGGCGCGGCCGTGTGCCGGGTGGCGACGAACGCCACCGGCGCCGCGACGGCGGCGGCCGTGGCGACGGCCACGAGACCGGCCGTCCACCATCCCGGCCACCTGCGCCGGGGCCGGGCACGCAGCAACCGCTCGCGCTGGCGGACGAGCGTGGCAGGTGGCTGGTGCTCCAGCTCCGCCCCGAAGTCCTGGAGCAGCTTCAGGTCGTCCATCGTCACTCCTCCTCCATCGGGTTGGCGTCGCCGAGCGCGGCACGTACCTTCCGCCTGCCCCTGTTGAGGCGGGAGCGCACGGTTCCCACGGGGATGCCGAGCGCCCGCGCGGCCTCCTCGTACGTCAGATCGCCCCAGGCGATCAGCAGCAGCACGTCGCGGTCCCTGGCGGGCAGCGCGGCCAGGGCGCCGGCCAGCTCGGCACGCACGGCCTGGGCGGTCACCCCGGCCGCCACCCGGTCGGCGGGCGACTCCACCTCGGAGTCCACAGGGGCACGCAGCAGGGCCCGGTAGCGGGCCGCCTCGGTGCGGTGGTGGCGGGAGACCAGCTTGGTGAGAATGCCGAAGAGCCACGGCCTGGCGTCCGCGTACGCCAGGTCGTAGCTCTTCCTGCGGGAGAACGCCACCAGGAACGTCTCACCGACGAGGTCCTCGGCGGGCTCGGGACCGAGGCGTCTGGAGACGTACCGGTAGAGCATGGCGGAGTAGCGGTCGAAGAGCTCGGCGAAGGCCTCGGGTTCCGTCCACGAGGCCCGTACGAGGTCGGCGTCCGCACCCCTGACGGCGGGTTGCGTGATCATCTCCGCCCTTCTGTGGGGGATCGGTCACGGATGTCTTGCCACAACCCGCCGATCGGGTTCAGATCTCCTTCAGCTGGCCTCCGTCGATCACGAACTCGGCGCCGGTCGTGCTGCCGGAGCGGGGGGAGACGAGGAGGGCGACCGCGTCGGCGATCTCCTGCGGGTGCACCAGCCTGCCGGTGGCCAGCCCCATCATCGTAGGAGCCACCTCGTTGATCACGCTGTCCCTGTCGGCGCCGACCATGCCCGCGAAGACCTCGGCCGCGCCGCCCTCCTTCGTCCACCAGTCCGTCAGCACCGCCCCGGGCGTGACCGTGTTGACCCGCACGCCCTGCGGCGCGTACTCGGCGGACAGGGACTTGCTCAACGCCAGCACGGCCGCCTTGGCGGCGCTGTAGTCGACGTTCACGGCGCCGGCCTGCCTGCCCATGGTCGAGGAGACGTTGACGATCGAGCCGCCGCCCCGCTCCAGCATGTACGGCACCGCAGCCCGGATCATGCGTACCGCCGCGAACAGGTTGAACTCGAACATCGCCGCCCAGTCCGCGTCGTCCGGCGCCATGAACCCGGCCCGCGGCAGCGTCGCTCCGGGCGGCGGCCCGCCGGCGTTGTTGACCAGGATGTCCACCCCGCCGAACTGCTCCACGGCCCGCTCGACGACCCGTGCGGGCGCGGCCGGGTCCATGAGGTCCACCGCGACGTGCGTCACCTTGGCGTCGGCGAGGGCGTCGGACGGCGTGCGGGAGGCGGCGACCACGTGGGCGCCCTCCCCGGCCAGGGTGCGGGCGACGGCCAGGCCGATGCCCCTGGACGCGCCCGTGACGACGGCGACGCGGCCGGAAAGCTGCAGATCCATGAGGGTTGTCCCTTCGGTGTTCCGTGAAAATCCGTGCGAAGAACACCGGGGGGATCGGAGCGGTTGCAGCCGATCTTCAGAGAAGGGGCGGGAAGGCGTGCCCCCTGCGCAGCCGCAGCTCGTTGAGGAGTTGCTGGATGACCTCGCGTACGTGGTCGGTGATGTTGAAGACGAGCATGGGATCGTCGGCGGCGGACGGCTCGTACTCGTCGGTGCGGATCGGCTCGCCGAACTCGATCATCCACTTGGACGGCAGCGGCACCAGGCCGAGCGGCCCCAGCAGCGGGAAGAACGGGGTGATCGGCAGGTAGGGCAGCCCCAGCATCCTGGCCAGGAACTTCAGATCGCCGATCTTGGGATAGATCTCCTCGGCGCCCACGATCGCGGTGGGCACGATGGGCACCCCGGCGCGGATGGCCGAGGCCACGAAGCCGCCGCGGCCGAAGCGCTGCAGCTTGTAGCGCTCGGAGAACGGCTTGCCGACGCCCTTGAAGCCCTCGGGGAACACCCCGACCAGCTCGCCCTTGCGCAGCAGCCGGTCGGCGTCCTCGCGGCAGGCCAGCGTGTGGCCGGTCTTGCGGGCCAGGTGGCTCAGCAGCGGGAGCTGGTAGACCAGGTCGGCGCCGAGCAGCCGCAGCGGCCTGCCGGCCTCGTCGTGCAGCGCCACCTGCAACATCAGCGCGTCCAGCGGCAGCGTGCCGGAGTGGTTGGCGACCACCAGCGCGCCGCTGTCGTCGGGGATGTTCTTCAGCTCCAGCGTCTCCACCCTGAACCAGTGGGTGTAGAGCGGCCTGATGAGCTCGAGCACCACCTTGTCGGTCAGCTCGGCGTCGTAGCCGAACTCGTCGACCTCGTAGTCGCCCGTCATCCGCCTGCGCAGGAAGGCCAGCAGCTTGGCCAGCCGTTCGGCGAGCTCGTCGGCGGAGGGTTGCTGCTCGAAGGACGGGGCCGCGCTGATGGGGATCACGCGGGCCTCCTCCCCGTGGGGGACGCTCACGCGCACACCTCCGGGTCGTGCTGCGGGACGCTCACGCGCGCACACCTCCGAGCGGCCGCAGGCCGCGCGAGCGCAGGAAGTCGTCGAAGGCCGCGCCGGTGGTGAACTTGGGCCTCCAGCCCAGCTCGGCCTCCAGCCGAGAGATGTCGACCGCGCGGCCGTGGCACATCAGGCGGACCTGCTCGGGCGAGTACTCGACCAGCCCGATCTGGCGCACGGCGCCGCCCAGCACCTTGAACGCGGGCGAGAACAGCGGCAGCTTCGGCCGCCCCGCCCGCCTGGCGCACTGGGACAGGAGCAACACGCCCGCCCCGGCCACGTTGAACGTGCCGGGGTGATCTTCGGTCGCCATCCGGCGCAGCACCTCGACCGCGTCGTCCTCGTGGACGAACTGCAGCCGCGGGTCGAAGCCGAACACGGTCGGCAGCACCGGCTGGGTGAAGTAACGAGTCAGCGGCGAGTCGACGCCAGGACCCATGAAGTTGGCGAAGCGCAGCAGCGAGACGACCACGTCGGGGCGGCGCCGGGCGAAGCCCCGCACGTAACCCTCGACCTCGGCCGCGTCCTTGGCGTATCCGTGGATCGGGCCGTCGTGCGGCTCCAGATCCTCGGTGAACACCGCCGGATCCCGGGGCGACGAGCCGTAGACGGCGGTGGTGGAGCGCACCACCACACGTCGCACGGTCGCCGACCGCTGGCAGGCACCGAGCAACTGCATGGTGCCGATGACGTTGTGCTCCTTCATGGCCGCCCTGCCGCCGTTTCGCGACGGAGCGCTGACCAGGCTCATGTGCACAACGGTGTCGATGTCCGCGGCCGCGATCACCTGAGCGATGTCAGGGCTGCGCAGATCGACCCGGACGAACTCCGTCCGGCCGAGAGAGATGCCGCCGTCTCGCGTCAGCGAGGGGGGCGGCACGGTGTCCACTCCTATGACGCGGCTGATGTCCGGGTCCGCCGCCAGAGCACTCGCCACCCGGGCGCCGATGTGGCGCGAGACCCCGGTGACAAGCACGGTGTGGGTCATCAGCGCCTCGCAGCTGCGTCGGTTACTTCTTGTTACGCCGCTGGATGCGCGTCTTCTTGAGCAGCTTGCGGTGCTTCTTCTTAGCCATCCGCTTGCGGCGCTTCTTGATCACAGAGCCCACGGGACCCCCAGGTACTGATAGCACGTCTGAACCGGAGTGCGAGCGCACACCGGCTCACAGACTACCGGCGATCCACGGTAGATCGCCCCTCGGGGGGTGAGAGCCCGGCCGCACCAGCGGCGGCCGGGCCTCTCCCGCGAGAGCACTCACGACACGACTCGGCGTGTCGCTACGTCAACCTGCCTCGATGTAGGCCTCCCGCAGATAGTCGTGTACCGCCTGCTCAGGCACCCTGAACGATCGGCCGACTCTGATGGCCGGCAGCTCGCCCGAGTGAACGAGCCGGTACACCGTCATCTTGGACACCCTCATGACCGTCGCCACTTCTGCGACGGTCAGGAACTTCACCTCGCTGAGAGGTCTTTCGCCTGCACCCATCGGACGCCTCTTCCGCACGTGTTTCCGGGTTATCCCCACTGGTGCCATTGCTCACGCACGTGTACTGCCGTCAGCGTAAGTCGGGACTCCGGGTGCGCAAACCCCCTAGTTTCTCAACTGCCGGAGTCGTCTGTCAGCCGAACCAGCGAAATCGCTGGCCAGCAGCCTGCCCGAGCACCACTTTTGGACGTTGGAACTGTCCAAGTTGCCACACATAAGAGTCGCCGGAGCCCCGTCAAAAGTTGGCAAAGGGACAGCGAGCCTCTTGGAATGCAGGCGCGAAAAGACGGTATGCGGATGACCGAATTAGACTCAAAGGGCGCGTGAGACTCCTGTGACCAACCTCTCGGTCAACGGAGCGTAGTAGCGGGGTAGCACGTTGTCGTCGAGTGGCACGACCACGTCAAGCTTGCCTTCCGCCTCACCGACGAAGAGCCCGGGGTCGTTGCAGTCGGCGAACGCCACTGTGGGCACACCCGCCTCCCCTGCCGCTCCGGCCCAGCCGTGGTCGGCGATCACCAGGTCGGGGTGGTCGCCGTCCAGCTCGTCCAGCATGTGCCGCATCGGGGCCGCGTCGTGGGTGTGCACCAGCGCGCCGCGGTCGTCGAGCATGGCGATGTCCTGGAGATAACGGATCCTTCTGGGACGACCGAAACCCGACCCCGCGTACGTCCAGCCCTCGGCCGGCGACAGCAGCCGCGCGCCCTTCGCCGCGCAGAAGGCGGCCAGAGTCAGGTGGATGGCCAGGATGCCGGTGGGGTGCCCGGTGGCGAACAGGATGCGCGGCTCCGGCCGCGACAGCACCGAGGCGATGCGCTCGGCCATGGCGTCGATCGCGTCGATCGTCAGGTCGGGGTCGATGGTGTCCTGGCCCCAGCGGTGGTCGGGGTCGGAGACCACGCCCGCGGACTTGGCCATCAGGGCGAGGATGTCGCGGTACGACCACGGCTGGTCGAAGGTCAGGCCCAGCGCGTAGTAGGGGTCGCCGTTGGCCAGCGAGCTGTAGTGGTCCAGGTTGTTCTCGCGGGGGGTCGCGACATCGCCGGCTATGCGGCTGTATACAAGATGATCTCTGAGTTCGTCGCGGCTCAGCACTGGTTCTTCCTCGTCAGGGCTACGGAGCGAGGCCGTGCGCCTCGGTCAGGGCATCGGATCGAGGCCGTGCAGGGGGAACACCGCGTTTCGGGTCGCCATGACCGCACGGTCAATGGGGTCCGCTGGATCATAACCACCGGACAAGTCGCGAAATTCCGGGTTTCGGCCGTCCGTCATGGTCAGCGGCGGTGTCTCGCCCGTACGCTCCCGTACGAACTGCCGCCAGCCCTGACCCGTCGGCGTGGCCGGATCGACCGGATGCCCCGACAACTCGGCGATGAGGTGCGTCCAGGCCCGCGGCACCACCTGCACCAGCTCGTAGCCGCCCCCGCCGGTGGCGATCCACCGGCCGCCCGCCGTCTCGTGGGCCAGGCGGTGCAGCGCCGCGTACGCGGCCCGCTGGCCGTCGACGCTGAGCATGAGGTTGGCCAGGGGGTCGAGCGCGTGGCTGTCGCAGCCGTGCTGGGTCACCAGGATCTCGGGCCGGAACTCGTGCAGCAGCGGCGGCACCACCGCGTGGAAGGCCCGCAACCAGCCGGAGTCGCCCGTGCCGGCCGGGAGCGCGACGTTGACGGCCGTGCCCGCGGCCCCGGTCTCCTCCGGGAAGCCCGTGCCGGGGAACAGCGTGCGCGGGCTCTCGTGCAGGCTGATCGTCAGCACCCTGGGGTCGTCGTAGAACACCGCCTGCACGCCGTCGCCGTGGTGCACGTCCACGTCCACGTACGCGACGCGGCTCGCGCCCTGCCGCAGCAGCCACGCGATGGCCAGCGCCGGATCGTTGTAGACGCAGAACCCGCTCGCCGCGGCGGGCATCGCGTGGTGCAGCCCGCCCGCGACGTTGACCGCGTGCTCGGCCGTGCCCTCCCACACCGAGCGGGCGGCGGCCAGCGAGGCCCCGGCGATCAGCGCGGACGCCTCGTGCACGCCCGCGAACGCCGGATTGTCGCTCGTGCCGAGCCCCACGCTCAGATCGGGCCTGCCGGTGGCGGACACGCGCTTGACGGCCTCGATGTAGGCGCGGTCGTGCACCATGGCCAGCTCGTCGTCGCTCGCGGGGCCGCAACCGGCCATCTCGACCTTGTCGAGCACGCCGAGCTCGCGGGCGAGCGCCATGGTGAGCTCCACCCGCACGGGGGCGAGTGGATGGCTCGGGCCGAAGTTGTAGGAGGTGAGAGCGTCGTCCCAGATCACCCGTGCCGACCGGCTCATGCCAACCCCTCCGCGTGTCCCTCGCCTTGCGCCGACGTTACCGCAGGGCAGACGCCCGGTTGTAGCCCGGGCTCGGCGCGGTAGAACGTCCCGGCAACGCCGACATGTCCTGAACTAGGGTTTGATCGTGCGCGCGGTGCGGACCCTCATGAAGATCGTGCGATTCTTCCAGCGTCCCAAGGTCTCCGACCGGACGCTGGTGATCGTGCTCACCATCCCGTCGATCCTGGGCGCCGCCGCCGTGCTGGCCCTGGGCGACACCCGGCTCGCCCTCGGCAACGTGCACTACCTGCTGACCGTGCTGCCCCTGCTCATGCGCCGCAACCGGCCGATCACGACCGTGGCCCTGGTGGCTGCCGTGGACGCGGTGAGCATCCTGACAGGTCTCGTCGACTCCCCCAACGTCGCCACGACCGTCGCCCTCTACAGCATGAGCCGCTTCACCACCGGCCGCACCACCGCCATCGTCTCGGCGGTGACCTGGCTGTTCTACACCGTCGTGATGGAGCTGGGCACCCCGGTCCAGGCCGCCTGGGCGACGGCCCTGTTCATGGTCGCCATCCCCGCGGGCCTCGGCCAGCTCGTCCGGCTCAGGACCGAGCTCAACGAGCGCGGCAGGCGCGAGGCCGCCGACGCGGCGGTGCGCGCCGAGCGGCGGCGCATCGCCAGGGAGCTGCACGACGTGGTCGCGCACCACATCACCGTGATCAACGCGCTGGTCGGCGGCGCGCGTGCCACGCTGCCGCCCGAGCAGGAGGTCACCAGGGAAGCCCTGGAGAGCGCCGAGCAGACCGCCCGCCAGGCGATGTCGGAGATGCGCCGCCTGCTCGACGTGCTGCGGGCCGACGGCAACGAGGGGCCGGACGCCGCCACCGGGGTGGGCGCCGACCGCCTGCCCGCGCTGATCAAGGAGGCCAGGTCCGCGGGGCTGCCGGCCCACCTGGCCGTGACGGGAGAGCCCGTCGAGCTGCCCGCCGCCGTGGACCACGCCGTCTACCGGATCGTGCAGGAGGCGCTGACCAACACCCGCAAGCACGCGGCCGGCGCCAGGGCCAGCGTGCGCCTGGCCTACGGGGCCTCGGCCGTGGAGGTCGAGGTGCTCGACGACGGCCTGCCGAAGGACGACGGCACGCCGGGCTTCGGGCTCGGCGGCATGGCCGAGCGGGTCGCCCTGTGCGGCGGCCAGCTGTCCACCGGCCCCAGACCCGAAGGCGGCTTCCGCGTGCACGCCCGCTTACCCCTGGAGAAGGCATGATCAGTGTCCTGCTGGCCGACGATTACGCGCTCGTGCGTACGGGCTTCAAGCTCATGCTCGACGCGCAGCCCGACCTGAGCGTGGTCGGCGAGGCGGCGGACGGCGAGCAGGCCGTGGAGCTGAGCAGGCGGCTGCGCCCCGACGTGGTGCTGATGGACCTGCACATGCCCGGCATGGGCGGGGTGCGCGCCACCGAGCTGATCACCACGGAGCTGCCCGGCGTGCGGGTGCTCGCGCTGAGCACGTTCGACCTGGACGAGAACGTGGTGGCGGCGCTGCGGGCGGGCGCCGACGGGTTCCTGCCCAAGGACGTCTCCCCCGAGGAGCTGATCGAGGGCGTCCGCGTCGTGCACCGGGGCGAGTCGGCCGTCGCGCCGCGCCTGCTGACCCGGCTCATCGGCACGTTCGTCCGCACCTCGCCCCCGCGCACGGCACCCGCCGAGCTGTCGGGGCTCACGGACCGCGAGCGGGAGATCCTCGTGCTGATCGCCCGCGGCCGGTCGAACGCGGAGATCGCCGCCGGCCTGGCCGTCTCCCCCTCGACCGTGAAGAACCACGTGACGAGCCTGTTCGCGAAGCTCGGCGTCAGGGACCGCGCGCAGGCCGTGATCATCGCCTACGAGGCGGCGCTGGTCCACCCTGGAGAGTAGGACCACGGTCCTAGCCCGCCGCCCGGCGAACGGTTCCCTGGCAGGAAGAAAACCGGCGGGCGCGACGGCACGCTTGCACCATGACCGCGATTCGAGCAACGAACCTGAGCAAGCGCTACGGCTCAACCATGGCCGTCGCGGACCTGTCGTTCGACGTCGAGCCGGGTCAGGTGACCGGCTTCCTCGGCCCCAACGGCGCCGGCAAGTCGACCACCATGCGCATGATCCTCGGCCTCGACCGCCCGTCCGGCGGGTCCGTGCTCGTGGCCGGGCGCCCCTACGCCGAGCTACGGCATCCCCTGCGCAAGGTGGGCGCGCTGCTCGACGCCAAGGCCGTGCACGGCGGGCGCAGCGCCCGCAACCACCTGCTCGCCATCGCACAGAGCAACGGCCTGCCGGCCTCCCGCGTGGAGGAGGTGCTGGAGACCGTCGGGCTGCGCGAGGTGGCCAAGCGGCGGGTCGGCGGCTTCTCGCTGGGCATGTCGCAGCGGCTCGGCATCGCCGCGGCGCTGCTCGGCGACCCCGAGATCCTGCTGTTCGACGAGCCCGTCAACGGGCTCGACCCCGACGGCATCCTGTGGATCCGCACGTTCATGCGCGAGCTGGCGGCCCAGGGGCGGGCGGTGTTCGTCTCCAGCCATCTGATGAGCGAGATGGCGCAGACCGCCGACCATCTGATCGTCATCGGCAGGGGCCGGCTGATCGCCGACACGAGCGTGCAGGAGTTCATCGGCCGCAGCTCCCAGGGTTACGTACGGGTCCGCTCGCCCCGGCTGGCCGAGGTGGCCGAGCTGGTCAAGGTCGGCGAGCTGCACCACGACCACCTGCGGGTGACCGCGATGAGCACGCTGGAGATCGGCACCCTGACGGCCAGGGCCGGCATCCCGCTGGAGGAGCTGACGTTCGTGCAGCCCTCGCTGGAGGCGGCCTACATGGAGCTGACCAAGGACAGTCTGGAGTTCTCGGCATGATCGACATCCTCAGGTCCGAATGGACGAAGATCCGCTCGGTGCGCTCGACGGTGTGGACGCTGGCGGCCGCCTTCGGGCTGATGGTGGGCCTGTCGGCGCTGCTCAGCGCCTCCATCAAGAACGACGCCGAGGGGCCGATCCCCGCCGGCCAGGCCGTCGCCGCGAGCCTGCTCGGGATCATGTTCGCCCAGCTCGCCATCGCCGCGCTGGGCGTGCTGGTGATCTCCAGCGAGTACCGCACCGGCGGCATCCGCACCTCGCTGATGAGCGTGCCCAAGCGGATGAAGCTGCTGACCGGCAAGCTCGTGGTGTTCGGGGCGACCTCGCTGGTCGTCTCCACGCTCGCCTCCGCCGCCGCGCTCGGCGTCGGGCTGGCCTTCACCCAGCCGCCGGAGCTCGCGACAGGCGAGGTCGTCCGCGCGCTGATCGGGTCCTCGCTCTACCTGACCGCCTGCGGGATCTTCGGGCTGGGGCTCGGGACGCTCGTCCGGCACACGCCCGGGGCGCTCGTGGCGGCCATCGGGCTCATGCTGGTGCTGCCCCAGGTGGCCAACCAGCTTCCCGGGCAGTGGGGCAGGACCGTGGCCGAGTACTTCACCACCAACGCCGGCCAGTTGCTCGTCGCCGGGCAGAGCAGCGAGTCGCTGACACCGTGGGGCGGGTTCGGCGTCTACCTGGCGTGGATCGCCGTCGCCACGATCGCGGGGGCGGTCCTCATGCAGCGGCGCGACGCCTGAGCTCGGCGCAGGCGGCGATCACGAGCCCCGGCCGCGACGGCTGGGATCTCACTCGGCGCGAAGGGCGATCACCGGGTCCAACCGGCCCGCCCTTCGCGCCGGCGCCACGCCGAAGAACACCCCGACCGCCGCCGACACCCCGAACGCCAGCGCGATCGACCACCACGTGATCGACGCCGGCACCTCGGTGAGCGCCGCGATGGCCAGCGAGCCGCCCACCCCGAGCAGGATCCCGATGAGCCCGCCGATCGTCGTCAGCAGCACCGCCTCGATCAGGAACTGCGCCAGGATGTCACGCTGCCTGGCGCCCAGCGCCTTGCGCAGCCCGATCTCCCTGGTCCGCTCGCGCACGCTGACCAGCATGATGTTCGACACGCCGACGCCGCCGACCAGCAGCGAGATGCCCGCGATGGCCGCCAGCACGCCGGTGAGCATGCCCAGCACGCTGCCGACCGTGCCGAGCAGCGCGGTCTGCGTGACCGCCGAGAACTGCTCGCCCGGATACCTGTCCCGCAGCGCCGCCGTCACCCGGTCCGACAGCGGATCGATCTCGTCCGGCCCGGACGCGCCCACCGCCATCCCGTTGATCCGCTCGATCCCCAGCAGCCGCTGCGCGGTCGTCACCGGGATGTGGATCTCCTGGTCGCGGGAGAGCCCGAACGTCTGCCCCACCGTGGCGTACACCCCGACCACCCGGAACCTCGCCCCCGCCACCGTCACCTGCCGCCCGATCGGGTCCAGCTCGCCGAACAGCCGGTCGGCCACCTCCGAGCCGAGCACCGCCACCCTGCGCCGGGTGTCCACGTCGGTCTCGCTCAGCGGGCGGCCCTTGTCCACGGGCCGCTCGAAGATGTTGACCAGGTTCTGATCGGTGCCGATCACCGTGACGAACGCCTCGGTCCTGCCCACGCGCACGGTCTCGCCCGACTGCAGCGACACCGTCACCTTCGACGGGTCGCCCACCACCCGCCGCACGTAGGCCACGTCGGCCAGGCCGAGCTTGCTCTGCGTGGGCGCGGCGCCGAGGCTGATGCGGCCGGGGACGACGAGGATGATGTTCGTGCCGAGGCCGGAGATCTGCTTCTCGATCTCGTCCTTCGCGCCGGTGCCGATGGCCACGAGGATCACCACGGCCAGCACGCCGATGATCACACCCAGCATGGTGAGCACGCTGCGCAGCCGGTTCACGCGCAGCGCCTCCATCGCCATGGCCAGCGCCTCACCGTTCCTCACGACCCGCCACCCCTCACGAACTGCCCCTCATGGGCCGTCGTCCCGCTCGATCAGGCCGTCCCGCACGTGGATCTGCCGTCTGGCGTGGGCGGCCACCTCTGCCTCGTGCGTGACCAGCACCACCGCCATGCCGCCTTCGGCGTTGAGCCGGTCGAGGATGGCCATCACCTCGGTCCCGCTGGCGGTGTCGAGGTTCCCGGTGGGCTCGTCGGCCAGCAGCACCTCGGGCTCGCCCACCAGCGCCCTGGCGATGGCCACGCGCTGCTGCTCGCCGCCGGACATCTGCGAGGGCCGGTGCTGCAGGCGGTGCCCGAGCCCCACCGACTCCAGCGCCGCACGGGCCCTGGCCCGCCGCTCGGCCCTGCCCAGCCCCCGGTAGACCAGCGGCAGCGCCACGTTGTCCAGCGCCGTCGTCCTGGCCAGCAGGTGGAAGGACTGGAAGACGAACCCGATCGTCCTGTTCCGCAGCTCGGCCAGCTCCCCGTCGGACAGCCGCGAGATGTCCACCCCGCCCACGCGCAGCACGCCCGAGGACGGGCGGTCGAGGCAGCCGAGCAGGTGCATGAGCGTGGACTTGCCGGACCCCGACGGGCCGACGACCGCCGCGAACTCGCCCTGGCCGATCCGCAGCGAGACGCCCCGCAGCGCCTCCACGGCCACGCCGTCGAGCTGGTAGCGGCGGGTCAGCTCGACCGCCTCGATCGCGGGCCCGCCGGCCGCCTCTCCCCGCCGGGCCCCGCCGGCCGGATCACCCTTCCCGGGCCCGCCGGTCATGGGAGGGTCTGCCCTGCCCGTACGGAGTCCGCTCCCCTGACCACGATCCGCTCGCCCACGGACAGCCCGCTCAGCACCTCCACCACCGCGTCCCCCTGGGCGCCGAGCTTGACCACGCGCCGCTGGGCCACGCCGTTCCCGACCACCCACACCACGCTCTCGCGCCCGCTGGAGACGATGGCCGAGGCGGGCGCGGCGACGGCCGACGGCGATTCGCGCACGGTCAGCCGCGCCACCGCGCTCATGCCGGGCTTGGGCGTCGGCGCCTCGGAGCCGTCGTCGAACGCGCCGGCGCCGAGCCTGAGTCGTACGGGGTAGCTGACGCCGCCGGTGGTGCCCTCCATGGGGGCGACGCCGATGCCGGTCACCGCGGCCTCGTACGTGGCGCCGGGCACCGCGTCCAGTTCGACCTCCGCCTCGACGCCCTCGCGCACGAGCAGCACGTCCGTCTCGTCCACGTCGGCGTCCAGGGTGAGCTCGGACACGTCGGTCACGGTGACGATCGGGTCGCCCGCCGAGACCGGCACCCCGGCCGCCACCGGCGTCCCCTGAGCGGACCCGCCGGCGGGCACCGGGGGCAGCTGCTGCCCGCTCCCGCCGGGGAGCCGGCCGAGCAGGCTCTCGACGCCGGGCATGCCGCCACCGCCCGACGCCCGGCCGAGCGTGACGACCCCGGCGAACGGCGCCTTGACGGTCAGCGACCGCACCGTCCGCTCGGCCACCTTGACCGCAGCCTTGGCCTGGGACCTGGAGGCGGCCTGCAACGAGGCCATGGAGCCGGACAGCCCGCTGGTGACGCCGGTCATGAGGCCGCTGATGGAGCGGTTGAGCTGGGCGGTGATCGAGGCCAGCGCCCTGGTCTGGGCCTGGTGCTGGGTCCTGGCCAGGTCGATGGCGTTCAGGAGCTGCTTGCGGGCCCGCTTGTCCTCGACCTTCGCGGCCTCCTGGCGGGCCCTGGCGAAGTGCCGCGCCACCTTGCGGTCGAAGGCGCGGGTGTCGAACGACGGCAGGCGCACGCTCGGGGCGCTGAAGCGGGCCGGAGTGGCCATCTCGGACGCCTGCCGGGCCTGGCGGAGCTGGTCCTCGGCCTGGGGCGAGCGGATCCTGGCCACGATCTGCCCCTTGCGGACGCGGTCGCCGTCGCGGACGTGGAGCCTGGCGATCGTGCCCTGGGCGGGCGAGCGCAGTGTCGCGGAGGCCCGCGCCCCGATGGTGGCGGGCGCCTCGACGACCTCGGTGACCGGCGCCCGGCGAACGTCGGCGACCTGGACGGTCGCCGGTTCCTCAGCGGTGCAACCGGTCAGCGCTAACAGGACGAGCAACGGGGCGGCCCCGTAACGAATCGTCACCCGACCCATCGTGGATCCCCGCCACCTGCCCGCACAAGCGCCCGCTCGGGCGTCCGCGTGACGGATCGCGGCCCCGGCTTCGGGAAACCACCCAGACGGTCAAGAAGACGCACGTAACGGCGGCCGGCCACGTGCGGGTTCAGCGGGCGTTCTCCTGGAGGCCCTCAGCCACGTGCGGCGGGGGGCGGTGACGCCGGCTTGCCGTAACGGATGGGTGGGTTTCGGAACACGAGGCGGGCGGCATCACCCCGACGCGAGCTGACGCCCCCGGTCGCGGGCGGCCTCGATGGCGGCCAGGAAGGCGGCGCGCACGCTGTGGCGCTCCAGCTCCGCGATGGCGGCGATCGTCGTCCCGCCCGGTGAGGTGACGGCCTCGCGCAGGATCACCGGATGCTCCCCCGAGTCGCGCAGCATCACCGCCGCCCCCACGATCGACTGGGTGACCATGTCGAGCGCGGCGGCCCGCGGCATGCCGAGCAGGATCCCCGCGTCCACCATGGCCTCGACCAGGTAGAAGAAGTAGGCGGGCCCGCTCCCGGACAGCGCCGTCGCGGCGTCCTGCTGCGACTCGGGGATCCGCAGCACCTTGCCGACCGGCTTCAGCAGCCCCTCGGCCAGCTTCAGGTGCTCCTCCCCCGCGTACGCCCCCGCCGAGATGACGCTCATCGCCTCGTCGAACCGGATCGGCGTGTTCGACATCACGCGCACCACCGGCACCTCCACCCCCAGCCGCTGCTCGACGAACGACGTGGTGATGCCGGCCGCCGCGGAGATCACCAGCCGCTCGGCGGGCACGTGGGGGGCGATCTCGGCCAGCAGCGTCCCCATGTCCTGCGGCTTGACCGCCAGGATGAGAGTGTCGGCGGCCTTGGCGGCCTCGGCGTTGGACACGGTGCGCACGCCGTACGTCTCGCGCAGCGCCTCCGCGCGCTCGGCCCTGCGCGTGGTCGCCATGATGTCGCCCGGCTTGAACCCGGCGCGCAGCAGCCCGGACAGCAGAGCCTCGCCCATCTTGCCCGTGCCCAGAATCGCGATCATTTCGGCCCCTCGGCGGAAGTATCGGAGGAAGTAGACGCTGACCTGGAGCTTATCGGCTGCCGCCGGCCACGGCGGCCGGGAGAGCGGGGGCCGGGGCCGGTCAGCCGCGCGACAGCAGCGAGCGGAGGAAGAAGGCCAGGTTGCGCGGGCGTTCGGCCAGCCTGCGCATGAGGTAGGCGTACCAGTCGGAGCCGTAGGGAACGTACACGCGCACCCGCGCCCCCAGCCCGGCCAGGCGCACCTGCTCGTCGGGCCGCACCCCGTACAACATCTGGTACTCGAACCCGCTCAGGTCACGCCCGTCGAGCACCGCCAGCGCGGAGGCGATCCGCAGCAGCCGCGGGTCGTGGGTGGCGACCATCGGGTAGCCGGTGCCGGCCATCAGCACCTTCAGGCACCGCACGAAGGAGCGGTCGATGTCGGCGGACCTGGCGTACGCGCCTGGGGCCGTGTACGCCCCCTTGCACAGCCGCACCCGCGCCCCGCCCAGCTTCTCGCAGCGGTCGAGCGAGTCCGGCAGGTACGCCTGCACGACCACCCCCACGTCGGGATGGTCCCTGCGCAGCGCGGCGTGCACGGCGTGCAGCCCGGGGATCGTGTCGTGCTCCTCGGCGTCGAGCGTGACCGTGACGCCCTTGCCCGCCGCGGCCGCGCAGATGGTGGCGGCGTTGGCGAGCGCGAGCCGCTGCGACTGCCGCAGCCCCAGCGCGGTGAGCTTGACCGACACGTCGGAGCCCGCGGGCAGCAGGTCGAGCAGCGCGACGTAGGTGGCGACGGCCGCCTCGGCCTGGGCCGGGTCGTTCACCTCCTCGCCGAGGTGGTCGGCGCTGACCAGCAGCCCGTCGCGGGTCAGCGCGCCGACCACGGCCCCGATGTCGTCGGCGACGTATCGCCTGACCACGTCCGCGGTCAGCGGGGAGGTGGTGACGAGCCGCTCGGCGCGCCGGCTCTTCGAAAGGGCGAGCATGGCCTGTCGGAGCACGCGACCCACACTAGTCACCTGAACCGGCGGGCGCTGTGATCCGTCGTAAGGGTATGCGGACAATGACAGCGACTCTCCTGGCCGGATGTCTGGCGCTCGCCACCGGCTGCGGCACGGCGGCCCCGCCGGCCGAGCGGGCCTCCACCTCGGCCGCGCAGAAGCCTCCGGCCGTGTCGAACCCGGTGGTCTCGAACCCGGTGACCACCACCCCCGCGGCGAAGGACCCCCAGCCGGTCAAGCCGACCGGCAACGCCATCAACGTCCACAAGATCCGCTGGACCAAGGCCAAGGCGGTCTCGAAGGGCAAGAAGGTGCAGCTCACCTGGTGGTCGGGGGTGGAGCCGTGCACGGTGCTCGACCGGGTCAAGGTGAAGGAGACCGCCAAGAAGGTCACGATCACCCTGTACGAGGGCACGTCGCCCAAGGCGAAGAACATGTCGTGCATCATGATCGCGGTCGAGAAGACGACGACCGTCAAGCTCAAGGGGTTCCTGGGCAAGCGCAAGATCGTGGACGGCGCCAAGTAGCGGGATGTCCACTTATGGACAACCCCAGTGACAAATGATCGATTACTTGCGATACATCGATCAGAGCACCATGGCGTGGGGGCGCCGGGGACGAGGTCACGCTCCCATGGGGGAACCCGTGAGACGGCTCTTACGCTGCCTGATTTCCGCTGCCCGGCCTCGTCGCGCCGGCGCCCGACACGAGCACTCCCCTCCGAGCCATCCCCCGAAAGCGGACCCCCGGCGACGCGCCCACCGTTCCGGGGGTCCGCCATTTCACCGGCGCACCGAGCAGTTCCCTGGACGGTCGGGCCGCTCGCGGCTCAGCCCGCCCAGCGCCCCCGCCAGCGGGCCGGTGAAGCGGGCCGCGGCGACCCTGTCGACCACCTCGTCCTCGTGGCTGCCGCCATCGCGCTCGGCCGAACCGGCTGATCGCCTTCCACCGCCTGGTCTCGGTACGGCGGTGCCGCGCGACCAGGTTGGTGGCGATCCCGTACAGCCACGGCCGCACGGCGCCCGCCGAGGCGTCGTAGCCCCCGCTGACCGCGATGAGGAACACGTCGGCCACGAGGTCGTCCGCCACGTCCTCCGACAGCCGCCGCGCGATGTAGCGGCGGATCTCGGCAAAGTGCGTGCCGAACAGATCGGGAGGCAGATCAGGAGGCAGATCGGGAGGAACCCCTAACCGCTCAGGCCCGTTACGCGTGTTGTGCACTGTCACGCCCGTTCTTGCCCTTTCGGCGGGAATGCTTTCACACTCATCGAGGTTGAGTCGGGTAGGCTCAAGTCGTTTGACAAAGACGACACGCATCCATAGGTTGAGTCCAACCGACTCAACTTTGATCACAAGGACGTACTCATGGCACGTGCGGTAGGTATCGACCTTGGGACGACCAACTCCGTCGTCTCGATCCTCGAGGGCGGTGAGCCCACCGTCATCGCCAACGCGCAGGGCTCGCGGACCACGCCGTCCGTGGTCGCCTTCGCGAAGAACGGCGAGGTCCTCGTCGGCGAGGTCGCCAAGCGGCAGGCCGTCACCAACGTGGACCGCACGATCCGCTCGGTCAAGCGCGAGATGGGCACCAACTGGTCCCAGGAGATCGACGGGAAGAAGTTCTCGCCCCAGCAGATCAGCGCCTTCGTCCTGCAGAAGCTCAAGCAGGACGCCGAGGCCTACCTGGGCGAGAAGATCACCGACGCGGTGATCACCGTCCCGGCCTACTTCAACGACGCCCAGCGCCAGGCCACCAAGGAAGCCGGCACGATCGCGGGCCTCAACGTGCTCCGCATCATCAACGAGCCGACCGCGGCGGCCCTCGCCTACGGGCTCGACAAGGAGCAGGACCAGACGATCCTCGTCTTCGACCTCGGTGGTGGCACCTTCGACGTGTCGCTGCTCGACGTCGGCCAGGAGGACGGCCACGGCTTCGTCGAGGTCAAGGCGACCTCCGGTGACAACCACCTCGGCGGCGACGACTGGGACCAGCGCGTCGTCGACGAGCTCGTCAAGCGCTTCCAGAACGCGCACGGCGTCGACCTGGCCAAGGACAAGATGGCGCTCCAGCGCCTGCGCGAGGCGGCCGAGAAGGCCAAGATCGAGCTGTCCAGCCAGTCCGAGACCAACATCAACCTCCCCTACATCACGGCTTCCTCCGAGGGCCCCCTGCACCTCGACGAGAAGCTGACGCGCTCGGAGTTCCAGCGCCTGACGGCCGACCTGCTCGAGCGCACCAAGGGCCCGTTCCACCAGGTCATCAAGGACGCCGGCATCAAGGTCTCCGACATCGCGCACGTCGTGCTCGTCGGCGGCTCGACCCGCATGCCCGCCGTCTCCGAGCTCGTCAAGGAGCTGACCGGCGGCAAGGAGCCCAACAAGGGCGTCAACCCCGACGAGGTCGTGGCCATCGGCGCCGCGCTCCAGGCCGGCGTGCTCAAGGGCGAGGTCAAGGACGTCCTGCTGCTCGACGTGACCCCGCTGTCGCTGGGCATCGAGACCAAGGGCGGCATCTTCACCAAGATCATCGAGCGCAACACGACGATCCCGACCAAGCGCTCCGAGGTCTTCACCACGGCCGAGGACAACCAGCCGTCGGTGCAGATCCAGGTCTACCAGGGCGAGCGCGAGATCGCCTCCTACAACAAGAAGCTGGCGACCTTCGAGCTGACCGGCATCGCGCCGGCGCCGCGCGGCATCCCGCAGATCGAGGTCACCTTCGACATCGACGCCAACGGCATCGTCAACGTCTCCGCCAAGGACCTGGGCACGGGCAAGGAGCAGACGATGACGATCACCGGCGGCTCGGCGCTGCCGAAGGACGACATCGAGCGCATGATGCGCGAGGCCGAGTCGTACGCCGAGGAGGACAAGAAGCGCCGCGAGGAGGCCGAGGTCCGCAACAACGCGGACGGTCTGGCCTACCAGACGGAGAAGTTCCTCCGCGAGAACGACGACAAGGTCCCCGGCGAGATCAAGACCGAGGTCAACGACGCCCTGGCCGAGCTGAAGAAGGCTCTGGAGGGCACCGACACCGACCTCATCCGCACCTCGGCGGAGAAGCTCGCCACGGTCAGCCAGAAGATGGGCTCGGCGATCTACGCCGCGAGCCAGGGCCAGCAGGCCGGCGGCGAGGGCGCCCCGCAGGACGCCACGGCCGGTCAGGACCAGCAGAAGGCCGACGACGACGTGGTCGAGGCCGAGATCGTCGACGACGACCAGCCGAAGAAGGACCAGTGATGCCGCCGCGTGACAACGGGCACGAGGAGCCGGTGATCCGCGACAACCGCAAGATCGACCCGGAGACGGGTCAGGTCAGGGAGTCCGTCCCCGCCGACGTCCAGGAGGGCGCCGAGCAGGCGCCCGCCCCGGCCGGCAACGGCGAGCTGGAGGCCCAGCTCGCCGAGCGGACCGCGGACCTGCAGCGCCTCCAGGCCGAGTACGTCAACTACCGCAGGCGGGTCGAGCGCGACCGCGCCGCGGTGCGCGAGCAAGCGGTCGCCGGAGCGCTGACGGACCTCCTGCCCGTGCTCGACGACATCGGCAGGGCCCGCGACCACGGTGAGCTGACCGGCGGCTTCGCGAAGGTGGCGGAGTCGCTGGAGTCGGCGCTCACCAAGCTGGGCCTCAGCGCCTTCGGGCAGAAGGGCGAGCCGTTCGACCCGACCGTCCACGAGGCGCTGATGCACAGCTATTCGCCGGACGTGAGCGAGCCAACGGCCGTCGAAGTGTTGCAGCCTGGATACCGGATGGGTGACAGGGTGCTGCGCCCGGCGCGGGTGGCCGTCGCCGAGCCCGAGGACGCCCCTGCCGCGTCCGATGACGACGAAAACTAAGGCATTAGGACGAAGGGCCGTAGATGAGCACCAAGGACTACCTGGAAAAGGACTACTACGCCGTCCTTGGTGTGCCCAAGACCGCCACCGCCGACGAGATCAAGAAGGCCTACCGGAAGCTGGCCAGGCAGTACCACCCCGACACCAACCAGGGTGACGCGACCAAGGAGACCAAGTTCAAGGAGGTCTCCGAGGCGTACGACGTCCTGTCCGACAGCAAGCGCCGCAAGGAGTACGACGAGGCGCGCACGCTGTTCGGGTCCGGGGTGGGCGGTCAGCGTCCAGGCGGTGGCGGTTTCCCGTTCGACTTCGGTGACCTGTTCGGCGGCACCGCCCAGCAGACCGGTCACGGCGGGAGCGCGGGCGAGCGGCTCGGCGACCTGTTCGGCGGGCTGTTCAACCGCGGGGGCGGCACCGGCCGCACCACCGGCACGACCCGCCCCCGGCGTGGCCAGGACGTCGAGTCCGAGGTGACGCTGACGTTCACCGAAGCCGTCGAGGGCACCACCGTGTCACTCAGGCTGACCAGCTCCGCCGCCTGCACCGCGTGCAGCGGCACCGGCGCCAAGGCGGGCACGACCCCCAGGGTCTGCCCCACCTGCGAGGGCACCGGCGCGGCCAGCCGCAACCTCGGCAACTTCGCCTTCTCCGAGCCCTGCCGCGACTGCAAGGGCCGCGGGCTGCTCGTGGACGACCCCTGCCCCGTGTGCGAGGGCAGCGGCCGCGCCAAGAGCACCCGCACCATCCAGGCGCGCATTCCCGCGGGGGTGGCCGACGGCCAGCGGGTCAAGCTCAAGGGCAAGGGGGCGCCGGGCGAGAACGGCGGCCCGGCGGGCGACCTCTACATCCAGACGAACGTCAAGCCGCACGCCGTGTTCGGCCGGGCGGGCGACAACCTGACGATCACGGTCCCCGTGACGTTCACGGAGGCCGCGCTGGGTGCCGAGATCAAGGTGCCGATCCTCAAGGGCATGCCGGTCACGCTGCGCATTCCCGCGGGCACCCCCAACGGGCGCACGTTCCGCGTCCGGGGCAGGGGTGTCACCAGGAAGGACGGCACCAAGGGCGACCTGCTCGCCAGCGTCGAGGTGGTCGTGCCGAAGACGCTCGACGACAAGTCGCGTGAGCTGCTCAACGAGTTCAACACCGCGCACGCGAGTGACGACCCGCGCGCAGAGCTCATTCAGCGAGCCAGAAGCGAGTAAGCCGATGGACGCCAACTACTTCGATCTGTCAGACGACACCCCTGTCTATGTGATCTCGGTGGCCGCGCAGCTCTCCGGGCTCCACCCGCAGACGCTGCGGCAGTACGACCGGCTCGGCCTGGTCAGTCCTGGGCGTACGGCGGGGCGCGGCCGCCTCTACTCCACGAGAGACATCATCCAGCTCCGCGAGGTGCAGCGGCTCTCCCAGGAAGAGGGCATCAACCTCGCGGGGATCAAGCGGATTCTCGAGCTCGAGAACGAAGCCCTGCGGCTGCGCGAGGAGGTTCACCGCCTGCGTGCCGAGATGCGCATGGTCAGAGCCTTGATCCGCTACGAGCTGCCACCGGGGGCCTAGAAGGACATGGACTACAAGCTCACCCAGAAGAGCCAGGAAGCGCTCTCGGGTGCCATGCGGCGTGCCGCCGCCGAGGGCAACC
This sequence comes from Nonomuraea sp. GTA35, assembly GCF_041950525.1. NCBI lineage: Bacteria > Bacillati > Actinomycetota > Actinomycetes > Streptosporangiales > Streptosporangiaceae > Nonomuraea > Nonomuraea sp. GTA35. The sequence continues at coordinate 37,662 of NZ_JBGNUV010000024.1, read as the reverse complement.
CGGAGATCTCCCCGGCCCACCTGCTGACCACGCTGCTCTCCCAGACGGGCGGCACCGCCGTGCCGCTGCTCGAGGCCGTCGGCGCCGACTGGCGCACGCTGCGGGCCCGCACGGAGGAGCAGCTCGCGGCGCTGCCGAAGGCGCAGGGCTCGACGGTGGGGGCGCCGTCCAGCTCCCGCCAGCTCCTGACGGTGCTGAACACCGCCGCCCAGCACGCCAACCGCCTGGAGGACCTCTACGTCTCGACCGAGCACCTCCTGGTCGGCCTGGCCGCCGACGGGGGCCAGTCGGCCGAGCTGCTCAAGTCGCAGGGCGCGACGCCGCAGGCGCTGCTCGACGCGTTCGAGAAGGTACGCGGCAACGCCCGCGTCACCAGCGAGACCCCTGAGGACACCTACCAGGCGCTGGAGAAGTACGGCGTCGACCTGACCGAGCGGGCCCGCGGCGGCAAGCTCGACCCGGTGATCGGCCGTGACACGGAGATCCGTCGCGTGGTCCAGGTGCTCAGCCGCCGCACCAAGAACAACCCGGTGCTCATCGGCGAGCCCGGCGTCGGCAAGACGGCGGTCGTCGAGGGCCTGGCCCAGCGCATCGTGGCCGGCGACGTGCCGGAGTCGCTGCGCAACAAGCGGCTCATCTCGCTCGACCTGGGCGCGATGGTGGCCGGCGCGAAGTACCGCGGCGAGTTCGAGGAGCGGCTCAAGGCCGTGCTCTCCGAGATCAAGGAGAGCAACGGGCAGATCGTGACGTTCATCGACGAGCTGCACACCGTCGTCGGCGCGGGGGCCGCCGAGGGCGCGATGGACGCCGGCAACATGCTCAAGCCCATGCTGGCCCGCGGCGAGCTGCGCATGATCGGTGCGACCACGCTCGACGAGTACCGCGAGCGCATCGAGAAGGACCCGGCGCTGGAGCGCCGCTTCCAGCAGGTCTACGTGGGCGAGCCCACGGTCGAGGACACGATCGCGATCCTGCGCGGGCTCAAGGGCCGCTACGAGGCCCACCACCAGGTGCAGATCGCCGACAGCGCGCTGGTGGCCGCCGCCGCGCTGTCCGACCGCTACATCACCAACCGCTTCCTCCCCGACAAGGCCATCGACCTGGTCGACGAGGCCGCCTCGCGGCTGCGCATGGAGATCGACTCCCGTCCCGTGGAGATCGACCAGCTCCAGCGCAACGTGGACCGGATGAAGATGGAGGAGCTGGCCCTGTCGAAGGAGACCGACGAGGCCTCCGTCCAGCGGCTCGAACGGCTCCGCCAGGAGCTGGCCGACCGCCAGGAGGAGCTCAACGCCCTCGTCGGCCGCTGGGAGCACGAGAAGGCCGGCCTCAACAAGGTCGGTGAGCTGAAGAAGCAGCTCGACGAGGCGCGCGGCTCGGCCGAGCGGGCCCAGCGCGACGGCGACTTCGAGGCGGCCTCCCGGCTGATGTACGCCGAGGTGCCCCGGCTGGAGCAGGCGCTGAAGGCCGCCTCCGAGGCCGCGCCGCCCGAGAACGCCATGGTCAAGGAGGAGGTCGGCGCCGACGACATCGCCGAGGTGATCTCGTCGTGGACCGGCATCCCCGCCGGGCGCCTGCTGGAGGCCGAGACGGCCAAGCTGCTGCGCATGGAGGAGGAGCTGGGCAGGCGCCTCATCGGCCAGCAGCAGGCCGTACAGGCCGTCTCCGACGCCGTACGCCGCAGCCGGGCCGGCATCGCCGACCCCGACAGGCCGACGGGCTCGTTCCTGTTCCTCGGCCCCACCGGCGTGGGCAAGACCGAGCTGGCCAAGGCGCTGGCGGAGTTCCTGTTCGACGACGAGCGGGCGATGACCCGCATCGACATGAGCGAGTACTCCGAGAAGCACAGCGTGGCCAGGCTGGTCGGCGCGCCTCCCGGTTACGTCGGCTACGAGGAGGGCGGCCAGCTCACCGAGGCCGTCAGGCGGCGCCCGTACACCGTGGTGCTGCTCGACGAGGTCGAGAAGGCCCATCCCGAGGTGTTCGACATCCTGCTGCAGGTGCTCGACGACGGGCGGCTGACCGACGGCCAGGGCCGCACGGTCGACTTCCGCAACACGATCCTGATCCTGACCTCCAACATCGGCTCGCAGTTCCTCGTCGATCCGGCGCTGGAGAACGGCGCGAAGCGCGAGGCGGTGATGGGGGCGGTGCGCAGCTCGTTCAAGCCGGAGTTCCTCAACCGGCTCGACGACGTGATCCTCTTCGACGCGCTCGGCTCGGAGGAGCTGGCGCAGATCGTCGACCTGCAGGTCGAGCGCCTGGCCAGGCGCCTGGCCGACCGCAGGCTGACGCTGGAGGTCACGCCGGCGGCCCGCGAGTGGCTGGCGCTGACGGGCTACGACCCGCTGTACGGCGCCCGCCCGCTGCGCCGCCTGGTCCAGTCCGCCATCGGCGACAAGCTGGCCAAGGCGGTGCTGTCCGGCGAGGTCGCCGACGGCGACAAGGTCATGGTGGAGCTGGGCGACGACGAGCTGCTCGTCCAGCGAGCGGCCTAGAGCCCGGTTCCGGAGCCCGGGGATCCTGGCGATCCCCGGGCTCCGGCGTGTCATGGCACGGTCATCGGGCCACCCGCTCGGTAAGGTTCGCCCCACTCTTCGGACAAGCCGTGCTCCCCCGGCCCGGCGGGTGACTACGTTCAGCGTTCGTCAGATCACCGACATCGACTCAGGGGGACGTGCGGTGTCATTCCAGAAGTTCCGGAGCATGGTCGCGGTGGCCGCTCTGACCGCCGGCGTCAGCTGGCTGTTCGCCGGCGCCGCCACGGCCGGCAACTGTGCCGAGACCGCGGTGCTGTCGCCCAGCTCGGTCGTCTCGACGTGCGACGGCCCAGCCGCGCTGCACATCGAGCAGAGCGGCACCGCGGGCAGCCGCATGATCACCAGCGAGAGCAACAAGGTGGCCATGGCGGCCGGCGAGATGGCCAGGCACATCGGCTACACCGGCGTGGCGACGGGCAAGGAGGTGCTGCGCATGGCGGACGTGAGCGGCGCGGGGGCCACCTGGGGCCTGTCCTCGCTGTTCTCGGCCTCTCCCGCGCTGTTCCCCATGGTGCCGGGTCCGGCCGGGGTGGCGGATCTGGCGACCAGGGCGAACCTGCCGCCGTTCCCGCCGCTCCCGGTGCTGCCCGAGGTGCCGGGGACGCCGCTGGACAGCAGGCTGCCGCACGAGATGACCATGGGCCAGGGCCCCTTCCACAACCGCGTCGTCGGCACCGGGCTCGACTCGCCGCTGGCCCTGCAGAAGCCGGTCAGCGAGGTCAGCTCCGAGCTCATCGGCCAGGTGCTGCCGAAGGCGGTGGACGGCCTCCAAGGCATCTCGATCCTGCCGGGCGGCGGGTCCGGGGCGTCCGGGCTCACCGACGCCGTGGGCGATCTCGGGCTGAACTGAGCCACCCTGTCCGGGCGTGGACCGTGCCTGCCACGCCCGGCTTCCCCTGGCCGAGGGGTCGCGGTCCCTCCGAACGGACCGTGCGGGGATCGCGGCCCCTCCGGCGAGCACGACCCGGCGCAGCCCCGCCTCATCCGCCGGAGCGTACGCGGGCACGGCTGTACGAGCCCTGCCCCAGCGGGCGGGCCCAGCAGCCGCGCGGCCGCCTCAGGAGACGAGCTCGTCCAGCTCGTCCTCGGGAAGCCCGAGATCGACCCTGATGCGGTAGCGGGTGCGCAGCAGCGCCACCTGCTCCGGATCGTTCTCGTCACACCGCAGGGCGGCCTGGGTGGCCCAGTCGAGGCCCCCCTGGAGATCGCCATAGGCGACCAGCGTCTCGGCGATCGTGTGAGCCGTCGCCGTGGAGACGTTTCCCTCCGCGCGTATCGTCTCGATGACCTCCCTCGCCTCGTCGGGCCTGTCGAGCTCGAAGAGCGTGTCGGCGATGCCGGCACGCGGGTCGAAACCCGCCTCGCCACCGTCCTCGACCGCGCGCTGGAAACACTCCATCGCGCGCGCCGGCTGTCCCGCCGCTCGCCACTCCTCGGCGGCGAGAACCAGGATCGAAGCCCTGGAAACGTCGCCGGACGAGTAGTCGAGAGCGACGTCGTACAGCCGGCTGGCCAGGGAGTCGTGGTCGTCGGCCAACAGCGCCTGCTCAAGCAGACGATCAAGGTGCTCACGGGTCACATGCGCCACACCGCGAGACTACCGAGCCACCCGGGCCTTTGCCCGGTCAATCCGCATCGCCGGTCACGTGCAAATTCGGTAACGTCCCGCCCAAGCCTGCTCACCATGTGCGTGTTCGCGCAGGTCACCGGGCATATACCAGTCCACTTTGCCGCCACGCGAGCGGAGGGACTGTGATGGGTATGTCCAAGCAGATGACCTTCACGCTGGCCTGTGCTGTCGTGCTGTCGGCCGTCGTGCCCGGAGTCGCCGGCTATCTGTCGGCCCGTTTGGAGGCCGTCGAGACCGCCGAACGCAACCTGCGGGCGCTGGAGGCCCGCCTCAGCGTGCGCGAGGCCAGGGACACGCGCGCGGTCTCGCTTCCCGCCCCGTGCCTGCGCACGCCGGTCACGCCGCGCCTGCACCAGGTGCCCGCCACCGCGCTCGGGGACCACGGCAAGCGCTGGCTCCGCGACGTGCCGGCCTGGCTGGCCGAGCCGCCGGCCGCGCAGTAATCCGCGGGCAACCTTCCCGCCGGTCACCGGCGTCGTACGGGTGACCGACGGTGGAGAGAGGCTCGCGCATGGCGGATCGATCGGAGTACGACGCGTTCGTCGCGGCGGCGTGGCATCGGTTGCTCCGCACGGCCTACCTGCTCACCAGGGACTGGGCGGTGGCCGAGGACCTGGTGCAGACGGCGCTGATGAAGGCGTGGCTGGCCTGGGGGCGGATCAGGGACGAGCACGAGGCGTACGTCCGCAAGATCATTGTGAACGTGCACGTGTCGTGGTGGCGGCGGCGCTGGCGGCAGGTGGAGCTGACCACCGGGGCGCCGCCCGACCATCCCGAGATCGCCGACCGCATGGGGCAGGCGGACGAGCGAGAGCTGGTCTGGCAGGCCCTGGGCCGGCTGCCCGCCCGCCAGCGGGCCGTGATCGTGCTGCGCTTCTTCGAGGACATGACCGAGGCCCAGGCCGCCGCGACGCTGGGCTGCAGCGTCGGCACGGTCAAGAGCCAGACCAGCAAGGCGCTGGCCAAGCTGCGGATCGACGAGTCGGTCACGACCGCGTACGCGAGAGAGGGGTAGGGACGTGCCCGTCAGCCGTCAGGACCTGCATGACCTGCTGGAGGAGCGCAGCCGCCCCGCCCTGGAGCGGCCGGTCCCGTGGGACCGCCTGCGCACCCGTACGCGGGCCGCCAGGCGCCGCCGTCTGGTCGCGGTCGCGGTCGCCGGGGCCGCCGCCGCGTCGGTCGTGGTGGCGGGCATGCTCGTCGCGCCGTGGTCACCCGCCCAGGTGGCCCAGCTCCGCGAAGCGGACCCTCCGATCACCGCCGTCTCGCCCCACCTGCTCCCGGCGAGTTTCGAGGAGCCGGACGGCACGGTCTACCACCGGATCGCCACGGCGACGCTGGACGCGCCGAAGAGGTCCGAGGTGACGTTCGAGGTGAAGGTGAGCGGGAAGCCGCTGGCCATCATGGCGAGCTGCCCGTCGAGAGCGCCCGGCGCGGTGCCGCACGTGACCGTCGAGAAGCCGGTCGAGCGGTGGGCCGCCCTGACGCCGGTGCCCGGCTTGAGCGCGGCGTGCACCTCCAACCGGCCCGTGGACGTGATCCCGCTGCCCGCGGGCACGCGGCAGGCCACGTTCTCCATCACCATGCCGAAGTCGCGGGAGCAGCCCAAGGCGTGGCGGTTCGGCGTCTACGAATGGACTCCTCCCAGCACCATGAAGACCCCCGCACCCCCCGTCGCGCCGCCGAAGGCGTTCGGCGGCCCGTCGGGGGACGAGTACCGGCTGGTCGCCACGCGGAGCGTCACCTGGCCGGCGAGCCGCGAGGTGACCCTCACCGTCCCCGCCACCGGGCGGGCGCCGGTCCTGATGGTCTACTGCGGCGACGGGATCGCGCGCCGGCTGAGCGAGGAGATCTTCGTCAACGGCCGGCTGGAGAAGGAACTGCGCGGCGATTGCGCGGCCCCGCCCACCACCCACAGCCAGGGCTACACCGTCCTGGGCCGCAAGAACCTGCCCGGCCCCGGCGGCACGACGACCATCAAGGTCAGGGTTTCGTCCCCGATCCCCGAGTACGAGCGCCGCCCCGGCACCCTGACCGTCGCCGTCTACGACTCCCCGCGCTAGCGCGGCGACCAGGATCTGAGCTGGCGGGTCAGGAACCCCCTGATCAGCTGCTTGGCCGCGTCGATCATCTCGGGCCGGCCCTCGGGATCTCGGCGGAAGGCCAGCTTCAGCACGGCGTCGCCCGCCTCGACGGCCACGAGCACGGCCAGGTCGAGCTCGGGGCTGTCGGCCAGCCCGAACTCCTTCAGGAACAGGCCGCGCAGCCGCCCCGCGATCACCGTGTTGTTGTCGGAGTCGGAGTCGAGCAGGTTGAGGTCGACGACGTCGCCGAAGTGCAGGCTCTTGAAGCCGGAGACCGTCCTGTGCATGTCCACGTAGATGTCGATGATCGCGTCGACGGCCTCCCACCAGCCGCGATAGTCCTCCTCGAGGAACCTGCGATCGACTCTGCGGACGAACTCCTCGACGTTGCGCCGGGTGAGCTCCTGGGTGATGGCCCGTTTGTCGGGGAAGAACTGGTAGACGGACCCGATGGCCACGCCCGCCCGCTCGGCTATGCGGGTGGTGGACAGGGCCTCGTAACCGGTCTCGTCGAGAAGCTCGGCACACGCGTCGAGCATGCGCTCGACGCGCCGGGCGCTGCGGCGCTGTGCTGGCTGCCGCCTGAGGGCGTTGGGGTGGACGCACTCGTCGTCCATTTGCGGCGAAGACACGGATTCATCTTCTCCTGTATGGGCGATCGTTACCCGCCAATTTGCTCAACCGGGCCAGCCCGCGCATCGCCCGCGGCGAAATCCGGGACAGCGCATAGCCGATTTTCCCCTCGGCGTTCACGGGGACGATCGCCTGGTTTCTGTGCACGGCCCGCAGAATGTGCGCGGCCACGCGTTCCGGCGGGTATCCGCGCCGCGCCAGCCCCCGTACGGCCTCCGCGCGCAGGCTCTCCTTCGTGTACGTGGCGTGGCTCGCGATGCCGGTGGAGACGAATCCGGGGCAGATGGTGCTGACGCCGATGCCGTGACCCGCCAGCTCGGCCCTGAGGCAGTCGCTGAGCATCTTCACGGCCGCCTTGGAGGTCGAGTACGCCGGCAGCACCTGGGAGGGCGCGAACGCGGCCAGGGAGGCGACGTTGACGATGTGCCCGCCCTGCCCCCGCTCGGCCATGGCGGCGCCGAAGAGCCGGCAGCCGTGGACGACGCCCCACAGATTGACGTCGATGGTCCTGCGCCAGTCGTCGAGAGTATGGTCGAGGAACGCCCCCGCGACGGCGATCCCCGCATTGTTCACCACAATATCCGGCACGCCATATTCAGTGATGATATTTCGCGAAAAATCCTCCATCGCAGCGGCATTCGCCACATCGACCTGCACGCCGTAAGCCGTAATCCGAAGGTCTCTCGCAATACCGTCCGCCACCCGCTTCGCGGCATCGATATCGATATCCGCACAGACCACTTCCGCCCCGTGCGCCGCGAACGCCCGAGCCGTCGCCCGCCCGATCCCGGACCCCGCGCCGGTGACCACCACCAGCCGCCCGCCGAACGCCCCGGCCGCCCGCGCGCGCCGCAACTCCCCGCTCGCGGGCCCGCCCTCGACGTGCTCCACGAACTCCGCGATCATCCCGGCCACGGCCTCGGGCCTGCTCCGGTGCGCCCAGTGCCCGGCCACGATCCTCCGGTGCCACAGCCTGGGCGCCCACCGCCCCACAGCGGCCAGCAGCGCCGGGGTGACGTACGCGTCGCGCGTGGCCTCGACGATCTGCACCGGCACGCCGGGCACGCGCGGATCGAGCCCGGAGCCCGGCATGTTGCACCGGTAGAGCGCGAGCCCGTTGACCCCGTCCCTGACCAGGGTCGCCGCCGGATGGCCCGCCCGCGGCGCGATGCCGTCGCCGCGCAGGGCGCGCGTGACCAGCCACGGCAGCACGGACCGCCACGCCAGCTCGGGCAGCACCGGGAGCCGGAACGCCCCGATGTACCAGGACCTGGCCCGCTGCGCCGCCACGTCGCGCCGCCGCCCGTGCCGGGTGAAGTCCGCCGCCTGCCGCAGCCCTGGCCCGCCCAGGCTGGTGAACGAGGCCAGCCGATCCCTGACGCCCGGCCGACCCAGCGCCTCCCAGCCCTGGAGCGAGCCCCAGTCGTGCCCCACGAGGTGCACCTGGGCCCGTCCCACGGCGTCGAGCACGGCCTCCAGGTCGCCGATCAGCCGGTCGAACCCGTAGTCGCGCCGGTCCGCCGGCCCGGTCGACGCCCCGGCGCCGCGCACGTCGTAACGCACCACGTGGAAGCGGTCGCGCAGCAGCCCGGCCACCTCGTCCCAGACGCGATGCGTGTCGGGGTAGCCGTGCAGGAGCAGCACGGCGGGCCTGCCGGGATCGCCCTCCTCGAACACCGCCAGCCGCACGTCACCGGACTCGACCATCCGCATCGCGACCTCCTATTGGACGAATTGTCCAGTAGAATAGATCGATCAGGGCCGGGCGGCCAGGCCCGTGCAGGAACGCAGTGCCTTCCAGTCGGCCACGGCACTGGTGCGGGCCGGCCCCGTCATCGGGATCGGGATACCCCCCTGGATCGTGGCCGGAGTCCACGAATCCTTCAAGATCTTGCGACCGTTGATGGTCAGCGTCAGCACGCCCGTCCTGCCGGTGGTGGCCGGGTTGGAGTTGTAGAAGACGAAGTTGCCCATGCCGTAGTTGACGTAGGCGTCGCCGAGGTAGCCGGAGCCGAGCAGGATGTGCGCGTGCCCGCCGACCACCACGTCGGCGCCGGCCTTGACCAGCTTGGGAGCCAGCGAGAGCTGCGCCGCGTTGGGACACTTCTGCATCTCGGTGCCCCAGTGCAGGTGGACGATCACGGTGTCGGAGTTCTTGCGGGCCTGGCGTACCGCGCGCAGCAGGGCCGGCTCGTTCTTCGCCGAGGCCAGCCCGCCCTGGTCCGCCGTGGCGGTCCACGACTGGATGAACTCCGCGTCCAGCACCTGCGTGGCCCCGATGATCGCCACCCGGTTGCCGTTCACGGTCTTGCGGAACGGCCGGTACGCCTGCGCCGCGTCCGCCCCGATCCCCACCACGGGGAACCTGCTGCGCTTGACCGCCGCCAGCGAGTCGGCCAGCCCGGTCTCCATGTAGTCCATGCCGTGGTTGTTGGCCATGGAGGCGACGTCCACCCCGGCGGCCTTCAGCGCGGTCAGCGCGCTCGACGGCGCCCTGAACGTGTACTGCTTGCCGGGCGCCGGCGTCCCTCCCGTGGTGATGGCCGTCTCCAGGTTCACCATCGCCAAGTCGGCCTTGCGCAGCACGCTCGCGATCGGCCCGAGCGCCGTGCGCGGATTGTTGAGCCGTGGCCGCAGGATGCCCTCGAAATGCACGTCCCCGCCGAAGGCGATGGTGAACGGCTCGCGCTCGGGGGTCGGCTTGGCCGTCCTCTCCTCCGTCTGCTCCGGGGTGGCGGCCACCTCCTTGCTCTGGAGCTGGCGTTCGGGCGCCGCCGAGCACGCGGCCAGTAATCCGACGACAGCGATCACCGGGAGGGCTTGGGGGAGTCTCATCTGCCGCCACTTCCGCTCGAAACCTGTCTTACAGGGATCGAGCATGCCATGTGGGGCGGATTACCGCGCAGGCTCCCTAATGCTCATCAACCTGGACATAGCCAGTCGAGTCTTGTCATCCATGGGGGTGTAGACGATCAGCCGGATCTCCGGCATCGCCGTCAGGCTGGTCGTGCTGAAGCGCAGCCTGCCGTGCTCCCGGTGCTTGTAGCCCTTCACCCTGGGCCCCGGATCGGCCACGTCCTGCCGCGCCCACAACCGGGCGAACTCGGCGCTCTCCGCGCTGAGCCGGCGGACGAAGTCCTGCCAGCACGGGGAGTCGGCATGCCGGCTGTAGGCGCCCCTGAAGACGGCCACCGCCCGGGCCAGCTCGTGGTCGCGGTCGAGCAGCCGCGTCATGGGCGCGGGGTACACGCAGGCCTGCCAGAGGGAGTTGCGCTCCCCCTCCGGCGCCCCGACCAGTTCGGGGAACAGGGCGGCGTACGCGTCGTTCCAGGCCAGCACGTCGCACCGGCTGTTGGACACGCAGGCCGGCATGTCGCCGAGCCGGTCGAGTATCCCCTGCATCTCGGGCGTCACCTGGCCGGAGTTCACGGGGATCGGATCGGCCGCCTGCCCGGCCAGCCGGTAGAGGTGGTGGCGCTCGGCGCTGTCGAGCCTGAGCGTGCGGGAGATCGCGTCGAGCACCTGCGGGCTGGCGTTGATCGGCCGCCCCTGCTCCAGCCACGTGTACCAGGTGACCCCCACCCCGGCGAGCTGGGCGACCTCCTCGCGGCGCAGCCCGGGCGTCCGCCTGCGCGGGCCGGGGGCGAGATCGACCATCTCCGGCGTGATCCGCTCCCGCCGCGAGCGCAGGAACGCCGACAGGTCGGTACGTCTTGCCTCTACCACGGTCATTTCTCCACTATGGGGGCACAAGGGGAGCTTATCCAGTTAGCACCAGTACCAGTATAAATAGGCTCTCGTTACTGGTACCAGGATGGCGGCAAACTGAACATCATGTCGAGATCTGCCGCTTTCTCCCCTCCTGTGAACACCCAGACACAGGAAGCCGTTCCCAAGGCCAGCGGCCTGCTCCTGGCGATCATCCTCGTGGGGCAGTTCCTGGCGATCCTGAACGTCAACATCGTGAACGTCGCCACCCCCACCATCGAGAGCGACCTGCACGCCTCGGGGGCCGGGCTGCAGATGATCGTCGCCGGGTACACCATCGTCTACGCCGTCTTGCTGATCACCGGAGCCAGGGTCGGTGACCTGTTCGGCTACCGCAAGGCGTTCCTGGGCGGGCTGGCGGTCTTCACCATCACCACGCTCGCCGCGGGCCTGGCACCCTCGACGGCCTGGCTGGTGGCCTCGCGGCTGCTGCAGGGCGCCGGGGCCGCGATGATGATGCCGCAGGTGCTGACGTTGATCCAGCGCAACTATCACGGCGCCGCCAGGGGCCGGGCGATCGGCCTGTGGTCGCTGGTGATCAGCGGTGGCATCGTGGTGGGCCAGGCGCTCGGCGGGATCCTGCTGGGGCTCGGCCTGGGCTGGCGGGTCGTGTTCCTGACGCTGGTCCCGATCGGGGCGCTGCTGCTGGTGGCGGGGCTCCGGGTGCTGCCGGCCGACGAGGGCGGCGGCCGTACCGGGCTCGACCCGTTCGGCCTGGCGACCCTGTCGGCCGCCGTGCTGCTGTTCGTGGTGCCGCTGGTGCTCGGCCGCGACCTCGGCTGGCCGGTGTGGGGCTGGGTCTCGATGGGGTTGAGCGTGGTGACGTTCGCCGCGTTCGTGCGCATCGAGCGGTGGGTGACCGCGCGGGGCGGGCGGCCGCTGGTGGACGCGCGAGTGCTGCGCGCGCCCGGCATGCGTCCCGGGCTGGCGATCCTGCTGCTGGGGCCGGCCACGTGGGGTGCGTTCCTGTTCACCTCCGCCCTGCACCTGCAGGGTGACCTGCACCTGTCGCCGCTGGCCTCCGGCATGATGCTGGTGCCCTGCGCCCTCGCCTTCGGCCTGGTCGGGCTCGCCTGGCCGCGCCTGCCCGTACGGCTGCAGCGCCCGCTGGTGCCGGTCGGCTACGTGGTGGCCGCCCCCGCCTACGTCGGGCTCGGCCTGGCCTCCGGCGGCGGTCTCGGGTACGCGCTCATGAGCGCCCTCATCGGCGCCGGCCTCGGCGTGCAGGTCGCGGTGACGAACATGGCCACCGAGCAGGTGGACGACGCGTACGCGGCGGACGCCAGCGGCGCGCTGCTCACCGTGATGCAACTCGGCCAGGTCATCGGCGTCTCCACCGTGGGCACGCTGTTCATCTCCCTCGACCAGGACGCCGCAGCCTCGGCCTCCGCCTCGCTGGCCACGTCCCTCGCCATGGCGGCCCTTGCCGTGCTCGCCGGGCTGAGCTCGCTGTTCCTCGTCCGGCGCCGCGTTCCGGCCGCCGCCTAGAGTTGGATAATTCCTTTACTTGAATCATTCAGGTTTAGCGCATAGGTTGTCCGGCATGGGGGACGACGACCTGATCCGTCAGGCCGGGCTGCGGGTGACCGCCGCCCGGCTGGCGATCATGCAGACCGTTCGCGCCGGCGACCACCTCGACGTGGACGACGTGCATCGGGGCGTGCGTGATCGCGTCGGGCAGGTCTCCCTCCAGGCTGTCTACGACTCGCTGCACGCGCTGCACGGGGCCGGTCTCGTCCGCAAGATCGAGCCCATGGGCAGCCCGGCGCGCTACGAGGCCAGGGTGGGCGACAACCACCACCACCTCGTGTGCCGGGCGTGCGGCACCGTGACCGACGTCGACTGCGCGGTGGGGCGGCCACCCTGCCTCGACCCCGTCGACACGGCCGGGTTCGTCGTGGACGAAGCCGACGTCACGTTCTGGGGCGTCTGCCCGAGCTGCCAAGAATGATCACCCGGAGGAACGCGCCATGACTTTCACGACCGACGACGCGGGCATCCCCGCACCGAGCGACGACCACTCGCTCTCCGTCGGCCCGAACGGCCCCCTGCTGCTCCAGGACCACTACCTGATCCAGAAGATGGCCCACTTCAACAGGGAGCGCGTCCCCGAGCGGGTGGTGCACGCCAAGGGCGGCGGCGCCCACGGATTCCTGCACATCACCGAGGACGTCAGCCAGTTCACCAAGGCCAAGCTCTTCCAGAAGGGCACCCGGACCCCGCTGTTCCTGCGCTTCTCCACCGTCGCCGGCGAGAACGGCAGCGCCGACACCGCCCGCGACCCCCGCGGCTTCGCCCTCAAGTTCTACACCGAGGACGGCAACTACGACATCGTCGGCAACAACACCCCGATCTTCTTCATCCGCGACCCGCAGAAGTTCTCCGACTTCATCCACAGCCAGAAGCGCCGCGCCGACAACCACCTGCACGACCACAACATGCAGTGGGACTTCTGGACCCTGCACCCCGAATCCGCCCACCAGGTCACCTTCCTGATGACCGACCGCGGCACCCCCGCCTCCTGGCGGCACATGCACGGCTTCGGCTCCCACACCTTCCTGTGGTACAACGCCGCCGGCGAGAAGTACTGGGTCAAGTACCACTTCAAGACCGACCAGGGCATCCGCAACCTCACCGCGGCCGAGGCCCAGGCCCTGGCGGCCACCGACCCGGACTACCACACCCGCGATCTGTTCGAGGCGATCGAGCGCGGCGACCACCCGTCCTGGACCGTCAACGTGCAGATCATGCCGTTCGAGGACGCCGCCGGCTACCGCTTCAACCCCTTCGACCTGACCAAGGTCTGGCCGCACAGCGACTACCCCGAGATCACCATCGGGAAGTTCACCCTCGACCGCAACCCCGCCAATTACTTCGCCGAGGTCGAGCAGTCCGGCTTCGAACCGTCGAACCTGGTGCCCGGCATCGCCGCCTCCCCCGACAAGATGCTCCAGGGCCGCCTGTTCTCCTACCCCGACGCGCACCGCTACCGCATCGGCCCCAACTACCTGCACCTGCCGATCAACCAGCCGCGCGTCCTGGTGCATTCGTACAACTTCGACGGCCCGATGGCCTACCGCAACCCCAAGGACCCGGTCTACGCGCCGAACACCGCAGGCGGCCCCGCCGCCGACCCGTCCCTGTACCAGGGCGAGCACTACCACGTCACCGGCGAGATCATCCGCTCCGCCTACCTCAAGCACGCCGAGGACGACGACTTCGGCCAGCCCCGCGCCCTGTGGGAGAACGTGCTCTCCGACACCGACCGCGCCCACCTGGTCGGCAACATCGTCGGCCACGCCTCGGCCCCCGAGGTCACCCCCGAGATGAAGCAGCGGGTCGTGCAGTACTGGAACAACGTGCACAAGGACCTCGGCCAAGGCGTCGCCCAGGGCCTGGGCCTGGCCTAGCGCGCTGCGGTCAGATGAGGTCGGTCAGGCCGGCGACGGCCGCCATCACCGAGAGCGCCAGGACTACGGTGCCGCCCAGCACCTGCGCCAGGGTCTGCGGCCAGACCTTGGCCCGGAACCAGCCCCAGGTTCGTCGCGGCCATCCGGGTCCGCCGCCGTTCGGCTTCCTTCCCTGGCAGTGGGGCCGGATCTCGCCGATCACCTCCTCCACCAGGTCCTGCGGCACCCTGCCGGATTCGACGACTTCGATGGCCGGCTGCCGGACGTCGAGCAGCACGCGCACGCGCAGCTCGTAGCCGGTGTCGGCCACGATCATCTCCACGCGGAACGACTGGTGGGAGGTGGCGTCGAGCACCCGCCCGACCTTGGGGAGCACTTGGCTCAGCCTCTTGCGATCACTGAGCCGGTATCGCCGAGGGGGCCTTTTCGGCTCGAATAACGGCATGGCGTGTCTCTCCTGGAACTGACGGCTACGAGGCGCAGGCCAGGAACGCGCGGGGTGTGCCAGGGCAAGCTCGCGCCGCGTCCGTGCGGGAGAGCGCGTAGTTGCGTGATCTGGACGGGCGATGCCACAATGTAAATGATCTATGCCCACCGAAGGGTCGGGTCATTGTGACAGGGCGCATTCACAGCCTCTGTTGAAACGGCTCTGGGAGTTGTTGCAGCAACACCCAGAGCCGTTTTTCATGAGCTGGCGGCGAGGGTGGCCAGGTCGAACTGGTGGTCTTGGACGCCCGCCACAAAGGCAGCCCACTCCGACGGCGTGAATACCAGGACCGGCCCGTCCTGCTGCTTGCTGTCACGCAGCGCGACGTTGCCATCCGCCAGAGGTGCAACCTCGACGCATGCCGTTGCGCCGTTGCAGTAGCTGGCCTTACGCCAGGCCGCCTTCGTGATGTCGTTGTGCATTTTCTTCCCTAGGCTCCGTTGCCTGTGTATTGAGGTGACGGCGTCGTCAACGCCGCCAGAGCATGGCCTTGCGCTGGATGAGTACCCGTGACTCGTCCTCGTCCAGAGCCTCCGACCGCATGTGGTCGAAGGCCGTCTCGTAACCAGCCACTCGCTCGAGGTCCTCCACGAAGTGGGCGGAGTAGAGCTGCTCCAGGTACACCACATCGTCGAATTCCGCGAACTTGAGATGAATGAACGCACCGGTGTTGACCGGGTGAAGCGAGTCCAATGGTAGGACCTGAACGCTGACGTGTGACAGTAGGGACACCTCCAACAGATGTTCCATCTGCTCACGCATGACCGAGGGCTCCCCGAAGCGGCGCATAAGTGCCGCTTCGTCCAGAATTACGCTCATTCGGCAGGGATCGGCTCTGTGCAGGACTCGTTGCTGCCGGTCGAGACGGGCCTCGACCCTGCTACGGACACCGCTGTGCGTGATGCGCGCGATGCCCCGCGTGGCGAGGATGACCTCCCGGGCGTAGTCCTCGGTCTGCAGGAGACCTGGCACAGCCTGGGGTTCCCAGTTGCGCTGGTGGATGGCCTCCGCCTCCAGGCCGAGGAATCTTGTGTACTCCTCGGGGAGGGTGTCCTCGTAATCTTCCCACCACCCGCGCTGCTCCGCATCACGCAACAGGCCGACGAGCTCGTCAAGTTTGTCACCATCGACGCGGTACAACTTCGCCATGGACTTGATGTCCTCGGCCGATGGCATGGTCTTGGCGGCCTCGATGCGGCTCACCTTGCTCGCCGACCAGCCGAGCTCGCTGGCGGCCTTGGCCCCGGTGAGCTTCCGCCGCTCACGCAGGAGGCGTAGCTCCTGCCCCAGCCGGAGCCGCCGTACTGTGGGACTGCCCTGCTGCGATGGCACCGTCCACGCTCCTTCTCAGGAATGAAGGTGTAGCCGGATGGGACCGTTTGGGGCCCGGCTTTTTGGGCCGTTCGCCCAATCTTACACTGCAAGTTGCATGTGTTGTGCCGCACAGCCTTGCCAGAAGGCTTTCATGGGTAGAGCGTAGGAGCAAGAACAAGCTCCACGAACAGGCCGAAGACGGAGTAGATATTCCGCCTTCCACCGGACTCGTGACGCTTGTCGTGCAAGTTGCACCGCAAGTAGCGAAGAAAAGTAAATCTTCCCTTGCTGGAAGTCTTGCAGCATCGACGGCCGCAGGGGACGATCAGAGCCAGGAGGGTTCTCGAGTCGCAGAGGAGGCCGGCATGATGACACGGCCCAGCGCACGAGGCTTTCCGTCCAACGTCGCGCGCCCGTACGAGGGCCGCATCTCCGGCAACGTCGCCGTCCCCGAAACGAACATCCGCCACAGGGAGGCCACTTGCCGGAAGGATTCCTCCATCGCCTGAAAGACACAGCGCGACTTGCTCATTCGAGCACGAAAAAAGCCGGGCCGAGGCTGATCACCGAGTCACCGCATATGGGCTGCCACCCTGCGGCGAAACTCGGTCACCAGCCGTCGGACCGGCAAGAAGCCACCTCTAAATGCCGCGAAAGGGGTCTTCTATGTACTCACAAGGTACCAAGGCGGTCAGCCGAATCAAGGCCTGGATCCAGGATCTCATCGCGTCCGCCGACTACGAAATCTGCGTGGAGCCCGACGAGTTCGCCTTCCGGGTGGGCTGGACCGTCACCAGGACGGGGTTCGGCTCCCGCAGGTACCGCGACCCACGGTTCGACCAGCTCCGCCAGCCCAGCAAGGTGATCGAGGAGGTGTCCTGACATGCCGAGGAACCCGCGCAAGCAGATGTACCCGGCCGGCGAGGACCTCCCCGCCGCGCGCGGCGGCTCGCCGCCCACCAGGCTCTGGCGGGCGCGCACCGAGCTGCTGCTGCTCGGCGGGCTGGCGCTGCTCGTCGCGGCCCTGCTGAACGCCGCGCACGAGGGCCGGTGGGCGCCCTTCGTCCTGCTGGCCGGCGCCGTCTCGGTGCCCGCCGCCACCAGGTTCGGCCGCAACTGGATCGTGGCCCACTTCTGGTGCGTGGTCTCCAGGCACCGCCTGCAGCGGACCTGCCTGGAGACCACCATGCACACCAGGGCAGGCCGCATCCCGCTGGTGCTCTGGATCACGCCGACGACCACGGGCGAGAAGGCGCTGATCCTGGTACGGGCCGGCGTCAGCGCCGAGGCGTTCGAGGCGTACAGCGAGGAGATCGCGGCGGCCTGCTGGGCCCGCAGCGTGAACGTCTACCGGCACCGCACGCGCGCCCAGCTCCTCATCGTGGAGACCGTCAGGCGGGACGAGGCGCCGGGAGCCGCCTCTCCCGGGCTGGACCGCCTGTACGGCCGCAGATCGTGGATCCCGCTGAGATCCGAGCTCGAGGAGCCGCCTGATCTGGCGACACTGCCGCAGGCGGCGTGAGGACCTAGGGAACGGGGCCGTCCCTAGGGGTGCAAGCCCCGGAGACCGCGGGGGCTCCGGGGCTTCCCCATGTGCCCGGTCCGCGCGAAGATGAGTTCATCTGACGAACTCAGGAGTCGTGATGACGTCGACCGTCCACCGGACCTGTCCCCTGTGCGAGGCCGTCTGCGGCCTGACTCTCACCCTCGACGACGGCGGGCACGTGACCGGTGTCCGAGGTGACAGGGACGACCCGTTCAGCAAGGGGTTCATCTGCCCGAAGGGCGCCAGCCTCGGCCGGCTCGACGAGGACCCCGACCGGCTGCGCAAACCGCTGATCAGGGAGGGCGAGCTCTGGCGGGAGGCCGGCTGGGACGAGGCGTTCGCCGCCGTGAAGGCCGGGCTCGACCGCCTCGCGGACCGCCGCTCCGTCGCCGTCTACCTGGGCAACCCCAACGCCCACACCATGGCTGGCGCTCTGTACGCCGCCCCGCTGATCAAGGCCCTCGGCACCCGCAACGTCTTCTCCGCCAGCACCGCCGACCAGATGCCCAAGCACGTGGCCAGCGGGCTCATGTTCGGCCATCCGCTGGCCATCCCGGTGCCCGACCTGGACAGGACCGACTACCTGCTGATGCTGGGCGCCAACCCGCTGGAGTCCAACGGCTCGTTGTGCACCGCGCCCGACTTCCCCGGCAGGCTCAAGGCCCTGCGCGGGCGCGGCGGCCGGCTCGTCGTGGTCGATCCGCGGCGCACGCGCACCGCCGCCCTGGGCGACGAGCACGTCTTCATCCGCCCCGGCACGGACGCGTACCTGCTGTTCGGCCTCGTCCACACGCTGTTCGCCGAGGACCTGGCCAGGCCGCGGCACGAGGTCAACGGGCTGGACGAGGTGCGCGAGGCGGCCAAGCACTTCCCGCCCGAGTCCGTGGCCCGGCGCACCGGGGTGCCCGCCGAGACGATCACGCGGCTGGCCAGGGAGCTGGCCGCGGCGCCGACGGCCGCCGTCTACGCCAGGATCGGCACGTGCACGGCCGAGTTCGGCACGCTGGCCCAGTGGCTGGTGGACGTGTTGAACGTGCTCACCGGCAACCTCGACAGGCCCGGTGGCGCCATGTTCCCCAAGCCCGCGACCGAGTTCGCCGGGCGCCGCAGGCCGTACGCGGTGGGGCGGTGGAAGAGCCGCGTCAGGGGCCTGCCCGAGGCGAACGGAGAGCTGCCCGTGGCCACGCTGGCCGACGAGATCGAGACGCCGGGCGAGGGGCAGGTCAGATTCGTGCTGACGATCGCGGGCAACCCCGTGCTGTCGGCGCCGCACGGCGACCGGCTGGACACGGCCTTCCAGGGGCTCGACTTCATGGTGAGCGTGGACCCGTACCTGAACGAGACCACCAAGCACGCGAACGTCATCCTGCCCCCGCCGCGGGTCCTGCAGTCGGGGCACTACGACTTCGCGCTGCTCGGGTTCGCCGTGCGCAACTACGCGCGCTACTCGCCGCCGCTGCTGCCGCTGGACGAGCGGCCGTCGGAGGCGCAGATCCTCGCCAGGCTGGCCATGATCGCCTCGGGGCTGGAGGGCGACCTCGACGCGTTCGTCATCGACGAGACGTTGCGCAAGGCCGCGCAGACGCCCGGCTCGGGGATCGAGGGGCGGGACGTGGCGGAGCTGCGCGACCTGCTGGAGGGCGAGACGGGCAGCGAGCGGCGGCTCGACCTCATGCTCAGGCTCGGCCCGTACGGCGAGTGGTCCGGCAAGGGCGACCTGTCGCTGCGCAAGCTGCTCGACAACCCGCACGGCCTCGACCTGGGCGCGCTGGAGCCCCGGCTGGGCGAGGTGCTCAAGACGGCCTCCGGGCTGGTCGAGCTGGCGCCGCCGCAGCTCATGGAGGACGTGGAGCGGCTGCGCGGCAAGCTGGAGGAGGAGCCCCCGGAGATCGTCCTCATCGGGCGGCGGCACCTGCGCTCCAACAACAGCTGGATGCACAACGTGGGCCCGCTGGTCGGCGGCAGCAACAGGTGCACGCTGCAGATCCACCCCTCGGACGCGGCCAGGCTGGGCCTGGACGGCGAGGCCGTGGTGCGCTCGGCGAAGGGCCAGGTCACCGTGCCCGTCGAGCCGACCGACACGATCATGCCGGGCGTCGTCAGCCTGCCTCACGGATGGGGGCACGCGGGCAGCGCCCAGAACGTGGCGGCCGCGCACGCCGGTGTCAACGTCAACACGCTCACCGACGAGACGACCATAGACGTTCCGAGTGGTAACGCAGTGTTCAACGGAGTTCCGGTCACGATTTCACCAACCGGGGTGATCATCGCACATTAGGGTGTCGCGCGTGACTATCGCGCCAGAAGAGGACCGCCTGAACGCCCAGATCGCCTTCGCCATCGAGATCGACAAGTTGAAGCGGATCATCCGCCGCAACCATCTCATCGACGGCTCGCGGCGGGAGAACTCCGCCGAGCACTCCTGGTACGTGGGCACGCTGGCGATGGTCCTCGGCGAGCATGCCCCACCCGGAACGGACCTGCAACGGGTGGTGGCCCTGCTGTTGGTGCACGACCTGGTGGAGATCGACGCCGGTGACACGTTCATCTACGACACGGTGGCGGTCGAGGCGCAGGCCGAGGCCGAGCGGGCCGCCGCCGACCGCATCTTCGGCCTGCTGCCGGACGAGCAGGGGGTGTGGCTGCGGGAGCTGTGGGACGAGTTCGAGGCCAGGAAGACGCCGGAGGCGAGGTTCGCCAAGGCACTCGACCGTTTCGCCCCGATCCTGGCCAACCACCACACCGAGGGCGGCACGTGGCCGCTGTTCAAGGTGACGGCCGCGGAGGTCAGGGAGAAGGTGCGGATCATCGAGGAGGGCTCGCCCTCGCTCGGCGCGTACGCCTTGGAGCTGGTCGAACTCTCCGTGGCCCGCGGACACCTGTCCGAGTGATCCCCACATGCCCGGGGTAGGGGACTTGTCGTGAAAGAGACAGTACGAGCGAGACGTCGGCAGTTTCGGGGTTTCGCCGGGCCGGTCGCCATCGCCGATCGGCTCGAGAAGTCGAAGGCCATGGACAAGCCGATCAGGGGGCTGGCCAAGTTCGTGCGGCAGCGGCTGCCCCAGGGCCGCCTGCGCGACCTGCTGCACGGCGTCCCCATCGGAGAGCCGGTGCATCCACCGCTGGCCACGGTCAGCCTGGGCTGCTGGCTCTCCACGGCCGTGCTGGACCTGGCACGCGCCGATCCGCGGGCCTCGCGGCTGCTGCTCGCCACGGGCCTGGTCAACGCCCTGCCCACGGCGGCGGCGGGGCTGACCGACTGGTCCTCGCTCCACCGCGAGCAGCAGCGGGTGGGCTTCGTGCACATGGCGGCGAACATGACCGCGCTCGGCCTCATGACCGCCTCGCTGATTACCCGCGTGCGCGGGCACGAACGGCCCGGCCGGATGCTCTCCTTCGCCGGGCTGGCCGTGGGCGGGCTCGGCGCCTACCTCGGCGGGCACCTGGCGTACCGGCAGGCCGCCGGGGCCAACCACGCGCCGCAGGTGACCCACCTGGTGCCGCTGGGCTGGCATGACCTGTGCCCGCTCAAGGACCTGCCCGAAGGCCGTCCGGTGGCCAGGCGGCTGGGGTACATCCAGCTCTTCGTGCTGCGCCAGGGTGACGGCGTGACCGTGCTGGCCGACCGGTGCCCGCACCTGGCGGGGCCGCTGCACCAGGGCAGGCTCGTCATGGAGGACGGGGAGGCGTGCGTGGTGTGCCCGTGGCACAGCAGCACGTTCCGGCTGGCCGACGGGTCGGTCAAGCACGGGCCCGCGACCGCGCCGGCGCCCGTGTTCGAGACGCGGATCAGGCGTGACGGCACCATCCAGGTGCGGCCGGGGTTGACCTGAAGTTTGGTTGAGGTCCTACGGTCGTGGCATGGGCAAGATTCTTGTGACCGGCGCGACCGGAAATGTTGGCAGGCATGTGGTGGCGCAGCTCGCCGCGGCGGGCATCGACGTGCGGGCGTTCGCCAGGCGCCCCGAGCGGGTGCAGGCGGGCGTGGAGGCCGTTCAGGGCGACCTGACCGTCCCCGAGACGCTCGAACCCGCGCTGAAGGACGTGGAGAGCGTGTTCCTGCTCTGGCCCGGCCTCTCCACGGGCAACGCGGCGGAGGTGGTCTCGGCGATCGCCGGGCACGCGCGGCGGGTGGTGTACCTGTCGGCGTTCGTGCCGGGCGGCGACGGCTCCGCCGGGCACTACGGGGAGATCGAGGGGCTCATCCGGCGCTCGGGGCTCGGCTGGACGTTCCTGCAGCCCGGCGGTTTCGCGGCGAACACGCTGGGGTGGGCGGACCAGGTGAGACAGGGGGTGGTGCGCTGGCCGTACGGGGAGGCGTCCCGGGCGCTGATCCACGAGAAGGACATCGCGGCGGTGGCCGTGCACGTGCTCACCTCCGCGGGGCACAACGGGGCCTCGTACGCCATCACCGGGCCCGACGAGCTGACGCAGGCCGAGCAGGTGCGGGTGATCGGCGAGGTGGTCGGGCGTGAGGTGCGCTGGGAGGAGCAGCCGCCGGAGGAGGCCCGCGAGCGGCTCTTGGCGGCCTGGGGGGACGAGGCGTTCGTGCGGAGCGCGCTGCAGGCGTGGGCGAGCTTCGTCACCGCCCCCGAGCGGGCCACCGACACCGTGCAGCGGCTGCTCGGCCGGCCCGCGCTGAGCTTCCGCCAGTGGGCCGAGGACCACGCCGCCGACTTCCGCTGACCTGGCCCCCGAGCGCGATTCGGGCGAGCGGGATTCAGGCCCCGCCGGCCGTGGCCCCGTCAGCCGTGGCCTCGTCGGCGGGGTGCTCGACGAGGGCGAGGATGCGGCTGGACATGAAGCGGGCCGTACGCACCGGGGTGCCGCTGCGGGTGACCTCGCTCACCTCCACGAGCCCTCGCCGAGTGGCCACCTCGACCCGGCGGCCGGCGCGGGTGGCCCTGATCTCGTAGGTGCGCGGCGACGACTCTCCGGCGTCGATGACGATCTCCACCCGGTCACCTTTCATACCGGGTTCCTACCCACGGACGATTATCCGTACACCAGTACGACAATCGCCCCGATGCCCACACACACGATGACCGCGCGCAGCACCGGGGCGGGGATGCGGCGCCCCAGCCGGGCACCCAGGAAGCCGCCCACGATCGCGCCCAGCGCCACGCCCGCCGCGGCCTGCCAGTCCACGTCCGCGGCCACGATGAAGAAGGCCGCCGCCACCGCGTTGACGATCAGCGCCAGCACGTTCTTGGCGGCGTTCACCCGCTGCAGGCCGTCGTCGAGGAAGATGCCGAGCAGCCCGATCAGCAGCACCCCCTGGGCGGCCCCGAAGTACCCGCCGTAGACGCCCGCGCCCAGCACGCCCAGCCACAGGGCCGTGCCGCCGTGCGGGTGCGCCTGCTCGCGCCGCGCGGCCACCCACGCGTTGAGCCTGGGCTGCGTCATGACGAGCACGCAGGCCAGCGCGATCAGGACCACGACGACGATCTCGAACACGTCCGGATCGAGGAACAGCAGCAGGATCCCGCCGATCAGCGCCCCGAGCGCCGACGCCGCGCCCAGCCGCAGCAGCCGGTCGCGCTGGCCCTGGAGCTCGGTGCGGTACCCGTAGGCGGCGCTGAAGGAGCCCGGCACGAGGCCGACGGTGTTGGAGACGTTCGCGGTGACAGGGTCCACTCCCAGCGCCACCAGCGTGGGGAACGTGATCAGCGACCCCGAACCGACCACCGCGTTGATGGCCCCTGCGACCACACCGGCGGCGCACACCGCCGCCAGCTCCCAGCCCGTCACGAAACCCTCCCGATGCCGCCGCGTGATGCCCGGTCGAGGCCGCGGCGGCGGGTTTCCTACCGGCTGTCCTGTCCCTTGGGGGGTGTGAACAGGCCGCCCAGGTTCTCCAAGACTTTGCCCATTTCAGAGGGGACGATCCAAATCTTATTGGCGTCGCCCTTGGCGATCTCGGGCAGGGTCTGGAGGTACTGGTAGGCGAGCAGGTGCTGGTCCGGCTTGCCCTCGTGGATGGCCCTGAAGACCATGCCGATCGCGTCCGCCTGCCCCTTGGCCCGCATGGCCTGGGCCTCGGCCTCCGCCTGCGCGCGCAGCACGGCGGCCTCCGCCTCGCCGCGCGCCCGCAGCACCGACGCCTGCTTCTCGCCCTCGGCGGCCAGGATCGCCGCCTGGCGCTGCCCTTCGGCGGTCAGCACGGCGGCGCGCTTGTCGCGGTCGGCGCGCATCTGCTTCTCCATCGAGTCCTGGATGGAGGCGGGCGGGTCGATGGCCTTGAGCTCGACCCGGTTGACCCGGATGCCCCACTTGCCGGTGGCCTCGTCCAGCACGCCGCGCAGCGCGGTGTTGATGTCCTCGCGGGAGGTCAGCGTGCGTTCGAGGTCCATGCCGCCGACCACGTTGCGCAGCGTGGTGACCGTGAGCTGCTCGACGCCGATCAGGAAGTTCGCGATCTCGTACGTGGCCGCCTTCGGGTTGGTGACCTGGAAGTAGATGACGGTGTCGATGGAGACCACGAGGTTGTCGGAGGTGATCACGGGCTGCGGCGGGAACGACACCACCTGCTCCCGCAGGTCGATCATGTCCTTGATGCGGTCGATGAAGGGCACCACCAGGTTCAGCCCGGGCGTGAGCGTGCGATGGTAGCGCCCCAGGCGCTCGACGATGGCGGCCGTGGCCTGCGGGATGATGCGGATCGTGCGGGCCACCCCGAAGCCCACCGCCGCGACCACGACCAGGGCGACGATGAGCTGCTCGACGGACATGGCGACGCTCCGGAGTCGAGGGAACCGACTACGTAGATCCTATTTGGTTTTGAGGATCGGCGTCTTTATCACCATAAAAGGTGATCTAGTGAGCGCGCGCGTACCAGCGGCCCTCCGCGCTCCGGTCCAGCGACAGCGGCACCCCGAACGTCTGCGAGAGGTTTTCCGCGGTCATGACGTGCTCCAGCGGCCCCTGGGCCACCACCGAGCCGTGCCGCAGCAGCAGCGCGTGCGTGAAGCCGGCCGGCACCTCCTCCACGTGGTGCGTCACCAGCACCAGCGTCGGCGAGCGGTAATCGCCCGCCAGCACCGACAGGCGGCGCACCAGATCCTCCCTGCCGCCCAGGTCGAGCCCGGCCGCCGGCTCGTCGAGCAGGAGCATCTCGGGGTCGGGCATCAGCGCACGGGCGATCTGCACGCGCTTGCGCTCGCCCTCCGACAGGGTGCCGAAGCGCCGCCTGATGAGATGGGCGGCGCCCATCATGTCGATCAGCTCGACGGCCCTGGTGACGTCGTTGGAGTCGTACTCCTCCGTCCAGCGGCCCATGATCCCGTACGAGGCGGTCAGGACGAGGTCGATGACCTTCTCCTCCGGAGGGATGCGCTCGG
This sequence comes from Nonomuraea sp. GTA35, assembly GCF_041950525.1. NCBI lineage: Bacteria > Bacillati > Actinomycetota > Actinomycetes > Streptosporangiales > Streptosporangiaceae > Nonomuraea > Nonomuraea sp. GTA35. The sequence continues at coordinate 12,910 of NZ_JBGNUV010000024.1, read as the reverse complement.
CCAGCGCGGCGCTCGCCAGCCCGATCCTGGGTCGCAGGTCGAACACGTCCGCCTGCCCCAGCCGCTCCCCCAGCACCTCGACGACACCCTCGCTCGGGTACAACAACGTGCCCGCGACCTGCAGCAACGTCGTCTTGCCCGCGCCGTTGGGACCGATGACGGCCCACCGCTCGTCCCCGTTGACCGTCCAGTCGATGCCGCGCAGCAGGGCCGCTCCGTCGCGCCTGACGGCGACGTCCTGGAGCCGCAGCACCTGACCACCCATCCCCGATACCTCCTTAGGAGTCACCCTCGGGACAAACCTATTGCAGGGCGAGCGCTTATCGTGGATCGGTGCGCCCTGAATCGCCTGTCTGTCCATCCCTGGTCGCCTGGGGCAACGCGTGGCTGTCCGGCCACGTGGGGCTCGACGAGGCGGCTGACCACGTGGAAGCCGTCGGCGGGCCCGCCGTCGCGGGCGACGTGCCCCTGCGTAAATACCTCGCAAACCTGCGCGCCGAAGGCCTGCGGGAGCTGCGGCTGGCCCTGCCCGCGCCCGGAGACCCGCTCGGGCTGTCCGGGCCGCCGTCGTTCAACTCGGCCGCCGTGGACGCGGGGCAGGCGGCCGTCGCCGTGCTCAGCGACCGCAACCTCGGTTTCGTGCCCCACCCCGACCGACGGGGGTCCTCCTACCGCGGGGTACGGCTGGAGGTGCACGACGCCGGGCCCGTCCGCCACGACCTGCCGTCGCTGGCCGAGGCCGAGCGGGAGCTGTCCGACGCGATGCGCGCCGCCATCGAGGCCCTGACGTCGGTGGACGGGCCCGCGCAGGACCGTCCGGAGGGGCCGGGGCGCGGCGGGGAGCTCGCGCCCGGCTACCCGGGACGGGCCCACCGGGTCTCCGCCCTGGCCACGAGGCTGGCGGTGGTGCTGCGCGTGGCCGACGAGCGGGGGCTCACCTCGGGGCAGGTTGCCGTGCGCGGGGCCGCGCTGCGCGACCTCGACCGTGCGGTACGCCGCGCGCTCGTGGCGGCGCACCACGCGATCTTCGAGCCCGTCAGGAACCCATAGCGTCGTCCTCGGACTTCCAGAGCCTGACCAGCTCGTCCTTGCCGCCCGAGACGACGGCCACGCCCTCGTCCAGGGGGACGATGCCGACGGCGCACGTAGGCGCCTTCAGCCCAGGCCGTGCCGTACCGCGTACAGCGCGGCCTGGGTGCGGTCCTGCACGCCCAGCTTCATCAGCACGTTGGAGACGTGCGTCTTGACCGTCTTCTCCGCCACGGCCAGGCTCCGCGCGATCTCCCGGTTGGAGCGGCCCGCCGCGATCAGCGCGAGCACCTCGCGCTCGCGCTCCGTCAGCGGCACCGGCGCGGGGACGGCCGCGTCCGCCGCGGGGGCCAGCATCGCCTCCGCCGCCTCCGGGGCCAGCAGCACCTGCCCGCCGTGCACGGCGCGTACGGCCTGGACGAGCGCGGTCGGATCGACGTCCTTGTAGAGGAACCCGGCGGCTCCCGCCCGCATCGCGGGGCCCACGTCGGACGGGTCGCTCACCGAGGTCAGCACCACGATCCTGGTCGCACCGCCCGACAGCCGCTCCAGCGCGCCGAGCCCGTCCATCACCGGCATCTTCAGGTCGAGGAGCAGCACGTCGGGCGACAGCTCCCCGACCAGCTCGACGGCCTGCGCCCCGTCGCCCGCCTCGCCGACGACCGTGATGTCGTCCTGCAGGTCGAGGAACGTCCGCAGCCCCTGCCGCACCACCGGATGATCGTCGGCGATCAGCACCCGGATCACACGCTCACCTCCACGCGTACGGTGGTCCCGGCGCCGGGCGCCGACTCCACCGACATCTCGCCTCCGACGGCCTCGGCCCTGTCGCGCATCGACACCAGGCCCAGCCCGCGCGAGTCCGCCTGCTCGAACCCGCTCCCGTCGTCGCGCACGACCAGCTCCAGCCTGCCGCCGGCGTACGCCAGCCGCACCGACACCGTCTCGGCCCCCGAGTGCCGCAGCGCGTTGTGCAGCGCCTCCTGCGCCACCCGCAGTACCGCCACCTCGACCGCCGAGTCGAGCGGCGGCAGCTCGGCGCACTCGAACGTGACCACGGCCGGATGCAGCCGGTCGAGCAGGCGCACGTGCTTGCGCAGCGTCTCAGGCAGCCCGTGCCGGTCGAGCTCGGCGGGGCGCAGCTCGACGATCACCGCGCGCAGCTCGGACAGGGCCTCGCCGGCCAGCCGCTGGACGCGTTCGAGCTCGGCGGCGGCCTTGCCGGGGGCCTTGTCCAGCATGGCGCCCGCGGCCTGCGCGGACAGGCGCAGCGAGAACAGCTTCTGGGTGACCGCGTCGTGCAGCTCCCTGGCCACCCGGTTGCGCTCCTCCAGCATCGCCAGCTCGCGCCCGCGCTCGTACAGCCTGGCGTTGATCAGCGCGATCGCGGCGTGCGCGGCGAACAGCGTGAGCAGCTCCTGGTCCTCCTGGGTGAAGCCGCCGCCCGCGCGCTTGTTCGCCAGGAAGATGATGCCGAGCACCTGCTCGCCGTCGCGGATCGGCACCCCGAGGAAGTCCTTCATCACCGGGTGCGCCTTCGGCCACCACTCGAACCTCGGGTCCTTGCGCAGGTCGGGCAGCCTGACGGGGGTGCCGTCGCGGAGCATGGCGCCGAGCATGCCGTGCTGCCTGGGCAGCGGCCCGATCGCGTCCCACTGCTTGTCGGTCAGGCCCTCGGCGACGAACTCGGCGAACGACCCGTCCTCGTCGGGCACGCCGAGCGCGGCGTAGCGGGCGTCGAGCAGCCGTTGCGCGGAGCGTACGATGACCTGCAGCACCTCGCGCACCGACAGGTGGCGGGTGACCGCGAGCACCGCGGAGCTCACCGCCTGCAGGATCTCGTCCCGGTCTGAGGTCACGGCGCCCACTCTATGGTCCTAGGACGATGTGCCGAGGCCCGCACCGGTCCTGCGCCCGATGCCCGGCGCGCGCCGCGTTCCTACCGTCGGTTGTATGACGAACACCGCGATTATCACCGGCGCCTCCCGCGGACTGGGTCTCGCCCTGGCCAGAGTGCTGGCCGGCGCGGGCTGGAACCTCGTGCTCACCGCCCGCGGGTCGCACGACCTGGAGCGGGCCGCCGACGAGCTCGGCGCGACCGCGATCCCCGGCGACGTGACGGATCCCGCGCACGTCCGGCGGCTGGCCGAGGCGGCGCCCGAGCTGGACCTGCTGGTCAACAACGCCGGCGACCTCGGCGTGACGCCGCTGCCGCCGCTGGCCATCTACCCGCTGGAGGCGTTCAGGGCGCTGCTGGAGACGAACGTGACGGCTCCGCTCGCCCTCGTCCAGGCCACGCTGCCGGCGCTGCGCGCCTCCCGCGGCGCGATCGTGAACATCACCTCCGACGCCGCGACCGGCGCGTACGAGGGCTGGGGCGGCTACGGCGCCACCAAGGCCGCACTCGAGCAGCTCTCCAACGTGCTGTCCGCCGAGGAGCCCGAGCTGCGCGTCTGGTGGGCCGACCCGGGCGAGATGAACACCCGCATGCTCGCCGACGCCGTGGGCGCCGAGGAGGCCGCGTCCGCCGCGGACCCCGCCAAGGTGGCGGCGGCGCTGCACGACCTGGTCGCCTCCCGCCCTGCGAGCGGAAAGGTGAGCCTGCAATGACCGCCGCGCTGGACTTCTCGCTGCCGCCCGGCCTGTCGGCCAACGAACCGCCCGAGGCGAGGGGCATGTCCAGGGACGCGGTCCGGCTGATGGTCTCGCGGGGGGAGGCGGAGCCGTCCCATCACCACTTCAGCGACCTGCCCGGCCTGCTGGAGCCCGGCGACCTGATCGTGGTGAACAACTCGGCGACCCTGCCCGCGGCCGTCCGGCTGGACCGCCTGGCCGTGCACTTCTCGACCGCCAGGCCGGACGGCACGTGGCTGGTGGAGCTGCGCCGCCGTACCGGCAAGGGGTCGGAGCCGTACGGCGGGGGCGAGCCCGGCGAGTGGCTGCCGATGCCGGGGCGGGCCACGTTGCGGCTGGTCGGGCGGGAGACGCCGCGGCTGTGGCGGGCGGTGCTCGATCGGGACGTGGAGGCGTACCTGCGGGTGCACGGGGTGCCGATCCGCTACTCGTACGTGGAGCGGGACTGGCCGATCGAGGCGTACCAGACCGTGTTCGCGACCGTGCCGGGCAGCGCGGAGATGCCGAGCGCGGCGCGGCCGTTCACCGTCGAGCTGGTGACGGCGCTGGTGGCGCGGGGGATCGGGATCGCGCCGATCACGCTGCACACGGGGGTGGCCTCGGCGGAGAAGGACGAGCCGCCCTACGCCGAGCGGTACGAGGTGCCGGCCACCACGGCGCGGCTGGTCAACCTGACCAGGGAGAACGGCGGGCGCGTGATCGCGGCGGGCACCACGGTCGTGCGGGCGCTGGAGACGGCCGCGGGCGCCGGCGGGCGGGTCACCGCGTCGGAGGGCTGGACCGGGCACATCGTCACGCCGGAGATCGGGGTGCGGGCCGTCACGGGGTTGATCACGGGCCTGCACGAGCCGCGCTCCAGCCACCTGCTCATGCTGACGGCGATCGCGGGGGAGGCTGCGCTGGGCCGGGCGTACCACGAAGCGTTGCGAAAGGGATATCTGTGGCACGAGTTCGGCGACACGCACCTGATTCTGAAGTAATACACTTTACGAAGATTTTGCGTTTGTGATAGGAAAAGCCGACATTTACGGGGGCCTGGTTGTGTGACGTCCCCGTGTCCCTTCGTAACGGAGACGTGAATGCGAAACCCCCTGATCAAGGGTGCTGCGCTGGCAATCGCGGCAGGCGCCCTGCTCCTCCCGGCCGTTCCGGCCTCGGCCACCACGGCTGTCGCGGCCACCGCCACCGCAGCCGTTGAGCCGTTCTCCACCTTCGACGTCAAGGTGAAGGCGTCCAAGACGGTCAAGGCCGGCGGAAAGATCACCTACACGATTAACGCCGTCAACAAGGGCCCGCACTACGCGGACTCCTGGTTCATCGGCGGCGAGTTCCCCAAGGGTGTCGACCTGCGTCGGATCAACTACTGGGCGGAAAAGGGCACCGAGTGCTTCCTCGACGGGCGCGCCTTCTACTGCTTCGTGCCCAGGGTCGTTGAGAAGGACGAGGCCGTCAGCATGCGCTTCGTCGCGAAGACCACGAAGAAGGCCAAGGGCACCCAGACGGCGACGCTCGGCGTGGTCACCTACAACGTCGACCAGGGCATGGAGAACATGTCCAAGGAGGAGCTGGACCGGCTCGGCGTCCCCGAGTTCGCCTTCGCCAAGACGGTGAAGACCAAGGTCGTCCGCTAGGCGCTCACCCCCTGCGCCCGGGCCCGAATGCTCGCCCTGCTTCGCGAGCATCGGACCGGGCGCAGTACCGTGGCTGGATGTGGACCAGCGCACCCTCCTGATCACACTGACCGGCCCTGACCGCCCGGGCGTCACTTCACGTCTTTTCTCCGTTCTGTCGCATTTTCCGGTAACGGTCGCCGACATCGAGCAGGTCGTCATCCGAGGCCGGCTCACGCTCGGCGTGCTCGTCGCGTACGCGGGCGGCCCCTCGACCGGCACGGGCACCACCCTCGGCGCCATGTGGACCGCCGTCGAACGCGTGGCCGAGGACCTCGGCATGGAGGTGGAGCTCTCCACCGGATCGCAGGCCAAGGAGCAGCGCCGCCGCGGGCGTCTGTCGGTCAGCGTGCTCGGCGCCACCCTCCAGCCCGCCGCCATCGCGGGCATCGCCGGCCGCATCGCCGCCGCCGGCGCGAACATCGACCGCATCGAACGCCTCGCCCAGTGGCCCGTCACCTGCATCGAGCTGTCCGTCTCCGGCGCAAACCCCGACGCGCTGCGCGTCGAGCTGGCCGCCGAGGCCGCCGCGCAGGAGGTGGACGTGGCCGTGCAGCGCACCGGCCTGTCACGCCGCGCCAAGCGCCTGATCGTCATGGACGTCGACTCCACCCTCATCCAGGGCGAGGTCATCGAGCTGCTCGCGGCGCACGCCGGCTGCCTGGAGGAGGTCGCCAGGGTCACCGAGGAGGCCATGCGCGGCGAGCTCGACTTCGCCGAGTCGCTGCGCCGCCGGGTGGCCCTGCTCGAAGGGCTGCCTGCCGAGGTGTTCGAGCAGGTGCGCAAGGAGGTCGTGCTCACGCCCGGCGCCCGTACGCTGGTGCGCACGCTCAAGCGGCTCGACTACCGCTTCGCCATCGTCAGCGGCGGCTTCACCCAGATCACCGACGGGCTGGTCGAGGAGCTCGGCATCGACTACTCCGCCGCGAACGTGCTCGAAGTCGCCGACGGCCGCCTGACCGGGCGCGTCGTCGGCGAGATCGTCGACCGGCCGGGCAAGGCGCGGGCGCTGGAGCGCTTCGCGCGCGAGGCCAAGCTGCCGATCTCCCAGACGGTCGCCATCGGCGACGGCGCCAACGACCTCGACATGATCGCCGCCGCCGGGCTCGGGATCGCGTTCAACGCCAAGCCCGTGGTGCGGCAGGCGGCCGACACCGCGGTCAACACGCCGTACCTCGACTCGATCCTCTACCTGCTGGGGATCTCGCGGGACGAGGTGGAGGCCGCGGACGCCGAGGACGGCGTGCTCACGGCACTGTAGGCGTCGACGTGCTCACGCACGGCCCTCAGCCGTCCTCCTTCGGGTCCCACCTGGTGATGAGGCGCCCCTGGCCCGGCCAGAGGTCCTCCCAGGGGGGCTCCACCTCGATGACCGCGAACGCTCCCGGCCTGAACACGTACTCGCCGCCGGCCAGCCCCAGCGCGAGCTCGTGCACGCCCGGGTTGTGGCCGCACAGCACGACGGTGCTCAGGTCGGGGTCGGTGCGGCGGAGCAGCTCCAGCAGCTCCTCGGGGTAGGCCTCGTAGATGTCGCGCTCGTAGCTGATCTCCACCTCGGGGAAGGCGAGCTCGGCGGTGCGCCTGGTCCTGACCGCCGGGGAGCAGAGCACCGCGTCGGGCTCCAGGCCGGCCGCTCTGAGCTCGTCGCCCACCCGCTTGGCGTCCCGCTCACCCCGGTCCGTCAGGGGTCGCTCTCGGTCGGCCAGGCCCGGCACCTGGGCGGCTTTCGCGTGGCGGAGCACGATCAACGTACGCACGGAGTCATCCCGTCCTCGAGGCCCAGACGGACAGCGCGATGATCAGTGCGAGGATCCCGATCATCGCCAGGAGAATCAGGCCCAGGGTCTTCCCGCCGCTGGGCCGGTTGTCATCGTTCACGCGCCCAGTTTCCCACTGGGGTGCGCGAGGTCCCGTTCCGGCTTCGGGGTTTCGGGGGACTCACGTGGAGACGCGCCCGTCCCCCTTCGCCGGGGAGCGGGCGCGCTCGTCCTTCTGCTGCTGACCGAGTGCGCCTTGCGGGGCGCGCTCGGTCCGTATGGGTGCGCCTCGCGGGCGCGCCCGTCCGGCTACGACGCGACGGGCTCGGGATCGCGGTCGTTGTCGTTGTTGTTGTTGTTGTTGTTGCTGGTCGGCTCGCTGGCCACCGAGCGCCGCTTGGAGACGATGATCGCGCCGACCACCACGGCCACCGCCACCACCGTGATGCCGATGCGCACGGCCGGGTTGCCCGCGTACAGCACCACGGCGGGCGCCACCAGCAGCGCCACCAGGTTCATCACCTTGATCAGCGGGTTGATGGCCGGACCGGCCGTGTCCTTGAACGGGTCGCCGACCGTGTCGCCGATGACCGTGGCGGCGTGCGCCTCGGAGCCCTTGCCGCCGTGGTGACCGTCCTCGACGAGCTTCTTGGCGTTGTCCCAGGCGCCGCCCGAGTTGGCCAGGAAGACGGCCATCAGGGTGCCGCAGGCGATGGCCCCGGCCAGGAACGCGCCCAGCGGGGCGTACCCCAGCGCGAACCCGACCGCGATCGGCGTCATGACCGCCAGCAGGCCCGGCGTGGCCAGCTCGCGGAGCGAGTCGCGGGTGCAGATGTCCACGACCCGGCCGTACTCGGGCTTCTGGGTGCCGTCCATGATGCCGGGGTTGTTGCGGAACTGGTCGCGTACCTCGAAGACCACCCGCATCGCGGCCCGTCCGACCGCCATGATCGCCAGGCCGGAGAACAGGAACACGACCGATGCGCCGATGATCAGGCCGACCAGGACGTTCGGCTGGTCGATGCTGAGCGAGAAGGTCGAGAAGCTGCCCAGGGCGCTCTTGACCGCCTGCGTGGCCGTGGCCAGCTCGCCCTCCACCGCCGTGCGGAAGGCGCCGAACAGCGCCGTGGCCGCCAGCACGGCGGTGGCGATGGCGATGCCCTTGGTGATGGCCTTCGTGGTGTTGCCCACGGCGTCGAGGCTGGTCAGCACGCGCGCGCCCTCACCCTCGACGTCGCCGGACATCTCCGCGATGCCCTGGGCGTTGTCGGAGACCGGGCCGAAGGTGTCCATGGAGACGATGACGCCGACCGTGGTCAGCAGGCCGGTGCCCGCCAGGGCCACCGCGAACAGCGCGACCGTCACGTTCCCGAAGCCGAGCAGGAACGCGCCGTAGACGGCGCCGCCGATGAGCAGCGCCGAGTAGACCGCCGACTCCAGGCCGACGCTGATGCCGGCCAGGATGACGGTGGCGGGGCCGGTGGCCGAGCTCTCGCCGATCTCCCTGACCGGGCGGCGGGTGGTCTCGGTGAAGTACCCGGTGAGCAGCTGGATGGCGCTGGCCAGCACCAGGCCGATCAGGACCGCGCCGATGGCGATCAGCCGCGGGTCGGCGTCGAAGCCGGTGATGGTGGAGCCGCTCAGGCCGCTGAAGCTGCTCGGCAGGTACCAGAACGCCGCCGCCGTCACCAGCACCGCCGAGATGGCGGCCGAGATGAAGAAGCTGCGGTTGATCGCGGCCATGCCGCTGCGGTCGCGGTCGCGCAGCCTGGTGACGAAGATGCCGATGATCGCCGTGATCACGCCGATCATCGGGACGATGAGGGGGAAGACCAGCCCCTCCTGGCCGAAGGCCACCCGGCCCAGGATGAGGCTCGCGACGAGCATGACCGCATACGACTCGAACAGGTCGGCCGCCATGCCGGCGCAGTCGCCGACGTTGTCGCCCACGTTGTCGGCGATGGTGGCGGGGTTGCGCGGGTCGTCCTCGGGGATACCCTGCTCGACCTTGCCGACGAGGTCGGCGCCCACGTCGGCGGCCTTGGTGAAGATGCCGCCGCCGACTCGCATGAACATCGCCAGCAGCGCCGCGCCGAAGCCGAAGCCCTCGAGCACGCCGGGCGCGTTGCCCTGGTAGAAGAACACCACCACGGCCGCGCCGAACAGGCCGAGGCCCACGGTGAACATCCCGGCCACACCCCCGGTGCGGAACGCGATGCGCATGGCACGCTTCTCCCCGGCTTCCCTGGCCGCGGCGGCGACGCGGACATTTCCGCGCACGGCCAGCCACATGCCCATGAATCCGGTCAGCGCGGAGAACACCGCGCCGACGACGAAGAAGAGGGAGCGCCCGATGCGTACGTCGGTTTCTCCAGGTAGCAACAGCAAAAGGAAGGGAATCACGACGACGAAGATCGCCAACGTGCGGAACTGACGCGCGAGGTATGCGGCGGCGCCCTCTTGCACGGCGCGCGCGATGTTCTGCATTCGTTCGGTGCCCTGGCCGGCGGCCAGCACCTCGCGTACCAGGCCGCCTGCTACGGCCAGCGCGATGAGTGCGACCGCGGCGACCACGATCACGATGGTGAGATTGTTTCCGCTCAGGGCCAGATTGGACGCTGGCTCCGCTGCCAGCATGTGCCTGCTCATCGTTCTCCTCGGCAAGACCGGTCGTCCTGCCCGGGCGGTGCTGCAGTTTTCCTCGGCGGGTGTTGCGGCACCATCCGGGTTGTGGGTGCCGCTTCCGGTTGAATCCGCGTTCCTCTGGATCACCTTGGCCGGTGCCGGGAGTCTACGCAGGCACTCAGCGGATATGAAGGCTCTCGCGGTCGCTAATTGTGCGAGTGTCTAGTAATCCCCTGCCTGGGACCCGGTTTGGGATCTGACAAGTGGAATTTCCCTGAGTTACGGTCATAGCAAGAGTAGGAAACGGGCGGACCGTAATTCGCATTGGAGGTGGCATGGTTTGGAGGCTGGGGAGGGTTTTGGGGGTGGATGTGCGGGAAGGGAAGGAGAGGCTTGGGCGGGTGACGTGTGTCTTCTGCGCTCAAGTGCGCTCTGTGCGCGTTCTGGCCCGCACTCCGGGCGGACGTGCGCGGCCGTGCGTGCTTCTGACGCGCGTGTCGGACCTGCGTGCTTCGGACATGCCTACGTGCGTGCTTGCGCCCCGCCTGTGCGCTACTGCTTCCCGCTACGCCCGTACGCGTGGATCACCCGCTGTGCACCATTGGCACCCCTGCGCCGTTCAGCCGTGCGCTGCTCGGCCTGCGCTGCTCGGTCGGGCGCTGCTCGGTCCGGAGCTGTTGGTCACCCACGCTGCGCCCACGCTGCGGCGCCCCGGCTCGCCCCGCGCTTGCCCGCTCTGGCTGGACAACCGCCCTCTGCCCACCCACGACGACGCACTGCCGCGCGACCCACTCACGCGTGACCGCGTCTCCAGAGACCCGGCCCCCGTGACCGTACTCCCGCGCGACCCGCCCGCGCCACGACAGGCCTCTCCCACCGCCACATCCGTTGAGAGGCACAGCCGCAGCCTTCCCGACGCCGCGCCGGACACGCCGGGAAGCACGTACGACTGCAACCCCACACGACCGACGCCCAGGCACAGGGACCCCGGACGCCTGGACTTCTACATGGGCGCCTACCCAGAACACGCCTGGCATGCCCACAGGCGCACCAGGGGACAGGCCGGACCCCGGACCCGAACACGCCCGCCAGAACCCAGCCCCACAAGGCCCGGAGAGGGTCAGCCCGGCTCAGGTCAGGGTCAGGATCAGACGCCGACGGCCGCCGGCCAGCTCATGCGAATATTCGTCCCCTTAGGACTGGGAAAGACCTGTACGTCATCGGCCAAGCCCTCGATGACCGCGATGCCGAAGTTCGACATGAACGAGTCGGAGAGCATGCCCAGATCGAGGGGTTGTTCCTGCTTGATCTCGTCACTGGGGGCTTGGTCGCTGACCGTGACCTCGAAGCGCCCCGAGTCGTCACGCAGCTCGATGCGGATGGGCTCGCCCGGACAGTGAGCGCGATGTGCCTCCACTGCCCGGGAACACGCCTCACCCACGGCGAGCCTGACCTCGTCCAGCAGGGACTCCTCCACGCCGGTGCGGCGAGCGATCGCCGTCGCCACCAGCCGTGCGGTCCGCACATGCGCGGGGAGGGCGCTGAACGTCAGCTCGACGGTAGCCATGCTACTTGTCTTTGCCGTGAGCTTCCTTGGCCTCGTCGACCGAAGCGTAGATCCCGAAGACCTTGGTCAGACCGGTGATCCGGAAGATCTTGAGGATGCGCTCCTGCGTGCAGACGAGCTCGAGGGAGCCGTCATGCGCACGTACCCGCTTGAGCCCCCCGACCAGGACACCGAGGCCCGTGGAGTCGAGGAAGTCGACCTTCTCCATGTTGACAAGAAGGTGGAAGTTGCCCTTGTTGACCAGGTCGATGAGGAGCTCACGCAATCTCGGCGCCGTGTAGACATCGATCTCACCCTCGACCTCCACGATGGTGAGTCGGTCTTCGGTGCGGTGATCCAACTTCAGATCCACAGATCCTCCAGCGCCTCGCCTGCGAAAGTACTCTTGCGGGCCTGGCAATCTGGAGCGTGGCCCCAGACTGTCCGACCCTGACGCGCGGCATTCAACCACGCGCCTGGCTTGTGTCTATACGAAATCACGATTCCCGGCGACTTTGCCCCTCGATGCAAGACTGGAAACAGTGACTTCTACCGGATCCTCCCCACAACAGGCAGGTCCACTCCTCCACCACCTGCTTGGCGTTCCCGCACGTCATGAGCGTGTCACCCATGTGGAGCATGTTCCAGCACGTCAGGCGGGTCAAGTCCGTTGGCCTGAATGGACGCCTGAAGTACTTGTTACGCGCTTGGCGAACCGCGGGGTGACAGGACTCTGGCCTCACCAGTACGAAGCCGCCGACCTGGCACACCGTGGCCGAAACGTGATCATTTCCACGGGCACGGCCTCGGGGAAGTCCCTGGCGTACCTCACCCCGGCGGTCGCCTCGTGTCTCGACGGCGGCACGGTCCTGTACCTGACACCGACCAAGGCCCTGGCCGCCGACCAGCTCCACGGGCTGCGTGAGCTGCGCATCACCAAGCTGCGCGCGGCCTGCTTCGACGGCGACACGCCGTTCGAGGAGCGCACCTGGGTGCGCCAGCACGCCAACTACGTCCTGACGAACCCCGACATGCTGCACCGGAGCATCCTGCCCCGGCACGCGCAGTGGTCGACGTTCTTCCGGCGTCTGCGCCTGGTCGTCGTGGACGAGTGCCACGGCTACCGCGGCGTCTTCGGCTCGCACGTCGCCCAGATCCTGCGCCGCCTGCGCCGCGCCTGCGCCCGCTACAACGCCCGGCCCACGTTCGTGCTCGCCTCGGCGACGGCCAGCGAGCCTGGCGTGTTCGCGACGCGGCTGACGGGGCTTGAGATGGACGAGGTGACGGTGGACGCCTCACCCAAGGGCTCAACCACCATCGCGCTGTGGGAGCCGCCCCTGACGGAGCTCCGGGGCGAAGGAGGGGCTCCTGTACGGCGGACGGCCACGGCGGAGGCTGCGGACCTGCTGGCGGACCTCGTCCTGGCCGACGTACGCACGCTCGCCTTCGTGCGCTCCCGCCGCGGCGCCGAAACGGTCGCCCTGTCCGCACGTGCCAAGCTCGCCGACGTCGCCTTCTCCATCTCACCCCCCTTCCCCATCCCCACCACCACGACCAACCCGACGCCGCCCTCCACCACGCCCACCCCCGCCTCCTCACTCCAGGCCCCCGGCGCCACCACAAGCACCTCCCCCGCCCCCTCCCACGCC
>NZ_JBGNUV010000023.1:0-112621 GCF_041950525.1 Nonomuraea sp. GTA35 | reverse complement strand
CTTGCATGTGTTAAGCACGCCGCCAGCGTTCGTCCTGAGCCAGGATCAAACTCTCCAAACAATGTCTGGATTATTCATCCGAGCAAAATCCATCAAGAAACAATTCTTGACGAGGTGTTGCATGAAATCATGCACTGGCTTTTAACACACTGTTGAGTTCTCAAGAAACGGACGCGTACATCTCGCTCGTCTTAATCTTATCAGATCGCTCGTTTCCGTGTCAAATCCTGCGACTTGACCGGAAGCGGTTCGATCTTCCAAGATTGCGTGCCCCGACTCCGAGGCAACCCCCCTAACTTACCGTGGCATCCGGCTCGTGTCGAATCAACCGATTTTCCGGGGATCCGAGCGCGCCCAGAAGCCGCCCATGCTCAAGCACGCCGAAGCGGCTCTGCCGGGTTGGCTCGTTTGTTTCAAGGGGCTTACCCTGGGGCCCGTCCGCCTGACCGGCGTCCGGCTCACTCCCGGGGCGAAGTGAAAGATTAGGTCGCGATCCGCGAGACGTCAAATCGCCTCGCGAGGGATCCGGCCGGCCCGCCGTGGATGCGTGATCGCAAAGGACGCCGCTCCCGGTGTCCCGCTGATGCCGAAGGCAGGACAAGCAACGCCGTTCCGCGCCGGGGCACGTCCGCAATCAGCCGGTCGGAGGTCCGAGGTCTGACGCACTGCTCCGCCCCCAGACCTGCTCAGTAACCTCACAAGTGGCTGAACGATCACATTCGCCATCTATCCGGCGCCCGCCGCGTATCCTGCCCCGGTGACCACTGCCGCCACACTGGCTCCGCCAGTTCGCCGCCCGGCCGAACGCCTGCGCTCCTCGTCTCCCTGGTGGATGGCGCTGGTGGGCGCGGTGGCCGGGTTCTCCGGGACGGGTTCCGCCACGCTGAACGGCGACGAGCTCGCGACGATCAGCGCCGCCTCGCGTTCACTGTCCGGGATGTTCGAGCTGGCCCGCCACATCGACGGCCATTTCCTGCCCTACTACCTGTTCATGCACTTCTGGGCGAAGGCCGGCACGTCGGAGCTGTGGTTGCGGTTGCCGTCGGCGGTGGCGATCGGGGTGGCGGCGTGGTTCCTGGTCGACCTGGGCCGGCGGTTGCACAGCACACGGGCGGGGGTGATCGGCGCCGGTGTCTTCGCCGTCCTGCCTTCGGTTTCCTACTACGGGGCGTTCGCCAGGTCGTACGCGTTCGCGGCGGCCGCGGTCGTGCTCTCGTTCTGGGCGCTGCACCGCGCCGTCGAGCGGCCGGGGGCGGCGCGGCGGTGGGTGCTGTACGGGGTGGCGGTGGCGCTCGTGTGCTCCACGCACCTGTTCGCGGTGCTCGTCCTGCCCGCCCAGCTCCTGCTGCTGCGGCGGGCGGTGGCGGTGCGGATGCTGAGCGCATTGGCCGTCGGATGTGTGCCCGCCGGCGTGCTGGGGTTGATCGGGTACGGGGAACGGCACGCGATCAGCTGGATCCCGGAGCGAGGGCCGGAGGTGTGGCTGAAGTTCCCGAAGATGGCGGCGGGGGCCGCCACGCTCGGGGTCGTGCTGTTCGCGATGGCGCTGGCCGGAGCGGTGGTGCTGTGGCGGGCGGCAGGCAAGAGCCAGGGGCAGGGCGACAAGGTGTGGGCGCCGGTGCTGGTGGGCTGGCTGGTGCTGCCTCCGGTGCTGCTGCTCGCGGTGTCGGTGCTGGTCACACCGGCTTACGTGGATCGGTATCTGTTCGTGACCGCTCCCGCGCTGGCGCTGCTGGCCGGGCTGGCGGTGGCGGGGCTGCCCCGGTTCCAGGTGGTGGCGGCGGTGCTGGTCGTGGTCGTCGGGTTCGGGCTGGCGTTCTCCGAGCACGCGGAGGTGCGGGAGGAGAACGGGCGGTTCGAGAACATTCCGTGGGCGCTTCGGGTGATCAAGGCCGAGCCCGAGGACGCGATCGTCTACGGGCAGAGCCAGTTGCGCGCGGGGTTCGACTACTACGCCGACTCGCTCATGCCGGTGGACGTGCTGCTGGCGGGGAGCGCGCCTGATCCCGATGGATTCGGTTATCCGGAGGGGTCCGATGTCTCGGGGGCCTTGGAGGGGCGCGAGCGGGTTTGGGTCGTGTGGCGGGGGACGAAGCAGTCGGGGCTGGAGGCGGGCTCCATCGCTCGGGTCGCGGAGGTGGAGAGGGCCGGGTTCGAGCTCAGTGCGGCCAAGCACTCCGGTGATCTGCCCGGGCTGACGGTGGCGTTGTTCACGCGTCGGGGAGCCGGCTGATGAACCAGTCGGTTTGACCGCCCCTCATCGTCCAGACGCCCACGGGCACCGCGAAAGCGGGCCCTCCGCAGTGCGAAGGACCCGCTCGGCCAAGGACGGTCAGCCGACCGCGACGCCGCCGATCGACTTCTTGCCGCGCCGCAGCACCATGAAGCGCCCGGCCAGCAGGTCGTCGGCCACCGGCACGTACGCCTCGTCGGTGATCTTGCGGTTGTTGAGGTACGCCCCGCCCTCCTTGACCGCCCGCCGGGCAGCCGACTTCGACTCGACCAGCCCGCTGTCGGCCAGCAGGTCGACGAACGAGGCCCCGAGGGCGGGCACGGTGGCCTTGGGCACCTCGGCCAGCGCGGCCTCGAGGGTCGAGGCGGGCAGTTCCTCCAGAGCGCCCTGGCCGAACAGCGCCTTGGAGGCGGCCAGCACGGCGTCCAGCTCCTGCCGCCCGTGCAGCAGCTCGGTGAGGTCCTCGGCCAGCGTGCGCTGGGCCTCGCGGGCGAAGGGCCGCTCGGCGACGGCCTTCTCCAGCTCCTCGATCTCCTCGCGGGAGCGGAACGTGAACACCTTGAGGTAGTGGATCACGTCGCGGTCGTCGGAGTTGAGGAAGTACTGGTAGAAGGCGTACGGCGAGGTCATGGCGGGGTCGAGCCAGAGCGCGCCGCCCGCCGTCTTGCCGAACTTGGTGCCGTCGGCCTTGGTGATCAGCGGCAGGGTGACGACGTGGACGTGCGCGCCCTCGACACGGCGGATCAGGTCGGCGCCGGCGGTGATGTTGCCCCACTGGTCGCTGCCGCCGACCTGGAGGGTGCAGTTGTAGCGGCGGTACAGCTCCAGGAAGTCGTTGGACTGCAGGATCTGGTAGCTGAACTCGGTGTAGCTGAGCCCTTCGCCCGCCAGGCGGGCGGAGACCGACTCCCTGGCCAGCATGCGGTTGACCGGGAAGTGCTTGCCGATGTCGCGCAGGAACTCGATCGCGCTCAGCTCGCCGGTCCAGTCGAGGTTGCTGACCAGGCGGGCCGGGTTGGGGCGCGACTCGTCGAAGTCGAGGAACCTGCCGACCTGGCCGCGCAGGCGCTCCACCCACTCGGCGACGACCTCGGTGGAGTTGAGCGAGCGCTCGGTGTTACGGCCGCTCGGGTCACCGATCAGGCCGGTGGCGCCGCCGACCAGGCCGATCGCGTTGTGACCGGCGAGCTGGAAGCGGCGCAGCGTCAGCAGCGGCACGAAGTGTCCGACGTGCAGGGACGCCGCCGTCGGGTCGAAGCCGCAATAGACCGTGATCGGTGCCTTGGCCATGGACGCGCGCAGCGCGTCGAGGTCGGTGGACTGGGCGATCAGGCCTCGCCACGCGAGGTCGTCAAGGATGTCGGTCACGGTGATCTGGCTTTCCTGTTCGGATGCGGATGCCTTTAGCCTGCCCGATCGGTGCGCATGCGCGCCACTTGGATACGCTGGGTGTCCATGTGGAGGGTCCGTCGCGAGCTGGCCGTTTTCAAGATCTTAGGGGCTCTGGTGTGTGCCGGGCTCGCCGTTTACTGGTGGTTCGAGGGGGATTTCCGGGGTGTGATCCTGGCCGTGCCCGCGGCCGTGCTGGTGGGTGCGATGGGGTTGCGTGACGTGCTCGTCCCCGTACGGCTGGCGGCCGACCCGAGCGGGATCACCGTGGTGCACGGGTTCGCGGGCAGGCGGCACGTGCCGTGGGAGTCGATCTGGGACATCAAGGTCGACGTGCGCAGGCGCTGGGGGCTGCGCAGCGAGATGCTGGAGATCGACACCGGCGACAACCTGCACATCTTCAGCGCTCACGACCTGGGCACCTCCCCCACGGAGGTGGCGGCGGCGCTGCGGCGGCGGGGCACGTGAGCGCGGTACGGCGAGACGGTCTCGTCGCCGTCGATCCAGAACCGCCACGGCGTGTCCTTGGCCGTCGAGATGCCGGTGCGCGGGCCTGACCTGATCTGGCCGGGGTCGGCGGGCCGGCCTTCGAGCATGGTGGCCGACGCGTGCGGTCTGCCGGCGGGCGAGCCTTCGAGGATGGCGTCGAGGCCGTTGTGCTCGCGCTCCAGGCCGAGCGCGACGGCCAGCCGGGCGGGCCCCCGCGCCAGGTCCCGGAAGGCGACCGGCTTGGCCGCCGTACGCCGGGCGCGGGCCTCCGCCTCACCGGCCACCACCTCGCCCGCCCGCAGCAGCACGGCCGAGCCCGAGCCGTCGGGCAGGCAGACGAGGTTGGCGCAGAAGTGCATGCCGTAGGTGAAGTACACGTACAGGTGCCCGGGCGGGCCGAACATGACCGCGTTGCGGGGTGTCCTGCCCCGGTACGTGTGCGCCGCCGGGTCCTCGCCGGGGCCGCCGTACGCCTCGACCTCGGTCAGGCGTACGGCGACGGGCCCGTGCACGAGCACGCGCCCGAGCAGGTCGGGCGCCACCTCGTGGGACGGCCGGTCGAAGAAGCCGCGCGGCAGCGGCGCCGGGCTCAGCTCGCCGCCGCGCTCGAAGCTCAGCTCCCCGCGGCCCATGCCGCCTGCGCGTCGACCGCCTCGCGCAGCGCGACGAGCTGGTCGCGGACGCGGTCGGGTGCGGTACCGCCGTGGGCCTTTCTGGCGGCCAGGGCGCCGGGGACGCTGAGCACGTCGCGGACGTCGGGCGTCAGGTGGGAGGAGACCTTGGCCAGCTCGTCGTCGGTCAGCTCGCCGAGGTCCTTGTCGTTGACCTGGCACCACACGACGAGGTGGCCGACGGCCTCGTGCGCGTCGCGGAACGGCACCCCGCGCCGGACGAGCAGCTCGGCCAGGTCGGTGGCCAGGGCGTAACCGTCGGGGGCGGAGGCCTCCATGCGCGCGGTGTTGACCCGCATGGTGGCGACCAGGCCGGCCATCGCGGGCAGGACGAGCAGCAGCGTGTCGACCGCGTCGAACACCGGCTCCTTGTCCTCCTGCAGGTCGCGGTTGTAGGTCAGCGGCAGGCCCTTGAGCGTGGTGAGCAGCGACATCAGGTTGCCGATCAGCCGCCCTGACTTGCCGCGGGCCAGCTCGGCCACGTCGGGGTTCTTCTTCTGCGGCATGATCGACGAGCCGGTGGAGTAGGCGTCGTCCATCTCGATCCAGCGGAACTCCTGCGAGGCCCACAGGACGATCTCCTCGCCCAGCCGCGACAGGTGCACGCCGATCATGGCCGCGTCGAACAGGAACTCGGCGGCGAAGTCGCGGTCGGCGACGGCGTCCATCGAGTTGGGCGCGGCGGCGGCGAAGCCCAGTTCCTCCGCGACGGCCTGCGGGTCGAGCGGCAGCGAGGAGCCCGCGAGGGCGCCGGAGCCGAGCGGGGAGATCGCGGCGCGCTTGTCCCAGTCGGTGATCCGGTCGATGTCGCGCGCGAAGGCGTGCACGTGGGCCAGGAGCTGGTGGCCGAAGGAGACGGGCTGCGCGTGCTGCAGGTGCGTCATTCCGGGCGCGGCCGTCTCGGCGTGCTGCTCGGCCTGGGCCATGAGCGCCGTCTCCAGCTCGACCAGCCGGGAGACGACCGAACGGGCGTGGTCGCGGAGGTACAGGCGCAGGTCGGTGGCGATCTGGTCGTTGCGCGAGCGGCCGGCGCGGAGCTTGCCACCGAGCGAGCCGAGCCGCTCCAGCAGGCCGCGCTCCAGCGCGGTGTGCACGTCCTCGTCGGCGACCGTCGGCCGGAACTCGCCCGCCTTGCAGGCCTGCTCCAGGTCGTCGAGCGCGCCGATCATGCGCTCGAGCTCCTCGGCGGTCAGCAGCCCCGCTCTGTGCAGCACGCGGGCGTGCGCCCTGGACGCCGCCAGGTCGTACGGCACCAGCCGCCAGTCGAAGTGCACACTCACCGACAGCCGGGCCAGCGCGTCGGACGGGCCGCTCTCGAAGCGTCCGCCCCACAGCCGCATCGGCTTGCCATCACTCACCGTCATCTCCTTCGCGTCCCCCGAGACCATAGTGCAACTCAGCCCTTCCTCGCGTCCCGGGCCGCCGCGATCTTAGCGGGGAGGGAGAACAGCTGGACGAAGCCCTTGGCCAGGGACTGGTCGAAGGTGTCGCCCGTGTCGTAGGTGGCGAGTGAGAAGTCGTACAGGGAGTCGTGCGAGCGGCGCCCTGTCACGGTCGCCCTGCCGCCGTGCAGGGTCATCCTGATGTCGCCGTTGACGTGCTTCTGCGCGTCGGCGATGAGCGCGTCGAGCGCGCTCTTGAGCGGCGAGAACCACAGGCCGTCGTAGACGAGCTCGCTCCAGCGCTGGTCGACGCCGCGCTTGAAGCGGGCCAGGTCGCGCTCGACGGTGACATTCTCCAGCTCCATGTGGGCGGCGATGAGGGCGATCGCGCCGGGCGCCTCGTACACCTCGCGCGACTTGATGCCCACCAGGCGGTCCTCGACCATGTCGATGCGGCCCACGCCCTGCGCGCCTGCGCGCCGGTTGAGCTCCTCGACGACCTGGTACGGCGTGAGCGAGCGCCCGTCGAGCTTGACGGGGACGCCCTGCTCGAAGGTGATCACGACCTCGTCGGGCTCGCGCTGCTGCGCCGGGTCGGCGGTGTAGGAGTAGACCTCTTCGGTGGGGCCGTTCCAGATGTCCTCCAGGAAGCCGGTCTCGACGGCGCGGCCCCAGAGGTTCTGGTCGATGGAGAACGGGTTCTTCTTCGAGGTCTCGATGGGCAGGCCCTTGGCCTCGGCGTACTCGATGGCCTTGTCACGTGTCCAGGCGAAGTCCCTGGCGGGGGCGATGACCTGCAGGTCGGGGGCCAGGGCGGCCAGGCCGGCCTCGAAGCGGACCTGGTCGTTGCCCTTGCCGGTGCAGCCGTGGGAGACGATCGTGCCGCCGAACCGCTTGGCCGCAGACACCAGGTGCTTGACGATCAGCGGGCGCGACAGCGAGGAGACCAGCGGGTAGCGGTCCATGTAGAGCGCGTTGGCCTGCAGGGCCGGCACGCAGAAGTCGGCGGCGAACTCCTCCTTGGCGTCCACCACGACAGACTCGACGGCGCCGCAGTCGACGGCGCGCTTCTGGATGACGTCCATCTCCTCGCCGCCCTGGCCGAGGTCCACGGCGACGGCGACGACCTCGGCGTTCATCTTCTCGGCGAGGTACGGGATGGCGACCGAGGTGTCGAGGCCGCCTGAATAGGCGAGCACTACTCTGTCGGGCATTTTCCAATCTCCAAAGTCTTCTAGCTTCGCCGGTCGGCGGCCTTCAGCAGCGCCTCGGCGAGGGCCTGGCCGCCCGCCGGGTCGCGGCTGATCACGAGGATGGTGTCGTCGCCCGCGACCGTGCCGAGGATGGACTCCCAGTCGGCGTGGTCGATGGCCGAGGCGAGGAACTGCGCCGCGCCCGGCGGGGTCCGCACGATGACCAGGTTGGCCGAGGCCTCCGCGCCGACGAGCAGCTCCTCCGCGATGCGGTGCAGGCGGGCGGCGGGGCTCTCGCCGCTGCCCAGCCGGGTGAGCGGGATGCGGCCGCCGCCCTCGCCGGGCAGCGCGTAGACGAGGGAGCCGTCGTCGGCCCGCAGCTTGAGCGCGCCGAGCTCGTCGAGATCACGCGAGAGCGTGGCCTGGGTGACCTCCACGCCGCTCTCGGCGAGCAGCTTGGCCAGCTCGGGCTGGGAGCGCACGGCCTTCCGCTGCAGCAGGTCGGTGATCTTCGCCTGCCGCGCGGCCTTGGTCATCGGGATCATCATGTGCGGGAGACTAGCCAGTGCAGCAGGGCCTTCTGGGCGTGCAGCCGGTTCTCCGCCTGGTCCCACACCACGCTCTGCGGCCCGTCGAGCACCTCGGGGGTGATCTCGTAGCCTCGGTAGGCGGGCAGGCAGTGCAGCACGACGGCGTCGGGCGCGGCGTGCTGCAGCAGTTCGGAGTTCACCTGGTACGGCATGAGAGCGGCCACCCGTTCCTCCTTGCCGTCCTGGCCCATCGAAACCCACGTGTCGGTGGCGATCACGTGCGCCCCCTGGGCGGCGGCCGCCGGGTCGGACAGCGCCACCACCGAGCCGCCTGTCCGGGCGGCGATGGCGGCGGCCTGGTCGAGGATGACCGCGTCGGGCTGGTAGCCGGGCGGGGCTGCGATGCGCACGTGCATGCCGGCCGTGGCCCCGCCGAGCAGGTAGGAGTGCGCCATGTTGTTGGCGCCGTCGCCGACGTAGGTGAGCGTGAGCCCGGCGGTGCGGCCCAGCTGCTCCTGGACGGTCTGCAGGTCGGCCAGGATCTGGCAGGGGTGGAACTCGTCGGTGAGCGCGTTGACGACCGGCACCCGCGAGTGCGCGGCCATCTCGTCGATCAGCTCCTGGCCGGTGGTGCGCCAGACGATGGCGGCCACCTGCCGGTCGAGCACCCGGGCGATGTCGGCGGTCGGCTCGCCGCGGCCCATGAGGACCGAGACGTTGTCGACGATCAGCGGCAGGCCGCCGAGCTCGCCGATGCCGGTGTGGAAGGAGATGCGGGTCCTGGCCGACGGCTTGTCGAACAGGACGGCGACGGTCTGCGGGCCCTCGAAGGGGCGGTAGCCGAACCGGTCCTTCTTCATGGCGGCGGCGAGGTCGAGCACCTCCGCCTGCTCGGCGGGGGTCAGATCGTCATCACGCAGGAAATGCCTGGTCACTGGGAAGCCTCCGCCAGGATCGCGGGGAACGCGGCAACGAACGCGTCCACCTCGTCGGCCGTCACGATCAGCGGGGGCGCGATGCGTACGGCGTCGGGCTGCAGGGCGTTGACCAGGAAGCCGGCGTTCGCGGCGGCCTTTTGCACCTCGGCCGAGCGGGGCTCGGCCAGCACGGCGGCCAGCCACAGGCCGCGGCCGCGCACGCCCTTGAGCAGCGGCTCCCGGACGGCCTCCAGCCCGGTACGCAGCCGCGCCGCCACCGACCTGACGTGGTCGAGGTCGAGGGTGTCGAGCACGGCCAGCGCCGCGGCGCACGAGACCGGGTTGCCGCCGAACGTCGAGCCGTGGTCGCCCTTCTCGAACAGCTTGCCCACGTCGCCGAACCCGACGCAGGCGCCGATCGGCAGCCCGCCGCCCAGGCCCTTGGCCAGGGTGAGGACGTCGGGGACGACGCCGTCGGCCTGGTGGGCGAACCAGTGGCCGCTGCGGCCGATGGCCGACTGGATCTCGTCGGCCACCAGCAGCGCGCCGGTCGAGTCGCAGATCTCGCGGGCCGCCTCGAAGTAGCCGTCGGGCGGCGGCACGACGCCGGCCTCGCCCTGGGTGGGCTCGAGGAAGACGGCGATGCAGTCGCCGGTCACGGCCTCCTTGAGCGCGTCGGCGTCGCCGTAGGGGACGAACCGGACGGGCACGGGGAACGGTCCGAACTGGTCGCGGATCGCCTTCTTGCCCGTCAGGGACAGGGCGCCGATCGTGCGGCCGTGGAAACCGTTCTCTGCGGCCACGAAGTAGGAGCGGCCCTCGCGCCTGCCGTACTTGAGCGCGAGCTTGTAGGCCGCCTCGTTGGCCTCGGTGCCGGAGTTGGCGAGGAAGACCCGGACGGGGGCGTCGAGCAGGGCGCGCAGCCGCTCGGCCAGCAGCACCTCGGGCTCGTGCAGGAACAGGTTGCTGGTGTGCGCGATCGTGGCGACCTGCTTGGAGACGGCCTCGACCAGGGCCGGGTGGGCGTGGCCGAGCGAGCTGGTCGCGATGCCGGCGATGAAGTCGAGGTACTGCTTGCCGTCCACGTCCCACACGCGGGAGCCCTCGCCTCGCGCCAGGGCGACCGGGGGGACGCCGTAGTTGGGCATGAAGGCGCTTTCGAACCTTTCGAACAGGCTCATGAGGGCATCACCATCGTTCCGATTCCTTCATTGGTGAAGATCTCCAGCAGCAGGGAGTGCGGCACGCGGCCGTCGAGGACGTGGGCCTGCGGCACCCCGCCCTGCACGGCCGTCAGGCACGCCTCCATCTTCGGCACCATGCCGCTGGACAGTGTGGGCATCATCGCTTCGAGCTCGTCGGCGGTGAGCAGGTCGATCACGTCGGTGTCGTCGGGCCAGCTCGCGTACAGGCCCTCGACGTCGGTCAGCACGATCAGCTTGTGGGCCTGGAGCGCCACGGCCAGCGCGGCGGCGGCGGTGTCGGCGTTGACGTTGTAGATCTCTCCGTCGTCGCCCCTGGCCACGCTGGAGATGACCGGGATGCGGCCGTTGTCGAGCAGGGCGTTCACGGCGCCGGGATCGACCTTGATGATCTCGCCGACCTGGCCGATGTCGACCGGCTGCCCGTCCACGATGGCGTGCTTGCGCACGGCCGTGAACAGGTGGGCGTCCTCGCCCGACATGCCGACCGCGAACGGGCCGTGCCGGTTGACCAGGCCCACGATGTCGCGGTTGACCTGGCCGGTGAGCACCATCCTGACGACCTGCATGGCCTCGGGCGTGGTGACCCGGAGGCCGGCGGTGAACGTGGACGGGATGCCCGCCTTGGCCAGCGCGCTGCTGATCTGCGGGCCTCCGCCGTGCACGACGACCGGGCGCAGGCCGGCCTGGTGCAGGAAGACGACGTCCTCGGCGAAGCCCTCCTTGAGGGCCTCCTCCGTCATGGCGTTGCCGCCGTACTTGATGACGACGGTCGCGCCGTGGAAGCGGGTCAGCCAGGGCAGCGCCTCGATCAGCGCCTCGGCCTTGGTCTGCGCGGTGGTCAGCCTCATGAGGAGTACGCCGAGTTCTCGTGGACGTAGTCGGCCGTCAGGTCGGTGGTGTGCACGGTCGCGGTGTGCGGGCCCGCCGACAGGTCGATGGTGATCGTCACGTCGCGGGGGCGCATGTCCACCTTGGAGCGGTCGTCGCCGACCGCGCCGCCGCGGCAGATCCAGATGCCGTTGATGGCCACGTTGAGCCGGTCGGGCTCGAACACCGCGTCGGTGGTGCCGACGGCGGCCAGGACGCGGCCCCAGTTGGGGTCCTCGCCGTGGATGGCGCACTTGAGCAGGTTGGAGCGGGCCACGGAGCGGCCGACCTTGACGGCGTCGTCCTCGGAGGCGGCGCCGACCACCTCGATGGCGATGGCCTTGGAGGCGCCCTCGGCGTCCACCAGGAGCTGCCGGGCCAGGTCGGCGCAGACCTCGATGACCCGCTGCTCGAACTCGGCCAGGTCGGGCTTGACGCCGGCGGCGCCGCTGGCCAGCAGCAGCACGGTGTCGTTGGTGGACATGCAGCCGTCGGTGTCGAGCCGGTCGAACGTCACCGACGTGGCCTTGCGCAGCGCGGCGTCGAGCTCCTCGCTGGTCAGGTCGGCGTCGGTGGTGATCACGCAGAGCATGGTGGCCAGGGCGGGGGCGAGCATGCCGGCGCCCTTGGCCATGCCGCCGACCATGTAGCCGGTGCCGCGCTTGAAGGAGATCTTGGAGACGGTGTCGGTGGTGCGGATGGCGTCGGCGGCGGCCAGGCCGCCGTCGCGGGAGAGCTGGCCCGCGGCGGTCTCGACGCCGGACAGCAGCTCGTCCATCGGCAGCCGCTCGCCGATCAGGCCGGTGGAGCAGACCGCGATCTCGCCCGCGGAGTCCTCCAGCGCCTCGGCGACCTTCTCGGCGGTGGCGTGGGTGTCCTGGAAGCCTTCCGGCCCGGTGCAGGCGTTGGCTCCGCCGGAGTTGAGCACCACCGCTCGCAGCCGCCCGCCCGCGAGGACCTGCTGCGACCACAGCACGGGCGCGGCCTTCACGCGGTTGGCGGTGAAGACGCCCGCGGCGGCGCGGCTGGGCCCGTCGTTGACGACGAGGGCCAGGTCGCGGGCGCCGCCGGACTTGATTCCGGCGGCGACACCCGCGGCTCTGAACCCCAGGGGGGCAGTGACACTCATGGAGCAACTCCTGTCGTGGGGAGGCCGAGCTCTTCCGGCAGGCCGAGGGCGAGGTTCACGCTCTGCAGGGCGCCCCCGGCGGTGCCCTTGGTGAGGTTGTCGATGGCGATGACGGCGACCACGCGGTTCGCGCGCGGGTCGAGCGTCACCTGCAGCGCCGCGGTGTTGGCGCCGTACGTCATGGAGGTGGCCGGCCACAGGCCCTCGGGCAGGAGCCGCACGAACGGCTCGTCCTTCAGCGCCACCTCGTAGGCGGCCCGCAGCGACTCACCGGTGACGCCGGGCGCGGCGGGGGCGGAGCACGTGGCCAGGATGCCGCGGCTCATGGGGGCCAGCGTCGGGGTGAACGACACCCGTACGGGCGTGCCCGCGACGGCCGACAGGCCCTGCTCCATCTCGGGGGTGTGCCGGTGGACGCCGCCCACGCCGTACGCGCTGACCGAGCCCATGACCTCGCTGCCGAGCAGGTTCGGCTTGAGGGACTTGCCGGCGCCGCTGGTGCCGCTGGCGGCCACCACGACCACGTCGGGCCCGGCCAGGCCGGCGGCGAACGCGGGCGCCAGGGCGAGCAGCACGGAGGTCGGGTAGCAGCCGGGCACGGCGATGCGCCTGGCGCCCTTGAGGAGCTCGCGCTGGCCGGGCAGCTCGGGCAGGCCGTAGGGCCAGGTGCCGGCGTGCTCGCCGCCGTAGAACTCCTGCCAGGCGGCCGGGTCGGTGAGCCGGTGGTCGGCCCCGCAGTCGACCACGACCGTCTCCTCGCCCAGTTGCGCGGCGACGGCGGCCGAGTGGCCGTGCGGCAGCGCCAGGAAGACCACGTCGTGGCCGGCGAGGGTGCCGGCCGTGGTGTCCTCGATGACCCGGTCGGCGAGCTGCGGCAGGTGGGGCTGGTGGGCGCCGAGGCGGCTGCCGGCGCTGGAGGCGGCGGTGAGTGCGCCGATCTCGAACTCGGGATGGCCGAGCAGGAGGCGGAGCAGCTCCCCTCCGGCGTAGCCGCTGGCTCCCGCGACCGCTGCTCTCATGCCACCCCTCCCGAATGCATGTTTATGCATCATAGCTCATGACCTTGCTTGTGAAAATAATGCACTCTAGAGGATGAACATGCAAGCCAGAGCGCCCTTGCCGCCCGCATCGTGAGACTTGTCACGTGCAGGTGAGCTCCAAGACGGGGGCGCCAGGATGGAGGCCATGACCGAGTTCTTGTCCGAATCGCCGTCCGGTACACGTGGCAGAGGCCCCGGGCCCTGGGGGCGTTGCGTTCTCGTGCTGCTGTGGCTGGGGGTCTGCCTGGCGCCGATGGTGCTGGCCGCCGGGGAGCTGGAGCTGGCCACGGGGCGGGCGGGCACGCCGGGGACGCTGCGCGTCGTCTCGTGCGAGGACCTGGGCGAGGGCCGGTACGACTGCAGGGGGCAGTTCACGCCCGACAACGGGGACGCGGTCGTGGAGGTGGCCGCCTCCCCCGACTCCGAGGCGGGCGACCTGTTGCGGGCCCAGCTCACGCCGGAGGGCGACCGGGCCGTACCGGCGGGCACGAAGGGCGTGCTGGCGGCGCTGGCGCTGCCGGGGGTGGGGCTGGGCGGGCTGGGGTTCCTGCCGTACGTGGTCATGTACTGGCTGGGGGCGCGCAGGGGGCGCCGGGCCGCCGTGACCGGAGGGATCCTGGTCACGGCGGCCGGGGTCGTGCTGATGCTCGCCGGTATGGTGGCGGCCTGCTCCTAGCGCCTCCTACCGCAGGAAGGCGGCGGCCACGCCGGCGTCCACCGGGACGTGCAGGCCGGTGGTGTGGCTCAGGTCGCTGGCGGTGAGCGCGAAGACCGCGTTGGCCACGTGCTCGGGCAGGACCTCGCGCTTGAGCAGGGTGCGCTGGGCGTAGAACTCGCCGAGCCTGTCCTCCTCGACCCCGTACACGGCCGCGCGGTTGGCGCCCCAGCCGGAGGCGAAGATGCCGGAGCCGCGCACGACGCCGTCGGGGTTGACGCCGTTCACGCGGATGCCGTGGGCGCCCAGCTCGGCCGCCAGCAGGCGCACCTGGTGGGCCTGGTCGGCCTTGGCGGCGCCGTAGGCGACGTTGTTCGGGCCGGCGAAGACGGAGTTCTTGGAGGAGATGTAGACGATGTCGCCGCCCATGGCCTGGTCGATCATGACCTTGGCCGTCTCGCGGGAGACCAGGAACGAGCCGCGCGCCATCACGTCGTGCTGCAGGTCCCAGTCGGCCAGCGTCGTCTCCAGGAGCGCGCGCGACAGCGACAGGCCGGCGTTGTTGACGACCAGGTCGACGCCGCCGAACGCGAGCACGCCGGCGCGTACCGCGGCGACGATCTGCTCCTCCGACGTGACGTCCACCCCGACGGCCACGGCGACGTCCGAGACGCGGTACGCGCTCGCGCCGATCTCGGCGGCCACCTTCTCCGCCGCGCCCAGGTCGCGGTCGGCCACGATCACGCACGCGCCCTCGGCGGCCAGCCGGCGGGCGGTGGCCGCGCCGATGCCCGAGCCGCCGCCGGTCACCAGCGCGACCCTGGTGGCCAGGGGCTTGGGCTTGGGCATGCGGCGGAGCTTGGCCTCCTCCAGCTCCCAGTACTCGATGCGGAACTTCTCCGACTCGGGGATGGGGGCGTAGGTGGAGACGGACTCGGCGCCGCGCATGACGTTGATGGCGTTGACGTAGAACTCGCCGGCCACGCGGGCGGTCTGCTTGTCCTTGCCGAAGGAGAACATGCCGACGCCCGGCACCAGCACGATCGCCGGGTCCGCGCCCCGGATGGCCGGGGAGTCGGGGGTGGCGTGCCGGTCGTAGTAGGCGGTGTACTCCTCGCGGTAGGCGGCGTGCAGCTCGCGCAGCCGCTCGGCGACCTGCTCCAGGGGCGCGTCCGGCGGCAGGTCCAGCACCAGCGGCGCGACCTTGGTGCGCAGGAAGTGGTCGGGGCAGGACGTGCCCAGCGCGGCGAGCCTCGGGTGCTCGGCGCGGGAGACGAAGTCGAGCACCTCGGGGGTGTCGGTGTAGTGGCCGACCACGCGGATGTCGGTCGAGGCCAGGCCGCGGATCAGCGGGAACAGCGCCGCGGCCCGCTCGTGCCGCTCGGCCTCGGGCAGCGTGTCGTAGATCACCGAGCCGAACGGGTCCTGGCGGCCGTGCTCGGCCAGGTACGCCTCCGCGGTGCGGATGATCTCCAGCGAGCGCGCCTCGCACTCCTGCGAGGTGTCGCCCCAGGCCGTGATGCCGTGACCGCCCAGGACGCAGCCGATGGCCTGCGGGTTCGCCTCCTTGATGGCGGCGATGTCCAGGCCGAGCTGGAAGCCGGGCCGGCGCCACGGCACCCACACGACCCTGTCGCCGAAGACGCGCCTGGTCAGCTCCTCGCCGTCGGCGGCGGTGGCGATCGCGATGCCCGCGTCGGGGTGCAGGTGGTCGACGTGGCCGGCCTCGACCAGGCCGTGCATGGCGGTGTCGATGGACGGCGCGGCACCGCCCTTGCCGTGCAGGCAGTAGTCGAAGGCCGCGACCATCTCGTCCTCGCGCTCGACGCCCGGGTAGACGCCCTTGAGCGCGCGCAGCCGGTCGAGGCGGAGCACGGCGAGACCGGCCTGCTTCAGGGTGCCGAGGTCGCCGCCGGAGCCCTTGACCCAGAGCAGCTCGACGTCCTCGCCGGTGACGGGGTCGGGCTCGGTGCCCTTGGCCGAGGTGTTGCCGCCCGCGAAGTTGGTGTTACGCGGGTCGGCGCCCAGGCGGTGGGAACGCTCGATGAGTTCGTTGATGACGTTGGACATGGCGTTGGACATGGTGCTTCAGGCCCCCCAGCCTGCCTGGTTGCCGCCGACGCGCTCGGCGGCGATCTTCTCGAAGTATCCGGACGTGGCGTAGGCGGCCATCGGGTCGGGCGCGAGGCCCTGCTCCTCGCGCAGCTCGGCGAGCAGCGGCCGCACGTCGGTGTTGTAGGCGTCCATGAGGACGGCGTTGGCGCCCAGCACATCGCCCTCGTTCTGCGCGGCGCTCAGCGCGTCGCGGTCCACGAGCAGCGCCTTGGCGGTGGCCTCCTGCACGTTCATGACCGAGCGGATCTGGCCGGGGATCTTGGGCTCGATGTTGTGGCACTGGTCGAGCATGAACGCGACCTCGTCGGTGAACCCGCCGCCCCTGATGACCTCGTACATGATGCGGAAGAGCTGGAACGGGTCCGCCGCGCCCACCATGAGGTCGTCGTCGGCGTAGAAGCGGGAGTTGAAGTCGAAGCCGCCGAGCTTGCCCTCGCGCAGGAGGAAGGCGACGATGAACTCGATGTTGGTGCCCGGGGCGTGGTGGCCGGTGTCCACGACGACCTGCGCCTTGGGGCCGAGCTTGACGCAGTGCGCGTAGGCGGTGCCCCAGTCGGGCACGTCGGTGGCGTAGAAGGCCGGCTCGAACAGCTTGTACTCCAGCAGGAAACGCTGGCCCTCGCCCAGGCGGTCGTAGACCTCGGCCAGCGACTCGGCCAGGCGGTCCTGGCGGGCCCTGATGTCGTCCTGGCCCGGGTAGTTGATGCCGTCGGAGAACCACAGCTTCAGCGTGTCGGAGCCGGTGGCGTCCATGATGTCCACACACTCGAGCAGGTGGTCGGTGGCCTTGCGGCGCACCCGCGCGTCGGGGTGGGTGACGCTGCCCAGCTTGTAGTCGTCGTCCTGGAAGACGTTGGAGTTGATCGCACCGATCTGCACGCCCGCCTCGCGGGCGTGGCGGGCCAGGTCGGCGTAGTCGTCCACCTTGTCCCACGGGATGTGCAGGGCGACGGTGGGAGCAATCCCGGTGTAGGCGTGCACCTGGGCGGCGTCGGCCAGCTTCTCGTACGGGTCGCGCGGCACGCCCTGCTGGGCGAACACCTTGAACCGCGTGCCGCTGTTGCCGTAGGCCCAGGACGGCGTCTCGATGCGCTGCGACCGCAGCGCGGCCTTGATGTCAGTCATTACTCCCCGATCAATCCAGGTGGAACACTTCGGTCAGCGGGACCATGCCCTCGTCGGGGCGGCCGTCGAGGCCCTCGAAGAACGGCGCCATCTCGGCCTGCCAGCGGGCGTTGACCTCGGTCCCGGCCATCGCCTTCTGTGCGGCCTCGAAGTCCTCGGTCTCCAGGTATCCCACCAGGAGGCCGTCGTCCCTGAGGAAGAGCGAGTAGTTGTGCCAGCCGGTGCGCGACAGCGCCTCTCGCATCTCCGGCCAGACGTCGCGGTGGCGTTCGCGGTACTCCGCCAGCCGCTCTGGGCGGACTTTCAGCAGGAAGCAGACGCGTTGCACTGACACTCCCTTCAAAACGTTTTAATCCGTCGTGCAGGAAACTATGATTACTGGTGCTCGCTGTCAATGGACCAGCGGCCCCCGATGCGGTGGCAGAACCCGCTCCGGGGGGTGACACGTTTTAACGCACCTCGCGGGCGGGTGAGCGGGCCTGGGGGGAAGCCCGTACGCCCGCCTGCGGCCGGGTCTCGGCGGGTCAGCCGGGGATCACCACCGCGTCGCCGGCCGCGACGGTGACGGTGTCCCCGCCGGCGGTCGTGACGGTGACGTCCTCGGCGGTGTGGTTGACGGCGAACAGGAAGGAGCGCCCGTCCGGGTGCGAGCGCCGGACGACCTCGACCCCCGGCACGCTCGTGGCCTCGGGCGACACCCCCGCCTCGCGGCAGGCCGTGGCGAGGACCTCGGCGAGCGCGGCGTCGTCGAGCAGGGTGGTCAGGTAGTGCGCCGAGCCGTCGCCGAACTCGTTGCGGGTCCAGGCGGGCTCCCCGCTCGCGTACGTGTCGAGCACCTTGGCGGTGGTGACCCGCGCCGCCTCGCTCCACACGCCGCCGGTCGCGCCCGACGCCAGCCGGATCGGCGCGTCGAGGGGGAAGAACTCCTCGACGCTCACCCCGAGCAGGTCCCGCCAGGCGCCCGGGTAGCCGCCCAGCCGGACCCGGTCGTGCTCGTCCACGATCCCGCTGTACGGGCCCACGACCACGACCCCGCCCCGCCGGGCGAACTCCTCCAGGCCGGCCGCCCCCGCGTCGCTCACCAGGTAGAGCTGGGGCACCACGACCAGGCGGTAACCGGTCAGGTCGCCCTCGGGGTGGGCCAGGTCGCAGGTGACGCCGGCCCGCCACAGCGCGGCGTGCCAGCGCTTGGCCTCCTCCACCGGGTCCAGCTCCGAGGTGGGCTGGGCGGGGTGGTCCTGCGCCCACACGCTGGAGTGGTCGAGGAGCAGGGCGACGTCGGCCTTGACCGTGCTGCCCGCCACGCCGGAGAGCCCCGCCAGCTCGGCCCCGAGCGCCACCACCTCGCGCCAGATCTTGGTGTCGGTGCCGGCGTGCGGCACCATCGCCGAGTGCCACTTCTCGGCGCCCGCCCTGGACTGGCGCCACTGGAAGAACATGATCCCGTCCGCGCCCCTGGCCAGGTGCTGGAGGGAGTTGCGGCGCAGCTCGCCGGGGGTCTTGGCGAGGTTGCGCGGCTGCCAGTTGACCGCGCTGGTGGAGTGCTCCATGAGCAGCCACGGCCGGCCGCCGCCCAGCGAGCGGGCGTAGTCGGCGGCGAAGGCCAGGTCGATGTGGCGCTCGCGGCGGGCGCCGATCAGGTAGTGGTCGGTGGAGACCACGTCCAGCTCGGCGGCGAAGGCCCAGCAGTCCATGTCCCAGTGCGCGCCGGCCATCAGGTTGGTGGTGGCGGGCACGTCGGGGGTGAGCTGCTTGAGCAGGTCGCGTTCGGCGACGTACAGCTCGACCAGCGCGTCGGAGCTGAACCTGCGGAAGTCGAGCTGCTGGCCCGGGTTGGGGAAGCTGGGGGTGGCGCGGGGCGGCAGGATCTGCGCCCAGTCGCTGTAGCGCTGGGACCAGAACGCGGTCCCCCACGCCTCGTTGAGCGCGTCGAGCGAGGAGTAGCGCGTGCGCAGCCAGGCGCGGAAGGCGGCGGCCGAGGTGTCGCAGTAGCAGCGGGCGTTGTGGCAGCCGTACTCGTTGTGCACGTGCCACAGGGCCAGCGCCGGGTGGTCGCGGTAGCGCAGCGCCACCTGCTCGGCGATGCGCAGGGCCTTTTCGCGGTAGATGGGCGAGCTGGGGCAGAAGCCCTGCCTGCTGCCGTGGTAGAGGCGCCGCCCGTCGGCGTCCACGGGCAGCGCCTCCGGGTAGGCGTCCGAGAACCACGGCGGCGGGGAGGCGGTGGGGGTGGCGAGGTTGGCGCCGATCCCGTTCTCGGCCAGCAGGTCCATCACCCGGTCGAACCAGCCGAAGTCGAACACGCCCTCGACGGGCTCCAGCGACGACCAGGAGAAGATCCCGACGCTGACCCGGTTGACGCCGGCCTCGCGCATCAGCGCGACGTCCTGCTCCCACGTCTCCTCGGGCCACTGCTCGGGATTCCAGTCGCCGCCGTACGCGATGCCATCCGGCATGAATGTCTGCCTTTCGAGATAACTGTTAGCGCTCACAGTCCGTTACGCCTATGTTTACGGGGGATTAAAACGTTCCGGCCGTATTGCGCACAAGACCCGCGCCGCCTGAGCATGCTGTCCCCCCAGGTCAGCGCGGGCGTTTCGGGGGCGGCCCGGGATGCTTTTCGTGACTCACGGGGTCGCGGCGGTGAAGAACGATTCAATGCCGCCGTCGAGCCGGTGGTAGAACGGGCTCTCCTCGGTGATCTCCTCGCGCCGCACCGGGCGGCCGGTGAAGGCGGAGGCGTACAGGCCGGTGACGAACTCCATGGCCCGCCTGGCGTCCGCGCCGGAGGCCGGCGGGCGCTCGCCGCGCTCGTAGGCGTCCAGCAGCAGGCCGAGCTGGGTGGCGTGGCTGCTGGGGACGTCCTCGGGCGGGCTCCACAGCGGCGAGGTGGAGGTCCAGTCGGCGTTGCCGTAGCCGTACAGGTGGCGCAGCTCCACCGTGGCGTCGGCGAAGTCGAAGCGCAGGTAGCTCTCCTCCCTCGGCGACAGCACGCTGGTGACGACCGAGCCCATGGCGCCGTTCTCGAAGCGCACCATGGCCAGCGACACGTCCTCGGTCTCGATCGGCCGGTCCAGCCGCCCGGCCATGGCCGTGATCTCCGCCCAGTCGCCGAACACCGACAGCATCAGGTCCATCTGGTGCACGCCGTGCAGCACCGTCGTGCCGCCGCCCTCGGCGGCCCACGTGCCGCGGTACGGCGCCGCGTAGTACTCCTCGCCCCGGTGCCAGGTCGTCTGGCACAGCGCCAGCATCGGGCGGCCCAGCGCCCCGCCCAGCGCGCGCAGGTGCTCGGCGCCGGAGCCGAAGCGCTGCTGGTAGACGACCGACAGGTACGGCCCGCCGGGGCCCTCGGCCGCCGCCATCCGGTCGAGCTCGGCCAGCGAGAGCGCGGCCGGCTTCTCGCACCACACCCACGCGCCCGCCGACAGGGCCGCGACGGCCTGCCCGGCGTGCAGGTACGGCGGCGTGCAGACGATCACCAGGTCGGGCCGCTCGGCGGCGAGCAGCTCCTCCAGGTCCGTGTACACCGCCGCCGCGCCGCCGGCCAGCGATCGGGCCCTGGTCCCGTCCACGTCCGCCACGGCCACCAGCTCGACCCGGTCGCCGTGGGCCCGCAGGGCGGGCATGTGGCTGTGCGCGGCGATGGCGCCGGCCCCTACGATGGCAGCGCGGATCACGAGCGCCCCCTCTTATAGAAACGTTTTACTTCCGGCGCGCGAGGTTAGGCGGCGTCTCACGACGATGTCAACGCGGATTTGCGGTCCCACCGGTGCCGCGACTGGCGCACCGTCCGTTAGTACGTTTTAATTTAGCTTCATGGCCATGGTCAGCATCAAGGACGTCGCCGCGCACGCCGGCGTCTCCCCGGGCACGGTCTCCAACGTACTGAACCGGCCCGGCAAAGTCGCCCCCGCGACGCGCGAGCGGGTGGAGGCGGCCATCAGCGAGCTGGGGTTCGTCCGTCACGGCTCCGCCTCGACGCTGCGCGCGGGGCACAGCAGGACGATCGGCCTGAGCGTGATCGACATCGGCAACCCGTTCTTCACCGAGGTGGCCGCCGGGGTCGAGGACGTCGTCAGCGAGCTGGGGTACGCCGTGATCCTCGGCAACTCCGCCGGGTCGCAGGACAAGGAGGACCGCAACCTGCGGGTGCTGGCCGAGCACCGGGTGCGCGGCGTGCTGATCACCCCGTCGGGCGAGGACCCCGCCAGGCTCGACCGGCTGCGCGAGCACGGCATCAGCGTGGTGCTGGTGGACCATCCCGCGCACCGGCCCGACCAGTGCGCGGTGGCCGTGGACGACGTCGCGGGCGGCCGGGCCGCCGTGGCGCACCTGCTGTCCAAGGGCGCGCGCACCGTCGCGTACGTGACGGGCCCGCTGACCATCCGCCAGTGCGTGGAGCGGCGCGAGGGCGCCAAGCTCGCGATGCGCGCGGCCGGCCTGGACCCCGACGACCTGCGGGTGGCCGAGGCCGCCACGATGACGGCCCGCGCGGGCGAGAAGGCCGCCGCCGACCTGATCGCCGAGGGCCTGCCCGAGGCCGTCTTCTGCGCCAACGACCTGCTCGCGCTGGGCGTGCTGCGCGCCCTGCTCCGCTCGGGCGTGCGGGTGCCCGAGGAGGTGGCGCTGATGGGGTACGACGACATCGACTTCGCCGCCGCCTCCACCGTGTCGCTCAGCTCGATGCGCCAGCCCACGTACCAGCTCGGCCGCATCGCCACCGAGCTGCTGCTGGACGAGTGCGACAACCCCGACACGCACGCGCACCAGCACATCATGTTCCAGCCGGAGCTCGTCGCCAGGGAGTCCACCCAATGAGCCGCCGTTTCGCCGCCGTCGACCTCGGCGCCTCCAGTGGCCGGGTCATGCTGGCCGACCTGTCCGACGGGCTGAGCCTGACCGAGGCGCACCGCTTCCCGAACGGCCCGGTACGCGTCGCCGACCACCTCTACTGGGACATCCTCGGCCTCTACCGCGAGATCCTCACCGGGTTGCGCGCGGCGGGCCCGGTCTCCTCCATCGGCGTGGACTCGTGGGCGGTGGACTACGCGCTGCTCGACGAGTCGGGCGCCATGCTGGGCAACCCCGTGCACTACCGCGACGACCGCACGGCCGGCGTGGCGGAGCGGGTGGCCGGTTCGGTCGGCGCGGAGACCCTGTACGACGTGTCCGGGCTGCAGGTCCTGCCGTTCAACACGGTCTACCAGCTCCTGACGGAGCGGCGGCTCGGCGACGCGGCCACGATGCTGCTCATCCCCGACCTGATCGGCTACTGGCTGACCGGCGAGCTCGGCGCCGAGGTGACCAACGCCTCCACGACGGGCCTGCTCGACGTGCGCACGCGCGAGTGGGCGTTACCGCTGATCAAGCAGCTCGGCCTGCCGGCGGGCCTCTTCCCGCCGCTGCGGCAGCCCGGAGACCTGGTCGGCGGCCTGCGCAGGGACGTGGCCGGGGAGATCGGCTGGTCGGCGCCCGTCCGCGCGGTCGGCTCGCACGACACCGCCTCGGCGGTGGCCGCGGTGCCCGCCACCGGCTCCGCGTTCGCCTACGTCTCGTGCGGCACCTGGTCGCTGGCCGGGGTGGAGCTGCCCGGCCCGGTGCTCACCCCCGGGAGCCGCGCCGCGAACTTCACCAACGAGGCCGGCATCGACGGCACCGTCCGCTACCTGCGCAACGTCATGGGCCTGTGGCTGCTGCAGGAGTGCCTGCGCGCCTGGCCGGGCGCCGACCTGGGCGACCTGCTGAAGGCCGCGGCGGCCGAGCGGCCGTTCGCCGCCGTGGTGAACCCGGACGAGCCCGCCTTCCTGCCGCCGGGCGACATGCCGGCCAGGATCGCCGCCGAGTGCCGCCGCACCGGCCAGCGCCCGCCCGCCTCCCCCGCCGCGTACGTGCGGTGCGTGCTGGAGAGCCTGGCGCTCGGGCACCGGCTGGCCGTGCGGCAGGCGATGGAGCTGTCGGGCCGCGACGTCGAGGTCGTCCACCTGGTGGGCGGCGGCTCGCGCAACGAGCTGCTGTGCCAGTTCACCGCCGACGCCTGCGGGCTGCCGGTGGTGGCGGGGCCCGGGGAGGCCACCACGTTCGGCAACGTGCTGGTGCAGGCGCGGGCGGCCGGGCTGGTGTCGGATCTCGGGGAGATGCGCGCGCTGGTCGCCTCCTCGCAGCCGCTGCGCCGCTACGAGCCGTCCGGCGACCGTGCCGCCTGGGACGAGGCGGCCTCCCGGGTGTTCTGACCTGCCGGTTTTCCCCCGGCCTGTCCAGGGCAGGACTCGGGCCGGGGGCATCGGGGGGTGTCATGGAGTTCGGGTGGCCGCTGCTGCGGCAGCTCACGGGGGCGGACCGGACGGCGCGGGGCCCGGCGGCGAGATCGGCGAAGACGGCCGGGCTGCGGGCGCGTACGGCCACGGCCGACCGGGTGGTGAAGTCGGTGTGCCCGTACTGCGCGGTGGGCTGCGCCCAGAACGTGTTCGTGCGGGACGGGAAGGTCGTCCAGATCGAGGGTGACCCCGACTCCCCCATCAGCCGCGGCCGGCTGTGCCCGAAGGGCGCGGCCAGCCTCCAGCTCACCACCGACTCCCGCCGCCAGTACCAGGCGCTCCACCGGCCGCCGGGCGCGGCCGACTGGCAGGAGATCGACCTGGCCACGGCGATGGACATGATCGCCGACCGGATCATCGCGACCCGGCGCGAGACGTGGGAGCAGGAGCGGGACGGCCTGCGCACCGCCAGGACCATGGGCATCGCCAGCCTGGGCGGCGCCACGCTGGACAACGAGGAGAACTACCTCATCAAGAAGCTGCTGACGGCGCTCGGCGTGGTGCAGATCGAGAACCAGGCCCGCGTCTGCCACAGCTCGACCGTGGTGGGGCTGGGCACGTCGTTCGGGCGGGGCGGCGCGACCACGTTCATGCAGGACCTCCAGCACGCCGACTGCGTGATCATCGAGGGCTCCAACTTCGCCGAGGCGCATCCCGTGGGCTTCCAGTGGGTGATGGAGGCCAAGGCGCGCGGCGCGGTGGTCATCCACGTGGATCCGCGCTTCACCCGTACGAGCGCGCTGGCCGACCTGCACGTGCCCATCCGGGCCGGCTCCGACGTGGCCTTCCTCGGCGCGATCATCAACCACGTGCTGGAGAACGAGCTGTACTTCCACGAGTACGTGGTCAACTACACCAACGCGGCCACGATCCTGCGCGAGGACTACCGCGACGCCGAGGACCTGGACGGCCTGTTCTCCGGCTTCGACGCCGAGGGCCGCTCGTACGACGTGGACTCCTGGCAGTACGAGGGCATGACGACGGTCGCCGCCTCGGGCGAGCGGGACCAGGAGTACCGGAAGCGGACGGGCGGCTCCCCGCCCGGCCGCTCCGAGGTGCAGGGCGGCACCGGGGCGCCGCTGGACGGCCAGGCGCACCGGGACGAGACGCTGCGCCATCCGCGCTGCGTGCTGCAGGTGCTGCGCCGCCACTACGCCCGCTACACGCCGGAGATGGTCGAGCGGGTGTGCGGGGTGCCGCGGCACCTGTTCGAGGAGGTGTGCCGCCACCTGACGGAGAACTCGGGACCGGACAGGACGGCCGAGTTCGTCTACGCGGTCGGCTGGACCCAGCACAGTGACGGCTCCCAGTTCATCCGGGCGGCCTGCATCCTGCAACTGCTGCTGGGCAACATCGGCCGGCCCGGCGGCGGGATCCAGGCGCTGCGCGGCCATGCCAGCATCCAGGGCTCCAGCGACATCCCGACGCTGTTCAACCTGCTGCCCGGCTACATCCCGATGCCGCACGCGCACGAGAACGAGCGGCTGCGCGACTTCCTGCAGGGCGACGCGCCGCACCAGGGCTTCTGGGCCAACATGCCCGCCTACCTGATCAGCCTGCTCAAGGCGTGGTGGGGCGATTCCGCGCAGCCGGACAACGACTACCGGTTCGGCTGGCTGCCGCGCCTGACAGGCTCGCACAGCACGTACGACACGGTGCTGGCGCAGCTCGACGGCACCTGCAAGGGCTACCTGCTGCTCGGCGAGAACCCGGCGGTCGGCTCGGCCAACGCGAGGATGCAGCGGCTGGGCATGGCCAACCTCGACTGGCTGGTCGTGCGCGACCTCAACCTGATCGAGAGCGCCACCTGGTGGAAGGACGGCCCGGAGATCGAGACCGGCGAGCTGAGGACCGCCGACATCCGTACCGAGGTGTTCTTCCTGCCCGCGGCCTGCCACACCGAGAAGGACGGCAGCTTCACCAACACCAACCGGCTGCTGCAGTGGCACCACCGGGCCGTCGAGCCGCAGGGCGACGCCCGCAGCGACCTGTGGTTCATGTACCACCTGGGCCGCATCGTCCGCGAGAAGCTGGCCGGCTCGCGGGACCCGATCGACGCGCCCGTGCTCGACCTGACGTGGGACTACCCGGTGAGCGGCGAGACGGCCGAGCCGTCGGCGGAGGCGGTGCTGGCCGAGATCAACGGCTGGGACGCCGGCGGCCGGCCCCTGTCCGGCTACGCGGAGCTGAAGGACGACGGCTCCACGGCCTGCGGCTGCTGGATCTACTGCGGCGTCCGCAAGGACGGCGTCAACCAGGCCGCCCGCCGCAAGCCCGCCGCCGAGCAGGACTGGATAGCCGCCGAGTGGGCGTGGGCGTGGCCGGCGAACCGGCGCATCCTCTACAACCGCGCCTCGGCCAGGCCCGACGGCAGCCCGTGGAGCGAGCGCAAGCGGCTGGTCTGGTGGGACGCCGAGGCGGGCACGTGGACGGGGCACGACGTGCCCGACTTCGAGGCCGGCAAGAGCCCCGGCTACCGGCCGCCGCCCGACGCCTCGGGGGTGGCGGCGCTGTCGGGGATCGACCCGTTCATCATGCAGGCCGACGGCAAGGGCTGGCTGTTCGCGCCCGCAGGGGTGGTGGACGGGCCGCTGCCCACGCACTACGAGCCGCAGGACTCGCCGGTGGCCAACCCGCTGTACGGGCGGCAGCGCAACCCGGCGCGCAAGCTCTACCCGCACGAGCACAACCGGTACCAGCCGAGCGGGGACGAGCCGGGGGCGTCGGTCTACCCGTACGTGGTGACGACGTACCGGCTGACCGAGCACTTCACGGCGGGCGGCATGAGCCGGTTCACGCCGTACCTGGCGGAGCTGCAGCCGGAGATGTTCTGCGAGGTCTCGCCCGCGCTGGCGGCCGAGCGGGGGCTGGTGCACGGCGACTGGGCGACGATCGTCACCGCGCGCAACGCCATCGAGGCCAGGGTGCTGGTCACCGACCGCATCCCGTCGCTGCACCTCGACGGGCGCACGCTGCACCAGATCGGGCTGCCGTTCCACTTCGGCCCGAACGGGCTGGCCAAGGGTGATGCGGCCAACGAGCTGTCGTCGATCTCGCTGGACCCGAACTCGCACATCCAGGAGGTCAAGGCCCTGTCGGCGGACATCCGCCCGGGCCGGCGGCCGCGCGGCCCGGCGCTGCCCGAGCTGGTGCGGGCCTACCAGCGGCGCGCCGGCGTGAGCGCCGACACCGGAATGGAGGCGTGATGGCCTTCGACCTGGACGAGCGGCTCGGCGACAGCGGCCGGGTGGGGTTCTTCACCGACACCAGCATCTGCATCGGCTGCAAGGCGTGCGAGGTGGCGTGCAAGGAGTGGAACCACGTCCCCGACGACGGCCTGACCTTCACCGGCTGGTCGTACGACAACACGATGAAGCTGAGCGCCGACACCTGGCGGCACGTGGCGTTCGTCGAGCAGCGGCGGCCCCTGGGCCACCAGGAGCCCGGGGTGGGCGAGCTGGACTTCCGCTGGCTGATGGCCTCCGACGTGTGCAAGCACTGCACGCACGCGGCCTGCCTGGACGTGTGCCCGACGGGGTCGCTGTTCCGCACCGAGTACGGAACGGTCGTGGTGCAGGAGGACATCTGCAACGGCTGCGGCTACTGCGTGCCCGCGTGCCCGTTCGGGGTGATCGGCAAGCGGGAGACCAGCGGCACGGCGGCCAAGTGCACGATGTGCTACGACCGGCTGGGCGCCGGCGAGGAGCCGGCCTGCGCCAAGACGTGCCCGACCGACTCCATCCAGTTCGGCGACCTGGACGAGCTGCGCGAGCGGGCCGAGCGGCGGCTGGAGCAGGTGCGCGCGGCCGGGGTGGGCTCCGCCCGCCTGTACGGGCACGACCCGGACGACGGCGTGGGCGGGATGGGCGCGTTCTTCCTGCTGCTGGACGAGCCCGAGGTGTACGGCCTGCCGCCCGATCCGGTGGCGACGACCAGGGACCTGCCGTCGATGTGGCGGCACGTGGGGGTGGCGGCGGTGGCCCTGCTCGCCGGGGTGGCGGCGACGGCGTGGAGGCGGCGATGAGCCAGACCGATGTGCGGATGGACGGCTCGCCGGAGCTGCGCGGCGAGCGCCAGGCCACGCCGGGCTCGGCGGGCCGCAGGCGCGAGCGGCTCATGGTGCCCAAGGCCACCTTCGACTCCTACTACGGGCGGCCGGTGCTGAACGAGCCGACCTGGCAGGCGCCCGACATCGCCGGTTACCTGTTCCTGGGCGGCCTGGCGGGCGCGTCGTCCACGCTGGCCGCCGCCGCCGAGCTGACCGGCCGCCCGCGCCTGGCCAGGGCGGCCAAGGTGGGGGCGCTGGGCGCGCTGGGCGGCTCGCTCTACGCGCTCATCCACGACCTGGGCCGCCCCGAGCGCTTCGTGAACATGTTGCGGGTGTTCAAGGTGACCTCGCCGATGAGCGTCGGCACGTGGATCCTCAGCGTGTACGGCCCGCACGCCGGCGCCGCCGCGGCCACCGACGTCACCGGGCTGTTCCCCGGCCTCGGCCGCGCCGCCACCGTGGGTGCCGGGATCGTGGGCCCCGCGGTGGCCACGTACACGGCGGCGCTGATCTGCGACACCGCCGTGCCGGTCTGGCACGAGGCGTACCGGGAGATGCCGTTCCTGTTCGCCGGGTCGGCGGCGGCGTCGGCGGGCGGGCTCGGCATGCTGGCCGCGCCGCTGTCGGAGGCGGGCCCGGCGCGGCGGGCGGCGCTGCTGGGCGCGGCGGTGGAGGTGGCGGCGGCGGCCCGGATGGAGCGGCGGCTGGGGCCGCTGGCCGAGCCGCTCAAGCGCAGCAGGCTGCTGCGGCTCGGCGAGGCACTGTCGCTGGCCGGCGCGCTGGCCGGGGCGAGCGTGGGCCGGCGCAGCAGGGTCGCGGCCGTCGCGGCGGGCGCCGCTCTGCTGGCCGGGTCGGCCTGCACCAGGTTCGGGATCTTCCGGGCCGGCATGGAGTCGGCCAACGACCCCAAGCACACCGTCCAGCCGCAGCGCAGGCGGCTGGCACAGGCGAGAGCGGAGCGTGACCTGACATGAAGCGCAAGATCGTGGAGTATCTGCCGTTCGTCGGCATCGTGCTGTTCATCTGCACGGCGTCCTGGGTGGCCGGGCGCACGCCTCCTGACCGGTCTCTGGCCCACCGCTGACCTCTCGCGCCGTACGATCAGCAGATGACCGAAAAGACCGAAACCACGCCTGCTTGGCTCGCACCGGAAGAACTGGAATCGGTGCGGGGCCGGATGCCGATCCTCTACATCGACGCCGTGCCGGTGCGCGTCGATGACACCGGCGTGGTCACCCGCGTCGGCCTGCTGCTTCGCATGTTGCCGGACGGCACGGTCAGCCGGGCGCTGGTCTCGGGGCGGGTGCTCCACCACGAGCGGATCCGCGACGCGCTGCTGCGGCACCTGGAGAAGGACCTCGGGCCCGTGGCGCTGCCCCGCATCCCGATCTCCCCGCAGCCGTTCACCGTCGCCGAGTACTTCCCCACGCCCGGCGTCACGCCTTACCACGATCCGCGCCAGCATGCCGTCTCGCTGGCCTACATCGTGCCCGTCGCGGGTGACTGCCGGCCCCGGCAGGACGCGCTCGACCTGGTGTGGTTCACGCCGGAGGAGGCGGCCTCGCCGATGGTGCAGGAGGAGATGGCCGGCGGGCAGGGTGTGCTGCTGAAGCAGGCCCTGGCGCACGTCGGCTGCCTGCCCTGAGCCGCCGGTCCTTGAGCGCGGGCCGGCGCCCGCGCCGGGGTCAGGGGCGTTCGGCGCCGTCGCGGAGCCAGCGGTAGAGGGGGTCGCCGGGGCAGGAGGTGTCGTAGCCGTCGCGGTGGCCCTTGACCTCGCGGCCCGCGTCGCCGTGCTCGCGGAGGTACTCGATGGCGTCGACCAGGGCGTTGAGCAGGTCGTCGTTCGGCTCCGTCAGCCCCGAGCTGCCGACCAGGGCGAGCACCGCGTAATGGCCGGAGTTGAGGCCCGCGCCGTTGGCGGCCGGCAGGGCGTGGGGGCCGCGGCCCATGAACGTGCGCCGGTGGGGGCAGCACACCATGTTGTAGCCCAGGTCGATGTACTTCTCGCCGCGGCCCCCCGACATGTGCATGCGCTGGATGTCCTGGACCAGGTCGACGCAGCGGTCGTGGTTGCCGGAGTCGGCGAGGTCGGCGGGCACCTTCCCGCCCGTGTAGTGGATCTTGATGCCCTGGGTGGCGGACAGCCGGACGTAGTCGCTGGTCGGCTTCTTGGCGTGCCACTCCGCACGGGTGACCAGATTCATGTGTTCCTCTCCTCGCAGGAATGTCCTCGCTATCAGAGTGTCAACTTTCGGTAGCGATGTCATCACTCTTCGTCACTAGAGTGAGGTGCCGTCGTGGTGAGGGTTCCATGCGGGGCTTCGGTTAACGCCGGGGAAACAGGGGGCCGGGAACGCTCGGAGCATGTTCCGCCGGGTGTTGCGATATTTCCTGATCCTGACCGCCGTGACCACCGCCGTGGCCGCCGACGGCTCGGCGACCGGACACAGCGCGCCGTGGCCGGTCGCCTGGCAGGGCAGGGCGTGATCAGCCGGTGATCACTGGCTGGTCAGCGTGATCGGTGCCTCCACGTCCCGGTGGGCCCGGCGGAAGACGTGCGAGCGGCCGCTCGCCCGGAAGCCGGCCCGTGCCGTGATCCGCCCGGTGGACGGCGCGGGGAAGCCGACCGAGATGGCCATCCCAGGGTCCACGCGGGCGACCGTGTGCGCCCGCGCCTTGCGTTTGCCGTCGAGGCCGAGCTCGACCTGGGTCCAAGGCACGGCGGAGCCGTTGTGCAGGGTGACCACGACCTGCCCGCCGGTGAGCTCGGTGCGCAGCCCGTACGGCAGGCGCGGGTCCTCCCCGATCGAGCTGTCGAGCAGCTCCATCAGTTCCTGGGTGATCTGGGGCCTGGCGGCGGCGAGGTCGCGGCGCTCCCCCGGGTCCTTGGTCAGGTCGTACAGCTCGATGCGGCCCTCGGGCCCGGCGCCGGCGATGTTCGGATCGAACCTGACCAGCTTCCACCGGCCCCGGCGAATGGCCTGGGCCTTGCGCGGCCGGTTCCAGACGAGGTGGGTGTGCCTGGGCGCGCCCTCGCCGGTGAGCAGGCCGCGGAAGGACAGGCCGTCGAGGTTGGCGGGGACGGGCGTGTCCGCCAGGTCGGCCAGCGTCGGCAGGATGTCCCAGGACGCCACGGGCTGCCGCTCCACCCGCGGGCGCAGCCCCGGCGACCAGGCGATCAGCGGCACGCGGATGCCGCCCTCGTACACGTCGCGCTTGTCGGCCCGGTAGGGGCCGTTGGAGTCGAACAGCCAGGGCGTGACGCCCTTCTCCCTGTGCGGCCCGTTGTCGCTGGTGAACAGCACGAGGGTGTCCTTGGCCAGGCCCGCGTCACGCAGGGACCTGATCAGCGCGGCGA
This sequence comes from Nonomuraea sp. GTA35, assembly GCF_041950525.1. Lineage (NCBI taxonomy): Bacteria > Bacillati > Actinomycetota > Actinomycetes > Streptosporangiales > Streptosporangiaceae > Nonomuraea > Nonomuraea sp. GTA35. The sequence continues at coordinate 81,961 of NZ_JBGNUV010000023.1, read as the reverse complement.
CGTCGGTGTCGAGCCTGGCCACCTGGGCGGCGTGGCGGCGGTTCGGACCGCTCCACGGCTTGTCCTCGTACTCGCCGGCGTCGCCGGGGATGACGCTCGGCGAGTGCGGCAGCGTGCTGGCGAAGTAGAGCAGGAACGGCTGGTCACCGCCGGCGTTGATGAACTCGACGGCCCGCTGCCTGAACAGGTGCGGCGCGTACTGACTGCCGTCGAGCTGCACCTTCTGCCCGTTGTGCCAGAGGTACTTGGGGTAGTACTGGTGCGCGTGCCTGTGGCCGATGTAGCCGAAGAACTCGTCGAACCCGCGCATGTTCGGGTGCGAGGCCTGGCCGGGCTCCTCGGGGCCGAAGCCCCACTTGCCGATGCAGGCGGTGCGGTAGCCGGACAGTTGCAGCACCTCGGCGAAGGTGAGGTCCGCGTCGGTGAGCGAGTGCTGCGGCCCGCCCTCCGGGTTCTCCCGCACGGTGCTGTGTCCGGCGTGCAGGCCGGTGAGCAGCGAGCAGCGCGACGGCGCGCAGAGCGGCGCCCCCGCGTACGCGGCCTTGAACTGCACGCCCTCGGCCGCCAGCCGGTCCAGGTTCGGGGTGTGGATCATGCGCTGCCCGTTGCTGCCTATCTCCCCCCAGCCCAGGTCGTCGGCCAGGATGAGCAGGATGTTCGGCCGCCTGGGCAGGCTGCCACGACGTGCGGGGGCCTCGGCCTGCGCGGGCAGTGCGGTCGACACCGCCGCGGGCAGGGCGAGGCCGGCGAAGGTACCGGCGAGTAAAGCTCGGCGCGAAGGCCCGTTGATCACGAACGGCAACATATCGGAGCCTTGGGCGAATGGCGGGCAAATCGCAGGCGAACTCTGTCACAGAGTGGCAACCGATGCGGTGAGCCGCCTGTCAGGCGAGATATTCCCATGTCCGGCAGATGTCGTGCAGCTCAACGGGGATCTCGTCGGGGGTCGGCAGGGGCCGGCCGGCGACGACGGTGCCACTGCGGATCTTGTCGCGCCAGTCGCCGATGCCCTTGACGAAGCCACCGTGGTCCTTCTTGCCGTACTCCAGCATGACGGGCTCGAACTCCACGCCCAGGAACAGGCAGATCCGGCGGAGCTGGCCCTCGGGGTCGGCGGTCAGCTCCTCGTACCGCACGGTCAGCCCCTCCAGGTGGGTACGGGCCTCCTCCAGGTACTTCATGTAGTTGAGCGTGCGCGGCACGGCCTCGCTCATGGGCCGCTTGACCGGGTCGGCCTCGTGCCAGGACTGCACGATCGACATCGGGTGGCGCAGCAGGAAGATGAAGCGCGCGTCCGGCCAGCAGGTGGCGATGCGCCGCCAGACGAAGACGTTGCTGGGCGTCTTCTCGCACATGATCGTCTTGCCGCTGCGGGTCAGCTCGCGGTGCAGCAGCCGGTCCCACACCAGGTGCTCGATGTCGCTGTGGGTGTGGCCGAGCAGCTCCATGGCCTGGCGTACGGGGTCGGTGCCCAGACCCACCGTCACCCGCCTGAAGTGCGTCTCGATCGGCGAGTGGATCCGGGAGTGGCTGTTGAGCATGACGCGCAGCAGCGTGGAGCCGGACCGTACGGACGACAGCAGGAAGGCCGGCTCGCGCAGCAGCCGGTCGTGCGCGGGATCGGCGGGCGGGCGGACCTTGTCACCCGGCAGCCGCTGCAACTCCAGCGGAACCTTGGGCGGGGGCGGCGGTTTGGGCGGCTCCTTCCGTAGTTTGCGCGACAGCGTGTATCCCGTCAGGCCCTCAAGGGTGGCGTTGGCCCGGTACCTCCAGTTCATGGGGCTACAAGGTAGGGCCGCCCAGTGAACCGCAGGTGAATCCGGCCTGTGAAGATGTTGCGAGGAAGACAGATCATCCGTGCACAAAGACGCAGAGCAGAACAAAGTTCCGGTCCACCATGGAGCAGTCAAAGTTTCAATCTCTCCATGAGGAGGCGTCATGTACACGCTCAAGCGTCGAGCCATGCACCTTTCGTTACTCGGCGGCCTCGCCATCGGCGCGCTCGCCGCGCTCCCCTCGCTCCCCGCGACCGGTCACGCGGCGGCGGCGGGCACCTCGTCCGCCTCGGTACGGGCGGTCAGCGGCGGCCTGCTCCAGCTCGACTACACCGGCTCGGCCGACGCCAACAGGGTCCTGATCACGCTGGAGACGGGCACCAATGTGCTGCGGATCAGCGACTCGGTGAACATCACGCCCGGCGCCGGCTGCGTCTCGGCCCCCGGCGACCTCACCACCGTACGCTGCTCGGCCGGCATCACGCGGATCCTCGCCCGGCTCGGCGAGGGCGCCGACAGGTTCACCTCGCTCGTCCCGCTGCAGGGCTACGTCGAGGGCGACGGCGGCAACGACGTCTTCCGCCCCGGCCAGTCCAAGGGCACCGTGGGCGCGGCGACCAGCCGGATCCTGTACTCCGGCGGCCCCGGCGAGGACACCGCCGACTACCAGGGCGTGCCGGCCACCGGCCCGAACGGGAACGACGGCGTCCGCGTCAGCCTGGACTTCCGTCACAACGACGGGCGCGAGGCCGACGGCACCCGCCCCGCCGACGAGGACAACGTCCAGGCCGAGAACGTCGTCGGCGGCTCCTTCGGCGACACGCTCACCGGCGACGACCTGAACAACAAGCTCACCGGCGGCAACGGCGTGGACACGCTGTCCGCGGGCCGCGGCAACGACGTGATCGACCTGCGGGACGGCACCGGCGACCTGCGGTCCTCCTGCGGCGAGGGCACCGACGTGGCCGTCGTGGACGCCGGGGCGCGCGACAACGTGAACCTCGACTGCGAGACGGTCCAGCGCCCCTAGGGCCGCTTGACCCGCCGGTCGTGCACCACCGCGTACGTGTTGCGCAGCGCCTCCATCGACGCGTCGTAGGAGGCCTGCGCGACCCCGGTGAACAGGCAGTCCACCACCATGAGCTGGGCGATGCGGCTGCCCAGCGCGCCGGAGCGGAACCTGGTCTCCCGCGCCGCCGTCGTGAGCGTCACGTCGGCGGCGCGGGCCAGCGGCGACTCGCGGAAGTTCGTGATCGCCACGGTCGCGGCCCCGGTCTTGCGCGCGATGGCGAGGAACTCGACGGTGTCCACGGTGGCGCCGCTGTGCGAGACGGCCACCGCCACGCAGCCGGGGTCGAGCGTGGCCGCCGAGGTCCACGCCGAGTGGGAGTCGTGCCAGTTGATCGCGGTGCGGCCGATGCGTGACAGCTTCTGCTGCAGGTCGAGCCCGACCAGCGCGCTCGCCCCCACGCCGAAGGTGTCGATCCGGCGCGCGGCCAGCAGCCGGGCCACCGCCTCGCCCAGCGCCTCCATGTCCAGCATGCGGGCCGTGTCGGCGATGGAGAGCGTCTCGTTCATCGCGACCTTGGAGACGATGCCCTCCAGGCTGTCGTTCCTGTCGATGTCGCCCGACACCTCCGGCAGGCTGGCGGCGGCCAGTTCCTCCCTGGCCACGGCCCTGGTCAGGTCGATGCGGAAATGTTTGTAGTGGGCGTAGCCCATGCGCTGGTAGAAGCGCACCACGGAGGTCGTCGAGGTCTCGCAGCGGGCGGCCAGCTCGGCGATGGACAGGTTGGCGGCGCTCCCCGGGTCGCCGGCGAACAGCTCGGCGATGCGCCGCTCCGACGGCCGCAGGGCGGGCACGGCCGCGCGGATGCGGATCAGCAGCGTCTCGGCGTCCTCGGTCATCGTCACCCCGTCGCTGGAAAGAAAATACCCCGGTGGTAGGGTCTGCGTAATTTTATGACCTACTGCCCGAAGGAGACCACATGCCCCGTGGCGCCTTCTCCGCGGCCGGCCTCGCCGCCGCGTTGTCCCTCGCCCTCACCGCCTGTTCGTCCTCCTCCGGGCCAGCCCCCAGCAGCAAGCCGGCCGGTCAGGGGGGCGGCACGCTGGTGGTCGGCGTGACCTCCGACCCCGACACGCTCTTCCCCTGGAAGGCCACCCAGTTCACGGCCGTCAACGTGCTGCAGAACCTGTACGGCACGCTCACCGAGTTCGACAAGGACCTGAACGTGGTCCCCGGCCTCGCCGAGTCCTGGGAGCCCTCGGACGACGGCAAGAAGCTGACGCTCAAGCTCCGGCAGGGCGTCACGTTCGCCGACGGCAGCGCGTTCGACTCCAAGGACGTCAAGTTCTCCCTCGACAAGATCATGGACGAGAAGACGGCGGCCGTCGCCCGGGCGTCGCTGGCGTCGGTGAAGTCCGTCGAGGCCCCCGACGCGAGCACGGTGGTGCTGGAGCTGACCGGCCCCGACGCCGCGCTGCCCGCCAACCTCGCCACGGTCAACATGGCCATGCTCTCCTCCGACGACACCGAGGAGAAGCTGAACGCCACGCCCAACGGCACGGGACCGTTCACGCTGGGCAAGCGGGTGGCCAGCCAGTCGATCACACTCACCAGGAACGACAAGTACTGGGGCGCGGAGAAGCCGAAGTCCGCCTCCGTCGAGTTCCGGGTGATCCCCGACGAGTCGTCCATCGTGTCGGCCATGCAGTCGGGCAACGTGCAGCTCGCGGTCTTCAACGACCCGCTCGTCGCGCAGACCGCCGAGGGCGGCGGCACGATCACCGTGGCCAAGACCCCGCAGCTCAACTACCACGTGCTCCAGCTCAACGCGCAGCGCGGCGAGCTCAAGGACGTCAACGTGCGCCTGGCGATGCAGTGCGCGATCGACCGCAAGCAGGTGCTCGACACCGCCGCGCTCGGCGAGGGCGAGGTGACCGGGCCGATCACCGCCCCGGCGTTCAAGTCGGACCCGAACAGGCGCCCCTGCCCGAACCGCGACCTGGCCAAGGCCGCCGAGTACCTCGGCAAGGCCGGCAAGTCCGGCGGCGTGACGGTCAAGACGATCGTGTCCCAGGGCGAGTACGCCACCTCCGTCAACGAGGCCCAGAACCTCAAGGCCCAGCTCGCCGAGGCGAAGATCAACCTGGAGCTGGAGGTGCTGGAGTCGGGCGCGTTCGTGGACCGCTGGGTGGCGGCCGACTTCGACGCGGCCGTCGCGCTCAACGGCGGGCGGCCCGACCCGGACGGCTCCTACGGCCGCTACTTCACCAGCAAGGGCAACCTGAACAAGGTCGCCGGCTACAGCTCCCCCGAGCTGGACGAGCTGTTCGCGCAGGGCAAGGCGACGACCGACCAGGCCGCGCGCAAGGCGATCTACGACAAGGCCGGCGAGCACCTGGAGGCCAACGCCGCCTGGATCTGGCTGTTCTCGGGCTACACCTACACCGCGACGACGGCGAACGTGACCGGCTTCGTGCCGATGGCCAGCGGTTCGCTGCAGTACCTGCGGACCACCTCCGTCGGATGAGGCTGCTGCGCAACCGGCCGCTGCGGCGCGTGGCGGAGACGGTCGGCATCCTGTTCGGGGTGGCCGTGGTCGTCTTCGTCATGCTGCGCGCCCTGCCCGGCGACCAGATCACGGCCGGGCTGGGCACGGAGGCCGCCGCGCTCACCCCGGCCCAGCGGCAGGCCCTCGAGCAGTACTACGGGCTGGACCAGCCGCTGGTCACGCAGTTCTTCTCGTGGCTGGGCAACATGTTCACCGGCAACTTCGGCTACTCGGCCCGCTCCCAGCAGAGCGTGCTGGAGCTGACCCTGCACGCGCTGCCGGTGACGTTCGAGCTGGCCGTGCTGTCGATCGTGCTGGCGCTGCTGATCGGGGTGCCGCTCGGCATGCTGGCCGCCTCCCGGACGAACTCCGCCAGGGACGCCGCCGGCCAGGTCGTGAGCCTGGCGGGGCTGTCGATCCCGGCGTTCCTGCTGGCCACGACGCTGCTGTCGATCTTCGCGGCGTCGTTCGGGTTCAACCCCAACGGGCAGGGCTTCGCCACGCTCGTCGAGGACCCGCTGCTCAACCTGCAGCAGATGCTGCTGCCCGCGCTGGTGCTGGGCTTCGGCATCGCGGCGCCGATCCTGCGCACCACCCGCACCGCCGTCCTGGAGGTGCGCTCGAACGACTTCGTGCGCACCGCCCGCGCCAAGGGCGTGCCGGAGCGGCGGCTCCAGGCGCGGCACGTGCTGGGCAACGCGCTCGTGCCGATCGTGACCATGACCGGGCTGCAGTTCGGCTACCTGCTGGGCGGGGCGGTCGTGGTCGAGCAGATCTTCTCCGTGCCCGGCATCGGGCGGCAGGTGCTGCTGGGCATCCAGCAGAAGGAGTACGCGGTGGTGCAGAGCACGGTGCTCGTGATCGCGCTGGCGTTCGTGCTGGTCAACCTGCTGACCGACCTGCTCTACCGGGTGATCGACCCGCGGGTGAGGGCGTCATGAGGCGCAGTCCAGCGGCGGTGACGGGCATCGTGATCCTGGGGCTGCTGGCGGTCGTGGCGGTGCTGTCGTACCTGGGGCTGCTGCCGTACGACCCGATCGCGCAACATCCGCCGTCCCGGTTCCAGGCGCCGTCGGGCGAGCACCTGTTCGGCACCGACCAGTTCGGGCGGGACGTGTTCTCCCGCGTGGCCTCCGGGGTCGGCAACTCGGCGCTGATCGCGGTGGTCGCGGTGGCGTTCGCGACCGTGGTCGGCACGCTCGGCGGGCTGGTGTCCGGCTTCTACCGCGGCCTGGCCGACGGCGCGATCGGCGGGGTGACGAACGTGCTGTTCGCGTTCCCGCCGCTGCTGCTGGCGCTGTCGCTGGCCTCGGTGCTGGACCGCAACTGGTTCACGATCGCGGTGGCCATCGCCATCGTGTACGTGCCGATCTTCATCCGCGTCACGCGCGGCCCGGTGCTCTCGCTCAGGGAGATCGAGTACGTGAAGGCGGCCGTCTCCACCGGCCAGAGCCGCTGGCAGATCATGCTCCGCCACGTGCTGCCGAACATCACCTCGATCATCGTCGTCCAGGTGGCGCTGTCGCTGTCGTGGGCGGTGCTGACCGAGGCGTCGCTGAGCTTCCTGGGCCTGGGCACCCCGCCGCCGGCGCCGTCGCTCGGCTCGATGATCTTCGAGGCGCGCAGCCTGGTGTTCATCGCGCCGTGGACGCTGATCGCGCCAGGCGTGGTCGTCGTGCTGCTGGTGGTGGGGCTGAACCTGCTCGGCGACGGCCTGCGTGACACTCTCGACCCCCGGAACCGAGGTAGCCGGTGAATCTCTCAGAACTGACCACGGAGTCGGCCGATCCGCGCTTCGCCGGCATCGACACGATGAGCGTGGGCGACCTGGCCGCGACCATGAACGCGGCAGACGCCACGGTGCCCGCCGCCGTCGCCGCGGCGCTGCCGAGCATCACGGCGGCGATCGAGGCCACGGCCGCGCGCATGGAGGCCGGCGGCCGGCTCGTCTACGTGGGCGCGGGCACGCCGGGACGGCTGGGCGTGCTGGACGCCTCCGAGTGCCCCCCGACGTTCTCCACGCCGCCCGAGCAGGTCTTCGCGATCATCGCGGGCGGCGAGAGCGCGATCGTCTCCCCCTGCGAGGGGGCCGAGGACGACGAGGAGGCCGGGGCCGCCGCGGTGGACGCCGCCCGGATCGGTCCGCTGGACACCGTGGTGGGCGTGGCCTCCAGCGGGCGCACCCCGTACGTGCTGGCCGCCGTGCGGCGGGCGCGCGAGCTCGGCGCGCTGACCGTGGGGCTGTCGTGCAACGCGGGCACGCCGCTCAGCGCGGCGGCCGAGCACGCCGTCGAGGTGCTGGTCGGGCCCGAGGTGATCAGCGGCTCCACCCGGCTCAAGGCGGGCACGGCGCAGAAGCTGGTGCTCAACATGTTCTCGACGATCGTGATGGTGCGGCTGGGCAAGACGTACGGCAACCTCATGGTCGATGTGAAGGCCAGCAACGGCAAGCTGCGCGAGCGGGCCGTGCGCATGGTGCGGACGATCACCGGGAGCGGGCGCGAGGAGGCGCTGGCGGCCCTGGACGCGAACGGGTTCAACGTCAAGCAGGCGGTCGTGGCCGCCCGCTTCGAGCTGTCGCCGCAGGACGCGGAGGCCCGGCTGGCCGCGGCCGGCGGGCGGCTGCGCGCGGCTCTGGGGGAGCTGTCATGAAAGTTCTCGGGATGATCTCCGGCACCTCGCACGACGGGATCGACGTCGCCGTGGTGGACTTCGAGCTGGTCGGGAGCGTGCTCGAAGGCCGGGTCCTGCACACGGCGAGCACGCCGTACCCGGCGGAGCTGCGGGCGCGGCTGATCGCGGCGATGCCGCCCGCGCCGACGACGCTGGCGGAGGTGTGCGAGCTCGACACGCTCATCGGGCAGAGCTTCGCCGGTTCCGCCGCCGTGGCGATCGAGGCGGGCGGGCCCGTCGACCTGGTCGTCTCGCACGGGCAGACCGTCTACCACTGGGTGGAGGGCGCGCACGCGCTCGGCACCCTGCAGATCGGGCAGCCCGCCTGGATCGCCGAGCGGACCGGCGCGCCCGTGCTGTCCGACGTGCGGATCAGGGACATCACGGCCGGCGGGCACGGGGCGCCGCTGGTGTCCGTGCTGGACGGGCTGCTGCTCGGCGCGTACGAGGGCGGGGCCGGGGCGCTCAACCTGGGCGGCATCGCGAACATGACCGTGGTGCGCGGCGACACCCTGTACGCCTACGACATCGGGCCCGCCAACGCCCTGATCGACGCCGTGGTGACGAGCCGCGGGCTGCATCCGCGCGGGTTCGACGAGGACGGGCGGATCGCCGCGTCCGGGCGGGTCCACGAGCGGCTGCTGGAGGTGCTGCTGGACGAGCCGTACTACCGGCTGGCCGCGCCCAAGAGCACGGGCAAGGAGCTGTTCCACCTGGCGTACGTGGAGTCCGCCCTGGCCAGGGCCGGGGTGACGGTCGGGGACGCGGACCTGGTGGCGACGCTGACCGAGCTGACCGTACGCACCGTCGCGCACGACGTGCGGGCCGCCGCGGTCGGCGCGCTGGTCGTCTCGGGCGGCGGATGCCGCAACCCCGTCGTCATGGAGGGGCTGCGGGCCGCGCTGCCCGGCGTGAGCGTGTCGCCGTCCGACGACTTCGGCGCGCCCGCCGACGACAAGGAGGCGATCGCGTTCGCGCTGATCGGCTGGCTCACCGCGCACGGCCTGCCCGGCACGGTGCCCGGCGGGACGGGGGCCGCGAGCGCCCGCATCCTGGGCACGCTGACCCCGGGCGCCGGGCCGCTCGTCCTGCCCGCGCCGGTCACCACCCCGCCACGAGCCCTGAGGCTGGCATGAACGCGCCACCCGGCCTGATCATGGCGGCCCGCACCCCCTGGTTCGACCTCGACGAGTGCGCCGGCCACCGGACCGTGCCCGGGGAGGGCGGCGGGGCGGCGCCGATGACCATGGACACCTACCACGACCTCGCCTCGGTGACCAAGGTCGTGGCCACCACCACGATGCTCATCCGCCTGGTGTCCGACCGGCTGGTGGACCTGGACGCGCCGCTGAGCGCGTACCTGCCGAAGTCGTACGAGGCGATCACCGTGCGGGACCTGCTGCTGCACCGCGGCGGCCTGTGGGAGTGGTGGCCGCTCTACATCCAGCCGCAGCTCCCCCCGCCCCGCTACCGCCCCGGCCGCGCCCGCCACTACTCCGACCTCGGTTTCATCCTGCTGGGCAGGATCGTCGCGCAGGTGACGGGGCTGCGCCTGGACCGGGCGCTGGCCGAGCTGGTCACCCGGCCGCTGGGCCTGACCTCGACCACCTACGCCCGCCCGGCGGGCTCGGAGGTGGCCATGAGCGCCCTGGACGACCGGGTCGAGATGACCATGCTCGACACCGGCCGCCCGTACCCGGTGCCCTACCGCAGCGGCGACTTCGCCCGCTGGCGCACCGAGCCGGTGCTCGGGGAGGTCGCCGACGGCAACGCCTACCACGCCCTCGACGGCGTCGCGGGGCACGCGGGCCTGTTCTCGACGGTGCCCGACCTGCTGAAGTACGGCCTGGCCCTGTCCAGGTACGAGGAGTACGACCACCTGTGGCGGCCGGAGGTCGTCCGCGAGTTCCTCTCCCCCGGCCCCGACCAGGAGCAGGCGCTGGGCTTCCGCAGGTACGCGCTGGAGCTGCCCGGCGAGACCGTCACCGTCCTCGGCCACCCCGGCCACGTGGGCTGCGCGGTCGGGTTCGTGCCGGGCCGCGACATCGCGCTGGCGCTGGCGAGCAACCGCCTGCTCGTCGAGGGCACGCCCACGCCCACCGACGACCTCTGGACCGCCCTGCTGCAGGACATCGCACACCGATCGGGGACCGCATGAGCCCGCTCCTGGAGATCCGCGACCTCTCGGTCGCCTTCCGCACCCGCAAGCGGGACGTCACCGTCGTCAGGAACGTCTCGATGGAGATCCAGCCGGGCCAGACGGTCGCCGTGGTGGGCGAGTCGGGCTCCGGCAAGTCGACCACGGCCGCCGCGGTCAACCGGCTGCTGCCCGACAACGGCCGCATCACCGGCGGGCAGGTGCTGTTCGAGGGCCGCGACCTGGCCAGGGCGAGCCGGCGCGAGATGACCGCGATCCGCGGCGCCGGCATCGGGCTGGTGCCGCAGGACCCCATGTCGAACCTCAACCCGCTCATGCGCATCGGCGACCAGATCGCCGAGGCGCTGGAGGTGCACGGCGTGGCCACGGGCAGGGCGGCGCGGGCCCGCGTGGTCGAGCTGCTGGACATGGTGGGCATCCCCGACCCGGAGCAGCGCATCGGGCAGTACCCGCACGAGTTCTCCGGCGGCATGCGGCAGCGGGCGCTGATCGCCATGGGGCTCGCCTGCCGGCCCAGGCTGCTCATCGCCGACGAGCCGACCTCGGCCCTGGACGTGACCGTGCAGCGGCGCATCCTCGACCAGCTCGGGCAGCTCACCGCCGAGATGGGCACGGCCGTCTTCCTCATCACGCACGACCTGGCGCTGGCGGCCGAGCGGGCGGACGTGGTGGCCGTCATGTACCAGGGCGAGATCGTCGAGACCGGCCCGGCGGCCGGGATCCTGTCCGACCCGGCGCACGAGTACACCAGGCGGCTGCTGCGTGCCGTGCCGAGCCTGTCGTCCGTACGCGTCAGCGAGCCTCCCCGGCAGGAGCCCGATCTGGTCGTGGTGGAGGGGCTGCGCAAGGTGTTCCCGATCAGGGGCACCGGGGAGGAGTTCACGGCGGTGGACGGGGTGTCGTTCGCCGTCCCGCGCGGCCGTACCGTCTCGATCGTGGGCGAGTCCGGCTCGGGCAAGTCGACGACCGCGAACCTGCTGCTCGGCCTGGACGCGCCGACCGCGGGCGGCATTCGCTTCGACGGCACGGACCTGACCGCGCTGGGCAGGAAGGACCTGTTCGCCTTCCGCCGCCGGGTCCAGCCCGTCTTCCAGAACCCGTACGCCTCGCTCGACCCCCGCTACACGGTGGAGAAGTCGATCACCGAGCCGCTGCGCGTGCACCGCGTCGGCACCGCGGCCGAGCGCCGGAAGGCGGCGGCCGAGCTGCTGGAGAAGGTGGCGCTGCCCGCGTCGCTGGCCGGGCGGCTGCCGCACGAGCTGTCCGGCGGACAGCGCCAGCGGGTGGCCATCGCCCGCGCCCTGGCCCTGTCGCCGGAGCTGGTCGTGCTCGACGAGGCCGTCTCCGCGCTGGACGTGCTGGTGCAGGCGCAGATCCTGGAGCTGCTCGCCGAGCTGCAGCGGGAGCTGGGGCTCAGCTACCTGTTCATCAGCCACGACCTGGCCGTCGTCCGGATGATCTCGCACGCGGTGCACGTCATGCGCGGCGGCCGGATCGTGGAGAGCGGCACCGCGCAGGAGATCTTCGACCATCCCTCCGACGACTACACCCGGGAGTTGCTCGCCGCCATCCCCGGCCGGTCACAGTAGAGATGTGAAGATCCTCCTGGTTCAACCCCCGCACTGGTCCCCCGACGGTCACGCGAACTTCGACGCCGTCGAGGAGCTGCTCGGCTCCTCCTCCGGGGATGTGATGCTGCTGCCCGAGCTGGCGGGCTCCAGCCTGCCCCGCGCCGACTACCTGGCCAGGGTCCGGGCGCTGGCCGAGGGCTCGGGCATGACGGTCGTCGGGGGCTCGCACTACGACGGGCCCGTCAACCGGGGCGCGGTGTTCGACGGGCGGGGCACGTTACTGCTGGAGTACGACAAGGTGCATCCGTACGGGCTGGAGCTGCGCTCCGGCGTGCGCCCCGGCCGGCCGAGCGCGGGCTTCGAGCTGGACGGCCGCCGCCTGCACGTGCTGCTCTGCGCCGACCTGTGGTACTCGGCCGGCCTGGCCGGGCACGACGGGCTCGACGCCGTGCTCGTGCCCGCCTTCTCCGTCACCCGCTGGGACGGCCCCGCCCCGGCCCGGGAGCTGTGGCAGCACATGAGCGTGGCGCGGGCGTACGAGTTCATGACGTACGTGGCGGTCAGCGACTGGCACCACGAGACCACCTACCACGGCCACCCCTGCGCCGGGGTCACCGGCTTCGCCAACCCCTGCCCGCGGACGCCCGCGGGCTTCTTCACCGGCCCGCCGGACGCCCCCGTCTCGCTGCACGAGCTGGACTTCGACCGCCTGGACGCCTTCCGCCGCGACCGCGACGATCGCGGCTTCCGGTAGTAGGGCTGCCCCTACCATCCCTTGGGCCGCGCGCAGGATCGAGCGGGCGAGGGCCCGGCCCGTAGCGTCGTCCCCATGACAACCCTCCGGCACCGCCTCGCCACCGACACCCGTTACACCCTGCTCGGCCTGCCGATGGCCGTCCTGCACTTCGCCGTCGTCGTGGCCGGGATCTCGGCCGGGCTGGGCACCGCGGTCGTGTTCGTCGGCCTGCCGATCCTGGCCGCCACCGCCGCCGCGGCCAGGAACCTGGCCGACTTCGAGCGGTTCGCGCTGCCCGGCGTGCTCGGCCGCCCCGTGGCCCGCCCGCCGTACCGGCCCGCGCCGGCCTGGGCGGGCTGGTTCCGCCGCACGATGAACCCGCTGGCCGGCGGGCAGGCCGTGCTCGACCTGCTGTACGGCATCCTCGCCTTCCCGATCTCGCTGGCCGCCTCCGTCGTCGCCGCCGTCTGGTGGATCGGCACGCTGGCCGGCCTGACCTTCCCCCTGTACGGCTGGATCATCGCCGCCATCCCCGGCGTGGACCGGAGCCTGCCCGAGCTGCTCGGCCTGGGCGGCGGCGACACGACGTTCGTCGTCTTCAACACCGCGATCGGCGTGCTGTTCGCGCTGACGCTGGTCCCGGTGGTGCGCGGCGCGGCCCTGGTCAAGGCGAGCCTGGCCCAGGCCATGCTCACCCGGGCCCCGCTGGCCGCCCCCGCGCGGGTGCCGGCCGGCGTGACCGTGGGCTGAGCGCAGGGCGTCCGCCGGCGTGACGGTGGGCTGAGCGCAGGGCGTCCGCCGGCGTGAGCGAGCCGGCCGACGCCCCCCGCATCGCCGCCGAGCCCGGTCGCCGGCCGCCGCAGGAGCCGGGTCAGCGAGCCACGCTGGGCGTGAGCTCGTCCGCCACCTGGCGGGTGACGCGCCGGCCCAGGAGGGCCACGAGCTTGCGGGGCCGGCGCGGCATCAGGTGGGCCATCGCGAAGTTGCCGCGGCCGGGCACCACGTAGCCGCGGTCGCGGTCGAAGGCCCGCAGGGCGGCCGTGACGACGGACTCCGGGGTGGCGGGCGTGGCGCCGATGGCGGCCTTCCTGGTGCCGATCCGGTCGAAGAAGGCCGTCTCGACCGGGCCGGGCGTGACGGCGAGGACCTTCACGCCGCTGCCGCGCAGCTCGCTCCAGAGGGCCAGGCTGAAGTTGAGCACGAACGTCTTGGACGCGGCGTACGTCGCGAAGTACGGCGCCACGTTGAACCCGGCCGTGGAGCCCACGTTGATCACGCCACCGGAGCCGCGGCGGAGCATCGACGGCAGGAACGCGTGCGTCAGCCCCACCAGCGACACGACGTTGACCATGAGCTCGTCGTGCTCGCGCTCGGCGGCGATCCGGTCGAAGTGGCCCGCCGTGCCGAAGCCGGCGTTGTTGACGAGCAGGTCGACGGTGAGACCGCGGGCGGCGCTCTCCTCGGCGACCCGGGAGGCGGCGTCGGGCGCGGACAGGTCCTGGACGATGACCTCCGCGCGGACGTCGTGGTGGCGGCGCAGCTCGTCCGCCAGCGCTTCGAGGGCCGGCGCGGACCTGGCGACCAGCGCGAGGTCGTGCCCGCGGGCGGCGAGGCTGCGGGCGAACGCGGCGCCGAGGCCGGAGGACGCGCCGGTGACGAGAGCGGTTCCCTTGGTTGTCATGAGCAAGAAAGTAGCAGATCTCCAGCGAACTGCAATATTTCGTCTCACTTTTAGGCGGTAGTGTTCCTTCCATGGTGAGAATGCGGGCCGACGCCGAGCGCAGCATGCGCGCGATCATGGCGGCGGCGGAGAACGTGCTGAGCGCCAGCCCGGTGGCCACGATGGAGCAGGTCGCCGAGGCGGCGGGCGTCGCCAGGGCCACCGTGCACCGCAGGTTCGCCAGCAGGGAGGCGCTGATCGAGGCCATGGAGGTGACCGCGTGGCGGGAGATACTCCAGGCGGTGCACGACGCCCGCCCGCACACCGCTCCCCCGCTGGTCGCGCTGCACCAGGCCACCGCCGGCATCCTGCAGATCAAGCCCGCCTGGCGCTTCACGCTGGCCCGGCCGGTGCCGCTCAGCGCCGAGGCGCAGGCCGTGCAGGCGGAGGTGATGTCGCTGTGCGAGGAGGTCTTCGGCAAGCTGCTCGGACCGGACGCCGACCTCGTCTGGGCCAGGCAGGTCTACCTCGCGCTGCTGGGGGAGGCCGCGCACGGCACTCCCCCAGCGGGTCAGGACCCTGACACGATCGCCGCGAAGGTGATCGACACCCTCTTGCACGGCGTTCAGCGCAGGGCGTAGGCGCGGATCACCTCCTGCGTCAGCGTGTTGCCGTTCACGTCGGAGGCGTTCAGCCGCAGCGAGACGAAGCCGGAGCGCGACCGGTCGAGCGTCGTCTCGTAGGCCCGCTCGCCCCTGGCCGGGCGCAGCCGGGCCGGCTTCCAGCTCGCGCCGTCGTCGTACGACACCTCCAGCGACACGCGCCCGATCGCGCTCTGCTCGGCCCCCTCCTGGTGGCGCAGCGTCAGGCCGAGCCTGCGGGACCCGGCCCGGTTCGTCAGGTCCACGGGCGCGTCGAAGGCGGCCACCAGCAGCGGGACCACGGCGGTCTCCCGCTGGGAGGCGAACGTCCACACGCCCCGCGTGCGGGTGGACAGCTTCGCCCACTCCGACTCGTTCGCCACGTCGTACTCGATCCGGTACGAGGCCTTCTCCGGCGCCAGCGTGCCCGACCCGGAAGGCAGGTAGTTCGTCTGCCAGAGCAGCGTGTCGCCCTGGTAGAGCCGGAAGTCGGTCTTCAGCCCGCGCTCGAACTGGCTGGTGTACGCCTCGCCGTAGTTGCCCCCGGCGTCCACGAAGCCCTGCATCGACAGCCGCAGCTTGTCGCCCTCCCTGCGCACCGGGTTGCGCGGGTTGACGCCGGGCAGCAACGGCTGCTTGAACACGGTGCGGCCGACCCGCTCCCCCGCCTCGTACGAGCGCATCTCCGGCGCCGACACCGCCACCCGCACGGTGTCCTGGTGCGGCCACATGTTGTTGTAGGGGCGCTCCGGCGTGGCCGCGGACGTGCTCCACCGCAGGCCGGGGTCGGGGGTGACGTAGTCGACGCGGGTGCGCGGCGCCTTGGCCATGGGGTGGTTCGTCGAGATCGACATGGTGTCCCAGGGCTCGAACACGTAGCGGGCCTCGTTGGCCGTCATGTCGCCGGCGAGCTGGCTGTGGTAGCCGGTCTCGATCCTGGCCTGCGACCTGGCGCGCACCACGTACGTGAGCGAGTCGCGGACCCTGCCCTGCTCGCGCAGGTACAGGTCGTAGACGTACGGGCTGGCCACGATGCCCTCGGCCGCGATCGGCACCGGGAGGCGGCGCAGCCGTTCGACCAGCTTCAGCCCCTCCTCGTGGGTCAGCCGCACGGTCGGGACGGCCAGCTTGACCCCGTTGCCTCCGGTGGTGACGTCGGAGCCGGGGCGGTCGCTGTAGACGGCCACCATGGCGGCCCCGGCCGCGGCGGCGGCGTTCGACTGCGTGGAGACCGGCACGCCGTCGGTGCGGCGGATGACGGCGAGCTTGCCGCGCAGGTCGCGGGCCTTGATCTCCTCGGCGCTGCCCCGGCCCGCGTCCACGGCCAGGAGCAGGCGGGTGCCGTCGAGGCGCGGGTACTCGGTGGAGAAGTCGCTGAACTGGACCGGGTCCACGTACTCGGGCGCCAGCTTGAGGCCGGGCGTGGAGAAGGCGATCTCCGGGGCCTTGAGCCGCCAGCGGGTGGCGACCACGAACGTGCCCTTGGTGACCTTCCTGGTCGGCTGGACGAACAGGCGCTCCTCGACCTGCCCGCCGGGCGAGATCGTGGTGCCGCCGCGCAGCGCGCTCCCCTGCTCGCCGGCGCGGTACCACATGAGGGCGGCGGCGGCCCCCGTGTTCCGCTTGGTCTCGTGGTCGGGGGTCTCGACCTTGACCTCGACGGCCTTGCGGGCGTCGAGCACGACCTCGGTGTCCCCGGTGATCTCCATCTCCGGGTCGCCGAGCAGGCTCTCGTTGAGCGGTTTGCCGGTGGCGGTGCTGTCCTGCGTGGCGGGCATGGTGAAGATGTGGCCGAGCACCGAGTACGTGCCCGGCTTGACGAGCAGGCAGGTGCCGGAGCCGTACCTGGCGTCGGTGCAGGGCTGGGCGGGGTCGCCGGGGAGCACGCGGCCGACGAGGGTGCCCTCGTCCAGGTTCAGCACGGTGAAGCCGCCGCGGCCGGGGCGGCCGTCCCTGGCGATGCCGCGGACGCGCAGCTCGACCCGCTTGTCGTCCACGCTCGCGGTCAGCAGCGTGCGGGTGCCAGCGGCCGTCAGCTCCTGGCGCAGCGCCCCCGCCTTGCCCGCCTTGATCGTGACCTTCGCCTCGGCGGTGCCGCCCGCGGGGACGGTGAGCGTGGCAGGCTCGACCGTGAACGCGTCGCCGGCCGCCAGCGGCAGCTCGGCGGGGGTCCGGCCGAGGTTGCGGTAGCCGATGGTGAGCGTCTTCTCCTCGCCCGTGGTGAGCCTGCCGAAGTGGAGCGAGCCCGCCGAGGCGACGACCGAGCCCTTGATCGCGGCGGCCACGTCGATCCTGCCCGCGCCCTGCGCGTCCACCGGGATGTCGCCGCCCGCCCTGGCGGTGGCCATGAGCAGGGACTTCAGCTCGTTCCCCGTGATGCCGGGGCGTGCCTGGCGCAGCAGCGCCGCCGCGCCCGCGACGTGCGGGGTGGCCATGGAGGTGCCGGACATGGCGACCCGGCCGCCGCCCGGCCTGGCGGCGGTGATGTCCACGCCCGGCGCGGTGACGTCGGGCTTGACCGCCTGGTCGGCCAGGATCGGGCCCCTGCTGGAGAAGGGGGCGAGCCGGTCCTGCCCGTCCACCGCGCCGACGGTCAGCGCCGCCGGCGCGTCGCCGGGGGCGCCTACGCACGAGTCGCAGCCGTCGTTGCCCGCGGCCACCACGAACAGCGTGCCGTGCTCCTGGGTGAGCCGGGTGACGGCGTCGGTGAGCGGGCCGCCCGCCTCCGGGCTGCCCAGGCTCAGGTTGACGACCTCGGCGTGCTTCTCGGCGGCCGCCCACTCCATGCCGTCGATGATCCAGGAGAGCTGCCCGTAGCCGTCGGCGCCCAGCACCCGGCCGTTGAGCAGCCGCACGCCGGGCGCCACGCCGGAGGCCGTGCCCGCCACGTGGGTGCCGTGGCCGTGCGGGTCGGCGGTGGTGTTCTCGCCGGTGAAGTCGCGCTGGTCGGAGACCTTGCCGGCGAGGTCGGGGTGGGTGGCGTCCACGCCGGTGTCGAGCACGGCCACGGTGGTGCCGGTGCCGTCGTACCCGGCGGCCCACGCCTCGGGCGCGCCGATCTGCGGCACGCTGTCCTCCAGCACCGCTCGCACCTCGCGGTCCAGCCAGACCTTCGCCACGCCCGCCAGCGGCGCGGCGGCCCGCGTCCGCGGTGCCGGGGCGGCCAGCTTGGCCAGCTCCGCCCCGAACGCCGCCGCGTCCACCGCCGCCACCCGCACGCCGGCGCCGCCGATGCTCTCCAGCGCGCGCACCTGCTCGACGGCCGGCAGCGCGGCCCTGGTCGCGTTCGGCGACGCGTACGTGAGGATCAGCGGGATGGCTGCGCCGTAGTCCTGCTCGGCCAGCGCCGTCACGTTGAACAGTTCGGTGTCGAGCCGCTCGGGCACCAGGGAGGCGACGTCGTCGGGGATGACCGTCACCCCGCGCTCGGTCTCCAGCACCTGGAACGCCGGCACCGACCCGTCGGCCCGGGGCGCGGGGGTGACGGTCACCGTGCTGTGCCCGCCGCCAACGGCCCGCACCTGCACCCGGTCACCGGTGATCAGGGTGATCTCGCCGCCCTCGGCCTCCGGCGTGAACGCCGCCGCCGGAGCGGTGGCGGCGTACGCGCCGGGAGCCGAGAGCGGCGAGGCCGCCATGACGGCCGCGACGGCCACCACCATCCCCCGCCTTAAGCCACGCATGGACGACCTCCAGAGAATCGGTAAGCACGAATACCGAATTCCTAGCCATCCTGAACTGGCGGTGTCCAGGTAATCGGCGTGGCCACATCCCGACTTGTCGTAAAGCCGCCACATCCGAGTTGGCCAACGAACACGCCCCGCTTACAGTGAGCTGACCATGGACACTGGAATGCTCGACGTTCCCGGCGCCAGGCTCTTCTACGAGGTTCGCGGCTCGGGGCCGGTCCTCCTGGTGATGCTCGGCGGCAGCACGGACCCAGCGATGGCCGCCCCGCTGGCCGAGGTCCTGTCCGATCGCTACACGGTCATCACCTACGACCGGCGCGGCTACTCCCGCAGCCCGCTGTCGGAGCCGTTCGGCGAGCGGCCCGTCGAGCGGCACGCCGACGACGCGCTACGCCTCCTGCAGGCCGCAGGCTCCGCGCCCGCCCACGTCTTCGCCACCCACGCGGGCGCGCTGATCGCGCTCGACCTGCTGGCCCGCCAGCCCGACCGGGTACGGCGGCTGGTGGCGCACGAGCCGCCCGTCTGCGAGCTGCTGCCCGACGCCGATCGCTGGAGCCGGTTGACGGACGAGGCTCTCGGCCTCTTCGAACGCGAAGGGGCAGGCGCGGCGATGCGCCGGATCGGCGAGGAGACCGGCCTCATGGCCCCCGGCCCGCCGGATCCCGGCCTCCCGGCATGGGTGCGCGACATGCTGACCAGGATGGCGGCCAACGCCGAGCCGAACCTGCGCTACGAGCTGCGCGCCTTCAGCCGCTACGTGCCCGACGCGGCGGCGCTGCGCGGCGCCCCGCTGGTCGTGGCGTACGGGGCGGACGACAGGGGCACGCTCTTCCACCGGGCCGCGCTGGCCGTGGCGGAGCACCTCGGCAGGCAGGCCGTGGAGCTGCCCGGCGACCACGTCGGCTACCTGCGCTCCCCTGCCGCCTTCGCCGAGGCGCTGCACGCCTGCCTGGCGTGATCAACCGTCGAGGTCTTCGTACGGACGTGCCACCCGTACCGGTGCCGTGGTCAGGGCTGTCCGGCCGGCCTGCGCATCAGCTCGGCGTCGATCTGCGGCTGCACCGGCCCCGACACCGGCGTGACGTTGGCCCGCAGCACCAGCCCGAGCACCAGCGACAGCACCGTCACCGTGGCGCCGATCTGGTCCGCGGTGAGCTCCAGGCCGAACCCGGCCACCGCCGTCATGAGCGTGGTCACCGCGCCCGTCAGCGCCGACACCACGATGGGCCGGGTCATGAGGGTGACGACGATCGACACGATGGCGCTGGCGATCGTCGAGATCGCCGCGACCTGCACCTGCGACAGGCCCAGCCCGAACGCGACCAGCAGCGCGACCAGCGCGTTCACCATGAACAGGATGACGGCGGGCTCCTGGCCGAGGATGGTGACCTTCTTCACGACGCCTCCTGCCGACGAAAGGATCCGGTAGCACGAGCGTGAACCCATCCCGGTCAGGAGTCCAGGGTGATGCCCTCGCGGCGCAGGTCCTCGACGATGCCGTCCACCAGGCGGGTGGCGACCGTGTGGTGCAGCCGCCCGTGCTCGCGCAGCTCGCGCACGGCGGGCACCGGGTCGGGGTCGGCGAACAGGCGCTCGTCCGCGTAGTCCACCGGGCGTCCCGTCGGGTCGACGGTCCACCAGGAGGCCTCCAGCGCGATGCCGTTCGGGTCGCTGAAGTAGATCGAGCGCAGGAAGCCGTGGTCGATGACGTCGGTCACCTCGCAGCCGTGCGCCTTGAGCCGGTCGCGCAGCCGCAGCAGCGCGTCCTCGTCGGGCAGGTGGAGTGCCAGGTGGTCGAACTGCGCCGCCTTCGCGTACGGCACCCCGGCCGGCTTGGCGAAGCTGTCGAGCTCCTGGTCGGCGTATTCGAAGAAGGCGACGGTGTTGCCCGTGCCCACCTCGAAGAAGTAGTGCCTGAACGCGGGGACGGCGAGGGTGGTGACGAGGCGGGCGTCGAGCACGCCGTGCCAGAAGCGCACGGTGGCGTCCATGTCCGCGGTCACCAGGGCGAGGTGGTGCACGCCGCGCCAGTGCACCGTTTCCGGGGTCGCAGCCATGCGTCAAACGTACGCCTTTCAACTATCCCCGTTAAGGGACATTGCCCTGGCGGCAACAGGATGCCTAACGTGCTGTTGGCCACTGCCTGACTGATGAGGAGCCCCGCCTGATGCATGACGACCGCAATCTGGTCGAAGCCCGGCTGAAGCGCGTTCTGAACGAGCGGATCCGCCCGGCGATCTATCCCGAGTCCGTCCCCCTGGAGGTGGCCGTCTGGCACGCGCCCGACGAGCCCGTACCGGTGGCGGAGGGCCTGGCGGCCGAGGCCGAGCCGATCGCGGTGGGCCAGGCGTGGGGCAAGCCGTGGGGGACGAGCTGGTTCACCGTCACCGGCACCGTCCCCAGGCAGTGGAGCGGCCGGATCGTGGAGGCGATCCTGGATCTCGGCTTCGACGCGGACAAGCCGGGCTTCCAGTGCGAGGGCCTGGTCTACCGGCCCGACGGCACGCCGGTGAAGGGGCTCAACCCGCGCAACCAGTGGGTCCGCATCGCTTCGTCCGCGGAGGGCGGTGAGGAGGTGCGGCTGCACGTCGAGGCCGCCTCCAACCCGATCATCCTGGGCCACGACGCGTTCCGGCCGACGGCGATGGGCGACAAGGAGACGGCCGGCGGCGACCCGCTGTACCTGCTGACCCGCATGGACCTGGCCGTCTTCGACAAGACGGTGTGGGAGCTCGTCATGGACCTGGAGGTGCTCGGCGAGCTCATGCTGGAGCTGCCGGTCGACAGCGCCCGCCGCTGGGAGCTGCTGCGTGCCGTGGAACGGGCGCTGGACGCGGTCGACCTGCAAGACGTCGGCGGCACCGCGGCGGCGGCCAGGGCGGAGCTGGCCGGGGTGCTGGCCTCGCCGGCGGTGCCGTCGGCGCACCGGATCAGCGCGGTCGGGCACGCGCACATCGACTCGGCGTGGTTGTGGCCGCTGCGCGAGACCGTGCGCAAGGTGGCCCGCACGACCTCCAACATGACCGCGCTGCTGGAGGACGAGCCGGACTTCGTGTTCGCGATGTCGCAGGCGCAGCAGTGGGCGTGGGTGAAGGAGCACCGGCCCGAGGTGTGGGCGAAGGTGACCAAGGCGGTGGCGGCGGGCAGGTTCGTCCCGGCGGGCGGCATGTGGGTGGAGTCCGACACGAACATGCCCGGCTCGGAGGCCATGGCCAGGCAGTTCGTGCACGGCAAGCGGTTCTTCATCGACGAGTTCGGCGTGGACAACGAGGAGGTGTGGCTGCCGGACACGTTCGGGTTCGCGGCGGGGCTGCCGCAGATCATCAAGGCGGCCGGATCGAAGCGGCTGCTCACGCAGAAGATCTCGTGGAGCCAGACGAACACGTTCCCGCACCACACGTTCCTGTGGGAGGGCATCGACGGGACGCGGATCTTCACGCACTTCCCGCCGGTCGACACCTACAACTGCTCGATGCAGGGCAGGGAGCTGGCGCACGCGGCCCGCAACTTCAAGGACAAGGGCGTGGCCCGGCACTCGCTGGCCCCGACGGGCTGGGGCGACGGGGGCGGCGGCACGACGCGGGAGATGGTGGCCAAGGCGGCCAGGGTACGCGACCTGGAGGGCTCTCCGGTGGTCACGTGGGAGACGCCGTCGGAGTTCTTCGCCAAGGCCGAGGCCGAGTACCCGCAGCCGCCCGTGTGGGTCGGCGAGCTCTACCTGGAGCTGCATCGCGCCACGCTGACCAGCCAGGCCAAGACCAAGCAGGGCAACCGGCGCAGCGAGTCGCTGCTGCGGGAGGCCGAGCTGTGGGCCGCCACGGCGGCGGTGCGGGCGGACGTGCCCTACCCGTACGAGCGGCTCGACCGGATCTGGAAGACGGTGCTGCTGCACCAGTTCCACGACATCCTGCCGGGGTCGTCGATCGCGTGGGTGCACCGGGAGGCGCGCAGGACGTACGAGCTGGTGGCGCGGGAGCTGAACGAGATCATCGACGGCGCGCAGCGGGCGCTGGCGGGCGAGGGCCAGGAGGAGCTGATCTTCAACGGCGCCCCGCACGCCCGCCACGGCGTCCCCGCCGGCGGTGCCGCGCCCGCCGGCCACGCGCCGGGAACGCGGGCGCGCCCCACGGCGGAGGGCGGCTTCGTGCTGGAGGACGAGCTGCTCAGGGTCGAGATCGACGGGCGCGGGCTGGTCGTGTCGGCCCGGGACCTGCGTGGCGGCAGGGAGACGATCGCGCCGGGGCGCGCGGCCAACCTGCTCCAGCTCCACCAGGACTTCCCCAACAAGTGGGACGCCTGGGACGTGGACGAGTTCTACCGTCACACGGTCACCGACCTCACCGAGGCCGAGGACGTCCGGCTGGACGGCGACGGCGTGGTGGTCAAGCGCTCGTTCGGAGCGTCGGCGGTGACCCAGCGGCTCACCCTCGCCGGCGGGCGGCTGGAGATCGACACCGAGGTCGACTGGCACGAGACGGAGAAGTTCCTCAAGCTGGCCTTCCCGCTGGACGTGCGCGCCGACCGGTACGCCTCCGAGAGCCAGTACGGCCACTCCTTCCGCGCCACCCACACGAACACGAGCTGGGAGGCCGCCAAGTTCGAGGCCTGCAACCACCGCTTCCTGCACGTGGAGGAGCCGGGCTGGGGCGTGGCGGTGGTCAACGACTCCACCTACGGCCACGACGTGACCCGCGAGGTGGACGAGCACGGCACGACCACGACGCTGCGCGTCTCGCTGCTGCGCGCCCCGCGCTTCCCCGACCCCGAGACCGACCAGGGGACGCACCGCTTCCGGCACGCGCTGGTGCCGGGCGCGGGGATCGGTGACGCGGTGCGCGAGGGGTACTTCATCAACCTGCCCGAGCGCCGCGTGGCCGGCGCCGGCCCGGTGGAGCCGCTGGTCACCGTGGACGACGACGCCGTCGTGGTGACGGCGGTGAAGCTGGCCGACGACGAGAGCGGCGACGTGATCGTACGCTTCCACGAGTCCAGGGGCGGCCGGGCGAAGGCGACCCTGCGGGCCGGCTTCCCCGTCGCCGAGGTGGTCGCGACGGATCTGCTGGAGCGGCCCACGGGCGAGCCGCAGCGCCAGGGAGGCGAGATCCCGGTGACGCTGCGGCCGTTCGAGCTGGTCACCCTCCGCCTGAAGCGCGCGTGAGGTGAAGGGGCGCGCGTGAACCTACTCGCGCACGCTGCCCTCCGTGAGTCCGGCGCGCCAGAACCGCTGCAGCGCGCCGGACAGCACGATGAGCGGGATCACCGACACCAGCGCGCCCACCACGGTCAGCGTCTGCAGGATCGGCTGGCGGTCGGCGAAGCCCTGCCAGCTCGTCAGCCCGAGCGTGATCGGGTAGAGGTGGTTGTCGGAGAGCATCACCAGGGGCAGGAAGCAGTTGTTCCAGATGGCCACGAACTGGAACAGGAAGATCGTCACCAGGGCCGGCGACATGATCCGCAGCACGATCCGCACGAAGATGCGCCACTCGCCGGCGCCGTCGGAGCGGGCCGCGTCGAGCACGTCGTCCGGCACGGTGGTGGCGTAGACCCGCGACAGGTACACGCCGGCCAGGATGACGTTGAACAATGCCTCCCTGCCCCGGAACTGGCACTTGGCGAGCGCGTACCCGGCGCACGCCGAGATGAACGTGGCCCCGAGCGCGCCCACGCCGGCGTGGACGAGGGAGTTGAGCACCCACCGCCAGAAGATGCCGTCGCCGAAGGAGACGAGCTCGCCGGGGTTGGTGAACAGCTGCGGGTTCGCGAACCACAGCGGGGAGGAGTTGATCAGGTCGCCGGTGCTCTTGGTGGCGGCCACGACCAGCCAGTAGAGCGGCATGAGGAAGGACGCGGCCAGCACGGCCGGCAGCACCGTGACCAGCCGGCGCGTTCTGATGGCGGTTCTCATCGGCGTCCCCTCTGCACGAGCCGCAGGAATCCGAACGACAGCACGGAGATCACCAGCGCCAGGATGATCATGCCGGTCAACAGCGGCACCACGTTCATGATCGACCAGAACACGGTGCCGGGGCCGAGAAGGTCGGCCTCGGCGCCGAGCGCGGTGAAGACGGGCGTGAACGGCGAGGTGCCGGGCGCGTGCAGGAAGCCCCACATGATCGAGGCGATCACGCCGGGGATGCCGTACGGCAGGAAGAACGAGGTGCGGAAGAACCGCGGCCGGCGCGTCATGCCGGCCTCCAGCACCAGCGCCAGCACGGTGGACAGCACCCCCATCAGCGGCACGATGATCAGGGCGAACAGCAGGATCCGGCCGATGCTGCCGAGGTAGTCGCCGTCCGACAGGGCGGCGACGTAGTTGGCCGGCCCGGCGAACTCGGTGGTGGTGCCGCGCAGGCCGAGCAGGCCAGAGCGCTCCACCCGGGTCAGGCTCTGCACCAGCGCGTAGCCGATGGGCGCCACGAAGAACGCGGCGAACAGGATCAGGAACGGGGCGAGGAACGCCGCCGCCGCACGCTTGCTCATTCGGCTCTCAGCCCCTTCGTCCTGATCTGCTCGACGGTGCGCCGCTCGGCCGCCTTCAGCGCGTCCACCAGCGTGCTCCTGCCGCCGAGCGCCTTCTCGAAGCGGTCGCTGAGGATCTTCACCGTGTCGTCGAACGTCGGCCACCGCACCCAGCCCTTGGGCACCTGGTTCGAGGAGTCGGTGAAGAGCTGGGCCGTCTGCTGCCCGCCGAGGAACGCCGACGGCTTGGTGAGCTGCGGGTTCGACATTCCGGAGATGGCCGCGGGCCAGCCGTAGCCGCTCTTGATCAGCGTCTCGACGCTGCGCGGGTCACGGTTGATCCACAACGCGAACTCCACCGCCTCCTCGGGGTGCTCGCAGCCGCGCAGCAGCGAGGTGGCCGAGCCGCCGTAGCCGGCCGAGGCCTGGCCGCCCGGGTCCGCCTTGCGGATCTTGATGGCCGCCTCGCGATATTCCTGCCAGGTCGTGGGAACCTTGATGTCCCACTTCTTCAGCAAGTCCTCCCGGTTGTAGAGCGCCACGGGCCCGGTCGCCTGGGGCACCGCGTAGGTGCCGCCCTCGAACGCCACCAGGTCCCAGGTGCCCTGCTGGAATTCCGCCCGGTCGGCCTGCGTGAGGTAGGGCCCCAGGTCGACGAGCTCGCTGTTCAGCAGGAAGGATGGCAACTCCTGGAACTCCATCTGAACCAGGCAGGGCGCGTCACCGGACATGACAGCGGCGTGCATCTTGCCGTGTCCGCCCCTGTTCCCGGGCGGGATGTTGTCCAGCGTGACGTGGATGTCCTTGTGGGTCCTGTTGAACAGGTCCACCGCCTTGTCCATGCCGGGGACCCAGGCCCAGAAGGTCAGCCGGACGGGCTGTGGCCCGGCTCCGCTTCCGCAGGCGCTGAGCAGCAACATCCACCACCGCGGCCAGGCCGAGGAGGGGGCCCTCAGACGATGTGTCCGAGTTTTCATAAAATATGATTTGTCCCTCGGAAGTCGGATCGAAGGGGAGGCGCCGCGTGAGCTATCCACGGCGAGGCATGCACGGTGAGGTTGTCGAAGATCTCGGCCGCCGGATCGTGAGCGGTGACCCCGAGGCCGAGGGTCATCTCGACCCCGTCGAGCTGGGTCGCCGTTACCACGTCAGCCATACCGTGGTCAGGGAGGCACTCAAGACGCTGGCGGCCAAGGGGCTGGTCGACGCCCGGCCCAAGCGGGGCACGTTCGTCCGGCCGCGGGGCGAGTGGTCGCTGCTGGACCCCGACGTGCTGCGCTGGCGCTTCGAGCAGCGGGGCGACACCGACATGCTGCGCGACCTGGCCGAGGTGCGGGCCGTGGTGGAGCCGGCGGGGGCCCGATTGGCGGCGGCGCGTCGCTCGGCGGAGGACGTGGCCGCGCTGGAGGCGGCGCTGGAGCGGATGGCGGCCACGGTGGCCGACCCCGTGGCGCACACCGAGGCGGACGCGGCCTTCCACCGCCTGCTGCTGGCCGCCTCGGGCAACGAGCTGCTGGAATGCCTGGAAGTGGTGATCGCCGCGGCGCTGTCGGCCCGGGACCGGCTCGTGCACTCGACGGGCGAGCGCCCCGGCTTCGCCGCGACGCACCGGGCGGTGCTCGACGCCGTACGCGACGGAGATCCGGACGCGGCCGAGACCGCCATGCGTGACCTCCTGGCCCAGGCCGAACGGGACGAATCTGACCTCAGCCACTGAGCAGGGCGCCCAGGCGGGGCGCGTACGTGGCGTGGAAGACCAGCGAGGCCGCCCCGATCGCCGCGGCGTCGGCCGCGATCGGCGAGGTCTCCACCCTGACCGAGTGCAGCCGCCTGGCCAGCGGCCGCTCCGTCACGGCCCGCGCGATCACCTCCCGGTAGATCTCCCCGACCTCTCTCAGCGCGGGCCCGCCGAGCACGAGCAGATCGATGTCCAGCATGTTCACCACGCTCACGGCGGCGTCGGCGAGCCGCTGCGCCACCCGCTCGATCACCCGGCGGGCCTCGGGCTCCCCGCTCGCCGCCGCCGCGCAGATGGCGGCGTGGTCCGCGCCGTTGCCGAACGCGGCCTCGATGGCGCTCGGGCAGCACACGGCCTCCACGCACCCCCGGTTGCCGCAGTAGCACTCGGGCCCCTCCGGCTCCACCGTGATGTGCCCGAACTCGGCGGCGTTGAGCGAGCTGCCCCGGTAGACCTGGTTGTCCAGGATGAGCCCGCCCCCGATCCCGGTGCCGAGGTAGAGGTAGGCGAAGCCGGGAGCCGAGCGCGCGATGCCCGCCCAGCGCTCCCCGATCGCCGCCGCCGTGGCGTCGTTGTCCACCGTCACCGGGAAGCGGGTGTACTCCTGGAGCAGGCCCTTGATCGGCACCCGGTTCCAGCCGGGCAGCCGCGGCGGCGAGACCATCACGCCGTCGGCGTCCAGCGGCCCCGGGCAGGCCAGCCCCACGCCGAGCACCTTGCCGTCGGGCACCCCGGCCTCGCGCAGGATCCTGCGGGCCGCCCTGGCCATCCTGCGGATCACCGCGTCGGGGCTGATCGCCGGGCGCAGGGGCAGGTGCAGCCGGGCGACGGGGTTGCCCGCCAGGTCGGCCAGCACGCAGGAGAGCTCCTGCGGGTCGAAGTGCACGCCGACCGCGTAGCCGGCGCGGGCGTCCACGCGCAGGATCGTGCGCGGCTTGCCGCCGCTCGACGGCGCGGAGCCGTCCTCGACGACCAGCCCCTCCTCCAGCAACCTGCGCACGATCACCGACACGGTCTGGGCGGTGAGCCCGGTCACGGCGGCGATCTGCACCCGGCTGATCCCGCCGGACGCCTGGATGGCCTCCAGCACGACGGCGCGGTTGTAGCTGCCTACCTTGGGCAGGTTCGTGCCCTGCTGCATGTGAGCAATGTCACCACAGAGTGTTGACTTAGTAAATCAAAAAGATTTACGTTTCTCCGCAACCCAAGGAAACAAGGGGAGGCCGTGATGAGACGTAGCCTGGCTGGTTCCCTCATGTTGTTGACAGCGCTGACAGCAGCAGGTTGCGGCGGCGACGCCGCCCAGGAATCCGCGTCCGGAGCCAAGGAGCTCGAAGTCCTCTACAAGGTCGAACCGACGTGGCCGCATCTGGAGAAGATGCTGCGCGACGCCAAGAAGCAGTACGAGACCGCCCACCCCGGTGTCACGATCAAGCTGACCCCGGTGCAGGGCAACAACGAGGCCTACTACACCAAACTGGCGCTGCTCAACCGCTCCCCCGACTCGGCGCCCGACCTCTACTACCACGACACCTTCCAGGTCAACGCGGACGTCGCGGCGGGCAAGCTGGCCCCGCTCGACGACCACCTGGCCAAGTGGCCCGACTGGAACACCCAGTTCCCCGACTCGGTCAAGCAGGCCGCCAAGGGCGCCGACGGCAAGATCTACGGCGTGCCCATCAGCACCGACACGCGCGGCCTCTGGTACCACAAGGACGTCTTCGCCAAGGCCGGCCTGCCCGTCCCCTGGGAGCCGAAGACCTGGAACGACGTCCTGACCGCGGCCCGCGCGATCAAGCAGAAGGTCCCGGACGCCGTCCCGTTCAGCATGTACTCCACGAAGATCCACGGCGAGGCTGCCACCATGCAGGGCTTCGAGATGCTCCTGTACGGCACCCCCGGCGGCACCCTGTACGACGACACGCAGCAGAAGTGGGTGGCCGGCGGCAAGAACTTCACCGACGCCCTGACCTTCATCAACACCATCTACCGCGAGGAGCTCGGCCCCAAGCAGGCCGACGCGCACAACGCCAAGCTCGCCGACAAGGTCAACCTGGAGTGGTTCCCGGCAGGCAAGGTCGGCATCTCGCTCGACGGCGCCTGGACGGCGGCCGCGTGGAAGCCGACCAGCACCAAGCCGTGGCCCGAGTGGAAGGACAAGATCGGCTGGACGGCCATGCCGACGCAGAACGGCGAGGCGCCGGGAGCGGTCAGCATGTCGGGCGGCTGGGTGATGGCCATGAGCTCCTACACCAAGCTCAAGCAGGAGGCGTTCGACTTCATCACGGTGGCCACGAACAAGGAGAACTCGATGACGTACTCCGTGAGCACCGGTGACCTGGCCGTCCGCAAGGACGTCGCGGCCGACCCGAAGTACACCGCCGACAACCCGAGCGTGAAGTTCTGGACCGACCTGGCCGCGGTGACGCACTACCGGCCGGCGTACGAGGCGTACCCGAAGGTGTCGGCGCAGGTCCAGGAGGCGATGGAGGCGGTCACCACCGGCTCGCGCACCCCTGAGGAGGCCACCGCCGCCTACGTCAAGGCGCTGCCCACGGCCGTGGGAGGCGCCGACAAGGTCCTGGCGCGATGACGGTCGCCACAGCACCGTCGCCCGCCGTGACGGGCTCGCCGGCAGGCGGCCCGGCACGGCGGCGGCGGGTCCTGCGCTGGCTGCTCCCGATGGCTCCCGCGCTGGCGCTGCTGGCGCTGTTCCTCGCGGGGCCCATCCTGTGGAGCGTCTACATCGCCTTCACCAACGAGACCCTGACCGGCTCGGCCTCGGTGAACTCGCAGTTCGTGGGCTTGGACAACTTCGTCAGGATGTTCGGCGACCCGAACTTCGTCAACTCCTTCCTGCTCACGTTCGTCTTCGTCATCGGCTCGGCCGTGATCGGCCAGAACACGCTGGGCCTGATCATCGCCCTCCTCCAGCGCGGCCGCGGCCGGGTGACGCGCAGCGTGGTCAACGGCGTGGTCATCGGCGCCTGGGTGATGCCCGAGATCGTCGCGGCCGCCTGCTGGTTCTCGTTCCTGGCCGAGGACGGCACGCTCAACACGGTCCTCGGCATCTCGCAGGAGTGGCTCTACACCGCCCCGATGCTCGCCGTCATCCTGGCCAACGTCTGGCGCGGCACGGCGTTCTCGATGCTGGTGTACTCGGCCGCGCTGTCGGAGGTGCCGCCCGACCTGGTGGAGGCGGCGGCGGTGGACGGGGCGAGCCCGGCCCGGCGGCTGCTGCACATCACGCTGCCGCTGATCCGCCGCTCGATCATGTCGAACCTCATGCTGATCACGCTCCAGACGCTGGCCGGCTTCGGCCTCATCTACGCCCTGACCGGCGGCGGCCCGGGCACGGCCAGCCAGACCACCCCGCTCTACATGTACGAGCAGGCCTTCCGCTACTTCGAGATCGGCTACGGCTCGGCCATCGCGCTGGTCATGCTGATCATCGGCGCCCTGTTCTCGCTGGTCTACCTGCGTCTGATCAAGGTGGAGGACACATGACCGAGCTGGTCGAGGGCATCGGGGAGCACAGCACGTCGCTCATGAGGCCGGCGAAGGAGGCCTCATGACCCGCATCGCCGCCAGAGGCGCGGCCCTGCTGTCGCTCCTGGTCATCACGCTGGCCTTCCTGGGCCCGTTCCTGTGGGTGCTGATCGCCTCGGTGCAGCCGGAGGCCTCGCTCTCCGCCGCCCCGACGCTCACGTTCTCCCTGGACAACTTCAAGGCCGTGCTCACCTGGGAGACGATCATCCTGCCGCTGATCAACTCGATCGTCATCTCGGGGTCCACGGCCCTGCTCACGGTCCTGGTGGCGGGGCTGGCCGCGTACCCGCTGTCGCGCTACCAGCTCCGCTACCGCCGCCACTTCATGCTGACCCTGCTGTTCACGACGGGCCTGCCGGTGACGGCGATCCTCGTCCCCGTCTACGCGATGTTCTTCCGGTTCAACCTGTACGGCTCCGTCCCCGCGATGGTGCTGTTCCTGACGGCCAGCTCGCTGCCGTTCTCGATCTGGATGATGAAGAACTTCATGGACGGGGTGCCGGTCAGCCTGGAGGAGGCCGCCTGGGTGGACGGCGCGGGCTGGGTGCAGTCGCTGCGGGCCGTGGTGGGGCCGCTGATGGCGCCGGGGATCGCGGTGGTGGCCATCTTCGTGTTCGTGGGGCAGTGGGGGAACTTCTTCGCGCCGTTCGTCCTGCTGGACACGCCGGAGAAGCAGCCCGCCGCCGTCACCATCTACACGTTCTTCTCGCAGTACGGGCAGGTGGCGTACGGGCAGCTCGCCGCGTTCTCGATCCTGTACACGGCGCCGGCGGTGGTCCTGTACGTGGCGGTCAACAAGTACCTGGCGGGGTCGTTCAACTTCGGCGGCTCGGTGAAGGGCTGACCGTCGCCGAGCGGCCCCGCCCCGGGTTCGGATCCGGAGGAACGCGGGTCCTTGCCCGCGTACGAGATGGCAGGTCACTGTTCCGGGCGGAGAGAATCCCCTGGGGCGGGTGCCGATGCCGGGCGGGCAGGCGGGCAGGCCCCAGGGGATCCCCGATCAGGCGCAGGTGTAGCCCGAAGGCGTCTGCGTGTCGCCGCTCGGCCGGGTGACCTGGAAGCCGAACGTGGTGCTGCCGTTCGGCGCCAGGTTGCCGTTGTAGCCGGCGTTCCTGGCGGCGATGGTCTGGCCGCTGACGGTCAGGGTGGCGTTCCACGACCCGGCGAGCGTGTGGCCGGCGGGCAGGGTGAACGTGACGGTCCAGCCGCTGATCGCCGACGAGCCGCCGTTGGTGACGGTGACGGGCTGGACGACGTAGCCGTTGTTCCACTGGTTCTGCACGGTGCCGGCCGCGGTGCAGCCGCCGCCCACCGGGCCGGACTGCGTGGTGAACGTGGCCGTCGCCGAGTTGGCGGACAGGTTGCCCGCCCCGTCACGGGCGCGGACGTACACCTGGTACTGGGTGTTGGGGGTCAGCCCGGTGAGGTTGATCGAGTTGGTGGTGCTCTGCCCGAGCTGCGTGTCCGTCGTCCCCTGCTCGCGGTAGACGTTGTAGCCGGCCAGGCCGCTGCCGCCGCTGTCGGTGGAGGCGGTCCACGTCAGCGTGGCGGAGTTGGACGTCACGTTGCTCGAGGTGGGCGTGCCCGGCGTGGTCGGCGGGGTGGGGTCGGTGGTGGTGCCGCCCGCCAGCGCGTCGTGCACGGCGGTGTAGGACGGCTTCTGCTGGTAGTTCTCGTCGTAGATCAGCGCGGCGCCCTCGCCGGGGAACGTGTCCGGCACCCAGGAGTACTTGTCGGTGAACCCCCAGATCGTCACCCCTGCGCAGGCGGTGACGGCGTTGCAGGCGTTGATCACGTTGCGGTAGTAGGTGGCCTGGGTGGTGTCCTTGCTGGAGCTCCTGGGCATCTGCATGCGCACGTCCAGCTCGGTGACCCGGACCTGGACGCCGAGGTCGGCGAAGCGCTGCATGTTCTGCTGGATGTCGCTGGGGAAGCCGTACTGGATGGCCAGGTGGCCCTGGAAGCCCACGCAGTCCACCGGCACGCCCTGCTGGCGCAGCGACGAGACCAGGTTGTACATGGCGGTGCTCTTGGCGTTGATGCCCTCGACGTTGTAGTCGTTGATGCACAGCCGGGCGTTGGGGTCGGCGGCGCGGGCGGCGCGGAAGGCGTCGGCGACGAAGCTCTGGCCGAGCGTGTTGTACCAGAACGAGCTGCGCCAGCCGCCGTTGTCGTCGAAGATCTCGTTCACCACGTCCCACGACACCACGGTGGCGTTGTCGGCGTAGCGGCCGACGAGCTGGCTGATGTGGTTCTGCATCGCCGTACGCATCGCGCTGGCGCCCAGGCCCTGCACCCAGCCGGGGGTCTGGCTGTGCCACACCAGGGTGTGGCCGTGGACCTGCTGGTTGTTCTGCGTGGCGAAGTTGACGATGGCGTCGGCGCCGGAGAAGTTGAACTGGCCCTGGCTGGGCTGGACGGTGTCCCACTTCATCACGTTCTCGGCGGTCACCTGGTTGAACTCGGTGGCCGCGATGTTGCGGTAGGAGGTCTCATTGGACAGCGGGCTGGTGGCGAGCGCCGCACCGATGAACTTGCTCCTGGCGGCGGCGTGCGTGCGCAGCGGCGCTGACGCTTCCGCCGAGGTGGCGGGCAGGAGGAAGGCTGCGAACATCCCCACTAACGTGAGGATTCGCAGGAGCGAGGACGAATGCACGGACATCTACCTCCGGAGGCAGGCACTCGATTCCGAAAGTTTCGGCCCGGTTCAGGCCGCATCGCAGACGGTATTGACATGCGCGTGAACGGTCAATGGCACGCTCACAGTGTCACTAAAGCAGCAGTTGGAAAGCAGAAACTATCGGCAGGTCAATGAAACTTTCACGCCGACCGGGTGCCCGCGGGACCCTCTAGCGCGACGTACCTACCGGTCGGTACCGTGAAATCTCCGGAATAATCGTCCATTGCGGGAGTTCTGCGTATGTCTCTTTCGCACGCCCAGGTCCAGGCCCAGCTCACCGCCCCCGGCCAGCTCTTCGAGATGGAAGAGATCGGCGACAACGGCGTACGCACGTGGAAGCACGCTCCCGGCCACTTCCGCGCCCTGCTGGAGATGAGCAGGTTCCACGGCGAGAAGGTCTTCCTGGTCTACGAGGACGAGCACATCACGTTCGAGGAGCACTTCCGCCGCGCCGCCACCCTCGCCAACCGCCTGGTCGAGGAGTACGGCGTGGGCAAGGGCGACCGGGTGGCCGTGGCGATGCGCAACTACCCCGAGTGGGTGGTCGCGTTCTCGGCCACGCTGGCGGCGGGGGCGATCGCCGTACCGCTCAACGCCTGGTGGACGGAGGCCGAGCTGGCCTACGGCGTGAGCGACTCCGGAGCCAAGGTGCTGATCGCCGACGGCGAGCGCGCCGTCCGGCTGGCCTCGACGGGCGTGCCGATGATCGTCACCAGGGGCGAGGTGCCGCCGGGGGCGCGCGCGCTCGACGAGGTCCTGGGCGAGGTCGTGGCCGACGTGAAGCTCCCCGACGTCGAGCTGGCCCCGGACGACCCGGCCACGATCTTCTACACCTCGGGCACGACCGGCAGCCCCAAGGGCGCGCTGGGCAGCCACCGCAACATCGGCCAGTCCCCCATGACGGTCGCCTACGGCCTCATGCGCGCGGTCGCCATGGCCGGCAAGGACGTCGGCGCGGCGGCCGGCACCCGCAGGATCACGCTCCTGACCGTCCCGCTCTTCCACGTCACCGGCTGCTTCTCGGCCATGACCACGACGATGTTCAGC
The DNA here is from genome assembly GCF_041950525.1 of Nonomuraea sp. GTA35. Taxonomy (NCBI): domain Bacteria; kingdom Bacillati; phylum Actinomycetota; class Actinomycetes; order Streptosporangiales; family Streptosporangiaceae; genus Nonomuraea; species Nonomuraea sp. GTA35. Next base: position 48,028 of record NZ_JBGNUV010000023.1, on the reverse strand, counting down.
GGCGGCGGCCTGGTGCTGATGTACAAGTGGGACCCCGAGCAGGCCCTGCGCCTCATCGAGCGGGAGCGGGTCACCGCCATGATCGGCGTGCCCACCAACGCCTGGCAGCTCATGTCCCACCCCGACTTCGGCAAGTACGACCTGTCGTCGCTGTCCACCCTCGGCTACGGCGGCGCCCCCGCCCCGCCCAAGCTGCTGGAGCGCATCACCACCAACCTGCCCAACCGCGCCCCCTCCAACGGCTACGGCATGACCGAGACCTCCGCCCTGGCCATCGGCAACGGCGGCGCCGACTACCAGGCCAAGCCCGACAGCATCGGCCTGCCGTCGCCGGTGGTGGACGTGCGCGTGGTGGACCCGATGGGCGACGAGCTGGCGCCCGGCGAGGTCGGCGAGCTGTGCGTACGCGGCCCGAACGTCATCCTCGGCTACTGGAACAAGCCGGAGGCGACCGCGCAGACGTTCGTCGGCGGCTGGCTGCACACCGGCGACCTGGCCAAGATCGACGACGAGGGCTTCGTCTACATCGTGGACCGCGCCAAGGACATGGTGATCAGGGGCGGCGAGAACGTCTACTGCGCCGAGGTGGAGGCGGCCCTGTTCGAGCACCCGGCCGTGGACGACGCCGCCGTCATCGGCGTGCCGCACGACGAGCTGGGCGAGGAGGTCGGGGCGGTCATCCGGCTGGCCCCCGGCAAGACGGTCACGGCCGGGGAGCTGCAGGCCTTCCTGGCGGAGCGGATCGCCAAGTTCAAGATCCCAGTACACGTCTGGTTCCGCGAGGGCGAGTTGCCCCGCAACCCCGGCGGCAAGATCCTCAAGACGCACCTGCGCCGGGAGGTCCTCGGCAGCTGATGGACGGCTGATCATCTCCCTGGGGGAACGCCGGGCCCGGGCGCCCCGTCCCCCAGGGGTGCCGGTGCGCCCCTGCCGTCCCGGGCCGGTCGCGCGCTGCGCCTGGCGGCGTCCGGGGGTGGGCCTGATGGGGTGCCCGCCCCCTGCCGATCAAGCCCTCGGCCGCCTGTGACGGCCCTCACACGACCCGCGTTTCCCCTGCTCGGCGCGGGAATCCCCACCCTTCATTACCTGGCGCGTAATCGCGGCCCCTACCCCCGGCCTGACATCTTTCAGGTGTCCGAACGACAAGGCCACTCCGAAGGAGCCCGATATGACCGCCGTGACCGTCACCACCGACCGGATGAAGTTCCTGCGCATGGCGCTGGCCGCCGACGCCGTCGTCACGGGCGGCAACGGGCTGGCCTACCTCGCCTTCGCCGGCCCGGTCGGCACCCTGCTCGGCCCGGACACCGGCCTGCTGCGCGGCATCGGCGTCTTCCTCCTCGTGTACGGCGCCGCCGTCGGCTTCCTGGCCACCCGCCGCGACATCAGCCCCGCCGGCGCCAAGGCCGTCATCGCCCTGAACGTCATCTGGACCCTCGCCAGCATCGCCGCCGTCGTCACCGGCGCGGCCGGCTTCACCACGATCGGCGCGATCTGGGCCATCGCCCAGGCCCTGGTGGTCGCCGGATTCGCCGAGCTCCAGATCACCGGCCTGCGCAAGAGCCGCACGAACTGACGGCCTGCGCAACAGCCGCACGAACCCATCCCACAAGGAGACATCACCATGAACCTCGTCGACCGCTACATCGCCTGCTGGAACGAGACCGACCCCGAGGCCCGCGCCAAGGCCGTGGCCGCGCTCTGGACCGAGGACGCCACCTACACCGACCCGCTCGCCGACGTCGCCGGCCACACCGGGATCGCCGCGGTGATCGAGGGCGCGCAGGGCATGTTCCCCGGCCTGGTCTTCACCCCCGGCGAGGTCTTCGACACCCACCACCGCATCGCCCGCTTCACCTGGCACCTGGGACCGGAGGGCGGGGAGCCGGTCGCGGTCGGGTTCGACGTGGTCGAGCTGGCCGAGGACGGCAGGATCAGCAAGGTGCTCGGCTTCCTGGACAAGGTCCCCGCCGCCTGAACCCCCGCTCGTGACGGCCCTCCGGACATCCGGAGGGCCGTTCCCGTGCCCGGCGAAAACGATTTGCCCAACGTTCCGCCGCTGACCGACAATTGCACCTCGTGCTACCTGCCGTGAAACGCCTACTCCGCCACCTGTCGCTGGACCTGAGCCCGCTGCGCGATTCCCGCGACTACCGGCTGCTCTTCGGCTCCGGCGTCATCACGATGTTCGGCACGTTCATCACCATGGTGGCGGTGCCGGTCCAGATGAAGCAGCTGACGGACTCCCCGCTGGCGGTCGGCCTGGTCAGCCTGGCGGAGTTCGTGCCGATGGTGGTGTGCGGCCTGTGGGGCGGGGCCATCGCCGACGCGCTCGACCGCCGCAAGGTCATCGTGCTGAGCGAGCTGGGCCTGATGGGCACCTCCGCGGTCCTCATGGTCAACGCGATGCTGCCCGAGCCGCAGATCTGGGTCCTGTACGTGATCGGCGCCATCACCACCGGCATCGCCTCCCTGCAACGCCCGAGCCTGGATGCCGTGCTCCAGCAGGTGGTCAAGCACGAGCAGCAGAGCGCCGCAGCCATGCTGTCGAGCCTGCGCTGGAACTTCGGCGCCATCGTCGCCCCCGCGCTCGGCGGCGTGCTGGTGACGTGGAGCACCGCCGCCGCGTACGCCGTGGACACGCTGACCTTCGTGGTGTCGCTGGCCCTGCTCTGGCGCGTCCGCGCGATCCCGCCCGCCGAGGACGCCGCGCCGCCCTCCCTGCAGTCGCTGCTCGACGGCGTACGGTACGCGATGCGCCGCAGCGACCTGATGGGCACCTACCTCGTCGACATCGCCGCCATGGTCTTCGCGATGGGCACGACGCTGTTCCCGTTCCTGGCCGACGAGCTGAGAGCGCCGCACGCGGTCGGGCTGCTGTACTCGGCCGCCGCGGCCGGCGCCCTGATCGCCTCGCTCACCGGCCGCTGGACGGCGCGGGTGCAACGCCAGGGCCTCGGCGTGATCGTCGCGGCCGTGGTCTGGGGCGTGGGCGTGGCACTGTCCGGGCTGGCGCCGAACGTGTGGCTGGTCTTCGCCTGCATCGCGCTCGCCGGCGCCGCCGACATGATCAGCGGCATCTTCCGCATGACCATGTGGAACCAGACCATCCCGCCCGAGTACCGCGGCCGCCTGGCCGGCATCGAGCTGCTCTCCTACGCCAGCGGCCCCATGCTGGGCAACGCCCGCGCCGGCCTGATGGCCGACCTGGGCGGCGTCCGCTTCTCCCTCACCAGCGGCGGCGTCCTGTGCGTGGCCGCCGTCGCGGCCCTGGTCGCCGCCCTGCCGAAGTTCCGCCGGTACGACGCCAGGACGGACGAGCACGCGCTGTCGGAGAAGGCCCGCCGGGAGGCGGCGGCAGCGGCCGAGGCCACAGCCTGACACCCGAGGGGGCTCACCGCCCGCTCAGGCTCTCCCCTCCGCCTTGGCGAACGCTCTCAACGCCTCTGCATCGGAGTACACGCTGGTCACGTACTCCCCCACCCACTCCTCGATCCCCTCGAACGTGCTCCCGGCCCGCAGCCGCTCCGCCACCCGCCGGGCGTCGAGCGGCGTGCACCGCAACGTCACCGCGCCGCTCTCCCCGTCGAGCAACGCCCAGTGCGCCCCGTACGTCCCGTACGGCATCCCCACGGACCCGGGATTCACCACCCGCACCCGATCGACCAGCCGCACGAACGGCATGTGCGTGTTCCCCACCACCACGGTTGCGGCCCGCTCGCCGGCCAGCACCTCGCCCCACCGCTCCAGCGAGCTGTCGACCAGGATCACCTCCTCGTCGCTGCGCGCCGTCGCATGCACGAACAGGGTCGTCCCCAGCCGCCCGAGCTCCAGCACCTGCCGCGCCGGCAACCCGGCCAGCAACTCGACCTGGTCGTCACGCAGCTGCCCCGCCGCCCACTGGGAGGACGCGTACGGGCCGGCCTTCCCTCCGGCGGCCTCCACCAGCTCCCGATCGGCGTTCCCGCTCACCCACAGAGCCCGCTCCCCCAGCGATACCAGCAGGTCGAGCGTCTCCACCGGCATCGGCCCCGCGGCCATGTCCCCGGTCAGCACGACCAGATCGGCCCCGGCCACGTCGGGCTCGGCCAGCACGGCCTCCAGCGCGGGCAGCACCCCATGAATGTCGGAAAGCACGGCAACTCGCATGCCCCACTCTCCCGCGCGAGCCCCGGCCCCGGGCCCGTGTTCGCTACCCGGCGAACCCCTCAGCCGACCTCACGCCACCCGTCGTACCGCTCGACCAGCTCGTCCACCTTGCCCAGCGCCTCGTGGTCCAGCCCCTCGACCACGACCAGCCACTGGGCGTCCTCGGCGTCGTCCTCCCCGGCCAGCGTCTCCCGCACCACCCGCGGCACACCCAGCCCGGGAAACCACTCCCCGAGCGTCTCGGCGACCTCTTCGGCGTCGTCCCTCTCGCCGAAAACGAGCAACTGAGTCATAGAACGGCCTTCTTAACTTCCCATCCGTGTCTTGACGTTCACGAGGCGTGAGCACAATAGATTGGTAGCGTTGAACCATGACTGCCGAAGCGGTGATCGTTACGATGACGCCTCCCTCGCTCCCCGACTGGGTGTTTCCGCCTCCGCAGGGCTTCGTCGCCGAAGACCTCGATCACCTTCCGGATTTGCCTGCGCACACAGAGTTGATTGATGGAAGCTTGGTCTTCGTGAGCCCTCAGCGACACTTCCATCAGATGGTCATTCGTCGATTGTGCAATGCCTTGGACGAATTCGTGCCGGCAGGACACGCAGTGGCTCAGGAGATGACCATCAAACTAGGTCCGCGGCAGCGCCCGGAGCCCGACATCATCGTCCTCGGCCCGAACGCGACGATTACCAGCGGGGTCACCTGCTTCGATGCCGCCGATGTCGTGCTCGTCGTCGAAGTGGTCTCGATCGAGTCCGAGCTACGGGACAGGTACCGCAAGCCCGTCCTCTACGCCGAGGCCGGGATTCCTCATTTCTGGCGTATCGAGGAGATCAACGAGAAGCCCGCTGTCTTCGTCTACGAGCTCGACCCGGCCACCAAGTCCTACGTCCCTGCCGGCGTCTGTCACGACTGGCTGAAGCGTACGGTCCCGTTCGACATCGACATCGACCTCTCTACGCTGTACATGCCCGGCACCCGCTGAAGGCCGGCACGGCACCCGCCGCACCGGCCCTCAACAGGCGTTCATCCGCGAAGCTGAGCCCCCACGCGATCGGCCGCCATCGCCACCGCCGCGTCCCGCGCCGCCGTCGTCTCCTCGACGGTCAGCGTACGGTCGGCGGCCCTGAACCGCATCGAGTAGGCGAGCGACTTGTTCCCCTCGCCCACCTGCTCCCCGGCGTACACGTCGAACAGCCGGATCGACTCCAGCAGCTCCCCTGCCCCGTCGCGCAGCGCGGCCTCCACATCGGCGACCGGCGTGAAGTCGGGCACGATCAGCGCGACGTCCTGCGTGGCCACCGGATACGCGGACACCGGGGGCGTCTGCACCGGCCCCGGCATGACGGCCTCCAGCCGCGACAGCTCCAGCTCCATCGCCGCCGTACGCGCCGGCAGCCCGTACGCCTCGATCACCCGCGGGTGCAGCTCACCGGCATGCCCCACCAGCGTGTCGCCCACGTACAGGGCGGCGCACCGGCCGGGGTGCCAGGGCTCGTGCTGGTCGGCGCTGATGGACAGCTCCACCCGCGCCTCGGCAGCCACCAGCCGGGCGGCCTGCACGGCGTCGGCCCAGGAGGCCGCGCGCCCGCCGCCCCACCAGCCGGAGCGCTCGAACTCGCCGGCCAGCACCACCGCGACCCGCAGCGGCTGGTCGGGCAGCGCCGCCTCGATGGAGGCGACCTCCTCGGCGGTCGGCCGCCGCTCGACGCCGAGCACGGGCGCCGCCTCCGGCGCGCCCGGGCGGGGCCGGTAGACCGAGCCCGTCTCGAACAGCGCCACGTCGGTGAAGCCGCGCCCGACGTTGCGGACGAGGGTCTTGAGCAGCCCCGGCAGCAGCGTGGTGCGCATCAGCGGCTCGTCCTCGGACAGCGGGTTGGCCAGCCGTACGGCCGCGCGCCGCGCGTCGTCGCCGGGCAGCAGCAGCCGGTCGAAGTCGTCGCCGCTGATGAACGGGTAGCTGAGCACCTCGACGTAGCCGCCCTCGGCCAGCGCCCTGCCGGCCCGCCTGCGCAGCCGCTGGCCCTCGGTGAGCCCGGCGCCGGCCGGGGCGGAGGGCAGCACCGACGGGAGGCTCTCGTAGCCCTCCAGCCGGATGACCTCCTCGGCCAGGTCGTTGGGGTCGGTGAGGTCGGGCCGCCAGGACGGCGGCGTCACCGTGATCATGTCGTCGCCGGTGACGGCCAGCCTGGCCGCCAGCGCGCCGCCGGTCACGACCCCGGTGGGGGCCACGCCGCCCTTGCGCACGGCGGGGTCATCGCCGTCGGTCACCACGCAGCCGACCTGCTCCAGCCGGGCGACCACGGTGTCCTTGGAGTACTCGACGCCGGCGACCCGGCTCGGGTAACCGGCCGGGATCGCGATGCGCGCGGGCTCCACCTCGACCTCGGCGTGCGTGACGCCGGGCTGCACGGTGGCGCCGCCCAGCTCGGCCAGCAGCTGCACCGCCCGCCACGAGGCGACGAGCGGCAGCTCGCGGTCCACGCCGCGCTCGAACCGCTTGGACGCCTCGGACACGAGCCCGTGCCGGCGCGACTCGCGGGAGATGCCGGTCGCGGAGAAGTGCGCGGCCTCGATGACGATGTCGGTGGAGGCGCCGGAGATCTCGGTCTCCAGGCCGCCCATCGTGCCGGCCATCGAGATCGGCCCCGACTGGTCGGTGATGAGGATGTCGTCGGGGTCGAGCTCGCGCACCACGTGGTCGAGCGTCTCCAGCCGCTCGCCGGCCACGGCCCTGCGCACGACGATCTCGCCGCGCAGCTTGGCCCGGTCGAACGCGTGCAGCGGCTGCCCCAGCTCCAGCATCAGGTAGTTGGTGATGTCGACGGCCAGCGACACGGGACGCATGCCGGCCCGCGTGAGGCGCACGCGCATCCAGAGCGGGCTCTGGGCGTCCGGGTCGAAGCCGCTCACCTCGCGCAGCACGAACCGGTCGCACGCCGTCGGGTCGGCGATCGAGGCGGGCCACGCGGGCGCGCTGTCGGCGGGCAGCTCGACGTCGGCGGGGTCGCGGAAGTCCACCCCGAACGCGGTCGCCGCCTCGCGGGCCACGCCGCGGATCGACAGGGCGTAGCCGATGTCGGGCGTGATCTCCAGCTCGATCACGTCGTCGCGCAGCCCGAGCAGCTCGACCACGTCGGTGCCGATCGGCGTGCCGGCGGGCAGCACCATGATGCCGTTGTGGTCGTCGCCCAGGCCGAGCTCGCGCTCGGAGCAGATCATGCCCTCGGACATGCGCCCGTACGTCTTGCGCGCCCCGACCTCGAACCCGCCGGGCAGCACGCCGCCGGGCAGCACGACGGGCACGCGGTCGCCGGCGACGAAGTTGGTCGCGCCGCAGACGATCTCGCGCGGCGTCGCCTCCCCCACCTCGACCTTGCAGTGCCTGATCGGCTTCTTGAAGCCGGTCAGCTCCTCGATCTCGAGCACCTCGCCGACCACGACGTTCTTGACGTCGTACCCGTGCGAGGTGATCGACTCCAGCTTGAGCCCGGCCGCGGTCAGCTTGTCGGCCACCTCGTGCGCGGTGACCGCCGGGAGATCGACGTACTCCCGCAGCCAGGAGAGCGGGACCTTCATCAGATCTCCATTCCGAACGGGAGGGTGAAGCGGATGTCGCCCTCGACCATGTCGCGCATGTCCTCGGCGTTGTGGCGGAACATCAGCGTGCGCTCGATGCCCATGCCGAACGCGAACCCGGAGTAACGCGTGGGGTCCACGCCGCACGCGATGAGCACGCGCGGGTTGACCATCCCGCAGCCGCCCCACTCGATCCAGCCCTCCGACTTGCACGTGCGGCAGGGCGGGTTGCCCGGCACGGCCGAGGCGCCGCGGCAGACGAAGCACTTGAGGTCCATCTCGGCGGACGGCTCGGTGAACGGGAAGTAGTTGGGCCGGAAGCGGGTCGTGATGCCCTTGCCGAACATCACCTCGGCGAACCGGTCGAGCGTGCCCTTGAGGTGGGCCATCGTCAGGCCCTCGTCGACGGCCAGGCCCTCGGTCTGGTGGAAGACCGGGGTGTGGGTGGCGTCGAGCTCGTCGGTGCGGAACGTCTTGCCCGGCGAGATCACGTACACCGGCAGCTCGCGCTGGAGCAGCGCGCGGATCTGCACCGGCGAGGTCTGCGTGCGCAGCACCATGCCGGACTCGGTGGACCCGACGAAGAACGTGTCGTGGTCGGAGCGGGCCGGGTGGTCCTTGGCGATGTTGAGCGCGTCGAAGTTGAACCACTCGCCTTCGAGCTCGGGACCCTCGGCCACCTCGTAGCCCATCGCGACGAACGCGTCGGCGATGCGTTCCTGCAGCGTGGTCAGCGGGTGGCGGGCGCCGCGCGGGCGACGGTCCCACGGCAGGGTGACGTCGACGGTCTCCTCGACGAGCACCCGCGCGTCGCGCTCGGCCTCGAGCTCGGCCTGGCGCGCGGCCAGGGCCTCGTTGATCGCCTTGCGGGCGCCGCCGACCCGCTTGCCCGCCTCGGCGCGGGCCGCCGGGGGCAGGGCCCCGATCTCGCGGTTGGCCAGGGCGATCGGCGAGCGGTCACCCGCGTGCGCCAGCCTGGCCTGCTTGAGTGCGTCGAGGTCGCCGGCCGCCTTGATCGCCGCGATGGCGTCGGCCTCCATCCGGGACAACTCGTCGGCATGCAACGGTGTCACCTCGACGGGATCGTAGTCAGACAAGAGTGGGCTCCGTATCCAGGGCTTGAGCGGAAAAGAGTCTAGTGGGACCCGCCCACCGGGCCCGAACTCGACGACCTAGACGCTGGCGAAGTCGGGCGTGCCGGTGGGCACGGTAAATCGGAACTCCGCCCCTCCCTCGGGCGCGCGCTGCACCGTGATCGTGCCGCCATGCGCCTCGACCAGGCCCTTCACGATGAACAGGCCCAGCCCGGTGCCGCCGCGGCGGCGGCTGTTGCCGCCCCGCCAGAACTGCCTGAAGACGCGCGGAGCCAGCTCGGGCTCGATGCCCTCGCCCTCATCGCGCACCGACACGGCAACTCCCCATCCGACGGACTCGATCTCGATTGTGACAGTGCCACGCCCATGGCGCAGCGCGTTTTCCACCAGATTACCCAGGATCTGGTCGACTTTGTCCTGGTCGAGCCACATCTCCGGCAGGTCGTCGCCCACGACGAGCCGGAACCGGTCCTCCGCCTCGCCGGCGGCCACCCGGCCCGCGATGAGCCTGCGCGCCCTGGCGGGCAGGTCGACGACCTGGCGGCGCACCTCCAGCCGCCCGGACTCGATGCGCGAGACGTCGAGCAGCTCGGTGATGAGCCGGGTGACGCGGTCGGCGTCGTTGTTGACCGTCTCGAGCATGACGCGCTTCTGCTCGTCGGTGAAGCGGGTCCACTTGGCCAGCAGCGTCGCGGTGAAGCCCTTGACGCTGGTCAGCGGGGAGCGCAGCTCGTGGGCCACGGTCGAGACCAGGTCGGCCCGGCTGCGCTCCAGCCGGGCGCGGGCCCCGCCGTCGCGCAGGGTGATCGTGACGCGCTCGACCTCGCCGGCGCGCTCGGGCTCGCGCACGAGCCTGGCCGCCACGTACAGCTCCTGCCCGCCGGGCAGGTGCAGCGGCCGCTCCGGGGCCCGGCTCCTGGTGCGCAGCCCGCCCTCGGGGTCGAGCGCCTTCCACCAGTCGCGCCCGTCGTGGTCGCGGAACGGGAACACGTCGCTCATGTGCCGGCCGACCGCGCGCTCCATCGCGACGCCGGTGAGCCGCGAGGCGGCCCGGTTCACGGCCAGGACGCACCCATATCGGTCGGTCACGATAAGGCCGTCGGGAAGATCGTCGATGGCTATCGTGCACGCGGCGGCCACTACTCGCCCGTCGGTGTCTGCGCCGTGCACGACCTCGCCTCCTCCGCCTACAACGCCGACAATAGCGGGTTTCCCGCCACCTAGGGCACCCGCTGAGCCCTCGCCGAGGAGTAAAGGCATACCGCCGCGGCGGTGGCCAGGTTCAGGCTTTCAGCCTGTCCGTAGATGGGTACTCTGACCACATCGTCCGCCTCGGCGAGTATCTCCTCCGGCAGTCCCCAGGCCTCGTTGCCGAAGATCCACGCGGTGGGTCCCGAAAGATCCACATCGTCGAGCGTGTGCTTGCCCGCGCCGTCGGCCGCCAGCACGCGCAGGCCCCGCTCCCTCAGTTGACGCACGGCGGCGCCCACCGGTGCACCGATCGTGACGGGGAGATGGAAGAGGCTGCCGACGCTCGCGCGCACGCACTTGCCGTTGTACGGGTCCACGGAGGCGTCGGTGAAGATCACCGAGTCGGCCCCGGCGGCGTCGGCGGCCCGCATCACGGTGCCCGCGTTGCCCGGGTCGCGTACGTGCGCGAGCATCGCGACCAGCCGCGGCTCGCCGCTCAGCGCCTCCTCCAGCGGCACGTGCACGAGCCGGCAGACGGCCACCAGCCCCTGCGGGGTCACGGTCTGGGAGAGCTCGGACATGACCTCGCCGCTGGCCCGGTGCACGGGCACGCCCCGGCGCGCGGCCTCGGTGACGATCTCGGGGTGGCGCAGCTCGGCCTCGGCCGTGGTGAACAGCTCCAGCGTCACGTCGTCGAGCCTGAGCGCCTCGCGCACCGCCTGCGGCCCCTCGGCCAGGAACTTCCTGTCCTGCTCGCGGAAGGCGCGCTTGGTGAGCCGCCTGGCGGCCTTCACCCGCGGCGACCTGACGTTGGTCAGCTCGGACCCGGCCAAAACTTCCCCCACTCGTACAGACGGCAACCGTTCAGACAGCAACAAAGGGCCCACCGGCATCGGTGGGCCCCTCGGTCAGATCAACCGCTTCAGCTCGCGGCCGGAGCGTTCACGTTCGCCGGAAGCGCCTTCTTGGCGGCCTCGACGAGCGTGGCGAAGGTCTGGCTGTCGTTCACCGCGAGGTCGGCCAGGATCTTCCTGTCGACCTCGATGTTGGCCAGACGCAGACCCTGGATCAGGCGGTTGTAGGTCATGCCGTTCTGACGAGCGGCGGCGTTGATGCGCTGGATCCACAGACGACGGAAGGCGCCCTTGCGGTCCTTGCGGTCCCGGTAGGCGTACGTCATCGAGTGGAGCATCTGCTCCTTGGCCTTGCGGTAGAGACGCGACCGCTGGCCACGGTAACCGCTCGCCCTCTCGAGGACGACCCTGCGCTTCTTCTTGGCGTTGAGCGCCCGCTTCACGCGTGCCATGTTTCTTCTCCCCGGGGAAAGTTCGCGCTACTTGGCGAGCAGCTTCTTGATCTTCTTGGAATCGGCGTCGGAAAGGACGACCTCGTTCTTGAGACGGCGCGTCAGAGTGGACGACTTCCACTCGTTGTAGTGCGCGCGGTTGGCACGGCGACGCTTGATCTTGCCGGTGCCGGTGAGCCGGAACCGCTTCTTCGCACCGCTGTGCGTCTTCATCTTCGGCATGTCGCCGTCTCTCCTCGTTTCGGTCGTGCCGGTGGCCGGGCCGGTGCTGGCCGACCCGGTCGCGGCGTCTAACGTCTGCCGGTGGCTGCTGGGGTGCCTGTAAGGCTAACCCCAACCGCGGGTCACTCTTCCGGTACGGAAGGCTCCTCGCCGCCACGCTGTGCCTTGGCTGCGGCCTTTTCGGCCTTTGCCTCGGCCTTCTTCTTGTGCGGACCGATCACCATGATCATGTTACGACCGTCCTGCTTGGCGTGGGACTCCACGAAGCCGAGCTCCTGGACGTCGTCCGCCAGCCGCTGCAGCAGCCGGAAGCCGAGCTCCGGCCGGGACTGCTCGCGTCCGCGGAACATGATCGTGACTTTGACCTTGTCCCCCGCCTTGAGGAACCGCACCACGTGACCCTTCTTGGTCTCGTAGTCGTGCGGGTCGATCTTCGGCCGGAGCTTGATCTCCTTGATGATCGTGTGCGCCTGATTCTTGCGCGCCTCGCGCGCCTTCATCGCGGACTCGTACTTGAACTTGCCGTAGTCCATGAGCTTGCACACGGGCGGTCGAGCCGTGGCCGCGACCTCGACGAGGTCGAGGTCGGCCTCCTGGGCGAGCTTCAGGGCGTCGTGAATCGAGACGATGCCTACCTGCTCGCCGTTCGGGCCCACGAGGCGAACCTCGGGAACTCGGATACGCTCGTTGATGCGGGGCTCAGTGCTGATGGGGCCTCCTAGGTTTGCGATCCCTACGTGCTCGTCGTATCGGAGCTTGACGCATTCCCCCGAATGCGAAAAGCCCCGCACGTCGCGCATGCGGGGCCACTGAGCTCTGTGGCTTTCGTGGCCTCGAGCTCCCCGGAGTAGTCCGGCGTGATCCTGGACCCGGCCGCCTTTCGGTGACTCGGGTGGGAGGGAGACCTCCGCTTGCGCGTCCAGCAAAGCATGCCGGACCGATCAGAGAGCTACATTACCACAACGCTGAGGCTTGCTCGAATCATCCCCGCTGGCGGGAACCCCTGCACTAAGCTTCTGTCCAGGAAACTAGTCAGAAAGAGGCTATATGGCCGCGGAACGGGCCGAAACGGCCACATGGCAGGTTCAAGAAGCCAAGCAGCGCTTCAGCGAGGTTCTCAGACGGGCCCACGATGAGGGACCTCAGGTCGTCAGCAAGCATGGAAGGAATATCGCGGTCATCCTCGACATGGACGAGTACCGCAGGCTCACGAGCACCGAGCCGGAGCCGGACTTCAAGGAGTTCCTGCTCAGCGCCCCTGACTGGCCCGACGACCTGGAGATCCCGCGCAGCAGGGAGCTTCCGCGAGAAGTGGACCTCGGCTGGTGAGCGTCGGTTACGTTCTCGACACCAACATCATCTCGGAGGTGCGGAAGCCGCACGGCAACTCGGACGTCAAGGCGTGGGTGGCGTCCTCCCTCGGGCCGACGCTCTACCTCAGCGTCATGTCGATCGGTGAGATCCGCTGGGGCATCGAACAGCGCAGGCGTCGCGACCCCCAGCAGGCGCTGATCCTCGAACGCTGGCTGGCACGGCTGTATGCCTCCTTCGGGAGCAGGATCGTCCCCGTCACCGAGGACATCGCCGAGGAGTGGGGACGTCTGTGCAACCAGCGGCCGCGAGGAGCCTCTGACATGCTGATCGCCGCCACGGCCAAGGTCCATGGCTGGAGCGTGGTCACCCGCAACGTGAAGGACTTCGCGGACACGGGGGTGATCGTGATCAACCCGTTCGAACTGCTCGCCTGAGGATCTCAGCCTCCCCAGCGGCACGCATGGCCTCCACCGGCACCTCCGCGAAGCCGGTCATCAGCTGAACCTGCCGCACCGCCTGGTGCAGCAGCATCTCGAACCCCCCGACCACGATGCCGCCCGCGGCCGTGACAGCCGCCGCCGCGTCGGTCGGCCACGGTGAGTAGATCACGTCGAAGAGCGCCGGCACCCGCGCCAGCCGGCTCGCGAACGCGTCGGCCGCCCGGCCCGGCAGCGTGGACACCACGAGGTCCACCCCGGTGAACGCGTCGAGCTTGTCGAACGTCTCGACCGCCAGCGCCACCCCCAGCCGCTCGGCCACCGCCGCGGTCTCCCCCGCCCGCGCGCGATCGCGCACCAGCAAGGTGGCCGAGTACAGCCCGAGGTTGCGCAGCGCCGCCAGCGCGGAGGCCGCCGTGGCGCCGCCGCCCAGGATGGTCGCCGAGCGCGGCGCCGGCACCCCCGCCGAGGCCAGCGCCTGCTCGATGCCGTAGACGTCGGTGTTGTCGCCGTGGCGCCGCCCGTCGCGGAAGACCACGGTGTTGGCCCCGCCGACCTCGACGGCCAGCTCGGAGACCGTGTCCAGCAGGGGCAGCACGGCCCGCTTGAGCGGCATCGTCAGCGACAGGCCCGCCCAGGCGTCGTCACCGGCGCCCGCCTGCCCGCGTACGGGCCTCAGCTCGGCCAGCAGCCCCGGCAGCCGCGCCTCGTCGCACTCGAACGCCTCGTAGCTCCACCCGTCGAGCCGCATCGCCTGGTAGGCGGCCCTGTGCAGGTAAGGCGAGAGCGAATGGCCGATGGGCGACCCCATCACCGCAGCCCGCATCCCCCACTCCTTCCGAACGGGACGACCCTATCGCCCCGGCCCGCCAGCACGGGCCGGGGCGGGCGCGGGTCAGCCTCCGTTCGCCCGGAGCTTGGCCTCGAGCTGGCGGAACTCGGCCTCCGTCGTGGCGAACTCGGTGACGTTGCTCTTGGGGTCGGTGGCGACGAAGTAGAGCCAGCTCCCCTTGGCAGGGTTCAGCGCGGCCTCGATGGCGTGGTCGCCGGGGTTGGTGATGGCTCCGGGCGGCAGACCGTCGACGTAGTACGTGTTGTACGGGTGCTTGGTCTCCGTCTCGGCGAAGGTCGCCTTGGTGCGGAACTTGCCCAGGGCGTACATCGTCGTGCTGTCCATCTGCAGCTTCATCGGGAGTGCGAGCCGGTTGTAGATGACCCGGGCGATCTTCGCCATGTCCTGCGTCCGGCCGGCCTCGGCCTGCACGATGCTCGCGATGACGATGATCTCCTGCGGCTTGAAGCCGAGCGCCTTGGCCCCGCCTTCCAGGTCCACCGTCTCGGCCGTCTGGTTGAACCGCTTGACCATCGTCGCCAGCATCTCTTTGGGCGTGGTCTTGGGCTGGAACTCGTACGTGGCGGGGAAGGCGTACCCCTCGAGGTTGCCCTTGGCGTACGACGGCAGGTCAAGGTCCTCGGCGTCCTTGGCCGCGGCCTGGAACTCCTTGATCGGCTTGCCGGTCTCCTCGGCCAGCTTGGCGAGCGTCTGCGACAGCCGCAGCCCCTCCTCCAGCGTCACCTTGGCGAGCAGCCGGTTGGCCGGGACGAGCATCGCGGCGGCGCTGGCGGCCGACATCTTCTTGCGCAGCTTGTACTCGCCGGGCTGCAGGGAGGCGCTCATGTTCGCGTTGGAGATGGCATTGGTGAACGCCCTGGCGCTGGCGACGACCCCCTGCCGCTCCAGCTCCTGCGCCACCTCCGAGGCGCTCTGACCCGGCTTGATCTCGATGACGACCTCGCCGGTCCCCTGACCGGTGAAGTCGTCGGGCACGAGAGCGTCGTTGAGCCACATGTAGCCGTAGTAGCCGCCGCCGCCGATGATGCCCGCCAGGACGACGAACGCGAGCAGCGGTGCGATGAATCTGCCCCGGTTGCGGCGGCGGCGCCGCCTGCGGCTGCCACGTCGGCCGGAATTCCGGGAGCGGCGCCGGGACGAGCCTTCGTCGTCCTCGGCGCCGAGCAGGGTGTTCAGGTCGAGATCGTTCATAGGTGCGCTGGCCAATCTCCCGGTACCGCCGGTCGGACGTCAAGCGGAACTGCCCAACCGGCTGGTGTCACCGAGCGAAACTGGGGGAGCCGCCGTGCGCACTGCACCGCACGGCGGGGATCACTCTGGGTAGCCATGCTAGGGGACGGAAAGAGGACACACGCCCCACTTTGGGACCTTTGTGCGGGAAGGTAGGGGGTCCCATCGAACATCAGCTCGCCCCGAGGTTCTTGTTCAACTCTTCCCGGTATCTCACGAACTCGCTCTCTTTGCTGGTGAATTTGGTGATTCTATGCGCTGGATCCGTCGTTACAAACCACCGCCAATCACCTTCGGCAGGGTTCAGGGCCGCCATCAGCGCCTTCTCGCCAGGATTGGCGATGGGCCCGGGAGGCAGTCCTTTGTGGCGATAGGTGTTGTAGGGGGAGTTCACCTTGGTGTCACGCTCCGTGACCTTCAGTGTCCTTCTGTTCTGCGCGTACAGGACCGTGCTGTCGATCTCCAGCGGCATGTTCCTCGCCAGCCGGTTGTAGATCACCCGCGAGATCTTCGGATAGTCCGCGTCGGTGCCGCCCTCGGCCTGGATCAGGCTGGCCACCGTGACGACCTGCAGCGGCGTCAGGTTCACCCGCGGCGCCTGCTCCTCCAGGCCCACGTGCCGCGCCGCGGCGGCGAAGCGCTCGGCCATGGCCGCCAGCACGTCCACGGCCGTGTCGCCGGGCTCGATCTCGTACGTGGCCGGGAACAGGAACCCCTCCAGGCCGTTGGCGTACTCGGGCAGGCCGACGAGGGCCGTGTCCACGCCCTTGAGCGCCTGCAGCGACAGCCCGGCCTGCTTGGACAGGCGGGTCAGCACCTCCGACACCCGCATGCCCTCGGGCACGGTCACCCGCCGCACGATCCTGGCGGCCGGGCTGAGCAGCAGGTCGAGCGCCGCCCCCGCCGCCATGCCCTTGCGCAGCCGGTAGTGGCCGGGCCGCAGGCGGTCGCTGACCGCGCGGTCCTCCGTCACGTTCACGAACGACCGCGCACTGGCCACCACCCCGGCGTCGGCCAGCGCCGAGCCGATCGCCTCCGCGCTGGAGCCCGGCGCGATCCGCACGGTCACCGCGCCGCTGCCGGGCCCGTCGAAGTCGTCGGGGCTCAGGTACGGCTTGAGCACCGCGATGGCCCCCGCGCCCAGGGCCAGCACCCCGGCCAGCAGGCCCGCGGAGAGCAGGCCCACCTTGCGCACGGCCCGCCGGCGGGACGCCGGCAGCGGGATGACCTCCGCGTCGGCGGCGGCCTGCCCGGCCTCGGGCTCCGGCTGCCCCGGCGCGGCCTGGCGGTCTCCTTCGCCCGTCCCCGGCCCGCTCTCCGACCATCGGCCGTCCGGCGACCCGCCCTCCGGCGACCCGGTCTCCGATGAACGGTCTTCCCTTGGCCGGCCCTCTCCCGACCGGCCCTCCGAGGCCCGGCCCTCTGCCGGCCGGTCCTCCGAGGAGCGGAACGGGATCACGTCGCCGAGGTCGTCCTCGTCCCCAGGTGTCCCGTTCACGAGATCACCTCGCGACCGGCGGCGAGCGCACGCCCCGCCTCGCCCGTCCGGTGCGTCCCAGCGGGACGGACCCCCGTCGTCCGCCCGCTCATGAGGCAGGTCCGTCGGCCGCTGTGGGCGGTTCGACGGGCCTGCCTGGTGGTCTTTCCGTGGCGCGCTCGGAGTCGAGCGCGTCCTGCAGCAGCACGACGGCCGCCGCCTGGTCGACGACGCCCCGCTGCTTCTTGGCCCGCACGCCGCTGGCCCGCAGCCCCTGCTGCGCCGCGACCGTCGTCAGCCGCTCGTCGAAGAGCCGCACGGGCGTGGGCGCCAGCTTCGCCGCCAGCTTGGCGGCGAACTCGCGCGCCAGCCCCGCGGCCTGCCCCTCGCGCCCCGACAGGGAGGTGGGCAGCCCCACCACGACCTCGATCGCCTCGTGCTCCGCGACGATCGCGGCGATGCGGTCAAGGTCGCCCTTGCCCCGCCTGACGGTCTCGACCGGCGTGGCCAGCAGCCCGCTGGGGTCGCTGCGGGCCACGCCGACACGTACGGAGCCGACGTCCACGCCGATCCGTGAACCGAACCTCATGTCAGCCGAGCTGCCCAGAAATCGCCTCTTCGACCAGGCGCAGCGCGTCGCCGATCGCCTCCGGCCGCGTGCCGCCGCCCTGTGCGACATCGTCCTTGCCGCCACCGCCACCCCCAAGAGCCTTGGCGGCGACGCCGACCAGCTGTCCGGCCTTGAGCCCCCGCTCGCGCCCCGCCTCGTTGACCGCGGCAACCACCACCGGCCGGTCGGAGGGGGCACCGGCGATCACGACGACCGCCGGCCTGTCGGCCGGGAACCTGCCACGCACATCAAGCGCGAGCTTACGCAGGTCATCGGCACCGGTTCCATCAGGCGCGCGGTGTGTCACCACGGAGACACCCTGGAGGTCGCGAGCCTGGGACACCAGCTCGCCCGCCGCCTGGAGCACCTGGGCCGAGCGGAGCTTCTCCAGCTCCTTCTCCGCCGTACGCAGCCGGGTGACGATGCCGTCGATGCGCTCGGGCAGCTCCTCGCGGCGCGCCTTGAGCTGCTCGGTGAGCTGCGCGACCAGCACGCTCTCGCGCGCCAGGAAGCGGAAGGCGTCGAGGCCGACGAGCGCCTCTACGCGGCGCACACCCGCGCCGACCGACTGCTCGCCGAGCACCTTGACCAGGCCGAGCTGGCCGGAGCTGTGGACGTGGGTGCCGCCGCACAGTTCGCGCGAGTAGTCGCCGATCTCGACCACGCGGACCTCGTCGCCGTACTTCTCGCCGAACATCGCCAGCGCGCCCATCGCCCTGGCCTCCGCCTGCGAGGTGTAGAACGCGTTGACCTTGAGGTCGTTGACGAGCACGGCGTTGACCTCGTCCTCGACGTCACGCAGCACGCTCGGCGGCACCGCGCCCGCGGAGGTGAAGTCGAAGCGGAAGCGGCCGGGAGAGTTCTCCGAGCCGGCCTGCGCCGCCGTCTCGCCGAGCGCGTTCTTGAAGCCGCGGTGGACGAGGTGGGTGGCGCTGTGGCTGCGCGAGATGGCGCGGCGGCGCTCGATGTCGATCTCCGCCTGCGCCTCGTCGCCGACCTTGAGCTCGCCGGTGCGGATCTTGCCGCGGTGCACGACGAGGCCGGCCAGCGGCGTCTGCACGTCGACCACCTCGACCTCGGCGCCGCTGGTGCGGATCACGCCCTGGTCGGCGAGCTGGCCGCCACCCTCGGCGTAGAACGGGGTGCGCTGCAGCACGACCTCGACCGTGGTGCCCGCGCCCGCCGCGGGGACGGGCAGGCCGTCCACGAGGATGCCGACCACGCTGGTGTCGGCCTCGGTCTGGTCGTAGCCGAGGAACTCGACCCGGCCCGCCGTCTCCAGGAGCTGCCCGAACACCGAGATGTCGGCGTTGCCGGTCTTCTTCGCCGCGGCGTCGGCCTTCGCCATCTGCCGCTGCTCCTTCATGAGGCGGCGGAAGCCCTCCTCGTCGACCTGGAGCCCCTGCTCGGCCGCCATCTCCAGCGTCAGGTCGATCGGGAAGCCGTAGGTGTCGTGCAGCTTGAACGCCTGGTCGCCGGAGATCGTGGTGCCGGACTTGCGCTTGGTCTCCTCGACCGCCACGTCGAAGATCGCCGTGCCGGTGCGCAGCGTGCCCAGGAACGACGCCTCCTCGGCGTCGATGACCGAGTGGATCTGCGGCGCGTCCGTCCTGAGCTCGGGGTACTGCTCGCCCATGACGTTGATCGCGACGTCGGTCAGCTCGTGCATGTAGCGCTCGTCGCCCGAGCCGAGCAGCCGCAGGTTGCGGATCGAGCGGCGCAGGATGCGGCGCAGCACGTAGCCGCGGCCCTCGTTGCTCGGCAGGACGCCGTCGGCGACCAGCATGGTGCCGGTGCGGACGTGGTCGGCGATCACGCGCAGGCTGACGTCGGCGCGGTGGTCGCGGCCGTAGCGGGTCTTGGTGAGGTCGGCCGCCCTGTCGAGGATCTTGTAGGTGGTGTCGATCTCGTAGATGTTGTCGACGCCCTGCAGGATCGCCGCCATGCGCTCCAGGCCCATGCCGGTGTCGATGTTCCTGCTCGGCAGCTCGCCCGCGATGTCGAAGTCGACCTTGGAGCGGACCTGGCTGAGCTGGTACTGCATGAACACGAGGTTCCACACCTCGAGGTAGCGGTCCTCGTCGGCGACGGGGCCGCCCTCCTTGCCGTACTCGGGGCCGCGGTCGTAGTAGATCTCCGAGCAGGGGCCGCCGGGGCCGGGCACGCCCATGTGCCAGTAGTTGTCCTCCAGGCCGCGGCGCTGGATGCGGTGCTCGGGCAGGCCGACCTTGTCACGCCAGATCTCGAACGCCTCGTCGTCGTCGTGGTAGACCGTCGCCCACAGCTTGTCCTCCGGGAAGCCGAAGCCCCCGTCGGACTCGGACTTGGTCAGCAGGTCCCACGCGAACGGGATCACTTCCGCCTTGAAGTAGTCGCCGATCGAGAAGTTGCCCAGCATCTGGAAGAACGTCGCGTGCCGGGTGGTCTTGCCGACCTCGTCGATGTCGGGGGTGCGCACGCACTTCTGCGCGGTGGCCAGCCGTGGCGCCGGAGGCTTTCGCTGCCCCAGGAAGTACGGCTTGAACGGTGCCATACCCGCGTTGACCAGGAGAAGCGTCGGGTCCTCAGCGATCAGGCTGGCCGAGGGCACTACCTTGTGCCCACGCTCCTCGAAGAAGCGCAGGAAGCGGCGCGCGATCTCTGCCGACTCCATGGTGGCCATCCTTTGCTGTAGTCAGTTGTTTTCTAGCGTTGGTCGCCGTCTTCGGCGACGCCGGCGCAGCACGTGCCGGCACCGGCGCCGGCCTCTCGGCAGGCGCCGTCACCTGCGGTCGCCGTCAGCAGCGGGTCACCGATTCCGGTGGCCGCCGCCTTCAGCGGTTGCTGTCCTCAGCGTTGTCGAGCCCGAAGCGCGCTCGCAACTCCGTTTCGCGCTCCGCGGCCTCGCCGAACGCGTCGGAAGTAAAGTCTCTCACCCTCCGGAGCATCCCCGCCGCGCCGTCGGCGGTCCTGCGCGCGACGTGGTCGGGGTGCAGCGCCTGCAGCCTGCGCATCACCCAGAAGGCCAGGAACGCGCCGAGCGACAGGTAGAACAGCCTTCTTATCATCGCACTCGTCCCTGCTTGGGCTGTCTCGCGCGGGGCCGGGGCCGGTTGACGCGGCGGGCCTCGATGGCGCGGCGCACGCCGTAGCCGAGCGAGGACACCTTGATCAGCGGGCCGGTGAAGATGGTCTGCGTGACCGCGCTCAGCTTGGCCGCGTGCCCGCTGACCTGCTTGACGTCCTTGGCGATGGCCTCCACCGCGACCAGTTGCCTGTTGGTCTCGTTGACCGTGACGCTCATGTCGTCGAGCAGCGGCGCGAGGCGGTTGTTCAGGTCGGAGACCGCCTTGGTGGTCTCGGTGAGCAGCCTCGCGAGCTTGACGAGCACCATGGCCATGACGCAGACCAGGACCACCCAGCCCGTGGCCGCGATCAGCCCGGCTACCTCTCCAGCGGTAAGCATCCGCTCATCTCCCTCGTACGCTGGGCCGGAACGGCAAGACCCTATCGCGTTCGAGTGACAACGTTAGTGGCGAGCGCGACCCCGATCAGGCCGCCACGTCGGCCCCTGGCACTTCCGTGACCGCGCGCATGAGCCCCCGTGCCGCCCTGATCTCCGGCGCCACCAGCCGTTCCGGCAGCGCCATGGCCGCCGAACGCAGCCCCTTGAGCGCCACGTCCGCCGCGTACCCGGCCGCCCGGTTGCCGCGGCAGCCGTACATCTGCCTGGCCCACGCGGGCAGCGTCGCGAACGCCAGCGCGCCCACGGCGGGCAGCGAGCCGAGTGCCAGCGGCGGCTCGACGAACGCCAGCCTGAGCGACAGCTGCGGGCTGAGGCTGCGGCGCAGCGCGTCGCGCGCCTCGTCGGTGGCCGACAGGTACGGGCGCATGCCGTCGAGGTAGTCGTCCAGCTCCCCCGTGTCGCGCGGGACGTCCCCGAGGCCAACGAGGCGGGCGCTGCGGCACTGCTCGGCCACGTACGCGTCGCGCTCGGCCGCGGTGAGCCGGACGCCTGAGCGCCTGGCCACCTCCAGGTGCGAGCAGACCTCCACGCAGTGCACCCAGCGCAGGTTCTCCTCCTCGTTGACCCGGAACAGGGTGCCGGTGTCGGTGTCGAGGCCGATCAGGCGGGCGTGCACCCGGCGCGCCCGCTCGGCCGCGTGCTCGGCCTGCTCCCGGGTGCCGAACGTGCGCACGGCGATGTAGTCGAGCTGCCGCCGCAGCCGGGCGCGGGCCACCTCCGGGTCGTCGAGCAGGCAGTTCTGGGCGATGCCGCGGATGGTGCGGGGGTGCAGGGACTGGAGCTGGAAGGCTCGTACGGCGGCCGGCCAGCCCGGCGTCTCGGTGTGCACGCGCCAGGTGATCGACCGGGGGCCGAAAAGGCCTCCGCCGGGGGTAACCGTTGCCTTCACATGGTGGTGATTCCCCGAGATCGCTTGCTTAGTACGACTTTGCACGATTCGACGGCGAAGCGTTACGGGGGCGGAACGCGCACCGGCCGGGCTGCGCGAGCGGAGGCGGGCGCGGACGGTCCTGGCTACGTGAGCGGGAGGCGGGCGTAGGCGCGGACCGGGACGCGGCCGACGCCCAGGAGGCGCGGGGGCGCGGCCGTGAACAGTGCGCCGGTCGGCGGGAGCCGCTCCAGCCCCGTCAGCCTCTCGACGACGGGGACGCCCGCGCCGAGCAGCGCCTCGCGCGCGGGGCGGGCCTCGCGCGCGCAGTCGTCGAGCCCGTCGGCGTCGGTGCCGACCAGCACCGCGCCGTGCTCCACCAGCCAGGCGGCCGCGCCGGCGGCCAGGCAGTGGCCCTCGCGTACGCCGGTGTGCAGGAGCACGGCGTGGCCGCGTACGTCGAAGGGGGCCAGCGAGCCGACCCCGATGGGGCTGCGCCGCGCGCCCGTCACCCGCACGACCACGGCGGGGAGGTCCACCGCCTTGACCAGCTCGACGGCGGCCAGGTCGCCACCCGGGGCCTCCAGGTAGGTGCCGCCCTCCTGCGGGAGGTGGTTGAGCTCGACCAGCCTCCCCCGCCCGTCGCCGGAGGCCGGCTGCCGGGTGTGGCGCGGCTCGGACGGGCCGCCCCTGGTGCCCTTGTGCGGCTCGGAGAAGATCCGCACGTTGGTGAGCTTCACGGTGTCGGTCATGAGCAGGCCCAGCGACGCCACGAACAGCGTCGCGATGTCGGCCTCCGAGGTGTCCGGGCCGGGCAGGTCCACCCGGAAGCCGTGAACGGTGAGATCTCCGCCGTTGCTGAAGGCGATCGCGGCGTCGAAGGAGGCGCGGTACTCGGTCATATCCTGATCAACCTACCGCGCCCCGCACCACCGCCCGGGCACCGCCACCACCCCCGGCACCGCATGGCGAGCGCAGCCCGCGTGGCGGGACGATGGGGTGGCGGGCGGGTGGTCAGGACGGCTTGCGGAGGAAGTCGCGGATCTTCGCCCACCGCTCGGCCACCGGCGCCTCGGCCCCGTGCCGGGTCGGCTCGTAGTAGCGCCGCTCCCGCACCTGCTCCGGCGCGTACTCCTGGCGCACCAGCCCGTGCTCGAAGTCGTGCGGGTACTTGTACCCGTCCCCGTGCCCGAGCTTGGCCGCCCCCGGGTAGTGGGCGTCGCGCAGATGCCCGGGGACCTGCCCGATCAGCCCCTTGCGCACGTCGCCGATCGCCGCGCCGATGGCCTTGACGACGGCGTTGGACTTGGGCGCCATCGCGCAGTGGATGACGGCGTGCGCGAGGTTGATCTGCCCCTCGGGCAGCCCGATGAGCTGCACCGCCTGTGCCGCCGCCACGGCCGTCTGCAGGCAGGTGGGGTCGGCCATGCCCACGTCCTCGGAGGCGAAGATGACGATGCGGCGGGCGATGAAACGCGGGTCCTCGCCGGCCTCGATCATGCGGGCCAGGTAGTGGAGCGCGGCGTCGGCGTCGGAGCCGCGCATCGACTTGATGAACGCGCTGATCACGTCGTAGTGCTGGTCGCCCTGGCGGTCGTAGCGGACGGCGGCCTTGTCGACGGCCTTCTCCACCACCTCGACCGTGATGTCGTCGGCCAGCAGCGCCGCCGCCTCCAGGTACGTCAGGGACCGCCGCGCGTCGCCGCCCGCGAGGCGGACGAGATGTTCCAGGGCCTCGGGGGCGAGGGTGGCGCGACCGGCCAGGCCCCGCGGGTCGGACACGGCACGCTGGAGGACGGCGCGCACGTCGTCGTCCGACAGGGACTCCAGCGTGAGCAGCAGCGAGCGTGACAGCAGCGGCGAGATGACCGAGAAGAACGGGTTCTCGGTGGTGGCGCCGATGAAGGTGACCCAGCGGTTCTCCACGGCGGGCAGCAGGGCGTCCTGCTGGGCCTTGTTGAAGCGGTGCACCTCGTCCACGAACAGCACCGTCTGCCGGCCCGTCATGCCGAGCTCGCGGCGCGCGTTGTCGATGGCGGCGCGTACGTCCTTGACGCCCGCCGACACGGCGGAGACCTCGACGAAGCGGCGCTTGGTGACGTTGGAGACGACGTAGGCGAGCGTGGTCTTGCCGGTGCCCGGCGGCCCCCAGAGGAACAGCGACATGGGAGCCTCGCTCTCGACCAGGCGCCGCAGCGGGGTGCCGGAGCCGAGCAGGTGCCGCTGGCCGATCACCTCGTCGAGCGTGCGGGGGCGCATGCGCACCGCGAGAGGCTGCGGGGTGGCCTCCTCAGCCGCCGAGTCGAACAGGCTATCCACAACGCGAGATTACACGCTGCGGCGCACCCGCCGGTCCGCGTCGCGTCCACGCATCCCGCCGCTCCACGTCACGACCGCGCACCGCAGCCGGCCCGCGTCAGGATCGCGCACCGCAGCCGCGCGTCACGGCCGCGCACCGCAGCAGGCCCGCGTCACGACCACACCGCTCTGGCGCCCGAGTCGCCCGCCTGGAAGACGTAGTAGCCGGAGACGGCCGCCAGCACCACCGTCAGCACCGAGAGGATCATCGTGACGGGGCGGCCGAAGCGGTCGCGGCCGACGGAGTCGCGGGCGGGGCGGGTGGCGTACACGAGCAGCAGGGCCGCGACGCTCAGCCCGAGCACCGACATCAGCAGCGGGGTGGCGAAGCTCTGGTGGGTGGAGATGCGGGCGGCCATCTCGCCCTCCGCCGTGCCGAAGCGGGCCGCCTTGAGGCTCTCGCCGCTCTGCCTGGCCGAGAAGACCGCCGCCGGCACGGCCAGCGAGAGCAGGACCACCGCCCACGCGACGTTCGCCCGCCAGCGCGGCAGCAGCGCGTAGGCCACCGCGACCGCGACGAGCAGCGGGGTCAGCACCACGGCGAAGTGAATGATCAGGGCGTGCGCCGGCAGGCCCAGGATCTGGTCGAACATGGGGCGCCTCCTTAGTGCTCATTTCAACTACGTACGCGGACACCATAAGGTTCGCGATCACAACAGTCGCAGGTGCGGCTTTCGCCACTTACGTCCGTCACATATCGGGGGCCGGTAGCATTCGCGGAGTTGTTTGGTCATGCGTTGGCAAAGACGAGAGGACATAGCGGTGAGCGGCGACGACCGCCAGAACGAAGAGGACCGCCAGAAAGAGCTGGCGCGGGAGCACAAGGAACGGCAGGCGAAGCGCGCGGCCGAGCAGAGCGCCAAGGCAAGGCGGAACACCTTCATCGGCGCGGCTGTGGCCGTCGTCGTGGTCGCGGGCGGCATCTTCGCCGCGACCACCCTGGTGGGCAACGACGGCGCGAGCAACGCAGCGGCCGAGAGCACGCCCTCGGCCTCCGCCTCCGCGTCGGCCTCGCCGTCAGCCGCGTTGCCGACGGCGCTCCCGAGCAGCACGCCACAGGCGGCGAAGAACATCACCTGCACGTACAAGCGGGACAAGTCGGTCCCGCACAAGTACGTCGGGCTTCCTCCGAAGAAGCCCAACATGAAGCTCTCGACGATGACGGTGAAGACCAACCACGGTGACATCGTCATCGACGTGGACCCGAACGCCACCCCGTGCTCGGTCAACTCGATGGCCTTCCTGGCCAAGAAGGGCTTCTACGAGGGCAACAAGTGCCACCGCCTGGCCAAGCCGGAGACCTCCGGCCTGTACCTGCTGCAGTGCGGCGACCCCCAGGCCAAGGCCGACGGCAAGAACAAGACCGACGGCCAGGGCAACGCCGGGTACGTCTTCGGGGACGAGGCCGTGGACGTCATGCCGTACAGCAAGGGCGTGGTCTTCCTGACCCAGCCGCTGGACGCTGCGGGGCAGAACAGCAGCCAGTTCGCCATCTCGCTGTCGGACGAGAACACCCAGCTCGAGCAGGTGTACTCGGTGCTGGGCGTGGTGAAGTCCGGCCTTGAGATCATCGAGAAGGTCGCCGAGGGCGGCGTCATCGTCAACCCAGACGACATCACGGGCGACGGCGGCTCCACCGCGCCGAAGATCCCGATCATCATCGAGAAGGTCACCCTGAAGTAGGGGACCTCACGAGAAAGGGCCGAGGCGCTGCCGCCCCGGCCCTTTCTGCTTGACCGCTACGCCTCGGTCCTGGGCTGGGCGTCCACGCCCGCCTCCTTGCGCTGGTCGGCCGTGATCGGCGTCGGCGCGCCCGTGAGCGGGTCGAAGCCGGAGGCCGTCTTCGGGAACGCGATCACGTCGCGGATCGAGTCACCGCCGGACAGCAGCATGCAGATCCGGTCCCAGCCGTAGGCGATGCCGCCGTGCGGGGGCGGGCCGTACTTGAACGCCTCCAGCAGGAAGCCGAACTTGCTCTCCGCCTCCTCCTTGGAGATGCCGAGCACGTCGAACACGCGCTGCTGCATCTCGGCCCGGTGGATGCGGATGGAGCCGCCGCCGATCTCCATGCCGTTGCAGACCATGTCGTAGGCGTAGGCCAGCGCCTCGCCCGGATGGTCCTGGAAGTTGTCGGCCCACTCCGGCTTCGGGCCGGTGAACGGGTGGTGCACGGCCGTCCAGCCGCCCTCGCCGTCCTCCTCGAACATGGGGGCGTCGACGACCCACAGGAACGACCACAGCGACTCGTCGATGAGGTCGCAGCGCCGGCCGATCTCCAGGCGGGCCGCGCCGAGCAGGTCGCGGGCGGCGTTCCTGGCGCCGGCGGCGAAGAAGATCGCGTCGCCCGGCTCGGCGCCCACCTTGGCGGCCAGGCCGGACAGCTCCTCCTCCGACAGGTTCTTGGCGACCGGGCCGCCGAGCGTGCCGTCCTCCTGGACGAGCACGTACGCCAGGCCCTTGGCGCCGCGCGAGCGGGCCCATTCCTGCCAGCCGTCGAGCTCCTTGCGGGTCTGGGAGGCCCCGCCGGGCATGACCACGGCACCGACGTAGTCGGCCTGGAAGACGCGGAACGAGGTGTCGGCGAAGTACTCCGTCATCTCGACCAGCTCCTGGCCGAAGCGCAGGTCAGGCTTGTCGGAGCCGTAGCGGGCCATGGCGTCGGCGTACGTCATGCGCGGCAGCGGGGTCGGCAGCTCGTAGCCGGCGATCTCCTTCCACAGCCGGCCGATCAGCTTCTCGCCGACCTCGATGACGTCCTCCTGGTCCACGAAGGACATCTCGACGTCGATCTGGGTGAACTCCGGCTGCCTGTCGGCCCGCAGGTCCTCGTCGCGGTAGCACTTGGCGAGCTGGTAGTAACGCTCGAGCCCGGCCACCTGCAGGAGCTGCTTGAACAGCTGCGGCGACTGCGGCAGCGCGTACCAGTTGCCGGGCTGCAGGCGCACCGGCACCAGGAAGTCGCGGGCGCCCTCGGGCGTGGAGCGGGTCAGCGTGGGTGTCTCGACGTAGACGAAGCCGAGCTCGTGCATCACCTCGTTGGCCAGGTAGGTGGCCTTGGAGCGGGTGCGCATCGCGCCGGCCACCTGCTGGCGGCGGATGTCGAGGTAGCGGTACTTCAGCCGCGCCTCCTCCGACACCCCCACGTTGCCCTCGATCGGGAACGGCAGCGGCGCGGACTCGCTCAGCACCTCGACCCGCTCGGCCACCACCTCGATCGCGCCCGTCGGCAGGTCGGGGTTCTCGTTGCCCTCGGGGCGCACCCTGACCTGGCCGATGACCTGCACGCAGTATTCGGCGCGCAGGTCGTGGGCGTGGTCCTCCTCGCGGAAGACCACCTGCGCCGAGCCGGAGGCGTCGCGCAGGTCGATGAAGACGACGCCGCCGTGGTCACGGCGGCGGGCCACCCATCCTGCGAGCGTCACCTGCTGCCCGGCGTGCTCCTCACGGAGCGACCCGGCGGTATGCGTGCGGATCACTGCACTTTCCCTTCATACGGATAGGAGGAGAAGGGCGGCGGCGATCCGGCGCGCGCTGACCTGCGGATCACAACACCTTTCCCTTCAAGACGTCGACGACCTGGCCCAGCGGCACCTCGGTCTGCTCGGCGGTGGCCAGGTCCTTCACCTGCACGGCCCCGGCCGCGAGGTCGCGCTCGCCCAGGATCAGCGCGAAGCGGGCGCCGGAACGGTCGGCCCCCTTCATCGCCCCCTTGAGCCCCTTGCCGCCGAAAGCCATGTCGGCGGCGACACCGGCCGCGCGCAGCTCGCTCAGGAGCTTGAACATCGCCCGCGCCGCCTCGTCGCCCAGCGCCACACCGTACACCTCGCAGCGGGCGGGGACGTCGAGACTCACGCCTTCGCGCTCCAGGGCGATGACGGTGCGGTCGAGGCCGAGGCCGAAGCCGATGCCGGGCAGGCGCGGCCCGCCGATGGCCTCCGACAGCCCGTCGTAGCGGCCGCCGCCGCCGATGCCCGACTGGGCGCCCAGCAGCGGGTGGTCGAACTCGAACGTGGTGCGCGTGTAGTAGTCGAGGCCGCGTACCAGCCGGGGCTGGTCCTCCCACGGGATGTCCAGATCGGCCAGGAGCTGCTTGACGCGGTCGTGGTAGGCCTTGCAGCCGGGGCACAGGTGGTCGCCGATGAGGGGCGCGTCCTCGAGCTGCGCGCGCACCTCCGGGCGGCGGTCGTCGAGCACCCGCAGCGGGTTGATCTCGATGCGGGCGCGGGTGGCCTCGTCGAGGTCGAGCCCGCGCAGGAACTCCTGCAGCCTGGCCCGGTAGACCGGGCGGCACTCGGCGCAGCCCAGCGAGTTGAGCAGCAGCCGGACCTGGGTGAGGCCGAGCGAGGTGTACCAGCTCCAGGCCAGCGCGATGGTCTCGGCGTCGACCGCAGGGTCCTCGCTGCCGATGGCCTCCAGGTCGAGCTGGTAGAACTGGCGGTAGCGGCCCTCCTGCGGCGCCTCGGCGCGGAAGACCGGCCCGTCCGTCCACACCTTGACCGGGAGCTGGCCGCGGTGCAGGCCGTACTCCAGGACCGCGCGCAGCACGCCCGCGGTGAACTCCGGGCGCAGCGTCAGCGACCTGCCGCCGCGGTCGGTGAAGGTGTACATCTCCTTGCTGACGACGTCGGTCGACTCGCCGACGCCGCGGGCGAAAAGCTGCGTGTCCTCGAAGACCGCGGTCTCCAGGTAGGAGTAGCCGGCACGCCTGGCCGTCTCCGCGAACGCCCCGCGGATCGCGTAGAACGTCGACGCCTGCGGTGGGACGTACTCCTTGACGCCTTTGGGTGCTTGGAAAGTCATTAGATCCCTCGTGTGGGACCGGCGTGCGGCGCTGCTTCCTTGAGGTACGGATTGGTCGCGCGCTCGCGGCCGATCGTGGTCTGTGGTCCGTGGCCCGGCAGGACGACCGTATCGTCAGGCAGCGGCAGACACTTGGTAGCCAGGCTGCGCAGAATCGTCGGGTAGTCGCCGCCGGGGAGGTCGGAGCGGCCGATGGAGCCGGCGAACAGCAGGTCGCCCGAGAACATGATCTCGTCGCCGGGCAGCCGGAAGCTCACCGACCCCCTGGTATGGCCGGGCGTGTGGTCGACCACGAGCTCGAGGCCCGCGAGCTGGAGCACGGCGCCGTCGGACAGCTCCCGCACGTCGTCGGGCTCGCTCAGCGTGATGCCGCCGAACAGCGAGGCGCTGGTGTCGGACCAGCCCGCGGCGGGGTCGCTCAGCAGGTGGCGGTCGTCGGGGTGGATCCACGCGGGCACGTCGCGCGCGCCGCACACGGGGGCCACCGACCAGACGTGGTCGAGGTGGCCGTGGGTGAGCAGGACCGCGACGGGCTTGAGCCGGTGCTCGCGCAGCAGCTCGTCGACGCCCTCGGTCGCGTCCTGACCTGGATCGACGATCACGCACTCCTCGCCGGCCGCGGGCGCGACGACGTAACAATTGGTCTGGAAGGCCCCTGCGGGGAAGCCTGCGATGAGCATCTGCCTCAGGTGATCTCGTCGAAAAGCCAATGGGAATGTAACCGAAGGGTACCGGTGCGGGTCGCCGGGCTGCGAATCATTACCCGTTGGCCGATACGATTCGCCCACCTCAGTTGATTGACTATGGGAGGCAAAGCGGTGGCCACGGGGAAGGACCGGCAGAAGCAGCTGGCGCGCGAGCACTACGAGCGGCAGATGCAGCGCCGCATCGAGCGCGAGCAGAAGGCCAAGCGCACGGCGATCATCGGCTCCACCGTGGGCGTCGTGATCGTGGTCGGAGGCATCGTGGCCGCGGTCGCGCTGCTGGGCGGCAACGACACGGGCACCGAGGCGGCGGCCTCGCCGTCGGCCTCGGCCACACCCGCCGACACCGCCCAGGCGTCGGCGAGCACGGGGCCCAAGCCGTACGACGCCAAGACGGGCACGTGCGACTACGTCAAGGACACCGGCGGCGGCACGGTCAAGGACGTCGGCATGCCGCCGGCGAAGGTCAAGACCGAGCCGGCCACGAAGACGATGACGTTCAAGACGAACCTGGGCGACATCGTGGTCGAGCTGAACAACGCCAAGGCGCCGTGCACGACGAACTCGCTGGAGTTCCTGGCGGAGAAGAACTACTACGACGGCAGCAAGTGCCACCGGCTCGGCGGCGACCAGTTCCCGATGCTGCAGTGCGGTGACCCGACGGCCAAGGCCGACGGCAAGAACCAGACCGACGGCCAGGGCGGCCCCGGCTACGTCATGGCCGAGGAGAACCTGCAGGGCGCCCAGTACAAGCGCGGCGTGATGGCCATGGCCAAAACGCAGGCCCCGGGCAGCACGGGCAGCCAGTTCTTCCTGGTTTACGGCGACATCGGGCTCACCCCGGATTACACACCGGTGGGTACGATCACCAAGGGGCTCGACATCCTGGACAAGGTGAACAAAGCAGGCAACATCCCTAGCGCCATGGGAGATGGGACTGGAGCACCGAAGCAAACCGTCGAAATCAAAGACGTGACAATCGCCGGCAAGAGCTGACGTAATACAAACTAGGGACGAAGTAGTCCCGAAGGGTCTGATGGATAGTGCGGGAGGACACGGTGAGCACCGACCCGTGGGGCCGGGTAGACGACGACGGCACCGTCTACGTGCGTACGGCTGAGGGAGAGCGGGCCGTCGGCTCCTGGCAGGCCGGTGAACCCGAAGAGGCACTGGCCTACTTCCATCGCAAGTACGACGAGCTGGCCGGTCAGGTGCAGCTGCTCGAACAGCGTGTCAGGGGCACCGATCTGGCTCCGGCGCAGGCCGAGGCGAGCATCACCAAGCTGCGCGAGGCCGTCTCCGAAGCGCACGCCATCGGCGACCTGGACGCGCTGACCCGGCGGCTGGACGGCCTGACCGAGCTCGTCGCGCAGCGCCGCGAGGAGGTCAAGGCCGCTCGCGAGCACGCGCGGGCCGAGGCCAGGGTGGTCAAGGAGCGGATCGTCGGCGAGGCCGAGCGCATCGCGGAGGAGACGACCCACTGGAAGTCGGGTGGCGAGCGGCTGCGCCAGCTCGTCGAGGAGTGGAAGGCCGCCGACCGGATCGACCGGGTCACCGAGGCCGCGCTGTGGAAGCGGCTGTCGGCCGCGCGCACGGCGTTCGCCAAGCGGCGCAAGCAGTACTTCGCGGGTCTGGACGAGCAGCGCGAGGGTGTTCGCGCGGCCAAGGAGCGCATCGTCGCCGAGGCCGAGGCGATCGCCGACTCGACCGACTGGGGCCAGACGGCGGCGATCTACCGCGAGCTGATGCAGCAGTGGAAGAACGCGGGCCGGGCCTCCCGCGAGGCCGAGGACGAGCTGTGGGCGCGCTTCAAGGCCGCCCAGGACCAGTTCTTCCAGGCCCGTTCGGCGGTGTTCGCCGAACGTGACGCCTCGCTGGCCGCCAACGCGGAGGTCAAGGAGGTGCTGCTGGCCGAGGCCGAGAAGCTCCTGCCGATCACCGACGTGCGCACGGCCAGGGCGACGCTGCGGCACATCCTGGAGCGCTGGGAGGCCGCCGGGCCCGTGCCGCGCGAGCAGCGCGACCGGCTGGAGGGCGGGCTGCGCAAGGTCGACGAGGCCGTGCGCAAGGCCGAGGACGCCGAGTGGAAGCGGTCCAACCCCGAGGCCAGGGCCCGCGCCCAGAGCACGGTGGACCAGCTGCGCACCTCGATCGAGCAGCTCGAGAAGCGGCTGTCCAAGGCGCAGGCCGCCGGGCGCGCGAAGGACGTCAAGGAGGCCGAGGAGGCCCTGATCGCCCGCCGTTCGTGGCTGGCGGAGGCCGAGCGCACGCTCACCGAGTTCAGCTAGGGGTTCAGCTAGGGGTTCAGCTAGGGGTTCAGCAAGGAGTCCGGCCAGGACTCTCCCCCGGGCCGCCGTCGCCGATCGGGCGGCGCGCGACGGGGCCCGGGATCTAGGCTGGCGGGCATGGACCCCGTCGCGGCCGCGCGTGCCTTCGTCGAAGAGCTCTTCCCCGGCGCCCTGTACGCCTTCGTCGGCGGCAGCGTGCTCACCGAGCGCCGCACCAGCACCTCCGACCTCGACGTGGTGGTGGTGCTCGACGGCCTGGCGGCCCCGTACCGGGAGACGCTGCGCTGGCACGAGTGGCCGGTGGAGCTGTTCGCGCACAGCGAGACCAGCCTGGCCGTCTACATCGACAACGGTTTCGAGCAGCGGCGGCCGGTCCTGGCGCGCATCTGCGCCGAGGGCGCGGTGGTGACCGACAGGACGGGCGGCAGGGCCAGCGACCTGCAGGGCGAGCTGGCCGACCGCCTCGCGGACGGCCCTTCCGGGCTCACGGACGGCCAGGCCGACCGCTTCAGGCACGTGCTGTCCGACCTGCTGGACGACCTGTCGGGCGCGAGCGACCCCGGCGAGCGGGCGTTCATCGGCTGGGAGGTCGTCCAGGCGACCGCGCGGACGGCGCTGGGCGTGGGGCGGGCGTGGCAGGGCAACGGCAAGTGGCTGCTGCGCGAGCTGCGCGCCCACGATGCGAGGCTGGCCGATGAGCTGCTCGCCGCCCGCGACGACCCGGCCAGGCTGGCCGCGGTGGCCACGGACGTCCTTGAGCGGGCCGGAGGGCGCCTCTGGGAGGGTTACCGCGCCCAGGGTGACCCCTTCCACCAGCCGCTGCGCCACGTGCCCTCACAGGCGCTCTCCGGCGAAACGGCGCAGAGCGGCGGAATGAGGAGGCTGGCCGCCATCAGCGGCGCCACGGCCGGCTCGTCGAGGCTGTGGATGGGGCAGACCCACGTCGCCCCCGCCACCCGCTCCACCGACCACCACCACGGCGCCTGCGAGACGGCCATCTACGTGGTCAGCGGCACACCGTCGTTCGTGTTCCTGGAGGACGGGCGGGAGAGGCGCATCGACGCCGGGCCCGGCGACTACGTGTTCGTGCCGCCGTACGTGCCGCACCGCGAGGAGAACCCCGACCCGTCACAGGAGGCCGTCGTGGTGATCGCGCGCAGCACGCAGGAGGCCGTCGTGGTCAACCTGCCCGACCTGCGCCAGCACTAGCCGCCCGCGCCGCTCACCCGGTAGACGTCGAACACGCCCTGGATGCTGCGCACGGCCTTGAGCACGTGGCCCAGGTGCTTCGGGTCGCCCATCTCGAAGGTGAACTTGCTGATCGCCACCCGGTCGCGCGACGTCGTCACCGAGGCGCTGAGGATGTTGACGTGCTGGTCCGACAGCGTACGGGTGACGTCCGACAGCAGCCGCGGCCGGTCGAGCGCCTCCACCTGGATGGCCACCAGGAACACGCTGTCGTCGCTCGGCGACCAGCTCACCTCCACCAGGCGGTCCGGCTGCGACTTGAGCTGCTGCACGTTGGTGCAGTCGGCCCGGTGCACCGACACGCCGTGGCCCCGGGTGACGAAGCCGACGATCTCGTCGCCGGGCACCGGGGTGCAGCACTTCGACAGGCGTACCCAGACGTCGGCGTCGCCCGCCACCACCACGCCGGCGCCGCCACCGCCGCGGGGACGGCCGCGCAGCCGCGTCGGCAGCGAGGTCTCGGCGATGTCCTCCTCGGCGCTGTCGACGCCGCCGATCGAGGCCACCAGCTTCTGCACGACCGCCTGGGCCGCGATGTGCCCCTCGCCCACGGCCGCGTACAGGGCGGACACGTCGGGGTAGCGCAGGTCGCGCGCCAGCGCCAGCAGCGCCTCGCCGGACATCAGCCGCTGCAGCGGCAGGCCCTGCTTGCGCATGGCCCGGCCGATGGCCTCCTTGCCCGCCTCGATCGCGGTCTCGCGGCGCTCCTTGGAGAACCACTGCCGGATCTTGTTGCGGGCCCGGCCCGACTTGACGAACTTCAGCCAGTCGCGCGACGGCCCCGCGTCCGGCGACTTGGAGGTGAAGATCTCCACCGTGTCGCCGTTGCCGAGCCGCGACTCCAGGGGCACCAGCCGCCCGTTGACCCGGGCCCCGATGCAGCGATGCCCCACTTCCGTGTGCACCGCGTACGCGAAGTCGACCGGCGTGGCACCCTCGGGCAGGGCGATGACCTGGCCCTTCGGGGTGAACACGTAGACCTCGGAGACCGACAGGTCGAACCGCAGCGACTCCAGGAACTCGCCCGGGTCGGAGGTCTCCTTCTGCCAGTCGAGGAGCTGGCGCAGCCAGGCCATGTCGCTGCCCGGCTTGACCTTGCCCGTGGGGCCGGGGGCGCCGACCTCCTCCTTGTACTTCCAGTGCGCGGCCACGCCGTACTCGGCCCTGTGGTGCATCGCGTGGGTGCGGATCTGCAGCTCCACCGGCTTGCCCTCGGGACCTATCACCGTGGTGTGCAGCGACTGGTACATGTTGAACTTGGGCATCGCGATGTAGTCCTTGAAGCGCCCCGGCACCGGGTTCCACCTGGCGTGGATGGTGCCGAGCGCGGCATAGCAGTCGCGCACGCTGTCGACCAGCACGCGGATGCCCACAAGGTCGTAGATGTCGTCGAACGCGACATCCCTGGCGATCATCTTCTGGTAGACCGAGTAGTAGTGCTTCGGCCGGCCCTTCACCACCGCGCGGATCTTCGCCTCGCGCAGGTCGCCGTGGACCTTCTCGATGACCTCCTGCAGGAACAGGTCGCGGCGCGGCGCCCGCTCCGACACCATGCGGGCGATCTCGTCGTACCGCTTGGGGTAGAGCATGGCGAACGCGAGGTCCTCCAGCTCCCACTTGATCGTGTTCATGCCCAGGCGGTGGGCCAGCGGGGCGAAGATCTCCAGCGTCTCGCGCGACTTCTGGTGGCGCTTGTGCTCCGGCAGGTAGCGCATGGTGCGCATGTTGTGCAGGCGGTCGGCCAGCTTGATGATCAGTACGCGGATGTCGCGCGACATGGCCACGACCATCTTGCGCACGGTCTCGGCCTGCGCGGCGTCGCCGAACTTGACCTTGTCGAGCTTGGTGACGCCGTCGACCAGGGACCCGATCGTGTCGCCGAAGTCGCCGCGCAGCTCGTCGAGGCTGTAGGCGGTGTCCTCGACCGTGTCGTGCAGCAGGGCCGCGCACAGCGTCTCGTCGTCGGTGCCCAGCTCGGCCAGGATCGTCGCCACGGCCAGCGGGTGCGTGATGTACGGATCGCCCGACTTCCGCTTCTGGTCACGGTGGTGGTAGGCGGCCACGTCGTAGGCGCGCTCGATCAGCCGCAGATCGGCCTTGGGATGGGTGGCCCTGACCGTGCGGAACAGCGGCTCCAGCACCGGATTCATGGCCCCACCCCCAAACCGCCGTCGACGCACCGCGGGCACGCCGGGCGCCTCGGCGCTGCCAGAATCGGTTACGTCGGGCACGACCACATCACGGGGCACTCAGACTCCTCCCGCACTGACTCCCCACGCAAAGCTCCTCACGTTTCGAGTCCAGATCCCCCCAGTGTATCCAGGTGGCGAACGTGGACCGTCGCGGGCCGGGCTCAGACGATCACGAGGGAGTGCAAGTCCACCCCCGTCAGCCGCTCACGTCCCTTGAGGAAGGCCAGCTCCATCAGCACGGCGATGCCGACGACCTCGGCTCCGGCCCTCTCCACCAGCTCCACGGCCGCCTTCGCGGTGCCTCCCGTGGCCAGCACATCATCGACGATGAGCGCCCGGTCACCGGGCGCGAACGCGTCACGGTGCACCTCGATGGTCGCGGAGCCGTACTCCAGATCGTAGGACTCTTCCAGCGTCGCGGCGGGCAGTTTCCCCTTCTTGCGCACCGGGACGAACCCCGCCGCCGCCCGGTAGGCCACCGGCGCGGCCAGGATGAACCCTCGCGCCTCGATGCCCACGATCTTGTCCACCTGGTGGAGCCCGGCCAGCTCGTCCACCACGGCCGCCATCGCGACCGGGTCGGCCAGCAGCGGGGTGATGTCCTTGAACATGACCCCGGGCTTGGGATAGTCGGGCACATCCCTGATCCGGTCCAGGATCAGCGTGCTCAGCTCGGTCATTGGCGTTTCCCTCGCATCTCTCCACCGGCCGTCTGCCGGGGTCCATGATGGTGCATTCCGGCACCCGTGCGTACCGGGCCCTGTCCGGCCCCGGCCGCACGCGAACGGCGCCCCCGCCCCGTTGCGGGGCGAGGGCGCCGTACGTGTGCAGGCCGGGGACCTGCGGCGGCTAACCCTTGGCTACCGCCGCGCTTTTGGAGCCCTTCGACCCCTTGCCGCCACCTCCCGTGGAGGCCAGGCGCCTGGCGATGGCCTGGTACTTCGGCTCACGCTCCTTCAGCGTCACCAGCAGCGGCGTGGCGACGCACAGCGACGAGTACGTACCGACGATCATGCCGACGAACAGCGACAGCGACAGGTCCTTCAGCGTGCCCGCGCCGAGCACCGTGGTGCCGATGAACAGGATCGCCGCCACCGGCAGGATCGCGACCAGCGAGGTGTTCAGCGACCGGATCAGCGTGTGGTTGAGCGCGTTGTTGGCGGCCATCGAGTACGTCTGCTTGGACGTGTGCCCCAGCTTGGCCGTGACCTCCTTGATCATGTCGAACACCACGACCGCGTCGTAGAGCGAGTAACCGAGGATGGTCAGGAAGCCCAGCAGCGTCGCGGGCGTGACCTCGAAGCCCGACCAGGCGTAGATGCCGGCCGTGATGACGAGGTCGTGGATGAGCGCGACGATGGCGGCCAGCGCCATCTTCGGCTCGAACGCCATCGACAGGTACAGGATGATCGCCAGCATGAACACGGCCAGGCCGATCCACGCCTTCTGCGACACCTCACCGCCCCAGGACGGGCCGATGGCCTGGATGCTGACCTGATCGACCGGGACGTTGAAGTCCTTGGCGATCGCGCTCTGCACCTGGACCCTGGTGTCCTCCGACAGGCTCTCCGTGGTCGCCCGCCAGCCGTCGGTGCCGGCCTGCTGGACGATCACCTGGTGCACGCCCTCGTCGAGGACCGACTCGCGGACCTCCTGCACGGAGGTCTGGGTGGCCTTGAACGAGAAGATCGTGCCGCCCTTGAACTCGACGCCGAGGTTGAGGCCGTTGACCAGCAGACCGGCCAGCGAGATGGCCAGCAGCAGGCCGGACAGGCTGTACCACAACCGCCACTTGCCGACGAAGTCGACGTCGATCTCGCCGCGGTAGAGGCGACGCGCAAGTCCCATCTCAGGCCTCCTGCGGAGTGGTCGTGCGGCCGGTGGACGACACTTCGCTCATGCGCTCGGCGTCGAGACCCGACAGCGGGTGCCCCTTGGCGAAGAACTTCATCCTCGCCAGCAGGGCGATGAACGGCTTGGTGAACAGGAACACCACCACGATGTCGATCAGCGTGGTCAGGCCCATCGCGAACGCGAACCCGGCCACACCGCCCACCGCCAGGAAGTACAGCACGATGGCGGCGATGAACATGACGGCGTCGGCGATCAGGATCGTGCGCCGGGCACGAACCCAGGCCACCTCGACGGCCGCGCGAAGCGTCCGCCGACCTTCCTTCATCTCATCACGAATACGTTCGAAGTACACGATGAAGGAGTCGGCGGTGATACCGATCGAGACCACCAAACCGATGATGTGCGGCAGCGAGAGCCGGAAGCCGGCGTTGTGGCCGAGCACGACCACCGAGGTGTACGTGATGATCGTGGCCACCACGAGGCTCAGCACCGCCACGATGCCCAGGCCCCGGTAGTAGAGCAGGCAGTAGAGCACCACGAGCCCCAGCCCGATGATGCCGGCGATCAGGCCGCCCTCCAGCTGGTCCTGGCCCAGGGTCGAGGAGACCGTGTCGACCGAGCTGCGGTTGAACTTCAGCGGCAGCGCGCCGTACTTGAGCTGGTCGGCCAGGTTGGTGGCGCTGAGCTGGTCGAAGCCGCCGGTGATCTCGGCCCGGCCGCCGGGGATCGGGCTCTGGATGACCGGGGCGGTGATGACGACGCCGTCGAGCACGACCGCGACCATGTTGCGCGGCTCGGGCGAGTTGTAGGCGGTGGTGGTGAGCTTGCCCCACTCGCCGGCGCCCTTGCTCTTGAAGTCGAGCTGGACGACCCACTCGGTGGTGCCCTGGCGGACGCCCGCCGAGGCCGTGTCGATGTCGGTGCCGACGACCTTGGCGACGTCGAGGACGTACTTGTAGCTGCCGTCGGTCTCGCAGGCCGCGTACTGCTTGGCCGGGTCGTCCTGGACGCCCTGGCCGCGGTTGGCGGGGTTGGCGCAGTCAAGCTTGTTGAACTGCTGGAGCACCGCCGGGTCGATGCCCGTGGTGTCGATGCCGGCGTTGGGGTCCTGCGCGGGAGGCGTGCTCGGCTGGGCGCTCGGGCTGGCCTTGGCCGTCGGGGAGGTCTTGGCCTCCTGCCCCTTCTTGCCGCCCTGCTCCTGGTTCTTGCCGTCCTGGCCGGTCTGAGTCTTGCTGTCCTGGCCCGTCTGGGTCTTACCGTCCTGGGCCGTCTGGGTCTTGCTGTCCTGGCCCGTCTGTCCGGTCTTCTGCGTCGTGGCCGGCTTGGCCGACGGGTCCGCGGAGCCCTGGGCCGGGGCCGAGGCCGCCGGCGTCGGGGCGGTCAGCGCCGACGACAGCGCCTTGCCCGTCGGGGAGGCGCTCGGCGTCGTGATCGACTGCGAGGACGACGGCTGGGTGGACGGCTGGGCCGTCGGCGACGTGGAGGGGTTGGCCGACGGGCTGGCCGACCCCGAGGGCGTGCTGCCCGGCGTCGGCGCGTTGGTGGCCAGATCCTGCGGGGCCTGCGTGGCCGCCACGGCGAGCACCTGGCGGAAGCGCAGCTCCGCAGTGGTCGCGACCAGCTTGATGGCCTCGTTCTGACCGACGCCCGGGATGGAGATGATGATGTTGTCGCCGGACTTGGCGACCTCGGCGTCGGAGATTCCGGTGCCGTTGACCCGGTCGCGGATGATGTTGACCGCGCGGTCGAGGATCTCCTCAGGCGGCGACGCGTTGTTCTGGGTCACGGGAGTCAGAGTCACCGTGGTGCCGCCCGCGAGGTCGAGTCCCAGCTTCGGCGTGTACGCCTGCTGCAGGAACATCGTCCCGCCCAGGGCGAGGATGAGCGCCAGAAGCACGAGGAGCGTACGCCCCGGTCGGCTGTGGCGGCTGGTCGGTCGGGCCACTGGTCGTCAGTTCTTTCGGATAGAGGTTTGTCGCAGAGCTTAGTCAGGACTGCTTGGTACTGGAGCCCTGGTCGCCGTCGCGCTCTACGGTGGCCTCGGACCCTTTCTTGCCCTCTTCATCGAGTTCGACCTGGTCAGCGGCCGACTCGTCGTCGCTGACCGGGGCGTCGCCGGGAGCGACGACCCGGCCGATCGCGGCCTTCACCCAGCGGGTCTCGATGCCCGGCGCGACCTCGAGGACGACGTCCTCGTTGTCGACCGTCACGACGGTACCGAACAGGCCCGTCGTGGTCATGACCCGGGTGCCGGGCGTCAGCGAGTTCTGCATCTGGATCGCCTCTTGCTGGCGCTTGCGCTGGGGGCGGATCAGCAGGAAGTAGAACACCACCACCAGAAGGATCAGCGGCAGGATGCTTCCGAGTTGTCCCATGTCCATAAGGGGCGACCTTCCATTGTCGTACAAGAAGTTGACACCGGCCTCGCGCCGGAAATTCCGTGCGTTGCGTCGGGCCGCGCCGCTCAGCCCGTCAGCCTACACAGCCAGCCAAGCCACGGAGTGTAGGCGCTTGTTGCGAAACGCGGCAACGAGGCAGCGTTCCGGCGCGCGGGGAAGTTCCCATAATGAAACGGTTGCAACCGATCTGTGATCACTCGAAAAGTGACGCTCCGAACGCATCTGGTGGTGGTGTCATCCCCAGGTGAACCCACGCCGCCGCCGTGGCGACCCGGCCGCGCGGGGTCCTGGCCAGCAGACCTTGCCGTACGAGGAACGGCTCGGCCACCACCTCGACCGTCTCCGGCTCCTCCCCCACGGCCACCGCCAGGGTGGACAGGCCGACCGGGCCGCCGCCGAACTTCTTCAGCAGCACGCCGAGCACCGCCCGGTCGAGCCGGTCGAGCCCCTCGCCGTCGACCTCGTACAGGTTCAGCGCCGCCGCGGCGATGTCGCGGTTGATCACGCCGTCGGCCCGCACGTCGGCGAAGTCGCGCACGCGCCTCAGCAGCCGGTTCGCGATTCGCGGCGTGCCACGGGACCGCCGCGCGATCTCGTGCGCGCCGTCGTCCGGCAGGCCCACCCCGAGCAGCTTGGCCGAGCGGCGCAGCACCTGCTCCAGCTCGGCGGTCTCGTAGAAGTCCATGTGGGCGGTGAACCCGAACCGGTCACGCAGCGGCGCCGGCAGCAGCCCCGCCCGCGTGGTGGCGCCGACCAGCGTGAACGGCGCGATGTCGAGCGGGATGGCGGTGGCGCCCGGGCCCTTGCCGACGACGATGTCGACCCGGAAGTCCTCCATCGCGAGATACAGCATCTCCTCGGCCGGCCTGGCCATCCGGTGGATCTCGTCGATGAACAGCACCTCGCCCTCGGCCAGCGTGGACAGGATCGCCGCCAGATCGCCGGCACGCTCCAGCGCCGGGCCCGAGGTGATCCTCAGCGGGGCGTTCAGCTCCGCTGCGATGATCATGGCCAGGGTCGTCTTGCCGAGACCGGGGGAGCCGCTCATGAGCACGTGGTCGGGCGGGCTCTGCCTGCGCAGGGCGCTCTCCAGCACCAGCGACAGCTGCTCGCGCACGCGGCCCTGGCCGATGAACTCGCTGAGGCGCTTGGGCCGGAGCGCGGCCTCGATCTGCAGGTCGTCGCCTCCGGCCGTGGACGAAAGGATCTCCTCCCGCTCAAGTCCCACGCCCGCACCTCCTCTCCCTGCGCTCTCGGGTCTGCATTCGGACGTCGGTGGGTGATCGGCGGCCCCGCGCGGCGGTCACCGCGTGGTGCACGACCACCGGTGCGCGGCAAGGCGGTGTGAGCGTCGCCGCTGCGCGACGCCGCGGGGACGTCGGTGCTTCGCGAGGCGGGGTGATCGCCGGTGCGCCGCGAGGCGGGGTGATCGCCGGTCCCGTGGTGAGGGCTGTGGACGCCGGCGCCTGGTAGGCCGAGGGGGCGGAGCCGTCATGGTGGGGGTGCCGCGCTCCGGGGTCCGAAGATGTCACCCTGCGGCCCGCATCCCTCACCCCGGTGCCGCGCGCGACACCCGCGACCCTGCCGCGCACATCGCCGGCCATCGCGGGCGGGGCGCACGCGGGGAGGGAGGGGGTCATCGGACGCTCAGGGAACGGAGGGCGGCCTTCAGGAGGGCGGCCACCTGGGGCTGGCGGCCGGCGGCGATCTCGGCCTCGGCGTCCGGCTCCACGACGGCGACCGCCTCGTCGGCGTCCTTGCTGGAGTAGCCCAGCCCCACCAACCCGGAGTGGACCTGCTCCCGCCACACCGCCACCCGCCGCTCCCCGTTGAGTGCGGCGTTGACGGCCTCCTCGGGCGTGCCGAGCCGGTCCTTCAGCTCCAGGATGATGCGCTGCGCCCCCTTCTGCCCGATCCCCGGCACCTGCGTGAGCGCCTTGACGTCGGCGCTGGCCACCGCGACCCGGAGCGTGTTGGGCGTGTGCACGGCGAGCATCGCCAGGGCCAGCTTGGGGCCGACGCCGCTGGCGGTCTGGAGGAGCTCGAACACGGCGCGCTCGTCGTCGGTGGCGAAGCCGTACAGGGTGAGTGACTCCTCGCGCACCACCAGCGAGGTGGCCAGGCGCGCCTGCTCGCCCATCCTGAGGGTCGCGAGGGTGCCAGGGGTGCAGTGGGTGAGGATGCCTACGCCGCCCACCTCGATCACGGCGCCGTCCGGCGCTATCGCGGTCACCTTGCCCGCCACCGACGCGATCACAACCGTCCTCCTGTCATCGGCCCCGCCACGGTTCGGCTTCCATCACCGGCTCCTGTCATAGCGCACTTCGCGCCGTGGAGCCCACTCACGCCGCGCTCCACGGCCCACAACGCATCCTGCGTGGCTGTTTCGCGCGCCCACGCGCTGCGACCGCTCCAGGCGGCTCTGGCTTGCCGTGCCGAACGCGTGGGCACCGATCGCCGTGGCCGATCACCGGTGCCGATCGCCTCGCCGCCTGAGCGCGCGACCACGCGACCCAGCGGGCCGGCTCGGCCCGTGTGGCGGCCCCCTGCGGTTCGGCCGGTGTGGGCGCTTGAGGTGGGGTCGGCCCGTGTGGGCGCTTGGGGTGAGATCGGCCCGTGTGGCCCTCGGGTGGGCTTGGCAGTGGTCCTGCATCGTGTGGTGGAGGTCGGGTCGTGCCAGATCGTGTCGCGCGGTCGCGCAGTCTCGGCCGCGGTCGCGCGGTCACGCAGTCGCAGCCGCGCGGTCGTGCAGTCGCGCGGCTGCGGCGCGCGGTCGAGCAGTCGCGGCCGCAGTCGTGCGGTCACGCAGTCGCCTGGCGCAGGGGGCGTGGCTCGTCCCCCAGGGCGCGGGCGCGGCTGTGGGCTCACGTCGCCCACTGCGCGGCTCAGCCTGGCGCCCCTCTGCACCGCGGAGCCCGGCTCCGTGCCGCCGGACGCCGGTGTGGCGCCGAGAGGTGGGCGGGGTGCGTGGCCGCGTGTCATCGGGCGGGGTTTCTGCGGGGGGCGCGGGCCAGGGCCTCTGCGAGGCGGTGTTGGGCGCCGCCGCGCCAGACGTGGCAGATGGCCAGGGCGAGGGCGTCGGCGGCGTCCGCGGGTTTGGGCATTTCGGCGAGGCGCAGCAGGCGGGTGACCATGGCGCCGATCTGCTTCTTGTCGGCCGTGCCGCTGCCCGTGATCGCGGCCTTGACCTCCGACGGGGTGTGCAGGGCCACCGGGAGGCCGCGTCTGGCCGCGCAGAGGACCGCGATGCCCGCCGCCTGGGCCGTGCCCATCACCGTGCGTACGTTGTGCTGGCTGAAGACGCGCTCCACCGCCACCGCGTCGGGCCGCACCTCGTCGAGCCAGCGCTCGATGCCCGCCTCGATGCCGACGAGCCGGGCGCCGAGCTCCTCGTCGGCCCCGGTGCGCACCACCCCGACGGCCACCAGGCTCAGCGGTGCGCCCGGGCGCCCCTCGACAGCACCGAGGCCGCACCGGGTCAGCCCTGGATCGACGCCCATCACCCGCACCGGCCCCACCCTCCCGTCGCCGAACATCTGTTCGGCATGAGACTTTACTCCGGCCGGGGTGGGCGTGCAGCGGGATGCGGGGGTCAGAAGTAGTCGAGCATGTACGGCTTGGCGGCGAAGGCCGCGTCGAGCGCCTGGTCGTAGCCGTCATGTCCGGACATGAGACCGGCGAGGCGAAGGGTTCGGGTGGGGATTCCGGCGTACAGGGCGGAGAAGCCGTTCACCGAGAGCGTGACGCCGGTCGCCTCGACCGGCGTGGCCGTGCCGGATCCGCCGGAGATGTCCAGCCGCCACGTGCCCCCGCCCCTGATCGGGTCGTCGACGGTGACGACGGCCTCGCAGGCCGCGTTCGCCGGGTAACCCCTCCGCTCGACGGCCGCGGCCACGTCCAGCACCCTGAACATCCACCGCACCTGCTGGACGCGCTCCCGCGTACGCTCAGGCAGCAGCCACAGCACCGGGTCGTCCGGCGCCACGGAGGCGACGACCTCGCGGGCGATCGTGGACGCGCTGCCGACCATCGACCAC
Organism: Nonomuraea sp. GTA35; assembly: GCF_041950525.1. Taxonomy (NCBI): domain Bacteria; kingdom Bacillati; phylum Actinomycetota; class Actinomycetes; order Streptosporangiales; family Streptosporangiaceae; genus Nonomuraea; species Nonomuraea sp. GTA35. Next base: position 4,313 of record NZ_JBGNUV010000023.1, on the reverse strand, counting down.
AGGGCCCGCAGGGTCTCGGGCGAGGCGGCGACGAGGTTCTCGACCTCGATGTCGTCGCCCTTCCACCGGTAGATGGCGTAGCCGTCGTCGGCCAGGTAGAGGAAGTCGTCCTCGTCGGCGAGCCACACGTTCCACGTGTCCTCGTCCCAGGAGACAGGTCCGCTGGAACGGGCCGCGCCGTGCACGCGGTGCAGCACCGACATCAGCTCCGCGGCGTCGCCCGGTCCCATCCTGCGCAGCTTGACCTGCCCCGACGGGCGGATGCCGCGCAGCGACTCGGCCTGCAGGCGCACGTTGTGCTGGGCACCGGCGTGCTCGAAGCCGACCCCGCGGTAGATCGCCGTGGTGGCCGGGTAGAGCGCGGAGACCGCGTCGCCGAGCTCGACGGCGCGGCCGATGACCGCGCGCATGATCCGGGTGCCGAGGCCGCGCCCGCGGTCCTCCGGGCTGACGGTGACGCCCGCGACGCCCGCCATCGGCTGCGGCTTGCCGTGCCACCACTGCGTGAACCTGCGCAGGCGCGCCGCCGCCGCCAGCCGCGTGCCGTCGAACACGCCCAGGTAACGCCCCTCCCCCAGCGCCGGGAGCACCGCCTTGCGCCACTTCTCCCTGTCGTCGGCCGACAGCGGGCCGAAGGAGCGCTTGCGCAGGTCGAGAACGTCGTCGAGGTCTTCGGTAGTCAGGTCGCGAATGTCCACAAGCGGCCACCCTACGCAGGCGGTGTGCGAACGTGCGAGCTGTTTGTCCGGATGGCGAGCCTGTCGAGATACAGGAGCTGGGCGGCCGCCAGGGCGGCCAGCACGACGGCGACCACGGCCAGCGGCGTGGCGGCGCCCACGTCGGGCGTGGTCGCGGTGTAGCCGGCGAGCTGGTTCACCTGCGCGACCGGGGTGGTGAACAGGTCCGGCTTCTGGACGACCAGCATCGGCCAGAGCAGGTCGTGGGCGTTCATCAGGGCGACGGCGCCGGCGAGGATGCCCGCCATGGGGAGCGACGGCAACAGCACGCCGCCGAAGAAGTCACCGCCCGCCCGCTCGGCCAGGCCCTTGCACAGGAGCGTGAGCACGAGCAGCGCGGGGACGCTGATCAGGAGGGGCGGGATGAGCGCGGGGAAGGAGTCGATGAGGCCGAGGTTGTGGACGTTCTGCCAGTTGGCGACGGCGAGCGGGCCCGGGCCGACGAACAGCCAGGGGGCGAAGAGCAGCAGCAGCCACTCGCTGGCCCGGCCGAGCGGGCGCAGGCCGCCGATGCCGAGCGCCGCCAGGTAGGCCACGCCGACCGAGACGACGGCTCCCGCGACGGCGGGGACCCAGGTGTTGATCTGGGCGGTGAGGGTTCCGGCCGGGGTGGCGGGCGAGGCCAGCACGCCGTCCATCCAGGGCCAGGTGAGGACGAGGGCGATCGCGACGACGAGCACGAGCGCGACGACGCCGGCCACCGCCATCCCGGCGGACGCGGGCGGCGCCGGGGCCGGAGTGTCCGTCTTCTCCGGGACCGGGACCGGGGTTCCGGTCTCCTGCGAGGCTGGGGCGCCCGTCCCGTGCGGCTGCGGGGCGCCCGCCCCCTGCGGGTGCGGAATGCCTGTTCCCTGCGGGTGCGGAATGCCTGTTCCCTGCGGATGCGGGATGCCGGTCCCGTACGGATGCGAGGTGCCCGTCCCTTGCGGGTACGGGGTGCCGGTCTCTTCCTGGGACGTGGTGCGCGGCGTCAGCGTGATGCGGAGCCGGGCCGCCACCGCGACGACCGTGGCGACGATCCCCAGCACGCCGAGGATCACCCCCGTGAGGGCCGCGACGGACGCCCCAGGCCCGAACTCGGCCAGCCGGAAGGCGTAGTCGTACTGCAGCCCCGCGAGCGTCTCTGTGGCCCGCTGAGGGCCTCCCCGCGTGAGCACCAGCCCGAACGAGAACGTCTGCAGCCCCACGGCGACCACGGAGAGCGCCACCAGCACCGCGACGACGAGCGTCGCGGGGCCTGGGGTGCCGCCGCGCAGGGCGGGCAGGAACGCGATCACGGCCAGCGCGCACACGACGCCGAACGTGGCCGCCGCCACGATCAGCCGGAACGTTCCCGGCGCCGTCGCGGGCTCACGCAGCCCCTCGGCCAGCGTCACCAGGCCGGACGCGTGCGGCATCGCCCCCCGCAGCCAGGCGCCCGCGACCGCCACCGGCGAGAAGGCGACGACGGCCAGCGAGAGCACGACCCGCCCGGCCCGCCGCGGCCAGGTGCCGGCCCGGTCCAGCGCCAGCGCCAGCAGCGGCCCCACCACCACGGCCACCAGCAGCGGGATCACCGTCAGCGAGAGCGTGAACCCCAGCGCCCGCCAGAAGTCGCCCCCGCCCAGCAGCTCGCTGTAGTTCGCCATCCCCACGTAGGCGCTCTCCCGCAGGACGCCGCCGCTCTGGAAGCTGAGCCAGATCGTCTGCGCGGTCGGCAGCACCAGGGTGATGAGCGCGCCGAGCAGCGCGGGCACGGCGAGCAGCCAGCCGAGGGCGGGTGGGACGTTGGCCTGAGGAGGGGTGGGGGAAGTCACGTCGCCAGACCCTACGCTGCCGCGGGCCCTCTCGCACGCGAAGAAACGCGTTGCGCGGGCGTGGTGGCGATGCGGCCCGGTATGCGCCGATCCGGGCACGAAAACGGACGGGCCCGGCGGTGGCCGGGCCCTCGCGATCGCGTCCGTACGCTAGTCGAGCGCCGCCAGCACCTCGTCGGAGACGTCGAAGTTGGCGAAGACGTTCTGCACGTCGTCGCTGTCCTCCAGCGCGTCGATGAGGCGGAACACCTTCTTGGCGCCCTCCTCGTCGAGCGGCACGCTCATCGTCGGCAGGAAGCTCGACTCGGCCGAGTCGTAGTCGATGCCGGCGTCCTGCAGGGCCTTGCGCACCGGCACCAGGTCGCCGGCCTCGGAGACGACCTCGAAGGTGTCGCCCAGGTCGTTGACCTCCTCGGCGCCCGCGTCGAGCACGGCCATCAGCACGGTGTCCTCGTCGAGCCCGTCGGCCTTGGGCACGATCACGACGCCCTTGCGGTTGAACATGTACGAGACGGACCCGGGGTCGGCCAGCGAGCCGCCGTTGCGGGTGAGCGCGACGCGCACCTCGGAGGCGGCGCGGTTGCGGTTGTCGGTGAGGCACTCGATGAGCACCGCGACGCCGCCGGGCGCGTAACCCTCGTACATGATCGTCTGCCAGTCGGCGCCGCCCGCCTCCAGGCCGCCGCCCCGCTTGCGCGCCCGCTCGATGTTGTCGTTGGGCACGGAGTTCTTCTTGGCCTTGAAGATGGCGTCGAAGAGGGTGGGGTTGGCGTCCGGGTCAGGGCCACCGGTCCGTGCCGCCACTTCGATGTTCTTGATGAGCTTGGCGAACAGCTTGCCGCGCTTGGCGTCGAGCGCGGCCTTCTTGTGCTTCGTCGTCGCCCATTTGGAGTGGCCGGACATTACCTAGAGCTCCCTCACCATGTCTACGAAGTAACGGTGCACGCGTACGTCCCCGGTGAGCTCGGGATGGAACGACGTAGCGAGCAACGGCCCTTGACGGACCGCGACGATCCTATCCCCAGGCTCGCACCTGCCCAGCACTTCGACGTCCGCGCCGATGGATTCCACCCAGGGAGCCCGGATGAAGACCGCGTGCACCCGGTCCCCGGCGAAGTCGAGGTCGGACTCGAAGGAGTCGACCTGGCGGCCGAAGGCGTTGCGCCTGACCACCATGTCGATGCCGCCGATGGTCTGCTGCCCGGCGATGCCGTCCTCGATCCGGTCGGCCAGCATGATCATGCCGGCGCAGGAGCCGTAGGCGGGCATGCCCTCCTTGACGCGCAGGCGCAGCGGCTGCAGCATGTCGAAGGTCTCGGCGAGCTTCCACATCGTGGTCGACTCGCCGCCGGGGATGACCAGGGCGTCGACCGCGTCCAGCTCGGCGGGACGGCGCACGGCGGCGGCCGTGGCGCCTGCCTCCTGGAGCATGCGCACATGCTCGCGCACGTCTCCCTGAAGGGCGAGCACACCGATCGTGGGCACAGTCGATCCTTTCGTCCGGGTGTACGGGTTCCGAACATTCAACACCAGGATGGCCGGACATCTTCCTATCGGGGGGATCGCGTGCAGCGTACGGGCCGCGCGCCTAGGACCCCTCTGAAGATGTTGCTGGCGTGATGGATCACGGGCTGAGGGTCTGGCGATCGAGGTTTTGATGGTGAAGCGGCCCTGGGTTGTTGCCCGCTGGATGGCCTCAGCCGGTGGCCGGCTGTAGCGTCCAGGTGCCCTGAGCGTGGGCGAGTCCGAGGTTGATCAGGCGGCGCAGGTTCAGGGCGGC
>NZ_JBGNUV010000022.1:0-127166 GCF_041950525.1 Nonomuraea sp. GTA35 | reverse complement strand
GCATCGCCACCCGCTACGACAAGACCCCTGAGAGCTACATCGCCGGCCTCCACCTTCGTGGCGCGATGATTTGGATCAAAGACCTCACACGACCCACCCCTTGATCACAACCCAATACACGCCCTAGGCGGTTCCGGACACGTGATCACGCGGAATCGACGCGTCACAGTCAACGCTCACGAGCGATTTCGCGTGTCCGCACAAGGACATCTACGGTCACCTCCTGGAAGGCGACCGGCGCGCGGCAACGGAGGCCAGCTTCACCGCTCTCCTGGGGAAACAGCCCCCGGTGGCTCCCGAAGACGCCGCAGACACCGGTTGAGGGCCAGAAACCGAAAGGCCCCTGACGGCGTAACGCCTGTTCAGGGGCCTTCTGGTTGCAGAGCCGACGAGGGGAATCGAACCCCTGACCTTCTGTTTACAAGACAGATGCTCTGCCGATTGAGCTACGTCGGCACGGCCTACCAGTGTAGACGCTAGAGACGCCTGTGACGAGCGACTTCATACAGCGCCACCCCAGCCGCCACCCCCGCGTTGAGCGACTCCGCAGCCGCCTGCATCGGGATCCGCGCCACCACGTCACAGTGCTCCCGCACCAGCCGCGACAGCCCCTTGCCCTCCGAGCCGACGACGACCACCAGCGGCTCGGTCAGCAGGTCGACGTCGCCGATGTCGGTTTCGCCGGCGCCGTCGAGGCCGATGACGAAGAGGCCGGACTCGCGGTATTCGCGCAGGGCCGCCGTCAGGTTGGCGGCGCGGGCGACGCGGAGGCTGGCGAGGGTGCCCGCCGAGGTCTTCCAGGCGCCGCCCGTGACGCCGGCCGAGCGGCGGGACGGGATGAGCAGGCCGTGGGCGCCGAAGGCGGTGGCGGAGCGGGCGATGGCGCCCAGGTTGCGGGGGTCGGTGACCGAGTCGAGGGCCACGATCAGCGGGGGCTCGCCGGCGTCGTGGGCGAGCTCCACCAGCTCCGACGGGTGGGCGTAGTCGTATGCCGGGATCTGGAGCGCGATGCCCTGGTGGACGCCGCCCTCCGTCAGACGGTCGAGCTTGTCGCGGGTGACCTCGAGGAGGGCGATGCCGCGCTCGGCCGCGATCTTGATGGAGTCGCGTACGCGGTCGTCGTTGTCGATGCGCTGGGCGACGTAGAGGGCGCTGGCCGGCACCCCTGCCTGCAGGGCCTCCAGCACCGGGTTGCGGCCGCCGACGTAGTCGGGGGCGTCTTCCGAGCGGCGCTGCTGCCTGGCGGGGGCGGCGCGGCGGGTGCCGCCGCGCTCCTCGCGGGCGATGCGCTCGGTACGTGCCTTGTCCTTGTACCAGTGGCGCATCTCGGCGGGTGGGGTCGCGCCCCTGCCCTCGAGCGACCGGCGGTTCTGCCCTCCGGTGCCTTTGGCCGGGCCCTTTTTCTTCGCGGGCCTGCCCGAAGCCCTACCGCCTGCTGCCATGTCAACAAGGGTACTCGGGCGGTCGGTGAGCCCAAGCCACCATGGATTCAACAAATGTTCCACCAAGTCCGTCTGTGTGGTGACGAACCACGGAAAGGCGATGACAAGTGGAAGACGACTCCCGCTTCACGGAGTTCGTCGCCGAGCGGGCCAACGCGTTACTGCGCTACGGCTACGCGCTCAGCGGCAACCCGCATGACGCGGCCGATCTGACGCAGGAGGCGCTGGTCAGGCTGCACCGGGCTTGGCCGAGGGTGCGCGGCAAGGAGGACCCGGAGCGCTACACCAAGGTCATCATGACCAGGCTGCACATCAGCGTCTGGCGTCGCCGCCGGCGGGAGCAGCTCGCGTGGGCGCCGCCCGAGACGCCTCTGCACGACGTGCTGCCCTCCGACGGCGACCAGGAGCTGTGGCAGGCGCTCGAAGGGTTGCCGCGCAAGCAGCGCGCCGTGCTCGTCCTCCGCTTCTACGAGCAGCTCCCCGACGCGGAGATCGCCGGCGTCCTCGGCATCTCCCAGGGGACCGTACGCAGCCACGCCTCGCTCGGCCTGGCCCGGCTGCGCGCCGCGATCGCCCACCACTCACCCGCCAAGGGGAACGCCTCATGAGCAAGGATCTGGAGAACGACCTCACCAGGGTCATCGGCCGCGCCGCGGAGAGCGCCCCGCAGGCCCCGAGCGACCTGCCCACTCAGGTGATGGGCCGCTCCCGGCGCCGCCGGACCCGCGCGCTGGCCTCCGTGACGGCGCTCGCGGCGTCCGCGGTGGTCGTGGTGGCGGGCGGGGTCGCCCTGTCGGTACGGGGGCTCCAGGAGGCCCCACAGGTCGCGGTGGAGCCCGCACCGGCCCCCTCGTCCGAGCGGGACACCATGCCCGGCCCGGTCGAGCAGGTGTGGCCGGACGCCGTCCGGAAGATCCCGGCGAAGCTCCCGGAGGGCCGCAAGCTCCGCCCGGTCATCTTCCTCGACGACCGCACGCTGCTGATGCAGACGTGGGAGAGCCACGAGAAGGCCGACGCCCTGTACGCGTACGAGCTCGACACGGGCCTGACCCGCAAGATCACCGATATCCGGACGCCGAAGGGCGTGTTCGCCTCGGCCTTCACGGCGGGAGCGGGCCGGATCTTCTGGCAGACGATCGAGGACACGCGTACCAGGCTCTGGTCCGTGCCGGTCGCGGGCGGCGAGCCCGCCGCCGTCCCGACCGACACCCCGATCAGGCAGGGCGCGGACAAGCTGACGGTGACCGGCGACAGGCTGGCCTTCTCCGCCTTCAGGGGAGGCGGCGTCTTCACCGTCCCCCTCGACGGCGGCGCCGTGACCCCCGTCGAGAACGCCGGCCGCCATCACATCCTGAACTGGCCGTGGGTGGGCACGCCCGGCGAGTACACGCCGGACGAGGAGCCCAGCTTCGAGGAGCTCTACAACGTCGAGACGGGCGAGCTGAGCAAGGCCCTGGTCCGCCCCGGCGACCGCTACGTCAGGTGCGGCGTCACCACCTGCGTCGGGGTGAACGCCGCCGGCAAGCCCTTCTTCCGCCTGCGCGACGGCTCGCAGGAACGCGAGCTGCGGGAGAGCGCGCTGCACGGCCTGTCGCAGGACCGCTTCATGACGGTCCGCCTGCCCCGGCCCGCCCAGGGCGAGGCCCTGGTCGACCTGGTGACCGGTAAGTCCGGCGACCTGGGCCTGCGCCCGGACGCCAAGGGGCAGATGATGAGCGTCCAGCCGGGCATCACCAACGACCGGCTGGTCTGGTACGAGCTCAAGGACAAGCTCGTGATCATCGACCTCGCCCGGATCGCGTCGTCCTGAGGCCTGTTTCAGCAGTCGGGTGAGGGCTGCTCGTGCTCAAGGCATGCGTCCCGAGGGAAGCTCGTTCCGGAAGTCCGTCGGGACGCGGCCCGCTCCCGCAGGGGAGACCCGCCGTCCGGTGGTATCAGCACGCGACGAAGGCCGGCTTCACTGCGCGCGGGAGGTCATCCCGTGAAGCTCGTGCACTTGTCGTAGCCGCCGCCGATGACGTCTCTCTTGAGACATGACTTGTAGGTCTTGCCCGAGATCAGGCGGAAGGCCTTGGTGTAGCTCGTGCCGTTGATGTCAACACCCGCGGTGGAACCCCCGACGACGAAGGTGAGCAAGTAGCTCTTGTTCGCGGTGCTGGTCGGATTGGTGATCCGCGCCCACACCCACCATTTGCCGTTCCACTTGCCCTTACGCAGTTGCAAGGTTCCCAGGCCGGTGCTGAGCTGGATGCGCGTGGACACCTCGGTGGCGGCGGTCGGGGGGTTGGAGTTCCAGTTGGATGCCGCGGTGGCCGGAGCCGAGCCGAGAACGGACAGGGCCAGGCCGGCGGCTGCGACGATGGTCGTCTTCTGCAGAAATCTCACTGCCGTTTCGCTCCCAAGTCGGGGATCGTTGATCTGGAGCGTCACGGTAGTGACCGTTGGTATGTCCGAGGTATGCGCGGATCTCCGCGACCCGCGCAGGGGTCGGCTCGGAGGTGGAGCACCCAGGTGATCCACCTCCGATGAAGGCTCTAGCGGCTCAACTCCCAGCGAGCCCCGTGCGGCGTGTCCTCCACGGTGATGCCGGCGGCGGCGAGCTGGTTCCTGATGGCGTCGGCGGCCGCGTAGTCCTTGCGCTCCCTGGCCGCCTTGCGCTGCTCAAGCGCCACCGCCACCAGCGCGTCCACGACGGGCGTCAGGTCGGAGCCGGTGCCGCGCCACTGCGGCGAACGGGGGTCGAGGCCCAGCACGTCGAGCATGTTCTGGGTCTCGGCCAGCAGCCGCGCCACGGCCTCCTTGTCGCCGCGCGACAGCGCCACGTTGCCCTCGCGCACCACCTCGTGCACGACGGCCAGCGCCTGCGGCGTGCCCAGGTCGTCGTCGAGCGCGTCGGCGAACGCCTGCGGCAGCGGCGCGTCGGCGTCGACGTCGTGGATGACCTCGGCGGCCCGCGTCACGAAGCCCTCGATCCGCTGGTACGCGGCGGCGGCCTCCAGCAGCGCCTCCTCGGAGTACTCGATCGAGGAGCGGTAGTGCGGGCCCGCCAGGTAGTAGCGCAGCTCCACGGGCCGGACCTTCTGCACCATCTCGGGGATCAGCAGCGAGTTCCCGAGCGACTTGCTCATCTTCTCGGCGCCGATCTTGAGCATGCCGTTGTGCATCCAGTTCCGGGCGAAGCCGTCGCCGGCGGCCTGCGACTGGGCGATCTCGTTCTCGTGGTGCGGGAAGATCAGGTCGATCCCGCCGCCGTGGATGTCGAACGTCGGCCCCAGGTACTTCGTCGCCATCGCCGAGCACTCCAGGTGCCAGCCGGGCCGCCCCGGGCCCCACGGCGTCGGCCACGTCGGCTCGCCCGGCTTCTCGCCCTTCCACAGGGCGAAGTCGCGCGGGTCGCGCTTGCAGGACTCGTCGTCGGTGTCGGCCGCGGCCCGCATGTTCTCCAGCTTCTGGTTGGACAGGGAGCCGTAGCGGTCGGCGTACGACTGCACGTCGAAGTAGACGTCACCGCCCGACGCGTACGCGTGGCCGCGCTCGATCAGCCGCTCCATCAGCGTGATCATCTCGGGCACGTGCCCCGTGGCGCGCGGCTCGACGGTCGGCGGCAGACAGCCCAGCGTGTCGTACGCCCAGGTGAAGGCCCGCTGGTTGCGCTCGGCCACGACGAACCAGGGCACGCTCTCCGCGGCCGACACCCTGATGATCTTGTCGTCGATGTCGGTGACGTTGCGGCAGAACGTCACGTCGTACCCGGAGCGCATCAGCCAGCGCCTGAGCACGTCGAAGTTCACACCCGAGCGGATGTGCCCGATGTGCGGCGGAGCCTGCACGGTGGCCCCACACAGGTAAATCGACGCCCGGCCGGCTTCGACCGGAACGAATTCACGGATGGCGCGCGTGCTGGTGTCGTAGATGTGCAGGCTCACGAAGGCAAGGCTAACGCCTCAGGGCGGTCAGCACGCCGATAAATCAACCCCGCAAGATGACCCTGTCGGGAGAGAGCCGTACGATGAGCCGCTCGGTGCCCGGTTTGTCCTCCCAGGACGTGCCCTGGTACTTCTGCGCCAGCTCCTCGATGAGCACCCCCTCGGGGTCGGGCGTCATGGTCACCCGCCCGCGCACCTCCACGTACCGGTACGGGTTGTCGGGGTCGATGACCAGCAGGCTGGCCCGCGGGTCGCGCTCGAAGTTGCGCGGCTTCCTGCGCCCCTTCACGGTCGAGAAGAGGATGTCGTCGCCGTCGGTGCGCACCCACACGACCGACGACTGCGGCCCTCCGTCCGGGTTGAGGCTCGTCACCGTGGCGTGATTCGGCGCGTCCAGGAGTTTCCGGACATCTTCCGGCAGCACTGTCATGCGTGGCTCTCCCTTGATCGGTCTCGACCATCATTGTTCTGTAGGCTCGAGACCGCCATGGACGTGACTCCCCCCTCTACGCTCCGCCGCCTGGGCATCGCCCTGGCCGGGCTCGCGGTCGCCGCCCTCACCGGGGCCGCGTGCGCGCTGTCCTTCGACGACCTGCGCGCGCTCGCCATCACCGGCGAGGCCAGGCCCGACCTCGCCTTCCTCTACCCGGCGGCCTTCGACGCGCTCCTCCTGATCGCCCTGATCGCCGTGCTGCTGCTGCGCCCCGCCAGGATGCTGGTACGCGTGCAGGCGGCGTTCGTGCTGGTGCTGCTGATCGTGGCGGCCTCGGCGGTGAACGTGGCCACGGCGGTGCGCTTCCAGTTCGGCGTGCGGGAGACGGCCGTGGGCGTGGCCCTGGCGCCGTGGGTCATGCTGGCGCTGGCGCTGTGGCTGTGGTTACTGCTGATCAAGCACGTACGCGGCCCGGAACGCGCCGAGCACGAGGATCGTACGGCGGAGCAGGACATCGTGCCGTTCCACCGTCCCGAGACCGCTCCCCCGCTGGCCGCCGAGGCGCCCGCGCCCGTCCTGGAGCCCACGCCGGTGGTCGGCCCCACCGCCGCCCCCGAGACCCCGCCGGTCTCGGCCCGGGTGTCCGAGTGGCCCATGCAGGAGAAGGAACTCGCCGCCCAGCCCGTACCGGAGCCCGAGCCCGTACCGGCACCAGAGCCTGAGTCCGAGGCCGCGGCCGAGCCCGAGGCCGAGGCCGAGCCGCCGACGCGGCCCGTCCGCTGGGGCGACCGCGTCAAGCCCACCGACGTCCTGGTCCACCCCCGCCCGGAGGACGACGAGGACGAGGAGGACGCCGACACCCAGCCGCACCCCGTCTTCGAGGACGACACCCCCGACCCCCTGCACGGCCCGGAGACCGCCGACGGGGGCGAGAGGCGGGAGGAGATGGAGGACACCGCCCCGCACCCGGTGGTCCACGACGACACCCCCGCCCCGTCGGGCCGCCTGCGCGCCACCCCGCGCCCGCCCGAGGACTGATCAGGACATGGGCAGGCCCGCCCGGGAGCTCTCCCGGGCGGGCCGATGTATCCCGCCTTGAGCCGGCGTCAGACGCGGTGACCGCGCCTGAGTCCGGCGACCAGGCCGACACCGACGATCGCGAGCACCACCTGCATCACCAGCTCGATCCAGTCGATGCCGGGAGTCGTCTCCACGCCCAGCACCTGGGCGAGCAGCGTGCCCACGAGGGCCGCCACGATGCCGACGACGATGGTGAGGATCCACCCGATGGCCTGCCTACCGGGAAGCAGCAGACGACCGATTGCGCCAATCACGGCGCCAATCACGATGGCGCCAAGGATGGATTCGATGGTCATGACATGAAACCTCCCCGTGAGGGTGAGCGGTTCACTCTCACGGGGAGGTCGCTACCCGATCTACGGCGATTATGCATGCCGTAAAGATAGGGCCAGGTCAGGTCGTGGTTCGGCCGGTTCGGCCAGGACGGCCACCACCGCGCCCCATGCCCATGCGGGTCACAAGCAGCACGCCGATGACGGCCAGAGCGAGCTGGAGTATGTGCTCGATCCAGTCGATCCCTTTCGTGTCGGCCCATCCGAGCGCATGCGCGATCAGCGTGCCGACCAGGGCCGCCACGATGCCGACGATGAGGGTCAGGCCGATGGACATGTTCTGCCTGCCGGGCACCAGCAGTCTGGCCAGCGCACCGACGATGGCGCCGATGACTACTGCGGATACAATCGCGCCGATCATGTGTAGCTCCCCCCGAGACGTTCACATGTCTTGGGGAGACACATACCCCCTGAGCAGGCAAACTACCCATGAGAAGGCGGCGGCCCGTACCGCGCCAGTGACGAACCGCCGCCTCCCGATCAGGCGGGCCAGACGACCACCCGCCAGGACACCCTCACGCGTCCCTAGGTATGACGCCGGCAGCTCAGGAAAGGTTGACGACCAGCGCCGTCGCGATGGCCGCGACGCCTTCTCCACGCCCGGTCAGGCCCAGCCCGTCGGTGGTGGTGGCGGAGACGCTCACAGGGGCCCCCACGGCCGCGCTGAGGGCCTTCTCGGCCTCCTCACGGCGCGGGGCCAGCTTGGGCCGGTTGCCGACCACCTGGACCGCCACGTTGCCGATCTCGAAGCCGGCGGCGCGTACCTGGCGGGCGGTCTCCTCCAGCAGGGCGGCACCCGAGGCGCCCGCCCAGCGCGGGTCGGCGGTGCCGAACAGCCGGCCCAGATCGCCCAGCCCGGCCGCCGACAACAACGCGTCGCAGGCGGCGTGGGCGGCGGCGTCGCCGTCGGAGTGGCCTTCGAGGCCGGTCTCACCCGGCCAGTGCAGGCCCGCGAGGTTGAGCTCGCGGCCTGAGTCACTCGATGAGAACGGGTGGACGTCGACACCGACGCCCACCCGTGGAAGATTCGTGTTCAGGAGTTGAGAACCTCGTCGAGCAGGGCCTCAGCCTTGTCCTCATTGGTCTTCTCGGCCAGGGCCAACTCGCTGACCAGGATCTGGCGAGCCTTGGCGAGCATGCGCTTCTCGCCCGCGGACAGGCCGCGCTCGCGGTCCCTCCGCCACAGGTCCCGAACCACCTCGGCGACCTTGTTCACATCGCCGGAGGCGAGCTTCTCGAGATTGGCCTTGTAGCGACGAGACCAGTTGGTCGGCTCCTCGGTGTGCGGCATCCGAAGGACATCGAAAACCCGCTCAAGGCCTTCCTGACCGACAACATCGCGCACGCCGACGAGTTCTGCGTTTTCAGCTGGCACCTGGACGGTAAGGTCGCCCTTGTCGACCTTGAGCACCAGGTAGGTCTTTTCCTCACCCTTGATGGATCGCTTCGTGATTGCTTCGATCCGAGCAGCCCCATGGTGGGGGTAGACGACAGTGTCGCCGACCTGGAAAGTCATGTGACAAGTACCCCTTCCGCTGTACTCCAGGGTACCACGCATCCACAGCCTCCCGGAACAGTGAAATCCTCATAACTGCAGGTCAAGGCCGCATATTGGGGCTTGACAAGCGCTCAACTCTATGAATCGCATTTCCGGACATAGCGAATGACCTGCGGGGGTGTGGATATGACCTTGCATTGGGGTGGATATGGTGGGCGCTGCACATCACGCACGCGCGACACCTGCGCAAGACCAAGGAGTACCCGCCCGTGACCAGCCGTCGCTGGATTGCCGTAGCCGCCGCGTTCTTGGCAGCCCCCGCGCTCGCGGGCTGCGCGGCCGGATTCGACGCCACCACCAACCAGCCCTACGCCCCCGCCGAAGCACAAGTGCTGATCGATAAGGACGCGTACGGCAAGAGCGGCATTCACATCCCGCAGGCGTTCATCCTCGGGCCCGACTCCGGGGCCCAGATCCCCTGGCGCGGCTCCGCCCCCGTCTACCTCAACATCCTGAACACCGCGGGCGCCCCCGACACCCTCCAGGCGGTCTCGGCCGGCAACATGGGCACGGTGAAGGTCACGGCCCCGATCCAGCTCCCGAGCAACACGCTCGTCAACACCGGCAAGCCCACCCCGCAGATCATGCTCGAGGCGATCCCCAAGAGCCTCAGGGGCGGCGAGACCATCAAACTGGACCTCCAGTTCGCCAACGCCGGGGTCGTGTCCATGAACGTGCCTGTGGTGACGCGCAGCCGCGAATTCAAGGACTACCCGCCGGCCCCCGGCGCCACCGCGGCCCCCACGCCCACCCCGACCCCGTCCGCCACCGCGGCGGAAGAGGGTCACTGACCGCACGAGAAAACCCCGGTACCACGTGGTACCGGGGTTTTTCCACGTTCGCCTACTCCTCGACGGCGTCGAACTTGTAGCCCAGACCGCGCACGGTCAGGATGCAGCGCGGGTTCGACGGGTCCGACTCGATCTTCGCGCGCAGGCGCTTGACGTGCACGTCCAGCGTCTTGGTGTCGCCCACGTAGTCGGCGCCCCAGACCCGGTCGATGAGCTGGCCCCTGGTCAGCACCCGCCCCGCGTTGCGCAGCAGCACCTCCAGCAGCTCGAACTCCTTCAGCGGAAGCTGCACCTGCTCGCCCCGCACGGCCACGACGTGCCGGTCGACGTCCATGCGTACCGGGCCGACGGCCAGCACGGCCGTCTCCAGTTCCTCGACCACGTCGCCCTGGCGGCGCAGCACCGCCCGGATGCGGGCCACCAGCTCGCGCGAGGAGAACGGCTTGGTGACGTAGTCGTCGGCGCCCAGCTCCAGGCCCACGACCTTGTCGATCTCGCTGTCCTTGGCCGTCAGCATGATGACCGGCACCTTGGAGCGCTGCCGCAGCGAGCGGCACACCTCCGTGCCGGGCAGGCCGGGCAGCATCAGGTCGAGCAGCACCAGATCGGCGCCGTTGCGGTCGAACGTCTCCAGCGCCTCGGGCCCGGTCGCCGCGACGGACACCTCGAAGCCCTCCTTGCGCAGCATGTAGGACAGGGCGTCGGAGAAGGACTCCTCGTCCTCCACCACCAGAACTCGGGTCATGAGCCCTCCTCCGTCGGCCTCATGACCAGGGTGCTGTGTTCGATGGTTCCTTCGCTTCGCTCAGTCACGAGGCTGCCTCCAGGGGAATCGAGGGTGGTACTGCCACCGCCGTGCCGCCGAAGGCGGGCAGGCGGAGGGTGAAGGTGGAGCCGGACCCTTCCTTGCTCCAGACGGACACCTCGCCGGCGTGCGCGGCGGCGACGTGCTTGACGATGGCGAGGCCGAGGCCGGTGCCGCCGGTGGCGCGCGACCGGGCCGCGTCCACGCGGAAGAAGCGCTCGAAGATGCGCTCCAGCGCCTCCTCGGGGATGCCGATGCCCTGGTCGCTGACGCTGATCTCGACGGAGTCGCCCGCGGGCCGCACGCTGACGACGACCCTCGTGTGCTCGGGACTGTAGGCGACGGCGTTGTCGATCAGGTTGCGCAGGGCGGTGACGAGCAGCTCGTCGTCGCCCCAGATGCGCAGGCCCTCCGTGCCGCCGGTGACGAGCATGATGTCCTTGGCGGAGGCCCTGGTGTTGCAGTGGTCGATGGCGTCGTGGATCGCTTCGTCGATCGAGACCTGACCCGGCGTCGGGATGGGCTCCGCGCCCTGGATCCGGCTGAGCGTGATCAGGTCCTGGATGAGGTAGTTGAGCCGGGCGGCCTCGTGCTGCATGCGCCCGGCGAAGCGGCTGACCGCCTCGGGGTCGTCGGCGGCGTCCTGGATGGTCTCGGCCAGCAGGCTCATCGCGCCCACCGGGGTCTTCAGCTCGTGGCTGACGTTGGCGACGAAGTCGCGGCGCACGGCCTCGACCCGGCGCCGCTCGGTCTGGTCCTCCGCCAGCACCAGCACCTGGCCGTAGGAGCCGAGCGGTGCCACGCGGACGGCGAAGTTGGTGGTCTCCTGGCCGAACTTGTGCCCGGCGACGTCGATCTCGCTCTCGCGGATCTCGCCGTCGCGGCGTACCTGCCTCGCCAGGGCGAGCAGCTCCGCGGCCATCAGGCGATCGCCCTTGACCAGCCCGAACGCCCGTGCGGCCGAGCTGGCGCGCAGGACGCGGTCGTGGGCGTCAAGGACCACGGCGGACGAGGGCAGCACGGCCAGCACCGACGCCACGCCCTGCGGCAGCGCGGCACCGGTCTCCACGCCGTCCGCCGCGGCGGCACGGCTCGGGGCCTCGATCTGATTGCGGTAGAACAGGACCGCCAGCGCGCCCACCACGAACCCGGCCAGGGCCGCGAAGCTCATGGCCATCTCACTCATGCCTCCGATGGTAGGTGGCGTTTCCGCAGGGACAGACCCCCTCATCAGGGGATGAACGGCCCTTTCCTGGAAAGTTCATCTTGCTGTAGGGGTTCGTTCATCGAGCGGGTCGTACGGTGACGACATGCGCGACGCGTACCATGAAGAACTTGATGCACTGACAGACAAGCTGGTCGAGATGACCCGCCTTGTCCGCTCGGCGATATCCCGTGCCACCACGGCCCTCCTCGACGCCGACCTCCAGCTCGCCGAGAGCGTCATCTCCCGCGACGAGGAGGTGAACGCGGTGTTCGCCGACATCGAGACGTCGATCTTCGAGCTGATGGCCCGCCAGCAGCCGGTCGCGGTGGACCTGAGAATGGTCATCACGGCGCTGCGCATGGGCACCGACCTGGAGCGCATGGGCGACCTCGCGGTGCACGTCGCCAAGGTGGCCCGCCTGCGGCACCCCGACTCCGCCATCCCGCCGGGGCTGCGCTCCACCATCCTGGAGATGGGCCAGATCGCCGAGAACCTGGTCACCAAGGCCGGCAGCTGCGTGGCGTCGCGCGACGTGGAATCGGCGATGGAGCTGGAGCAGGACGACGACGCGATGGACCGGCTGCATCGCAAACTGTTCAGGAACATCCTGGCCAAGGACTGGCAGCACGGGGTGGAGCCGGCGATCGACATCACGTTGGTCGGGCGTTACTACGAGCGGTACGCGGATCATGCGGTACGGGTGGCGCAGGACGTCGTCTACCTGGTCACCGGCGCCCGCCCAAGCTAACAGCCCGTGACCGGGAAGTCTTGAGAACCGCATGAACGTCTCGGGACCGCTCGAACGCCGCCCCGTCGAGCTGGGCGAAGGAGCATCCTCCGCCCAGCCCTTCAACCGGTCTGCCCGAAGGAGATGCTAGAGCCACGCCCACGCCCTGCGCGCACATCCAGCGCCGGCATGGGCGTTATGGGGCGCTTAATTCCCGGCTGGCGGCCAGCTTTCCCACTGCGGAGGTGGCGGGTTCATCGCAACCCTGTACCGCTCCGCCTTGTCCTGACAATCGGGGCAGAGAGGCTCGTCCGTGGACCGGGCCACGGCTTCCGGTTTGGCCGGCCGCAGGGTGCCCAGGACGCTGAATCCCGGCGGAAGCCCGGTTTGCGGGTCTATCAGGAAAGTGACGGTCTCTCTCGGGTCGTAGGTGAATTCGCGCTTACAGACGAAACAACGGCCTGTCGCCATGTCGCGCTCTTCCGACATGAATCCTCCTCCGGATCGCCCGCCCGTACTGAGCCCTGTGGTCAGTATCGGTCAGGAATCGAGAAGCGGCGGTTCAGCGGCCGCCTCTAGCGTGACCTTCATGGACATCTCCATCCATTCGAGCTTCCTTCCGCACGACGACCCGGACGCCTCCCTGGCCTTCTACCGGGACGTTCTCGGCTTCGAGGTCCGCGAGGACGTCGGGTACGACGGGATGCGCTGGATCACCGTGCACCCCGCCGGCCGGCCCGGCACGTCCATCGTCCTGCAGCCGCCCGCGGCCGACCCCGGCGTCACCGAGGCCGAGCGCCGCACCATCGCCGAGATGATGGCCAAGGGCACCTACGCCGGCATCCTCCTGGCCACCGCCGACCTCGACGGCCTCTTCGAGCGGCTGCAGGCGGGCGACGCCGAGATCGTGCAGGAGCCGATCGAGCAGCCGTTCGGGGTTCGCGACTGCGCCGTGCGCGATCCCGCCGGCAACCTGATCCGCATCCAGGAAGTCCGCTGAGCCGTCCGCGCGCCCTTCGACGAGGAGGTTTCCCGTGAACTCGAGCAAGTGGGTCCGGCAGAGTCACCGCTGGTTGTCCGTCGCCTTCACCACGACCGTGCTCATCGCCATCGTGGCCGTCTCGCAGGAGAGTCCCGCGATGTGGGTGTTCTACCTGCCGCTGGCCCCGCTGGTCCTGCAGTTCCTCACCGGCCTGTACCTGTTCGTGCTGCCGTACACGGCCAAGGGGCGCGGCAGGCCGCGGGCTGCCCGCGAGTGACGAGCCTGCCGGGCCTGGGTGGCAGGGGAGCCGCCCGCCGGCCCGCGGGTCACCGGAGCGTCCGCCACGGCGCGAACGCGTGCGGGACGCCGTCGAGGGCGGGGGCGAGCTCGGGGTGGTGGCGCAGCAGGACCTCGGTCATGCCGGTCCTGTCGATCCAGTCCAGCCCCTCGGGGCTGTAGGTCTCGGGCGTGTACAGGTCGGTGAAGAACGGGTCGCTCTTGAGCCGGCGGGACGCCATCAGCACGAACACGCGGAACGCGGTGTCGGACAGCGCGAAGCCGGGCGGCTTGGGCTCGGCGAGCAGCCCGATGGTGACGTCGACGCGCTCGGGGTCGCCCTCGTAGACCTCTTCGAGCTCCCGCGCCCACCCGGGGTCGCCGGTCATCCTGGCGAACTCCGTCACCGGTGGTCTGCGCAGCATGCGGCGGAAGTCGTTGTAGCGGGGCACCCCGCGTTCGCGGTCGCGCAGGATGTCGAGGGTGCCCACGTCGATGCGCTCGCCGCTGACGCGTACCAGGTCGCGCATGGCGTTGGGATGGTTGTGCAGGGTCAGCGCCCCGGGGTTCATGACGCCGAAGGAGTAGAGCCAGTCGGACATGCCGTGCCTGTCGACGGCGGCGCGGGTGTGCTGTCCCTGGATCGGGAGCAGCTCCTCGGTGGTGATCAGGCTGCCGTCGCGGTGCGAGCGGACCGGGTAGTCGTCGCGGATCAGCGGATGGAAGCGGTACGAGGCGATGAACTCCTCCGTCATCGAGTACGGCGCGGCGTGGTGGTCCATGGGCGAGCCGAGGATGCCGGAGATCACCTCGCCGCGCCCCACGCGGCCGTGACGGCGCCGGAAGCCGGGCCCCAGCAGCCCTGACCAGTTGGTGTTCATGCCCACGCGCACGGCCCGGTTGTCCAGGATGCCGGGGGTCCACTCCACGGTGTGGATCTTGGCCATGACGGCCACGTTGACCAGGCGGGCGGTCTGGAAGAGCCGCTCGTCGTCCCAGGACGGGTACGCCTCGCGCAGCATGCCGCAGATGGCGTTGTGCTCCTTGACGAACAGGGTGTGCAGCAGCGCCAGGCCGACCCAGTAGTTGTCGTTGAACCCGGTCAGGTCGATCCCGGCCAGGCCCGGGGCGGTCTCCTCCGGCAGGCGCCCGCCCTGGAGGATCATCATGCCGTCCTCGCCGGTGCGCAGCGAGCGGCAGTGCCGCTCCGAGCTGCCGTAGAGCTGCGAGCCGTCCCACCAGTGGGTGACCGTGTTCTCGTAGGTGGGCGGGGCGCCGGGCACGGTGTGGGGCGTGGGGTCGGGGCGGCTGCGGCGTACGCGCATCGTCGGCTCGTGCCAGGGGTCGCCCTCGGCGATCGGCACCTCGATGGGGTCGATCAGATGGTTGTCGCCGTGGCTGAACCAGTCGTGGTTCTGGAACTGGATCCACGCGGCGGCCAGCATGTTCAGCGATGGGGCGGGGATGAGGTCGCGCCTGGTCAGCAGGCGGTTGCACACCTCGCGCGGGCTGGGTGACAGCAGCCTGTCCGGCGGGTCCGGATGGGTCAGGGCGAGCGGCGCGTTGCGGTCGAAGCGGGTGCCGGCCCGGCCCATGTCCGCGTCGGTCGGGTCGTAGCGGGAGCCGTCGTAGGTGCGGTGGCGCGGCCTGGCCCGGGCCGGGGTGCGGGCCCGTTCGCCGCCGGCCGGGCGGGTGTCGTGGAGGTTGTGGCGGCGCAGGGCCGCCCGCATCCTGGCCAGCGCCAGGAGTTGCAGCAGGAACGGTCGTTCGTACCACTCCTTGGCGATCTTCGTCCTGAACATGGCCGATCACCACCTTTCACTCCTTCACTTATAGTAATCAGTTAACTACTCTTTGTGTATACCTGCGCCCGGATGTTCTCCCGTGGCGTTCTCTTGTGAACGGGCCCGGTGGCGCGGTAGAAACATCCGACACCACATTCTTCAGACCTCGATCTAAGCCAGGCCGCGCGAGAGAGCGCTCTCTCGCAGCGGGCTGGCGATGTCCAGAGCACTGCGGACCCCGCAGTGGAAGGGACGGACCGTATGACGACGACCCAGCCTCCCGGCGGCCGGGCGCCGCGCTTCGGCCTCGTGCTGACGACCGCCCTGTTGACCGCCGCCGCCACGACCACCGCCTTATCGGCGGCCACCCCCGCCGCCGCCTCACCCGCCACCCCCGACTTCGGGCCGAACGTCACCGTCTTCGACCCCGGCATGCCGGTCGGCGACATCCAGGCCACCCTCGACGCCGCCCACGCCGCCCAGGTGGACGACGAGATGGGCACCACCCGCCACGCGTACCTCTTCAAGCCCGGCACGTACGGCACCGCCGAACAGCCGCTCCAGATCAAGGTCGGCTACTACACGGAGATCGCCGGCCTGGGCGCCTCCCCCACCGACGTCGTCATCAACGGCAAGGTCGAGGTCTACAACCGCTGCCTGGCGGACGGCGGCACCGGCAACTGCCTCGCGCTCGTCAACTTCTGGCGCACCCTGTCGAACCTGTCGATCAACATCAACGCCGCCGGCCAGGACGGCTGCCGGTCGTCGGCGAACTTCTGGGCCGTCTCCCAGGCGGTGTCCCTGCGCCGGCTCGACGTCACCGGCGGCACCTTCTCGCTGATGGACTACTGCACCGCCGGCCCGCAGTACGCCAGCGGCGGCTTCATCGCCGACTCCAGGCTGCCGTCCGTCACGAACGGCTCGCAGCAGCAGTGGCTGACCCGCAACAGCGAGGTCGCCGGCTGGTCGAACGGCGTGTGGAACCAGGTCTTCTCGGGCGTCACCGGCGCGCCGGCCGAGACCGGCTTCCCGAACCCGCCGTACACCACCCTCGACACCACCCCCGTCAGCCGCGAGAAGCCCTACCTGTACGCCGACGCCAAGGGCAGGTACAACGTCCGCGTGCCGGCCGCCAGGCGGGACACCCGCGGCGTCTCGTGGGCCGCCGGCCTGACGCCCGGCCGCACGCTGCCGATCACCGACTTCTTCGTCGCCAGGCCGTCCGACTCCGTGCACGACATCAACAGGCAGCTCGCTCGCGGCAAGAACCTGCTGCTCACCCCCGGCGTGTACGACATCGCGCGCAGCATCGAGGTCAAGCGTCCCGACACGGTCGTGCTCGGCCTCGGGCACGCCACGCTCACCGCCACCCGCGGCTCGACCCCGATCGAGGTCGCCGACGTGCCCGGCGTGGTCGTCGCGGGCGTCACCATCGACGCCGGCACGGAGAAGTCGCCGGTGCTGCTGCGGGTGGGCAAGCGGCACGGCGAACGGCGGGCCTCGCCCGACAACCCGACGACCCTGTCCGACGTGTACTTCCGGGTCGGCGGGCCGCACATCGGCAGGACCGACGTCGCGCTCAAGGTCAACAGCGACCACGTGCTCATCGACCACACCTGGGTGTGGCGGGCCGACCACGGCGTCGAAGGCCTCGACGACACCCAGCGCTGGAACACCAACCTGGGTCGCAACGGCGCCGTCATCAACGGCGACCACGTGACCGCGACCGGGCTGTTCGTCGAGCACTTCCAGCAGTACAACACGATCTGGAACGGCGACGACGGCACGACGATCCTGTACCAGAACGAGCTGCCGTACGACCCGCCGACCCAGGCCGACTGGATGAACGGCGCCGTCGAGGGCTGGGCCGGCTACAAGGTCGGCGACCGCGTGCGCCGGCACCGCCTGTACGGCGGCGGGGTCTACGTCTTCAACCAGAACAACCCGCAGATCCACACGGAGAACGGGTTCGAGGTGCCTCGGTCGCCTGGCGTGAGGCTGCACCACATCATGACCGTCAACCTCAGCGCCGGGACGATCGACCACGTCGTCAACGGCGTCGGCGACGCGGCCGACACCACCAAGGTCGGTGCGCCCGTCTACGTCACGGACTATCCCGCCCCGTAGGGCCCCGGTGGGCCCGGGCGGTGGGCTCCAGCGCCCGCCCGGGGGACGTGGCCCAGTGAGTGGGCGGCCTGGCCGGAGAAGAAGCCGGAAGACGGCCCGGGCGCGGACCGGCGGACCGGAGACGGACCAGCGGACCGGAGACAGACCAGCGGACCGGAGACAGACCAGCGGACCGGAAAAGCGATGGACAGGCTCGGTAGCGTGCTCAACATGGACAGCATTGACGTCGAACAGTTCGTCCGCGACGGGTTCGCCAAGCTCGAAGGCATCGTGCCGCGCGAGGTGGGCGACGCGGCCAGGGCGTTGTTGTGGCAGCGGATCGGCCTGTCGCCGGACGATCCCTCCGGATGGACGCAGCCGGTGGTGTGGACGGCGGACATGACCGGTGAGGGGCCGTTCGGGCAGTTCATGGCCAGCCCGAAGTTGCACGCGGCCCTGGACGCCGTCGCGGGTCCTGGCGGATGGCAGCGGCGCGGCGTCGTCGGCAACATCCCGATCCGCTTTCCCCGGGTGCCCCCGGCTGACGACCGGGGGTGGCACGTCGACTCCAACACCATGCGCGCCGACGGCACGTGGGGAGTGAGCGCGCGCCCCGCCACCATGCTGCTCCTCGTGCTGTTCTCCGAGGTCGGTACGGACGACGCACCGACCCGGATCCGCGTGGGGTCGCACCGCGACCTGGTCAAGGTGCTGGACGACGAGCAGGTGCTCGACCCCATGAAGATGGGGCCGATCTTCGACGAGGTGGGCCGCGACCGGCCGCTGGCGCTGGCGACGGGCAGCCCGGGCGACGCCTACCTGGTACATCCGTTCACCGTGCACGCCGCTCAGGAGCACCTGGGCACCGAGCCGCGGTTCATGGCGCAGATGCCGTTCATCCTGAACAAGCCGCTGACGCCAGGGGACGACACGCCGCTCGCACGCGCCATCGGCTGGTAGGTACCCCGAACCCCCCTCACGACTCGGGAGCGCGGCGCCGGCGGGCCACCCAGAGCCGGCGGGAGGCACAGAGACGAGTGCCGCGTCGGCGGGCAGGGCGGAGCCGAACGCCGGGGCCAGCGATGCCGCGGCGACTCCGGGGCCGAAGGCTCGGCGGCCGATGAGACGCGGATCCGGATGACTCACCTCATCACCTCACGGACTCGGATCCGGATCACTCACCTCATCGCGTCAGGCCCTCGGAGCCGCCGCGCCAGGACGGGAACGGTCGCAGGCCGACCGCGACGTCGTAGGCGGCGGTCGACAGGAGGCGGGTCGAGTCGAGAGTGGGGAGCGGGGAGTGCTCCGGCCCGACCAGGAGGGGGATCTCGGTGCAGACCAGCGCGACCGCGTCGCAGCCGCGGGCGGCCAGCCGCTCGATGACCTTGACGTACGCGGCACGTGATTCGTCGGTGAACAAGCCATTGACCAGCTCGCTGAAGATGATCTCATTGACGACCTTGCGGTCTTCGGCGTCCGGCACCTCGAAAGCAACTCCCCGCGAGCCGAGGGCGCGGGGATACACCGTGCCTTCCATCGTGTAGGAGGTGCCGAGCACCCCGACGCGCGTGCGCCCGTCGCGGGCGGCCTGATCGGCGACCACCTCGGCGATGTGCAGGCCCGGCAGGGCGAGAGCCGGGCCCGGGCGCTCCAGCGCCAGGTGGGCGGTGTTGTCGGGACAGATGAAGAACTCCGCGCCCGCCCTGGCCAGCCGGTCCACGCTCACCGCGAGCGTCTTGCGTACCGCGTCGTGATCGCCCGCGTCCCAGGCGGGCATGCTGCGGCCGAACGGGATGTAGTCGAGTGTCACGTCGGGGTGGTCGTGCTCGCCCCGACGCTGGAAGCCCTCCTGGCAGAAGGACAGGAAGCTGAGCGCCGCGCCTTCCGTGCTGTGCGCGAGGATGCCGAGATGTCGCATGTGGGACGGCGGGGCGGCGGCTCGGCCGTGCTCTTGCGTGTCGTGGCCGCTGCCGGAGTCGAGAGGCCGACTCCGGCTTGCTGGGTCGCGCATGTGCCCCCCTGTTCGGTATATCGGAACACTCGATCGCTATAGTGGACCGGGCGTGAGTGTTCGTCAAATCGAACGAATGGAAGCGTGGAGCGAACAGTGGCGGATGACAGACCTCCCTTCGATCGGATCGCGGCGGCGATCAGGCGGGAGCGTGACCGTGCGGGGATCTCGCTGACGGAGCTCGCCAGACGCTCGGGCCTGGCCAAGTCGACGCTCTCCCAGCTCGAAGCGGGCACCGGGAACCCGAGCCTCGAGACACTGTGGGCCCTCGGCGTCGCGCTCGGCGTGCCGTTCAGCCGGCTGGTGGATCCGCCGCGCCCGGCGGTGCGGCTCATCCGCGCCGGCGAAGGGCAGGCCGCCCGCTCCGGCCAGGCCGACTACACCGCGACCCTGCTGGCCTCCAGCCCGCCGGGTGCCCGTCGCGACCTCTACAGGATCGAGGCGCAGCCGGGCGAGTCGCGGCGATCGGAGCCGCACATGCCGGGGACCGTCGAACACCTCGTGATCGGGGCGGGGCGGGCGCTGGCAGGGCCCTTGGACGAGCCGGTCGAGCTGGGGCCCGGCGACTATCTGTCCTACCCGGGCGACGCGCCGCATGTCTTCACCGCGCTCGATCCTGACACGACCGGGATGATCGTGATGGAACATGTCTGAGCAGGAGCATGTAGACGGGGCGGGAGGTGCCGGGCCGGGGCCAGGAGGGGGCGGAGTGGCGGGCTGCGGGCGGGATCGCGGGTGTCCAGCGCCCTCGATCCCGAGCCGCGAACCCACGCGGCGACACTGGCCCGGCCTGAGGATTCACGGGCGGTTGGACCAGGGATGTGGGGGGCGGCCGCGCCCCCCACGAAAGGCTGCCTGAAGCCGCGCCGCGCGAAAGCGCGCTCCTGGGCCGAGATCGAGCCGTTGGTCAGCGGCCCTGGTTGGCGACGGCTTCGATGGCGGCCTTGGCGGCCTCCGGGTCCAGGTACTTGCCCCCGGGGGCCGTCGGGCGGTAGTCGGCGTCGAGGTCGTACAGCAGGGGGATCCCCGTGGGGATGTTGAGGCCGGCGATCTCGTCGTCGCTGATGCCGTCCAGGTGCTTGACCAGCGCGCGCAGGGAGTTGCCGTGGGCGGCGACGAGG
This sequence comes from Nonomuraea sp. GTA35, assembly GCF_041950525.1. NCBI lineage: Bacteria > Bacillati > Actinomycetota > Actinomycetes > Streptosporangiales > Streptosporangiaceae > Nonomuraea > Nonomuraea sp. GTA35. Next base: position 106,585 of record NZ_JBGNUV010000022.1, on the reverse strand, counting down.
ACGGTGCGGCCGGCGGCCAGGTCGGGGACGATCTCGTCGTACCAGTACGGGAGCATGCGGTCGACCACGTCCTTCAGGCACTCCGTACGGGGCATGAGCTCCGGCGGGAGGAGGGCGTAGCGGGGGTCGCCGGCCTGGGAGTACTCGTCGTCGTCGGCGATGGGAGGCGGCGGGACGTCGTACGAGCGCCGCCACAGCATGAACTGCTCGTCGCCGAACTCCTCCCTGGTCTGGGCCTTGTTCTTGCCCTGGAGGGCGCCGTAGTGGCGTTCGTTGAGTCGCCAGCTGCGCTTCACCGGGAGCCAGAGCAGGTCCGCCTCCGCCAACGCCAGCTGGGCCGTCTGGATGGCCCTGGTCAGGAGGCTGGTGTGGACGACGTCCGGGCGCAGCCCGGCGTCCTGGAGGAGCTTGCCTCCGCGGCGGGCCTCGTCCTCGCCCTTGGCCGAAAGGCTCACGTCCACCCAGCCGGTGAACAGGCCCTTCGCGTTCCAGTCACTCTCGCCGTGCCTAAGCAGCACCAAAGTCGCCATGGGGCCAATCCTATGGTTCGGGAAGTGCGCGGAGTCGAGGGCCGTAGCTGTTGGCGGGAGTGCGGCGGGGGGATTCAGGGCCGTACCTGTTCGGCGGGGGGTGGGGCGGTCGCGGTGAGGCGGGTGGCGGCCGCGGCGAAGAGGTCCCAGCCGTCGAGGTGGGACGTTCGCGGGTCGTCGCTGTCCCAGCCCCGGCGGGTCACCTCGTCGAGCAGGGCTCGTACGGTGCCGGGTTCGTGCAGGTTCAACCACAGGCCGCCGGTGCCGACGGCTCCGGAGTGGACGTAGCCGTCGGGCACCAGGCGTCCTGGACCCTTCTGGAAGACGATGAGCAGGCGTCCGCGCGCCCCGCTGCGCCGGAGCCTGAGCGTCTCCCTGCACTCGCGGAGCCGGCCCTGCTCGTCGCGGTGGTTGTGGGCCACCACCCAGAGGAAGGTCTCGTCGCCCACCACGAGCCGCCGCGGTTTCCTGCTGCTGCGGGTCATGCGTCAACGATATGGCGGGGCCGGGGTCAGCGGTCGGGGTCGGCGAAGCGGGCGAAGGCCTGGAGGTTGGCGAGGGATTCACCGCGCTTGGCGCGCCAGGCCCACTCCCGCCGGATCGAGGAGGCGAAGCCCAGCTCCAGCGCCCGGTCGAACCACTCGTCCGAGTAGGTCAGCACGCACCCCAGCAGCCGATCGACCTCCTCCTCGGTCACCGCGGCCAGCGGCACCCGCCCGACCAGGTAGACGTCGCCCACGGGGTCGAGGGAGAAGTGCACCCCGTACATGGCCCCGTTCTTGCCGAGCAGCCACCGGTAGAACTCGGTGTGGTTCTCGTCCGGCTGGCGGCAGAAGAAGGCTTCGACGTGCAGCACGCGCTCACCCACGATCAGCCAGGTCATGGTGGCGAGCTTGTGCTGTCCGGGCAGTTTGGCCAGGAACGCTCCGGGCCGCGGCTCGTCGTAGGAGACGTCCGCGGCCTTGAGCGCGGCTTCGACGACATCGCGCATGCCGACCAGAATAAAAGTCAGGACACGGCCACGGGCACCTGGTGCATGTGAGCGAGGGCGCCGGCGTACACCTCCATGAGGCGGGAGGCGGTGGCCTGCCAGCCGAAGGCGGCCGCGTGGGCGCGGGCGCCCTGGGAGAGCTGTTCGCGCCAGCGGGGCGCGGTGACGAAGCGGCGCAGCGCCTGCGCCCACTCGGCCGGGTCGTGACCGTCGACGAGCAGGCCGGAGACGCCGTCGCGGACGGCGGTGCGCAGGCCGCCGACCGCGGCGGCGGCCACGGGGGTGCCGCAGGCCTGCGACTCCAGTGCCACCAGGCCGAACGACTCGCTGTAGGAGGGGACGACGGTGACGTCCGCGGCCCGGTACCAGTCGGCCAGCTCGTCCTGCGGCGCGGGAGGTACGAGGCGGACGACGTCCGGGATGCCGAGCTCGGCGGCCAGCTCCGCCAGCAGGGAGGGCCGGGCCAGTCCGTTGCCCGAGGGGCCGCCCACGCAGGCGACGACCAGGCGGGAGCGCAGCGACGGGTCGTCGATGAGCATCCTGGAGGCGGCGCGCAGCAGCACGTCGGGGGCCTTGAGCGGCTGGATGCGGCCGACGAACAGCAGGACGTGGGCGTCCTGCGGGAGGCCGAGCCGGTGCCGGGCGGCGCCCTGCGAGGCGGGCTGGAAGCGGGTGAGGTTGACGCCGGGGTTCACGACGGCGACGCGCTGCTCGGGGGCGCCGTACAGGTCGATCAGCTCGCGGGCCTCGTCGGTGGTGTTGGCGACGAGGCGGTCGGCGATCTCGACGACCTGCTGCTCGCCGACCACGCGGGCCTGGGGCTCCGGCTTGTCGCCCTGGGCCAGCAGGAGGTTCTTGACCTTGGCCATGGTGTGCATGGTGTGCACGAGGGGCACGCCCCAGCGCTCCTTGGCCAGCCAGCCGACCTGGCCGGACAGCCAGTAGTGGGAGTGGATGACGTCGTAGCGGCCCGGGTCGTACATGGCCTCGGTGCGCAGCACCTCGGACAGGAAGGCGCACAGCTGCGCGGGCAGGTCGGCGCGGTCCATCTCCTCGTACGGCCCGGCCGTGAGGTGGCGGACGAGGACGCCGGGGGCGAGTTCGGCCACGGGTGGCAGGTCGCGGGCGGTGGCCCGGGTGAAGATCTCCACCTCCACTCCGAGCTGGGCCAGCCGTCTGGCGGACTCGACGATGTACACGTTCATGCCTCCGGCGTCGCCCGTTCCGGGCTGGTCCAGCGGCGATGTGTGCATGCTGATGGTCGCGACCCGGCTGACCCGTCGTCGCCTCACCCGACTTCACCTCCGAAGCGCCTCACTCGACACCACCTCCAGACGGAATACAACTATCCCGAATTTTTCGACATTCCCGACAGACGGTCACAACTAGGCGTAGGGAGGTCACCTCCTAGGATGTGAAGCATGCGGAAGACGGCTGTGGTGACCGGTGCGAGCAGCGGGATCGGAGAGGCGACCGCACGGCGCCTCGCCGCCGAGGGATACGACGTCGTCGCGGGCGCGCGGCGCCGCGACCGGCTCGACAAGCTGGCCGCCGAGGTGCCCTCGATCAGGCCCGTGACGTTGGATGTGACCTCTCAGGAGTCGGTGGACGCGCTGGCCGCCGGCCTGGAGCGCTGTGACGTGCTGGTCAACAACGCCGGCGGCGCGTTCGGACTGGAGCAGGTGGCCGACGCCCGGCTGACCGACTGGCAGCGCATGTACGACGTGAACGTGCTCGGTTCCCTCCGCATGACCCAGGCGTTGCTCCCCGAACTCGTCGAGTCGGGCGACGGCGTGCTGGTGATGCTCACCTCGACGGCCGGGCACGGCGCCTACGAGGGCGGGGGCGGCTACGTCGCCGCCAAGCACGCCCAGCGGACCATGGCGGAGACGCTCCGACTGGAGCTGGTCGGGCAGCCGGTGCGGATCGTCGAGATCGCGCCGGGGATGGTGCAGACGGAGGGGTTCGCGGTCACCCGCTTCAGGGGTGACCAGGAGGCGGCGGCCCGCGTGTACGAGGGCGTGCCGGGCCCGCTCACGGCGGACGACATCGCCGACGCGATCGCCTGGTGCGTGACCCGCCCGGCCCACGTGAACGTCGACCGCATGGTCATCCGCCCCCGGGCCCAGGCCGCGCAGCACAAGGTGCACCGCGTCAGTGGCTAAGCCGGTCGGGACGATCACCCGGGGCACGACCGGCCACAACCGGCTGCGGCGCTGCGACCGCTGGATCGCGGCGGTGCACGGCCCGCTGCTGCGCGGCGCGCCCGGCGGGCGGCCGCTGGTGGTGGACCTCGGGTACGGCGCCTCGCACACCACGACGCTGGAGCTGTTCACCCGGTTGCGCCGGGTGGCGCCCGGCGTGGACGTGGTGGGCGTCGAGATCGACCCGGCCAGGGTGGCGCTGGCCAGGCCGTACGAGCGGGAGGGGCTGACCTTCCGGCTGGGCGGCTTCGAGCTGCCCGTCCCGCGCCCGCCGACGCTGGTCCGCGCGTTCAACGTGCTGCGGCAGTACGGCGAGGACGAGGCGTGGCACTACTGGGACGTGCTGACGGGCAAGCTGGCCCCGCACGGCGTCCTGGTGGAGGGCACCTGCTCCGAGAACGGCCGGCGGGCCGTGTGGGTGGGGCTCTCGCCCGACGGGCCGGAGACGATCACGTTCGCGGCCCGGTTCGACGCCTTCGAGCGGCCGTCCGACCTGGCCGACCGGCTGCCGAAGACGCTCATCCACCGGAACGTGCCGGGTGAGCGGATCCATGCGTTCCTGAACGACTTCGACCGTGCCTGGGCGGTCAGCGCGCCTTACGGGGCACATGGGCGGCGGCAGCGGTGGCTGGCCGCCGTCGGCGTCCTCGCCGAGTCCTGGCCGGTGCCGGCGCACCCGCCGCTGGGCGGTCCCGCGCGGTGGCGGCTGGGTGAGCTGACCCTTCCATGGGGCGCCGTCGATCCCCGGTAAATGGTCTATTTCGCACAGGTGACCTGCGGTATATGGTCACAGTGCGATCTAACTCGTTCAAGTTCGGTCGCAACCTGTCGGGGGAAGTCAGGCACGGTCCTCGTCAAGGAGCCGAGATGAGCAGATTCTCAGGCTGGGCCCGCCGCCTCACCGCGGTGCTGGTCCTCTCAGGAGCAGTCGTCGCCTTACCCGTGCAGGAGGCGCTGGCCGCGCCCCCGCTCACCACCCCGTGGACCGCCGAGGTCACCCCGGGCAACGCCCTGCCGGAGTATCCACGGCCCCAGCTCGTACGCTCCGAATGGCAGAACCTCAACGGCCTGTGGCAGTTCGCCGCGACCGGCTCCCTCACCACCCCGCCGACCGGCCAGAACCTCGCCGAGCAGGTGCTGGTGCCGTACCCGATCGAGTCGGGACTCTCGCGGATCCAGCGGCACGAGGACCGCATGTGGTACCGCAGGACGTTCACCGTGCCCGCCGGATGGCCGGGACGGCGCGTACGGCTCAACTTCGGCGCCGTGAGCTGGGAGACCAGGGTCTGGGTGAACGGCACCGCGGTCGGCACCCACACCGGCGGCTACGACCCGTTCGGCTTCGACATCACCCCGGCCCTGCGCTCCGGCTCCAACGAGCTCATCGTCGGCGTGTACGCCCCCGTGGACGCGACAGGCGCCCCCATCGGCAAGCAGCGCCGCTCCCCCAGCGGCATCTTCTACACCGCGCACTCCGGCATCTGGCAGACCGTGTGGATGGAGCCGGTCAACGCCGCGAGCATCACCCGCCTCGACACCACCCCGGACGTCGCCGCCGGGCAGCTCGACCTCGTCGTGCAGGCGACGGGCGCGTCGGGGCAGCAGGTCAGGGCCGAGGTCCTGACCGGCGGGAACGTGGTCGGCACGGCCACCGGCGCGATCGGCGCGCACCTGCGGGTGCCGGTCCCGAACGCCCGCCTGTGGACGCCCGACGACCCGTTCCTGTACGACCTGCGCGTCACGCTCACCGGCACCGGCGGCGGGGACGTCGTGACCGGCTACTTCGGCATGAGGTCGGTGGGCAAGGCCATGGTCGGCGGCGTGCTGCGCCCGACGCTGAACGGCAGGTTCGTCTTCCAGCTCGGCACCCTCGACCAGGGCTACTGGCCCGACGGCATCTCCACGGCCCCCACCGACGCCGCCCTGCGCTTCGACCTGGAGCAGCAGAAGGCGCTGGGGTTCAACACCGTGCGCAAGCACGTCAAGATCGAGCCGGCCCGCTGGTACTACTGGGCCGACCGGCTCGGCCTCATGGTCTGGCAGGACATGCCCTCCATGCGCACCGGCGTCAGCCCCTCGGCGGCCGACAGGACCAACTTCGAGAGCGAGCTGCGCCGCATGGTGGACCACCTGCGCGGCATCACCTCGATCGTGCAGTGGGTGCCGTTCAACGAGGGCTGGGGCGAGTACGACCCGGCCCGCATCGCCGACCTGGTCAAGAGCTGGGACCCCAGCCGCCTGGTCAACAACAACTCCGGCTCCAACTGCTGCGGCTTCGACGGCGGCAACGGCGACGTGGTGGACGACCACATCTACGTCGGCCCCGGCACGCCGCAGCGGCCCAGCGCGACCAGGGTGGCCGTGCTCGGCGAGTTCGGCGGCCTCGGCCTGCTCAGCCCCGGCCACCAGTGGCCCGGCACCGGCTTCGCGTACGAGATGGCCTCGAACGCCACGGCGCTGACCGACCGCTACGTCTCGGTCAACGAGCAGCTCAAGCCGCTCATCTGGGACAACGGCCTGTCCGCGTCCATCTACACGCAGCCCACGGACGTCGAGAACGAGGTCAACGGGCTGTGGACGTACGACCGCCGGGTGCTGAAGGTGGACGCGGAGCGCGTACGCACCGTCAACCGCTCGGTGATCCGATCCGCGACCGGCCTGACGGCCGGCGGCCTCGTCTCGCTGCGCGTCACCACCGCCGGCCACACCGACCGCTTCCTGCGCCACCAGGACGGCCTGGCCCGCACCGACGTGATCACCGCCGCCGGCGCGGACACGCTGAAGCTGGACGCCACCTTCTGGGCCCGGCCCGGCCTGGCGGACGCCACGTGCTTCTCCTTCGAGTCGCGCAACTTCCCCGGCCACTACCTGCGGCACGCCGGCTCCCGGGTACGCAAGGACGCGCGCGACGGCACGGCCCTGTTCGACCAGGACGCCACGTTCTGCGCCCGCGCGGCGCAGGCGGGCACCGGCGTGTCGCTGGAGTCGCTCAACCAGCCCGGCTCCTACCTGCGCCACTACGACGAGGCCGTCTACATCGCGCGCAGCGGCGGCCCCAACGCCTGGGACACCGCCACGTCGTTCGCCGCCGACGTCACCTGGCTGCCGGGCACGCCCTGGTGGCGCAGCGGCGCCGGCCTGACCGTGGGGGCCGCCCAGTCGCTGCGGGTGACCACGCCGGGGTTCACCGACCGGTACCTGCGGCACCAGGACTCGCTCGCGCGCACCGACGTGGTGAGCGCCGCCAGCCCGCAGCTCCTCAAGGAGGACGCCACGTTCCACGTGCGGCGGGGGCTGGCGGAGGGGAGCTGCTACTCCTTCGAGTCGCGCAACTTCCCCGGCCACTACCTGCGGCACGCCGACTTCCGGGTACGCAAGGACGCGCGCGACGGCACGGCCCTGTTCGACCAGGACGCCACGTTCTGCGCCCAGCCGCCCAGGGCCGGGGGCAGCGGGGTGACGCTGGCCTCGTACAACATCGCCGGCCACGCCGTCAGGCACTTCGCCGAGGCCGTCCACATCGCGGTGCCGGGCGGCTCGCACGCCTTCGACGCGGCGGCGAGCTACGACCAGGACGTGACGTGGGCTGTCGCGCCGCCCTGGGCGCCGTGACCTAGAGACGCGCCTCGAAGGCGGCGTACGCGGCCGCGTCGAACAGCACGAACCGCACGTCCGCCACCTGGGCGCCCGCCGTCCGGACCGCCTCCAGGGCGATCCGGGCGGCGTCGTCCATGGGCCAGCCGTAGATGCCGGTGGAGATCGCGGGGAAGGCCACCGAGGAGGCGCCCAGCGTGTCGGCCACCCGCAGCGACTCCCGGTAGCAGGAGGCCAGCAGCTCGGACCGGTCCTGCGAGTCGGAGTGGACGGGGCCGACCGTGTGGATGACCCACCGGGCGGGCAGCCGCCCGGCCGTGGTCGCCACGGCCTGGCCGGTCGGCAGGCCCCTGCCGTAGTGGCCGGCCCGCAGCTTCCTGCACTCCGCCAGGATCTCGGGGCCGCCCTTGCGGTGGATGGCGCCGTCCACGCCCCCGCCGCCCAGGAGGGAGGAGTTGGCGGCGTTGACCACGGCGTCGACCCGCTGCTCGGTGATGTCGCCTTGGACCAGTGTGAGCTTCATCTCACTCAGAGTCGCAGCGACGGGTGGCCCGTGCCAAATCCGGGCCTGTCCGGTCCCGCGGGGCGCCTTGGCGAATCGGACGGTGACAGCGCGGCGACAGGGAGAAGTCTCCCGCCCCGAATGCCAGCTCGACGCTTTGTAGAGCTACCCTGAAGGACGTGAAGGGTCTTGGCGAGCTTGAACGCAGCATCATGGACATCCTCTGGGCGGAGAGCAACGCGCTGACCGCCCGCGAGGTCGGCAGGCTGATTGCCGACCGCGACCTGGCCCCCACCACGGTCATGACCGTTCTCGACCGCCTCACCCGCAAGGGCTTCCTCGATCGCACCCGCGACGGGCGGGCATGGCGGTACCAACCGGCGGAAAGCCGCGACGCGTACATCGCTGAGCTTATGCTGGAGGCGTTGGACCTGACGGGCGACCGCTCGGCCGCCCTGACCCGCTTCGCCCAAGCCGTGTCGGGCACGGAGGCGGAGATCCTGCGCAGAGCCCTTACGGAGCTGGAGGAAGAGTGATCACGGCAGCGGCGCTGGCAGCGCTCGCCACGGCGTGCGCGGTTGGCTCCTGGCGTTTCACCACGGCCCGGTGGACCTCGCGCGCCCCCCGGCTGGCCATCATTCTCTGGCAGTCCCTCGGCGTGTGCTGGGGCCTGGCCACCACGGGCGCGATGCTCGCCTTCGCCGTCCAGCCGTACGACGACGGGGTGCTGCCCGGTCTGATCGCGTTCGCGCGGGGCGAGACGCCCGCGCAGGCGTGGGACGCGCTGCACGTGCTGGCCCTGATCGCGGGGCTCACGGCGCTGGCCGTGCTGGTCGCGGTGCTGCTCACCGCGGGGGTGCAGGCGTTGCGGGCCCGTCGCAGGCACCGCATGTTGCTGGCGCTGATCTCCCACGACGACCCGGGCGTGCCCGGCGTGCGGGTGCTGGCCCACCCCAGCGCCGCCGCGTACTGCGTGCCGGGGCTGCGCTCGCAGGTCGTGGTCAGCGAGGGCGCGCTCAAGCTGCTGTCGGAGGACGAGCTGGCCGCCGTGCTCGCGCACGAGGCCGCCCACGTACGCGAGCGCCACGACCTGGTGCTGCTCCCGTTCGCCGCGCTGCGCAGGGCGCTGCCCTGGTCGAAGGTGGTGGCCGACGCGCAGGCGCAGGTCGAGCTGCTGGTGGAGATGGCGGCCGACGACCGGGCCCGTCGCTACTGCTCGCCGCGCCGGCTGGCCACGGCGCTGCTCAGGTTCGGCACCGCCGGCGCCATGCCGACGCCCCACGGCATGCTGGGCGTGCACGTCCAGAACGTCATGGCCAGGGTCGATCGCCTGATCAAGCCCGCTCCCGAGCTCGCCACGTCGGTGCGTTACGGCTTCATCGCACTGTCTGTGACATTGATCACCGCCGCGCCCTTCCTGTGGGTCATCCAGCTCTGATGCTTGCTGGTGTTAATCACTCCGTTTGCAATTGCAAGCACCACCGGGCAAACTTGTCAGCATGGCACTACCGAAAGTCGGCTCGATCGGTGAATACATCCGCGAGCAGCGGCAGCAGGCGAAGATCTCGCTGCGCCAGCTCGCCGCGGCGGCCGGGGTCTCCAACCCCTACCTGAGCCAGATCGAGCGCGGCCTGCGCAAGCCGAGCGCGGAGATCCTCAACCAGATCGCCAAAGGTCTGCGCATCTCCTCGCAGGCGCTCTACGTGCAGGCGGGCCTCATCGAGGACCGCGAGCCGCCCAGCGACGTGATCACCGCGATCAGGGCCGACGCGCACCTCAGCGAACGGCAACGCCAGGTGCTGATCGACATCTACGAGTCGTTCCGCAAGGAGAAGCACGCCGAGGACGAGCAGACCTCCCAGAATGCCCGCCCCCGGCATGACTCCGATTCGGACGACGCGCCGCTGCCCGAGGAGTTTCTCGCCGCACTTGAGCCCTTTGCGGCGACCTCACGCAACGGCAACGTCACCCAGGAAACCAAGGAAGGTTAACCCATGACGCTGGCCACCGAGGTCAAGAAGCTCACCGAGTCCAAGCCGTTCTACGCCGTCGCCGGCGTCGGCGACTTCGCCGTCGAGAAGCTGCGCGAGCTGCCCGAGCAGCTCTCCAAGCTGCAGTCGCGGCGCTCCGAGATCGCCAAGGACCTGCCGGTCAAGGCCCGCGAGTACGCCGACAAGGCCGAGGGCTTCGCCCGCGAGCTGCCCGACAAGGCCCGCGAGTACGCCGACCAGCTCACCCTCAAGGCCACCGAGGCCTACGAGGACTTCGCCACGCGCGGCCGCAAGGTCGTCAGCAAGGCGAGCGGCACGGCCGCCCTGGAGCTCGAAGAGGTGTCGGAGGCCGCCGAGCCGGCCGTCGCCGAGCCCGTCGAGCCGGTCAAGAAGACCCGTTCCGCCAAGGCCCAGGCCTGACGCAGACCCGAGGCCCGTCTCCCCGCCGGGAGGCGGGCCTTTCCGTTCGGGGGTGCCCGCATGTCGGGGGTGCCTATTAGGCTGAAGCCGTTTGCATCGCGGCGTTGGGCGGAGACGACTACATGGACATGATCAACGGGGTCTTCAACCTCCTCTTCCTGGTGCTCGCCGTGGCCATCCTGGGCATGTCGGTCTACGCGCTCGTGCACGCGCTGCGAGTGCCGGCCAACGCGTTCATCTCGGCGGGCAAACTGCAGAAGAACCTGTGGCTGCTGATCCTCGGGCTGGCCACGCTGTTCTCGGCCGCCGGGGCGTTGAGTTACTTCCAGGCCTTCATGATGGTCGGCGGCGGCCAGTTCATCGGCATCGGCCTCGGGCTGTTCTCCATCGCGGCCGTCATCGCGGCCACGATCTACATCGTCGACGTCAAGCCCGCCGTCAAGGGCATGGGCGGCCGGGGCGGCAACAACGGGCCGTACGGCCCCTGGTAGATCAGGTCAGCTCGGCCGCCAGCCAGGCGGCCAGGCCCTCGTGCCCGGCGAGCGTGGGATGCACCCCGTCGGGCAGGACCGCCTCCTTGGGCCAGCTCCTGCGCATCGGGTCGAGGAACGACACCTTCCCGGCCCTGGCCGCCTCCGCCACGGCGTCGCGCACCCCGTACGCCTTCTTCGGCGGCTCCCCCATCCAGATGGGCCCGACCACCACCGTCCTGGTCTCGGGCCAGTGCGCGCGCACCTCGGCCAGCAGGCTCGCGACGGCCCCGCGCACCCGCTCCGGGCTCCAGCGCCGGTCGTTGTGGCCGCCCGAGATGACCAGCAGGTCGGGGGCGGGGCGCCAGGCCAGCTCCACCTCGAACGAGCGCTGGAACGTGCGGCCCGCCCGCCCCTCGTTGCAGAAGCCGGTGCCGCCCGCGCCCGCGATGATCGGCTGCCAGCCCAGCAGGCGGGCGGTCTGCGAGGCGTACGTCTGCCAGGGCGGCACCGGGCCTGATCCGACCGTGAAGCTGTCGCCCACGAACATCATCACCGGCGCCTGCTGCTCGGCGGGCGCCGGTTTCGCCGCGGACGCGCACGAGGGCAGCCCCAGCACCGCGACGAGCACCGCGACGCGTCTCATCAGGCCACGCATGACCACCCCAGGGCACTAGGCTGCCGATATGAGCACCGATCTCCACGGGCGCACCGAAAGACTGGAACTGTCCGACCAGAGCCTGCGCGACTTCGAAGCCGTCGTCCTGGACGCCACGCCAGAGGGGATCGTGCTGAGCAGGTCGGCATTCTATCCGGGTGGAGGCGGCCAGCCGGCGGATCACGGCGTTCTGATCTGGCAGGGCGTGGAGACCCGCATCGTGGGGGCGCGCAAGGGCGACGACCTCTACCTGATCCCGGCCGAGGGCGACCCGATCCCGCCGGCCGGCACCGTGGTCAGGGCCGCGGTGGCCGACGAGCGGCGTTCGGCCCTCATGCGCACGCACTCCGGCCTGCACGTGCTGTGCGGGGTGGTCTTCCGCGACTACGGCTGCCTGGTCACCGGCGGCAACATGGACGAGCTCAGCGCCCGCATGGACTTCGACCTGCCCGAGGTGCCTCCCGGCTTCAAGGAGGCCGTGGAGGACGCCTGCAACGCCGAGATCCTCGCCGACCGGCGCATCGACGTGCGGGTGCTGCCCAGGGCCGAGGCGTTCACCATCCCCGGCATCATCCGCACGGCCACGAACCTGGTGCCCGAGACCGTCCAGGACGTGCGCATCGTCGACATCGTCGGCCTGGACACCCAGGCCGACGGCGGCACCCACGTGGCCTCCACCAAGCAGATCGGGCGGATCAAGGTCGCCAAGATCGAGAGCAAGGGCCGCGGCTTCCGCCGCCTGCGCATCCAGATCTCCGACTAGCGGGGCTCGACCAGCCTCGTCAGCCCGTCGAGCAGCGACCGGAGCCCGAACTCGAAGAGCCGGTCGAGGTCGAGGTCGAAGTCGCCCAGCTCGTCGAGCAGCCGCGAGAAGGCCGGGTTGGCCGCCTTGATGCCGCTCAGGAACTCCTCCTGCCCGGTCATCCACTCCTCGTCGGTGATCCCCGTGTCCGCCCTGGCGCGCTGCTCCAGCTCGATGTGGGCGGCGATCCCCTGCACGAAGCTGTAGATGAGGATCGTCACGTACATCCGGGTCGCCGCGTCGAGCCCGGTCTCCTGCAGCACCTCCATGACGAACTCCGAGTGCTGGAGCAGCGCCTGCGAGGGCACCGGGCGGGTCAGCGGCGTGGCCCCGGCCATCCACGGATGCGCCCGGTAGGCGGCCCACTGCACGCGCGCCGAGGCCTCCAGCCGTCCCCGCCAGCCCTCGGGGCGCTCCGCCGGCAGCGGGAAGCCGGCGAACGCCGCGTCCACCATGAGCATGACCAGGTCGTCCTTGCCGCCCACGTGCCGGTAGAGGGACATGGTGGCCGCTCCGAGCCGGCCCGCCACGGCTCGCATCGTCAGCTCTGAAAGCCCTTCCGCGTCGGCGATCTCGATGGCCGCCCGTACGATGCGCCGCCGCGTCAGCTCGTGCTCGGCCGTCACGCCCGGCCGGGGCCTGGCCGGGGTGCCGGGCCGCTCGGCCACCACCGTGCCCACGCGCGGCTCGGCCACCACCACGCCCTCGCGCGCCAGCAGCGTCAGCGCCTTGGCGGCGGTGGCCAGGGCGACGTTCCAGTCTCTGGCGAGTTGCCTGGTGGAGGGCACGCGCTCGCCCGGGCGGAGCCGGCCGTCGGCGATGCGCTGCTTGATGTCGGCCGCGATGCGGGCGTGGGGCGTGGGGCTCATCCGTCCTCCTGTACTAGTACAGATTCTGCCACTATACCCTTGCGACCTGCTGTATGTACTACGTACATTCAGTGCTGCGTACAAAGTCAACACACAGGGAGCGCAGTCATGAAGAAGGTTCTCGTCTCCGGCGCGAGCATCGGCGGCCCCGTCCTGGCGTACTGGCTGGGGCGGCACGGGTTCGACGTGACAGTGGTCGAGCGGGCGCCCGCGCCCCGCAAGGGCGGCCAGGCGGTGGACATCAGGGGCGCGGCGCTGACCGTGGTCGAGCGGATGGGGGTGCTGGAGCCGATCCGCGCGCTGCGGACGACCATGCGCGGCATGAACATGGTGGACGGCGACGGCAACGAGATCATGCGCAGCGAGGAGGAGACGCTCAGCGGCGGCCGGTTCGACAGCCCGGACATCGAGATCATGCGGGACGACCTGAACAACATCCTCCTGGACGCCTCGACGACCGCCCGCTACGTCTACGGCGACTCGATCGCCACGCTGGGCCAGGACGGCGAGGTGACGTTCGAGGGCGGGTGGCGCGACCGCTACGACCACATCATCGGCGCCGACGGCCTGCACTCCAACGTGCGCAGGCTCGCCTTCGGCCCCGAGCAGCAGTTCCTGCACCACCTCGGCACCTACGTCTCCATCTACACCGCAGGCAACTTCCTCGGCCTCGACCACTGGCAGACCTGGTTCAACGCGGGCGAGGCGGGCGGCGCGCTGTTCAGCGACCGCGACCCTGCCGAGATGCGGGTCAACCTCGGCTTCAGGTCCGGCGTGATCGACTACGACTACCGCGACCTCGACCAGCAGAAGCGACTCATCCAGGAGCACTGCTCGGCGGTCTGGGAGGCGCCCAGGCTGCTGGAGGCCATGTGGAAGGCCGACGACTTCTACTTCGACTCCATGGCCCAGGTGAGGATGGAGCGCTTCACCAAGGGGCGGGTCGCGCTGGTGGGCGACGCCGGGTACTGCGCCTCGCCGCTGTCCGGGCAGGGCACGAGCCTGGCGCTGGTGGGCGCGTACGTGCTCGCGGAGGAGCTCGGCGCCGGCGGCGCGGACGCCTTCGAGAGGTACGAGGAGCGCATGCGCCCGTTCGTCGCCGCGAACCAGGCGCTCGCCCACGAGAACCCCGGCCAGGGCGCCGCCCCGGAGAGCGTCCAGCGGGCGGCCGGCAACATCGTTCTGACCTGAGCAGGTACGAACCGATACGATTTGCCGCCATGGGTATCAGACTCACGATGGCCGCCCTGGCGGCCACCGCTCTGACGTTGTCCGCAACCCCCGCCGCCCTCGCAGCGGAGGCCGGGATGACGGACGAGGTCACGATGACCCTCGGCAAGGACGGCACCCTGCACGTGGTCGAGAAGATCAGCGGCGCGTCGGGGCAGCTCAAGCGCACGTTCATCACCCGGACGCGGTACGACGACAGCAACGACCGCCTGTACCGGATCTCGAACGTCAAGGGCGGCACCCTCGCGGGCGACGTGCTCACCGTGACGGGTCAGACCGTCGAGTACGACGTCAAGGGGGCGGTGACGCCCTCGGGCGGCATCGAGGAGCTGCGCTGGTTCGCCGTGAACGGCTGGAACCAGCCGGTCGCCAAGGCCACGGTCAAAGTGACCGGCCCCGGGCAGGTCCAGAACCTGTCCTGCTTCGCCGGCGCCCTCACCTCGGCCATCGGCTGCACCTCGGCCTCCATGGACCACGCCGCCACGCAGGCCGACTTCGAGCAGGAGAACATCGCTCCCGACCAGGCCCTCACCGTCATCGTCGGATACCCCAAGGGCTCCAGCAACGGCAAGCCCATCCTGGACAAGCGCTTCTCCCTGTCGGCCGCGTTCACGCTCGACACCGTCACCGGCGGCGCTCTGGCCGGGCTGCTGGTCCTGATGCTCGGCGGCGTCGCCCTGCTCTACTGGACGCGCGGCCGCGACGCGCGGGTCGCCGGCCACGAGAGCGGCAAGGTCGATCCGGTGCAGAACGGCCACTTCACCCCGCCCGACGGGGTGCGCCCCGGCCAGATCGGCACGCTCGTGGACGAGCAGGCCGACGTGGTCGACGTCACCGCCACCATCGTCGACCTCGCCGTCCGCGGCTACCTGCGCATCGACGAGCAGCCCAGGCAGGTGTACGACGCGCCCGACTGGATGCTGGTCAGGCTGCCGAACGCGCCGATGAACGCGCTGCTGCCGTACGAGCTGGCGCTCTACCAGGCCATCTTCGACGGGCGCGACGCGGTGCTGCTGTCGCAGCTGTCCGGCTCGTTCGCCGCCAACCTCGGCAAGGTGCGCGACGCGCTCTACGCCGACGTGGTCCGGCAGGGCTGGTTCGCCCGCCGCCCCGACACCGAGCGCACCAGGTGGACCATGATCGGCGTGGTGCTCGTCGGCGTGGGGCTGCTGGCCACGGTGGCGCTGGCCTGGTTCACCACGTACGGGCTGCTCGGCCTGGCCCTGGTCATCGCGGGCGGCGCGCTGGCCGTCGGCGGCCAGTACATGCCGGCCAAGACCGCCAAGGGGTCGGCGGCGCTGGCGCACACGATGGGCTTCCGCCAGTACCTGTTCTCCGGCGAGCTGGGGGACGTGCCCGAGCAGCACCGGGTGGAGCTGTTCTCCCGCTACCTGCCGTACGCGGTGATCTTCGACGGGGTGGAGCACTGGTCGCGGGTGGTGGCCTCCGTCACGGGCAACGGGCACCAGGCCGACAACCTGTACTGGTACCACGGGCCCGCGGAGTGGGACCTGTCGAAGTTCGCCGGCTCGATGCGTACGTTCACCCAGACGACGTCCGGCGCCATCTCCGCCACCCGCCAGTTCCGCTCCCTGTAGGGATCGTTCAGAGGGAGAACCGTTCGGCGAACGCCGACAGCTCCGCGCGCTGCTCGTCCGGTTCCGTGGTCGAGGGGCTGACGACGAGGCGGGTCACCCCCTGCGCGGCGAGCTCCTCGGCGCGGCCGGCGGGCATGTCGATCGCCCCGAAGCGGGTGTACTCCAGCGCGTCCGGGTCGCGGCCCGCCTCGGCGGCGGTGGTGCGCGCGAGTTCCCACAGCTCGGCCAGTTCCTCGGCGCGCAGCCTGCCGCCGGGGTAGAAGCCGTCGCCACGCAGGCCCGCCCGGCGCGCGGCCGCCCGGCTCGACCCGCCGACGTGGATCGGCAGCGTGGTGGCCGCGTGCGGCTTGGGATAGCTGCAGAGGCGGTCCAGGTCGAAGAACTCCCCGGCGAAGCTGACGCCCTCCGCGCCGCCCGCCCACAGCAGCCGCAGCGCGTCGATCGCCTCGTCGGCGCGGCGGCCCCGGCCGGCGAAGTCCACCCCCATCGCCCTGGCCTCCCCCGGCAGGGCGCCGAGGCCCACGGTGAGCAGCCGCATCCTGCCCTTGGACAGCACGTCGATGGTGGCCAGCCGCTTGGCGAGGGTCACCGGGTGGTGGTACGGGAGCAGCAGCACGCCGGTGCCGAGCAGGATCCGCTCGGTGTGGGCGGCGACGAAGGTGAGGGCGTCGAGCGGGTCGGCGTACGGCAGCGTCGGCGGCAGCTCGAAGGGCCCGATGGCGGCACCCGGGTACAGCACGATGTGCTCGGGGACGTACAACGACTCGAACCCGCACTCCTCGGCCAGCCGGGCGAACGCGGCGAGTTTGTCAGGATCCACGCCGTGATGCGGCGTGCTGTAACTGATTCCGAATTTCATCTGCTGCTTCCTCGGTCGGCGCGGCGGGACGCCCGACCAGGCTAGAAGCTTGACACCGGCGTCAGGGAAGTGAACAACTTGTTTAAAACAAATTGTTGACATCAGGTGCGTCCGTGCCCCATGGTGATCTCATGTCTTCCGAAGCCGACCTCTTCAACCCCCCGCAGCCCGAGCAGGCGCGAGCGCAGCGCGTGTACGCGTCCCTGCACCGCATCGCCGAGCGGCACGCGGCCACCGACGAGCAGCGCCAGCGGCAGGTCCACCCGTCGGCCCTCGCGCCGCACGAGGCGGTCAGGCTCGTCACGTTCCTGCTCAGCGGGGCCGCGCGGCTGGACGACGGCGAGGAGGCGGTGGACCACGCCGACATCACCGCCGCGCTGAGCCTCGTCCCGCTGGTCCGCGGGGAGCTGGACGCGCTCGAAGCCACGCTGCTCCAGCTCGCCCGCGGGCGGAACATGACCTGGCAGGACATCGCCTTCGGGCTCGGCCTCGGCACCCCGCAGGCCGCCAGGCAGCGCTACGAACGCCTCGCCGACCGCGTACCCGCCGACCCGGACGCGGCGGAGTAGCCGCCTCACGCGCAGCCGGAGCTCGCCGACCAGGCGGGCGGGGCCTTGGGCGCAGCGGCGGGTCGCCGGCCAGGCGGGGCCCTCAGCGCAGCCGGAGCTCGCCGACGGGCCGCCCGCCGCCCAGCACTGTGCCGGCGGCGAGCTCGGCCAGCTCGGGCGCGTCCAGGCCCAGCGAGCGCAGCGCCGCCACGGTGACGGGCACGCGGGCGCGCGCGCCACCGTCCTCGATCTTGACGGTGCCGGCGCGCCCGTCCTCGAACACGAACGCGTCGAAGGCCTCCGCCCCCGCCTTCAGCATCAGCCCGGGCACCGCCCGCATCAGCTTGGCCTCGGCCCTGTCGGTGCCGGAGGTCCACTCGGGGTAGGTGCGCATGGCGTCGAAGATCTTGCGCTCGTACGAGTCCTCCGACGACATCGGGAACGCCCGGAACGCCTTGGTCACGCCCAGCATCGACACGAAGAACAGCGGCGCCCCGCACCCGTCCACCCCGGAGGCCGCCACCCGCTCCCCGGTCAGCTCCTCCACCGTCTCGCGGATCGCCCGCTGCAGCGGATGCGCCGGCTCCAGGTACGTGCTCAGCGGCCAGTCGTTCGCCACGCAGGTGGCCAGCATGGCGGAGTGCTTGCCCGAGCAGTTCATGTAGACGCGCCCGCGCTCGGTGGCCGCGCGGTCGAACGGGTAGTCCTCGGGGCACTGCAACGCCGACTCGTCCAGACCGGCTCCCGCCAGGATCTTCCTGACGCCGTCCACGTGGAAGGGCTCGCCGGAGTGCGAGGCGCAGGCCAGCGCGAGCAGCTCGTTCTCCAGGCGCAGGCCGCTGCGGAGCATGCCCAGCGCCTGCAGCGGCTTCATCGACGACCGTGGCGAGGCCGGCACGTGCACCGCGCCCCTGGTCTCGACCGGGCGGCCTGCCGCGTCCACGGTCAGCATGCGAGCCTGATGCGTGGACTCCACGAACCCGGACCGGACGACTTCCACAATCAACGACATTTCACGTTCCCCTTTCGACATGAGTGTATGAAGGGTTTGGTCCTGGTCCAGAATGGGATGCCATGCGAGCAGTCGTACAGAGAGTCAGTTCGGCGTCGGTCGAGGTCGAGGGGCGCGTGGTCGGGGCGATCAGCGAGCCCGGCCTGCTTGTCCTGGTGGGGGTCACGCACACGGATACGCGCGCCGAGGCCGCCAAGCTCGCCGCCAAGCTGTGGGGGCTGCGCATCCTGCACGGCGAGAAGTCCTGCTCGGACGTGTCGGCGCCGCTCCTGGTGATCAGCCAGTTCACCCTGTACGGCGACGCGCGCAAGGGCCGCCGCCCCACCTGGCAGGCCGCCGCCCCTGGGCCCGTCGCGGAGCCGCTGGTGGATGCGGTGGTGGCGGAGTTGCGGGCGTTGGGGGCGCGGGTGGAGACCGGGGTGTTCGGCGCTGACATGAAGGTGGCGCTGGTCAACGACGGCCCGATCACCCTCGTCCTGGACATGTGACCCCGGGGCCGGCCTGGGCGGTGCGGGTGTGGGGGGCCGTGCCCGCCCTGAGCGCCGTGCGCGTTGCGACGAACACCACGGCACACCGTCCCGCCGACCCGGCGCCGCTTGCGGCGCTCCGCATGCCGCAGCTCGCCCAGTGCAGCACCGATGCCGTCCCGCCCGATGCGCGGGCGCCGCGCTGGGCGGGCGCCGCGCGGCACGCAGGGATCGCGCGGTCGGCCGGCGCCGCACAGTCGGCAGGTGCCGCGTGGTGGGTTAGCGGATGCGGCGGCGGAGGGACGGGTCGATGGTGACGTTGCGGCCGGCGTCCGGTGGGACGACGACCTCCTGGGCGGCGGCCACCCCGCCCGCGAGCAGCGGAGCGTCCACCGGCACCGTGCGCTTGACCACCGCCAGGGCGATCGGGCCCAGCTCGTGGTGGCGGGCGGCCGAGCCGACGACGCCCACCTCCTGGCTCTCGAAGATCACGGGAGCGCCGTGCGCGGGCAGCGTGTCGACGCTCCCGTCCAGGTGCAGGAACACCAGGCGCCGCGGCGGGTGCCCCAGGTTGTGCACCCGGGCCACCGTCTCCTGCCCGCGGTAGCAGCCCTTGCTGAGGTGCACCGCCCCGCCGATCCAGCCCACCTCGTGCGGGATCGTCTTGTGGTCGGTCTCGAAGCCCAGCCGGGGCCGGTGCGCCTCGATGCGCAGGGCCTCGTACGCCCACAGCCCCGCCAGCGGCTTGCCCAGGTGGTCGGCGAGCTCGGCGCGCGGCACCAGGAAGTCTTCAGTGGCCGTGGACAGCACGGCGAGGTCGTCGGCCGGCGACACCTCGACCCGCAGCATGAACCGCATGCGGTCGAGGTAGCCGATCAGGCTCTGCGCGGTGCCCGGCTCGACGTGGGCCAGGATGCTCTGCCCGTCGTCGGTCAGCGTGAGGTGGTGCTGGACGCGGCCCTGCAGGTCGAGGTCGAGCGTCTGCGTCCACTCGCCCGGCTGGAGCGTGTCGAGCTTCTGCGAGGTGAGGTCGTTGAGCCATTTCAGCCGGTCCGCGCCGGTGATGCGGATCACCTCGCGGTTGCTGCGGTCGACGACCGCTTCTCCCTTGACCAGTGCGCGCTGCTCGGCGAACAGGTCGCCGTAGTGCGCGGCTACGTCGGAGTCAGGGGCGTCCGCCGGGACGGCGCCGGGGAGGTCGAGCAGAGGGCTACGCATGCCTTCCAGGCTATCCGCACCGCCGACGGCGGCTGTCCGCCGCGGGGGGTCAGCGGCAGTTGCGGCAGCGGCCGAAGACGGTCAGGTGGTGGACGTCCGCGACGAAGCCCAGCTCCTCGTCCAGGCCCTTGACCAGCCCCTCGGCCAGCTCGGGCCGCACCTCGAACACCTCGTCGCAGCCCCGGCACACCAGGTGCACATGGTCGGCCTCGGCCGCCAGGTGGTAGGTGGGGGCGCCGTGCCCGAGGTGGGTGTGGGTGACCATGCCGAGCTCTTCGAGCAGCTCCAGCGTGCGGTAGACGGTGGAGATGTTCACCCCGCGCGCCGTCTGGCGGACCTTGACGCAGATCTCCTCCGGCGTGGCGTGCTCCAGCTCCTTGACCGCCTCCAGCACGAGCTGGCGCTGGGGAGTGACCCGGTAGCCCTTGGCGCGGAGTTCCTCATGCCACTGCGTCTCGGTCATGCCTTCGATACTACGACCCGACGATATTCACTTGCCCCTTTCGCGGCGGAGCGCATAGCTTCTTGGGTACGCGGAAAGGAGGTGGTCCGAATAATGGTTAGTCATAGTCGGGCTAGCGAGGTGGTTGTCCGCTGACCTCGCGGACTGTTGTCTCGTGACGTGACGCGAATACGAGGCAACCACCGGGGCCCCTGGCAGCCGGAGGGCGGGACATCGATCCCGACCATGGTCCATCCGGCCCGCCGCCACGGCGGAGTGTTGCCTGGGGCCCTTCTTCAGTTTCAGTGCTCGCCGCGGGCCTGGAGGCCGAGCTTCTCGCACGCCTCGCGGTAGAGCCGCACCACTGCCTTGCGCACCTGGGCCCGCTCGGTGAGCGTCTCGCCCCAGGGCACGCGCACCCGCTCCCCGCCGTCGATCGTGAACGTGATCGCCTCGGCGTCGACGTCGCTGGTCAGCGCCGTCTTGGCCGCGGGCCGCCCGCCGAGCCCCCGCACGATGATCAGCCCGTCGTCGGCGTGGTCGTCATTCATGTGCCGCTTGATCGCCTCGACGGCGTCAGCGGTGAACGGCGTGCTCATGGGATCAGGCCACCTTCTTCAGCTCTGCCGACATGTGGTCGGTGAGCGGGTGACCGACGGCCGCCATCTCGTAGGCCCACATGAGGTTGCCGTTGACCAGGCCGTACAGGCGATGGCCCGCGGTGTACTCCTTGGCCGAGGCGGTGCGTGCCACCACGTCCGTACGCAGCTCGATCTTGTGGAAGACGACCTCGCCGATGTAGATCTCGACGATCCCGGTGGGATGCGAGAGCACGACCTCGACCTGCCGGTCGGGCTGGGGCCGCCAGTAACCGGACTCCGTGGCCAGCGGCCTGACCCGGTTCCCGGCCTCGTCGAGCAGCCAGGTGCGGCTCACGTACGTCAGGAACGGTTTGCCGTTGTGCCCGAACTCGATCTCCTGGCCGAAGTTGAAGCTCTCGATCGTCGGGTAGCCGCCCACGCCGGCGCCTTCCCACCGCCCCAGCAGGAACGCGATCGGCTCCAGGTCGGGGTGCACCTCAGGTTCTTCCATGCTCCCCAAGCGTAGTGGCGCGCCACGCCCGTACGGGCTCCTCCGGGGCTAGGGTGACGGATATGGCACGTTCACTGGTGATCAAGGTGACCGCGGGGGCCGACGCTCCCGAGCGCTGCAACCAGGCGTTCACGGTCGCGGCCGCCGCGCTCGCGAGCGGTGTATCCGTTTCCCTGTGGCTGACCGGCGAGTCGTCGTGGTTCGCGCTGCCCGGCCGGGCCAAGGAGTTCACCCTGCCGCACGCCGCGCCGCTCCCCGACCTGCTCGACGCCGTGCTGGCGGCCGGGCGGGTGACGCTCTGCACGCAGTGCGCCGCCCGCAGGAACATCACCGTGGACGACCTCATCGAGGGGGTGCGGATCGCGGGCGCGCCGGCGTTCGTCGAGGAAGTGACCGCCGAGGGCGTGCAGGCCCTGGTCTACTGACCGGCGGGCAGGGCCCGGCCGGTCTCCTGAGGCGTCGCGAGGCCCGGCAGGATCTGCGGCGTCGCCGCTGATCGCCCGGCGCCCGGCGATGGCCCTAGCGGCTGCCGCGCTTCCCGCCCAGCAGGCCCCGCACCGCGCCGATCATCGCCGACCCGACCTCCCCCGCCAGGGGTTCGCGCTCCTCCTCCGCCGTGGGCCCCGGATCGGGGTGCGCGGGCTGGGCGCAGCCCGCGCGGCACGCCTCCAGCTGCGCCGCGAACGCCATGCCCAGGAAGAGCGCGATCGAGCTGAGGAACGACCACAGCAGCAGCGCCATCACGGCGGTCAGCGGCCCGTACGTGTCGCCGAACGAGCTGTTGTACTCGGTGTAGGCGGCCAGGGCCAGCGTGAACAGCGTCCATAACCCGAGCGCCACCAGCGCCCCCACGGCCAGCCACGTGTGACCCGGCTGCCTGCGCCGGGGCGAGGCCCGGAACAGCGTCACCGTGGAGGCCAGCGCGAGCAGGAAGCCGAGCGGCCAGCGGACGAAGGGGTAGGCCTGGCGGGCTCCGGCGCCCCAGCCGAAGGTCTCGCTCAGGGCGTCGCCGAGCTCGCCGCCGCCCACCAGGACCGTGAAGCCGGTGATCATGCAGATCCCGGCGGTCAGCGCCAGCACGACCGCCCTGGCGTACTTGCGGTGGAACGGCCGGTCGCGCTCGACGCCGTAGATCCGGTTCGCCCCCCGCTCGAACTGCGCCATCGCGGAGGCGAGCGCGGCCAGCGTGGTGGCCAGGCCCAGCCAGAGCGCCAGCTCGTCCCTGGTGCCGTTCCCGCCGTCGAGCACCTGCGCGACGGCCTCCGCGCCGCCGCCGGGCGCCAGGGCGCTCAGCGTGAGCCGCAGCACCCTGCCCAGCTCCTCCTGGTGGGTGACCGCGCTCAGGCCGACGACGGCGATGGCGCCGGGGATGATGGCCAGGCAGATCTGGAACGCCAGGGCGCGCGAGTGGCTCATGCCGTCGCCGTACCGGAACCTGGTGAACGAGTCGCGCACGAAGTGCCAGCCGCCGTACTTGCGCAGCGTCTCCCACGCGTCGTCGGCGGACAGTTCCTCCCCGCTCATCGTGCGGGTCTGGGGGACAGTGACCGTGGATCCCACGGCGGACGTCCTACCCCGAAGTGGTCGCTCCAGCCGCCCGGGCGGCTGGAGCGGCCGTCACGGTTGCAGCACCGTCGTCAGGCGCTCCTGGCGCAGCGCCTCGTAGCGGGAGTCGTCGAGCGGCGCCAGCTCGCCCACCCGCCACGACAGCAGCAGGTCGGCCAGCGCCGGGTTGCGCGCCAGCGCCGGCCCGTGCAGGTAGGTGCCCACGACGTGCCCCGCGTAGCAGCCCTCGAACCCGTCGCCGTTGCCCACGCCCTTGACCGTCCGCGACAGCGGCCGGACGCCGGGGCCCAGGTGGGTGACGCCCATGTGGTTCTCGAAACCGGTCAGCGTGGGCAGGTTGAGCGCGGCGTCCACCTCGGCCACCAGCTCGCCCACCGCCCGCGCGGGGCCGCGGACGCTGGAGATGTCGAGCAGGCCGATGCCGTCCACGGGCTGGCCCTCCTCGCCGCCGAACGTGCTGCCCATGATCTGGTAGCCGGCGCACACCGCCAGCATGGCCGCGCCGCGCGCGATGGCGCGGTGCAGGCCGCCGTCCCTGCGCAGGCGCTGGGCGGCCAGGATCTGCGGGCGGTCCTCGCCGCCGCCGATCAGGTAGATGTCGCCGGTCTCGGGGACCGGGTCGGCCGAGCGTACGTGGATCGTCTCCGTCTCGATCCCCCTGCGCTGCGCCCGCTGCTCCAGGACCAGCACGTTGCCCTGGTCACCGTACGTGCTCAGCAGGTCGGGGTAGATCCAGACGATGCGAAGGGCGCTGTCAGACGGCACGGCCGAACTCCGATCGGATCTGCTGGAAGGCGGTGTAGTTGGCGATCACGTCCACCCGCCCGGGCGGCTGCATGGCCAACGCCTCCGTGAACGTGTCGCACAGCGTGAACGGCACGTCGGCCACGTCGAGCCGGAGCGCCAGGTCGAGGCGGCGCTCACCGGTGACGAACACGGGGCGCCCGCGCAGGATGCGGTAGTCGACGTCCCACAACCACGAGGTGTCGCGCCCGTCGGGGCCCTGCGCGTTGACCGAGAGGATGATCGGCAGCTGCGGGTCGGCGACGTCGAACGCCTCCAGCCAGCCCGCCGGGTTCTTCGCCAGCAGCAGCCGCGCGTGCCGGCCCTCGCGCTCGACGGTGGTGTAGCGGCCCGCCACCGAGGTGACCTCGCGCAGCCGGGGCAGCGCCCGGTCCACCGGCAGCCCGAACGCCTCGGCCACCGCCAGCGCCATCACCGCGTTGGAGCGGTTGGCCTGGCCGGGGAGCTGGATGTCGAGCAGCCAGCGCTGCCCGCGCGGGTCGATCGCCGAATCACCGTCGACCACCCACTGCGGCTCGGGCCGGTGGAAGGTGCACTCCCGGCACGCCCAGTCGGCGTCCTTGCGGTCGAGCGGGCCGCCGCACTCGGGGCAGCACCAGGAGTCCTCCTTCCACCGCTGACCGCCCGCGACCCAGGTGACCTTGGCCGCCGTGGACGCGCCCCAGGTGACGAGCGGGTCGTCGCAGTTGGCGATGACATGGGTGGGCTTGCCGGACAGGGCCCTGCGCCACTTCTGCGCCAGCAGCCAGATCTCGGCGGCGCGGTCCATCTGGTCGCGGCTGAGGTTCATCAGGCAGACGACGCCGGCGCCGGTCGTGGCG
The DNA here is from genome assembly GCF_041950525.1 of Nonomuraea sp. GTA35. Classification (NCBI taxonomy): domain Bacteria; kingdom Bacillati; phylum Actinomycetota; class Actinomycetes; order Streptosporangiales; family Streptosporangiaceae; genus Nonomuraea; species Nonomuraea sp. GTA35. The sequence goes on along the minus strand of NZ_JBGNUV010000022.1, from coordinate 81,897 downwards.
AGCACCTCGGGCAGATACTTCTCGTCCACCTCCAGCACGCCGTAGGGGGCGCGCTTGTGCTGGGAGAGCGCGGAGACGTGGCCGGCGGGCATGTTGGCGCCGAACGCGTTCGTGGCCACCTCGCCGAGCTCCAGCAGCGCCGAGGTGATCAGCCTCGTGGTGGTGGTCTTGCCGTTGGTCGCACTGACCAGGGCCAGCTTGCGGTCGCGGGCCAGCTTGCGCAGAAGGTCAGGCTCGAGCAGCAGGCCGACCCGACCGCCGATCACCGAGCCGTCGCCACGCCCGGTCATCCTGGACAGCGTGGCGGCGCTGCGGCCCAGGGCACTGGCGAGCTGGGCCCGCAGAGGAAGCTGGGTCATGAGCAAGGATCCTAGTCGGCGTTGGCCCCAAGTCTGGAGACACGCGCGAAAACGCACCCCTTTGCGATCAGCTCGCCGCGCGACGGTCAGGAGGCCGGTGGCTCGGCGAAGGCGATCTCCGGTGAGCCGCCGTGCTCGAACGGCAGCACGAAGCGGCGCGGCCACGACAGCACGCTCTCCAGCCAGCCCGCCCCCATCGTCTGCCCCACGTGCCTGGTCCTGGCCGCGGACTCCACGCCGATCGCGACCGTCACGATGTCGCGCTGCACGCTCTCGTGCTCGTCGTCCCCGAGGATCACCCGCCAGGCCAGCGCCCGGTTGTGGTCCACCTCCATCGACAGCGGGTGGTGGCGCAGCGCCTTGGCCCGGTGGCCGAGCAGCTCGGGCTCGACGGAGCCGGGGCCGGTGCCGCCCGGCTGGCGGAACAGGGCGTACTCCATGGGGGGCGCGGGGCTGCGCAGGTTCGGGGCCGGCTGGCCGTACGGGAAGAGCCTGTCCACCTCGTGCAGCCAGCGCACCTGCGGGATGACCCACGAGGCGCCGGGGCGTTCGCCCCCGCTGTCGACGCCGGCCAGCAGCCGGGTGGCGGTCTCGGCGGCCTTCTCCGTCAGCAGGGCCGGGTCGAACCACGTGCGCAGCGACCAGGCGCGCCGCTGCACCGAGCGCTCGATCAGGGTGGCGAGCAGGCATTCGCGGCGCCGCGCCGGCAGGTCGGCCCAGGCGGCCGACAGGGCGCGCGGCACGCCCGGCAGCGGCCGGTTGCCGACGAAGGCCAGCACGACCGTGTCGCACCAGATGCGCAGCCACGCCCACTCGGCCGCGCCGGCCAGCACGTCGGCCTCGCGCAGCTCCACCAGCGTGCACGCCTGCCCCGTACGGCACTGCGCCCCGCAGGCCGCCGAGCGGCGGCCCCGGATGGGCGGCGGCGGCCCCGGCAGCGCCTTCTCCCTGGACTCCCCGAGCGGCACGCGCACCCGCAGCGGCCGGTCCATCCCGTCGGCGAACACGGCGGCCGAGCCCGGCTGCAGCGAGACCACGTGGCGGGACTGCTCGTCGCTGAGGTTCATGGCGGCGCCGACGAGCTGCCTGTCGTCCTCGGCGGGCAGCCGGTGCACGACCTTCAGCGCCGTGTTCTTCACGACGTCGGAGACGAGCTTGGTGGGGATCTGCTCGGCCACCACGATGCCCTCCCCGTACGCCCTGATCTCGGCGAGCATCCCGGCCAGCAGCTCCACGGCGTGGGTGGAGGCCCGGCCGTGGCCGCGGTCGCGCAGCAGCCGGTGCGCCTCCTCGATCACGATGACGTGGCGCAGCTCGGCGGAGCGCTCCCGCCTGGCGCGCATGCGCAGGTGCTCGACGATCCGGATGATCAGGGTGCCCATGAGGAACGCCTTGTCCTCGTCGTTGGCCACGTCCTCGATGGCCAGCACGACCTGGCGTTCCAGCAGGCCGCCGATGTCGGCGGGGTGGCCGCCCTCGAAGAAGCGCCCGGCGGAGCCGACGCGCAGCGAGCGCAGCCGCAGCGAGATGAAGCCCTCGACGTCGGCCTGCACCTCGCGGCCGTAGCCGATCTCCTTGATGACGTCCATCGCGTGCTGCTGGAGCTGTTCGAGGGTGGGGACGCTGGGCGGGACGTTCGAGCCCGGCACGGCGCCGCCGGTGACCACGTCCCAGCCGGTCGCCTCGTAGACGCGCTGCAGCGCCAGCGACATGATCTGCGGGAACGGCTCCTCGGCGTCGAACGCGGCCATGAACAGCGCCCTGACCATGTCGATGTGCGCCTGGACGGGGTAGCCCGGCTCGGGTTCGAGCGGGTTGACGCTGAACGGCACGCCGTCGGGCGCCGACGGGTTGATCACGGTGACGGGCTCGTCGACGCGGCCGGCCATGGCGGCGTACTCCGACTTGGCCGGCTCGATGGCCAGCCACGGGATGCGGGCCCTGCTGAGCTGCTCCAGCAGGTGCCGCACGGTCTGGGACTTGCCGGAGCCGGTCGCGCCCGTGACGAACGCGTGCCGGTTCAGCGTGGCCAGCGGCACCCGGAACGTGCCGACCCCCCGGTCCTGGCCGTCGAGGATCTCGCCGAGCTCCAGCTCGCCCCCGTCGGCGCCCTCGTCGGACTCCGACGTCACGTCGAAGAAGCCCGAGTCGAGCACGCGCACGCCGGGCACCTCCCGCCTGGGCAGCCCGGCCAGCGCGGCCAGCGCCCCCGCTGTGGCGGCGAAGGGGGCGGCGGCGCCGTCGGCCGGGTCCTGCATGGTGATGGCCAGGGCCTCCGGCAGCGAGTAGGCGGCGCCGTGCGTGCTGCGCAGCCGGTACGGGTGCTGGCTCATCTCGACGGACCCGACGAGCACGGGCGCGATCTGCCGCAGCTCGTCGGCCGTGGCCCCGCCGGCCAGCACCCGCACGTTCCACAGGCCCGCCTCGCGGAAGGCGTCCAGCTCCTGCATGCGGCGCTCGGCCCGCTCGGCGTCGAAGCGCGAGCGCTCGGAGGCGTCGCCGTACTGCCGCAGCACGTTGAGCTGCGTACGCAGGTGCGCCACCTCGGCGTCGAGCAGGTCCGTCGGCTCGGCCACGACCAGCCAGGCGAACGGCCGCGACATCAGCGTCACCAGCGTCGACTCGAACAGCGTGGGGCGCTTGAGCTCGTCCGGGTCGAACTCGCGCCCCTTGCTGCCCAGCGGTGGCGCCTGCCGCCCCGGGCACGGCGTCCACACCAGGTCGGCCAGGTCGGCCAGGTACTCCTGGTTCAGCCGCACCCCGCGCGCCCCGCCCGGGAACAGCAGTGGCTGCGGCCCGCTCGGGGCGTCGGGCAGGTCCGTGGACCTGCGTGGCTGGCGCGGCGGCGACAGCGGGCCGGCGTTGGTGATGAGTTCGAGCGGCGCCCCCGAGCCCCGCGACAACCATCCGATGACGAACGGCCGGTCGCGCTGCGCCGCCGACAGCACCGCGGGAAGCACAGTGACGAAATCCCACTCCGCCGACGAGCTTCGCGAGGGTGCTGCGATCGACTGAATTCGATACCAGGGCCCGCTCAGCGAGACACTCGGCTGCATTTCAATCCCCCACAGACGGTTCTTTGTTAAATTCCGCCAACCGTCAGCTCATCACCTCGACATTGACCATGTCATTGCCTGCCCTTGCGCCAGTCCAGGCGTGGCGGTGGTGGCCCGAGGTTCGGCGGCGGCTCTCCGTTGCCGTCGCCGGCCCGGGCGTCGAGTGCCAGCACGGCCTCGCGCACGTCCTCCAGCTCACCCAGCGTGGTCTTGGGGAAGGTGAGGATGGCCGGGTTCGCGTCCGCCAGGCGTACCCGGCGGCCGTCCGCGGTGGCGTCCGTGACGATCACGGACGTCGTGGGGAGCTGCTGGAGCTGGTGCGGCTCGACGAGGAACTCGCGCGAGCGTTGCAGCACCCGCTCCTTCTCCGAGATCTTGTCGGCGGTCCTGCCCCACTCGGTGGACTCGGTGATGTCCTCCGCCAGGTCCGTGTGGTCGCCGTCGCGTTCCTCCCGCTCGTCCTCGACCTGGGAGATCGTGGAGGTGTAGCCGCCGTCGAGGCCCGGCAGCGACTCGCTGATCGTCTCGGTGAGCTGGGCCAGCTCCAGCCGGTGCTCGGTGCCGACGTGCTCGCTGGCGACCCGCGCGTCCTCGGCGTTGCCGAGCCGCATGAACGCGACCGCGGCGTGCCCCCTGCCGAGCCGCTCCCGCACGGTCGGGGTCAGGGAGCGGTACGTCAGGACGAGCCCGGTACGGGAGGTCTCGCAGGCGTCCATCAGCCGGTCCAGCACGTCGCCCCTGAGCTTGTCCGCCCCCGCCACGATGATCGTGTGGTACCAGGGCCGGTCGGAGGAGGGCGACTGGCGCAGGATGTGGGTCAGGGCGGTGGCCACGTACGTGCCGAGCACCCGGTTGCCGAACACGCCTGCCTGCCGGTCCATGCTCACCACCCGGAGCCGGGCGGGCGGGAGCCGTACGGCCTGCGTGCCGAGCGTCTCCAGCTTGCGCAACTGCGACTCCAGCGCCCAGGCCCGCTCGATCACCACCCGGTCGCTCACGCCGCGCCCGAACAGCGTGCCGATGCGTTCGAGCTGGGAGGCGGTGATCAGGCCGAACCGCAGGTCGTCGCGCGGGTCGCCCACCTGCGCCAGTGCCCGCAGCGCGGCGGTGACCTGGCTGATCGTGGCGTTCTCCCCGAGCACCTCCAGCACCCGCTCCAGGATCGCGTTGTCGAAGCTGAGGTCGCGGGTGCTGCGCTGCTCCTCGCTCACGCTCACCACGTGCGCCAGCACGTCCGCGAACGCCTCAGGCTTGAGCGTGGCGCCCAGGTCGAGCCGGGGCAGATCGACGGGCAGCACCCAGACCAGCGGGTCGTCGCCGCCCTTGCGGGCCAGCTCGATGAGGTCCTTGGCGATCGCGCCCTCCGACAGGTCCAGCACGGTCAGGTGCCCGCCGCTGTAGAGCCGGGTGGCGCCGAGCAGCGTGACCAGCGCGGACCAGCCCGGTAAGGTGCCGCCGGCCACGTCGATGCGGTCGAGCTCGTCGGGCACCGCGACCGCGTACCAGGTGAGCTGCCTGTCGTGGCGCTCCTTGGACTCCTGCCACTCGCGGTAGCGCTGGGCGTGCTCCTCCTGGGCGCGGAACAGGTCCTTGTCGCGGTTCCTGCGCTGCCGTTCGTTTCTGGCCTGCTGCTCCAGCACCCGGTACCTGACCGCCCGGTCGCCCTGCAGCAGCGCGTAGCTGAGGATGGCCGCCACGCCGCCGGCGGCGACCAGCGCGACCAGCGCGAAGGACCAGGCCAGGTAGCCGGCCAGGGCGACGGCCAGGATCACCACGGTCAGGGCCAGCATGAACATGCGCAGGAACCGGACCGGCCGGTTGAGCATGTCCTCCTGCATCCGCTCGCGGCGCAGCAGTTCCTGCTCGGCCGGGTCGGGCTCGTCCGGCGACTCCTCGGCGGGCGAGGGGCGTTTGGGCGGGGGGCCGGGGTCCGGGTGCAGCAGGATGTACTGCCAGCCCAGGTAGATGCGGTCCGCCTGGAGCTGGGCATGCTCGGGATGCACGTCCGCCACGTGACCCTCCGGCCGCCGATATGTCATGAGGAGTGGGGGTCAGCCCTTTCCGCTCCGTGACAGCGTATGAGTTACAAGCGCCATAGCGGCAGGGTTCTCGGCAATTCGACCGGTCCGATGGGAGCATTGCGGCAGATGGGACAAGCGAGACCTATTACCATCCTTACCCATGACGGAACCCTCCGGCGGCAGCACTGACAAGCCCAGACGCCCGGTAGTGGTGCCCGCGATCGCCCTGGTGGCGCTCGCCGCCATTGGGATCACCGCTCTCCTGGGCGGCCTGAACGAGCGGCCGGATCCCGCGCCGCCCCAGCTCAAGCCCGGACAGGTGCTGGACCAGGGGCGGTTCGACACCCAGTTCGTCGAATCCAAGATCACTCTACAACCTGCCGAGAACGACTTCGCCGAGGACAAGCGGTTCCTCGACGTGATCTTCAAGGTGACGAACAAGACCGACGAGACCATCAGCGTGGGCAGCCTGCCCTCGGGCAAGAGCGACGGCTGGAACTTCGGGGCCACGCTGCTGAGGATGACGCCGGCGATCAAGTCCAAGAGCGGGGCCGAGCTCTTCGTCTCCTCCCACGGCGGCAAGTACTCGCAGCTGCATCCCGGAATTCCGTCCACCGTGGTGGCACGCTACGAGCTGGAGGGCTCGGCGCAGCCCCCCGAGCAGGTCAGCTACGACCTCGGCAAGTACGAGCTGCTGACGAACGCCCTGGAGGACGCCTCCGAATGGTTCCTCGAGAGCGAGCAGGATCCGCTCACGGAAGAGGACAAGACCACGGTCGTCGCCAAGGTCACACTTCCGGTCGAGTCACAGGGGGCGTGATGACCGCGACTCAGGAACGCAGCGTCGCGCCACGCGGAGGGCGCTCCCGCAGGCAGGCCGCCCGGCGAGGGCGCGGGTCCGGGGCGCTGCACCTCGTGGTGGGGCTGCTGCTGGCCGCCGGGGCCGTGGGGATCCAGTCCCTGGACATGTCGGGCGACGATCACAGCATGCCGCTCACGTACACGGGGGCGAAGGGGGAGGACGTCGACGCGGGCCGCTTCGCCGTCCGGGTGGAGAAGGTGTCCTCGGCCAGGACCCTCGAGGCCGACGGCAAGACCATCGCGACGGATCAGCTCTTCCTGGTGGTCGAGGCCGCGGCCACCGTGCCGAAGAAGCCGCTGCACCTGGGCGAGGCCGAGCTGCTCACCGCCGACGGCAAGAAGTTCGTGGCGAGCGACAAGGTCGACAAGATGGACACGCTGGCGTACCCGTGGATCCAGCCGGGATGGTGGGCGAAGGGCAGGTTCGTCTTCGAGGTGCCGGCCACGGCGCTGCCGGGGGCGCAGGCCGTCTTCACGCTGCCGGTCAGCGGGCTCTACTCCGAGCCGCTGCCGCCGGAGGCGCAGGTCGACCTCGGCATCGACGAGGCCGCCGCCAAGCAGCTCGGCTCCGCTCCCGCGGAGGTCCTCGACCTGGACGAGAAGAAGTAAGGCCATGAGCCAGAACGAATCGAACCGCGACTGGTTCGCGCCGCCTTCCGGCCAGCCGTCCCAGTCGGAGGACACCGTTCCGCACCCCGCCGTTCCGGCCCACGATGACGGGCGAGCGGCGTACGGGCAGCCGCCCCAGGAGCAGGGGCCGACGCAACCGCACCATCAGGTTCACGACCAGGGGCCGACACAGCCGCACCACCAGCCGTACCACCAGGCCCACGACCAGGGGCCGACACAGCCGCACTACCAGCCCCAGCACGGCAGCCCCACGCAGCCGCATCCGCGGCCCGCGCCGCCCAGCCGGCCGCCGCGCCGGCCGCAGCCCGACCAGCCGGGCCAGGCCACACAGCCGGGCCAGGCCACACAGCCAGGCCACCCCGCACAACCCCCGCCTCAGCCGCAGCACCCCCAGCCCGGACAGCCGGCGCAGGCCCCGTACCGGCCGCAGCGCGGGCAGGCCACGCAGCCCACGCAGCCCCTGCAGCAGCCCCGATTCGACCAGGGGCCGCGATTCGACCAGCAGCCCCCGCAGGGCGGTGGCCAGGCGGCTCGCCGGCCGGTGCCGCGGCGGCAGCCGCCTCGGACCGACCCGTTCGCGCCCCGGCGCGGCGCCCAGCCGGACCAGCAGGTCTGGCCGCCCGCCGGTCAGCCGGGGTTCCGCAACGGCTCCACCCAGCCCATCCCGGTCGTTCCCGCGGCAGGCCCGGTGTCACCGCCCTCCGGCGGGCAGCCGGGCCAGGGCGGCGAGCACCCCGGCCGGAGCGCGCACGGCATGGTCGCGCCCGCGAGCCCCGCGCAGGACGAACCCGAGACGGCCTCGTCCGCCACGCCACCGCCGCCCTCCGACGGGGCGGCGGAGGGACAGGCCGCTCCGCCGCCGCGCCGTCCGCGCACGGTCATGCTGGGCGTGAGCGCGATCGTCGCGCTCCTGGTCGGGATCGGCGCGCCGACCGTGGACGCGTACCTCTTCTACCGCAGCGGCCAGCCCGCCGACATCGAGCACGTGGTGGACGCGGGCAAGGAGATGACGTTCGAGCACGTGGCGTGGAAGGCCCGGATCGAGACCATGGATCCGCCGCAGGCCACCGCGCCGGACAGGCAGTGGCTGAAGATCACCATCACCAGGAAGGGCGTCGACGAGACGGGCATCAGGCTCACCGCCAAGCCGGAGCTGGAGCTGCGGGACCGCACGGACCGCACCTGGCAGGTGCAGGTCGCGGAGGACAACGTCGCGCTCGACGAGGACGCCGAGGTGGGCAAGGCCTACACCTACACCGCCGTCGCCGTCGTGCCGAAGGCGGTGGCCGGCCAGGTCGAGTTGCGCCTGCGGCCGAACACCACCTACCGCTCGGACACGCCGACGGACAAGCTGTTCGCCGTCCCGACGGACCCCGCGCAGCAGGAGAAGGCCAAGCACAAGGACGTGCTGGTGTTCAGGCGGTGATGTCCTCGCCGCGCAGGCGTGCCCTGGTCGCCGCGATGTCGAACGCCGCGGCCAGCACGCAGTAGGACAGGCAGGTCGTCAGCAGGTTCCCGACGAACGTCACGGGCTTGCCGAGCACCAGCCACATGAACTCGATGTCGGAGCCGATCAGCGTGCGCACGCCCCTGTCCAGGTATTCGACTCCGATGTGGACGCCCACGTACAGCAGGCACATGAAGCCGAACAGCGCCATGCCGCCGCGGAAGGTGATCCGGAAGGCGTTGACCACGGGCACCCAGCGGTCCCTCCAGCCGCCGACGACCCGGTCCACCGCGCGCTGGGTGATGTCGTGGCTGCCTTCCAGCTTGTCCATGCCCCGCTCCAGGCGGGTGCCGCGCACGGCGCGGCGGGTGTCGTCGACGGAGGCGCCGAAGACCAGCACGGCGATCGCCAGCCAGGTGAGCGGCACGACCAGCGCGTCGATGACATGCGGCCAGACGGCCCCCACCCAGTCCCAGAACGCCTTCCAGCCCGGCACCGTCTCCTGCGCGTGCTTCCAGGCCTCGGTGGCGCTGCTCACGACGGCTCGGTGCTGGGTCCAGTCCCCGCGCAGCTCCGTGAAGGTGAAGATGGCGTTCAGGCCGCAGAACACGAACGAGAACTCGGCGAACGCGGCGGCGACACCGGCGTACTTCCCCGAGCCCTTCTCGACCAGGTTCGAGAAGAGCATCCGCAGTCCGAAGGTCACCACCATGGCGCCCAGGGAGACCCGCCAGTCCAGGCCGACCAGGCCCAGCCCGTACGTGGCCTTCTCGTCGGTGCCGTTGGCGATGTTGTTGAGAATCGGGGTGTAGAAGTTGTCGTCCAGGTTGTGGAACTTGTCCATCGCGAGGAAGTCGCCGGCGTCCCGGTAGTACAGCTCCCAGGCCAGGTAGATGACCGCGAAGGCGGGGGCCACCCGGTTGAGCGAGACCCAGAACCTCTCGTCCTCCTGCCCGTCCTGCCTGCGTGCCCGCGTCTCCCACAGGACCTCGCGCAGCGACAGGAACATGCCGGTGACGACGGTCATGGAGATGAGGATCACCATGGTGACCAGCACCAGGGTGGCGACCAGCCGGGCCTGCCACCACGAGCCGTGCGAGATCTCGGTGGCGATGTAGAGCACCACCCAGCGTGCCAGCTCACCCGCCGAGAACCACAGGATCAGCGGCAGCGCGCACTTGCCTGCCAGGCGGAGCGCGTGCAGGGGCAGCGAGTACGGCGACGGCATCCGCTGAGCCGGCGTTGGCCCAGGTCGTGGGGGTGCCGTCACACCTGTCGATCCGGACATCTGTGGAATCGTATCGGTCTGCCCCTTGTGACGCAGCCGCACCATGGCAAAAGCGCTACTCTCCGCAGATCGATCATGAACACGCGGCGATCATGAAGCGGGGGTTCCGGCCTCTGCGGCGCGTCTCCGGACGCGGCGCGCGGCCCCGCGACGAATCGAGGAGCGCGGCCCGCACGCTGGTCGGATGTGCGGCAATATGGCGGTATGGAGCCGCAGCCCGCACTCGACACCGATCCGCGCGTGGTGGGAGACCGTCTGCGGCGGCTGCGCCAGGCGCGCGGCGTCTCGCTCTCCGAGCTCGCCAAGCGCGCCGGCATCGGCAAGGCCACGCTGTCGGGCGTGGAGACCGGCACGCGCAACCCCACCCTGGAGACGCTCTGGGCGATCACCGCGCAGCTCGGGGTGCCGATCGGGGCCATCCTCGACGCGCCGCCCGAGCCGCAGATCATGCGGGGCACCGCCATCGAGGCCGAGCTGCTCGAGGTGTTCGAGGACGATCGCGTCACCTACGAGCTCTACCGCGTGCGCATCCCGCCCGGGCTCACCCAGACCTCGCCCGCGCACCACGAGGGGGTCAGCGAGCACGTCACGGTCTTCACCGGCACCCTCAGCGCGGGGCCCATCGACGAGCCGCTCACGGCCGGGCCCGGTGACCACATCTCGTGGGTGTCGGACGTGCCGCACGGCTACCGGGCGCACGGGCCGGACGTGGTGCGGGCCACGCTCCTCATGCGCTACCCGACCAAGCCCGTCTGAGCCCGTCTGAGCCCGTCTGAGCCCGTCTGAGCCCGGTACGCCCGGCACATCGGGCGGGGGCCGCTACGCCGGGACGTCCTGGGCCGGGCGGCAGGTGCGGCACGGCCGGTAGCCCGCGGCCCGTGCCTGGGCGAGGCTGCGGAAGCCGTGCCGGTGCGCGGCCGTGATGCGCCGCGCGTTGTGGCAGGTCGGGAAGCACACCACGCCGGTCGTGTCGCTGGCCAGGTAGAACACCCGCTCCCCCGCCAACGCCCGCAGCCGGTCCAGGTCCACCCCCTCCTCCAGCAGCAGCCGCTCCTTGGCCGGCGAGCCGAACACGTAGTCGCCCACCATCCCGTCCGACCGGGTGACCCGATGGCACGGGATGAGCAGGGGCACCGGGTTACGCCCGAGCGCGGTCCCGACGGCCCGTACGGCCTTGGGGCTGCCGACGCGGGCGGCGATCCACGAGTAGGGGCGGACCTCGCCGCGCGGGATCTCCCGCGCCGCCCCCAGGACCGCGAGCTGGAAGGGGCTCAGCCCGCGCAGGTCGAGCCGCAGCCCCGACAGGCGGCCGGTGCGCAGAGCGGGCAGCAGCCCGGCGGGCGGGCGGGCGGCGGGCAGCAGCGGGCGGCCGAAGCGCGCCCTGAACGCCTCCGCGAAGCCCTCTCCCGCGTGCACGTAGGCCACACCCTGATCGGTGTACGCCACCGCCAGCTCCCCGATCGGCGCCGGCACGCGGACCCACCGGGCCGCGATCCGTTCGAGCAGGCTCTCCGGCGGCTCCACGGCGAGTGCCGCGAGTCCGGTGAGCAGGGGATCCTGAGTCATCGGGCACCTCCTAGTGCGCGTAGCCGCTTCAGCCCCCGCGACACGTGCGACTTGACCGTGCCCTGGGGGATCTTCAGCACGGTGGCGATCTCGCTGACCGGCAGGTCCACGACGTGCCGCAGCACGACCGCGGCCCGCTGCTCGTCGGGGAGCTGCCCCAGCAGCGCGGCCAATTCGTCGCCGGTCTCGCGGCGGACCGCGGCCGCCTCGACGCCTTCGCCGGGGTCCGCGCCGTCCACCGGCTCCTCGACCAGGTCGGTCGGCGGCCTGCGGGACTTGGCGCGGGCGCAGTTGCGCCAGACGTTCATGAGGATCGTCATCAGCCAGGCCCGCGGCTGCAGCTCCGCGACGCGTTCGGGCGAGTATCCGGACAGGGCCCGGTAGGCCCGCAGGAACGCCTCCGCCGTGTAGTCCTCGGCGTCGGCCCAGCGCCCGCTCAGCCGCAGCGCGGTCGAGAAGACCAGGCCGCGGTAGGCGCCGTACAGCTCGGCGAAGCCCTCGTCGAGGTCGTCGAGCAGCGCCTTGCGCACCGGGTCGGGACAGTCGGTTTCAGCCACGTTCTCTACAACACCGCAAGGCGGCGTCCGGTTGCACGACGGCACCGCGAAGCCGCTGCCCGGTCACACGCGAAAGGCCCGCGTTCCCCGGAAGGGGAACGCGGGCCTCCACGCAGGTGCTCAGACGGCCACCGCGAGCTGGGCGACCTCGCCCAGCTTGGCTTCCACCTGCACGTCCCTGGTGACGCCGCCGCCCGCGATGATGCGGACGGTCCAGTCGCCGGGAGCGGCGAAGAAGCGGAAGACACCGTCCTCGGAGACCACGACCTCGCCGGTGAACTCACCGGAGTGGTCGAGCAGTCGCGCGTACGCCGTGCCGGCGCCGGTCACGACGCCCTGGATCACGGCCTGGTTGGTCAGATCGATCCCGGCGGGCAGCGCGACGGTCTGCTCCGGCGCGCCGCAACCCTGTGCTGCAGCCGACATCAGCGGGCCTCCCCCAGCTCGATCGGCACGCCCACGAGCGAGCCGTACTCGGTCCACGAACCGTCGTAGTTCTTCACGTTGGACTGCTCCAGCAGCTCGTGCAGCACGAACCAGGTGTGCGCCGAGCGCTCGCCGATGCGGCAGTAGGCGATGGTGTCCTTGCCGAAGTCGACGCCGGCCTCCTGGTAGAGGGAGCGCAGGTCGTCGTCGGACTTGAAGGTGCCGTCGTCGTTCGCGGCCTTGGACCACGGGATGTTGCGGGCGGTGGGCACGTGGCCGCCGCGCTGGGCCTGCTCCTGCGGGAGGTGGGCGGGGGCGAGCAGCTTGCCGGTGAACTCGTCGGGCGAGCGCACGTCGACCAGGTTGAGCTTGCCGATGGCGGACACCACGTCGTCGCGGAAGGCGCGGATCGCGGTGTCCTGCTCCTGGGCGACGTACTGGGTCTTGGCCCGCTGCGGCACGTCCTTCACCAGCTCGCGCGAGTCGAGCTCCCACTTCTTGCGCCCGCCGTCGAGCAGCTTCACGTTCTCGTGGCCGTACAGCTTGAAGTACCAGTACGCGTAGGCGGCGAACCAGTTGTTGTTCCCGCCGTACAGCACCACGGTGTCGTCGTTGGCAATGCCGCGGTCGGACAGCAGCGCCTCGAAACCGGTCTTGTCCACGAAGTCGCGGCGCACAGGGTCCTGCAGGTCGTTACGCCAGTCGACCTTCACGGCACCACGGATGTGGCCCTTGTCGTAGGCGCTGACGTCCTCGTCGACCTCGACGAGGACGACTCCCGGTGTGTCGAGGTTGGCCTCGACCCAGTCGGCGTCCACCAGGGCGGCGGAGCGGCTCATTTGGATACCTCCATGTTGGCAGCGGGCAGTAGTCGGCGAATGAGCAGGTACGTTTCGCAGCCGAGGCAGAATCCGAAGGCTGCGTTGAGGAAGGCGGCGAGGAGAGCCGCGGCCGTGGCCACGAGGGCCAGCGGGGTGATCCCGGCGGCGAACCCGACCAGGCCGACGACCGCGAAGGCCAGCCCTACCCCCTGGGCGAAGCGGGGCGGACGGGCGTCCTCGGTCTCCGTTGGATCGCTCCTTACGAGCATCTTGAAGAGCATCGCGTACGGCGAGCGCCGGTGCGCCCCGAGCGCGAAGACCACCGCCTGGGCGGCGAGCAGCCAGAAGCTCTCCGTCACCAGGACGGAGGCCAGGACCAGGGTGGTGATGGCCGCGCCGAAGCGCAGCGCTCTAGGATCGGCACGCATCGCGGGATGCTCCTGAAGGGTCGATTGGGGCGGATCACTAGTCCGCGCGAGATCGTCCTCAGGCAGCGCGACAGAGCGCGGTGGCGACGCGGCAGAAATCAACCGCGCGCCGCTTCGTCAGCAGCTCTGTCGATGGGTTCATGGCGACGACACTACTCGGCGTCTCGTCATCTGTCACATCTCGTCCGGTTGGTGAGACAACTTGTGAGACGGCTCACAGTCATGACTCCGGTACGGCGGCCGCCAGAGCGGCCAGGACGTCGGCCTTGCGCGGCTGCCCCGCGGCCTTCTTGACGATGCCGCCCGCCGCGTCGAGCACGAGCACGGTGGGTGTGCGGGTGATGTCGAGCCTGCGTACGAGGTCGAGCCGGGACTCGGCGTCGATCTCGACGTGGCTGACCCCTGGCACGAGCGCGCTCACGTCGGCCAGGACACGCCGGGTGGCCCGGCACGGCTGGCAGAACGCGGTCGAGAACTGCACCAGGGTGGCCCTCTCCCCCAGCCCCGAGCCGAGGTCGTCGGCGGACAGCCGGTCGCCGCCGGCCTCGTGCACGCGTCCGTCGCGGCGCAACCGGACCACCCCGATCACCGTTCCGAGCGCCAGCGTCGCCAGCGCCACCCACAAGCCTGTCATCCTCTGGTGCAACCGCGCGTCAGGGTCGTTCACTTCCCTCGGGCCTTCGGCGGCACGGGAACCTCGACGAGCGGGTTCCCGGCCGTGTCCACGACCTCGAACCTGGCGATCTCCTTCAGGCTCATCCCCGTCCGGAAGCGGAAGATCTTCCCGGTCTCGTAGTCGGCACGCCGCACGACCCAGCTGTCCGAGCGCTCCTGCCGCCCGTCCACGCCGACCACCACGACCCGGCAGCCGGTGCCCACCGGCACCCCGGTGACCTGCACGCCGAGCTCCGCGCCCGTGGCCGCCGGCCGGACGAGCACGGTGGCGTAGTACTCCGCGGCCTCGTTCTCGCCGGGGAACGCGACCTCGTCCACCACCTTGGCCGGCTTCCGGCTGGGCCGGATCTGGGCGTCCGTGGCGCTCTGGGGGGCCGGGCTCTGGGAGGCCTCCGCGGCGCCGCGGGAATCCTCGGCGATGCTCCGGGAAGCCTCAGCCGAGCTCTGCGGCTCGGCCTTCGGCACGAAGCCCTCGTCCCGCATGACCTCGGGGGCCTGCGACGCGGCGGGCGCCGGGGCCCGCGCCGCCGTCGTCCGTTCGCCCGAACCGGTCTGGATCGCCGTCCACACCGTGCCGCCCACCACCAGCACCGCCGCCGCCGCGACCAGGGACATCAGGGCGCGGCCCCGCCTGGTCCGCTTGACGCGGTCGTTCAGCAGCCGGTCGAGCACCTGGCGCGGCGGGCTGGCCACCAGCTCCACGTCGCGCTCCGACACCTTGCCCAGGAACGCGCCGACGCCCTCCAGCTCCAGCAGCTCGGCGCCGCACGCCTCGCAGGTCGCCAGGTGGTGGTCGAGCTCCAACGCCTCTTCCGGATCGAGCGCGCCCAGGGCGTGCGCCCCCAGCGAGATCCGGACCTCCTCGCACGTCATCACGGTGCCAGCCCCCGTTCCTCGAGCGCCAGCTTGAGCGCGCGCAACGCGTAGTACGTGCGGGACTTCACCGTGCCCGGCGGTATGCCCAGCGTCGCCGACGCCTCCTTCACCGATCGCCCCCGGTAGTAGACCTCCAGCAGCACCTCCCGGTGCTCGGCCCGCAGCGCGGCCAGCGCCTCGGCCACGGCCCACGACTCGACCGCGCGCTCCAGCTCGTCGTCGGCCGGCAGGACCGCCAGCGCCTCGTCGCCGGTCTCCGGTGGCCTGGCCTTCCTGGCGCGATGCTGGTCCACGACGAGATTACGGGCCACCGTGAACAGCCACGCGCGGATGGGCCTGCCGGACATCGCCTCGGGATGCCGCCAGGCCCGCAGCAACGTCTCCTGCACGACGTCCTCGGCCCGCCCGGAGTCACCGGTCAGGCGCAGAACGTAGCCGTAGAGGGGCCCGGCGTGCTCGTCGAAGAGGGTCTTCACGAGTTCCTCGTCGGCGGTCCCGGCTGTGCTCACGGGCCCTCCTGCGTCGGGTCCGTGAGCCTGCTGCTGCGCCGGTCGGCTCGCTCGCTCTGGTCGCTCACGCCCCTCTTCACGTACGCCGGGAGCGAGCGGTTCAATCTCATCCACGGATCGGCACGTCAGCCGCCTCGGCCGAGAACTCCAGGCCGTCGGCCACGCTCCTGACCCCGGTCACCTTCACGTCGAAGGGCAGCTTGCCCTGGAACGGGATGGTGTAGGAGACCAGCCGGGCGACCTGGTCGGGCACGCCCTCGATCTTCTCCGCCTGGATCTTGATCCCTCCGTCGGCGAGCTCGACCCGCATCTCGGCGTTGAACCGCACCTTGTTCGCCCCCATCGTGACCTCGCCCGACGCGGTGAGCCGCCGCCCGTTCCCGCCGATCTTGACGCCCTGGGGGGCGTACTTGTCGATCGTGGCCCTGGTGAGGGTGCCGCTGATGGCCACGCGACCGGCCCGGATGTCGGGTCTGTTCTGGATGATGTCGGCCAGGGGGGCCGTCACGTCGTAGGCGGCGCCCCGCAGGTTCCTGACCGGCACGTCGCCGTACGTGAACGTGCCGAGATCGAACCGTACCTCCGGATAGTGCCCGGAGACGGCCTGAGTGAGAAAGGGGATGCCCTCAATGGTCACGGTCGGCGTGCCGGAGAGGTCGGCCGTCGCCGCGATGCGGTTGGCCAGATCGCGCTCGACGCCGGCCACGGCGACCCGATCGACGGCGACAAGGAGAATGCCGAGCACGATCAGAAAGACGATCAGCTTGCGCATGGAGCTCCCTGTCTCGAGCGGGGGGTCAAGAGACTACCGACTGGCATCCTCATTCCCCCGCAAAGCACTCACTCACCTGACTGCTCACCCGCCGGCGAAGGGCGGGAGCACCTCCACGGTCGCGCCCTCGCCGAGGACCACCTCGCCGTGGGGCCGCTTGCCCACCGGGGAGCCGTCCACGAGGAACGAGCATCTTCGCACGACCCGTGCAAGCTCTGACCGATTTTGTGTGATTTTGGTCATGAGTTCACCAAGAGTGACCGCTTCGAACGGTTCCTCGGCCACTCCTGCCGCTTCCTTGGCAGCCGCCCAATAACGCACTTTTCCCGTGGCCATACCGTGCCTCACAATCCTTTCCCCACTATTGTGCGTCGCCCTTAACGAGCTTGTTCCAGGAGACGCGCTGTTCACCTGCTGGACGCGCAATGGACGCGACTTACTCGTGGGATATCCTCGCCTACAGGACCTGGGCGACGTAGCCCCCGGGTCCTTGCGTGTTTGAGGAGGCCGTAATGAGCAACCTGCTCCTGCTGACCAACGCCCTCGAGCCGTCCGCCGAGGTGCTACCGGCGCTGGGGTTGCTGCTCCACTCGGTCCGCGTCGCCCCGGCGGAGGCGTCCGCCCTCATCGACACCCCTCCCGCCGACGCCGTCATCGTCGATGCGCGCAAGGAGCTCGTGCAGGCCAAGAGCCTGTGCCGGTTGATCCGCACCACCGGCATCGACTGCCCCCTCCTGGTGATCGTGACCGAGGGCGGGCTCGCCGCGATGACCGCCGAGTGGGGCGTGGACGACGTGCTGCTCGACAGCGCCGGGCCGGCCGAGGTGGAGGCACGGCTGCGCATGGCCACCGGCCGCATCTCGCAGGCCGCGACGGAGGACGTGCCCGACGAGATCCGCAGCGGCGACCTGTCGATCGACGAGGCCACCTACACCGCGCGGCTGCGCGGGCGCGTGCTCGACCTCACGTTCAAGGAGTTCGAGCTGCTCAAGTACCTCGCCCAGCACCCCGGCAGGGTCTTCACCCGCGCCCAGCTGCTGCAGGAGGTCTGGGGCTACGACTACTTCGGCGGCACCAGGACGGTCGACGTGCACGTGCGGCGGCTGCGCGCCAAGCTGGGCACGGAGTACGAGTCACTGATCGGCACGGTGCGCAACGTCGGCTACCGTTTCGTGCCCGACCGCACCGACACCGCCAACGTCTGATTGACAGCGGGTTCCCGCTGCGCTCCACTGATGTGACAAGCCGTCGTACGCGCTGTCGCGCTGCTGTCATGTCGAGGACACCGCCGTCCTGAAAGAGGTGGTGTCCGGGTGGGCCTTTTCAGATCGCTGGTCGACGAGGGCGCCCGCCCGCGCGTCTACCACCGCAACGAGATGATGTGCTCGCCGTCGCGGGCCGACCACAACGTCTACCTCATCGACTCGGGCTACGCCCGCGAGTACACCCCGGCGGGCGGGCGCGAGGCTCTGCACGACCTGCGGGGCGCCGGCGACCTCGTCGGCGAGCTGGCCTTCTGGAGCCCCGCCGACCGGGTCAGGGTGGACGCGCTGACCGAGGTGCGCGTCTGGCCCATCGACCTGCGGCGGCTGCGCGAGCACGCCTCCGCCGGCCCTGCCGTGGCGACCGCGCTGGTGCAGGAGCTGTTCGCCAGGAACGTGGCCGCGCGCAGGCACGAGGCGCTGGCTCGCGCCCCCGTCGCCGCCCGGCTGGCCGTGTGGCTGCTGCACCTGGACGAGCGTTACGAGCTGGGCTCCGACCAGGCGCCGCCGCTGACCATGGAGACGCTGGCCGGCCTGGTGGGCAGCTCCGCCGACGTGGTGCAGCGCCAGATCACGCAGTGGACGCAGCGCCGCTGGCTGGTCCGGCTGCGCTACCGGCGGCTGCGGATCGCCGACCCCTCCGCGCTGCGGGCCGCCGCCGGGAGCTGGGAGCACCTGTCGGCGCCGTGGGCCGGGCGGGTGACGCCGTTCCTGATCCGGCCGGCCGGGCCCGCCGAGCCCCTGCCGGTGGGCGAGGTGCCCAAGCCGCGCCAGCTCCCCGCCGACATGCCGGACTTCATCGGGCGGCAGCAGAGCCTGGACCTGCTCACCGCCTGGCTGGAGCGGCCCAGGCGGACGAACACGATGGTCGTGCAGGGCCTGCCGGGCGTGGGCAAGACCGCGCTGGTGACGCACTGGGGCCATCTGCACGCCGAGCGGTTCCCCGACGGGCAGATCGTGATCGACCTGCGCGGGCAGTCGCCGAGCCAGCCGCCGATGAGCACCGTCGAGGCCCTCGGCCAGATCCTGCGCTCGCTCGGCATCGGCGAGCCCGCCTCCGACGAGGCCGAGCTGATGCTGCTGTACCGCAGCAGGATCGCCGGACGCCGGCTGCTGCTCATCCTCGACAACGCCGCCGACCCCGCGCAGGTGCGGGCCCTGCTGCCCGGCAGCAAGGACTGCGTGGTGCTGGTCACCAGCAGGACGCGGATGGCGCCGCTGCGCGCCACCGGGCACGCCGACCTGATGGATCTGCTCGTGCTCGACCCGGGCAACGCGGTGGCGCTGCTGGTCGCGGTGCTCGGCGAGGACTCGCCGCGGGCCGCCGACCGCGACGCGCTGGCCGAGCTGGCGCGGGTGTGCTCCTACCACCCGTTCGCGCTGCGGATCTCGGCGGCCAAGCTGGCCGAGAACCCCGGGCTCAGCGTGCAGTCCCGGGCGCAGGAGCTGCGCCGGCCCGACCGGCGGCTGGTGGGCGATCCCGAGGAGGCGTTCACGCAGGCGCTCAACCTGGCGTACGAGTCGCTGAGCCCGGCGCAGCGGCGGGCGTTCCGGCACGTCGGGCTGCTGCCGGGGCGCGACTTCACGCCCGAGGTGCTGGCGGCGGCGCTGGGCGTGCCGGTGGCCGAGGCGGTGATCGCGGTGGAGGGGCTGCACCGGGCGTACCTGGTGGAGCCGCTGCCCGGGCCGCGCTACCGGGTGCACGACCTGGTCAAGCGGCTGGCCAGGGAGCTGGGCAGGCACGCGGAGGCGGGGGTGCGGGAGGCCAGGGCGCGGCTGCTCGACCACTACCTGGCGGTGGCCACCGACCCGGCGACGCCGCGCGAGTGGTTCGAGGCCGAGCGGCGCTCGCTGGTCTCGGCCGTGCGGCTGGCCGGGGAGAGCGGCGCGCACGGCATGGCCTGGCGGCTGGCCGAGGCCGTGTTCGAGCCGTTCAGGCGGCTGCGGTTCTACGAGAACAACCTGGAGGTGCAGCAGGGCGGGCTGACCTCGGCGATGCAGGTGAGCAACCGGCGGGCCATCGCGCTCATGCGCAGCCGCCTGGGCACCCTCCACCGGGACATCGGGCCCTCCACGCTGGCGGCCAGGCTGATCGGCGAGGCGCTGGCGGACTTCGCCGAGCTCGGCGACCGCGAGGGCCAGGCGCGGGCGCTGAACGAGCTGGCCGAGGTGCACGGCATCGCGGGCAACAGCGAGGACGCGCTGCGCTACGCCGGCGAGGCGCTGGAGCTCTACAGGGCGATCGACGACCCTGCGGGGGTGGCGAGCTGCCTGCACACGCTGTCGCGGCTGCACCTGTCGCAGGAGCGGTACGAGCTGGCCCTGCACCACGCCGGCCAGGCCCTCGACGTCCGCGAGGAGCTCGGAGACCGGCGCGGCACCGCGCAGAGCCTGATCATCCTGGCCACCGTGCAGCGCAACCTGGGCGAGCCGAACGCCGCACTGTCGGAGGGCCTGGAGGCGCTGTCGATCTGCCACGAGCTCGGCGACGAGCACGCCGAGGCCGAGACGCTGCTGTGCCTGGCCGAGATCTACGACCTGCTCAGGCTCCCGCACGACGCCCGGCGCGACGCCGAGCGGGCGCTGGCCGGCTACACCGCGACCGGCGACCAGTACGGCTGCGGCCGGGCCCTGTGCGCGCTCGGCCGCATCGCGCGCAACGGCTCCCGCTACGACGAGGCCCTGTCCTACTACGAGCAGGCCCTGGCCGTGCAGGTCGAGCTCCACCACGAGCAGGGCAGGGCCGAGACGCTCGGCGACATCGGGCTGGTGCACTGGCGGCTGTCGGACTACCTGCTGGCCGACGACTACCTGAGCCAGGCGCTGGCGATCAGCCGGGTGATCCGCGACGGGCCCATCGAGGCCCGCATGCTGAACCGGCTCGCGCGGGTGCGGCGGCGGCAGGGGCGGCCGCAGGTGGCCTTCGTGTACGCGCTCGAAGCCCTGGACATCGTGCAGGGCCTGGGGAACCGGCGGGTCGAGGCCGACGTGCAGGAGACGCTGACGTACACGTACCTGTCGCTGGGACAGCCCAGGGCGGCGCTGCGGGCGGCCAGGGCGGCGCTGATGATCAGGGAGGAGCTGCGCGACAACCGGGGCAGCGCGCTGCTGTCGATGGCGCAGGCGCTGCTCGCGGCCGGCCGGTCGGCGCAGGCGCTGGGGCCCGTCAGGGAGGCGGCCGAGCTGCAGCACGAGACCGGCACCCGCGACCGGTGGGGGGCGGCGCTCACCACGCTCGCCCTGGTGCTGCTGGACCTGGACAGGACCGACGAGGCCGTGGTGTACGCCCGGCAGGCCAGGGACGTGCACCGCGAGTGCGGGACGCGGCGGGACCTCGGGTGCGCGCTGCGGGCGCTGGGGCTGGCCTCGGCCCGGCTCGGGCACCGGTGGGCCGCCGTCTCCCATCTGCGCGAGGCCGTGCGAACCCTGGAGGAGGTCGGTGACGTCTTCGAGGCGAGGCAGGTGGCGGAGGAACTCCGGCTTCTCCACGAAATGCCGACAAAAGTCGTGAAATCCCGGGCCTGAGGTCGCAGATCTTCTCCGGACACTCCCGTTAGCTGGTAACACCAGCTACTCCAGCGGAGGTGATCCGGATGCTCAAGAACCATCTGCGGCGAGACCTTCAGTGGCTCAAGCGACAGGCGCGCAAGGACAGACGGATCACCGTCGGGCTGCTCGCCGGGCTCCTGGGGGCCTGGGCCCACCAGCTTCCCGCCGCCGGCGAGATCTCCGCCTCGCCGGTGCTGGTGGCGATCTCGGCCGCGCTCGTCACGGGGTCCGGAGCCGCGTGGCTGCTGGCGGCGTACTTCGTCTCGCGGAGCCTGCGGGTGCGGCGGGAGCCGGCGGAGGAGCTGCGGTGGATCGCGCGGATCAGCCGGGGGAAGGAGTGGGCGTTCTGCTCGCTGAGCGCCTACGTGGCCTGGCACCTGCTGCACTTCGTGACAGCGCTGCTGCTGGGCTGACGGGCCGGCGGCGGGGTGTCACCTCAGGAACGGGGCCGGGGTGACGCCCCGCCGTCTCCGCCCAGGGCGGCGCCTTCCAGGGAGCGGACGCGGATGCCGCCGCCGGTGTGCAGGAACTGGACGATCTCCGCCGTGCGCAGCTCGGCCGTGCCGAAGTCGGTGTCGGCGTGGGTGTCGCACCACGCGACAATCTCGCGGGCGTTCGTCAGCGGGGCCGCGAAGTGCACGAGGCTGACGTACCAGAGGTCGCGGACGCGGCCGCGCTCCAGGTCCCGCACGCCGCGCGACTCCAGCGCGTGGGCGAAGCGCTTGCGGATCGTGGCCAGGGTGTCGTCCTGCGGGTGGGCGCCCACGAGGACGCCGCCCCGGTGCGGGCTCACGCCGGCCAGGCGCACCCCCGCCGGGGGCAGGCCGTCCACCGCCTCGGCGAGCGCGGCCCCGTACGCGCGGCGCGCCGGGTCGTCCTCGGGGACGTGCGTGCGGTACGGCTCCAGCGTCCTGAGCGTGACGTGCAGGGTCCGGCCTCCGTGCACCCAGTGACCGGGGGCCTCGACGGTGGCGGCCAGCTCCGTCATGCGGTCCACGATCGCGCCTTCGGGGCGCAGCACGGCCGCGGCTCCCCACCGCATGGCGCCTTCCACCATGGGGATGTCATGAGTGGCCTCGCCGGCCAGCAGGGCCGCGCGCCCCCTGGCGCGGAACTCGGCGAAATCGGACATCCGTGCAGTATGCCATGGTCAGCACCGTCCCGATCAGCGGCGGCCGTCGCGGACGAGCGCGAGGAGGGCCGGCACCCAGTGGTCGCCGTAACGTTCGCGCAGCTCGGGGCGGCGCCAGTCGGCGCCGGTCACGCGGCCGCGGCAGAGCGGGGTGGCGCAGCGGCAGTCGAGCACGAAGCCGGGGTCGGCGGTGCTCGTGGCGTAGTCGCTGGTGACCTCCTCGCCCGGACCGAGGTCACGGCGGGCGGCGAGGGTGTAGGGGCCGGTCCACCACAGGTTCGGGTCGCAGCTGTGGTTGGCCTTGCCGATGGGGCTGCCGGGAGGCAGGACCAGGTGGAGGCCGGCGGTCACGGTGATCGTGTCGACGTAGGGGACGGCGGGGTCGGCGAAGAGCGACTGGAGGTGGTCCCAGGTGACCAGGCGCCCGCCCATGCGGGAGACGACGGTGCCGGCGGGGATGGCCGCCGTGGCGAACAGGCCCTCCCCCGCGATCGGTGAGGGGCGGACCTCCAGGTCGGGATGGAGCCGGCAGCCGGGCTCCGGATCTTCCAGCATCCGTCAATCCTGCCTCGGGAAGGCGGCTCTGTGCGGGCCGGTGTCGGGGTCGAACTCGTGGCGGATCCGCGCGCAGTCCTCCAGCAGCGCCCCCTGCAGCGAGCGCAGCTCCGTGTGCCGGGTCTGGTGGAACGCCACGGCCAGCCGCTGCTGCTGGTGCTCCCCGTCGTCGAGCGCGGCGCACAGGTCCTCCAGGTCCTCGCGCCGCCCGTGGCCGATCTGCAGCATGCCGAAGTCCCTGAACACGCGTGACAGCGCCGCCAGCTCGTCCGCCAGGGGCTCCGGCAGGTCCGCGCCGCGCTCGCCGGGCAGCCCGCGTACGCCGGCGATGAGGTCCACCAGCCCCCTGGCGATGCCCCTGAGCTGGTGGCAGGCGTGGTCGAGGGCGGTGGCGGCCTCGGCCACCTGGCGCAGGCGGCGGTCGTAGCGGCGGCGGCGCAGCGACAGCCGTACGGACTCCGCCGCCTGCTCGGCGGCCTGCTCGGTGTCCTCCAGGCGCTGCGACAGGGCGCGCGCCCGCTCCAGCCAGTCGCCGGCCATGTCCCTGTCCCAGTCGCCGCGCAGGCCGTGCGACATGTCCTCGGCCAGGTCGGCCAGCTCGGCGGACAGGTCGCACAGCTCCTTGCCGGCCTTGTCCACGAAGCGGGGCGGCATGACCAGGAGGTTCGCCGCGATGCCGATCCCGGCGCCGAGGAGCACGTCGGCGAGGCGGGCGAAGCCGTACGTGCTGCCGAGCGCGAACACCAGCAGCCCCGTGATGGGGATCTGCACGTTCTGGGCGGGCAGGTTCAGCAGGCGCGTCAGGACCAGGCCCGCCACCACCAGCACGGCCAGCGTCACCACGTTGGCGCCGATCAGCCAGATCAGCGCCGTGGCCGCGCCCACGCCGACGACCACGGCCAGGATCTGCTGGCCGCCGCGGACGAGCGTGCTGTACGCGGTGGCGGAGACCGTCAGCAGGACGCCGATGGGCACGAGCACCGGCAGGTCCACCTTGAGCACGTACGCGGCCAGCCACCAGGCCAGCGCGCACGCCCCCGTCACCTTGACCGTCTGGGCCAGCGCCTCCCGCTCCATGCGCAGCCAGCGCCCGACCCCCATGCTCCGCACGCGCGAGAGCGCCGCCGCCCCGCCGGACACGATGCGTTCGAGCGGGGAGCCGGCCACCTCGCGCCCGCGCCCCGTTTCGGTCTCCATGTCCAGTTTCTCTGCCCAGCATCGTCGCTGATAGAGCCGCCTTCGATCGGGTAGCGGCAGGGTCGCGGCAGTTGAGGAGGGTGACACATGTCCGGCGACCTGATCGTTCCTGACGCCGCTCAGGGCATGGTGGTCTTCGTGCACGGCAGCGGCAGCAGCCGGCACAGCCCGCGCAACCGCTACGTGGCCGGCGCGCTCAACGAGGCGGGCCTGGGCACGCTGCTGTTCGACCTGCTCACGCCCGAGGAGGAGGCCGACAGGGCGAACGTCTTCGACATCGCTCTCCTGGCCGAGCGGCTGCTGGAGCGCACCGCCTGGGTGCGCGAGCAGCCCGCGTCCAAGGGCCTGCCGATCGGGTACTTCGGCGCCAGCACCGGCGCGGCGGCGGCCCTGTGGGCGGCGGCCGAGCCGGGCAACGCGATCGCCGCGGTCGTCTCGCGCGGCGGGCGTCCCGACCTGGCCGGGGATCGGCTGGCGGCGGTACGCGCGCCGACCCTGCTCGTCGTGGGCGGGCGCGACCCGGTCGTGGTGGGGCTGAACGAGGAGGCGCGGCGGCGACTGCGCGCGGAGAGCCGGATCACGGTCGTGCCGGGGGCGACGCACCTGTTCGAGGAGCCCGGCGCGCTGGAGGCCGTGGCCGGGCATGCCCGAGACTGGTTCACCACGTACTTCTCCGGACCCCGGGAGCCGATGTGAGACTGTCCGCCACCGTCCTGGAGTCGCCCGACGCGAACGCGCTGGCCGCCTTCTACCGGGCCCTGCTGGGCTGGCAGGTCAGGGAGGAGGAGCCCGGCTGGGTGATGCTCGCGCCGCCCGGCGGCGGGGCCGGGCTGTCGTTCTCGACCGACCCCCAGTACGTGCGGCCGACCTGGCCCGCCCGGCCCGGCGTGCAGCAGATGATGGCGCACC
This sequence comes from Nonomuraea sp. GTA35, assembly GCF_041950525.1. Taxonomy (NCBI): domain Bacteria; kingdom Bacillati; phylum Actinomycetota; class Actinomycetes; order Streptosporangiales; family Streptosporangiaceae; genus Nonomuraea; species Nonomuraea sp. GTA35. The sequence continues at coordinate 57,001 of NZ_JBGNUV010000022.1, read as the reverse complement.
TGGACATCGAGGTGGACGACCTCGACGAGAGCAGCGCCAGGGCGATCGAGCTGGGCGCGACCGTCGCCGGCTTCCAGCCCCAGCAGCACGTGCGCGTGCACCTCGACCCGGACGGCCATCCCTTCTGCCTCTTCCTGAACACGTAGTGGTGTTGATCGATCACGTTGAAGTCATGCACGGTTTGTGCGAACGTCAGGTGCGGATGACATCCCGACTTGACGGCGGTTGCGGACGTGCCACTTCTGGAGATCGACGGGCTCACCTGGGAAACGCACGGGCTCCGGCGCCGCCTGTCGCCGGACCCGCTGACCCTCGACCCCGGCCAGACCGCCGTGGTGGTGGCCAGGGGGCCCGCGGACGCCGACGCGTTCACCGACCTCCTGCTCGGCCTGGAGATGCCCGTCGGCGGCCGGATCGGGCTCGGCGGCCAGGAGATCACCATGCGGCTGCCGGCGGAGCGCGAGGTCGGGCTGGTCCCGGCGGGCGCGGGGCTGCTGCCGCACCTGACCGTCGAGCGGAACCTGGCGCTGGCGGCCCGTGACGACCTGGCGCCGTCGTTCGTGCAGGGCCGGATCGCGTTCATGGCCAGGCGGATGGACATCCAGGGCTTCCTGCGCTCCAGGCCGCACGAGCTGGCCCACGACGAGCGGCTGAGCGTCGCGCTGGCGCGGGTCCTGTGCCGGCCGCTGCCGGTGAAGGTGGTGGTGATCGAGGACCGGACGGGCTGCGGGCCGTGCCACGGGGCGGTGAGCGGGGCGCTGGGCGCCGATCCCGGGCTGGCCGTGCTCGTCGTCACCGACGACGGCACGCGGGTGGCCAGCCTCGCCTCTCCTTCGTGCATCTGGGAGATCGCCGATGTCGCTGAGCCGTAGGGCGTTCCTGGCCGCCGTCCCGGCCGCGCTGGTGGCGGGCTGCGCCGGGCAGCCGCCGTTGCGGGTGGCGGTGGTGTGGAGCGGCGAGGAGTTACGCCGCTTCCTGCGCGTGGTGGACGCGTACGTGGCCCGCTACCGGCGGCCCGTCAGCGTCTACTCGGCGGGCGACAACATCAGCGCGCTGCTGCGCGGCCCCGCCGAGGACGTCATCCCCGACGTGGCGGTCATCCCCCGGCTGGGGCTGCTCTTCGACCCGCTGGTCCAGCCCCGCATCCGGCCCAGGACCGGCGGGCACGCGCAGCCGGAGTTCTGGCGGCGGCTCGTCACGCCTCACGGGAGCGGCCAGGAGCTCGGCGCCTGGTTCAAGATCGCGAACAAGTCGCTGGTGTGGCACCGCACGGGCGAGCAGTGGGCGCCGGCGAGCCTGACCGCCTGGCAGCCCCGCCCCGGCACGCTGGCGATCGGCGCGGCCGACGGGTGGGTGCTCAGCGACTGGTTCGAGAACGTGCTGCTCGCCTACGCCCCCGAGGTGTACGACGGGCTCTTCCCGCCGGCGGAGCGCGGCAACCAGGCGTGGTGGGGCGTGGCCAAGGTCACCGAGGCGCTCACGCTGCTCGCCACGATCTGGCGCGAGGCGTTCACCCACGACCAGGGCCGGCGGGCGCTGACCATGCAGTTCCACGACTCGGTCCTCGACGTGTTCAGCTACCGCACCGCCGACGTGGTGGCCGCCCCCGACTTCGCGCTGCCCGTCATCGAGCTCTACGGCGGCCGGGACGTGGCCCGCCACTTCCCCTTCCCCCGGCACGGGAACGGGCCGTCCCCGCTGGTGGTGGGGGGTGACGTGGCGGTGGCGATGCGCGGCGGCGGGCAGGACGCCGTCGACTTCGTGAACTGGCTGACCAGGCCGCGCGCGAGCGGCGAGCGTGACGCGCTGACCGACTGGGTGGACGAGGGCGGCTTCCTGACCCCGTACAGAGCGCCGTCGCACCCGTTGCTGCGCGCGCCCGCACAGGCGCTGAGCCGCGCGGAGAACCGCCACTACGACCTGTCGGACCGGCTCATCGGCCGGCTGGAGGGCGGTGACGGGCGCGGGCTGTGGCGGGTGCTCACCGAGCTGTTCACCGACGTCACGGCGGGCACGGTCGCCCCGGCCACGGCGGCCGCCGCCGCCCGCGAGAAGATCGTGGAGGGCGCCGCCCGATGAGCGAGCAGAACGCCTTCCTGTTCGAGGTGGCCCCGCACCACGACGCCAGGGTGCCGGTGGCCGGTCAGGGGCTCAGCCGCTGGCGGGCCGCCCTCTACCTGCTGCTGGCGGTGCTGCTGTCGGCGGGCGTGATCCTGGCCCCGTTCCTGGCGACCGTGCTCATCAGCTTCTCCAGGCCCGGCGCCTGGTCCGACGTGCTGAGCGACGGCCAGGCCTGGCAGGCGGTCGGCAACTCGCTGATCTGGTGGGTGCTGGTCGTGGTGGTGTGCGCGGTGGGCCTCGGCCTGGCCTGGCTGGTCAGGAACGCCGGCCCCGCGCTCGGCCTGGTCATGCGCGTCATCCTGGTGCTGCCCGCCGTGGTCTCCCCGCTCACCACGGGAGCGATCTTCCGGCTGCTGTTCGACACCAGCCGCGAGCGCGGCATGGCCGCCGCCCTGCTGGGCAGGGACATGGCCTTCCTCGGGCCCGGCTGGATCTGGCTGGTGCTCGGGCTGGCCTTCGTCTGGCAGTACGCCGGCGTCGCGTTCCTGGTCTTCCACGAGGCCCTGGCCCGGCTGCCGTCGAGCCTGCTGCGCATGGCCAGGGCGTTCGGCGTGGGGCGGCGGCGCCGGCTCTGGTCCGTGATGCTGCCCGCTCTGGCCGGACCGGCCGCGCTGGCGTACCTGTTCGCGCTGGTGGCGGCGGCCCGCGTGTTCGACCTGGTGCTGATGGGGGTGCCGGGGTCGACGCAGGCGCTGGTGGAGGGCGGCGGGCTGTACTGGTGGCGGCACAACGACGATCTGGGCGACGCCGGGGCCGCGGCGCTGGCCGTGCTGATGTCCCTGCTGGTGGCGGGGCTGGCCTCGCCGGCGCTGCTCGGCCTGCGCGGGCGGGTGAGCTGGGCGGACCCGGCCCCGGCGGCGCGCCCGCCGGCCGATCGGGGCCGGCGGTTGTGGCCGCTCGGTGGCGCGGTGTCGGTGTTGTGGCTGCTGCCGTTCGCGGCGCTGCTGCTGACGTCACTGCGCGAGCCGACCGCCGCCGCGCGGACCGGGTGGTGGAACGGCGAGCCGTGGACGCTCGGCTCGTACGCGGAGGCCCTGTCCGACAGCGCGTTCACCGGGGCGCTCGGCACCACGTTCCTGCGGGCCGTCGCGGTGGTGTGCGTGGTGCTGCTGGCCGCGGTGCCGGCCGCGTACGTGCTGGCCCACGAGCACCTGCTGCCCCGCCGCGCCTGGCGGCCCGTCCTGCTGGTGTCGGTGGCCCTGGCGGCGCTGCCGCCGCAGGCGTTCGCCGTGCCGCTGCAGCGCTGGCTGAGCCCGGTCGGCACCCCGCTCGCGCTGACCATCGTGCACGCGGCGCTGGTGATGCCGCTGGCGGTGCTGGTGCTGCACAACGCGTTCGTCCGGGTGCCCGCCCCCATGCTCGCGCGGGACCGCTGGGAGCTGTTCCACGTGGTACGCGAGGCGCGCCCGGCCGTGGTGCTGGCCGGGGTGCTGGCGTTCGTGCTGGTCTGGAACGACGCGGTCGTCGGGCTGCTGCTCAACTGGCCGTCGGGCGACCACCTGCCGCTGATCCTGCTGGAGCAGGCCCGCCACTTCATGAGCGCCGCGAGCCCGCTGGCGGCGCAGGCCGTGATCGCCACGGCGGTGCCCGTGCTGGTGCTGGCCGTGACCGGGCGCCGGCTCTACAGGGGGCTGACCCGGGGGGTGCGCCGGTGACGGACATCTCGCGCAGGGAGCGGCTGAGCTTCCGGCTGTCGCGCCTGTACCGGCGGGCCGCCGCGCACCTGCCCGAGCTGGGGGTCGGCGGGGTGCTCACGGTGGGCGGCACGATCCTGATCCTCCAGGAGGAGCTGATCAAGCAGCTCATCGGCGGGCTGCCGACCTGGCTGCTGATCGTCCTCGTCCTGGTGGTGCCGGTCGTGGCCGGCGTGCTCACCTACCTGGTCCGCCGCCGCCGCGAGCCCGCGCCCCGCCCGGTCCTGGCGCCCATGCCGTTCCCCGACCGGATCGACGGCCTGGTGGGCAGGGACGCCGAGCTGCGGCGGATCAAGGACGAGGCCCTGGAGCGCGGGATCGTCGTCGTGCACGGCGGCATCGGCATGGGCACGTCCACCGTGGCCATCCAGGCGGGGTGGGACCTGGCGGGTGAGGCGCGCAAGCAGCGCTACGCCGACCTGCGCGGCCCCGACAGGGACCGTCCGGAGACGCCGCTGAGCGTGGCCCAGCGGGTGCTGCGCACGCTGAACCGCCCGCCGGGCGGCATCCAGGAGCCCCAGGACGCGACCGCGCAGGTGATCGAGGCGCTCACCGGCACGGGCTGCGTGCTGCTGCTGGACAACGTCAGCTCGTGGAGCCAGGTCGAATGGTTGCCGACCCGGGTGCCGGGCGCGCACATCGTGGTGGCGGGCACGCTCGCCGACACGCCTCCGCAGCACGTCGAGCCCATCCAGCTCGGCCCGCTCGCCCCCGACGCGGGTCAGGCGCTGCTGGCCCGCCACATCGGCGTCGAGCGGGTCTCCCACGACCTGAAGGCGCTGGAGCTGCTGGTCGACGTCTGCCTGGGCAGCCCGCTGGAGATCGTCAGGGTCGGCCGCTGGCTGGCGGGCAACCCGAGCGTGCCGCTCCAGACGCTGGTGGACGACCTGCGGAGCCTGTCCGTCTCCGACACGCTCGACTTCGTCCTCGACCTCGGCGTCAAGCAGCTCAGGCCGACGGCCAAGCAGCTCTTCGTGCTGCTGGCCGGGCTGCCGATCGCGGAGGTGGACCACCAGGCCGCCGCCGCGCTGCTCGGCGTGCCGTCCGCCGCGGACGCGATCACGGAGCTGGCCGATCTCGGGCTGGTGGAGAACGTGCGGATGACGCGCGTCAGGGTGTCGAGCGCGTTCCGCGGCGGCGGCGCCGAGGGCACGCCCCGGGAGGCCGCGCGGGAGGTGGCGGCCTGGCGGCGGCTGGTCGAGCACTTCGCCGAGCAGGCCGGCTCGTACGCCGGGCGGCTGCCCGCCGAGGAGGCCAGGACCTGGTTCGCGATGGAGGACCGGGTGCTGCTGCAGGTGCTGGCCCGCAAGGCGCCCGCGCCCAGGACCGGGCGCGCGCTCGCGCGGATCGCGGACGCGCTGGAGACCTGGTTCCGGCTCGAACAGCGGCACGAGGACCGGCTGCGCGCGGCGGCGGAGCTGGCCAGGGCCGCCGAGGCGCTCGGGGACGAGCCGGTGCAGGCCACTGCCGAGCTGCGCCAGTGCGCGATCCTGCTCACCTCGGGAGACCCGCGCAAGGCGCGCCAGCACTTCAACCGCTCGGCGGCGCTGCGCGTCAGGGTCGAGTCGTGGCCGGCGGACCTGCACCTGGCGCACGCGGCGATCCTGCTGGCCGGGGGTGACGAGTTCACCGCCGTCGAGTCCGCCCTCGTCCGGTACGGGCAGGCGCTGGCCGGCGGCGACGTCCTCGGCCAGGCCATCCGGCTGGCGAACGTGGCGGCGCTGCTCATGCGCAGGGGCCAGACGCTCGACCACGAAGGGCGCGGCCCCGAGGCCCGCCGCCTGCACGCCGACGCCAGGGTGGTGCTGTTCCAGGCGCTCGACCTGGCGCGGCGGGCCGGCGAGCCCGCGACCGAGGCGCACGCCCGCGAGCTGCTCGCCCTGACCCACCACTACCTGGGCCAGAGCCACGACGCCGGCCTCCACCTGGACGAGGCCGAGCGGCTCTACGCCGGGGCGGCGGACGAGCTCGGGCGGGCGCGCTGCCTGGTGCACCGGGCCGGGATCATGCTGGAGGATCCCGGTCACGCGCCGGACGCGGTGGTGGCGCTGCTGGAGGAGGCCGAGCCGCGGCTGCCCGCGGCCGGGGTGAGCACCGCGCTGGCCCACCTGCACCTGGGCCGGTTGCGGCGGGAGCGCGCCGCGGAGCACCAGGAGGCGGGGCTGGCGGCCCTGTCACCCTGGGACGGGATCGCCGAGCCCAAGCAGGTCAGCGAGCTGCGGGCGCTGTTGTTGGCCCTGTGACGCCGGCCCAGTCCGTTGGCCTTCTGCAGTCGTCAGACGGCCACTGTCGCGAGCGTCCTCCCGTCGAAGGTCTGGATGGTGAAGTGGTTCAGCTCCGACTGCGGGAGGCTGGTGCCGCCGTGCAGGAGCAGCGGGTCGGGTGAGCCGGGCACGCCGTACCCCTTCTCGGGCACGCCCCAGCTCGCGACGACCTCCGAGCGCCCGTCGTCACCGACCGCCATGAGCCGGCACTGCAGCGGGCCCTTGACGCCCTTGAGCTCCAGCGCGACGTGGGTGCCCCAGCCCTTGTCCTCCACGCCGACGAGCCCGGCCACGCCGGTGGCCGGGTCGCTGATGGGGTAGGTGCGGCCGGTCATGAGCAGGGCGCGGGCCGGGCTGTGGATGCTGTCGGGGTTGGGGCCGCTGGTGAAGGAGCTGACGCCGAGGAAGACGCCGGCCGCGACCACGAGGCACGCGGCGGCGGTCATGAGGCCGCGGTGGAGGCTGCGGCGCCTGCGCTCCTTGGCGGCGCGGTGGACCAGGAGGGACTCCACCTGCGGGTCCGGCGGGTGGGGCAGCAGGTCGTCCGGGTGGACGCCCTTGATCAGCTCGCCCATCGCGGCGAACGACCCCACTTCCGACGCGCAGTTCCCGCAGCCGTCGAGATGGCGCTCGAAGGCGGCCCGCTCCTCCTCGCTGAGCAGGCCGAGCGCGTACGCGGCCAGGTCCTCGTGGTGTACCTCTGTCATGGCGCCACCCCCCTGTCATCGTGACGCACCTGGATCACGGCAGCGTCACCCCCCTTTCCTCCAGCGCGACCCGTAAGGCGCGCATGGCGTAGTACACGCGGGACTTCACCGTGCCCACGGGCACGCCGATCGTCTCCGCCGCCTCCTGGACGGTGCGGTCCAGGAGGAACGTCTCGGTGAGCACCTGCCGGTGCGCCGGGGAGAGCGACATCATCGCGTCGGTCACGACGATCTCCCGCAGGAGCTGCTCGTCCTCGGCCGCCACGGGCATGACGCGTTCGGGGATGTCCTCGACCGTGTCGAGGGGGCGGGAGCCGGAGCGGCGGCGGTTGTCGATGACGACCCGCCGCGCGACCGTGGCCAGCCAGGGCATCAGCGAACCGGACTCCGTACGCAGGTCGTGGAGGTTGCGCCAGGCTCGGACCAGGGTCTCCTGGACGACGTCCTCGGCCCAGCGGCGATCGCCGCCCGTCAGCCTGATGGCGAAGGCCATCAGGGGGGCGCCGTATTCGCGGTAGAGGGCTCTGACCATGGCCTCGTCGGTTACGCGGTGAGTCACTCCGGGGCTCCTCGCGCAGCGGATATCATCAAATATCGCGCTCGGTAGGCTGATATTGAGAATTATCACTCTAGCCACGAGGCGGGGCCAGGGTTGGGTAGTTTGCCCGTCTCGCCATATCGCTAGATTTATCTGTTGAATCGTGCTTCAGTCCCCTGGAGAGGGGATTATGATCATTCGATTGACGATCCGCGATCCGGCGGCCTCCACCGCCGTGGACGCCGAGGTGACGGCGGAGCCGGAGACTCTCGTCGGCTCGCTGCTGCGGGCGCTGCCCTTCCCCGTCAGGGGCCGCCCCTGCTACGTCGGCAGCGACAAGCTCGACCCCGACTCCCGCGTAGCGGACAGCCCGCTGGTGCCGGGGGCGACGATCAGCGTGGGCGAGCCGGAGCGCGCCCAGCCCTGGCGGCCGCTGGCGGCGGCGGGCGCGATCCGCGTGTTCGCCGGTCCGGACGCCGGCCGCGTGATCTGGCTCAGCCCCGGCAGCCACGTCATCGGCCGCGAGTGGACCGACATCCCCCTGCTCCGGGACCAGAAGGTGTCCAGGCGGCACGCCCGCCTCGACGTGTCCTGGACCGGCGAGGCCACGGTCGTCGATCTCGGCTCGCGCAACGGCACCCTCGTGAACGAGCTGGGCGTCCAGGGCCCGGTGGCCTTGCGCCCCGACGGGGTGCTCCAGGTGGGCGACGACCGGCTGCGGTGGGCGCCGCTGCCGTCCACCCGGCTCAGGACCATCCGCGCGCGGGACGGCCGCATCGACTTCGACCGGGCCTTCTCCCCCGCCCCCGCCGTCGCGGGCGCCCGGATCACCATGCCCAGGAACGAGATCCCGCAGCGCAATATCGCGGTGGCGCTGATTTCGTCATTGTTGCCGCTGCCGATATCGATCGCGATGGCAGTCCTGTTGAAAAGCCCCTACTTTCTGCTGTTCGGAATTCTGACGCCGATCACGTTCTTCGGCACGCAGTGGGTGGAAGGGCGCCAGCGCAGGAAGAAGGAGCGCGAGTTCGACCAGCGCAAACGCGACACGATGGAGCGCATCAGGCAGCACGTCGTGCACGAGCAGTGGCTGCGGCACGTCGTCGCGCCCGACGAGGTGGACCTGACGTTCGCCGCCACCCACGAGGGGCCCGGCCTGTGGCCGCGCAACGCCGACTCGCCTGACGGGCTGACCCTGCGCGTGGGGGTGGCGGACGAGCCCGCCACGATCACGTTCGACGGCGAGCCGTGGCCGGAGTTCACGCCGCCGGCCCTGCGCGGGGTGCCCGTCACCGTGGACCTGCGCCAGATCGGCGTGCTGGGCGTCATCGGCCCGCCCGAACCGGTGGACGCGCTGCTGCGCTGGCTGCTGGTCCAGCTCGGCACCCTGCGCGCGCCCGACGAGCTGCGGCTGGTGCTGATCACCGCGTCCGGCGGCGAGCACCTGGCCTGGGCGCGCTGGCTGCCGCACCTGAACGTGGACGCCCCCGTACCGTGCCTGGTCGGCAACACGCCCGAGACCCGCACGGAACGCATCGAGGAGCTCAAGGACCTGGTCACCGAGCGGCTCAAGGCCAAGGAGCGGCGCGTCACCTTCGGTGAGGAGATCGTCGTCGTCCTCGACGGCGCGCGGGCGTTGCGCGACATCCCCGGCATGAAGGAGGTGCTCAGGGAGGGCCCCTCCGTCGGCGTGTACGTGATCTGCGCCGACCAGCGCAGCCTGAACGAGTGCCGCGGCGTCTGCGAGCTGGACGGCACCGGCATGCTGCTCACCCGGGGCCGCCAGGGGCTGCCCATCGCGGTGCAGCCGGAGAGCCTCGGCGAGCAGGCCGCCGAGCGCATCGCCCGCGCGGTGGCGCCGATGCGCGACCGGCTCACCCTGGCCAGGGCCGAGAGCGTCATCCCCGGCGCCGTCCGCCTGCTCGACGCGCTCGGCCTGGGCGTTCCCGACGCCGAGGCCGTGCTGGCGGGCTGGGCCGCCGACCCCGCGCCGACCACCAGGGTGTGCATCGGCGCCGACGGCACCGGCCCCGTCACCGTGGACCTCGCGGCGGACGGGCCGCACACGATGCTCGGCGGGGCGACGGGCGCGGGCAAGAGCATCCTGCTGCAGACCCTGGTCACCTCGCTGCTGCTGGCCAACCGTCCCGACGAGCTGAACCTGGTGCTCGTCGACTTCAAGGGCGGCAGCGCGTTCCTGCCGTTCGAGCACTGCCCGCACGTGGTGGGGCTGATCCGCTCGACCGGCGACACGGCGGCGGACGTCTTCGACGAGAGCGCGGCGCGCCGCGTGCTGGCCTCCGTACGGGCCGAGGTGCGCCGGCGCGAGGCCATCCTGGCCAGGTACGGCGGCGAGATCGACGCCTACTGGAACGCCGGAGGGCGGCTGCCGCGGCTGGTCATGGTGTTCGACGAGTTCGCCCGCGTGCTGGAGACCTCGCCCGACTTCCTGCGCGAGCTGGTGAACGTGGCGGCCAAGGGCCGCTCGCTCGGCATGCACCTGGTGCTGGCCACGCAGTCGCTGCAGGGCAAGCTGTCGCCCGAGCTGAAGAACAACATCTCGCTGCGCATCACCCTGCGCCAGAACGAGCCCTCCGACAGCACCGAGGTGCTCGGCGTGCCCGACGCCGCGACGATCCCGTCACGGCTGCGCGGCCGGGGCATGATCATGCGGGTGGGCGGCGAGCAGCGCACACCCCAGCTCTTCCAGACCGGCTACCTGGGCGACCCGCCGCCCACCGGCTCGGCTCCCGCCACCGCCCGGCTGACCCCCTGGCCGGCGCTCGGGCTGCCCAGGCCCGAGCTGAGGAACGCGCCGCGGACCAGCCGTACCGACCAGGACCTGGCCATCGCGGCCGTGCTGGAGGCCGCAACACGCCTGTCCACCGAGCCGCCGTTCCGCCCCCTGCTGCCGCCGCTGCCCGCCGCGCTGCCGCTGGCCGCGCTGTCGGGGGCGGACGGGGTGCCGTTCGCGCTGCTGGACGACCCTGCCAACCAGGCGCAGCCCGCCATGGGGCTGGACCTGGGCGGGACCGAGCGGCTCATGGTGGCAGGGGGGCCGCAGTCGGGGCGGACGACGTTCTGCCGGACGCTGATCTCCAGCCTGGCGGCGCGCTGCTCGCCCGCGCAGGTGTGGCTCTACGTGGTGGAGAACCAGCCGGGCGGGCTGGGCGCGTACGCGTCGCTGCCGCACTGCGGGGCCGTCATCGGCGGCGGGGAGCCCGACCGGATCAGGCGGCTGGTGACGTGGCTGGCGGGGGAGGTGGAGCGGCGGCGGCTGGCACGCCTGTCGCCCGGAGGGCCGTCCGCGCCGGTGATCGTGCTCGTCGTCGACGGGTGGGAGTACTTCGAGGATCGCGGCAGCCCCGACTTCTTCGAGACGCCGCTGCTGGTCACCCTGCGCGGGATCGTCGCCGGCGGGCCTCCCGTGGGCATCCACACGGTGGCCGTGGGCGGGCACGACATGCTGCGGGGCAAGACGCCTGACCTGTTCTCGCGGCGGCTGTTCCTGCCGTTCCCCCGGGAGGAGACGCGGCGGGCGTACCTCACGTCGGGCATGGTGTCGCCGCCCGTGCTGGCCGGACGGGCCATCGAGGCGGCCGGCGGGCTGCACGCCCAGATCTGCCTCCCGCCCGAGGAACTGCCCGCCCCCGCCCACCGGCCCTCTCACGCCCGCCCCGCCCGCGAACCCGCCAGCGGCCCCAAGCCCTTCCCGCCGCTGCCTGCCGCCGTCCCGCTCCGCGAGCTGCCGGACCCCGCCATCGGCGTCGGCGGCCCCGACGTCACCCCCGTCGAGCTGGACCTCTTCGACCTCGGACCGCACCTCGTGCTGGTCTCCGGCCCCTCCGGCTCGGGCCGCAGCAACGCGGCGCTGGTCATGGCCACCGCGCTGCTGCGGGCGGGGGTGAGGGTGCTGGCCATCGGGCCGCCCCGCTCGCCGCTGGTGCGCTCGCTGCCCGAGGCGCGGGCGCTGGCGGGCACCTCGTTCACGGACGCCGCGTTACGTGAGGCCGTGGAGGCCTTCGAGGGGGAACGGTACGCGGTGGTGGTGGACGACCTCGATCAGGTGACCGTCACGCCCCGGGAGCAGGGGTTCGACACCCTGCCCACGTTGCTGCAGGACATCCTCGCGCCGTCGGAGCTGGGGCGGCGGGCGCTGGTGTTGTGCGGGGACGCCACGCCGCTGCTGGAGGGGCATCGGCGGGCGCTGTCGGGTGAGGTGAGCGAGGTGCTGCGGTCGGGGACGCGGTTCCTGCTGACGCCCACCAGCCGGGTGCACGCCCGCGAGCACGGGATCAACCTGGAGCCGGACCAGTTCTTCGGGGGGCCGGTGGGGCGGGCTTACATGGGGACGGCGCGGCGGCTGGAGCTGGTGCAGTTCGCGGGGGTCTAGAGCTGCTGGGCGTGGCGGAGCTGCTCCTTCATGTTCCAGTCCGGGGGCCGCTCGGACTCCTCGAACCACGGGCAACCCTTGGCGATCCAGGCGTTCCTGGCGCGAAGGATGCCCGTCGGTGTGGCGTCGTGGTAGCCGAACTCGCTGCCGCAGCAGTCGCAGATGTCCCAGGAAGGCGTTTTGCCGTCCTCGCCCCATGGCAGGCCCGGTTGGAGCAGGCCGCAGACCCGGCAGTAGGGGTTGCCGTCATTGGTCATTGAAGTAGTCCAGGTTCGTCGGTCGTCCATGGATCTGCGGGTCCGGCTTGTAGTAGGTCCGGGGAGCACCCTGAGCATTCATCACGCCGAATTGGTCTGTTTGCGGATTGTAGCGAACGATGTCTCCGTTGGGGCGCTGCCTGGTGAGCGTGCCTGACTGGTTGCCGCGCAGGAAGTCCGTAGCCTCTTCCACATACTCCTTGGCGTTGTTCAGGTGCGGGAACTCACTCCCGTGGGAGCGCCAGTGACGGTAGGCGTTCTGAACCGGCGTCCTGTTGTTCGTCGCGCTCCAGATGGGATAGGGGCTCAACCCCAGCGGGTCCATCCACACCTGTGGATTGACCACGTAGGCGTGCGGATCCCAGCCGCCCCGCAGCCCGATCGGGTCCGCGGCCACGTAACACCCGGCATCCGGGTCGTAGTGCCGCAGGAAGTTGTAGAACAGCCCTGATTCCGGATCCTCGTACTGCCCGGGGAACCGCAACGGGCAGTCGGCGCCCGACGTGATCGCGCCCGCCGAGGCGCCCCAGAGGGAGCGGCGGGTGCGCCAGGCGATCTCGCCCTCCGCCGACACCAGCTCCGCGGGCGTCCCCAGCAGGTCCGTGGCGATGGCGTAGAAGCGCTCGTCCACCCACGACCGGGAGCGTTCCGTCTGGATCAAGGGGCGGAAGGAGCCGGGGGCCCAGTCCCAGGAGGTGGTGCGGTCGTCGGTGGACTGCTCGGCCAGGGTGAAGCCGTCCCAGGTGAAGTCGGTGCGGTGGGCACCGTCGGCGCGTTCCTTGGCGATGCGGCGGCCCAGCGGGTCGTAGAGGTAGCGCCATCGGGTGCCGTCCGGGGTGGTGACGGCCGTCAGGCGGTCGTCGGCGTCCCAGGTGTAGTGCCAGGTGCGGGGCTTGGTGGACAGGCCCTTGCGCTGGCGGAGGACCGTACGGCCCTGGCGGTCGTACTCGTAGCGGGTGCGGCCCGCCTGGCGGACCATGGTGCCGGTGTACGCGCGGGGGCCCTGCGAGTCGCCGGGCGACGGCCAGGTGGCGTCGGTGATCTGGCCGGCGGGGTTGTACCGGTACGTCTCCGACCAGTCGGCCGCGTGGACGGCGGTGACACGGCCGGCGGGGTCGAGGTCGAAGCGGCGGCGGCCGGAGAGGACGTCGTCGATCTCCGTGAGCTCGCCGTCCCTGCGGTAGCCGTACGTGCGGCGCTGGACCATCCGGCCGGCCGGGCCCCTGGTGAGGGTCTGGGAGTGGAGCCGGCCGTCGTCGTCCCAGTCGTGCAGCAGGGCGATGCCGGCGCCGAACGTCCTGGAGGTCTCGCGGCCCGCCAGGTCGTGGGTGAAGTTCAGGGTCTGGCCGGCCGTTTCGAGGGTCAGGGGCAGGTCGCGGGCGTCGTACGTCCACACGGTCTCCGCCCCGGAAGGCGTGCGGCGCAGCACCCTGCGGCCCAGCGCGTCGTAGGCCGAGGTGAGCGTGCGGCCGTTGCAGGTCTCGCGGACGACGCGGCCGCGGGCGTCGCGGCCGATGGTGAGGTCGGCGTCGGGGTTCGCGGCGTGCACGAGGCGGCCGAGCGGGTCGTAGTCGAACGTGGTCAGCCGGTCGCCCGCCCGGCGGCCGATGAGCCGGTCCAGGACGTCGTAGACGAAGCTGGTGGACTGCCCGGCGCCGTTGACGCGTTCGGTGAGGTTGCCCACCGGGTTGTGCAGGTAGCTCAGCACGCGGTGGTTGAAATCGGTCTCCTCGACCAGGTTCCCCGCCGGGTCGTAGGCGTAGTGCCAGGTCAGGCCTTGCGGATTGGTGACCTTGGTGAGGCGCAGCTCGGTGTCGTAGCAGAACTCCAGCCGGGCGCCGTCGGGGGTGGTGCGGGCCGTGGGGACGTCGAAGGGGCCGATCTCGAAGCGGGTGGGCTCGCCCATCGCGTCCACGTGCTCGACCAGGTTGTTCTCGGCGTCGTAGGCCCAGCGTTCCACCGCGCCGCCGGGACTGGTGCGGGTGGCGGGGCGGCCCTCGACCGTCCACGTGTGGCGGGTGGTGTGGCCGAGCGGGTCGGTGACGGCGGTGACGCGGCCGAAGGCGTCGCGCTCGTAGCGGGTCGTGGCGCCGGTGGGATCCGTGATCGCCACGGGGAGGCCGGCGGGGTCGGAGGTGATGGTGTGGGTGTGGCCGAGCGCGTTCGTGATCGTGGTCAGGTGGCCACGGCCGTCGTAGGTGCAGGTGGTGTCGTGGGCGGCGACGAGGTTGCCGCGGGCGTCGTGGCGCAGGGTGGTCGTGGTGCCGTCGAAGTCGGTGACGGTGACCGGCAGGTGCAGGGCGTCGCGCGTGCAGCGGCGGGTGGCGCCGTCCGGGCGGGTGATGGAGAGCGGGGCGCCCGCCTCGTCGTAGGTGTAGCGGGTGGTGCGGCCGAGCGCGTCCGTACGGGCGAGCAGCCGGTCGTGGTGGTCCCAGAGGTAGCGGGTGGTGTGGCCGAGCGGGTCGGTCTCGGCGGTGACCTGGAGCAGCTCGTTGTAGTGATATGTCGTGACGTGGCCGAGCGAGTCGCCGGCCCGGGTGACGCCGTCGCCGTAGGAGAGCTCGGTGTTGAACACGCCCGCGGACCCGGTGCCGTACACGCAGCGGCCCTCCAGGTCGTAGGTGTAGGCGTACCAGGTGCCGATGCGGTCCTGCCAGCGCGTCATCCGGCCGTCGTCGTCGTAGGTGAAGCGCAGCGGCAGGCCGGAGGAGTTGGTCACCTCGGTCAGGTCGCCCGCCTCGTCGTAGGCGTACGACAGCAGCCGCTGGCCGGCGCCGCGCAGCCGGATCTCCACGACGCGGCCCTGCGACGTCTCGATGTCCAGGTGGTAGCCGCCGGAGTGGACGATCTCGCAGGGCAGGCCGTCGGTGTAGCGCACGTCGACGCGGTTGCCGTTGCGGTCGCTGATCGCCGCGATGGGCAGCACGCCGGCCTCGGTCGTCTCGGCGAAGTGCACGGTCCGGCCGGTGAGGGGGTCGGTGACCGTGTAGCCGTCGTCGGTCTCGCGCAGGGCCAGGCGGGGGCCGTCGTCCGGGTACGCCGGGCGGTCCTGCTCGGGGTACGGGAACGTGAGCAGGGCGCCGGTCTCGGTGGCCAGGCACAGCCCGTCGGCGTCGGCCTCCAGGCGCTGGTCCAGCGTGGAGGCCCAGGAGCGGCCGAAGCAGCGGCCGGTGCGGTACGTGGACAGGTGGGTGCGTTCCAGGCGGAGCGGCAGCACGCCCGGCAGCTCGACGTCGGTCTGCGGGAGCAGCACGGTGCCGGTCGGGAAGTGCACCGGGTCCTGGCTGAAGAACTGGCGGCCGCGCTGCCACGACGCCGTCGCGGCGGTCCCCTGGCGGGCGCCGCCGCTCTGCACCGCCGTGCGCAGGGAGGGCGAGCTCAGCGCGCTCCCGCCGCCGCGCATGCCCAGGGCGCCGGTGCCGACCAGGGTCCCCCCGCCGCCGCGTACCGCGCCGCTCATGCCCATCACGGCCCTGGCGCCGCGGCCCACCAGGGCGACGCCCCTGCCGATCGGGAGCACGCCGAGCGCCGCCAGCCCGACCTGCCCCAGCGAGCCCCTGCCCTGCCGGTACTTGTTCAGCGCGTCGCCGAGCACCACCGCGCCCGCCGCCACCGCCACGCCGGCCAGGATCACCCCGGCCACCCCGCCGGTGCCGATGACCAGCACCACCAGCCCGGCCACCGCCCCGACCGTGGCCGCGAAGGACACGAAGTCGTCCCAGGACCTGAACGGCGTGCTGATCGTGTCCCAGGCCTTCTGCAGCCACGACTTGTCCCTGATGCCGCTGCCTTCGAGCGCCTGCTCGATCTCCCGGGTGGCCCGGGTCTCGGCGTCCGCGCGCAGCATGGCCGCCTCCTCGGCGATGCGGCGGGCCCGCGCCCGGTCGTCCTCCGCCCGGCGGGCCCGCAGCAGCGCCGGGCGCGCGGCCTCCTGGGCCGGCGGGGCCGCGAGGGCCAGGGCCGACTCCGCCTCGGGCACGTCGCGCACCGGGCCGGGGAGCTGCGCCTGGATCTCGCGCAGCGCCCCCTGCGACTGGGCCGCGGCGGCCTGGCCCCGGCGCAGCGCCGTACCGGCCCGGGCCTTGGCCGCCTCCAGACTGCCCGCGTACGTCATCAGCGCCTCGCCGGCGCCCCGGTACGCCTTGCCCAGCTTGGCCAGCTCGCCGGGCAGCTCGCCCAGCGCCTCGGTGTAGCGGGCCGCGTAGTCGCCGCGCATCCGCAGCGCCGAGCTGTTGCCCGACACGGTGCTCAGCTTGGCCGTGTTGTCCTCGGCCAGCCGCGCCTCTTCGAGCAGCCGGCCGGCGAGCCCTCTGACCTGCCCGGGGTCCCCCGGGGCGGGGTCGCCGGCCAGCCCCAGCACGTCCCATCCGCCCGGCATGGCGTCACGCTCCCGCGCCGCCGCTGAGCGAGGCGTCCAGCTCGCGGTGCTTGGCGATGGCCGTCTTGAGGAACTGGCTCATGCCTTCCAGGCCCTGCATGACCTGCCTGGCGCCGTTGTTCCACTGGTCGTAGTCCTGCTGGAACTTGCCCGAGGCCCGCTCGGTGACGAAGTCGCTGCTCACGAGCTGGTCGATCATCGCCTTGAGCTGGGTCAGCCGGCTCTCGATGTCCTCCTTCTCCTTGTTCAGCCGGGTGGCGCTGTTCTCCACCTGCGGGAAGCTGAGGTGATGGGTTCCACCTGCCATGACGGTTCACTCTCCTTGGGGGCCGGACCAGGCCAGGGTGGCGCTGATCGCGTCGAACAGGTCGAGCATGGGCTCGGCCAGGCTGTGGTGCGGGCTGGTGAGCACCAGGTCCAGCACGCCGTGCCCGCCGGGCACGGGGATGAGGGTCTGCATGACCACCGAGTCGAGCTCGCCGGTCTCGACGCCGGTCACGCGTACGGCGCGGCCCGCGTCCAGCTCCACGATCTCGACGCCGCGCCAGGCGGGCGTGCCGGGCGTGGGCGGCACGGCGACGATGCCCGAGGCGATCGCCTCGACCGTGTTGCCCTCGGGGTCGGAGCGGCCCCGCGTGTGCAGGACCATGAGGGTGGCCAGCACGGTGCCGGCGTCCTCCACGTGGTCGGTCATCGCCGCGCCGAACACCGCCCCGTGCCGCGCCGCCAGGTCGGCGACCTCTCGCAGCACCTTCAGCAGCACCGACCGGTGCGGGGCCAGCTCCGGCGTGGCCGCCACGCGGGCGTCCACCAGCCGGGCCAGATCACCCGTACGGCCGGCGCGCCAGACGTCGAACTCGTACCAGGAGTCGGGCACCCGCAAGGTGAATCCGAAGGGTAGATCAGCCATGGGTCAGCTCCTCCATGAAGGCGTCCACGGGCTCGGGTTCGAGCGTGACGTCGTCGATGCGGACGTTGCGGCCCGGCACGAGCCGGGGTGCCGGCTGCTCGACGCCGCCGAAGCTCACGGCGCCGACCTGCCGGCCGTTCGGCAGGACGATCCAGCCGCCGACGACCGACGCCCCGCGTACCTGCTCCGTCGCCCGGTACAGGCCCGACGGCCGCTCCACGACGGGCGCGGTGAAGCGGAAGGCGTCCTCGCCGAACACCAGGTTCCCCGTCGCGCCGTCCTCGTCCAGGTCGGCGGTCATCAGGGCCTTGCCGCCCTCGGGGGCCGTGAGCGTCACGCGGTTGTCGCGCGCGCCGCCCGACATCCAGACCTCGCGGCGGCCGTCGCAGAAGTAGCCGACGGCCCTGCCCTCGCGGACCGACAGCGCGACGAGCGCGCCGCTGCCGGTCACCCGCCCGGCGAAGTCGGCCTTCTCCGGCGTGGGGTCCTGGCTCCGGTGGGGTGCGGCGGCCTGCCCGGAAGGCTCCCGGAGGAACGCGGCTCGCGCGCCTGCCGGGGCCGCGGGCCGGTCCGTCAGCGCGAACACCAGCGACGCCGCGACCGTCGCGACCAGCACGCCGGTGAGCACGCCGAGGCCGAGCGCCTTCATCACGAGCCGCCCGTGCTGGTGGACAGGGAGTCGGCCAGCGAGCCGTCGAGCGTGCCCGTGCCCTCGACGAGGGCGTCCAGCAGGCCCGCCGCGCGCTCCAGGAGCTGGTTCATGCGCTCCCGGTTGTCGGAGGACTCCTCGAAGAACCTCCGTACGGCGTCGTCGACCTTCTCCGAGCCGGTCCTCGCGTCGAGCGCGCCGGCCCTGCCGCCGTCCAGTGCCGCGCGGATGGCCTTGAGATCCCGCGAGACGTTCGCGGCCTCCTGGCGGTTCGCGGTGAATTCCTCAGCCATTGCTCGTCTCCCCCTTGATGGCCTCGAAGGTGCGCCAATCCCGATAGACGGTCTCGATGATCTGGGGCACGCTGCCGCGGCCCTCCAGGCGCAGTTGCAGCCGTACCGGCAGGCCCTGGCCGTCCACCTGCAGCGTGAACCGCACCGGCCCCTCGGCGGGCAGGCCCGCGTACGTGTCCTGGCCCTCCTCGCCCCTGACCCGGTGGGCCGGGGCCGATCCGCTGAGCGTGCGGCCGTTCGCGCCGGCGGGCGCGCTGGTCACGGTAGAGCCGGCCGCCTCGATCAGGCCCTTGATGGTGCGCGGCGAGCTGAGCTCCCTGACGGTGCCCGCCGTCCGCTGGGCGCACGGCTCCAAGGGCGGGTGATCGGCGTCGAACGCCACGCCTCCCGCAACCCCCCTGCCGCCGACGAGGGACACGGGGGTGGGGCGTGGATCGTTCCCACAGGTGAGTTTCATGTCGTACGACGTGGCGGGCGCGCCCGGGTCGAAGCTCAGCCGCCCCTCCGCCACCGTCTGCTCCGTCGCCTGCGTCTCCTCGATCACCTGGCGGAACGTGGCCGTGCGCCGGCCGACAGCGCTCAGCACGTCGCTCGCGCCCGGCTCCGGCCCGCTCCCCTGACCGGAGATCATGATCACCGCGCCGGCCGCCCCCGCGACGAGCGCGATGCCGATGGCGATGCCCGTGAGGTACGCCGGCCTGCGCCAGAGCGGCGTGGGCACGACGTGGTCCGCGTACGGGGCCGGCTCCTCCGGCCTGGTCCGCCGCTCGGCCTCCAGCAGCAGCTCGTCCACCGTGGCGCCGTGGGCGGCGCCGGAGTGGCCGAGCAGGATGCGTACCAGGTCGACGGCCGACGGGCGGGAGGTCGCGTCGGAGCGGCGGCACTCGCCGATCACCGCGCGCAGCGCGGGGAGCAGCCTGTCGAGGTCGGCCCCGTCGTCGGGCTCGCGCCCCGTCGCCGCGAACACGACCACGCCGGCCCAGTCCTTGACGTCGTGGGCCGGGAACAGGCTGTCGCGCGGCCCCGGGGCGAAGAACACCTGGCCGCGCGGCCCGATCATGACGTTGCCCGGGCTGAGCCGCAGCCCCGCGATCCCGCCCAGGTGCAGCCTGGCCATGGTGGCGGCGCTGCCGAGCGCGAACAGGTAGAGCGCCTCGTCCTTGAGGGGGCCCGCCGTCCTGACGGCAGCGGCGAGCGTCTGGCCCCTTCCCAGGTAATCGCGCGGCCGCAGGGCCAGGCCGTCGCTCCATCCCTGAAATTCCATCGCCATCCCCGGGGCAGCCGGTCAGCGCGGCAGGGCACGCTCGAAATCCGCCTTCGCGCAGGTCAGGTGGCGTTTTTCGGGGTCGGTGCGTGCCGTTGTCCGACAGGTTGTACGCGGTCGCGCGGGGATGGGTTCAACCGAATTCGTGAAAATCTTTCCCGCTGGTGGGAACCGGTATGGGTCCGGCCGGGACGGCGGTGCGGGGCTGGTTGCCGTGGGCCGGCTCCGGGGTGCCGCCACTTGACCTTGACGCGACGTCAACGTTTCTAATCGGGGGCGAGGCCACCGAGAAGGAGAAACGTGATGGTCCGGGTCGCACTGCGGTTGCTGGGGTTCGAGCTCAAGGGACTGGCCGCCATCGGGCTGTGGGTGCTTCGGCGCAGGCACGGGGTGCCCCCGGGCGCGACCGCCGTGCCGTACGCCAAGGAGCAGGCCTTCGTGCTGACGTTGTTCTCGTTCGCCATGGCGGTCGAGACCGTGGTGATCGATCTGCTGCTGGTCGCGCTCGACGTGCCGGCGTGGCTGCGGTTCGGGGTGCTGATCGCCGACCTGTACGGCCTGCTGTACGTGGCCACGACGGCCGCCGCCTGCGCGACCCGGCCGCACGTGGTGACCCGTGACGAGCTGCTGATCAGGTACGGCGCCTACTTCGAGCTGCGCGTGCCCCGTGACCTGGTCACCGCCGTCCGCGCCGGGGGGTCGTACAACGAGGACAGCATGGTCACGGTCAAGGACGGCAGGCTGACCGTGGCGGTCTCCTCGCGCGTGAACGTGGCGATCGAGCTGGCCGAGCCGCTCACCGTCGTGCGGCCGCTCGGCCGCCGGGCCGAGGTGACCTCGATCCGGTTCTTCGCCGACTCGCCGGACGCCGTCCTGGCGGCGCTGCGGAGCGGGGAGACCGCCCGGTCCTGACCTGTCCCGGCACATCCCGCGCCAGGCCCTAGGCGAACCCCATTTGCGGCGTTACGTTCCAGTAAGCACCATCTCGGGATCTTCCACCCTCGACCTCGGATGGAGGCGCCGCCATGCTCTTATCTAGGCGCTCGACCTGGAAAAACGGCATGAGATCACTCATCGTCGCGGCGATCGTCACCCTCACCCTCTCCCTCACCCCCGCCCTGGCCGCACCGGCCGCCCGGGCCGCCGCGCCACCGGACATCCCGCTGGCCAACGTCAAGGCCCACCTGTCCCAGCTCCAGGCCATCGCCAACGCCAACGGCGGCACCCGGGCCCACGGCCGGCCCGGTTACCTGGCCTCGGCGAACTACGTCCGGGCTCAGCTCGACGCCGCCGGCTACACCACCACCCTGCAGTCGTTCACCTACAACGGCGCGACCGGTTACAACGTCATAGCCGACTGGCCGGGCGGCGATCCGAACGACGTGCTCATGGTCGGCGCGCATCTCGACAGCGTGGCGGCCGGGCCGGGCATCAACGACAACGGCTCGGGCAGCGCGGCCATCCTGGAGACCGCGCTCGCGGTGTCCCGCCAAGCGTTACAGCCGGCCAAGCACCTGCGTTTCGCCTGGTGGGGAGCGGAGGAGCTGGGGTTGCGCGGCTCGCAGTTCTACGTGAGCAACCTGCCGGCCGCCGAGCGGGCGCGGATCAAGGGGTACCTGAACTTCGACATGGTCGGCTCCCCGAACGCCGGATACTTCATCTACGACGGCGACAACTCGGACGGAACGGGGTCGGGACCGGGACCGGCCGGCTCGGCCCAGCTCGAACGGACCCTCCAGGACTACTTCGCCTCCATCGGCGTGCCCACCCGGGGCACCGACTTCGACGGGCGCTCCGACTACGGGCCGTTCATCGCCGTGGGCATCCCGGCGGGCGGCACGTTCACCGGCGCGGAAGGCATCAAGAGCGCCGCCCAGGCCACGCTGTGGGGCGGCACCTCCGGGCAGGCGTTCGACGTCTGCTACCACCGCGCCTGCGACACGACCGCCAACATCAACGACACCGCCCTCGACAGGAACGCCGACGCCATCGCCTACGCGGTGTGGACGATCGGCACCGCCGTCCCGCCGGTGACCGTCTGGTCGGACACGTTCGAGACGGCCACGGGCTGGACCGCCAACCCGTCCGCCACCGACACCGCCACCCTCGGCCAGTGGGAGCGCGGTGACCCGGAGGCCACCACGTCCAGCGGCGCCAAGCAGCTCGGCACCACGGTCAGCGGCACGAACGACCTGGTCACCGGGCGGCCGGCAGGCTCCTCGGCAGGCGCGTACGACGTCGACGGCGGGATCACCTCGATCCAGTCGCCGCCGATCACCCTGCCGTCCACCGGCGCGCTGAACCTGTCGTTCTCGTGGTACCTGGCGCACGGCTCGAACGCCTCCAGCGCCGACTACCTCCGGGTCCGCGTGGTCGGCAGCACCACCGCCACGGTGTTCAACCAGGCCGGCGCGGCCACCAACCGCAACGGCTCCTGGGCCACGGCCACGGCGAGCCTGAACGCGTTCGCCGGCCAGACCGTCCGCATCCTCGTGGACGCCGCCGACGCCTCGGGCGCCTCCCTGGTGGAGGCGGGGATCGACAACGTGGCGATCACCCGGTAGCCCTTCCGGGCCGGTCCACGGAGAAGGACCGGCCCGGAACACCCAGCATCCTCATGGAGCCGTCATGGCACTATCTCTATTTGCCCTGAAAAGGGTCCGTAAATCGGCACTTCCGCTTCTCGTCGCCGTCATGCTCGCCGGGGTCTGACCCCCGCCGCCGAGGCGGGCGCGCCGCGCGATCCGGAGATCGAGAAGAGGCCGGGTGGGCCACCCCACCCGGCCGGGTCTCGTCAGCTGGTGGTCGACTCCGCCGACAGGGCGGCCGCCGCCTGGGGCGGCGTCCTGGGCGGGATGGCGCGCAGGTTGAAGGCGAACCTGGCGACCGAGTCCGCGATCGCGTCCGAGTCCACGTCGAGCGCCGTGTCGTTGACGTTGGCGATCGTGTCGCACGCCTGGTGGTAGCAGACGTCGTACGCCACGCCGGCCGTGCCGCCGAACAGCGCCGCCTCCTCGGGCGTCTTGATGCCCTCCGCACCGGTGAAGATGCCACCGGACGGGATGCCGACGGCGATGAACGGCCCGTAGTCGGAGCGGCCGTCGAAGTCGGTGCCCACGGTCGGCAGCGACCGGGAGCCGAAGAACGCCTCGAACTGCTCCTCGATCTCGGCCGAGCCGGGCGGTCCGGCGGGCGAGCCGGCGCCGTCCGAGTCGTCGCCGTCGTACAGCTTGTACGCGTGGTTCGGCGAGGCGATCATGTCGAAGTTCAGGTACACCCTGATCCGGTCGCGCTGCGCCTCCGACAGGGCCGCGACGTACTGGTCGGACCCGAGCAGGCCGATCTCCTCGGCCGCCCAGAACGCGAAGCGCACCTTGTTCTTGGTCGGGACGAGGGCCATCTCCTCAGCGATCTCGAGGATGGCCGCGCTGCCCGAGCCGTTGTCGTTGATGCCCGGCCCCTCCGGCACGCTGTCGAGGTGCGCGCCGACCATGACGACGTTGCGCGGGTCGCCGAAGCGGCTCTCGGCGATCACGTTGTCGTTGGTGCCGAGCACGAGGTTGGCGTCGACCTTGAGCCGGACGGTGGCGCCGGGCGTGGCCGCCAGCTCGTTGCCCACGGCGAAGTCGGCGAACACCATGGGGATCCCGGCCCGCCACTCGCCGATGTCCAGCGCGTAGGCGTCCGTGCGGCCCGGCTGGCCCTCGTTGAAGACGATGATCCCGGACGCTCCGGCCCGGCCCGCGTTCATCACCTTGTTGACGAAGGGGCAGGTGCCGCGCTGGATGAGCGCGATCCGGCCGGGGACGAACCCGGCGAAGTCGGAGGCCTCGCAGCCGCTGGTGGAGCTGGGCGCCGGGGCCGGCGGCAGGGTCAGGTCCACTCCCTGGACCTGGGCGGTCACGTCGCCGGCCGGGGAGGGCTGGAAGGTGAGGAAGTCGTCGTTGGGCACGTACGACTTCGCGGTCGGCGCGGTGAGGTCGAGCACGGGCGGGCTGTTCTCGCTCCAGCTCTCGACGTAGTTGATCGGCTGGCGCGTGACCTTGTAGCCGGCCCTGCGCAGCTTGCCCTCGACGTACGCCACGGAGGCGTCGTAGCCGGAGGTCCCGGCGGCGCGGTTGCCGCCGTTGGCGTCGGCGATGGCCTGGAACGCGTCGAGATGCTTCTTGACGTTGGTGCCCTTGACCTTCTTGACGAGCACCTTGGCGAAGGCGTCGTCGAGGCCGCCCGCCTGCGCGGGCACGGCCGTGGCCAGGGGTAAGGCGAGGACGGCGATCAGGACGGTGATGATTCTTCGCATGCAGGTCCCCCCATGGGTTACCAGGAACGCGGCCTTTCCCCCCGAGGCGCCGCTGCCCGAACGTAACCCGGCGAAGAATCAGCGTGAAGACCCACTATTGTCGCAAATTTGCGACATCACTCCTCGCGCCGGGCGCGGGCGCGCCGCTTGCCCTCGTGCATCGCCTGCACGCGGGCGATCGGGATCGTGTGTCCCTCCTCGACCAGGTCGGCGGGCAACCGCTGCGGCCCGGGCATGTGCTCGGCCCACGGGTCGGCGTCCTTCAGCAGCCCCGGCGCGGTGCGCACGGTGAAGTCCCGCGGCGACACGCGCTCCAGCTCCGACCACGCCAGCGGGAAGGAGACGGGCACGCCGGGCCGGATGCGCGGGCTGTAGGCGGCCACCACCGTGGCCCCGCCCGCCCGGGTGGAGTCGAGGAACACCTTGCCCGCGCGGTCCTCCCGGATGAACGCCGTGGTCGCCAGCGCCGGGTCCAGCCGCTCGGCCCGCGCCGCCAGCGCCCGGGTGGCCGCCGCGAGGTCGTCCATCGCCGTGCCCGCCACCACGGGCACGAACACGTGCACCCCCTTGGCGCCGCTCGTCTTCACCGCGCCCGCCAGCCCCATGTCCTCCAGGGCCTGCCGGACCAGCAGCGCACCGCGCACCGCCAGCGAGAAGGAGTCGTCGTGCTCGGGCGGGTCGAGGTCGAGCACCAGGTGGGTGGCGTGCTCGCCGGCGAACAGCGCCGGGTGGTACTCCACCGCCCGCTGGTTGGCGAACCACAGCAGCGTCTTCCTGTCGTCGCACAACGCGTACGTCACCTGCCTGCGCGACGCCTCCGCCCACATGGACACCGACCGCACCCAGTCGGGGGCGTACTTGGGCAGGTTCTTCTGCATGAACGGCGCTTGCCCCGGGCGCACGCGGACGACCGAGAGCGGGCGGTCGCGCAGCACGGGGATGATGCGGTCGCGGACGGCGTCGAGGTAGTCGACCAGGTCGCGCTTGGTGGCGCCGGCACCGTCGAACAGCGGCTGGTCCAGGTTGGTCAGATCGACCCCGTCACGCGTCTCATCAGCGGCCACCCGCCCTACGATGCCGATCCTCGAACGTGTGGTCAACAACGACGCCTGTTAGAGTAGGCCGTTGACGCGGGGTGCCCGGAGGGCCGGGCTGAGATCACACCCGTCGAACCTGATCTAGCTCGTACTAGCGAAGGGACGTCACAGCCGTGAGCGCTGTTCCCAAAGTCCTGTCCATCGCGGGCACCGATCCCAGCGGCGGCGCCGGGATCCAGGCGGACCTGAAGACCTTCTCCGCGCTCGGCGCGTACGGCATGACCGTCGTCACCGCGCTGGTCGCGCAGACCACCACCGGCGTGACCGGCATCCACGAGGTGCCGGCCGAGTTCGTGGCCCAGCAGCTCGACACACTGCTGACCGACGTGCCGGCCGACGCCGTGAAGATCGGCATGCTGGGCAACGCGCCGCTGATCAAGGCGGTGGCGGCGGCGCTCGACACCTACCGGCCCGCGTACGTCGTGCTCGACCCCGTCATGGTGGCCAAGAGCGGCGACCGGCTGCTGCCCGCCGACGCGGTGGCCGCGCTGCGCGAGACGCTGCTGCCCCGCGTGCACCTGATCACCCCCAACCTGCCGGAGGCGGCCGACCTGCTCGGCGAGAAGCCGGCCGCGAGCCTGGCGGAGATGCACGACCAGGCGCAGCGGCTGCGGGCGCTGGGCGCGCGCCAGGTGCTGCTCAAGGGCGGCCACCTCGACGGCGACACGTGCGTGGACGTGCTGGCGACGCCCGAGGGCACGATCGAGCTGGCCGCGCCCCGCGTGGACACCAGGAACACGCACGGCACGGGCTGCACGCTGTCCTCGGCCATCGCGGCGCTGCGCCCGCGCCACGACGACTGGGCGGGCGCGGTGCGGGCGGCCAAGGCGTACCTCACCGAGGCGCTGCGCGCGGCCGACAGCCTGCACGTCGGCCACGGCCACGGCCCCGTCCACCACTTCCACGCCATCTGGTGAGCGCACAGGACATGTTCTGCGACGACGTCTGGCAGCGCACGGCCGAGCTGATGCGCGCCGTCCACGAGCACCCCTTCATCACCGCCCTCGGCGACGGCACCCTCGACCGCGAGCGGTTCGGGTTCTACATGGTGCAGGACGCCCGCTATCTGGAGGCGTTCTCCAAGGCGCTGGCCACGGCCTCCGTCCGGGCCACCGCCGCGGACGACGCGGCGTTCTGGGCGCAGAGCGCGCACACGGCGCTGGCGGCCGAGCGCATGTTGCACGCCGGGTACATCGAAGAGCTCGACGCCAAGGGCCCCACCTCGCCGACGTGCCTGGCGTACTCGTCGTACCTGCAGGCCACGGCCCTGACCGCGCCCTACCCGGTGATCGCGGCGGCGGTGCTGCCGTGCTTCTGGATCTACCAGGACGTCGGCACGGCGCTGCTGGAGCGCGTCGGCGACACCGCCGGCCACCCGTACGGCAAGTGGATCTCCACCTACGCCGACCCGGGCTTCGCGGCCTCCGTCGAGCAGGCCAAGGCCATCGCCGACCGGCTCGCGGCCGCCGCCGGCCCGGACACCCGCGAGGCGATGGCGCAGGCGTACTGCCGGGCGGCGGCGTACGAGTGGATGTTCTGGGACAGCGCGTGGCGGCGCGAGAGCTGGCCCACGGAGCGGTGGCTGACGGCTTGAGGCGGCCCGCGGCGCGGTGGCTAGCCGCTTGAGGAGGCTCTGGCGATCATCTCCTTCTCCTCGCGGGTGGCGATGAGCCCGGCGGGGGCGTAGATCTTCGACTCCTCGAACGGCGCCTCCGTGCTGGGCAGCGGCTCCCGCAACCGGATCGCCTTGATCCACACGCGGGCGGCGTCGAGGATCACCACGATGATCAGGATCGCGAACAGCGCCGCCAGGATGCCGTCCACGGTGGAGTTGACCACGATCTGCTCCATCGCGCCGGTCGTCTTGGCCGGCGCGAGGAGCTGCCCCTGGTCGAGCGCCGTCTGGTAGCGGTCGCGCTGGGCGAAGAAGCCGAGCGTCGGGTCGGGCGAGAACACCTTCTGGTAGCTGGCGGTCAGCGTGACCGCCACGTCCCAGGCCAGCGGCACGCCCGTCACCCAGGCCCATTTGAGCCGCCCGCTCTTGATCAGCAGGGTCGTGGCCACGGTCAGCGCCACGGCGGCCAGGAGCTGGTTGGCGATGCCGAACAGCGGGAAGAGCTGGTTGATGCCGCCGAGCGGGTCGTTGACGCCCTGGTAGAGGAAGTATCCCCAGGCGGCCACGACCACGGCGCTGGTCACGACCAGCCCCGGCCACCAGCTCACCCGCGAGATCGGCTTCCACAGGTTGCCCAGCGTGTCCTGGAGCATGAACCGCCCCACGCGCGTGCCGGCGTCCACGGTGGTGAGGATGAACAGCGCCTCGAACATGATCGCGAAGTGGTACCAGAACGCCTGGAGACCCGCCCCGCCGAGGAAGCCGGAGAAGATCTGCGAGATGCCCACGGCCAGCGTGGGCGCGCCGCCCGTCCTGGCGATCAGCGTCTCCTCCTGCACGGCCGCGGCGGCGGCCTGCAGCTCTTCCGGCGTGATGACGAAGCCCATGTTCGTGACCGCCTCGGCGGCGGTCTGCACCGTGGCCCCCACGACGCCCGCCGGGGAGTTCATCGCGAAGTAGAGGCCGGGGGTCAGCACGCAGGCCGCCGTGATCGCCATGATGGCCACGAACGACTCCATGAGCATGGAGCCGTAGCCGATCATCCGGACCTGGGTCTCCTTCTGGATCATCTTCGGCGTCGTGCCGGACGAGATCAGCGAGTGGAAGCCCGACAGCGCCCCGCAGGCGATGATGATGAACACGAACGGGAACAGCGACCCGGCGAACACCGGGCCCTGCCCGCTGAAGGCGAAGTCGGTGAAGGCCGTGGTCTGCAGCGGGGGCGCGGTGACGGCGATGCCGATGGCGATCAGCACGATCGTGCCGATCTTCATGAACGTCGAGAGGTAGTCGCGCGGCGCGAGCAACATCCACACGGGCAGCACGGCCGCGACGAACCCGTACGCGATCAGCCACAGCGCCAGCGCCGACGGGCTCAGCGTGAAGAACGGCGCCCAGCTCGACCCCTGCACCCAGCCGCCGGCCACGATCGACAGGATCAGCAGCGCGACCCCGATGACCGTGGTCTCGACGACCTTGCCCGGCCTGATCACCCGCAGGTAGAACCCCATGAACAGGGCGATCGGGATCGTCATCGCGATCGAGAAGACGCCCCACGGCGACTGCGCCAGCGCGTTCACCACGACCAGCGCCAGCACGGCCAGCAGGATGATCATGATGGCGAAGACCGCGATGAGCGCCGCGGCCCCGCCGATCGGCCCGATCTCCTCGCGGGCCATCTGCCCGAGGCTCCTGCCGTTGCGGCGCATGGAGAAGAACAGGATCACCATGTCCTGGACGGCCCCGGCGAAGATCACTCCCGCGATGATCCAGATGGTGCCGGGCAGGTAACCCATCTGGGCCGCCAGGACGGGCCCCACCAGCGGCCCCGCGCCGGCGATGGCGGCGAAGTGGTGACCGAACAGGATCCGGCGGTCGGTCGGCTGGTAGTCGATGCCGTTGTCGAGCCGCTCGGCAGGGGTGGCCCTGCGGTCGTCGGCGCGCAGCACCTTGCGCACGATGAAGCGGGCATAGAACCGGTAGGCGATGGCGTACGAACCGAGCGCGGCGCACAGCAGCCACACCGCGTTGACGTTCTCGCCTCTGGACAGGGCGAGCACGGCCCACCCCACGGCGCCGACGATGGCCACCGCCGTCCAGATGATGATGGAACGCACCTTCACCGATTACCTCCCGTAGTGAGGGCCATAGAGGGGGCGGCCCAGACAGCAGCGCAGACCGGCGTCCGGCGGCAGATCGGAGACGAAGCGCCGCCAGCGCCACAGCGGGCGGCAGTCGATCGTGACGGGGAGGTCGGCGAGATGCAGCCAGGCGGTCGGATGGGCGAACACCAGGTCGGTCGGCCCCAGCGGGCGGGCCCGGCGGGGCAGCTTGGCCCGGCTCAACGCCCTGACCGAGAATTCCCCCGCGTCCGCGCAGCAGAGGCCGGTCACGTGCCAGTCGAAGAAGATCACTTCTCCGTCGCGGAGCGCTTCACGGGCTGCGGAGGTGAGCGTGATACGGGACATCTGGGGCTCCTGAAGATCAGGCAGCTCAGAATCAACACGGGCTTACCCGCCGTGGTCACTTCCGAAACGGCAGGAGCGCCCCCCGTTTTCCCGGGAGGCGCTCCTGCGTCAGAAGGTCACTGCTTCCACGGCTCGAAGTACGCCACCGTGGCGAAGTCGACCTCCAGCGCGAACGGCGGGGTGCCGCCTGTCGCGCTGGAACCCGTCACGAAGATCCGGACCCCTTCGGCGCCGGTCGCGTCCACGGCCAGGCCGTGGGCGTTGTCCGAAGCGCCGACCGCGCCGTCGTAGCGGCCCACCCAGAGCTGCTCGCCGCTCCCGGCCTCGTACGCCACGGTCACGTAGTCCGTGCCCTTCGCCTGGTCGTCGGCGCTCTGGCCGGCGATGACGACCTTGCCGCCGTCCGGCGTCACCCTGACAGCCCAGGCGTAGTCCTCGTTCTTGGCCTGCCCGTCGAAGCGCTGCGCCCAGGACCGCTGCCCGGTGGCCGCGTCGTAGGCGAGGGTGGTGAAGTCGGAGCCGGTGCCCTCGCCGGTGGTGTTGCCGGTGACGTACAGCCTGCCCTGGGCGAGCGTCAGGTCGTGCGGGGTGTCGCTCTGGTGTCCCGGCCCGTCGTAGCGGTCGGCCCACAGCTCCTTGCCCGTGGCGGTGTCGTACGCGACCGTCATCACGTCGCTCTGGGTGTCCTGCGTGTCGATGCTGCCGGTGAGGTAGACCGCGCCGGCGTCGGCGGCCATGCCCGAGGGCACGTCGATGCCGTTCGCCGGGCCGTTGTGCCGGGCCGTCCAGAGCTGCCGGCCGGTGGCGGCGTCGTAGGCGACCGTGCCCCAGTCGGACAGGCCGGTGCCCTCCTCGCCCTGGCTCTGACCGCTGACGAAGAGCTTCGTGCCGTCGGGGGTCAGCTCGATCACGCGGGCGTCGTCGGTGCCCTTGCCGGGGCCGTCGTAGCGGGCCTGCCACTTCTCCTTGCCGTCGGCGGTGTCGTAGGCGGCGACGAAGTAGTCGGCCTCGCCGTTGTCGCCGACCGTGGTCATGCCGGTGACGTAGGCGGTCCTGCCGTCGGGCGCGACCTTCACCCCGTTGGCGTGGTCGGCGTGCGCGTTCGCCGCGGTGTAGCGGGCCGTCCAGAGCGGCTCGCCGGAGGCCGCGTCGTAGGCGAGCGTGACGGCGTCGGTGCCGGTCTCCGTGCCGGCGCTGATGCCCGCCACGAACAGCTTGCTCCCGTCGGGGCTCAGCTCCAGCGCGAACGGCTCGTCGTAGTTGCCCGCCGGGCCGGCGTAGGTCCTGCTCCACAGCTCCTTGCCGGTGGCGGCGTCGTAGGCGACGGTGGCGATGCTCGGGCTGAGCAGGCCGGGCGTGGAGCCGTAGCTGGCGCCGGTGACGTAGACCCGCTTGCCCGCGGGGTCGTTGACGATGAACTCGGCGGTGTCCTGGCCGCCCGCGACGCCGTACGTGGCCGCCCACTTCTCGGGCACCGGGCGCACCACGACGGGCGTGCGCACGGTGTGCTTGCGCTCCTTCCACGTGAGCTGCCCGCCCACGTAGGCGTTCATGGGGGCCGTGGTCCGCGTGAACGTGACCGTGAACGACTTCGTCTGCCCGGCACGCAGCGTCAGCCGGCTCGGCGACACCTTGGCCTCGATGCCGTCGAGGCCGGTGACGGAGGCGGTGTACGTGGCGGTCGAGCGGCCCACGTTGGTCACCTCGCGGGTCACCCGCTGCGTGCCGGGGAGCCTGCCGACGGCGATCGAGGGCACGTTCAGGTCGCTGGGGTCGAAGGAGCGGCCCTTCCCCGCCAGCGCGTCGCACACCTTCGGCTCGACGGCGTTGGTGCTGCCGCACAGGAAGGCCGTCCAGTCCTCGATGCCGCTGTCGTAGACGAGGCCGGGGTCGGCGGCGCTGTTCGGGGTGACGTGCCCGGCGCCCTGGCCGAAGATGACGGACGGGTCGGTGGACGGGCCGTCCTTGACGTCGGAGCCGCTGGTCATCAGGGCCGACTTGACGGCCATCGGGGACCAGCGCGGGTTGAGGTCCTTCAGCAGCGCGGCCAGCCCAGCCACGTGCGGGGCGGCCATGGAGGTGCCGCTGGAGACGTTGAACTCCAGCCCGTTCGCGCCCGGCGGCGCGTACGCGGCCAGGATGTCCTGGCCGGGGGCGATCAGGTCGGGCTTGAGCAGGTCGCCGCCGGCCGCCTGGAGCGGGCCGCGCGAGGAGAACGCGGCCACGTACGGGGCGGGGGCGTCCGTGGTGATCCTCGCCTGCTCGACCGTGGCCGTGGCGCCGTCCGTGGCGGCGTAGTCCTTGACGGCCTGCCGGTCCTTGACCGCGAGATGCACGGTGGGGATGGGGTGCAGGTCGGCGTTGAGCGAGTTCTCGTCCGCGTTCGTCAGGATCACGCCGACGCCGCCCGCCTCGGAGACCGCGACGCTCTTGTTGACCCGCGGCGTGGTGCCGCGGTCACAGAGCACGATCTTGCCCTTGACCTTGGCCGGGTCCAGCACCGCCGTGCCGCCGTTGTCCCTGGCGGCCCAGCACTGCGCGGCCTTCGCCGGGTCCGCTCCGGCCACCGCGGCCGCCGCGGCGTCGATGAGCGGCGCGGGCCCCGCCTTGGTGGCGGCCACCGAGGCGCCGCCGTACGAGGCGCCGTTCCCGAGCGTCGCCGAACCCTGCGTGGCGCGGTTGTGCGTGCCGGCCGCGACCGTGGTCACCCACGGGGACGGGTGCGCCACCGTGGCGGCCCCCGGCCCGTCGTTGCCGCCCGCCGCGGCCACGAACACGCCCGCCTCCGCCGCCGCCAGGAACGCCAGCTCAGCCGGGTCGAGCAGGTCCGTGCTGGTGCCCGAGACCGAGTAGTTGATCACGTCCACGCCGTCGGCCACCGCCTGGTCGATGGCGGCGACCAGGTCCGAGTAGTAACCGTTCGCCGTCGAGGCGTCCTGCGTGGACCACAGCGCCTTGTACGCGGCGATCCTGGCGCGCGGCGCGATGCCGCTGATCTCGCCGAACGCCGCCGCCGGCCCCGTCACGGCCACGTCATGGTTGCCGCCCGCCGTGGAGGCCGTGTGCGTGCCGTGGCCGTTGTAGTCGCGCGGCGACTGGAACTCCCACGGGAGCTGCTCCTTGACGCCCGCGTCACCGCCCCAGCCGGCGTTGAAGTGCTTGGCCGCGACGATCTTGCCGTTGCACAGCGTGGCGTCCCACGACTGGTCCGGGCTGCTCTGCGCGCAGCCGCCGTGGAAGCCGCGGAGCGGGCCGTACCGCCTGCCGCTCGCGTCCGGGTTGGCGAAGCTCTGGCTGCTCGCCCAGATGCCGCTGTCGATCACCCCGATGACCAGGCCGTCACCGGCGCCCTCGCCCTTCCTGCCGCCGGTCGGCCCGCCGAGCCGGTCCCACAGGCCGCCGCGGGCGTCCAGGCCGAGGAAGGCCGGGGTCGAGGAGGTCGCCACCGAGACCTTCCTGTCCTCGGTCACGGACACGACCTCGGGTAAGGCCCGCATCTTCGCCGCCTGGCCGGCGGTCATGCGCGCGGCGAAACCCTCGTAGGAGTAGACGTACTCGTAGAGCTTGCGGCCGCCGGCCTTGCGCAGCGCGGCGTCGTGGCGGCCCTTCAGATGATCGACGTACTCGGTCACCTCGGCCGAGCCCGTCTCGATCTTCTCGCCCTCGGCGGGCTTGGTCCTCGCCAGCCCGGCCACGTCACCCTCGTACGTCGCCACGGGCTCCGCGGCGAGCCGCACGAGATAAGTCTTCTGCTCCTCCGCGCCGGCCGCCGCCGTGCTCGGCCAGGCGAGCCCGGCCATCGTCAGCCCGGTCAGCGCGGCAGTCGCCACCAACCGTCTGGGGGATGTGGACAGATGCATCGTCGCCCCTTCATGCGTTCCGCAGATCACGCGGATGATCGCCGACGCTAATAAGGGGCAGGCTGGGCCGGTATCCGTACTGGATACGGATTTATGGCGTCACAAAACGGAAATTTAACATCCGGTAGCCTGTTGCCGCTGATATCCGGTAGGGGGTGGCCGCTTGCCTCTGGGACCGGCCCCCTCGGGCTCGCTCTCCGACGTCCTCATCGGCCGCCGCTCCGAGCTGGCGCTGCTGCGCTCGGTCATCGCGTCCCCGCCGTCGCTCGCCCTGGTCGAGGGCGAGGCCGGCATCGGCAAGAGCCGCCTGGTGGCGGAGCTGTTCGCCGCGCCCGACCTGGCCGGGACGCGCCGGCTCCTCGGCCAGTGCGAGCAGCTCCAGGAGCCGCTGCCGCTCTCACCGCTGCTCGACGCGTTCCGCTCGGCGGGGGCCGAGCTGGCCCGGTCGCGCCTGCCGCTCAACCCCGTGGCCGGGGCGCTGGCGCCGCTGCTGCCCGAGATCGCCGAGCACCTGCCCCCGCCTCTCCCGCCGCTGCCCGACCAGCGGGCGGAGCGGCACCGGGTGTTCCGCGCGGCGGTCGCGCTGCTCGACCACCTCGGCCCGCTGGTGCTCGTGCTGGAGGACGTGCACTGGGCCGACGCCGGCACCCACGACTTCCTCGCCTTCCTCGCCGCCCACCAGCCGCGCGACGTGGCGGTGATCCTCACCGTACGCACCGAGGCGGGCCTGCTCCCCATCCGCGAGGCCTTCGCCAGGGCACCGTCGGGCCCGGCCCGGACGATCAGCCTGGCCCCGCTGAGCCTGCCCGAGGTGGAGGAGCTGGCAGGCGGCGTGCTCAGGGCCGAGCTCCCCCGCACGTTCGCCGGCCCCCTCTACGAGAAGACCGGCGGCATCCCGTTCGTCGTGGAGGAGGTGCTGCGCACGCTGCTGGAGCGGCTGCCCGCCAGCGAGATCCCCGGCCGCCCCGACGTGCTGGCCGACCTGGCCGTGCCCACCGTGCTGCGGGACGTGGTGCTGCAGCGCCTGTCCTCGCTCGACGACCCCGCGCAGGAGATCCTGGGCGCCGCGGCCGTCATCGGCATGACCCCCGACGACCGCGTGCTGGCCGAGGTCAGCGACCGCAGCCCGCCCGAGGTGGCCAGGGCGCTGGCCAAGGCGCAGGCGGTGGGGCTGCTGCACGAGGAGGACGGCCGCTGCCGGTTCAGGCACGCGCTGGCGCGGCAGATCGTGTACGAGTCCGTGGCCGTGTCCGGGCGGCGCTGGCTGCACCTGCGGGCCGCGCGGGCCCTGGAGTCCGGCAGCGGTCCCCGGCCGGTGGCCCGGCTGGCGCACCACTTCCTGCACGCGGGCCGCACCTCCGACTTCGTGGGCAACGCCGAGGCCGCCGCCGACACGGCGCTCTCCCACGGGGACGACGCCACGGCCGCCCGCTTCCTGCTGCGGGCGCTGGAGGTCGGCGAGCTGTCCAGCGACGTACGCGTGCGGCTGGCCGTCAAGCTCGGCCGGGCGGCCGTGGACGGGCTCGCGCACGCGGAGGCCGTGCCGATACTCGAGCGCCTGCTGGCCACCGAGCCGCTGCCCGCCCCGCTGCGCGGCGAGCTGCGCTTCGCGCTGGGCCGCCTGCTGCGCCAGCACGGCCAGGCGCTCGCGGGATACCTGCAGATCGAGCGCGCGGTCGACGACCTCGGCGAGCGGCCCGCGCTGCTGGGCCGGGCGCTGGCCGTGCTGGCCGCGCCGGAGACCGTCGTGGACAGGCACGTCAGCGAGCACGCCGCCCGCTGCGACGAGGCGGAGCGGGCGGCGCGCCGCAGCGGCGACCCGGACGTGGCCATCGCGGTCCGCATCACGCGCGCAAGCCTGCTGCTGGAGCAGGGCGACCCGGAGAGCTGGCGGCTGATCGACGCGCTGCTGGCCGACGACCGGCTGCGTGCCTCGCCCAGGGAGCACGCCCGCGCCTGCCTCAACTGGGCCCAGGGCGCCCTGCACGTCGGGCGGCTCGACCGGGCCGAGACCCTGCTCGCGGAGGGGCGGCGGGTGGCGGACGAGGCCGAGTACCTGCGGGTGGCGGAGGTCGTCTCGCTGGTGACGGCCGCCGTGGACCGGGCGGCCGGGCGGTGGGACGGGCTGGAGGGACGGCTGCGCCGGCTGGGCGACACGTCCGCCACGTTCGCCGCGGCCTCCCTGGACTCGCGGCTGCTGCGCGGGGCGCTGCTGGCCGCCACCGGCCCGGCCGAGCAGGCCGTCGAGGTCCTGCGCGAGGTGATCGCGATCGCCGGGCGGACGGGGGCGGTGTGGCCGCTCATCCCGGCCAGGACGGCGCTGTCGCGGCTGCTGCTGTCGCTGGACGACGCCGCCGGCGCCGCCGAGCAGGCCACCGCCGCCCTGGACCTGGCACGGGCGAAGGGGAACTGGGTGTGGGCGGCCGAGAGCGTGTCATGCCTGGTGGACGCCCTGGACGGGCGCGGCGGCGCGGAGGAGGTGGCGCGGCTGCGCGCCGGTCTCGCCGGGGCCGACGCGCCGCTCGCGCGGGCGGCGCTGCTGACCGCCGAGGCCGTGCTCGCGCGTGCGGACGACGCCGGGCGGGCCGGCCGGCTCCTCGACGAGGCGCGGGTTCTCCTGCGCAAGGCCGGGCTGCGGTACGAGGAGGCGCTGGCCGGGGAGCGGCTGGGGCGCTGGCGCTGCGAGCGCGGGGACGGCGGCGGCGGGGCGCTGCTGGAGGAGGCCCTGCGGGCATACGGGGCGATGGGGGCGGATCGCGACATCGCGCGGATCTGCCGGGTCATGCGGCAGAACGGGGTCCCGATCCCGTACCCCTGGCGGGGCGGGCGGCCCTCCCACGGCGGGACGCTGTCGTCGCGGGAACGCGAGGTGGCGCTGCTGGCGGCGGCCGGGAAGACGAACCAGCAGATCGCCGACGCTCTGTTCCTGTCCAGGCGCACGGTGGAGAGCCACATCGCCAACGCGCTGCGCAAGCTCGGGCTGGCCTCGCGCAGGGAGCTGCGCACGTTCCCCGTGGACTGATCCTCAGCGGGCTAGCGCACGAGCCGGCTCTCCCACGCCCAGGCGACGATCTCGACCCGGTTGCGCATCCCGAGCTTGGTCATGACGGACGACACGTGACCCTTCACCGTGCTCAGCGAGATGCACAGCTCGCTGGCGATCTCCTGGTTGGTGCGGCCCCTCGCGACGGCGCGCACGACCTCGCTCTCGCGCTCCGACAGCGGCTGCGCGGCGGCGGGCCCGGGAGCGGTGGCCGTGACGTGGCGCAGCAGGCGCAGCGTGACCGACGGCGAGATCAGCGCGTCGCCGGCGTGCGCCGCCCTGACCGCCTCGACGAGCAGCTCGGGCCCGGCGTCCTTGAGCACGAACCCGGCCGCGCCGCCCCTCAGCGCGCCGTAGACGTACTCGTCGAGGTCGAACGTGGTGACCACGACCACCCGCAGCGGGTCGCGCGTGCCGGGCCCCGCCAGGGCGGCGGTGACCTCGATGCCGTCGAGCCGGGGCATCTGCACGTCCACGAGGCACACATCGGGCCGCAGCCTGCGCGCCATCGCGACCGCCTCCGCGCCGTCGCCGGCCTCGGCGATCACGCGGATGCCGGGCTGGTCCTCCAGGATGAGGCGCAGGCAACTGCGGATCATGGGCTGGTCGTCGGCCAGCAGCACCGTGATGCTCACCGCCGCCCCCGCCCCCCGGCGGAAGCCGGCATCCCGCCGGCCGCGCCCCGCTCGGGCAGGGGCAGCGTGGCGCGCACGGCCCAGCCGCCCGCGGGGCGCGGGCCCGCCGACAGCGTGCCGCCGAGCGCCTCGACCCGCTCGCGCATCCCGACCAGCCCGTAGCCGCCGCCCAGGCGGGCGGGGATCCGGTGGGACGGCGGGGCGTCGTCCGTCACCTCCACCACCAGCTCCGCCTCCCCCTGCGTGACGCTGACGATGACCGCGCTCGCGCCGGGGGCGTGGCGGGCGATGTTGGTCAGGGACTCCTGGACCAGCCGGTGGACGGTGCCCGCCACCTCGGAGGGCCACGCCGGCTCCCCGTCGGGCAGCCGCAGCGTCACGGGAGGCCCGCCGAAGTGCGCGACCAGCTCGCCGAGCCGCTCCGCCGGCCCGAACGCCGCGGGCCCGCCAGGCTCGCGCAGCAGGCCGACGACGCGCCGGGTCGCGGCCAGCGCGTCGGACCCGGCCGCCTCGATGTCGGCGAGCGAGCCGGCCACCCGGTCGGGGTCCTTGCGGGCGACGAGCCGCGCCGCCTGGGCCTGGAGCACGACGCACGTGACGTGGTGGGCGACGACGTCGTGCAGCTCCCTGGCCAGCTCCAGCCGTTCGGCCTGGCGTACGCGCTCGGCGACCGCGGCACGGCGGGCCGCCAGCAGCCGTGGCCCCAGGCCACCCGCGAGGGCGGCGAGCCAGGCCCCGAGGTTCAGCATCAGGACGGCGGCGTGCGGGGACCCGGACAGCTGGCTGCCGAGGGCGACCGCCAGCCCGCCCGCGCCGACGCCGGCGGCCTGGGGCGCCGGCAGCGTCCTGAGGGCGGAGCCGACCAGCACGGACAGCCCGAGAGCCAGCCCCGGCCCCGGCTCGGCGGGCAGGTCGAAGTGGCGCGCGACCAGGATGGCCACCGCCGCGACAGCCATGCCCGCGACGGCGGTCCACAGCCGGGCGCGGCGGCGTACGAGGGCGAGCACGCCCGCCACCGCACCCGCCACGCAGCCGGGCACCCAGTAGCCACCGCCCCAGCTGTCCACGATCCGGTAGCCCCACTCGGCGAGCACCACCGCGAACGCGACGCCGAGCCCGGCGGCCTCCCATCGCTCCCGCATGCCACCCACGGTAGGAGCCGGGGCATGATCGCAGTACCGGCCGAAAGTACGGTTCGACCGCCTGAATCCCTGCCGGCGCGTTTTACACCATGGACAACATTCCGTCACGTTGTTACGTTCACACCAGCAGATGACAACGCTGTCATTCCTGGTCTCCCCCCGACGAGGAGCAGTGAACGTGATGGTGTCCCGACGTACCTTCCTGCGGGCGAACGGCGTGGTCCTCGCGGCCGGCGGGCTCGGAGTCTCCCTCCCCGCCCAGGCCGCCGCCGCGACCCCCCTCCTCCCCGGCTTCGGCCGCCCCACCAGCCTCGACTTCGCCGACCTCAGCACCCTGCACGGCGACGACCAGTTACTCCTGACCACCCTCCAGGGAGTCATCAACCGCCGCCGCCCCCG
Source organism: Nonomuraea sp. GTA35 (assembly GCF_041950525.1). Lineage (NCBI taxonomy): Bacteria > Bacillati > Actinomycetota > Actinomycetes > Streptosporangiales > Streptosporangiaceae > Nonomuraea > Nonomuraea sp. GTA35. Next base: position 18,974 of record NZ_JBGNUV010000022.1, on the reverse strand, counting down.
CCTGTACTTCGACTACACCACCGAGAACTACGACACCGCCTGGCTGGACAGCACCGGCGCCCGGATCACCCGCCACGACCGGCCCCTCGACCTGATCGCCCGCTACCGGGGCGAGGCCCGCGGCGCGATCCTGCACGACCCGGCCGTCCCCGACTCGGTGAACGTCGCCACCACCCTGGCCGGCCTGGAGAACGCCGTCGCCGCCACCGCCGAACAGGCCGCCGAGCACGGCTTCGAGGTCATCACCGACCTGCGCGGCCGCTTCGACCCCGGCGACGTGCTCGCCACGTACCGCTGGCAGCTCGCCAACCTGTTCCCCCGCTGCACGAAGGCCCTGCTCAGCGGCCTGCCACCGACCAGGACGGTGCGGGTCGAGGACGTGCGATGGCGCGAGGTGGCCAGGGAGACCGAGCGGATCAGGGACTCCTCGAACCGGCAGGTCCGCACGTTCGACCTCAGCCAGGAGCTGACCGGCCAGGACGGCGTCTACCTGCGCTTCCAGGACTCGCTGGGCGACGACGGCTGGGGCGCCTCGGTCGGCTCTGTCGTGGTGAAGGCCGACGGGACGCAGATCGCCTCGTTCACGCCCGGCACCGACGCCGAGACCCCGTACCTCTTCGACGGCCTCAACTCCGCCATCGGCGGGGACGCCAACCGCTTCGCCGACGGCGGCAACTACTTCATCTATCGCTTCACCGCCCCCGCCGGCACGCGGCAGCTGCTCGTCGAGGTGGACCTGTGGAACCAGTTCCTGGTCACCGCCACCACCACGGCGCCCACCCGGGTGGAGCCCTTCCCGTACTTCCGCGACTACACGGTGGCGATGCGGGCCATGGTGTTCTGGCTGCCGCCCAGCGGCGAGACGGGCGCGCTGCTGGACGAGATCCTGAGCAAGGTGAAACCCACCACGCCGTACGCGGGCTGGTTCTCCAACGACGTGGCAGGCGAGTGGGGCGGGGTGGACCGGGCCTCGCAACACGCGGTCGAGGTGGTGCCCGCCGACTACTACATGAACGCCACCGTGCACGCGGGCGTCCAGGCCAGGGTCTCCGACCGCGTACGCCCGAGGCCGCGCACCACGCTGCGCAACCGCGTCTACCTGACGCTCACCGTCGGCGAGGGCGACAACATCCAGTACTGCCAGCGCAGGATGCGCCGGATCTGGGACGACCCCGCGCGCGGCCAGGTGCCCACCAACTGGACGGTCAGCCCGCTGCTGGCCGAGATCGGGCCGGCGCTGCTGGCGTACTACCAGCGCACGGCCACGGACAACGACCTGCTGATCGCGGGCCCCTCCGGCGCCGGCTACACCTACCCGGGGTCGTGGCCGCAGGACGACCTCGACGCCTACACCGCGCTGACCGGGCGGTTCCTGCGCCGTACGGGGATGGACCTGGTCTACGCCTACAACCATCGCAACGCGGCGGGCGACGGCTGGGTGGCACTCGACGAGCGGATCGCGGCCTCGTACAGGAAGAACACGCCGCTGCGCGGCATCATCCAGTCGTGGGAGAGCGGCGACCTGCAGGCGGCCCCCGCGGGGCTGCCCGTGATCGGGAACTTCTCGCCGCAGGGCAAGGCGCAGGAGTACCGGGACACGCTGGTCAGGCACATCGAGGGCTGGGACGGCGCGCGGCCGCTGTTCGTCGCCGGGGCGGTCAACGCCTGGAACTGGGCGCCGAGCGACATCGCGGAGCTGGGTGAGCTGCTCGGCGACCCGTTCGAGATCGTCCGCGGTGACGCGTTCTTCAAGCTGCTCGGGGAGGTTGTGAGCAACCGGACCTGAGCGCGCGCCGGACGGCCCCGCCCGGCGCGGGGCGGGGCCGTCCCCCCGGCGCTCGCGGTGGGATCGCGCATGGTCGTGAGACGTCCCTGGGCTCGCTGTGACGCCGCCTACCGGCCGGGCCTGCGGGTGACGAAGACGTACTCGCGGCTGTCCTCGGTGAAGGGCTCGCGGGCGAACCCCCCGTACAACGCCTCCAGCTCCAGCCCCGCGACGTCGATCAGCCCGAGCCACTCGTTCTTCGTCGCCCACCAGGACGAGCTCGTCGCCCCGTCGTCCAGCACGATGTCGATCCGGTTGTCACCCACGGCGAAGCGGGTCGTGTGCGGCACCGGCTCCTGCCGGCGCATCCCGTCGAAGCGGGCGGCGAGGTGGTGGTCGAAGGCGAGGGCGTTCCAGGCGAAGCGGCCCCCTGGGCGCAGCGACGCGGCGACCCGCTCGAAGACGCGGCGGCGGTCGGCCCAGGTCGGGAGGTGCTGCAGCGACCGGAACGGGCAGTAGACCAGCGCCGCCGGCTCCTCCAGGGTGAGCTCGCGCAGGTCGCCCTCGCGCAGGTCGAGCCGGACGCCCTGCTCGGCGGCGTTCGTGCGGGCCTGTTCGAGCATGGCCGGGGAGAGGTCGACGCCGGTGACGCGCCGCCCCGTCGCCCGCGCGACCGGGATGGCGACCCGCCCGTTCCCGATCGCCAGCTCGACGAGCGGCCCGTCCGCCTCCTGGGCGAGGCCGACGTAGAACGCGATGTCGGCCGCCATGTGCGCCGACCATTCCGCATATCGATCCGCGAACGCCTCATCCCAGGTAGATGTCACCATTTTTCCCATCTTTTTGGGCGTCGTGGGAGAATTCGGCCATGCCTATCGACTCCCATCTTCTTGCGCTTTTCACCGTAACCACGATCGTGGCCATGATCACCCCGGGACCGGACATGCTGTTCGTGCTGGGGTGCGGGATGCGTGGCGGCCCCCGGGCCGGCCTGCTCGCCACCGCCGGCGTGGCCACCAGCGAGGCCGTTCACGTCGCGGTGGCGGCGGCGGGTCTTGCGGCGCTGTTCGAGGCGGTGCCGGTCGCGTTCACGGTGGTGCGGATCGCCGGGGCCGCGTACCTGATCTACCTGGGTGTCCAGGCCATCCGCAACCGCGACGACAGCCCCTTGGAGGTGGCGGTGGGCGGCGGCGGCATGTCGGGGCGCCGGGCATACCTGAGCGGTTTGACGACCAACCTGCTGAACCCGAAGATGGTCACCTTCACCATCGCCTTCCTCCCGCAGTTCATCAATCCGAGCCTGGGTCAGGTGTGGCTGCAGTTCGCGATTCTCGGGGTCATTCTCATCGCGCTGGAATTCCTCGTGGACGGCGCGGTCGGCGTGCTCGCGGGCCGCATCGGCGGCTGGCTGCGCCACCGGCGCGCCGCCCGGCGCCGCATCGACGTCGCCACGGGCGGCATCTTCGTCGGGCTCGGCGTGAAACTGGCGCTGGAGCGGTGATGCGGGCGTGCCGATCGCCATCGTCACCGCCGCGACCTCGCGGTGGGACCTCATCCCCTTGGTCTGCGCGCTGGCGCTGCTGGCCGGCGTGGCCATGACGGCCATCGGTCTCGCCGAGCGCCGGAGGCAGCAGCACTTCGGCCACTACTCCGAGGCCCCGCGCCGAAAACGAGTGGCGGCGGGTCGCCCGGCGGGAGTCCACTGGAGCGACCGTCCCGCCTTCCCACAGGATCCGCCCATGACGCCTGACCTGCGCCTCGTGCCCGTCACCCCCGCCAACCTCGACGCGGCCATCGCCGTACGGGTCCGCCCCGACCAGGAGCACTTCGTCACGTCGGTGGTGAAGTCGCTGGCCGAGGCCTACGTCCATCCCCGGACGGCCTGGCCGCGCCTCATCCTCGACGGGTCCGACGCGGTGGGGTTCCTCATGGCGTTCCTCGACATCGACTGGAACGGCAAGGGGGTCGACTTCCGGTCCGGGCTGTGGCGGCTCAACGTGACACCCGGCGCGCAGGGGCGCGGGGTCGGGCGGTTCGCCGTCTCGTCCGTGGCGGCCGAGCTCAGGCGGCGGGGGGCGACGCGGATGTACGTCACGTGGCACCCGGGCGACGGCGGGCCCGAGGGGTTCTACCGCAAGCTCGGGTTCGAGCTCACCGGGGAAGTGAGCGGCGACCAGACGGTCGGCGTGCTGGCCCTGTGACGGCCTCGCCGGCGCCCTGCGCCCAGTAGACCCGCGTCGGTGCCCTGCGGCCGTCCGTGACGGCGCCGATGCGGACCTCGACCGCGCCCTGCGGCCGGCAGATCTCGACCGCGCTCCGCTGCCCCTGGGAGCGGACGAAGGCCACGTATCCTTGTCCGGGTCGCCAAGCGCGCGACCGCGAAGGGATTGCGGGCATGCGTCGTTACTCACGTGTCGTGGTCAAGCTCAGCGGCGAGGCACTCTCCGGAGAGGCCGGCTGGGGCACCGACCCGGCGAGCCTGGCCCAGCTCGCCGACGAGATCCTCTCCGTCCACGACCTCGGCGTGCAGATCGCCGTGGTGATCGGCGGCGGCAACTACTTCCGCGGGCGCATGGCGGAGGGCTGGGGCATCGGCAGGGCCGAGGCCGACAACATCGGCATGCTGGGCACGGTCATGAACGCGTTGATGCTGCGCGGCGTGCTGACCGCCCGCTCGGACACGGACGTGCGGGTCATGACCGCCATGCCCATGCAGAGCGTGGCCGAGCCGTTCATCCGGCTGCGCGCCGACCGGCACCTGCGCCGCGACCTCATCGTGCTGCTGGCCGGCGGCATCGGCCAGCCGTACGTCACGACCGACTACCCCGCCGTGCAGCGGGCCCTGGAGCTCGACGCGGACGCCCTGCTGGTGGCCAAGCGCGGCGTGGACGGCGTGTACGACAGCGACCCGAACCTCGATCCCGACGCCAAGCGCTACACGAACCTCACCTACCGGGAGGCGCTGGCGGCCGGGGTGCGGGTCATGGACGAGAGCGCGTTCGTGCTGGCCAACGAGCAGGGCCTGCGCATGCACGTCTTCGACGTGGCCGCCAGGGGCGTCATGCGGGCGATCTGCGAGGGCGAGGACATCGGCACCCGCATCACCACCGAGGACGCGGCGCCACCCGCTTAGTATGCTGCCGGGATGGCGACGGATCATGGCCCGCGACGCTGGTTCCGCGGTGACTGCCATGTGCACTCGTTCCTCTCGCACGGCGCGGACCTGACGCCGTCGCACCTGGCTGCCGCCGCGCGCGCCGCCGGGCTCGACTTCATCGCCGTCACCGAGCACAACACCCCCGCCGCGCACGACGAGTGGGCCTCGCTGTCCGGCGACGACCTGCTGGTGATCCCCGGCCAGGAGGTGACCACCCGCACCGGCCACTGGCTGGCGCTCGGCCTCGCCCCCGGCGAAGTGGTCGAATGGCGCTACGGCGTCCGCGACGACGCCGTGGACCGCCACCTGGGCCAGGTGCGCCACTCCGGCGGCCTGTGCGTGGCGGCCCACCCGCACGCGCCGTACCCGTCCGGGGTGTTCATGTACCCGTACCAGGGGTTCGACGTGGTGGAGGTGTGGAACGGCCAGTGGACCTCCGGCCTGCCGTGGAACGCGAACAACGAGGCCGCGCTGGCCGAATGGGGCCGCGGACTGGCCCATGACGTCCACCGGGGCTCGTGGCGGCCCGCGATGGGCAACAGCGACACCCATCTTGAGGGGCAGCTGGGCACGCCGCACACCGTCGTCCTGGCCGATGAGCTCAGCGGCCCCGCCCTGCTCGCGGGGATCCGCGCCGGCCGGAGCTGGATCGCCGGATCGGCCGCGATCGAGCTGTCCTTCGAGGCGACCGCCGGCGACGGCCGCGCCGGCATCGGGGAGCGCCTGGATACCGGCGGCGAGCCGGTCGCCGTCCGGGTGGACGTGCGCGGCGTCCCCTCCGGCGCCGTCACCTTTCACACCGAACTCGGTACGGTGCTGCGCGAGTCGTTGCCCGGCGGCGGGGCGGGCATCGTGGAGTGGCGGACCGGCGCGGCGGAGTCGGCGTTCGTCCGCGTCGAGATCCGTCACGCGGACGGCCGCATGGCGGCGCTCACCAACCCCGTCGTCCTGCTCTGACCTGTGTGCCGACGGCCCGCGCCGGCGCTTTTCCGTCGGGGCGGGTTGCTAGCATTCCTGCTCTCCGCAAAGCTGATCTCCAGGAGCCCCATGCGATCGATCCCGGCGTTAGCCAAGAAGTACGACACGAAGATCTCCGTCGGGGACGACGGCAAGATCGACTATCTGCTCCTCGATCCGAGATGAGCACCGGGGCGACCACGGTCGTGGGCGGCGGCGTGCCGATCGTGGCGGAGGACCACGGCGGATCCGGACAGGACGTGCTGCTGCTGCACGGCGGCGGCCGGACGCGCGGCGACTGGGAGGCCTTCGCCGGGCTGCTCGTGGGCGCCGGCTTCCGGCCGGTGTCCATGGACCTGCGCGGTCACGGGGAGTCCGGAGCCGCGCCGTGGTCGTGGGCGGCGGCGCTCGGGGACGTCACCGCCGTCGCGGGCGCGTACGGGCTGCGCCGGCCGGTGATCGTCGGCCACTCCCTCGGCGGCATGGTCGCGGCCCTGTGGGCGGCCGGGCATCCGGAGTGCCGGCTCGCGGTGAACCTCGACGGCCACGGCAACCCGACGCGCCCCGACCAGTTCGCCGGCCTGGACGAGGCCGCGGCGGCCACCGCCTGCCGGGAGATGACCGCGTTCCTGGCGGAGCTGGGCCGGGGGCTTCCGGAGCCGTTCCTGCAGGTCATGCGGGAGATAGACGCCCGGACCTGTTCCCCGTCTATCGGGGCGCGCGATGCCCGCTGCTGGTGGTCAGCGGTGATGCGATGGCCTTCGCCGCGGTGTTCCCCGACCGGCTCGTACCGGCCTGGGAGGCGTACTGCTCGTGGACGCGGCGGCAGCTCGACGCGGTCACGCAGGAGTGCCCGCTGGTCCGGCAGGTGTCCCTGCCGACGGGGCACGACCCGCACGTCGAGGCGCCCGAGACGCTGCTGCGCCTCCTCGTCGAGCAGCTCGATCGGTGACGCGCGACGCGCGCCGGGACACGAGCCCGCGCGCCCGCAGGCCGTGGGTCCTGATCTCGTCGGCCGTGCTGGTCGCCGGGCTGCTGGCGTTCCACTCCGCCGTCCCCAACGCCGTGGGCAACGTGGGCAGCCTGCTGGAGACGTTCCTTCCCTGGCTCGGCCTGGTGGTCGTGGCGCTGCTCGTCCTGGCGTCGTCACGGCGCTCGGCCATCGCGCTCACGGCCGTGGCCCTGCCGGCGACGGTCTGGGTGATCATGTTCGGCACGTCGGTGTTCCCCGGCTCGGTGATCGCGGGCGGCCCTGAACCGGGGCCCACCCTCACGGTGCTCCAGCACAACGTCGCCGACGACAACGCCGATCCCGGGGGGACGGCCCGCGCCCTCGCCGGCGCCGGAGCCGACCTCATCGCCCTGCAGGAGCTGACACCCCAGGCCCTGCCCGTCTACGAGGCCGCCCTCGCTCCGGAGCACCCCCATCGCGTGGTCGTGGGCACCGTCGGGCTCTGGTCCAGGCTTCCCCTCGCCGACGGCCGCCCCGTCGCCATCAAACCCCAGGACGTCACCGCCGACTGGAACCGCGGACTGCGCGCCACCGTACGAACCCCGGTAGGCGATATAGCGGCATATGTCGCCCATCTCCCTTCGGTGCGCCTCCGCCCTCAGGACGGCTTCGGCACGGCCTGGCGCGACGAGAGCGCCGCCGCGCTGGCCACCGCCGTGGCCGCCGAGAAGCTGGAGCGGATCGTCCTGCTGGGCGACCTCAACGGCACCGTGCACGACCGCGGCCTGTCCCCGCTCACCTCCCTGCTGGCCCCGGCGCTCGACGGGTTCGGCTTCACCTGGCCCGCCGCCTTCCCTCTCGCCCGGATCGACCACATCATGGCCCGCGGCGCGACCCCGGCCACCACCTGGACGCTGCCCGCCACCGGCAGCGACCACCTCCCCACCGCGGCGACGCTCCGGCTCCGGCTTCAGTGAAAAATTCGCGCGCCGATGGATGTCGAGAATGCCCGCCCGGCTCCGTCCCAGGGACATCAGCGGCCACCACCGGCCGCCGCGACGGAAGGGAACGCCCATGCAGCCCAACGAGATCGCCGAGGTTCTGAACCGCCCGTACAGCCAGGAACTGCTGGCCCGCGACCTGACCCGGCTGGCCTACGTCGCCAAGGACGGAACTCCCCGCAACGTCCCGATCGGGTTCACCTGGAACGGCGCGGAGATCGTCATGTGCACCACGAAGAACGCCCCGAAGCTCCACGCCCTGCGCGAGAACCCGATGGTCGCCCTGACGATCGACACCGAGGTGCACCCGCCCAAGATCCTGCTCATCCGCGGCCGGGCCGAGCTGGACGTCGTCGAGGGCATCCCGGACGAGTACCTCCAGATGAACGGCTCCTACCGGATGACCCCCGAGCAGCGGGTCGAGTGGGAGGCGGAGGTGCGTTCGCTCTACGACGGCATGGTGCGGGTCGTCGTGACCCCGACGTGGGCGAAGCTGATCGACTTCGAGACGACCCTGCCGAGCGCGGTCGAGGAGCTGATCCGGCAGAGAGAGGAACGCCGCCTCTGAAGATTCGTGTCGGCGGGATGTCGAGAACCCGCGCGCGGCTCCGTCCCCGCAGTGAACACCGGCCACAATGGGCCGTACCGCACAAAGGAGAACACGATGGCCAAGTACCTGCTCCTCAAGCACTACCGGGGCGCGCCGGCGGCGGCCAACGACGTGCCGATGGACCAGTGGACGCCGGAGGAGCTCTCGGCCCACGTGCAGTACATGCGGGACTTCGCCGCCCGGCTCAGGAGCACCGGCGAGTTCGTCGACAACCAGGAGCTCTCCCCGGAGGGCACGTTCGTCCGGTACGGCGGCGAGGGGCGGCCGCCGGTCACCGACGGCCCCTTCGCGGAGACCAAGGACCTGATCGCCGGCTGGATGGTGATCGACGTCGAGACGTACGAGCGGGCGCTCGAGCTGGCCGCGGAGCTGTCCGCGGCTCCGGGCGCGGGTGGCGAGCCGATCCACGAGTGGCTCGAAGTACGCCCGTTCATGTCCGCGTGCCCGACCGTCACGGAGTGACGAACGGTGGACGAGCCCCTGCTACGGGCCCTGACTCCCACGGTGATCAGCGTCCTGGTCCGTCGCGGGGCCGACTTCGCGGCGGCCGAGGACGCCGTACAGGAAGCCCTGATCGAGGCCGTGCGCGTGTGGCCGGACGGTCCGCCGCGCGACCCCAAGGGCTGGCTGGTCACCGTCGCCTGGCGCAAGTTCCTCGACGCCGCCCGCGCCGACACCTCCAGGCGGCACCGCGAGGTGCTCGTCGAGGGCGAGCCCGAACCCGGACCGGGCGAGGAGGTGGACGACACGCTCCAGCTCTACTTCCTGTGCGCGCACCCGTCGCTGACCCCCGCCTCGGCCGTCGCGCTGACGCTGCGCGCGGTCGGCGGCCTGACCACCCGCCAGATCGCGCAGGCCTACCTGGTGCCGAAGGCGACGATGGCGCAGCGCATCAGCCGGGCCAAGCGGACCGTCTCGGCCGTCCGGTTCAACCAGCCCGGTGACGTCGCCACGGTGCTGCGCGTGCTCTACCTCGTCTTCAACGAGGGGTACTCCGGCGACGTGGACCTCGCCGCCGAGGCGATCCGGCTCACCCGCCAGCTCGCGGCCAGGACGAAGCACGAGGAGGTGGCGGGCCTGCTCGCACTCATGCTGCTGCACCACGCCCGCCGCGCCGCACGGACGGGCCCAGGCGGCAGGCTCGTGCCGCTCGCCGAGCAGGACCGCGGCCTGTGGGACACCCGCCTGATCGCCGAGGGCGTGGACGTGCTCCAGGCCGCCCTCGCCCGCGACCGGCTGGGCGAGTTCCAGGCCCAGGCCGCGATCGCCGCGCTGCACGCCGACGCCCTCACGGCCGCGGAGACCGACTGGGTGCAGATCGTCGAGTGGTACGACGAGCTCGTGCGCCTCACCGGCAGCCCCGTGGCCCGCCTCAACCGGGCCGTCGCGGTCGGCGAGGCCGACGGCCCGCGCGCCGGCCTGGCCGCCCTGGCCGAGGTCGACCCCTCCCTGCCCCGCCACACCGCCGCCGCGGCGTACCTGCACGAGCGTGACGGCGACCTGGTGACGGCGGCACGCCTCTACGCCGAAGCCGCCCGATCGGCGCCCAACCTGCCCGAGCGGGATCACCTCACCCGCCAGGCCGCCCGGCTCAACACCCAGCTCCGAAGCTGACCCACAAGAGTTGTTGTACAAGGGCTCTTGTGCATCTACGCTGGGCCCATGCCCGACCGCCCGACGCGCGAGATCCGCGACTCCAAGGTGCTGGCCGCGATGTCCCATCCCCTGCGCCGGCGCCTGCTCGACCTCCTCCGGGTCGACGGCCCCTCGACGGCCTCCGCCCTCGCCGCCAGGACCGGCCAGGCCGTCGGCAACATCAGCCACCACCTCAAGGTCCTCGCCGCCTGCGAGCTCGTGGAGGAGGCCCCCGAGCTCGCCCGCGACCGCCGCGAACGCTGGTGGCGCAGATCGCCGGACGTCCTGAGCTGGTCGCCGTCGGACTTCCCCGGCGACCCCGTCGCGGCGGCCGCGGAATCGTTGCTGCTCGACCGCCAGGCCGGCCTGGTCAGGCAGTGGTTCGCCGAGCGCGACGGCTACCCGGAGCCGTGGCGGCGAGCGGCGTTCACCTCCGACCACTGGGCGCGGCTGTCGGTCGCCGAGCTCGCCGAGCTGGAGGAACGGATCCTCGCCCTGCTGTCCTCCCTGGCCGACAGAGAGATCCCCGACGACGGGCAGGAGCGCAAGCTCGTCTTCCTCACCGTCCGTGCCGTGCCCGGACAGCCGTGACCCCGGCCTCGCCGGTCACGCGCGGCGGGCTGCTGGGGATGCGCGACTTCCGGCTGTTGTGGGCCGGCGAGACGACCAGCATGCTGGGCAGCTCCGTCGCCGGCGTCGCACTCCCCCTGGTCGCCGTGGTGACGCTGGACGCCGGCACCCTCGCCGTCGGGCTGCTGACCGCGGCCGCCTGGGTGCCGTGGTTGGTGGCCGGGCTGCCCGCCGGCGCCTGGGTGGACCGGATGCGGAAACGGCCGGTGATGCTGGCCTGCAACACCGTGTCGGCGGTGGCGTTCGCGAGCGTGCCGGTCGCGGCGTGGCTGGGCGGGCTCACGATGGCGCACCTGCTCCTGGTGGCCACGGTGGGCGGGGTGGCGAAGGTGTTCTTCACCCTCGCCTACCGGGCGTACCTGCCCGTCCTGGTGGGAAGCGAGCGGCTGCTGGAGGCCAACACCAAGCTCCAGGGCAGCGAATCGGCGGCGCAGATCGCCGGCCCCGGCCTGGCTGGGCTCCTCGCGCACGTCTTCGGCGCGGTCAGCGGCGTGCTGGCCGACGCGGCCGGCTTCGCGGTAGCCGCGCTCTGCCTGCGCTCCGTACGCACGCGCGAGGCCCGCCCGCGCGGCACGGCGGAGCGGCGGCTGCTCGCGGAGATCCGCGACGGGGTACGGTTCGTCGTCCCCGACCCGTACCTGCGCACGCTCACCCTCTTCAGCGCGATGTCCAACCTCGCGTTGATGGGTTACCAGTCGATCCAGGTCGTGTTCCTCGCCCGGCAGCTCGGCGCGGGCGCGGGCCAGGTCGGCCTGGTGCTGGCGCTGGCCGGCGCGGGCGGCCTGTTCGGGGCGGCGCTGGCCGGCCGCGTCGCCGCCCGGTTCGGCACGGCGCGCGGGTTCCTGCTGTGCGAGGCGTTCGCCGCGCCGATGCTGCTGCTCGGGCCGGTCGGCGACGGCGGCGCGGGCCTGGCCTGCTTCACCCTGTCGGGCTTCTGCGCGGGCGCGGGCATCGTCGCCTCGAACATCCTGACCAGCACCTTCCGCCAGCAGTACTGCCCGCCCGAGCTGTTCGGGCGGATCACCGCGAGCACCTCGACGCTGAACTACGGAGCGATCCCCCTCGGCGGGCTGCTCGGCGGCATGCTGGGCGAGTCGATCGGGGTCCGGGAGACCATGTGGCTGATGGCCGCCGTCCAGCTCGGCTCGCTCGCCGTCCTCCTGCTCAGCCCGATCCGCCGCAGACGCGACTTCCCGGGACTTAATGGCTCGTCCCCGCCGTGGGGCGAGGGTTAGGGTGTTCGCCGTGCAGGACGAGGTCTACCGCTACAACGCGGAACGCTGGGAAGCCCTGGTGGAGGCGGACGCGTTGTTCACCCGCCCCATGCTCGACCTGGACGAGGAGAAGGCCCGGGCCTATCTGGGCCTGGAACGGCTCGGCCTCCCCGGCGACCTCGCCGGCCGGAAGGTGCTCTGCCTGGCGGGCGGAGGCGGGCAGCAGTCGGCGGCCTTCGCCCTGCTGGGGGCCGACGTGACGGTCTTCGACATCTCCTCGGGCCAACTGGAGCGGGACCGCTCGGCCGCGGAGCACTACGGCGCCACCGTCCGCACGGTCCAGGGGGACATGCGCGACCTGTCGGCCCTCGGCGGCTCCTCCTTCGAGCTGGTCTGGCATCCGTACTCGCTGACCTTCGTCCCCGACTGCCGGATCGTCTTCCGCGAGGTCGCGAAAGTCGTCGGAAAAGGCGGCCACTATTACCTGATGTGCGCCAACCCGTTCTTCTCCGGGCTCACTCACCATTCCTGGAACGGCGCCGGTTACACGCTCACCCAGCCCTACACGGACGAGACCACGACCTCCTATCCCGACCAGGAATGGGTCTACGACAGAAGGCCGTCCGGCAACCGCATCCGGGAACCCAGGGAGTACCGGCAGACGTTGAGCCGGATGACCAACAGCTTGATCCGGGAAGGCTTCGTGCTGACGTTCCTGTCGGAAGTGCGAGGCGACTATCCCGGCGCGGAACCGGGCAGCTGGGCGCATTTCACGGGAGTCGCCCCGCCGTGGCTGGAATTCGTCTGGCAGTACCGGCCCGGCGCACCCGACTCTCCTTGAACGCGGCCGGAGCCTGCCGAAAGCCATTGCCAGGCCATTCGTGGAGAGCGAGCCTGACGTGTCCGACCCCGAAAGAGCCCGCGATTCTCGTCCCGCCCCGATCTGGCGCATACTCATCGTCTTCGCCGCCGCCGTCCTGCTGTGGTTGTTCGTCTACCACGGCACCCCGCTCGGCTACGACTACGACCGCTTCACCCATGCCGCCAGGGCGATCCTGACGACGGTCCTCGTCGTCCCCGTGATCGTGGCCGCGCGCCGCCTGCTCGACCGCCGCCCCTGGGCCGGCCTCGGGCTGCCCTCCCCACGTACCGGCTGGCGCAACCTGCTGCTCGGCATGGCCTGCTGGCTCATCCCCGCCGCCTGCGGGTTCGCGCTCTGTCTCGGCTTCGGCTGGACCGAGATCAGCCTGCGCGCCTCCGCCGCGGACGCCCTCCAGGCGGCGCTGCTCCTGATCGTCCTCGTCCTCCTGTACGAGGCGCTGCCGGAGGAACTCGTCTTCCGCGGCTACCTGCAGCGCAACCTCATGACCGTGGTGCCGGCCTGGCAGGCGGTCCTCGCCCAGGCCGCCCTGTTCACCCTCTTCGGCTTCCTGACCGGATCCGCCACCTCCCTCGAACGCCTCGTCATCTTCTTCCTGTTCGCCCTGCTCCTCGGCGGCTTCCGCATCGCCACGGGCGACATCTGGGCGGGCATCGGCTTCCACCTGGCCTTCCAGACCGTCGCCCAGCTGTTCGGCGACATCGGCGGCGTCTTCGACGTGACCGGGCTCGACGTCCTGTCGGTCGTCGCGCTGGGGGGCCTGCCGTTCTCGCTCGGCTGGATGGCCATGGAACGCCTCCGCCGGGAACACCTGAACTGGCGGGCCCTCGAACCGGACCCCGTCCCTTGAGGACTGCCCGAGCGCGAAACGGCCGCCTGCCGAAGCCGGACTGTCGGTGCCGGCTGCGATGATGCTGCCTCCCTTCGAGTGAGGACGGAACGGTGCGGCCACGACCAACGGCTTCGGAGACGAGCGGCGGAACCGACCTCGCGGCACGCGCCCGCGCCAGGAAGGTCGCGGTCCGGCTGGCCGTGGCGGCCGATCCCGGCACACCCCCGGAGCTCCTCGAAGCCATGGCCGCGGACCCGTCTCGCACGATCAGGCGCGCCCTGGCGGCTCGCAGCGACGCGCCGGCAGGCCTGTTACGCGCACTCGCCGGCGACCCGGACCTGAAGACCCGTCAGGCCGTGGCCGAGAATCCCGCCTGTCCCCCTGCGGTCCTCATCGTCCTGGTGGACGATCCGCACTGGTCGGTCCGCTGGTCACTGCCGGACCATCCGGCCGCCGACGCCGAGGTCCGCCGCGCCATCTGCCGTTCCGCGGACGAGGTTCTGCGCCGCCTGCTCGCCGAGAGCGGCGGCTTGGACGGGGAAACGAACGCGACACTTGCCGCAGATCCCTCCGCGGACGTTCGAGCCGGCCTGGCCGCACACACCGGCGACCCGCACCTCCTCGCCGTCCTGATGACCGACGCCGACCCCAAGGTTCGCGCCCGCGCCACCCAGAACCCCCGCACCACCCTCGACGGCTATCGCATCCTCGCGAACGACAAGTCGGCCCTCGTTCGGGCGGCCGCGGTGCAGTCGGACAGGCTCCCCCTCGACGAGCTGCGACGCCTTGCCCATGACCCCTCGGTGAACGTGCGATGGTGGCTGGCCGCATGGCCCTCCACCCCGCAAGCCGTTCTGCGGGTTCTCGCCGAGGACCCGCATCCCGAGGTGGCGTCCCAAGCCCAGGCGAGGCTCGGGTGGAACACCCGCTCCATGCCCGGCCGCGCATGATCGGCGACAGCGGCGGTGCCGCCCGCTGATCCCGCCCGCTGACCAGGCTCCCACCGCACAGCCGTCATGTCAGCGGTCGCATCAGCACGGCGACGGCCCAGTATCAGCGCGGTCGACGATCGTGAACGACATGAACGGTGCAACGCCCGCCCGTTCAACCGGAAACTCTCCAAGGAGCACCCGCCATGTCGATCACCCTCTCCGGCCAGGACCAGCTCACCCTCCGCATCGCCGCCTGGGGCGCGGTCTCGCTGATGTCGGCCGCCGGCGCCGCCGGCTCGGCCCACAAGGCCGCCACCAACGGCTCCATCGCCCTGACCTCGGCCACCGGCCTGGTCGGCCACATCCTGGCCAAGGCCCCCAAGGGCGTGAAGTACGGCAAGACCGTGGCCGAGCTCGCCGACCAGGTGCTGCCCGCCCTGACCGCCTCCATCACCCTGCTCAAGCAGCACGCCCCCGACGAGGCCGACAACTTCCGCCGCACCGTCACCGTCGCCGTCGACGCCGCTCAGCAGGGCCGGCCCAACCCCACCACGACCGACATGGCCCGCAAGATCACCGAAGCCCTCGACGCCGCCTGACCACCATGCCCGCCCTCCAGCCCGTCACGGGGTCCCCTCCGGACCCCGTGACCATCAAGGACGTCGCAGCTTCACCGCAAGGAACGACGGCGTCCGATGGAGCTTGTCGTAGGCGGCCTCGTCGATCTCCCGAAGGTCGGCCGTGGGGCGCGGCTCGATCAACTGCTCCAGCACGAACCCGGCGGCCAGCAGCTCACCCAGGAAGGTCTCCAGCGGCATGCGCTGGTAGTGGATCGAGAGCTCGCTGTCCCCGAGGGGCAGGTCCCGCCAGTCGTGGCTGAAGTACGAGCCGCCGAAGTGGCGCCAGTCGGCTGTGGGATGGGTGGTCGAAACCAGGAGCCAGCCACCAGGCCGAAGGACGCGGCGTAGTTCGCTCAGCAGTTGCACGCGGTTCCTGACGTGCTCGTACACGAGGGCGCAGACCACCCCGTCGAAGGACCCGTCGGCGGCGAAGCCGAGCGGCTCCTCAAGATCGTGGAGACGCAGTTCCGCATCGCCGTTCACGCGTGCCCGCGCGTGGCGCAGCAGCGTGGCGCTGCCGTCGATGCCGACCACCCGAGCTCCACGAGCCAAGAGCTCGGCCGCGTAATGGCCTGCCCCACAGCCCGCATCCAGAATTCTGGCCCCGGAGACCTCCCCCGCGAGTCCGAGCATCGCCGGTCTGTCGGTGTAGGCGTTGTAGGGACTGGTCTGCGCACGTTCGGCGAAGTGATCGCCGAGTGCGTCATGGTAGGCGGTCGCCTTGCGCATCAGGTCATCATGGCGTGGCCACCAGCGCGTCGCCACGGAGTTTCCCCGCCGCGTCAGGCGAGGCGGATCACGGCAGCTCCCGGCGTCGACAGCCGGCCGACCGGCCGCGACGTCGAAGGCCCGCGATCAACCACGGCCGTCCAGCCTGTCGTGATCGAGCGCCGCTCGGATCTGACCGAGCCACTCCACGCCCAGCCGGCGCCCGTCCGGCAGTTGGTCGTCTCGATCCCACCGCCACGCTGTGATCATCGCCAGCATGAGGATCCGGCACTCGCGCAGCAAGTCCTGATCGACACCCGGATAGTGCTTGCCGACTTCTTCGGGCGCATGGGCGAGGTCGAACTCGACAGGCCCACGGCAACACGTCTCGAAATCGATGAACAGCAGCCCGTTCTCCGTGGCGAGCAGGTTGCCCGGGTGCGGCTCGCCGTGCAACAACTGCTCGGGGGCGCCGCGCTCGCCGATCACCCGTCTCAGGCGCCGTAACGTGTCGCCGAGCAGCGCCCGGTCCGCGTCGGCGAGCGCCGGCGTGCGTTCGCGGCTCGCCACGAGCCGCTGGGCCTCCTCGACCCGATCCGTGAAGTGCGGCGTCGGGACGTCATCGAGCTCGCGCATGCCGGCATGCAGCCGCTGGAGCGCATCGGCGAAGTCGGCCGGCGGGATCTCGCCAGGGTTCACGGGCTCGTAGTAGGTCCACAGCGTGACCTCGAAGCCATCGCGTTCATGGACGCGCGGCTCCACCCGCGGCTCGAGGGCGGCCACAGGACACCCTGAGCCGGCGAGCCGCTGAGCAAGCTGGACCTCGAACTGTGCGACCTGATGCGCCACCGGCGCCACCCGCGCCAGGACGTCACAGGGCAGCAGCCGCAGGGTGAGCTTGTTCGAGTCATGCAGGACGACCGCGTCGTCGGCCGGCAGGCCGAGTGAGGCGGCGATCGACATGGCCACGGCCTTCGCACGCTGGAGTTCTGACGCCTGCATCGTCGCCTGGTGTCCTCTCCCTGGGAACGCTGCCGTACCTCACCGAGCGGTGCGACCTGGGCACCCTACCAAGCCACGGCCCATGACCTCCTGGCCTCCGGGCCGCGGACCCTTCCTCACCAGCTCAGCACCTTCGACCGCCCGGCCGGGGCAGACGGCCGCCCCCGCCACACCTGCACGCCCAGCGGGACCAGCGCCACGCAGAGCAGCCCGGTGACCAGGACGTCGGGAACGGAGGCGCCCTTCAGCACACCCATCCAGGTGCCTCCTGCCAGCAGCACCATCAAGGAGCGGGCGGTGCCGAGGACGCCTGAGCGCCAGGCGGCGATGGCCAGCAGGAGAGAGCCCGCGTACTGGCCGACCGAGGCCCACACCGGAATCCGCCACGGCCCGTAGGAGATGTCCACGTACTCCTTCATGATCGCGTTCGTCGCCTGTTCCAGCCCCATGACCTCCGTGAGCTGGAAGGCGGTCTGATCCGCGCCGGCGAAGTACAGGCGGGCGAAGAGCCCGGCGACCAGCAGAGTCGCCCCCCAGCAGGCGAGGCCGCCGCCCACGCGCTGGGCCAGGGCGGCGAAGGCGGGGAAGAGCAGGATCGCTCCCAGTGCGAAGACCGCGTAGGAGAGGGTGAGCAGGGCGGGTTCTGAGGTGTAGGCGAGGAGTTGTCCGTAGGCGGCGAAAGGCTGCGCCTCGGCCCAGGCGTGCTGCTGAGGGGTGAGGGCGGTGACGGTGCTCAGGTGGCGCAGCAGATACCCGGCGCACATGACCACCGGCCCCAGGATGAGCGCCACACCGCCGATCCACCGCCCCGGAAAGAATGTGTTCACGGCATCAGCCTGTCGAAGCCGAGCCCGGCGCATCATCCGCCGATCGTCTACCGATGCCCCTGTCGAAAGTCAGGTCCCACCGGCCCGCCGGCGGCCGAGCGCCGGAGCTGTGGCCAGGCGCGGTAGCGGACGCCATGGCGGCCTGGCAGGAGGCCACCCTGCTCGGGACCGCTGATCGCCTCCTCCACAGGTGCGAATGCGATGAGTGCACCGGAAACGCGACCGCTCGGCTCTCACCGGTGCCCAACTCACCGGTGGCGGTCCTCCGACGCCAACAGGCGGTCGCGAGATCGCGGGAGGATGAGAGGTAGCATAGAGAGCATGAGCGAGCCTACTGGCAAGTATTCGATCACCATGCCGCGCGGCATCGCCGAGGCCGCCCGATCCCGAAGCGGCCCCTCCGGCCTGTCCGCCTACGTCGCCGCCGCCGTCGCCCGCCAGATCGAGCGCGACAACCTCAACGAGCTCATCCAGGTCGCCGAGGCCGAGCACGGCCCCATCACCGACGACGAGATACAGGCACTGCGCGACCAGCTCCACCAGGCCCGGCGGGAACAGGCCGATGGTGGGGCGGACGCCGCGTGACTCGTTCTCCCGCCGCTCCCGGCGGCACCCTTGTCCTCGACAGCGAGGGACTGGCCAAGGCCGTCCTACGCGACCGTACGGTCACCGCCTGGCTCGCTCTCGCCCGTGCCGACGACCTCCGCGTCATCACCTCCGCGGCCACCCTCGTCGAGGTGGTCCACCCCCGCGTCAACCGGCCGGCCCTGGAGTGGACGCTGTCCCGCCTTATCGTCGAGCCGGTCACCGAACCAATCGCCCGCCACGCCTCCACACTCTTGTCCAACGCCGGCCTGCACGGGCACAAGTACGCCATCGACGCCATGCTCAGCGCGACGGCCCTCGCTGCCCCCGCCCCCGTCACGGTCCTCACCTCCGACCCCGAGGACCTCGCCGCACTGTGCGGCGCACGTGTCACTGTCATCAAGATCTGAGAGGGCGGTCTGCGGGTCGATGTCCCTGATGTCATAGTGTGATCGAGTGAATCTGTAGCGTTATGCCTGCCTGGTGGGCGTGGACGTGTTGAGATGGCCGGGTGAGTGAACGCAAGCCGTACGCGACGGACTTATCCGATGAGCGGTGGGCCCTCATCGAGCCGGTGATCACGGCATGGAAGGCCGCCCACCCTTCGGTCAGCGGCCACCAGGGCAAGTACCAGATGCGCGAGATCGTTAACGCGCTGCTGTACCAG
>NZ_JBGNUV010000021.1:0-131931 GCF_041950525.1 Nonomuraea sp. GTA35 | reverse complement strand
TCAGACCGTCTGAGGCCCCCACACCGTCTGACGTCCCGGCACCCACCCCGGCATCGGAACCGGCATCGGAACCGGCATCGGAACCGGAGCCGTCGCAAACCGCCCCCACCCACGGCCCCCTCACCTGGGCTCTACCGGACACCCCCGACCCTGACCTCGCCGACCTCCCCAACAAGATCGCCGCCTACCGGGCCGGCTACCTCGCCGAAGACCGCAGGCTCCTCGAAAAGGCCCTCCGCGCCGGCACCATCATGGGCCTGGCCACCACGAACGCCCTCGAGCTCGGCGTCGACGTCTCCGGCCTGGACGCCGTGCTGATCGCGGGCTGGCCGGGCACCCGCGCCTCCCTCTGGCAGCAGGCGGGCCGGGCGGGCCGCGACGGCCAGGACGCGCTAGCCGTACTGATCGCCAGGGACGACCCGCTGGACACCTACCTCGTGCACCACCCCGAGGCCCTGTTCGGCCAGCCCGTGGAGGCGATCGTCCTCGACCCCGGCAACCCGTACGTCCTGGGCCCTCACCTCTGCGCCGCGGCAGCCGAGATCCCGCTCACCGAGGACGACCTGCCCATCTTCGGCGCCACCACGTCGAAGGTGCTCGATGACCTCGTTGCCCAGAACCTGCTCAGAAGGCGCCCGGCGGGCTGGTTCTGGACCAGGCGGGAGCGCGCCACCGACCTCGCCGACATCCGAGGCGGTGGAGGCAGCCCCATCCAGGTCGTGGAGTCGTCCACGGGCCGCCTCCTGGGCAGCGTGGACGAGCCTTCGGCCCACACCACGGTCCACACCGGCGCGATCTACCTGCACCAGGGCGAGACGTTCCTCGTGGAGCTCCTGGACCTGGACGCCGGGGTGGCCCTGGTCACCAGCGCCAACCCGGACTACACCACCTTCGCCCGGGACATCACCGACATCTCCATCCTCTCCACCGAACGCTCCCAGGCTCTCGGCTCCGGCACCCTCCACTTCGGCGAGGTGGAGGTGACCCGCCAAGTCGTCTCATACCTCAAGAGACGCCTCCAATCAGGCGAAATGCTCGGCGACGAGCCCTTGGAGCTGCCACCCCGGACCCTCCGCACCCGCGCCGTCTGGTGGACGCTCCCCGCCTCCGCGGTGGCCCCTCTGGCCGAGGCCGGCATCGACCTCGGCGGAGCCGCGCACGCCGCCGAACACGCCTCGATCGGCCTGCTCCCGCTGTTCGCCACTTGCGACCGCTGGGACATCGGCGGCGTCTCCACGGAGTTGCACGCCGACACGGGCCTGCTCACCGTCTTCGTGTACGACGGCCACGAGGGCGGCGCCGGCTTCGCCGAACGCGGCTACGCCCGCGCCACGGACTGGCTGACGGCCACCCGCGAGGCGATCATGTCCTGCGAATGCGAACGTGGCTGCCCGTCGTGCATCCAATCCCCCAAATGCGGCAACGGCAACGAGCCCTTGGACAAACGAGGCGCCATCCGCCTCCTCAACACGCTGCTCGCCTCACAATGATCCCGCTCATCGCCATACCTCCACAGGAACCGGTCGCCATTCCTCCGCAGGAACCGGAACGGCTCCCAGAAACCCTGGCCGCAACAGCCACATCACCGGCTGACACGCAGAACTGATCAGCCCGCACAAGCCGCCCGCGCACACAAACAAGCCAATCCAGCACGAACCGGCGGCCACCCCAAGACGAACGAGGCCATCCCCATACGAACCCAGCCGACCCTCAACATGAACCCACTTGGTCCCGGCGCACAAACCGGAGGGCACGCCCACATTCCGTGCGGCCACTTGCTCACCGAAGTCCAGCCAAGTTGCGAATACAGCACCACATGAACTCGCCCGTCCACGCGGTCACGTTCACACCCGCCAGCGCACTCAGTGATCACTTACGCCCGAAACTCAGCCCGAGCCCCGCCACGCATCACCTGCACGGGCTTCTACGGATTCCGACCTTCTCCGGACTCACGACGCTTGCGATAAATACCCGACAAGCATGAGCGGCCGGGACACTGGCACACGCGCTGACGCCCTCCCTAACTCCAACCATCTCGGTGCCGACGACCCGCCTGAGTCCGCTCATCACCCTTCGCGTCGCCACGATCATCGCCATCCTGATCAGCGGCCCAGAAATCGGCCGCCCCCGGCTGTGGACGCTCCCAGAACCCGCTGTCCTCCATCGATCTCGGCGACGGCGGCAGGTAGTCA
Source organism: Nonomuraea sp. GTA35 (assembly GCF_041950525.1). Lineage (NCBI taxonomy): Bacteria > Bacillati > Actinomycetota > Actinomycetes > Streptosporangiales > Streptosporangiaceae > Nonomuraea > Nonomuraea sp. GTA35. The sequence goes on along the minus strand of NZ_JBGNUV010000021.1, from coordinate 129,739 downwards.
TCCCAACGCTCCTCCAGCCGTACGGCAGGAGCGACCGTTGGAGCGACAGACTCGGCGACATCCGTGACCGCCGAACTCGGCAGGGCGATATGGAGCGGCCCCTGCTGCGCACCCCATTCCACCTGCCGTCCATATTCCTCCTGCCGTCCATGGACGCCATCTGAATCGTCGCCATCGGCCACGTGCGCCAGCGGACCTCCGGGCACATTCCGGCGCGTCCGGTCAGGCAGGAACACCTCCGCGCCCGTCCGATCAGGCGTGCACGTCTCCCCACCCGTCCGATCAGACATGGACACCTGCCCACGCGTCCCATCAGGCGTTGACCTCTGCCCACGTGACCGATCAGACGTTGCCCCCTCCTCACGCCTCCGACCCGGCGTGGACCCTTCCTCACGCCTCCGACCCGGCGTGGACCTCTCCCCACGCGTCCGACCCGGCGTGGACTCTTCCCCACGCGTCCGATCAAAGGTGGACGCTTCCCGCCGCCCAGGCGGCGCACCGTACGGCGGCGTGCCACGCGGCGGGGCCGCTACAGCACGCAGCGGAAGCTCCACAGAGAAGGCTGAGGTACGCGGACCAGGGGACGTGGCAGGATTCGACGGCGGCTCGACGGCGGAAGCCGGCAACAGCGGCTCAGCGTCAACAGTGCCCAACCCCGCCTCCGACCGCGGCCTCAGGGCCTGAGAGGACGGCGGCTGTCCCTCACCACCTGACTGCTGCCCGCGATCTCCCAGTGACACATCCGCCTTGAGACCCGACGGTTGCCCCCGGCCATCGAGGGACGGCTCCGCCCCCTCACCCGGCCACCGGCTTCGACCCTCGTTCGACGAACCCGCCTCCCCAACCGGCAGCTGGTTCCGGGTGCCGGGTGAGCGCTCGGCCTCCGTTCCAGGGACCTGCTGGGGCCGGGAGGGCTGTTCGGGAAGCCGGGTCTTGGCGACGGCCAGGATGACAGCCGGCCGACGGGGTGCAGCCGTGGGATGCGGGGTGCCGGCATCCGCCTGCCTGACATGTAACCCAGGGTGCGCGTTCTGTGCTTGCGCCGATCCAGGGGGTGCATCGGTGTCGGGTGTTGGTGTGAGGGTGGAGCCGCTTGCGCCCGTGGCGAGCGCGCGCCGCCTTGCCCAGGCGCCCGCGTGCGCGCCGAGCAGCAGCAGGAGGATTCCGCCCGCGACGTAGATGCCGTACTGGCCGATGTTCCCGATCGGCGACTCGCTCGACTGGGCCTTCACGCCGTCACTCTGCACGGGATCCTCGTCGGTGCCGTCCTTCGTATCGGCCGGGACCAGACCGCCGTTCTCGGCCTGCTGGTCAGCGGTGGGGATGGGAAGGTTGCCGCTCGGGTCGGCGTCCGGGATGTCGGGCAGCTTCGTGGTCGTCGGCTTGCGAGTGGGTGTGGTCGGCTTGCGCGAGGGGACCGCCGCCTGCTTCTTGGCGGGCAGCGTCGGCAGCGCATCGACGCCCTGGGCGTCTCTGTTCTTCTTCGGCACCTGCACGCTGTCGGTGGCCTTCTTCGTGGGCTGGGCCGCGGGTGGGGCGGGGAAGGTGACGTACGCGGCCGCCGACTCGCCGGACCCGATCGAACCGCCGTCGCCATCCCCCCTGAACGCCTTGACCGAGAACCCCACCTTCTGACCCGCCGCCTCGGACGGCACGGCGAGCACCGCCTTGCACGAGGAACCCGCGCAGGCGCTGTCGGCGGACAGCCGTCCGACGACGCCGGACTGCGTGTTGGCCACCTCGTACGACTGCAGGTCGGGCTCTGATCCCTTGCTCCAGGTGACGAGCACCTTGTCGGCGCCCTGCCTGCTCGCGTTCACACCCCCTGGCGCTTCGGCCGGCCGACGCAGCTTGAACGTGCTGCTCGCGTACCGGTTCCCGGTGATCTCCCCCTTGAGGGTCACGGTGAAGGTCCCGTTCGGGGCGTCGCCTGCGTCGAACGTGCCGGACAGCGTCTGATTGGCGCCGCCTGCGGCGACCTTCTGGCTGGGCGTGGAAGGCCCGTCGACGTACAGTCCCATCCTCAGCTGCATGAGCCCGGTACGCGCGGAGACCATCACCGACGAGCTCGAGATCACCTCGCCGTCGGAGGGCGACGTGATCTGCCCGGGGGATCCGGCCTGTCCCATCACCACGGACGCCTGGGCAGTGCCGCCGAGCACGATGGATCCGGCCACGATCATCCCTGCGGCTACAACTCTGCCGACTACCGACACGACGCTTCCCTCCATCGAGAGCCTCGCGCCGCATGAGCACCCTCTGGGCGTTCATGCGACGACCGGAAGTGCAGTGCGCCCGGCCGATACGGTCACCGACCGTCCCCGGGCCCGCACCTTAGCGACTGCGCTCCTGCTCTCCCAGGCTCCTTGACGCATACGGCATGAACCGAGGGTAAGCGGAACCTTACGGGAGACATCCGACTCTTGGACACCACGTCCAAGAAGTCGTGACTTGATTGCGACATTGCCCCTCAGACCTCAATCACCCCATAAACGCCCTCACCTCTAACCGCCCTCTCCACGTGTCCTGCAATGCCCTGGCCGCATCCCATCCGCGGACCGCCGTCGCGCCATCTCGGGATGCACTCGGCCACCTCGAGATGCACTCGGGCCACCTCGGGGGCTGGCCGGCTCGCGCCCATGGTTCTACGCTCCCTGCTACCTCCGGGATGGGGCTCACCCTCAGGTGGACCGGTTCGCGTACCCCTGACGTGGACTCCTGCCACTACGGGGATCGACCCGCGCACCTGGGAGCGTGCTCGTGCGACCTCACGACCGGTAAGCGCCTCCGGGATGCGCTCCTCCCGCGCCGGGATGGGACCGCACACCTGGGGGCCTGCTCGCGTCACCTCCGGGATGAGACCGCACATCTCGGGGGCGGCCGCCGCGTCCGGGCACCGCCCGTACGCATGAGCGAGTCCGGTTCGCTGCGGATGTTCATGCCCGCCAGCAGGAGCACATCGGATTCGTCAGTCGGGCGCCGATGCCGTGGGGCCGGCGCGGGACCTGCCTTGAACGGTGCGAGGGCCCAATAACGGCAGCGAGATGGTCACGGCGGTCCAGACGTCGGCGATGTCGTCGGCTATCTGGCATTTCATGAGCTTGACGCCGTTCTGTGCTGCCAGCTCGGAGGCCCGGCCACAGGCGCCGTCCGGGTCGATCAGCGCAAGTTTGGCTGCCGCGAGGGCGCTGAGGTCGGCGGCGCTGCTGGCTCGGTGGTGGGCCACGCGTACGGAACCCACCGTCGCGAATGCCGTGGCAGTTGCCATCAAGAGGCCCATGAGCGCCACACCCCACAGGGTGGCGGAGCCGCGGTCTTTGGCGTTGATCGTTTTCTCCTGGCGTTCGTGTGGAATGGGTGTTCCGCCGGCTGGTGACGGGGTGGGCACGATGTCACTGTTCGGTGGCTGCGGCGGCTGCGGCTGATACGCGGACCGCGGGCAGGGCTTCGCCCCAGGAAGGGCGCACTTCCACTGTGATCTGCACATTGGTGAGCTCAGGGCCGCGGGTTATGGCAACTTGGGCGTTCGGGCGGGTGGCTGCTTGGGCGAAGGCGCGAACCTGATCCAACGGCTCCCCTCTGGCCGCGGCGCGGGCCGCCATCCGGGCGGCGTCCACGCATTCGAGTTGGACTCCGACCGCTTGGATGGCCCACAGGGCGGCAGCCAGGACGACCATGAGGGCGGGCAGCATCGCGGCGGTCTCGGCCGTTACCGAGCCCCGCGATGCCGACCGCTTGATGCTCATGAAGGTCCGCGCGCGGCGCGGCGTCATTCCTGCCCGGTCTTGAGTGCCCGGTCGATGAGTGAGGTCAGCATTGCCTGGACTTCTGGGCTGCTCACGACCTTGAAGAGGAGCGCGGCGAAGGCACAGGCCGCGATGGTTCCGACTGCGTATTCAGCGGTGGACATGCCGTGCTCTCGGTGGGTGGCCGCGTAGTGAAGCCACTTGTTCGTTCGCGGCCGGGAACTTCTGATGCGGAGTTGCTTGCCGACCGAGGAGGGAGTTTGTGACTCGCGGGAGCTTGAGGTGGTCGGGGCGCTGAAGTCCTTTTGGTAGATGACGGAAGCGTTTGTGGAGGGCTCGTGTGTGCGTCGATCGGTCGCGATGCTGTGGAGGGCGGTGGTGGCTGCAGTGGTGGTCTTGACCGGGTGCTCGGGGTGCTCGCGGTGTTGGGGGTGCTCGGGTTGCTCTGGGTGGTGGGGGTTCTTAGGTGGCGTGGGCGTGATGGCTGCAGGGCCTGTTGGGCTTCGGATGATTGGGGTGCTGGGGTGAGCGGGTGGTGTGGTGATGCCCGCATACGCTGTGGCGGCTGCGATGTCGCCTGGCGTGGTGGCGGGACTGTGCATCTTGCCTCCAGGGGTTGGGAGCCGGGGTGTTGGCCGGCGGGAGTTCAAGGGTGGCGGGGCCGGGGTGGGGAGATCCGGGCCGAATGGCGTTCTGTGGATAAGGGTCAGGACGTGGTCATTGCCTTGTGGATAAACCGGACGTTGGGCTGAACCTCCCGCGGGCGCAGAGAGACTCTTCCTCGCAACGGAGGGCGCGGCGGGCCGCCTTTCGGTGGGGCGTTCAGATCATGGGTGTGGTTGGAGCACGGCGGGTGCGATGCGATGCGGCAGCTGAAGGCGACGCCGCAGGTGGACGTGAGGCAGCAGGTGGGGCGACGCGACCGATGGGCACCGCGACAGGCGGGTGGACCTGGGGCAACGCGGTAGGTGCGTTGAGACAGGCATAGGCCGCTGCGGTGTGTGTTAACCATGGCGGTGGGTTCCGGGACGGCGCATGCGTTGGCACTGCGGCTCGGGCACAGCGGCACGCTTCGGGATGACGCGCGCATCGGGGGCGCGGCGCGTGCGTTACGAAACGAAGCCCGCACGGGACACAACGAAGCCCGCACGGACACAGGGCGCACGGGGACACGGCGCCCATACGAAGGCGCGGACGCGATCGGGCACAGCCCGGTGCGGCGGTGTGTTGGGGCACGGGGGTGCGTGGGTTTCGTGCTCATCCGGGTGTTGGTGTGGCGGTGATTCCGGGGCCCGTTGCTCGTGCCGGCGGGTGGTTCATGGGATGACGATGGCTGAGGCCAGGCCCGCTACTACCGGGATGATGCCGAGTAGGACGAAGGCTGGGAGGAAGCACAGGCCCAAGGGGGCGACCGCCTTCACGCCGACGCTTCTCGCCGCGGCGACCGATGCGGCTCTGGATGCCTCTCGGGCGTCGTCGGCCAAGCGTGTCAGCACCTCGGCGACGGGGGCGCCGCTCTGGGCTGCTCGGCTCATGGCTCGGGACAGTTGGCCCATGGCGGGGTCTTTGGCGAGGGATGCCCAGGTTGGGTCGGGGTCGGCGCCCAGGCGTAGTTGGGTGCTCACCCATGCCAGGCGTTCGCCTACGGGGCCGCCTACCGCGTTGGCGGCGATTTCGGTGGCGGCGCTCACGGGTCTGCCCGCATGCAGGCAGGCGGTCATCAGGTCGGCGGCGAAGGGCAGGTCGGCGGCTATGCGGCGGCGGTCGACAGGGGGTTGTCGGAGTTCTCTTTTGTGGAGGAACAGGGCTGTTGCGGGGGTGACGAGGATTCCTGTCATGGCTCCTGGGATGCCGCCGATCAGGAGTGCGGAGAGGAGGCCTGCACCGGAGGCGATGAGTGTTGTTCTGCGGGTGAGACGGTTGGGGCGGTTGGGGTGACGAGGGTCTTGGGACGGCCAGCGCGGGAGGGGGACGGGGCCGGTCGGGAAGGGGGATGGCTGGTGGTTTTTGGGCTCTCGGGGAGGTGTCATCCCTGGGCGTAGGCGGGCCAGGCGGTCTGCGGGTGTTCGTGGTGAGAGCCACAGCCAGGCCGACAACGCGGCGCATAGGGCGGAGAGGAGCTGAAGCATCGGAGGGTCCGATCAGGGTCAGGCTTGGGCTCGGGTGGCCATGCGGGTGGTCCACCACAGGCCGCAGACGTCCAGGGCGATGCCGGCCATCAGGCACATGAGGCCGGGGAGGGTGCCGAAGAGGAAGGACAGCGGGTGCATGTTCAGGGCTGCGGCCATGAGGAGGCCGAGGGCAGGGAGTGCGGCGAGCATTCGGGCTGTGGTGCGTGGTCCCGCCAGTTGTGCTGAGACGTCCTGGCGATGGGCTTGGGCGGCTCGTAGCGTGTGCGCCACCCGGTCCACCAAGGAGGCCAGGCCCGCGCCTGCTGTGGTGCTGACCTCCCAGCAGGCTGCCAGCCGGCGTAGGCCCTCGCCTCCTTCTTGGGGGGCCGATGAGGTCAGGGCCGCTGAGACGTCGCCGCCGTCCCGTGCGGCCGCGATGACCGGGCGCAGGAGAGCCGGGTCTGGGAGGTCCACTGCTGTGATGGCTCTGGTCAGGGCGTCGCTTGGGGTGCGGCCGGCGGAGAGCTCCGCCGCGAGGGACTGGCACAGCTCGATCGACGCACGTCGCCAGGCCTCTGCGCGGCGGGCGGGGGTGGGAGTGGCTGTGGGGTGGGTGAGGAGCTTGAGCAGGGATTTCCACTGAGGGGTGGGGCTGGCTGAGGTCAGCAGCTTGTTCAGGCGGGTTGTGGCTGTGTTGGGGCCTGTCCACAGCCAAACGGCGCAGGCTGTGGACAACGCGGCTATGAGGGTGCTGGTCATCGCGCTCTTTCGTACCGGGTTGCGTGGTTCGCTAGGCATTTGGTGGGGCTTCCGGTGGTTCGTCTGGCGCACGGCTTGGAGCTGCGGTGGCTCATTGGTTCTGTGGTTGGGCCCTGCCTGCGGCAGCTGGTCGGGGTGGGTTTGCTATGGGCGGGCTCGTTGGGCCAGGGCTTCGTAGCCGGGGCCGGCGTGGGTGCGGCCTTGGGCGTCGAAGGTCAGTGCGGGGATCGACTCGACGAAGCCGGTTGGCGTTCTGGAGAGCAGGCAGATCTCGGCTACGCGTCTACGGCCGTCCGGGCGGCCTCGCGTCAGATGGATGACCGCGTCGAGGGCCGCCGCCAGTTGGCTGTGGACGGCCTCTCTGGTCAAGCCCGCCGCGCAGCCGAGGGCCTCCAGTCGTGGGGGGACGTCGGCCGCCGTGTTCGCGTGCAAGGTGCCGCAGCCGCCCTCGTGGCCCGTGTTCAGGGCGGCCAGGAGGTCGACTACTTCGGCTCCGCGTACCTCTCCGACCACCAGGCGGTCCGGGCGCATTCTGAGCGCCTGCCGTACCAGGTCGCGCAGGCCCACTCCACCGGCGCCCTCCAGGTTGGCCGGGCGGGTTTCCAGGCGGACCACATGAGGGTGGAGGGGGCGGAGCTCGGCTGAGTCCTCCACCAGCAGGAGGCGGTCACCCGGGTCTGCCAGGGAGAGGAGGGCTGACAGGAGGGTGGTCTTGCCGGTGCCTGTGCCGCCTGTGACGAGGAAGGCGAGTCTGGCGGTGACCATGGCGGTCAGCACCGGGATCGCTGGTTGGGCGATCGTGCCTGCCGTGACGAGGTCCTGCAGGGTGAAGGCGCGGCGGGGTGGGAGGCGCAGGGAGATGCAGGTGCCGCCGGACGCTATCGGAGGGAGTACGGCGTGGAGTCGGACTCCGCCGGGGAGGCGGGCGTCCACGTACGGGGACGCGTCGTCGAGGCGTCGGCCTGCGGCGGTTGCCAGGCGCTGGGCCAGTCTGCGGACGGCTCCGTCGTCGGTGAAGGTGACCGGGGTGCGGCGTAGGCCGGTGCCGTCGTCGATCCAGACCTCGCGCGGGCCGTTGACCAGGACGTCCGTCACGTCCGGGCGGGCCAGGAGAGGCTCCAGAGGGCCCGCGCCGATGAGGTCGGCGCAGAGGGCCCGGGCTATGGCGAGGATTTCCGCGTCACCGTAGACGGACTTCTCCGCTCTCAGGGCCAGTGCTACTTGGGCGGCGGTGGGCTCGACGCCTGTTCTGGCCAGGCGGACGCGCACCGCCTCCACGAGCTCTGGTGAGACTGGAGCGGCCGGCGGGTTCGGGGAGGGGGCGGGCGGTTCGAGATCCGGTGGCTGTGGGGGTTCTCCCCGTGGTCGCGAGTGGCGGGCCGAGTGAGGCTGGTGGTACGCCTCCCGGTCGTGCCGAGGGCTCGGCTGGGTTCGGGGGGACGGCGAGTCTCGGGGCAACCCGGTTCGCGGCGTCTCGCCGGATCTGGGGTGCGGGTTCTGGGACCGGGGTGGGGTGGTGGGGTTGGGGATCATGCGGCTGGGAGGAGGTCTCGGAGGAGGGATGTGCACAGGGCGCCCAGTACGGTGCGGGGGCCGAGCCTGGGGAGCTCGCCCCGGTTGAGGGTGGCGGTGAGTCTGGGCTGGTCGGGGAGGGTGCCGGCGGAGGGGATGCCCAGGGCTGCCATGGCCGTGTCGTCGTCCAGGATGCCGGGGCGGAGGATCGCGCGGATGTCGGCGGTGTGGTCGCGCAGCTCGGCGAGGACCTGGACGGCGGAGAGGATGCCGCGCACGTCGGCGGTGGCGACCAGCAGGGTGGAGCTGGCTCTGGTCAGGGCTTCTATCGCTGACGGGTCGAGGTGCCTGGGAAGGTCGACGACCACCAGGTCGAAGCCGCGACTGCCTGCTTCGAGGACTGAGCGCATGGCCTGGGGCGGGATCGCGTCGACCTCGCCTCTGTGGAAGGAGAGGACTGCCAGGTCTCCGAACGCCGGGAGAGCGGCCTGCAACGCGCTGGAGTTGATCCTGCCTTCTCTGGCCACCAGATCTGCCCAGCGGGCGCCTGTTGCCTCCTCGTGGCCCAGCAAGGCGTCTATGCCTCCGCCCAGCGGGTCGGCGTCCACGAGGAGGGTGCGGAGGTGGTCGGTCGAGGCTCGCAGGGCCAGGCAGGCGGCGAGCACGCTCGCGCCGGCGCCGCCTCGGCCGCCGATCAGGCAGATCACGGCGCCTGAGCGGGGGTCGGGGTCCATGGCGTCGGCGAATCTGTCCACCAGGTCGCGCTCGTCGTTGGGCAGGGTCATGACGGATTGGGCCCCTACTGCTACGCATTTTCGCCAGGTGTCAGGATCTTCGGTGTCGCGGGTTACGAGGAGGACCTGGTCTCGGGGTGGGGGTGAAGTGGCTGCCACGGGATCTGCTTGGTCGGCGCCTATGGCGATGAGCGGGGCGAGGTTCCAGAAGGGGCGGGCGTGGGTGGGGGTCTGGGCCACGTCGAGCTGGGCACCTGCTGCGGCTGCTATGCGGACGAGGTCGTCGAGCAGGGCTGGGTCTTCGGTGATGACCAAGGGGCGGGGCATGTCGGCCTCCCTGTGAGGGATGTTGTGGTGTCCTGCGCGAGGCGGGGTGGGAGGTCGAGCTTGCTGGAAGTGGTGGTCGAGAAGTTGAGCCGAATGGGGTTCTGGGGATAAGGGTGGGCGCGGGCGGCTGGGGCTGTGGATAACGCGCCTTGCTGAGGGCTGTGGGGCTGAGGCCAGTGCGGATGCGAGTGCCGGTGCCGGTGCCGTGCGGGCGCCGGCGCGGTCTGGTGCGGGTGAAGGACGCAGGAGCGGGGCGGGGCTCGGGCTCAGGGCACGGGCGGGCGGGCGTGGTGCGGCCGGGGCAAGGGCGCGGCACAGGCAGGGCGCGGGCGGGGCACGGGCGCGGGGGCAGCGCCGGCTGCGCGGGCGGAGTCCGGAGGGTGAGCGCGCGGCGGGGAGACGCCCACGACGCGGGCGGGGTTCGGAGAGGCATTGGCGGCGCGAGCACGGAGGAGCGTGGAAGCGCGGGCCGAGCGGGCGCGCGTGGAGCAGGCGCGGGTGGAACGCCGGCGTGTGAAAAGACGAGCGCGGGCGCGCGGGGGGTGAGCGCGAGGGGCGCGGGCGCGTGGCGCGGAACGGTATGGAGGCGCGACCGCGTGGACGCGGAGGGCGCGGGCAGCGTGACGCGGGCGGCGTGGGACGGCGCGCAGCGGGACGCCTTGCGTCCTATGACCGGGTCGGCCAGACGGAGGCGGGATGGCCGGAAAGGGGGCGACCCCCGCCGGGGGGGAGAGCGGGGGTCGCCTGATCGGTCCGGCTCCGGGGGGGTAGAGCCGGTCCCGTTTCAGAAGAAAGCTTTCATCACTAGACCGGAGCCTGGCAAGGGACTTGCAAAGCTATCCCGTGCAAGGGCGCTCCAGTTTCTGGCGATACCCCCGTATGCTGCCCGATCGACGCGAGTTTCGTCGAGCAGCAATCTCGCATTTTCGCCAAGTTTTTTCCCCACCTGATAACGATCACATAAAGCTGATCACAGAGAGTGATCGTCACAGGTTGGTAACCGCGTCGGCGGGCCCGCCCGCCCCCATATGCCCGAAGCGCCGGTCCAAGGTCGAGTAAAGGTCTTGGTCCGAGGGGTTCCCATCAGGGCGGATCCGTCGTAGAAAGGTGTCACGGACCTCTTGTCCGGGTGCACCACCCGGGTACCCACGCGCGACCAGCCGCGGGAGGCGCGTCGTGACGGGCTTGTCCCGCTCCGACGGATTGAGGTGCACGCTTGGTAACCCGGTGTGATGCACCGGCGGACGGCGTCTCGTGACTGGGACGCCGTCAGCTATGTCAGTTTCCCGCGAGCACCCGACCTCCCCGGTGAGCGCCCTGCGGGCACCGCTCAGGTCAGCCCCGCTGCATGGCCTCACAGATCGCGGTCGTCTCCCGCACACCCAGGCTTACCGCGGAGGCACAGTGCTGTACCCAGGCGGCCACGCCCTCCGGCGACCCCTCCAGGTACGCCCGCAGCGCCTCCCCATACGGCAGCTCCAGGTGCCCCACCTCCACCGCCACCAGCGACTTCGGATCCAGCCCGTACTCGACGAGCGTCAGCCGCCCGGCCGACCGCGCCACGACCCCGTCGGCCGTGCCGAACGGCCGCAGCACCGCCAGTTCCGCGTGCACCACGGCGGCCAGCACGATCGCGGGCGCCTTCGTGGGCCGTTCCAGCAGCTCGAACAGCCCCTCCATGCGGGCCGCGGTGTCGGCCGCGCCCGGAGCCGGGCCCAGGGCGAGCGGGTCGGGAGCCTCGCCGGAGGTCCGGGGGCGGCCCAGCGTCTCCTGCGGCGCGAGGCCGGCGGCGGCGACGGCGTGCAGCCGGGCCAGCACCTGCCTGGGTGCCTTCCGCCAGGTCGAGCCCAGCCTGCCCAGCTCCGCCGACGCGCGCAGCGCGCCCTGGACGAGCGGGTCGTGCACCGCGTCCCGGCGCAGGGCGTCGAGCGGCACGTCCACGCCCTCGATGGCGGCCGACGCGCGCGCGCCGCGCAGGGACGACTCGGTGGACACCGCGGGGCTGGCCCGGCGCAGGACTCGGTGCCGGTAGAGCCTGTCGACGGCCTGCCGGGCCTCGTCCACAGCCTCGGGGACGCCGGGGAGCTGGGCGATGACGGCCAACGGGTCTGGGTCACTCACAGGAACCGACCTTACCCGCGCGCTCACGGGCGCCCGACGGCCCCCGAGCGCCACGGTGACCGAGCTGACGCTTGGTGGGTAGCAGATGGCGGACAGTGAGCATCACGCCGTGCGTGCGCAGGCCCGGCACGCCCGGGTACGTCGATAAATCCGCCACCAGGGGGCCCATAAACCCGCCTCCATCCCCGGTTCGCATATTCTCCGGATTTCAGGATGACAACATTTCAATAGCGTTTGTAATGCGCACGGATAAACCTCACCCGCTCCCACGGACTCGGTACAGACCTGTCTAGACCTCTTGTGTACGACGGTCATGAGCTGGTGAAGTGGGACACGAACCTGACCAATCTGGCCATAGAAGGAGCACGAGGTGGCCCCGGAGACCGCTGGTAACGAGACCCAGGCGTTGTCCAACCTGCTGAAGGAGAACCGCCGGTTCGAACCGCCGGCTGACCTGGCGGCGGCCGCGAACGTGACCGAAGCCGCATACAACGAGGCCGCCGCGGACCGCCTGGCCTTCTGGGAGCGCGCGGCCGAGCGGCTGACCTGGGCCAAGCGGTGGGACACGACGCTGGAGTGGAAGGCGCCGTTCGCCAAGTGGTTCGTGGGCGGCGAGCTCAACGTCGCCTACAACTGCGTCGACCGTCACGTCGAGGAGGGGCGCGGCGACAAGGTCGCCTACCACTGGGAGGGCGAGCCCGAGGGCGACACCCGCACCCTCACCTACGACGACCTGAAGCGCGAGGTCAGCAAGGCCGCCAACGCCCTGCAGGAGCTGGGCGTGGGCAAGGGCGACCGGGTCGCCATCTACATGCCGATGATCCCCGAGCTGCCGATCGCGATGCTGGCCTGCGCCCGCATCGGGGCGATCCACTCGGTGGTGTTCGGCGGGTTCTCGGCCGGCGCGCTGAAGAGCCGGATCGACGACGCCGACGCCAAGCTGGTCATCACCGCCGACGGCGGCTACCGCAGGGGCAAGCCGTCGGCGCTCAAGCCGACGGTGGACGAGGCCGTCGCCGAGTGCCCGCAGGTCGAGCACGTCCTCGTCGTACGCCGTACCGGCCAGGACGTCGCCACGAACGGCAAGGACGTCTGGTGGCACGACCTGGTGGAGCGCCAGAGCGACCAGCACACCGCCGAGCCGCACGGCGCCGAGGACCCGCTGTACATCCTCTACACCAGCGGCACCACCGGTAAGCCCAAGGGCATCCTGCACACCACCGGCGGCTACCTGACGCAGACGGCCTGGACCCACCACGCCGTCTTCGACCTCAAGCCCGAGACCGACATCTACTGGTGCACGGCCGACATCGGCTGGGTGACGGGCCACTCCTACATCGTGTACGGCCCCCTCGCCAACGGCGCCACCAGCGTCATCTACGAGGGCACCCCGGACACCCCGCACCGCGGCCGGTTCTGGGAGATCGTGCAGAAGTACAAGATCACAATCCTCTACACCGCCCCGACGGCGATCCGGACGTTCATGAAGTGGGGCGACGACATCCCCGCCAAGTACGACATGTCCAGCCTGCGCATCCTGGGCTCCGTCGGCGAGCCGATCAACCCCGAGGCGTACGTCTGGTACCGCGAGCACATCGGCGGCGCGCGCTGCCCCGTCGTGGACACCTGGTGGCAGACCGAGACCGGCGCCATCATGATCAGCCCGCTGCCCGGCGTGACCGCGGCCAAGCCGGGCGCCGCCATGCGCCCGCTGCCCGGCATCGTCGCCGACGTGGTGGACGACCAGGGCAACAGCGTCCCGAACGGCGGGGGCGGTTTCCTCGCCGTACGCGAGCCGTGGCCGTCCATGCTGCGCACCATCTGGGGCGACGACCAGCGCTACATCGACACCTACTGGAGCCGCTTCGAGGGCATGTACTTCCCCGGCGACGGCGCCAAGAAGGACGAGGACGGCGACCTGTGGCTGCTCGGCCGCGTGGACGACGTCATGCTGGTCTCCGGCCACAACATCTCCACCACCGAGGTGGAGAGCGCGCTGGTCAGCCACCCGAAGGTGGCCGAGGCGGCCGTCGTGGGCGCGACCGACCCGGTGACCGGCCAGGCCATCGTGTCGTTCGTGATCCTGCGCGGCACGGCGGAGGAGGGCGCGGACATCGCGGCCGAGCTGCGCAACCACGTGGCCAAGACGCTCGGGCCGATCGCCAAGCCGCGCCAGATCCTGGTGGTGCCCGAGCTACCCAAGACCCGCTCGGGCAAGATCATGCGCCGCCTCCTGCGCGACGTGGCCGAGAACCGCAGCATCGGCGACGTCACCACGCTGGCCGACAGCACGGTGATGAACCTGATCTCGGAGAAGCTCCCCAGCGCCAAGACCGAGGACTAGAAGCGCCCCTGTGACCGCATGTCCCGGACAAATCGGGGCATGCGGTCTCATATGGGTACGCTGTATCGCAAGGTGTGCCGGGAAGTCTGGTCGGCGAGTCAGAGCGACGAGCGCGTGCGACAGCATGCCGACCCGACCGAGGGAGTTCCTTGCGTACCGAGAAGTGGCCTTTTCCCGCCGGTGCCCGCTATGCCCGTGCCCTCGCCGAGGCGCTGCGCATGGAGACGATCGGCGGCGTCATCATGCTGGCCGCCGCCGTCATCGCCCTGCTCTGGGCGAACGTCTCCATCGACAGCTACGAGGCGCTGCGCCACGCCCACCTCGGCCCCATGGAGCTGTACCAGTGGGTCCAGCACGGCCTGCTGACGATCTTCTTCTTCGTGGCGGGGCTGGAGGTGAAGGAGGAGTTCGTCCACGGCGAGCTGGCGAACCCGCGCAAGGCCGCCCTCCCCATCATCGCCTCCGTGGCGGGCATGGTGCTGCCCGCGATCGTGTTCCTGCTGGTGAGCTGGGGGGCGCAGGACGCCGCGAGGGGGTGGGCGATCCCGACCGCCACCGACATCGCCTTCGCCCTGGCCGTGCTGGCCGTCACCGCGAGCTCGATGCCCGCGGCGCTGCGCGCGTTCCTGCTGACCTGCGCCGTCGTGGACGACCTGGGCGCCATCACGGTCATCGCCGTCTTCTACACCGAGCACGTGAACGTCCCCATGCTCCTGCTCGGCGCCGCCCTCGTGGCCGCGTACGGGCTGCTCCAGCGCCGCCTCGTCACCAGCCCGTGGGTGCTCGTCCCGCTCGCCGTGGCCGCCTGGTACGCCGTCGAGACCAGCGGCGTGCACGCCACCGTCGCGGGCGTCGCCCTCGGCCTGATGACCAGGGTCACCACGGCGGAGCACGAGCAACGCTCCCCCGCCGAGGCGGCCGATCACTACTTCCGCCCGATCTCCGCGGGTCTGGCCGTGCCCGCCTTCGCGTTCGTGTCGGCGGGGGTGAAGCTCGATGGATCAAGCCTCGGCGCTATCTTGTCCGATCGGGTAGTTCTGGGAGTGATGGCGGGACTCGTGCTCGGTAAGTTCCTCGGCGTGTTCGGCGGTGCCTGGCTGTCAGTGCGGCTCGGCCTGGCGAGACTGTCGGAGGAGCTCCACTGGCGGGACATGGCGGCGGTGTCGTTGCTGGCCGGGATCGGGTTCACGGTGTCACTGCTGGTCGGCGACCTGGCGTACGGCGACGACCCGCAGCGCGCCGAGGCCGTCACCACCGGGATCCTCGCGGCCAGCATCATCGCGTCGATCCTGGCGGCGGTGCTGCTCAACATACGGGTACGCAAGCGTCGCATTGCGCTGGATGATGTTTGACACGGCCACCAGGCCTCGATAGGAGACGTTCATGCCGCAGACTCCCGAGGAAGAATCCCTGGGCTCGCTGGTCGCCCAGGCCAGCAGTCACATCTCGTCCCTGATCCGCTCGGAGATCGAGCTGGCCAAGGCCGAGTTCAGGTTCGACGCCAAGCGGGTCGGCATGGCGGCCGGATTGTTCGCCGCCGCCGCCTTCATGGCACACCTGTGCCTGATCCTCGCCTCGTTCGCCATCGCGTACGCGCTGGCCCAGGTGATGCCCCACTGGCTGGCCTTCCTCATCGTGACCGTGGTCTACCTGCTGGCCGCGGGTCTGCTGGTGTTCATCGGGGTCCGCCGGCTCAAGGGGCTGGCCGGGATGAAGCGGACGGCCCGCTCGATCAAGGATCTCAGGGAGATCGCCACACCCGAGGAGCAGGCACTGCCCGCGCTCAACCCGGATCGCGAGCCGGTGACCCGAGATGGCGCCTGACGAGTCGGCCGTCCACATCGAGGGGCCCTGGACGCACCGCGCGGTGCACGCGGGCGGCACCCGCTTCCACGTCGTCGAGGCGGGCGAGGGGCCGCTGGTCCTGCTGCTGCACGGGTTCCCGCAGTTCTGGTGGACCTGGCGGCACCAGCTCGTCTCGCTGGCCGGGGCCGGTTACCGGGCCGTGGCGGCCGACCTGCGCGGCTACGGCGGCAGCGACAAGCCGCCGCGCGGCTACGACCTGCCCACGCTGGCCGCCGACGCGACCGGGCTGATCAGGGCGCTGGGCGAGACCGGGGCGATCGTGGTGGGCCACGACTGGGGCGGGCTGCTGGCCTGGACGATGGCCGTGCTCGACCCCAAGTGCGTGCACCGGCTCGTGGCCGTGTCCGCCCCCCACCCGCTGCGGCTGCGCAACGCGCTGCTGACCGACCCCTTCGGGCAGCTCAGGGCCAGCCGCAGGACGATCGGCTTCCAGCTCCCGCTGCTGCCCGAGCGCCGGCTCACCCGGCACGACGCGGCGCTGGTGGGGCGGCTGCTGGAGGAGCGGTCGCGCCCGGGGTGGCCGGAGCCGGCGGAGTCGCGTACGTACCGCGAGGCGTTCCTGATCCCGACCGTGGCGCACTGCGCGCTGGAGTACCACCGCTGGTTCGGCCGCTCACAGCTCCGGCCCGACGGGCGGCGGTACGCCCGCGCCATGCGTACCGAGGTCGAGGCGCCCACGCTGCACCTGCACGGGGCGCTCGACCCGAGCGTCCTGCCGCGTACGGCACAGGGTTCGAGCCGCTACGTGGCGGCGCCTTATCGGTGGCGGCTGTTCGAGGGAGCCGGCCACTTCCCCCATGAGGAGATTCCCGACGTGTTCGACACCGAGCTGCTCGGCTGGCTGTCCGATCCGGAGCCCGACCGATGAGAGACCGCGACCCCGGGGGCAGGCCCCGCAACGCCCGGCCGCGCGACGCCTACGGCCGGCCGCTGCCTTACGGGTCCGCCGGGATGCCCAGGGTGCCCGACGACTACGCGCCCACCTCCGAGCAGGCGCTGGCCGACGGGCGGCGCTTCCTGGAGGAGGGGCTGCCGTTCAACGCGCACGAGGTGTTCGAGGGGCGGTGGAAGTGCGCTCCCGAGGAGGAGCGGGAGCTGTGGCAGGGGCTGGCGCAGATCTGCGTCGGGCTGACGCACCTGCAACGGGGCAACGGGCGCGGGGCGGTGACGCTGTTCAGCAGGGGCGCGGCCAAGGCGCAGTCGTACGGCGGCGCGTACGACCCCGTCGGCAAGGCGGCCTCGGCGCTGACGCAGGACACCGGGCCGGACGAGGCCATCGCCCTGATCCTGGACAAGCTGCCCCGTTAGGCGAGTGCGGCGCGGCCGGCGATCAGCGCCCGGGTGGCCGCCGCCGCCCGCTGGACCGCCGTCTCCACGGCCCCCTCGCCCGCGCCGAACGTCCCCAGGTGCAGCAGCCCCGCGTGCCCCTGCGCGATCGCGATGACGGCCATCCCCAGCGCCTCCGCCGCCGCCGGGTCGCCCCCCGACAGGGCCATCGCGGCGTCGTGGAAGGCCGCCTTCACCGGTCGCATGGCCCGGTCCAGCTCCGGCTCCCCTGCCGGGGTGAGCGTGCCCAGCAGCGCCTCGAACAGGGCCCGGTGCCCGGCGGCGAAGCGCACGTACCCGCGGACGACCGCCACCAGCCGCTCCTCGGGCGAGTCGCCGCCGCGTTCGGCCGTCACGGCGGCGACCAGCAGCTCCCCAGTGCGCACCCCCACCTCGACCAGCAGCTCGTCGCGGTCGGCGAAGTGCCGGTAGGGGGCGCTGACCGCGACGCCGAGCCGCCTGCTCGCCTCCGCCAGCGAGAACCCCTGCACCCCCTGCTCGGCGATCAGCTCCATCGCGGTGTCGATGAGCGCGGCACGCAGGTCGCCGTGGTGGTAGCGGTCTCGTTTGGTCGTCCTGGGCACCGCATCAGGTTAGCGACAGCTCGTTCAGCCTGCCGATCTCGGTCTCGGTGAGCCGGAAGTCCATGGCGGCCGCCGCCTCGGCCGCCTGACGCGGCTTGGAGGCGCCGGGGATGGCCACGACCGTGTCGCCGTACCGGTTGATGACCCAGTTGATGGCCACCTGCGAGATCGTGACGCCGTACGCCTTGCCGATCGCGCGCATCTCGTCGATCAGCGGCCTGGTACGGGCGAGCCCCTGGGCGCTCAGCTCGCGGCGGCCGAAGAGCCTGCGCATCACCGGCGCCGACCTGGCCAGCGCGGGATCGTCGTGGAAGCGGCCGGTGAGCAGCCCGCCCTCCAGCGGCGAGTACGCGATCAGCGTCACGCCCAGCCGGCGGGCGGTGTCCAGCACGCCGTCGCGCTCGACGTTCCTGTGCACCAGGTTGATCCGCACCTGGTTCGAGGCCAGCGTGATGCCCTCTGCGGCGAGCACCCGGTGGGCGAGCTCGAGCTGGCGGGCGGAGAAGTTGCTCACCCCGACCGAGCGGATCCGGCCGGCCTTCAGCAGCCCCGCCATGGCCTTGAGCTGGGCCGGGATGCTCGACAGCGAGCCGGTCGGCATGTGGATCTGGTGCAGGTCCACGGGGAAGCCGCCGAGGTGGCGCAGGCGGTCGCCGATCGTGCGGGTGATGCTGGCGGCCGTACGGCCCAGCGGCGCCCACTTCGTGGCCACCGTCACCTCCCCCGGCGCGATCGCGCACGTCTTGAGCGCGGCGGCGAGCAGCTGCTCCGAGTGGCCGTTGCCGTACATCTCGGCCGTGTCGAACCAGTCGATCCCGCCGTCGAGCGCCGCCCGCACGACGGCGGTGGCCGTCTCCTGGTCGATGGGCCTGACCATCCAGCGCGCCATGTTCGCGGTGCCGGCGAACTGCATGCAGCCCAGGCCGATGGGGGTGATCTCGATACCGGTCTTTCCGAGCGTCCTCACCATGTGATGTCCTTTCACATTGTGAGAAGCTATCACATCGCGGCGCGCGGATGAAGGAGCCCTCTCGGCTCAGGGGATCAGTCGCACTCCAGCGTGCTGGCCGGCGTGGTGTCGTTGCGGCCCGCCGAGGCGTCCGGGGCGACCTCCTCGGCCGTCAGCACGTAACCGGTCTGCTCCTCGTTGATCGCGGCGGCGAAGATCACGCCGTAGACCTGGCCGTCCACCGTGAGCAGCGGCCCGCCGGAGTTGCCCGGCAGCACCTGGCCGCGGATGGCGTACACCTTCCGCCTGACCGTGTTCTCGCGGTAGATGTCGGGGCCCTCGGCCTCGAGCTGGCCGCCGATCCTGGCCGGCTCGGCGGTGAAGCCCTTGCCCTTCGGGAAGCCCGCTATGATCGCGTTGTCGCCGCGGCTCCCGTCGCCGTCGAAGGCGAGCTGCGGCAGGTCGAGCCCCGGCACGGCGAGGACCGCGATGTCGCGGCGCGGGTTGTAGCGCACGACCGTGGCCGTGTGGCGGTCGCCGTTGTAGTCGATCACCTGGAGGTCGCGGGTGACGCCGGCGACCACGTGCGCGTTGGTCATGATCCGGCCGCGCGCGTAGACGAAGCCGGTGCCCTCGATGTGCTTGTTGCAGCTCTCGGCGTTGCCCTGGACCTTCACGATCGCCTGGCGGGCCCGGCCCAGCTTGGCGCCCTGCAGCACGCTCTGGTCGGGCGGCTGCACGTCGATCAGCGTGCCCGCCCCGATCGCGTCGAAGACGGGCGGGAACTCCGAGCGGTCGATGAACTTCTTGAACGGCTGCTGCCAGTTGCGCGCCGCCTGCGGGATCGCGTCGTCGACCGTGGTGAGCAGCGCGGAGTTCTTCACCTGGTCGACGAGCGGGGTGAACGCCGTGGAGACGATCAGCGAGCCGATCAGCCAGGCGATGACCAGCACCGACAGCGCGCTGGCGAACGTGCCGCCGATCGCGTCGGCCATCTTGGCCGGCTCCCACGTGACGTGGCTGCGCACCACGGCGCCGAGCGTCGAGGACGCGAACTGCCCGATGGTGGCCGACAGGAACACGATCACGATGGCCAGCAGCGCCTGCGGCGTGTCACCGTCGACGACCGCCTTGGAGATGGGAGGCGCGATGAAAACGCCCAGCACGGCACCGCCCACGAACCCCACGAAGCTCATCGCCCCGATGATGAAACCCTGCCGGTAACCCGAGACGCCGAAGGCGATCACGAGGCCGATCAAGATGAGGTCAAGCAGATCACCGCGCACGCTTCAAAGGTAACCAGCGATACGGTCAAGTGTGCACGTCTTCGATCAGGACGGCGTCACTCACCTGGCTATCTTGAGCGGTATGCCGCCGGACGAGGGAACAGTGCGCGAACTCATCCAGGCTGCGCTGCGCGACACCGATCCTGACGGGCCCCTGCGCTGGCACGTGATCTCGTTGCTGCGCCAGCGAGGTGACCTGGAGTCGTTCATCGAGGCCAGGCGGTTGTGCGCCGCCGACACCGTGGCCGAGCGGTTGCTCGGCGTGGACATCATGGGGATGCTACGGCCGTTCGTGGACCGGACGCTGCCGGTGCTGCGTTACCTGGCCGCCAGCGAGGACGACGCCATGGTGCTGTACTCGGTGCTGATCGCCTTCGGCCATCTGGCCGATCCGCGGTCGCTGCCGTCCGTGATCGACCTGGCCGGTCACGTCGATCCCAGGGTGAGGTACGGGGCGGCGTACGCGCTGCAGCACGTACTGGGGGACCCGCCCGACCGGGCGGGACTGGAGACGCTGCGCACGCTGGCGGCCGACAGCGACGCCGACGTGGCCGGGTGGGCCTCGCTCGGGGTCGCGCTGCGATCGGCGCACTAGCCGGTACGCGAGGCCAGCCGCACCACGTCGGGCGGCAGGTCCTCCATGCGCGTGGGGTCCCACGGCCGTTCGAGGCCGCCCTCGCGCAGCACGGTGTCCAGCACCATCGCCGTGAACCCCCACACCAGCATCCCGCGCACCCGGAACGCGGGCCCGGCCGTGCCGCGGGGATGCCGCAGCATCACCCGGTTGCCGGGATCGACCAGCTCGGCGATCGGCACCCGCTCGACCGAGTCGACCTCGTCGGGCGAGGCCGCGTGCACCGCGGACGGCTCGCGCCACCAGGCGATCACCGGGGTGACGCGGTTGTCGCTGTAGGGGAGGTAGAGCTCGGGCATCGTGCAGATCACGTGCACCCCGCGCGGGTCGGCCCCGGTCTCCTCCTCGGCCTCCCGCAGCGCGGCCTCGATCGGCCCGGCGTCCTCGGGGTCCACGCCGCCGCCAGGGAAGGCCGGCTGGCCCGCGTGCCTGCGCCCGCGCGTGCTGCGCTGGATGAGCAGCACGTCAGGGCCGTGCGGCCCCTCGCCGAACAACATCAGCACCGCGGCCTTGCGCCCGCGCCCGTCGGGTGGCCGGAGGGGGACGGGAACTCGGGTCCGCTGCGCTTGCGCCGCCAGTCTCTCCAGCCAGTCGGGCACTTGGGTCACGCATCCTCCAACACGCCGTGGCGCCGATGACTTCCCCGCATCAGGAGAAGGGGCCGGATCTGACGAGCTTGCGGGCCTCTGCCTGGCCGGTGGGGCCGGTGCCGTACGAGGGGCACAGCGCCGCCAGCGGGCACACGCCGCACGCGGGCCGGCGGGCGTGGCAGATGCGGCGGCCGTGCCAGATCACCCGGTGGGAGAAGATCGTCCACTCGCGCTTGGGCAGCAGCTCGGCCACCACGTGCTCGATCTTGACGGGGTCGGTCTCCTCGGTCCAGCCGAAGCGGCGTACGAGGCGCTGGAAGTGGGTGTCCACGGTCAGGCCCGGCACGCCGAAGGCGTTGCCCAGCACCACGTTGGCCGTCTTGCGGCCCACGCCGGGCAGCGTGACCAGGTCTTTCAGCTTGGCGGGCACCTCACCGCCGTACCGCTCGCAGACCGTCTGGGCCATGCCGATGATGCTGTTGGTCTTCGCGCGGAAGAAGCCGGTGGAGCGGATGATCTCCTCCATCTCCTCCCGGTCCGCGGCGGCATAGTCCTCCACCGTCGGATATTTCGCGAAGAGGATGGGGGTGACCATGTTGACCCGCTTGTCCGTGCACTGCGCGGAGAGGATGGTCGCGACCAGCAGCTCCAACGGGTTGCGGAAGTCGAGCTCGCAGTGGGCGTCAGGGTAGGTCTCCGCGAGGATGCGGTTCATCTTGCGCGCCCGCCGGACCAGTGCGAGCTGGCTCTCCGGCTTGCGCCCCGCCGCGTTCGTCGCCATGCCGCAAGAGTAGAAGCTCCCGCGAACTGTTGAACCCAGGACGGGCCCGACCGCGTACAACCTGGCGCCTCGGAAGGGGGTCGTGACATGGGTGATCAGGGTGCGACGCTGGCGGAGTTCGTCAGGCAGGAAGGGCCGCTGCGCGGCCAGGCGCTGCACCGGCTGGCCGTGAGCTGCGTGGCGGCCATGGCCAAGCTGCACGCGCGCGGCACCGCCGGGATCCGGCCCGGCAAGGAGAGCGTGGCGCTCGGCGCGCGGGGGCAGGTGCTCATCGGCTGGCAGACCTCCTCCGCTCCCGGCGACCTGCCGGAGGCGGAGGACATACGGGCCTGGGCCGACCTGGTCGTGTTCGCGGCGACCGGCGCCGAGGACGGCGACCTCCGCGTGCTGACGCCGGCACTGCGCATCGCGGTCCAGCAGTGCCGCCTGCCCGACCCCGCGGCGCGCCCGAAGTCGATGGACGTGCTCCGCGTCCTGCTCAGCCGGTCCATGGCGGCGGCGGTCGCCTCGGTGGACGACCTGCTGTCCCGGCAGGCCGGATGACGTCGTGGGCACGCCCACTGGTTGGAGCGTTCTGGGGCTCGCGGACGACCCGGCTCCCGGAGATCCCGGCCAGGTACGACTGCTCGCCGACCGGCTGCTCGAGCAGGCTCGGCTGGCCGAGGACAACACCGCCAAACTGAACACGGTCGCCGGCGACAGCACCGCGCTCCGCATGCGGGGCGACTACGCCACCACCTACGCCGAGGCCCTGAGCAGCCTGCCCGGTGAGCTTGCCAAGCTGGGCAAGGCGTACCGCGGTGCGGGCTACGCCCTGCGGACGTACGCACGTGGTCTGGATGGCGCCAAAGCCCAGGCGGGCGCGGCGCTGCGCCAGGGTGGCGACGCGTCCGATCGCTATGAGGGCGCCCTGCGTGAGGTCTGGGCCCGTCTCCCCGCCGCTGCGGGCATGCGCCGGCTCACGGAGGTGGAGGCGGCCGTCAGGTCCGCCGACGCGGCGGTAGCCGCCTCGATACGCCCCGCACTCGAACGCGCCCGTACCGCCGAGTCCGACCGCGCCCGCGCCCGCAGAGTCGCTGACGAGGCTGCCCGCCTACGCGGAGACGCGGAGACCCGGGCCGTCGAGGAGATCGAGCAGGCGCTGGCCGGCAGTGGCATCCAGGACAAATCCTGGCTGGCGCAGGTGTGGGACACGATCTCGACGCCCTTCCGTTCCTGGGATGACTTCGTCAACCTGGCCAGGAACGTGGCCATGGTCGCCGGCATCGCCCTGTTGGTCGTCGGTACCGGTGGCCTGGCCGGCGCGATCCTCATGGGCGCGGTCGTGGTCGCGGGGGCGATCGTCTTCGCCGACTCGCTGAACAAGTACCGTCAGGGGAAGGCCGGCCTCGGCCAGGTCATCCTCGACGGGATCGGCATGTTCCCCGGCGGGAAGAGCGCCGGGCTGCTCGCACACGCCGCGGGAGCGCTTGCGGGGCTCGGAGTGGCGGCCAAGACCGTACGCGCCGGGCTGGGCCGGCTCGTCGGTCGCGGCCGGGGCAAGGCACCCCTGACCGACGCGCAGTTCGCCGAGCACACCAAGGCGGTGGCGAGCAAGGTCAAGGAGGCGGAGGCCCAAGGCAAGGCGACCAACGTCCGGCACACCCGCGACCCACAGGGCCGCATCTGGACGGCCGAGCGCCGGGCGCTCCACAACAAGATCATCGACGACTACTTCGCCGAGGCGGCGGACGTCCCCAACGAGCGGAAGGCCATCATGGCCGGCGGGCTCGGCGGAGCCGGCAAGTCCACGGTCCTGGAGAACCACGCGGGCATCGACCGCTCGCAGTACCTGACCATCAACCCTGACGACATCAAGGAGATTCTGGCGGCTCGCGGCGCGATCCCCGAGGTTTCCGGGCTGTCGCCCATGGAGGCCAGCGGCCTGGTCCACGAGGAGTCCTCGCACGTCGCCAAGCAGATCGCAGGGCGCGCGCTGGAAGAGGGCAAGAACGTCCTGTGGGACATCACCATGGCCTCACCGCCCTCGGTGGAGAGCCGCGTCGACGCCCTGCGCGCGGCCGGGTACCGCCAAGTCGACGCGGTCTTCGTGGACATCCCGGTGGAGATGAGCGTCGCGCGGGCCGAGGAGAGGTATCGCGCGGGCATGGAGGCATACCGGAACGGGGAGGGCCACGGCGGACGCTACCTGTCGCCCGACGTCATCCGGTCCAATGCCGACCCTGAGTGGGGCAGTGTGAACCGTGCGACGTTCGAGGGGCTCAAGGACCGCTTCGACGGCTGGTCCGTCTACGACAACTCCCGGCACGGGGAGCCGCCTAGGCTGGACTCGTCCGGCAGAGGGAGAAGGCCATGAGCGAGGTGCTCGATCTCATCGCCGCGCTGCGCAGGGGCGAGTTGGGCCTGGAGGATGTGGCGCGGCGCTTCAGGGAGCGCCACTGGGAGGAACCCGGCGCGTTCCCGGTAGACGATCTGATGGCCAAACAACTGCACGATCCGCCGCCCGACGTCCCGGGATCCGTCGACGATCTCAATCTCGCCTACGCCCGTGGCCACCTGTCCGCCGAGGAGTACGACTACCTGGCCGACGCCGCCATCGACTCCATGCGGGCGCAAGAGGACGGTTCCGGGTAGTCCGGTCACAGTACGGAAACGGCGGTCGGGTACCTTTCCCCCGGGCTTCCACGCACCCGGGCAAGCCCAGAACACTCCGGCATTCCCATAACCTGTGTGTGCTGCCCGGAGTGGGGTGAGTCACAATGGCAGCAGAGGAGGCAGAGTGAACACCGAAGATGTGCTGGGCAAGGCCCCCCTGTTCGCCGCGCTGGACCGGGAGAGCGCCGCGGCGCTGCGCACGAGCATCACCGAGGTCCAGCTGTCGAAGGGGCAGACGCTCTTCCACGAGAACGAGACGGGCGACCGGCTCTACGTCGTGCTGGAAGGCAAGATCAAGCTTTCCCGCACCTCCCCGGACGGGCGGGAGAACCTGCTGAGCGTGCTGGGGCCGAGCGAGATGTTCGGCGAGCTGTCGCTGTTCGACCCGCGGCCGCGCACGGCCACGGCGACGGCGCTGACCGAGGTGCGGCTGGCCGGTCTCGGGCACGACGACCTGCGGCCCTGGCTGACCGGCCGGCCCGAGGTCGCGCTGCACCTGCTGCGCGCGCTGGCGCAGCGGCTGCGCCGTACCAACGACGTGCTGGCCGACCTGGTCTTCACCGACGTGCCCGGGCGGGTGGCCAAGCAGCTGCTCGATCTGGCCGAGCGGTTCGGCACCAAGACCGACGACGGCCTGCGGGTGCACCACGACCTGACCCAGGAGGAGCTGGCGCAGCTCGTCGGCGCCTCGCGGGAGACGGTCAACAAGGCGCTGGCCGACTTCGCGCAGCGCGGCTGGCTGCGGATCGAGGCCAAGGCCGTGGTCATCCTCGACATGGACCGGCTCTACAACCGGTCGAGGTGATCCGGGCTCGCTACGGTGAGTCCAGGTAGTCGAGCTGCGCCGCGACCGACATCTCGGCGGCCGGCCAGAGCGAGCGGTCGACGTCGGCGTACACGATCTTGACGATCTGGCGTGGCGTGCGGGCGCCCTGCGCGCGCGCCGCCCTGATCTGGTCGAGCCGCTGCCGCCGGTGCGCGATGTAGGCGTCGAGCGCGCCGATCGGGTCGGGCAGCACCGGCCCGTGACCGGGCAGCAGGGCCCGCGCCTCCAGGCCCTCGGCCGCCGCCCTGAGCCGGTCGAGGCTGCGCAGGTAGTCGGCCAGGCCGCCGTCGCGGGCGATGATCGTGGTGCCCCTGCCGAGCACGGTGTCGCCGGTCAGCATCGCCCGGTCGGCGGGCAGCCAGAAGCACAGCGAGTCGAACGAGTGGCCCGGCGTGCCGTACACGTGGATCTCCAGGCCGCCCACGGTCACCACGTCGCCGTCGCCGAGCCCCTCCTCGCCCAGCCGGTGGCGCGGGTCCAGGGCGCGCACGGGCGCGTCGACCATGCCGGCGAAGGCGCGCGCGCCGCCGCTGTGGTCGAAGTGGCCGTGGGTGAGCAGGATCTCGGTGACGCGGCGCTCGCCGAGATGGTCGCGTACGCGGCTCAGGTGCGCCTGGTCGTCCGGGCCCGGATCGACGACGACCACCTCCTCGCCGGCTCCGATCACCCACGTGTTGGTGCCGTCGAGGGTCATCGCCGAGGGGTTGGGGGCGAGCAGGTTCTCGGCGTGTTCCGTACGGGAACCGTCGGGCGTGCCGATCGGGATGTGCAGGCCGCTCATCGCGTCACCAACCGCATCTCCCCCTCGATCTCCACGGCCCTGGGCATGATCGTCTCGATCTCCCGGGGCGCGGCCAGGACGTCGGCCACGCTGTCGTACGCGCTCAGCTCGGTCAGCGTGTGCTGGGTGGGCGGCATCAGGAAGAACCCGCTGTTCAGCGCCTCGCCGGGGCGTCGCCACACCACCCGGTCGGCCTCCCCGCCCACGTCGCGCGTGCGCTGCCCCTCGGGCAGCACGGCGACGAAGAACCGGGTGTCGAAGCGCCTGTGCTCGATCTCCGGCGTGATCCAGTGGGCCCAGGGCTTGAGCAGGTCGGCGCGGAGCACCAGGCCGCGCCTGGCGAGGAAGTCGGCGAAGCCGAGGCTGCGGTCGATGAGCGCCAGCCTGTCGGACTCCCAGTCGTCCCCTGTCGTGTCGGCCACCACCGAGCCGGGCCCGGGGCCGGCCAGGAGCACGCCGGACTCCTCGAACGTCTCGCGCACGGCCGCGCACACCAGCCCGCGCGCCAGCCGCTCGTCGGCCTTGAAGACCTCGCCCCACTCCGCCGGGGACGGCCCGGCCCAGGCGACGGCCTGGTCGGTGTCGCGCACGTCCACGGAGCCGCCGGGGAAGACGTACGCGCCCGCGGCGAAGGCCATCGTCGCCTTGCGCCGCAGCAGGTAGACCTCCGGCCCCGGGCGCAGGAGCACCACCGTGGCGGCGTCCCGCGCCGGCACCGGCTGGACCCTGCCGGCCAGGACGTCCCGCGCCCGGTCGGCGAGCTCGGCAGGAAGCGGCAATCCGGTCACATGACCTCCTCCTAGAACATCACTCGGTCATGGTGACATATGCCCGCTTCAGCCGACTTCGGCGATCAGCTCCACCTCGACGGGCGCGTCCAGCGGCAGGGCGGTCACGCCCACGGCGCTGCGCGCGTGCCTGCCCTGGTCCCCGAACACCTCGGCGAGCAGGTCGCTGGCGCCGTTGGCCACCTGCGGCTGCTCGGTGAAGTCGGGAGCGCTGGCGACGAAGACCACGACCTTGACGATCCGCCGCACCCTGGACAGCTCGCCCAGCTCCGCCTTCAGCGCGGCCAGCGCGTTGAGCACGCAGATGCGGGCCTGCGCCTTGCCCTCGTCGACGCCCAGGTCGACGCCGAGCTTGCCGGTCTGGTGCAGCTTGCCCTCGAGCATCGGCACCTGGCCCGAGGTGTAGACCAGGTCGCCGGTGCGGGCGGTGGGCACGTACGAGCCCACCGGCGTGACGGGCGGCGGCAGGGTGAACCCCAGCTCCTCGACTCGCTGCTCGGGCGTCGTCACTGCTTCTCCCGCTTGAAGTAGGCGACGAGCTGCTCGGGCGTGGCGCCCTGGACGATCTGGACCAGCTCCCAGCCGTCGGCGCCGAAGTTGTCGAGGATCATCTTCGTGTTGTGGATCAGCACGGGTGCCGTGAGGTACTCCCATTTCTTCATGGGGATCAGCGTAGTGTGAGCAATCTCAAAGGATGGTCGCAGGCAGACGACAAGTGACCGTTCGGTAGCGTGGAGGCGTGGACTCTCCGGACACGGATTGGGCCGACGTACGGCTGCATGTCGTCACCGGCAAGGGCGGCACCGGCAAGACGACCGTCGCCGCCGCTCTCGCTCTCGCCCTGGCCTCGGGCGGCCGCAAGGTGCTGCTGGTGGAGGTGGAGGGCAGGCAGGGCATCGCGCAGATCTTCGACCTGCCGCCGCTGCCGTACGAGGAGCGCAGGATCGCGGTCGCGCCGTCCGGCGGCGACGTGTACGCGCTGGCCATCGATCCCGAGGAGGCCATGCTCGAGTACATGGAGATGTTCTACGGGATGCGCAGGGCGGGCAGGGCGCTGACCAAGATGGGCATCGTCGACTTCGCCACCACCGTGGCTCCCGGCTTCCGCGACGTGCTCGTCACCGGCAAGACCACCGAGGCCGTGCGCCGGCGCGGGAAGAACGGCCGCCGCATCTACGACGCCGTCGTGCTCGACGCGCCGCCCACCGGCCGCATCACGCGCTTCCTGAACGTCACCAAGGAGGTGGCCGGCCTGGCCAGGGTCGGCCCCATCAAGAACCACTCCGAGCTCGTCAGCGGCGTCGTGAAGTCCCCCGAGACGGCTGTGCACTTCGTCACGCTGCTGGAGGAGATGCCGGTGCAGGAGACGCTCGACGGCATTTCCGAATTGCGCGCGGCCGGCCTGCCCGCCGGTGGCGTGTTCATCAACATGGTGCGCCAGTCCCTGCTGCCACAGGCCGCTCTTGACACGGCTGTCAAGGGCCGCTTCGACGCCGAGGAGCTGGCGCTGGGCCTCAAGGCGGCGGGCGTGACCGACGGCTCGCAGGCCACGGCGCTGGCCGGGGCGCTCGCCGAGGAGGTCGTGGAGCACGCCCACCGCACCGAGCTGGAGCGCGCCGAGCGGGAGACGCTGGCCGGGGCCGGGCTGACGAGGTACGAGCTGCCGCTGCTGGCCGACGGCGTGGACCTGGCCGGCCTGTACGAGCTGGCAGAGAGCATGCGCACCCAGGGAGCAGCGTGAAGAAGCCCGCCCGGCTCGACATCGACGCCATCCTCGACGACAAGGGCACCAGGATCATCGTCTGCTGCGGCGCCGGCGGCGTGGGCAAGACCACGACCGCGGCGGCGCTCGGCCTGCGGGCCGCCGAGCGCGGCAGGTGCGCGGTCGTGCTGACCGTCGACCCCGCCAGGCGGCTGGCCCAGTCGATGGGCCTGACCGAGCTGGACAACACCCCGCGCCTGATCAGCTCGCCCGAGGGCGGTGGCCAGCTCTACGCGATGATGCTCGACATGAAGCGCACGTTCGACGAGATCATCGAGGCGCACGCCGATCCCGTACGGGCCCGCCAGATCCTGTCGAACCCCTTCTACCAGTCCCTGTCGTCCAGCTTCTCCGGCACGCAGGAGTACATGGCCATGGAGAAGCTGGGCCAGCTCCGCCGCTCCGACGAGTGGGACCTGATCATCGTGGACACGCCGCCCTCGCGCTCGGCGCTCGACTTCCTCGACGCGCCGGAGCGGCTCGGGCGCTTCCTCGACGGCCGGTTCATCAAGCTGCTGACGGCCCCCGCCAAGGCGGGAGGTCGCAGCGCGTTCCGGCTGCTCAACGCCGGGTTCGGGCTGATGGCAGGGGCGATGACCAAGCTGCTGGGCGCCCAGGTGATCAAGGATCTGCAGACGTTCGTGTCGGCGCTCGACGCGGTGTTCGGCGGGTTCAGGCAGCGGGCCGAGATGACGTACCGGCTGCTGCAGGCGCCGGGCACGGCCTTCCTGGTGGTGGCCGCGCCGGAGCGCGACGCGATGCGCGAGGCGTCCTACTTCGTCGAGCGCCTGGCCGAGGAGCGCATGCCCCTGGCCGGCCTCGTCGTCAATCGCGTGCACGAGGTGCCCGCCTCGGGGCTCTCCGCCGCCCGCAGCGCCGCCGCCGCGGAGGACTTGGAGTCGAGGGGCGAGCACGAGCTCACCGCCGCCGTGCTGCGGCTGCACGCCGGGCGGATGCAGCTCGCCGCTCGCGAGAGCCGCGAGCAGGAGCATTTCGTCTCGGCCCACCCCACGGTGCCCGTGGTGCAGGTCCGCGCCATGTCCGAGGACGTCCACGATCTCACCGGGTTGCGGGAGATCGGGAACCTGCTGGCCACCGCATAGAAGTACGGCCGGCGGCGGCGCCGGCCGTACGCGGTCGCCGGGCTGGGATCAGCCCGCGATCAGCTCGTTGGTTCGTTCGTACTCTTCCTTGGCCGACTCGAGCAGCTCTCGCCACGAGTCCACGTCGGGCCGCCGTCGAAGCAGCGCACGTCGTTCCCGTTCAGTCATACCGCCCCACACCCCGAACTCGATGCGGTTGTCCAGCGCATCGGCGAGGCATTCAGTACGGACCGGGCAGCCACGGCAGATGAGCTTGGCCCTGTTCTGCGCGGCGCCCTGCACGAACAGGGCATCCGGATCCGCACCCTTACAGGCGGCACGGGAGGTCCAATCCGTGATCCACATTTTTCGACCCCACTCCCCTTAGGTGGTCAGTCGTCATTTGGGGCCGACGGGCGCGGGCGCCGAGCCTCCGTATTCAGTTGCCGCAGAGGAGAACGTACGCAACTACCCGTTCGGGCCGACAGACCCCAGAGGACCAATTTCTCGCGGCCGTCTTGACCGGGAATGACTAGTCACCCCCGCCAGTCAAGGCGAAATGGTGTCGTGCTACCGATTCGGTCAGTCTTTCCGCGTACTCTTGGTAGCGTGCAAGCCCAGCGCAAAGATCGCTCCAACCCCGTGCTCAACGTCCTGCGGCTCGTCATCGCAGGCGCGGCCGCGGGGGTGCTCGCGGCCGCCGTGGCCTTGCCGGCGGTCGGCGGGGCGGGCATGTCCACCAGGAGCGCGGTGGAAGCACTCAACCTCAAGCCCGAAGAGCTCGACGAACCTCCTCTGTCCGAACGCACCGAGATCACCGATGCCGACGGCAAGAAGATCGCCCAGTTCTACTTCGAGAACCGGCAGTCCGTGACCCTCGACAAGGTCGCCCCGATCATGCAGACGGCGCTGATCGCGATCGAGGACTTCCGTTTCTACCAGCACGGGCCGATCGATGTGGAGGGAACGGTCAGAGCGCTGCTGAAGAATGTCAGCAGCGGCGGCGTGATGCAGGGCGGTTCGTCGATCACCCAGCAGTACGTCAAGCAGGTGCTGGTCAACAAGGCCGAGACGCCGGAGGAGCAGGCGGCCGCCATCGCGCCGACGGTCTCGCGCAAGCTGTCCGAGCTGCGCTACGCCATGGCGATCGAGAAGAAGTACTCGAAGAACGAGATTCTCGAGAAATATCTCAACATCGCCTACTTCGGCGCGGGCGCCCACGGCGTCCAGGCGGCGGCCAAGCGCTTCTTCGACAAGCCTGCCTCCGAGCTCAACCTCGTCGAGGCCGCCACGCTCGCCGGCGCCGTGCAGAACCCCGCCAGGACCGACCCCAACGTCGGCCCCGAGTCCCGCCAGCGGCTGCTGGAGCGGCGCAACATCGTGCTCGACCGGATGGCCGAGCTGAAGAAGATCACCGCCGAGGAGGCCGCGGCCGCCAAGGAGAAGAAGCTGGGCTTCAAGGACGTCAAGGTGCCCGGCGGCTGCGAGGCCAGCAAATATCCGTACTTCTGCCTCTACGTCCAGTACGAGATCCTCAACAACGAGGACTTCGGCAAGAACCAGGACGAGCGCAGGAAGCTGCTCCAGCGCGGCGGCCTCCGGATCAAGACCACGCTCGACCCGAAGATGCAGGAAGCCGCCGAGAAGGCGATCAAGAAGTACGTCAGCACCAAGGACAAGCCCGTGGCCTCGCAGGCCATGGTGGTGCCCGGCACCGGCGAGATCAAGGCGATGGCCGCCTCGCGCAAGTTCGGCGGCAGCAAGAAGAAGAACGAGATGAGCTACAACATCGTGGCCGACGCCGCGCACGGCGGCGGCCGCGGGTTCCAGCAGGGCTCGACCGCCAAGGTCTACACGCTGGCCGCCGCGCTGGAGGAGGGCCTCAAGTACGACGACGGCTTCCCCTCCCCCGCGGGCTACCGGGCCAGCGGCTACAGCTCGTTCAAGAACTGCAAGAACCAGAACGTCGGCGACCCCAGCCACACCGTGCGCAACTCCAGCGAGGGCGGCGGCGGCTTCAAGACCCTGGAGAGCGGCACCTGGGGCTCGGTGAACACGTTCTTCATCAAGCTGCAGGAGAAGGTCGGGCTCTGCGACACGGTCAAGATGGCCAAGAAGCTCGGCGTCAAGCGGGCCGACGGGCAGAAGCTGTCGGAGGTCGAGACGTTCACGCTGGGGGTCAACGAGGTCGACCCCGTCACGATCGCCAGCTCCTACGCCGTCTTCGCCTCGCGCGGCCAGTACTGCAAGCCGCTGGCCATCACCGAGATCAAGGACCGCTTCGGCAAGGCCAAGCAGTACAAGCCGAAGTGCTCCCAGGTGCTGGAGGAGGAGGTCGCCGACGCGGTCAGCGGCATCCTGTCCGGGGTGTTCACCAAGGGCACGATGACGGAGGTCGGCGGCATCGGGCGCGACGCGGCCGGCAAGACGGGCACGACCGACAACTACATGTCGGCCTGGTTCGCCGGTTACACGCCGAACATGTCCTCCGCCGTCAGCCTGGGCGACCCGCGCGGCACCTCGGCGCACAAGCTGATCGGGATCACCATCGGCGGGCGCTACTACCCGTACGTGTACGGCGCGTCGATCTCGGGGCGGATCTGGAAGGACTCCATGATCCAGGCGCTCAAGGGGGTCGAGCCGGTCGACTTCCACCCGGTCGACAACTCGCGGTTCGGCGGCTGCACCGACAACTGCGCGCCCAAGCCGAAGAAGGACAAGAAGGGCGAGGAAGGGCCGGACGACCCGTTCGACATCTTCGGCCCGGGCAACGACGACGGGCCGCCGGACGGGCGCGGCGGTGACGGGCCGGGCGGCGGTCGCGGCGGCCGAGGCGGCGGCGACGCCGGGCCCATCATCACACCGGGCCGCTGAGAGGCGCTGAGGCCTCCGCCCACATCCGTGGAAGGAGGCCTCGTCTCCCGGGGCTCCTGACGGCTTCTGAGGGCCCCTGAGGGCTCTTGAGAGTTTCTCAGGGTCTCCCGGTCTCTCAGGGTCTCCCGGTCTCTCAGGGTCTCCCGGTCTCTCAGGGTCTCCCGGTCTCTCAGGGTCTCTCAGGGCGCGGGAGAAGCACGCGGAGGCTCAGGGGGGGCAGAGAAAGCGCTCGAAGGCCTACTTGGCCAGACGGGCCTTGACGGCGGCGGCCACCCGGCCGCCCTCGGCCCGCCCCGCGACCTTCGGGTTGACCGCCTTCATGACCTGCCCCATGGCCTGCGGCCCGGCGGCGCCGGTCTCGGCGACGGCGGCCTCCACCAGCTCCGCCAGTTCCTCGTCGGAGAGCTGCGCGGGCAGGTACTCCTCCAGCACCGCCTGCTCGGCCAGCTCCGCCTCGGACTGCTCCTTGCGCCCCGCGTTGGCGAACGCCTCGGCCGCCTCGCGCCGCTTCTTGGCCTCCTTGGTGAGAACCTTGATGACCTCGTCGTCGGACAGCTCCCTGGCCTGCTTGCCCGCGACCTCCTCGACGTTGATCGCGGCCAGTGCCATGCGGACCGTCCTGAGACGTACCTCGTCCTTGCTCTTCAGCGAGGCCGTCAAGTCGGCCTTCAGCTTGTCCTTCAATGCGCTCATGCGGTCCATCTTGCCGCCTGCGCGGACCCTCCCGTCGCCGTCCCGCCTGTCTCCCGTCCCCGTCTCGGCCCGGTCCGGCCGATGTCGCGCCGGATCTCGGGCATCATGAAGAGGTGAGGAAAGCCGTCGCGATACCCCTGTCCATGCTCGGTCTCGGCCTGGCCGGGCTGGGTTACGCCTCCGTGGTGGAGCGCAACTGGTTCCGCCTGCGCCGCTTCGACGTGCCCGTGCTCGAGCGCGGCCAGCGTCCCGTGCGCGTCCTCCACCTGTCGGACCTGCACCTGACGCCACGCCGGACGATGCTGATCAACTGGGTCCGCTCCCTCGGCGCCCTGGAGCCCGACCTCGTGGTCAACACCGGCGACTCGATCGCCCACCCCGAGGCCGTCCCCTCGCTCCTGCACGCCCTGGAGCCCCTGCTGTCGCGCCCCGGCCTGTTCGTCTACGGCTCCAACGACCTCTACGCCCCCGTGCCGAAGAACCCGGCCCGCTACCTGTGGCGCACCTCCAGGAACGACCACCGCCAGCACGTGCCCTCCCTGCCGTGGGAGGAGCTGGGGGCCGGCATGGCGTCCGAGGGCTGGCTCGACATGAACAACACCACGGCCCGCATCAAGGTCGGCGACCTCGACGTGGCCGTGGCGGGCATCCACGACTCCCACATCTCCCGCGACCGCTACGACCTGGTGGCCGGCCCGGCCCCGGCGGACGCCGACCTCCGCCTGGGCGTCATGCACTCGCCCGAGCCCCGCAACATGACCCGCTTCGCCGCCGACGGCTACCAGCTCCTGCTGGCCGGCCACACCCACGGCGGCCAGCTCTGCGTCCCGTTCTACGGCGCCCTGGTCACCAACTGCGGCATCGACCGCGCCCGCGTCAAGGGCCTCAGCCGCCACGACTCGGCCTGGCTGCACGTCTCCGCCGGGCTCGGCACCTCCCCGTACGCACCGGTCCGCTTCGCCTGCTTCCCGGAGGCGACTCTGCTGACGCTGGTGCCGCGGAGATAAAGGCGGTCACAAGCACCTTGGAAGTCCGCTAGACTTTCCAAGCACGCACACGACGGGTGTGTGCGCCGGGGTGTAGCGCAGCTTGGCAGCGCGCTTCGTTCGGGACGAAGAGGTCGTGGGTTCAAATCCCGCCACCCCGACAGTATCGCCGCAGGTAGAAGGCCGCTTCCGAAGATCGGAAGCGGCCTCTCTTGTCTTCTGAGTGACTAAGTGCGTGACTACGCTTCTACGGCGTCCGTAGCTTGCGTCTCAGACTGGTGCTTCAGAACGTAATCGATCATGCGCTGCATGGTCTCCACGTTCTCGTACAAGAGCCCCAGCGCCCTGTTGCACTGCTGGCACAAGGCCCGTTGACCGAACTAACTCATGTGTTCTTGCAGGTCAACGCGTTTCTCCGCTAGCTTCTCGGGATGCTTCAAGGTGATGTCCCCGAGCGGGACTTGGCGACGTTCGTCCTGCCCGAGTTGGGCCGGCTACAAAAGACCGGCGATCAGTGGGCGCCGTACCAGATAGTCGACCAGGGTGGCATTGTCGTCGGCCCCGTCCGGGCCTTCTTCGCCGAGCTGCAGGCAGAGGGCAAATCCGCCTCCACGGTCCGGTCATACGGCATGGACCTGCTGCGTTGGTGGCGGTTCCTGTGGGCGCTCGACATCGAGTGGAACCGGGCTACTCGTGCGGATGCACGAGACTTCACCCGGTGGATGCAGATCGCGAACAAGCCGCAGCGCCTGCACTGGAGACACCGGAACGCCGGCTACTCCGAGAAGACGGCGCCGAAGCCGCGGATGACGAGGAAGAAGATCCCCGGTACGCCGAACGCCATCACGGGCAAGGCCTCGCCCGGCCCGCAGTACGCCGCGAGGACTCGGGCACACTGCGAAACCGTGCTGCGCACGTTCTACGACTTCCACCTGGACGAGGGCACCGGGCCAATCATCAACCCGTTTCCGCTTGACCGTTCCCGTCGCAGCAGCCGCGCGAACGCCCACCACAAGCCTGACCAGCCCTTTAAGTCAGAACGGGCAGGCCGCTACCGGCCGGTCATCCCGAAGCGTGCACCCCGGCGCATCCCCGACGAGATGTTCAATGCACTCTTCGCCGCCCTCCGCCACAACAGGGACCGCGCTTTGCTGGCTTTCTGGGTTTCCAACGCTGCCCGCGCCGAAGAGCTCCTTACCAGTCGGCAGCGTGATGCCCTTCCCGGTCAGCAGTTGGTCGGCGTGATTCGGAAGGGAACCCGGGCCTACCAGCAGCTTCCCTGCTCAACCGACGCCTTCGTCTGGCTACGGCTCTACCAGGAGGAGGCCCGGCGAGACGGCGTCCCGCACGGCAAGAACCTGCCGTTGTGGTGGACGCTGAGGCGGCCGTGGCGTCCGCTGAACTACGACGCGGCGCGGGCGATGTTCAACCGGACCAACGATCTTCTTGGAGCGAACTGGACGCTCCACGATCTACGCCACACCGCGTCCTACCGACTCGCCCGCGACCCCAACATGCCTCTGACCGACGTCCAATGGGTCCTCGGTCACGCACATCTGACGACCACACAGCTCTACCTTCCGGCCAGTCAGGACGAGGTAATCGAACGCGTCCGCGCCCATCATGCACGCCGGGCCGAGCAGCGCGACCGGCCACCGGCGCCGCCGGCTCCTGGCTACAACTCCGACTCGATGAAGACTCTCTTCGGGAACTCGTGGTGACGAGCACTGAGACCTTGGTCGCTTCGACCGCCATCCGAGACGCTCAGCCGCTCGCCGGCGAGGCCCTCCGGGCCGCCAAGAAACGTTTCCCGCCGCGGCCTTACGAGGACGACTGGACTGCCACCAGCCATTCCTATGACGAGGTCGTCGCCCGGCTGAACCGACCTCCGCTACGGGCCGCGAGCGAGAGCACCCACTTCTACCGGCGCCGGGGCGCAACACTCATTCTGCACTGGCTCCTGAAGCAGCCGGGCGACACCTGGCAGCAACGCTGGAACGCATCTCCCGCGGCGAGTGGCACCGGGGCACAGTGGAACGAGCTCAACGCGACCTGGGTCGGCTACAACGCGGCGAATGCGAACGGCATCCTCAACACCGGCCTGTTCGCCCTGGTCTGCGCCGACGTGCTCCGGCCATCGCTCCGCTGGCAGCTCACCCGGACCTCGACCAATCTGCGTGCCATCATCACCCGGCACCGTGACCCTGATGGCTTCGCCCGCCTTCAGGAGTTGGTGGGCCCAGAGGCATGGTCCTCCCATCTCGGCATTCTCGCCAAGAACGTGCTGGTCAAGCTAGTCATCGCCAAGGGAGGTGGCTTGGCCGACATCAATGTCGGAGACGCCATTGAGTACATGGAGGAGCATCGAGCTCAACGGGCCACGTCGGGCGGACAAAGCCTGTTCTACTCCTGGGTGAAGAGCCTGGGTCACCTGCCGCCCGACGCACCCGTGTCACTGAGGCTCCTGCACCGAACGTCCGGCCAAGTCTCGGTCGAGCAGCTCGTCGACCGCTACCAGCCGCAGTCCAAGCCGATCCGGGACCTGCTGGTCGAGTACCTCAAGGAACGCCAGCCCACCATGGACTACACGTCCTTGGAGGACGCGTCACGGACGCTCGTGAGGAACTTCTGGCTGCAGATTGAGCGCATTCAGCCCGGCATCGACACACTCCGGCTGCCGTCCGAGGTCGTCAGCGCATGGAAGCAGGCCAGCCGGACGAAAGTCACGCGCCGCCGGCTGCCCGATGGCACAGTCCACGAGGCAATATCGGAGCGCGCCAACTACGGCAGCCTCATGCTCGGAGTGCGAGCCCTCTACCTCGACCTGGCCCACTGGGCCGTCGAGGAACCAGAACGCTGGGGCCCGTGGGTTGCTCCTTGCCCGGTCAGCGCCGCCGATGCCAGTACCTCCAAGCACGAGAAGCGCCGCAAGGCGAAGATGGACCAGCGCACCCGCGAACGACTGCCCGCGCTGTCCACCGTTGTCCGTGCCGCCAGGGCGAATTGGACGGAGGCCCAGGAGGGGATGGACGCCCTCCGAGTCGCCCCACTCGGCGGCCAGTTCATGTTCAGAGGCAGGACCTACACGCGCCAGAAGAAGGACTCGTCGACTCCGTTCCGGGCCTACGACGAGTCCGGCCGACGCATTCATCTGGGACTGCTCGAGGAGCGGGCATTCTGGGCCTGGGCCACGATCGAATTCCTGCAGCACACCGGTGTCCGGATCGAGGAGATGCTGGAGGCCAGCCATCACGCCTTGATCCAATACAAGCTGCCCACCAGCGGTGACATAGTGCCTCTGCTTCAGGTCGCTCCCTCGAAAACAGACGAGGAACGGCTTCTCCTTGTCAGCCCAGAGCTGGCCGACGTCCTGAGCACGGTCATCGCCCGCGTCCGTGACCCTCGAACAGGCGCGATCCCGATGCTGCCCATCTACGACGTTGCGGAGAAGATCTGGAACCCGCCGATGCCGCTGCTGTTCCAGTGGACATACGGAGGCCAGCGCACGCCGGTGTCCCGCCAAATGATCCGCGATGGTCTTAACGAGGTCCTGAAACGAACCGGGCTCACCGACTCCGCGGGCGAGCCCCTCGACTTCGCTCCTCACGACTTCCGAAGAATCTTCATCACCGACGCAATCCGCAGCGGCCTGCCGCCCCATATCGCACAGGTCCTGGCCGGTCACTCCGACATCAACACCACGATGGGCTACAACGCCATCTACCCGGCAGACGCCATCGAAGCGCACCGCGCATTCATCGCCCGTCGACGATCGCTTCGTCCCAGCGAGGAATACCGGACCCCGACGAACGAGGAGTGGGACGCCTTCCTCGCCCACTTCGAGAAGCGCAAGCTCTCTCTGGGAACCTGCGCTCGGGCCTTCGGAACGTCGTGCATCCACGAGCACGCTTGTGTCAGATGCTCGCTCCTCCGACCTGACCCGGCCCAACGGGCACGGCTTGCCGAGATCCGCGACAACTTGATCGCCCGAATCACCGAAGCTGAACAGGAGGGATGGCTCGGTGAGATCGAAGGACTCCAAGTCAGCCTCGCCAGCGCAGAGGAGAAGCTCGCCCAGCTCGATGCAGAGCAAGTCCGTCAACGCCAAGTGGTTGATCTCGGCATGCCCCGCTTCAGCCAGATCGCGACACGAATCAGTACGGCAAGAGGACCTTCAAGTTAGCCGAGCTCATCCACGCGGATGATCTACACCACCCCGACCCAGGCCACGGGCCACGCTCTACGGGCGGCGGGCCAGCAAATGGGTGTCGAGGAAGCCCCGCTCGGACGCTGGGTCGTGGAGCAACCGAGCAACCGTGACGAGTCCGGCCCCGGTCAGCAACTCGGCAAACTGCTCCGCCGGCCAGCTATAGGCGGGCGCCACCTTGTGGTCGAAGCGGACCGGCTCCGGTCCCTCGGTCCCGAAGAAGGACACCAGGAGCAGGCCCCCTGGCGTCAGGACACGCACCTGTTCGGCGAGCAGCGCGGGCAATTCTCCAGGTGGGGTATGGATCATCGAGTAGTGGGCCAGCACTCCGCCGAGCGCGCCGTCCTCGATCGGCAGGGCCTCCATTCGCGCTTCGTCGAACCGCAGCGTCGGATGGGCCCGCCGGGCGTGGGCGACCATAGCCGGGGAGAGGTCGAGCCCGAAGGAGTCCAGCCCCAAGTCGTGCAGCATGGCTGTCAGATGCCCGGGTCCGCACCCGACGTCGGCTGCACGCAGGTTCCCCGTGCCACGCACGAGCTCGGCGAAGGTGCCGATCATGTTCCGCGCGAACGGCTGCGTCTCCAACCGATTAGCAAACATCGACGCGTACAGCTCGACGACCCCGTCGTAGGCCGCCCTGGTCTCGTCCTGGTGTTTTAACACGGGAAGGAAACTAACACCCGCGCCATTCGCACCCGTTCTCCGGCCCCACACCGGACCTCCCCTTCAGGACTGATCGTCCCGTCACCTGATCACAGGGCACA
Organism: Nonomuraea sp. GTA35; assembly: GCF_041950525.1. NCBI lineage: Bacteria > Bacillati > Actinomycetota > Actinomycetes > Streptosporangiales > Streptosporangiaceae > Nonomuraea > Nonomuraea sp. GTA35. The sequence continues at coordinate 90,651 of NZ_JBGNUV010000021.1, read as the reverse complement.
CTCTCGTTGGTTCAGAGAAGCTTGCGTCCGATGTTCGCTCCTCCGGCCTGAACCGTCCCAGCGTGACCGCCTGATCGAGATCCGCGACAACCTGTTTGATCGGATCGCCGAAGCTCAGCGTGAAGGCTGGCTCGGCGAGGTCGAGGGCTTGGAGATCAGCCTGGCGGGCGCCGAGGAGAAGCTGACTCAGCTCGATGCCGCACTCAAGCCTTCTGTGATCCACCTGGGCCTGCCCACCTTCAACCAGATCGCCGGGCGGTCCAGCACCCTCTGACCGCCCCTCTCTCAGAACCCGGCAGACGGACGACCCCGGTGCATCTCGACCTCAACGAGGAAGATCGCACTGGTAGTTCGGAGAAGATCCCTCGTACCCGCCCTGTCTCGTGATCGTGGTCAACATGGGCAGTGGTGCGCGTACCGTCATGCTCGAATTCTCGGAAGCATGTGAGGCAGCGATTGGCCTGGCGCTCCAGCATGGCGTCGTACTCGCCTCGGTCCAGGCCGTACATCAGCTTGCGTTGCGTGGCGGTTCGGCAGGGGCGGCAATAACGAGACCCGTCTCGATTAGTGCCGCCATGCTCTTCGTAGGCATGCCCCCATGGGCAATGCGTCTTGTTTCCGTTCCAGATACCACGCCCAAGCTCATCCGGATTCTTCCCCTGACTCCGCATGGCGGATTCCCATCGGCACTGTTTACACTGCCTTCTCCCGCCATCGGCCCAGTAGATGTTGTCCTCAGTGAGTTCGTGTCCGTTTTGGCAATGCGTCTTGCGTGAGTTGACGCCCGCCTGTGTCCAACGACCGTTGGACACCTTGGCAATGGAGAGGTGGCTCAGCTCGACACACAGCCTCTCGCCACAGACACTCTCCACGATCTGCCCCTTGGGCCAGAACGCTTCGTCCCGATCGACCAGCCAGCGTCGGACATACACGAGCGCCTTGGCACCGTGCGCATGACGGGCTCCGTCGAAGTACCGAGGGTAACCGTCACTATCCGTCGCACCCTTCCAGATCAGACATCCCGTATCTGGATTGCGCTCCGAACACTGGGCTACAACTTCCTCAGATAAGGCAGGCTTGACGCCACGCCTCTCCGTCGTACCATGTCTTCGCTCGTACCTATAACACGCCTGGCAGTACTTACCCTTCTTTCCGTTATACATCTGCTTGTCGGTATCCTCGCCGCATCCTGCACACGTCTGCGACTTCTTTTCAGTCATCCAGACATAGTGCCAGATATTTCCAGAGCGGTGACCCAAAATGGGGTCGCCGCCCACGAGAGTTACCCATATGCGCTAAGGGTCCGAATTCTTGAAGATCTGATCCATCATCACCGCACCTCCTTGGAGGACCGGTCGAATCTGCTTCCGGTAGACAGCCTCCGTAACGGAGGTACTGCTATGGCCCACCAGAAGTGCCGTCAACGACTGCTGGCATACTTGTTTGAACAAGGCGAATGAGAGGGGCTCAACATGCCCAGCCAGAGGCGGCGGGACACGCTCCGCGGGGACGTGTCGGCACGGATCGCCGAGGACCTACGACAGGCCATCCTGAGCGGCGAGTACGCCGAGGGGGACAGGCTTCCGAGCACATCGGAACTCATGGAGCAGGAGCAGGTGTCGTCGCTGAGTGTGCGGCACGCCTACCAGGCGCTGATCGGTGAGGGCCTGGTGGTGGCCGTGCCGAAGAAGGGCTTCTACGTCCGCGAGTCGCTGTGCATGACCTGGCACATGACGAAGTGGCAGGACCCGAAGCGCCTGGAGACCGTCAAGACCGACGGGTGGACGGCGGACGTCGAGGCGGCTGGCTTCTCTCACCGGCAGACCATCAGCGTGAGCATCCTGCCAGGCAGCCACATGGTGGCTGGAACACCGATCGCGGAGCGTCTGGGCATCCCGGAGGGTGAGCGCGTCGTGGTGCGTAGCCGCGTCCGCTACATCGGGCCGGGGCCGGATCAGCCGGCCAACGAGCCGGAGTCGCTGGCGGACTCCTACTACGCGTACAACCTCGTCAAGGACACCGGGATCATGGAGCCGGACAGCGTCAACACGGCTCAAGTCCTGGCCGAACTCGGGTGTCCGATGCGTGACCACATCGACGAACTGACCCCGCGGATCGCCTCCCGGCAGGAGACGGATCGGCTGCAACTGGCGGGGGTCACGGCGGTGCTCGAAGTCGTCCGTACGACGCTGACCACGTCAGGCAAGCCCGTGCTGGTCCTGCATCAGATCAGGCCGGGCAACGGGTCGAAGTACATCTACCAGGGGGAGTGCAGAGATGACTGACCGTCCCGTCCTGGCGGCCCGCCTGGCTGTCGAGAGCGATACCGCGCGCGTCGTCGAGCTGCGTGCCGAGTCCGAACGCTGGTTGGCCGAGCGTGGCATCCAGCAGTGGACGGCGAAGTGGGATGAGATCGGCCGGGAGAAGATCCGCCGCAACATCGCCAGCCGTGAGACGTGGGTGTTCGAGGCCGGCGGCGAGGTGGTCGCCACGGTGACGCTCAACACCCGGCCGGACCTGGACTTCTGGGATCCGAACACTGACGGGCCTGCCCTGTACCTGTACAAGCTGCTGGTTGCTCGTGACCAGGCGGGCCGGGGCCTGGGCGGTGACATCGTGGACTGGTCGGTTGATCAGGCCGCGCGGCAGGGGTTCCCGTGGCTGCGCCTGGATGTGTGGCGTACCAACCAGGGGCTTCAGCGCTACTACCTGGAGCACGGGTTCGAGCACGTGCGCACGGTCGTGGTGGACGGGCGCGACTCAGGAACCTGCTTTCAACGGCGAGCCACGCCCGTCTCCGTGCCGAACATCGTCGAAGAGGGCGTACGCGACGCCCTGTGACATGAAGGGACCGACTTCATGACGCTTGTTTCTAGTGGCAGTGAGCATCCACCAGGGCGATCCACACCTGGCGAGCGTGGGGATAGCGGCCTCGGGCGATCTCCTCGTACCCGACGCCCTTGATGTGGCGCAGGACGAAGAACCTCCCGCCCTCGCAACACCACTCGTACTCACCACAGCACGATGTCTCCATCACGCGGACGCGACGGGCGCTGGTTCGGACGTGCGGTTCCCAGACGTACATGGCGACTTGCTTCCGGTTCACACAGCGAGGGCGGCGCATGCGAGCGCCACCCAACGCGATGACTGATCTGACGTACGAATCCGCCGGCCTCACTCGGCGGCGGCGATGGCCTTCTCCCTGCGCAGCCGCAGCAGGGTCACGCCGTAGATGTAGGAGGGGTTCGATGCGTAGCGGTCCAGACGCACGAACTGCACCGCGCCCGAGGCGCCGGGAGCTAACGACTCCAGCGCCTGCCGCAGGCGCGCAGAAGCCCGCTCAAGCTCGCCGGTGATGCCGCACGAGCCCTGGCCGTCGTCGTCAGAAGCCATCCACGAGTAGAAACCCTCGGTGTCAAAGTGCACGACTACAACACAGCCATGCGCCGTACCACGCCTGTAGAGGACACTGAGAGGCGACCCCTGATGTCCGCCCCTGTGTCCGCCCGTTCCCGGAGGTGCACTGGATGACCGACATCCCAGAGGTTCCCGTCTGGGCGACCCGCCTGCTTGCCGCGCGCACCGCCAAGGGCTGGTCCCAACGCGACCTGGCCCGCGAACTGATCAGGGTCTCCGACGAGCCGCTGACCGAGGTGCCGAACCTCATCCGCCGTATCCGGGGCCACGAGACCGGCGAGCACCGCCCGGACGCCTTCTACACCCGGCTCTACTGCAAGGCGTTCGGCCTAACCGAAGACCAGCTGTTCGGCACCGTCATCAAGCCGGTCCCCACCCTCGCCCTGCCCACGCTGGCCCCGGACGCCGACCTGTACGAGCGCATCACCCGCGCCATCGAGCGCCCCTCCCGCGTCGATCTGGCGACCATGCAATGGCTGGAACACTGCCTGGCCGAACACCGCCGCGTCGAAGACACCATCGGCAGCCGCCCCCTCCTCCCGCTGATCCACGCCCAGCTGTCCACCGTGGCCGACCTCGCCCAAGGCGCTAGAGGCCCGCTCGCCGACCGAGCCGTTGCAGTGCTGGCCCAGTACGCCCAGTTCATCGCCTGGATGTGCCAGGACTCCCGCCAGCACGCCGCAGCCCTGGCCTGGTACGACCGCTCCCACGCCTGGGCCCTCGAAGCCGGAGACGCCTGCCTGGCCTCCACCACCCTCAACATGCGCGCCCACCAAGCCTGGAGCCTCGGCGACGCTCCCCGCTGTGTCCGCCTGGCCGAAGCCTCCCGCTGGCACGACGGCCGCACCACTCATGGCGTGCAGGGCATGGCCGCCCAGATGGCTGGTCGGGGTCATGCCCAGCTGGGCGAGGCCAATCTGGTGCGCACCCGACTCGCCGAAGCCGAAGACCTCATCCGAAGCGCCGCTGAGCATCCCGAGGACGAGCCGCCCTGGATGTACTTCTACGACGAGGGCTGGTTCCTCATGCAACGCGGCATGGCCGAACTGGAGCTCGGCGACGGCCGTCGCGCAGCTGATTACCTAGAACGCGGCCTGTCCACGCTGCCTGACCACTACCGCCGCGATAGAGCCTGGTTCGGAGCCTGCCTCGCCCGCGCCCAGGCTATCCAAGGTGAAACCGAAGCCGCAGTCGCCACGGCTCTGGATATCGCTCCGGACGCCACGGCGCTCAACGCCTACGCCGAGACCGAACTCCACCGCATCGCCCACGACCTAGCCATGGCAGGCGCTCCCGGCTCTGAGACGATCAAAGAGTCCTTGGCAGGCTCAAAGTCGTAGTCACGGTCCCTGCTGTCCCCTCTGTCCCTTACCCGCGCTCGAAGTGCGGATGTCCACGGAGCCGACAGGGGACATGTCGGGGACAGCGATGTTTATGCTGTCCCCGGGATACTCCTGGAATATTGGGAACGGGGTACCGCCCCCTGGTGTTTCAGCACATGTGCGCTGGTGGCCCTGTGGAGTTACTTTGCCGGTGGTCAACTGCGCAACACTACAGTATAGATGTTCGACAAATGGACGGTCTTTGGTGGAAATGGCAGACCTAGGGTTGAGGCAGGCTGGTTGCGCTCAACCTGTGCCATGAATCCCTGTGCCAGGGGTGGTCGGCGTAGCCTTCGACGCTACCAAGCTGTCTCTACGTCACCGCGATGGAAGGGCGGCGCTGTGCCGCGCGTTCTCCCCACCCCGAAAGCTACTCCCGCGCCCATCGAGAACATCGCGACAACGGTACGACCGGTGATTGATATCTTTTGTGTAGACCAACTGCCAGCTAAGGGGACAGCCCCTTATCGCGGTATGTGGGCGTGCGACTATTGTGGCTTAAACAGGGCCGGATAAGTCCCACACAATAACGCATCTCCGCCGTTCCCGCACGGGTTAATGCCTGTTGAAGACACCTAATATCAACTTCCGGACGCGCTAGGCATCGTGGCTTCACCGCCGGATCCACCATCGTCCCAGTTGTCGCCGTAGGCCAAGCCCTTGGGGCGAGCATGAGCGAGTTCCGCCGGGGCCGCCACGGTCCACCAAACCTCCAGTCATTCACGGAGCTATGCAGACCCAGGAGGGAGTTCAACGATGGCACCTCAAACGCCTGAGCGACTGATCAAGCGTCGGATTGTTCGGGCCAGTCGAAGAAGTAGAGGAGAAGGAGGGTGCCGAGTCATGCCAACATCGAAAAGGATGGCATCCAGGGTTCCTTGCGCGAGTGGCCTATCCTCTTCGGAGGGGACCGTTGTGCAACGGCCATCTGGATGGCGCATTATGCGGTGCCTGCCGTGAACGCGGACGGTCGCGAACCCAGTGCGCTCCAGGAGCTGAATAACCACCTTCGCGGGAAGTTTGGGCGGTAGGGTCATCGGGGCATCCTCATCACCAGAACGTCCAGGGGGCCAATCTCATCCAGAAGCCCTTGCAGGGCATCCTGAAGATCGGCAACTGCTTCGTCCCGCGTTGCGCCGTCGCCATGTGCGCCTACGCCCTGACGCAAGCAGGCGTGCGCGCACCATGTACCGTCTGCGTCTTGTTTAACGGAGTAGGGAATGTGGATAGTGCCATCCATGTTATGACGCTATATCATCTCTCGCGAGAGGACAAGGCGGGAACGTCCAGCCTATCGGCGATCAATGGTGCAATGGGTGAATTTACGGCAAGGCAGGCTGGTGCAGTCAGTGAAGCCTAACGTCACCAGCCTGCTGAAGCCGGCTTAGACGTACGCTAGCCAGTAGAGGCCCCAGGTATCCCTGTAGCACTCGTAGTAGTTCCAGTAGCCTCCGACAACGCCGGCTACTCCCGCGGCCTGGCATGAGAACCAGTTACTAAATGGACCGAGGACGCCCTCCATCGCTCCAGCTGGGTCATCGGTCCTGGGTGGGAGGTTCTCTAGATGCTGCTGCAATGCGGCGTCTACCGCGCTCCTCTGCTCCGGTGTAAGTGCATCATAGGCGGCCTTGATGTCCTCGGCCTTAGCTAAGTCTTCGATCAGCTGATCTGTGGTGGGCGGCGTAGCCACTCCTGCGGACGTGTGCACCGAAAGGGCAGAGGCGGGTACCGAGAGCGCCAGGGACCCGGATAGAGCAAGGAGCAGGCTTACCGCAAATAAGGCGAAACGCTTGAATGGCATGAGATGCATCTCTCCTTACATGATGCGCCGCAGGCAAGGTAAGGCCTGCACGACGCCACGACGAAACAGATTGCAACTGAATGACCGCTCTGCGCCTCCTTTGTTGATCTTGTAGTGGTGTCGGCAGAAATCTATCTGCGCCCCGACGCTAAGTCAGTCAACTGGTAGCGCAAGGGCGGTTTCTCGTGATTGACAGCAGATCATATGTACCTTTCGCCGGACCGGGCTCATCCTTACGCTGCCTGTGAGACGCGGTGTTTGCAGGACGGCGATGGCCTGGTATGGGTGGCCGTTTGAGAGAGAGCTGCAGCGCATCTTTGAGTGACAAACTGCGTGACAATCATCGTGGTTGATTACGAACGTCAGTGAACGGTCCCGCACTCTCACTGCAGGTCGCAGGTATGCCGCCATCTGCCTGTACGGGTGTTCGAATTGCTTCGGGACGAAGAGGTCGTGGGTTCAAATCCCGCCACCCCGACAGTATCGCCGCAGGCAGAAGGCCGCTTCCGAGGATCGGAAGCGGCCTTTCTTGTCTCCTGAGTGACTGCCGGATCGATGGCGGGTCCGTCGCCGCGTCGGAGGAGACGCGAACCCCAGGCCGACCAGTCACCGAGGACGATCCGCACCCCTGCTCAGCATGACGGCGAACCCGTCGAGATGGCGTGCCAGGATGTAGTCGAACATCCCGTCCAGGTCCGACACCGTCTCCTCGGAGAGCATGGCCAGGAGCGGGAATTGTCCAGTGCTGAGGAGTTCGTCGGCCCGCTTGCGCTGGAGTAGCCGCCACCCGTCGTGCGTCACCCCGGTCTCCTGCTCGGCTTCGGCCTCCTCCGCCATGGACAGCGCCACGGTGTGGACCAGCGCGGGCAGCGTGAGCGCCTCGCGGATCCGGGTCTCCGTGGGCAGCTCGAGTTCGTCGAGTGCGCGCAGGGTCCACTCGGTGTGGGCCATCATGTTGGGCGCCAGCAAGGGGCGGGTGAACGAGACGGCCCTGGGCAGCCAGAGGTGTCGCCGGGACAGCTCCCATTGCCGGTGGGCGATCAGCTCGAGCTTGGCCCGCCACCCTTCCGGCCCCGGGACGGGCAGCTCCGCCTCGCCGAAGACCTCGTCGGCCATCTGCGTCACCAGTTCGTCCTTGCCCGTCACGTGCCGGTACAGCGACATCGGCCCCGCGCCGAGCTCGGCCGCGAGCCGCCGCATGGACACCGCGCCGAGCCCCTCGGCGTCGGCGATCGCGATGGCGGTGCGCAGGACGTGCTTGCGGTTCAGCGAGCCCTTGGGGGTGCCGGCCTGCCGCGCCGTCGGCAGCACAGCCGGACCGGCCGGCCGCTGTCTTCGGCTCGCGCGTGCGCTGACCACCGTACCGGCGCCGACCTTGGCCTCGACCAGCCCCTCGTCACGCAGGGCCGCCACAACCCTGGTCGCGGTCGCGACCGCGACACCCCATCGCTGGGCGATCTGCCGGATGGAGGGCACGCGATCGCCTGGCCGCAGGTCGCCGGCCAGAATCCGGGCGCGGAACTCCGCGACGATGCGCCGGTAGGGCGGATCCGGACGTTGCGTGGCCGAGGTCATGAGTGCCTTCCCATCCTTTGACGGTTGTCGCGCGCTTGCCTTCAATGTACTAGTTCACCAATCAACACACTAGTACACTTTATGTCGCCAACAAGCAGGAACTCTACATTTTGGGCGAGGCACGCTCGTACGATGTACGCATGACCTCCGATACATCGTACGCATACATGCGGCGGATAAAAACAATAGCTTGGCGAGGGCGTTGCGCAGGGGTCTCGGCATGGCCGGCGGGGACCGCATGAACCGGTTGGGGAGCCGGTTGTCCCTCTCGTATGCCGAGGTACGGTCGTGGCATCGGCCGCTCACGATCATGGTGGCGGCCATGTCCGCGCTGGTCGTCGTCGCGAGCGTCGGTCTCTTCGCCGACGGTCGCGAGCTCCTGCAAGAGTCGATCTGGGCCAAGCCGCTGAAGTTCGGGGTGTCGTTCGTCATGTACGGCGCGACGCTCGCCTGGCTGATACCGAAGCTGCGCCGGGCGCTGCGCACGATGTGGATCGCCGGAACGGTCTTCGCCGTCGCCGGGCTGATCGACGTCGGTTTCATCGCGGTGCAGGCCGCCCGCGGCACCTTCAGCCACTTCAACGCCGGCACCGACACGTTCAACCAGATCGGGCAGCAGATCTTCTCCACCGGCGTGTTCGGGCTGTTCGGGGCGAGCCTGATCGTTGCCGTCATGCTGCTGTTCCAGCGCGTCGGTGATGCGGCACTCACCTGGGCCCTGCGCGCCGGGATCGGGCTGGCCGTCCTCGGCATGGCGCTGGCGTCCTTCATCACCGGGTGGACCTCCTCGGCCGGGCCCCGCACGGTCGAGGACGCCTACGGCAGCCCGGTCCCGCTGGTGGGCGGACACGGGGTCGGGGCACCGGACGGCGGCGGCATGCCGATCACGAACTGGAGCACCACAGGCGGCGACCTGCGCGTCCCACACTTCATCGGCCTGCACTCCATCCAGGTGCTCGTGCTCGCGGTGCTGGTCCTCACCGCCCTCGCGTCCCGGATCGGCCTGCTACGCCGCGAACGCGTACGCGCCCAGCTCACCGGGGTCGTCATCCTGGGCTACGGCTCGCTGTTCACCATCACCGCCTGGCAGGCGCTGCGCGGCCAGTCGCTGATCCACCCAGACGCGGCCACCTGGGCCGCGCTCGCGGCGACGGCCGTCATGACCGCGCTGCTGGCGGCCCTGGCCGTCACGGCGGCCCACCGCAACGAGCTGGCCCGCCGCGCCGAGGCGGTGAGCCGAAGCGAGCTGGTCCGCCGCAGGAAGGCGGCGCACCGCAAGGAGCTCGCGCACGGCGGGACGACGGCACCCGCCGGCTCCCCGGGAACGGACCCGCACCGCAGCGCGGCGAGCACCCCGGCCCGTTCTTCTGGCTCAACACCGACCTGTGCGGGCTGACCCCGTTCCGATCCTCCGCGTGTGGTCTCACGCACGCGACATCCACGGTGAACACGATCGTGCGAGCCCAGCACAGGTCGGGCGCGCGGAGGTCGCCGCGGGCGCTGTCAGGCGACATCGGATGTGGCGGTGGTCATGGCGTGACCTCGTGCCGGCCATTCGGCCGGCGCGGCCTGCCCCGCAGATCGTGCCATCGAAAAGCGGCCATTTTCTGGCACGAGCGCCGGCATCCTTCGGCCCAGCCGCCGCCGCGGCGCGCATGTCCCCAACCCCGCCCATAAAAGTGGTCAGTTGGTGAGCACTTCAGTAGGGAGGATGGTCATCGTCGCCGATCGAAGGAAGGAACCAGCGATGTTGCGAGGATTCGCCACGATCACCTACTGGGCAGACGACATGGAGGCGGCGACGCGGTGGTACGCCGAACTGCTGGAGGCCGAGCCGTACTTCGTGCGCCCGGTCGAGGGGCCGCCCGCCTACGTCGAGTTCCGCGTCGGCGACAGCCAGGCCGAGCTGGGGCTGAAGGACCGCCGGTACGCGCCGGCGGGCGCGGCGCCCGGGCCCGGCGGCGTCGTCATGTACTGGCACGTCGACGACATCGAAGCGACATTCCAGAAGCTGCTGTCGATGGGCGCCACGGAATACCAGCCGATCACTTCGAGGGGGTCGGAGTCCGCGATGACTGCGGAGTTCGTGACGGCTTCAGTGGTCGACCCGTTCGGGAACGTGCTGGGCATCATGTACAACCCGCACTACCTGGAGATGCTGGGCCGATGATGCACTTCTCCGGCGCGAGCGCCGCATTCCTGACGATGCCGACCCGCAGCGGGCGGATGGGGACGTGGTTGCCGGGTGGCGGAACGGTCAGCCCGGCTCGGCGTCTCCGGCGTCCGCCGGCCGTCGTTCCTGCTCGGCCGGGTGTGGTTCGTGCCGGCCGGGTGGCGCGTCGCGAAGTCGCCGCAGCTCTGCCCGCAACGACTCCAGCTCGCGGTGCAGGGCTTGGATCGCGACCAGTGCGATGCCGTTGGCGTCGACGCAGTGGATCGCCTTGTCGGTGCCGCCCAGCCCGAACGTCGCCCACCAGTCCTGCGCCATCGGGCCCAGGTGCCACACCTGGTCGCGGTCGTTGCGGTAGCGCCACGTGCTGATGGGCAGGGCGGCGACCTTGGCCAGTACGTCGTGGCCGTTGATCGCGCTGCCGTCGTGCGCCGTCGCTCCGTGCGGAGGGGCAGCGGCGGCGGGTGGCCGAGTGGGGGTGCCGGCGCTGCGCGCCGTGCGGGCGCGCAGTCGCAGGGGCCAGTTCAGTGCCATGTGACGGGGGTGATCGCGGTCTTGAGGTTGCGGTCGGACGTGCGGGCCTGCGAGGCGTCCGGCGTTGCCGCGCTGCCGAGCGAGAGGTGGATGATCTGCCCGGCCTGCCTGCCGAGCCAGATCCCGTCCGCACCGATGTCCGCGGAGTAGGTGAGGGTGGAGCCGTCGGCGCCCGTCACCGTCGCCTCGACGCTCGCCACGTGCCACAGGTCGAGGGGTGTTTCGGTGGAGGGGCGGAAACGCAGGTAGACGGGCTCGTGCCACAGGTCGCCGAACCGGCGCTGGGGCTTGCGCGGGTCGTTCTCCTGCGGACGGATGACGTTGGCGCCGTCGCCGAGGACGTAGGTGTCGCCGGAGCCGACTTGGAAGTCGTCGATGTCGGAGCGGGCGAGGAAGAACTCTCGTCCGGTGATGCCGAGGTAGACGTCGGTCCTGTAGTGGTCTACGCCGCCCGAGGCTCCTTCGCCGGCGCCGTCTTCGCCGGTCTTGATGCGTACGGAGATGGTGGTGATCGCTTGGTTGCTGTTGCGGGGGTCGGGGCTCACGAACGAGCACTCCTTTCGAATGGTTACTTTGTGTTATTGATTGACTACTTAATGTAGTTTCACCTTGCATGGAAGGTGAAACTAGCCAGAGAGGGCAAGTCGGCAGAACCAGGAGATAGACGATCCTGTCCCGACAAACCATCGCTGCACCGAGTCGTGCCGGGGGCGGTCGGCGTCAGCCGTAGAGGTTGACGGTGTCACCGGAGGGGTGGACGCACTGGCCGCGAGGTTTGACGTCCCGCACGGTCTCCACCACCATGCACTCCCACGGAGCACCGTCCACCTGCACGGTGAAGTCCACGGGGTCGTCCGCCAGGGCTCCGGTCGACGGGAAGTTGTTCTGGTAGGCGACCGCCACGTCCATGGCGGTCTCGCAGGCCTCGGCTCGTTCGCCGTCCATGGCGGCCTCGACGATCGCCCCGTCCGGGGAGCGGCCGCAGTTGTGCTCCGCCCGAGCCGCCGGGCCGGCGGTGAGCGTTCCCGCCGCGACCAGCACCGCGACGCCTTGCCTGATGATCGCAACCATGTGTCCTCCCCTGCCGCGTGGTCCGGACACCTCCAGGGTCGCCCAGCACGCTCCCGCGGCGGGTCATGGCGGGCCGAGGACTGTGCCCGGCCCTGGGAAAGCCCGCTCCCGGCACGGCGATCCAAACCTCACCGGCCGTCTGGAGTGCGTATGGGCGGGGTGCCCGGCCGGAACGGCAGAGTCGTTCTTCGTCGGGGCGTTGCCCTGCGATGACCGTTGTCCGGCCCATGCTGGTGGCAGAGGAGACCACGACCCTCGGGGGTGATGGTGATGTTCCGAACCGGTCTGGCCCTGGCGGCCGCGACGATCACCGGGCTGTTCCCGGCCGCCCCGGCCGGCGCCGAGCCCGTGCCACAGCGGTTCATCTCCTGCGAGGACGGCTCCAGCACCCGGAACCTGACCATCGCGACCACCCGGGAGAAGGGTGAGGCCTGCGCCACGGCGGCGAAGGTCTCCGACGCCTACAGCACGGAAGTCGACCTGCTCGACAGCAAGGTGCCGTTCACCGTCGAAGCCGACGGCGCCGCCTGGAGTTGCGACAAGGATTCCACCGGTGACGCGCGTTGCGTCTCCGCCGACGAGCAGGTCTGGCTCTCCTCCTCCTGACAGCCCGGCCCCGCCGCCGGCCACGCGCGGGGCGAGGTCGTGGGCCGGGCGCGCCGGGGCGAGATCGCCGCAGGAGGCCCTGTCCGGATCGGAGGGCCGGATGTGATCCCGTAGTGCCGTGTCAGCGCGACAACGGCCCGGTGTCAGCGCGCCCGGCGATGGTGGGCGCCATGAACAGGTCAGCGATGGTCGCCCGCGCCCCTTCCCGTCACATCCCCGCTATTCGGTGTTGCTAGGTACCAGTAGTCGGTGTTACTTTGTACCGGTAGTCAGCAACACCGAGTAGCTGGAAGGGGGTGTTCCATGGGCAAGCTCGTGACGGAGATGCTCAAGGGAACGCTGGAGGGCATCGTCCTGGCGATCCTGGCCGGCCGGCCCGCCTACGGCTACGAGATCACCGCCTGGCTGCGTGACCAGGGCTTCTCCGACATCGCCGAGGGCACCATCTACGCCCTGCTGGTCAGGATCGAGCAGCGTGGCCTGGTCGACGTGCGGAAGGTCCCGTCGGAGAAGGGGCCGCCGCGCAAGGTGTACTCCCTCAACGCCCAGGGGCGGGGATACCTGGAGGAGTTCTGGAGGACCTGGAGCTTCCTCGCCGAACGACTCGAACAGCTTCGCGAAGGAGGCGAGTAGACGTGGCCGACGAGCCGAAAAGCCGCTACCTGCACTACCTGGAGATCGTCACCGGCTCTCTGGAGGAGAAGAAGCGCTGGCGGCAGTACAAGGCGCGCGTCAAGCGGCTGCCCGAGAACTACCGCATCGCGGTCGAGGCGCTGGAGCGCTACCTGATGCACTTCGGGCCGGCCGACGGCGCCGGCGCGATGACGATGTGGGAGGACCTGGCCGAGCTGTTCGAGCAGAGCGCGGCGGACGGAACGCCGATCCGCGACCTGTTCGGCGACGACCCCGTGGAGTTCGTCGAGGCGTTCATGGCCAACTACCCGCTCGGCCAATACCGGAGACGCGAGCGCGAGCGCTTCACCAGCGCCATCGACCGCGCCGCAGGACAAGACAGGACCACGTGATGACGACCCAGCAAGCCCCGGCGATCCAGGTGCACGGCCTGGAGAAGTCCTACAAAGACCTGCACGTGCTGCGTGGCGTGACCTTCGAGGTGGCGCGGGGCAGCATCTTCGCCCTGCTCGGCTCCAACGGAGCCGGCAAGACCACCGCCGTGAAGATCCTGTCCACGCTGCTCAAGCCCGACGCAGGCACCGCCCGCGTCAACGGCTTCGACGTGGCCACGCGGGCCGCGGACGTGCGCGAGTCGATCAGCCTCACCGGGCAGTTCGCCGCCGTGGACGAGATCCTCAGCGGGCGGGAGAACCTCGTGCTGGTCGCCCGCCTGCGGCACCTGAAGGATCCGGGCAAGATCGCCGATGATCTGCTGCGCCGGTTCTCGCTGACGGAGGCGGGCGGGCGGAAGGTCTCGACGTACTCCGGTGGCATGCGCCGCCGCCTCGACATCGCGATGAGCCTGATCGGCAACCCGCCGGTCATCTTCCTCGACGAGCCCACCACCGGCCTCGACCCCCAGGCCCGCATCGAGGTCTGGCAGGCCGTCAAGGACCTCGCCGCGGGCGGCACCACGGTGCTGCTCACCACCCAGTACCTGGACGAGGCCGAACAGCTCGCCGACCGGATCGCGATCCTGCACGAGGGCCGCATCCTCGTCAACGGCACCCTGGACGAGCTCAAGCAGCTGCTCCCGCCCGCGAAGGTCGAATACATCGAGAAGCAGCCGACCCTCGAGGACGTCTTCCTCTCCCTCGTCGGCCCGAAAGCCTGAAGGAACCCCCCATGAGCAAGCATTTCCTCGGCGACACCACCGTCCTGCTGGGACGGTCCCTGCGCCACATCACCCGCAGCCCCGACACCATCATCACGACCGCGATCATGCCGATCGCCATGATGCTGATGTTCGTCTACGTGTTCGGCGGCGCGATCCGGACCGGGTCGGGTTCGTCGTACGTGAACTACATGCTGCCCGGCATCCTGCTCATCACGGTCGCCTCGGGCATCGCCTACACCGCCTACCGGCTGTTCATGGACATGCAGGGCGGCATCTTCGAGCGCTTCCAGTCCATGCCGACCGCGCGGTCGTCGGTGCTGTGGGCGCACGTGCTGACCTCGCTGGTCGCCAACCTGGTCTCGCTCGTGGTGGTGATGCTCGTGGCCCTGCTCATGGGCTTCCGCTCGGGCGCGGGAGTGCTGGCGTGGCTGTCGGTGGCGGGCATCCTGGTCCTGTTCACCCTGGCGCTGACCTGGATCGCCGTCATCCCCGGCCTGTCGGCCAAGACCATGGAAGGGGCGAGCGCGTTCTCCTACCCGCTCATCTTCCTGCCCTTCCTCAGCTCGGCCTTCGTGCCCACCGACACCATGCCCGGCCCGCTGCGCGTCTTCGCCGAGAACCAGCCGGTGACCTCCATCGTCAACGCCGTCCGCGCCCTGTTCGCCGAGCAGCCGGTCGGCAACGACATCTGGATCGCCCTGGCCTGGTGCGCCGGCATCCTCGTCGTCGCCTACGCCTTCGCCATGAACACCTACCGCCGCAAGATCTCCTAGAAGGAAGAATTCATGACTGACTCCCTCCACACCCTCGCCACGATGCCGACCGAGCGCCGGCCCGGCTGCCCCTTCGACCCGCCCCAGGAGCTGACCGAGGCCCGCGAGCACGGCCCGATCAGCCGCTTCCCCTTCCCCGACGGCCACCAGGGCTGGATCGTCACCGGCTTCGACCTGACCCGGCAGATCCTGGCCGACCCGCGCTTCAGCTCCCGCCGCGAGCTCATGAAACACCATCCGATCATCAACTACGGCGACATCGAGGTCCCCCCGGCGCCGCCCGGCGAGTTCCTGCTGATGGACGAGCCGCAGCACGGCCGCTACCGCAAGCCGTTGGTCGGCAAGTTCACCGTCCGGCGGATGCGGCTGCTCACCGAGCGGGTCGAGCAGATCACCGCCGAGCACCTGGACGCCATGGAGAAGGCCGGGCCGACGGCCGACCTGGTGACCGCGTTCGCCAAGCCCATCCCCGCCATCGTCATCTGCGAGCTGCTCGGCGTCCCCTACGAGGACCGGGGTCGCTTCCAGCAGAACATCGACACCTTCCTCGGCGGCGAGGCCAGCGACGAGGAACTGGGCGCCGCCTACGTCGCGGTCCAGCAATACCTCGCCGAACTGGTCGCCGCCAAGCGCGCCAACCCCACCGACGACGTGCTCAGCGACCTGACCGACAGCGACCTGACCGACGAGGAGCTGCAGGGCATGGCCCTGATCCTGCTGTCGGCCGGCTTCGACACCACCGCCAACATGCTCGCGCTGGGCACCTTCGCCCTGCTGCAGAACCCCGACCAGCTCGCCGCGCTGCGCGCCGACCCTGCCCTCACCGACCAGGCCGTGGAAGAGCTGCTGCGCTACCTCACCGTCGCCAAGCAGTTCTTCCGGGTCGCGCTGGAGGACGTCGAGCTGGCCGGCCACACCATCACCGCCGGCACGACGATCATCCTGGCCCTCAACACCGCCAACCGCGACCCCGAACGCTTCACCGACCCCCACACCCTCGACATCCACCGCCAGGACGGCGGCCACCTGGCCTTCAGCCACGGCATCCACCAGTGCCTGGGCCAGCAGCTCGCCCGCGTCGAGATGCGCGTCGCCTTCCCCGCACTGCTCAACCGCTTCCCCACGCTGCGCCTGGCCGTACCCGCCGAACAGGTCGCCCTGCGCCCGGAGCTCGCCGACATCTACGGCGTCAAGAGCCTCCCGGTCACCTGGGACGCGTAACCCCCCGCTCAGGCCCACGGGCCTGAGCGGATGTCGCCTCCACGACGCCGCCACGGTCGGCGGGCGTTCGCGGCGTGACGGGGTGGCAGGGCGTACGCCGCCGCGCGGGTTCTCGACGTCGCCTGTCCGGCGCGGGATCAGACGCGGGTGCGCGTGGAGGATCGACTGGCCCCGGCTCGAAACGGCCGTGGGACTCGGGCTCGCCGGGGAAGGGCCGTACGATGGCACATCATGCCGTCGGGAGGGTAGAGGTCCGTGTCCGATGACCGCGCATGGCACCGGGATCCCCGCCGAGGTGCGAGCCGTTCACCCCACACTGCCAGGGCTGCCTTCGGACGCGATCGGACGGGCTGGTGGGTGGCCGGGGCGCTGGTCCTCACGTTCGCCCTCGCGGTCGCGGCCACGCTCTACACGGTGACCCCGCGCGAGCCCGCGCCGATGCCGGCGGAGCAGGCGCCGGAGCAGGTGCCGGCGGGGTGGCGGCTGGTCTGGGCCGACGAGTTCGACGGGCCCGCCGGCCCGCCGGACCCGGCGAAGTGGAACCTGGTGGACGACCATCTCGGCTACAACAACGAGCTGGAGTACTACACGCCGCGCAACGCGGTCGTGGACGGTGAGGGGCGGCTGGTCATCACCGCCAGGTCCGACGACGCGGGCGGCCACGACTGCAGCCCCCGCGTGTGCGCGGCCACCTCGGCGCGGTTGTTCACGGCGGGCAAGTTCGTCCAGCGCTACGGGCGCATCGAGGCCCGCATCAAGTTACCCGAGGGTCAGGGCATGTGGCCGGCCTTCTGGGCGCGGCGCTCCCCGCAGGGCAGCGGGCGCGGGGAGATCGACATCATGGAGCATCTCGGGCGCGAGCCGGACACCGTCCACGGCAGCCTGCACGGGGAGCAGGGCTACGACGAGCAGAACACCTACCGGCTGCCCGGCGGGGGCAGGTTCGCCGACGACTTCCACGTCTTCGCCGCCGACTGGTATCCCGACCGCATCTCCTTCCTGGTCGACGGGCAGGTCTACGCCACCGAGCACAAGGCGGACGCGCCGCCCGGCGGCTGGGACTTCGACGTCCCGTACTACCTGCTGCTCAACCTGGCCGTGGGCGGCGACTGGCCGGGCCCGCCCGACTCGACGACCCGCTTCCCGCAGCAGATGATCGTGGACCACGTCCGCGTGTACGCCGCTACGAGCGATCCGCCGCGCTGACCCCGGCACGCCGTCCGGCGGTGAAGCTGGCGATCAGCACGCCGGCTCCCAGCAGCAGCGACAGGCCCTGCGCGAGCGTCCAGCCGAGTGCCGCCGCCGTCAGCCCGTACGGGAGCAGCGCCGCCACCAGCCCCAGCACCAGGGCCGCGTTGGCGCCGTTCATGAAGACGTACGCGCCCGTGCGGTCCCGGCTGATCAGGATCGTGTCCACCAGGTAGTTCCCCGCGCCGACCAGCGCCGCCAGGGCCAGGACCCGGAGCGTCTGCGCCGCCTGCGCCGAGTAGCCCTCCCCGAACGCCCGCAGGATGTACGGCGCGCCGGCCACGATCACCGCGACGGCCGGCACGAGCAGGCCGTAGATGCCCGCCACGGCCTTGCGCAGGTACCGGCGCAGCGAGATCCGCTGCGCCTCGGCGAACAGCACCTGCGCGCTCGTCGACGGGATGAAGTTGAGGAACGCCGCCACCTGGAAGGCGATCGCGAAGTACGCCGCCGCCTGCGGCCCCTGGATGGCCAGCACCTCCAGCGGCACCACGGTGCTCGGCAACATGCCGAGCGCGGTCGCCAGGTAGCCGGCGGCCGAGAACGGCAGGTACCGCCGCAGCAGCTCGACCGGCCGGGCGCGGTCCGCGGTGGGGCGGCGCAGCCTCCGCCACAGCGCCACCCCGCCGAGCAGGCAGGCGAGCAGGGTGCCGCCGCCGTAGGCGAGGACCAGGCCGGTGAACCCCAGCGGGACCAGCGGCAGCAGCGCGCCGACCTTCAGCACGGTGCCGGCCGCGTTCTTGGCCAGCAGGGCCCCGGTGCCCCGGACCGCCACCAGGCCGGCGTCCAGCGTCCCGCCCACGGCGGTGACCATCACCAGGGCGGTGACCAGCACGATCGTTGCGGGCTGCCGGATCAGCTCCGGGCCGTCCGGCAGCAGCGGCGCCAGGAGCAGCAGTGACAGCAGGGCGAGCACGCCGCCGATCGCGCCGACCGCGGTCACGGCGATCGCCGCCAGGCGGCGCGGGTCGTCTGCCTTGACGAGATGGCGCAGCAGCGTGGTGGGCAGGCCGAGGGAGGCGACGGTGGAGAGCAGGTTGACGCTCGCGGTCACGGCGGTCAGCCAGCCGACGGCCTCGACCGGGTAGTTGCGCGCCGCCAGCGTGAAGAACGCGAAGCCGCCCGCCGCGAGCAGCACCGTGTTCACCAGCAGCAGGAAGGTGCCGCGCACCAGGACGTCACGGAAGAACGAGCGGACGCGCTCCCCCGTCCGCCCGCCTGCCGGATCGGGGGGCACGTGCTCCCCCGTCCGCCCGCGTTCCTCCGCCTGCCGGTCCCGGTGCCGCAGGACGGTGGCGTAGCCGTTGCGGGTCGCGTGGGCGATCTCGGGCCAGCCGGTGCCGTTCACGTGCTCCAGCGCCGCCCGCGACATCCCCGCCAGCGCCGCCGCGTCCCAGCCCGCCGCCTCCCGCAGGGCCGCGGTGAGCCCGGCGACGCCGCCGCGGTAGCAGGCAAGGGCGGCGGGCGGCAGCCCCGCCAGGGCGGGCAGCTCCGGGACGATCAGCGGCCGGCCGTGGGCGAGCGCGAGCAGCGCGCTGCCGCTGGTGGTGATCTCGCGGAACGGCAGCACGACGACGTCGCCCACCGCGAACAGCCCGGCGACGTCCTCGTCGCGCACCCGTCCGAGCCGCAGCTCCACCCGGTCGTCGGCGGCGGCCGACGCCTCCAGCCGGGCGGCGAGCGCCGGGTCCGGGCACGATCCGGCGACGACGAGGCGCACGTCCAGCCCGCCGGGCAGCGCCGTGAAGGCGGCGAGCAGGTCCTCGACCCCCTTGTACGGCTCGATCCGCCCGAAGAACAGGAACGTGCGGGGCCCGCCCGGCCGGCCCGGCGGCGGCATCGGCGGAGCCGGGAAGGGCCCGTGCGGGATCACCACGGCCCTGGACGGCGCCGCCCCCAGGGCCGCCAGCCGGTCCAGCGCCGTCGAGTGGTGGGCGATCACGAGGTCGCAGCGCCGTACCAGCGTGCGCCGGGCGGCCGCGTCGTCGGCGAAGACGGGCCGGTGCGGCAGCACGTTGTGCGCGGTCCACACCAGCCGCAGGCCGAGCAGCCGCACCAGGCCGAGAACGGCGGCGAACCAGAGCTGGGCCGCCCGCCGCGTCCGGGCCCCGCCCGGCAGCGCGAACTTCCACACCCAGTGCAGGTGCACGATCCGGGCACCGGCCAGCCGCCGGGCGGCCAGCTCGGCGGGCAGCAGCAGGAGGTTGAGCGTGTGGGAGGGGGTCAGCTCGCCCAGGTAGCGGACGCGGACGCCGCTCTCGCGTAACCCGGCGTGCAGCAGCTCCTGGTACGGGTTGCTGTCACGGGGGAAGACCAGCACCTTCATCGGCGGGCGCGACCGCGGGGGGCGAGGAGTTCGGCGAGCACGCCCGCGCCGTACACCAGGTGGTCGGCCAGCACCCGCACCGGACCGTTGTGCCGGTTGCGCCAGGCCGGCACCAGCAGCAGCGCCGGATAGTACGGGAACCACAGGGTCAGCGGCAGGCCGAGCAGGAAGAGGGGGTAGACCAGGACCATCGGCTCCCGGCGCACCAGGTCCGCCCGGCGCCCGCGGTGCTTGAGGTAGAGCCGGGCGCGGGCCTTGCCGTAGACGTAGGAGCGGCGGAGCTGCCGGCGGCGGTCCCCCCAGTCGTGGGTGACGATCGCGTCCCCGGCGCTGCGGATGCGGTGCCCGGCGTCCTGGACCCGCCAGCTGAAGTCGACGTCGGAGCCGTACCCGAACGTCTCGTCGAAGCCGGCGACCTCGTCGAGGACCTCCCGGCGGACGGCCAGGTTGCCGGTGCCGCACTCGCGGAGGTAGCGGGCGGTGGCCCGGCGGCGGGCGTCGGCGTCGTACAGGCTGTCGTGCCCCTCGGGGCCGGTGACCAGCCCCGACACGACGCTCTCGCCCTCGTCGAGCAGCGGCGTGACGAGGGCGCGCAGCCAGCCGTCCCGGGGGAGGCAGCCCGCGTCGGTGAACACGACGATCTCCCCGCCGGCGGCGCGCACGCCGGCGTTGCGCTGGTGCGGGATGGTGACGCGGGCGCCGGGCGGCGGGGTGAAGGCCGTCCACCGCACGTGCGGGTGGGCGGCGGCGACGGCGTCGAGCCGGCCTTCCGAGGCGTCCACGACGATGATCTCGTACGGCAGGCCGGCGGCCCCGGCCGCGCGGGTGACGCCGCCGAGGGTGCCGTCGAGCGCGGGCTCGTCCTTGCTGATGATGACGATAGAGATCATCGGTGGAAGACCTTCGTGACTCCGCTCGTGTAGACGAGATCGTAGTGCGCCTCGATGAAGCCGGTCGGGAACGCGTACAGGGCGAGCTGGTTGTCGAACAGCGACCTGGCGCGGCCGACCTCGGTGTTGGCCCAGCTCGCGTACACCCAGGCCCGCCGGTCCAGGGTCAAGGGGGTGATGTCGGTCTGGATCCGCCGCCCGGGGCCGAGCTCGGCGAACAGGCGCAGCTGCGCGTACCGGTCGGCGTAGAGGCGGTCGGGAGAGCCGCGGGCCGCCTCCTCCAGCCAGCGCGCCCCCGCCAGCTCGGCCTCGTACATGCAGTACCGCTCGCAGTCCTCGCCGCGCGTCGAGAGGTTGGTCGCCCGCTCCCCGCCGAGCAGCACGTTGTCCAGGCCGCTGCCGGTCGTGAAGGTGACCACGACCGCCGCTCCGGCCAGCCCGTACGTCGTGCGGCGGAGCACGAGGGGGAGCTTGGCCGCCGAGACGCGGTGCAGCAGCCAGAACATGGCGATGGTGAGGAGCGTCAGCGCCTGCAGATGGGCGCGGCTCTGGTTGTAGGAGGCGGCGAGGGTGCCGGAGACGCGCAGCAGCACCAGGGCGCCCAGCATCGGAACGGCCAGCACGCCGATCCGGCGGACCAGCCACGAGGAGTGGCGGCGCACGGCCATGACGATGGCGCCGATCAGGGCGAGCAGGTTCGCCAGCTGCTGGATCAGCAGCACGCCGAGGTCGAGCGACGCGCTCACCTCGGGTGCCACCTTCGAGGGGACGGGCACGCCCGCGTCCCCGAGTGCCCAGCGGGGATCGTCCGCGTCGGCGGCGGGCGTCACGGCGGCCTTGGGCGGGCGGTACTTGGGCACCACCCGCTTGGCGTACAGGTACGTCGGGATGCGGGTCACGTCGGTGCCCCGCAGGTAGGCGGACAGCAGCGTGCCGGCGGTCTCGGCGCCGGGCAGCAGCCGCAGGCCCTCGGAGCTCAGCGCGGTGCGGAACTCGCCGATGTTGGCCGTCGACCGGGTGATCGGGACGTACCAGAGCACCCCGGCGAGCAGCCCCGGCAGCAGCGCCGCCGCGACCGCGCGCGGCGCGATCCTCGGCCGCCGCAGGGCCCACAGCACGGCCTGCAGGACCAGCGCCCCGCCGAGCATCACGGCCGTGAAGTACGCGGTCGTGTAGTGCGAGACCACGATGCCCGCCCCGAACAGGCCCAGCAACACCGCCTTGGGCAGGTGCCGCAGCCGGGCGTCGAGCAGGGCCCCGCACAGCGCCGCGAACAGCAGCATGGCGATCTCCTGCCGGGCCAGCGCGGGGAACTGCTGCGACAGCGCGCCCTGCGCCGTCACGAACGCGGCGGCGGCGAACGCCCACTGCCCCGGCAGGAAGCGCCTGGCGAGGTGGAAGATCGCGACGGGGAACATCGCGAAGATCGCCGGGTAGACGACCTTGAGCACCAGCAGGACCGGCAGCCCGGTCAGGGCGTGCAGCTGGGCGGGCAGGACGGTGATGCTGAGCATCGCCCCGTACGCGTCGGGGTGCGGCCCCGTCACCCAGATCCCCGAGGTCGCCGTCTCCTGGGCGACGGCGTACTCGGAGGCGATGTCGAACCCGTAGACCAGCTCGCCGCGCAGCGCGTACGACCACATCATGGCCAGCGAGACCGCGTACAGCAGCACGGCCGGCCGGCCGTCCCCGAGCCGCCCGGCCCTGACGATCCCGAAGGCCAGCACGAGCACGCAGCCGGCGACGGCCGCGATCGCCACCTCGGGGCCGTACCCGTGGTTGAGCCGCAGCGCGCCCGCCGCGGCGAGCAGCGGCAGCAGCAACGGCAGCGACAGCCACCCGGCGGAAGGCAGGGACCGCCAGGGGACCGCCGTCTCCAGCGGCGCCCTCGCCCCGGCGAGGAACAAACCCAGGCAGAACAGCATGAGCCCGGCGAGCAGCGGCCCGGCCCGCAGCGGCGTCCCCGGGTCCGCGCCGGGGCCGAACACCGCGTCGAGGACGGCGCCGTCGGCCAGCGGCACGAGCAGGGTGACCGCGAGACCGGACACCATGAGCACGACCAGCGACGCGGCCGGCACGTACAGCGGGAACGCCGCCACCCGGTGGCCCGGCACCCGCAACGCGCGCAGCAGCAGGCAACCGGGCACGACCAGCAGGAGCGGCACGAGCAGCAGCTGGGCCGCCCAGAGGTGGCGCACCTGGGTCAGGCCGACGATCAGGACGAGGGCCGCGCCGTACAGCACCATC
Organism: Nonomuraea sp. GTA35; assembly: GCF_041950525.1. NCBI lineage: Bacteria > Bacillati > Actinomycetota > Actinomycetes > Streptosporangiales > Streptosporangiaceae > Nonomuraea > Nonomuraea sp. GTA35. The sequence continues at coordinate 67,598 of NZ_JBGNUV010000021.1, read as the reverse complement.
CGCCTGTCCTGCTCGCGGACGGTCACGTGCTCTGCCCTCCACCCCGGCCGGCCCTGTCCCCGGCGAACATGCGGCGGAAGGCCCACAGACCGTGCAGGAAGCCGACATTCTCGCACGCTTCCTGGGCGAGCCGGAGGTACGGGTCGGCGAGCGCCTCGATCCTGCCCGCCAGCGCGTTCCGCAGCCCCACCGGGTAGAGCGGCAGGGGCAGCAGCACGGCCACCACCGCGAGCGCCGGCCACCGGAAGGCCGCCAGGGTGAGGCCCGCGACGAGCACCGGCCACGGGAACAGCGTCGGCCGCACCCCCGGCCACTTCAGGTACTGCATGGCGGCGCCCCGCCCGTACGCGAGGCTGCGGCGCAGCATCCCGCGCACCGTGGGCGTGTACCGGTGCCCGACCGGCGCGTCGGGGACGAAGACCAGCCGTCCCGGCCCGTCCCGCCGCAGCCTGCGGGACAGGTCCTCCTCCTCGGCCGCGTACCGGAACCTGGTGTCGAAACCGCCGGCGGCCAGCAGCCGCTCCCGCTCGAACGACATGTTGCCGCCGCTGAAGGCGTGGACGTCGCGCCGCCCGCGCGCCGGCCCGGCCGTCCCCCACTGCCGCCTCAGGTACAACCACAGCCGGTACGGCAGCGCGGCGCTGACGGTGAGCTCCAGCTCCAGCGGCTCGTGCCGGTTGTTGCGTTCGAGGAAGCGCGGCAGGAAACCGTCCCCGGTCACCGGGACGATCGGGCCGCCCACCCCGGCGACGCCCTCTTCCGCGTAGCCGTCGAGCAGCAGCTCGGCCCAGCGGGGGGACGGCTCGCAGTCGTCGTCGAGGAAGGCCACGACCCGCCCCTTCGCGGCTCGCAGGCCGGTGTCGCGGGCCGCCGCCGCGCCGCGGTTCGTCTCGTGGCGGATGACCGTGGCGCCGTGGTCGCGCGCGACGTCCCCGGTGCCGTCCTGGGACGCGTCGTCCACGACGATGATCTCCAGGTCCGGGTGGGCCCGCAGCGCGTCGAGGGTCCGGCCGAGCCGGGCCGCGCCGTTGTAGGAGCAGATGACGACGGACAGGCTAGGGGGCATCGGGACGGTTCCCGGGGGTGCGGGCGAGGGGGCCGCGGACGGCCTCGTACACGGCGATCGTCCGCGCCGTGACCGTGGCCAGGTCGGTGCCCGGCGTGCGGGTCGCATCGCCTGCGTGTGGAGCGGTGGCGAGGAAGTCGGTGATCGCCGCGGCCAGCCGGTCGGGGGCGCCAGGGGGGACCGCCCACGGGGACCCCTCGAACAGCTCGGCGAGCCCGCCCGCGGTGGTCGCGATCACCGGTACGCCGAAGGCGCGGGCCAGGTTGGCCACCCCGCTCTGCTCGGCGTCCCGGTAGGGCAGCACGACGGCCTCCGCCGCGGCGAACCAGGCCGCGATGTCGCCGTCCGGGACGTACCCGGTGAACACCAGCCGGTCCCGCAGCCCGTACCGGCGTGCCAGGCGGCGCACCGTCGCCTCGTGCAGGTGGTCGCGGGCCTCGAACACCCGGAACGGGCCGTGCCGCCGCCGTACCGCGCCGGCGACCACGACCCGCACATCGTCCAGCGTCGCGGGCGGCAGCGTCGCCATCGCCCGCACCAGGTCGTCGAGCCCCTTGCTGACGTGGACGTGGCCGAAGGCCAGCAGCACGCGGGCGTCCCCCAGCCCGAAGCGGGCGCGCAGGGCGGCGGCGGTGCCGGTCGCGGGCGGCGGCGGCGCGGAGAAGTGGGGGACCACCGTGGCCTTGCCGTCCAGCCCGAGGGCGCCGAGGGTGTCGCGGGCGGCCCGGGTGTGCACGATGAGGCGGCCGCAGCCCCGGGCGAGGCGCCGGTAGAGCGCCCTGCCCGGCCCGCGCAGCAGCGCCGTGTCGCGGCTGACCTCGTGCAGCGTGGCCACCGCAGGGACCCCGGGGGCGGCCAGCCAGCGCGCCACGGCCAGGCTACGGGCGCCGAACGCGGGCACCGCGAACTGCACGTGCACCATGTCGGGCCGGAACCGGGCCACGGCGGCACGCAGCGACGCCGCCCCGCCGCCGCCCAGCGCGCCGACGACCTCAGCGGGCGCGGCGGGATCCGGGCGGGCGGCGACCACGGCGATCTCGTGGCCGCGCTCGCGTACGGCGCGGGCGAGCACGTGCGTGTAGGTGCCGATGCCGTCACGGGCCGGCGGGTAAGGGCTGACGTAGAGGATCCTCACGGCAGCATCGCCTTCACCACGTGGGAGGCGATCGAATCCAGGGCGTACTCGCCGACCCACGCCTCGGCCGGGGCGCCGACCCACGGCCCGGCCAGGGCGCCGCCCGCCGGCTCACCGATCCGGACGTCCCCGGGCCCGCCGAGGGCGCCGTCCGCCGGCTCGTCGAGCGGGCCGTTCGCCGGCTCGTCGAGCGGGCCGTCCGCGGGGTCGTCGAGCGGGCCGTCCGCGGGGTCGTCGAGGGCGGTGGCCAGGGCCGCGGCGAACGCGTCCAGCGTGGGGTCGCAGACGATCCCCCGCCGGCTGCGCCGCACCAGGTGCTGGGCCAGGTTGTCCCTGGCGGAGGTGGTCACCACCGGTACGCCGCAGGCGATCGCCTCCAGCACGGCGATGCCGAAGCCTTCCCTGGTGGACGGGAAGGCGAACACCCGGCCCGCCTTGACCAGCGAGTACACGTCCTTCTGCTCGCTGACGTCGTGCCGGAACTCCACGGCGTGCGCGATGCCGAGCCGCTCCGCCTCCTCGCGCAGCGCGTCGCGTTCCGGGCCGTCGCCGATGATCCGGCAGGTGACCGCGCGTCCGCCCTCCCGCAGCCGGGCGATGGCGGCGAGCAGCAGGTCCAGGCCCTTGTGCCGCATCAGCCTGCTGACCACGACCAGGTCGGTGCGCTGCTCGTGCGGCACGGCCTGGCCGACCCCGTCGAGATCGACCCCGTTGGGCGCGATCGTGATCGGGGTCCGCTCGCCGAGCTCGGCCCGCAGGCGCCGGGCCGTCTCCGGGGAGACGGCGATGATGCGGTCGGGCGCCCGCATCGCCAGCCGCTCGATCCACCACGCCGGCCGCCAGCCGGTGGGCATGCTGTAGCGCCAGTACTCCGGGCCCCACACCTCGTGCCAGGTCGCGACCAGCGGTTTGCGGCGCAGCGTGGCGACCACGCGCAGCGGTAACAGGTGCAGGAACGGGATCTGGTCGACGTTGAGCACGTCGAACCGGTGCCGCAGCAACCGCAGGCAGGCCACCGCGAAGACCAGCGCCTGCCAGGTCGAGCGGACGCCGTTGCGGTACATCGGCAGCAGCGGGGAGATCGCGTGGAACGTGACGCCGCCCTCGGTGCGCACCCGGGGGCCGGGCCACCAGCGCATGGTGAACACGTGGACGTCGGCCTGCGCCGCGAGGTGCGCGTACAGCTCGTAGTAACGGATCTCCCTGCCGCCGAAGCTGTACGGGTGGATGGCATCGGTGACCAGCGCCACCACGGGCCGTCTGGGCACGCGCCTACCCCTCGTCGATGTTCGCGGAGCAGGCGGCGCGGAACGCGATGGCCTCGCCGCCTTCCAGCTGGACCCCGAGAGTGATCGGGCCGGGCTCGCACAGCGCCTTCGTGGGCGGCGTGATGGTCACCGGCTGGCCGTCGGCCAGGGTCACCCGGCCGCTGGCGACGGTACGGGTCCTGCCGGACTCGGTCAGGTGGACCGACCAGGCGTACTCGTGCTGCCGCCCGGTGACGTTGCGGATGGTGAAGGCGGGCGGGACCAGGTACGACGTGGCGGGCACGCGTTCCGGCAGCACCCCGGGCGCGGCGAAGGCCAGCTCGGTGTACCCGACCGGCGCGCCGGCCAGCCCGGCCGTGAGCAGAAGGTGGCGTCCCTGCTCGGTCTGCGCGCCGAGCACGGCCACGACGACCGCGCCGAGGAGGGCGGCTGTCGTGACAGAAGGGGAACGGGGAAATAAGCGCGTCATTTACGGCGTGACTTCACCATGATGCTGATGGGACGGTTGATCCTAGTGTCCCGGAAGGGGCTGGTGCCCCAATTTGATGGCTACGGCGGCACAAACGTTATTTAGGACCGCTCCAAGCGGATGTTTCAGCAGACTTCCCGGCAAAGGAGCACGGCTCAGCGCTGGCGGTACACCCGCACCCAGTCCACGACCATCCGCGCCGGGAAGCGGGTCCCGGCGCTCGGGTTCCCCACCCAGGTGCCGCCGACCTGCAGGTTGAGGATCAGGTAGAAGGGCTTGTCGAACGGCCAGCCGGGATAGCGCGGGTACTGGGCGTACGGCTTGCCGTCCACCCACCAGGTGATGCTCTGGGGCGTCCAGTCCACGCCGTACACGTGGAAACCGGCGTCCAGGCGCTCCGGCAGCCTGATCTGGCCGCCGCCCTTGCGGCCCTTGGAGTGGGTGTAGGCCCTGACGAGATGGGTCTCGTGGCCGCGGTTCTCCATGATGTCGATCTCGCCGTACGTCGCGGAGCCGGAGCTGCCCGCGCCGGTGCGCTTGAGCCAGAACGCCGGCCACAGCCCCTTGCCGAGCGGCAGCTTGATCCGCGCGCTGAACCGCCCGTACGCCTGGTCGAAGGCGCCCCTGGTCTCCAGCCGGGCGGAGCTGTAGTCGCACGGGCCGTACCAGCAGGCCGTGCCGTCCGCGGCCCGCGTCCGCTGGGCGGAGATGACCAGGTGGCCGGAGCCGTCCTGCACCGCGTTGGCCGGGGTGTAGTAGTGCAGCGCCTTGCGGTTCGACCAGCTCGTGCCGGACAGGGCGGTCCACTTGGCGGGGCGGCCCCGCCCGTTGAACTCGTCGGACCAGCTCAGCTTCCAGGAGGCCTCGGGCAGCGCCAGCGGCGGAGGCTCGATCGACTGTGCGGGCGGTGGTGTCGCCTTGCCGTTCCCGGCCACGTCAGCGGGCGTCTCGCCGATGGTGCGCACCCCTGCCGCGCCGGCCGCGACCACGGCGGCGCAGATCGCCGCGGCGAGGATCCAGGTGCGGGAACGGGCCGGGCCGTCAGCCGCTGTCATCGGGCCGGCTCGCGCTCGGACTTCGTTTCGTCGCGCTTCCCATAAATAATGACTTCCGGCGAGGGGCTCCGTCCTGGCCGGGAGAATACCAAAGGGAGAGGCTGCGGTGACCGGAGGTGGTTGGAGGAGCGAGACGGGCGATCCCGGCGGATCGCCCGAGCAGGAAAACGAACAGCCGCCATCGCAGCCCTCGGCGCCGCTCGACGAGCGACTCTCCCAGCCCTCGGCACCGCCGGTCGAACGCTTCTCCCAGCCCTTGGTGCCGCTCGACGAACGGCCTTCGCAGGCTTCGGTGCCGCCGGTCGAGCGCTTCTCTCAGTCCTCGCTGCCGCTGTCCCGGCCGTCGATGCCGTCGATGCCTGCGATGCCGTCCCTGCCGCCGACCACCGAGCTGACCGACCCCGACGTCGGCTACCCGGCGACCGACCCGATGGCTCCTGACCGGCGCAAGCGCTTCCGCTCGCTGCTGATCGGCGGCGCCTCCGTCGCGTTCGCGGTCCTCGTGGCGGGCGGCGTGCTGGTGGCCTCCCGCCAGGGCGACGAGCCGGCGGCCGCGAAGCTGGCGGGCAACCTGTTCGCGGCGGGGCCCGCGGGCAGCGCCGACGGCCGGCAGCTCGAGCTCAACGGCGTCGCCGCCGCGGGCGCCACAGTGGTGGTCGCGGGCGGCGAGGACGCCGACTCCGGCTACCGCACCGAGTTCTTCCTGTCCAAGGACGCGGGCCGCACCTTCGCCCGCGCCCAGGTGCGGACCGCGAAGGGCGAGCCGCCCGTGGCGGGCGAGGTCCCCCGCCATCTCGCGGCCGGCCCCGCGGGCTCCGGCGGGTGGGTCGCGCTCGGCGACCGCGTCGGCGGCACCGTCGTCTGGACGAGCCCCGACGGCGCGGCCTGGACCCGCCAGCCCGACGCCACCGCCAGCCTCGCCTTCGGCCCCCGCGACCGGGTCGCCGACGTCGAGTGGACCGGCGACGGCTTCACCGCCGTGGGCCAGACCTCCGACAAAGGCGACTTCACCGACGCCGCCCCGGTGGTGTGGCTGTCCCGCGACGGCCGGAGCTGGGAGCGCCGGGCCGGCTGGCGGCTCCACCCGCCGACGGGCGGCACCCTGGCCCTCACCCACGTGGCGAGCGTCAAGGACGCCATCGTGGTCCGCGGCGAGAGCTCCACCAAGCCGTACGACATCACCTGGCGCTCGACCGACGCCGGCGAGACCTGGCAGGCGTTCGCCGTCCCCGGCACGTCCCGCAAGCCGGAGCTGGCCTTCGCCGCGACCGCGACGACCATGCTCGCGGTCCGCCAGGACGGCTCCCACGCCACCACCTACGTCTCGCCGGACGGCGTGCGCTGGACGACGGCGGCGAAGATCGACGTCCCGGGCTTCCGGCGGCTGTTACGGCTGACCGCCACGGCGCAGGCGGCGGTCGCCGCGGTCGAGACCGACAGCGGCGTCCGGCTGGTCCGCACCACGGACGGCCGCTCCTGGCAACCCGCGGGCACGACGGCCGAGGGCGCCGAGGTACGCGACGCCATGGCGGCCGCCGACAACACCGTCGTGGTGGGCGCCGACGCGGCCCACGGCGGCACGGGCGCGCTGCTCGCGGTGCGCGACAAGGCCGGCAAGGACGTCCCCACCGGCATCCCCGGCACCACCGGGAGCGGCAAGGTCGTGGACGCCCTCGGCACGGCCGACGGCCGGGTGGTCGCGGTCGGCGGCGCCAGCGGGGAGGCCGCCGTGTGGACCTCCCCGGACGGAGCCACCTGGCAGCACGTCCAGGACAAGGACAAGGCCCTGGCCGGACAGGGGCGGCAGCGGCTGACCGGCATCGCGCCGGGCTTCGCGGGCTGGCTGGCGGTCGGGACGAGCGGCGGGACGCCCGGCCGGCCCCTGGTGGTCACCTCTGCGGACGGCGAGAGCTGGCGGCGGGCCGACGGCGCGCCGGCGTTCCAGGCCGCCGGCACGAACCCGCTGACCGCCCGCGGCACCGCCGCCGGCCCCGACGGCTACGTGATCGTGGGCGAGGACGGGTTCGGCGCCGCCACCTGGTGGTCGCCGGACCTCAAGACCTGGGAGCGCGGCATCCCGGCGGGCGAGGACAACCTCATCGGCACGCAGGCGACCAGGCGCTGGATGAACTCCGTGACCAGCGGCATGTTCGGCTTCGTCGCCGCCGGCGGCGTGACCGACCCCAACGCCTACGGCGGCGTCTTCGTCCGCCGCCCCACCGTGTGGCTCTCGCCCGACGGCCGCAAGTGGTCGCTGGTGCGCCTGCCGATCCCGGCCGGCGTCAACGAGGGCTGGCTGCCCCACATCGCCTCCCACGACGACGTCCTGGTGACCGCCGGCACGGCCGTCACCGGCAACGGCACGGGCACGGCCGCGTTCGGGTACGCCTCGCTCGACGGCGGCCGGAGCTGGCAGCCGATCACGCTGCCCGTGGTGGCAGGCGAGCAGTCCAGCGTCACGGCCGTGGCCGCGACCCCGCGGGGCTTCGTCGTGGCCGGCACCGTGGGCAGGCCCGGCGACGTGGTCATCTGGACGTCGGCGGACGGCCGCTCGTGGAAGCCGGAGCAACCGCGCGGCACCGGCATGTCCGGGCCTGGCGACCAGCGGCTGAGCGCGTTCACCACGGTGGACGGCGAGCTCGTCGGCGTGGGGTCCACGGCGACCGGCCACGGCGACGAGCCGACCGTGTGGCGGCGCCCGCTGCCGGCGCCCTCCGAGGAGGGCGGCGCTCCCTAACCGGTGGTGCCCCACACCCTCAGCGTGGCGTCACCGGCGACCCCGGTGACGGTGGCGCCGTCCCGGCTGAAGGCCACCGAGTAGACCCAGTCGGCCGGCCCGTCCAGCTCGCCGGTGCCGCGCCCGCTCGCCACCTCCCACAGCCGTACCTTGCGGTCATAGCCCCCGCTGGCCAGCGTCCGGCCGTCCGGGCTGAAGGCGACCGCGGTGGCCCAGCCGCGGTGACCGGCGAGCACGGTGCGCTCCTTGCGGGCGGCGACGTCCCACAGCCGGACGGTGCGGTCGGCGCTCGCGCTGGCCAGCGTCTTCCCGTCCGGGCTGAAGGCCACCGAGAAGACCCAGTAGCGGTGGCCGGAGAGCACGGCGGTGGCCTCGCCGGCCGCCGGATGCCACAGCCGGACGGTCCGGTCGTGGCTGGCCGTGGCGATCGTGGCGCCGTCCGGGCTGAACGCCACCGAGTCCACCCAGTCGGTGTGGCCGGTGAGGATCGCGGTGCCGTCGCCCGTCTCGGCGTTCCACAACCGCACGGTCCGGTCGCGGCTGGCGCTGGCCACGGTCCTGCCGTCCGGGCTGAACGCCACCGAACCGACCCCTCCTGTGTGGCCGGTGAGCGTGCCCTTGCCCTCCCCTGAAGGCAGGCTCCACAGCCGTACGGTCCCGTCGTCGCTGCCCGTCGCGAGCGTCTTGCCGTCGGGGCTGAACGCCACCGCGTGCACGCCCTTGGTGTGGCCGTCGAGCGAGGCGGTGACGCGGCGGCCGGCGGCGTCCCACACCTGCACGGCGCCGTCGGCCCCGCCGGTCGCGAACGTCTTCCCGTCCGGGCTGTAGGCGACGGCGTAGGCGGGATCCGGGGAGAGGGTCCGGGTCACCTCCGGCGAGATCACCGGCGTCGTGGGCCCCGGGACGACGGTGGGCCGGGTCACGGCCGTGGGCGTCGCCGGCGTGGCCAGCGCGAGGTACGCGACCGTGGTGACAGCCCCAGCGGCCACCAGCCCGAGTGACGCGGTGACCAGGGTGCGCCGCGACCTGAGGCCAGGGCGAGCACCCGGCCCCACCAGCGACTCCGTCGCCGACACCGGCCCCGAGCCGGAGAGCGGGCCCGAGCCGGAGACCGCACCCGAACCGGAGAGCGGGCCCGAGCCGGAGAGCGGGCCCGAGCCGGAGAGCGGGCCCGAGCCGGAGAGCGGCGCCCCGCCGGAGGCCAGGGACGGCCCGGACAGCGACGATGAGCCGGGCAACGAGGACGAGCCAGGCAGCGAGGGTGACACCGGGCGCGACGGCGCCCCCGTCCTATACGCGGTGCTCTCGCCACCGCCAGACCGCCGCGGCGTCCCGAGCGGGAAGAGGGATTCCTGGCCCGGCGCCTCCCGCGCGGGATCGGGCACGCCGTGGCCGAGCAGGTTGAACAGCACGTCGGTCGCCGTCGGCCGGGCCGCGGGGTTCTTGTCCAGGCAGGCCACCACCAGCGACCGCACCGGCTCGGTGAGCCCGGTGAGGTCCGGCTCCTCGTGGAGTATGCGCTGGAAGAGCGCCGGGATGCTGTCGGTCCCGAACGGCGGCCGCCCGCCCGCCGCGTACGCCATGGTGGCGGCCCAGCTGAACATGTCCGACGCCCCGGTCACCACCCCGGCGCTGAACTGCTCCGGCGCCATGTAGGCAGGCGTCCCGAGGATCTCGCTGCTCTCGGCGACCGTGGAGTCCAGGGCGCGCGCCAGCCCGAAGTCGATCACCCGGGGCCCGTCGGGGCCGCAGACGACGTTGCTGGGCTTGAAGTCGCGGTGCACGATGCCGGCCTGGTGGATGGCGACCAGAGCGGTGACGGTGGCGACCGCCAGCCGCTCCAGCGCGTCGGGGTCGCGGACCCCCTGCGTGGCGATGAGCCGGCTCAGCGAGATGCCCTCGACGTACTGGCTGACCACGTACGGCTGGTCACCGCTGGTGTCGGCGTCGAGCACGCGGGCCGTGCAGAACTGCCGTACCTGCCGGGTGGCGGCGATCTCCTGGAGGAACCGCTCGCGGGCCTGCGGCTCCTCCGACAGCCGGGCGTGCAGCACCTTGATCGCGACGACCTGGCCCTCGGGCGACTCCCCGACGTACACGGTGCCCTGGCCGCCCGCGCCCAGAAAGCCCGTCAGCCGGTAGGGACCTACTTGGCGCGGGTCGGCCGGCCGCAGAGGGCTGAAACTGGGCACACGTACCTTCCCCAAGAAGGATGCTCAGCGCAACGATGGCTTACGGACGCTTACGCACGAAATGCAGTGCTAAGAGCCTACTCTCCCGAGCGCTCATCCGGCGTGGTCGTGGGCGTCGTCGTGGGCTTCGTGGGCGGGGTCGTGGGCTTCGTGGGCGGGGTCGTGGTCGGGGCTGTCGCGGAGACGGAGGCGGAGGCGGAGGCGGAGGGCGGGGCGGTGCCGGCGGCGGGCGCGGACTGCGTACCGACCGACAGGTACGCCAGCACCCCGATCGCGACGAACACCACCGCCACGACAGCGGCGGCCCCGTAACCGAACCTGCGCCTCAGACGCCTGCGCCGCTCCTGCCGCAGAGCCTCCTCGCGCCGCATGGCGGCGCGCCTGCGCTTCACCTTTCGCTGTGACATGGGCTGCTCCCGAGTACGGTCTCGGGCGTCACCATAAAAGGCGCCGCATAATGTCGATCTAAGAGCCGGCCGGCGCGGGCGACGCTAGCCGCGCAGCGCGTGCCGGCCCTTGCGCCGCTCGGCCAGCCGGACGCCCGCGAAGACCAGCACGGCCAGCAGCACCGTGGCGATCACCGCGTTCGTCCCCATGCCGACGTAGGCCTCCACCAGCGACCAGTGCTCGCCCAGGGCCCAGCCGGTCAGGACGAAGACCGTGTTCCAGAGCAGGCTCCCGGCGGTGGTCAGGAGGGTGAACGAGCCCAGCGGCATGCGTTCCACGCCGGCGGGGACGGAGATCAGGCTGCGGAAGATCGGGATCATCCGGCCGAAGAACACCGTCTTGCGGCCGTGCTTGCGGAACCACTCCTCGGTCCTGGCGATGTCGGAGACCTTCACCAGCGGGATCCGGGCGGCCAGGGCCAGCGTGCGTTCGCGGCCGAGCAGCGCGCCCACCCCGTACAGCGCCAGCGCGCCGACCACCGAGCCGGCGGTGGTCCACAGCAGCACGGCGAGCAGGTTCATCTCGCCCTGCGAGGCGGTGAAGCCGGCCAGCGGCAGGATCACCTCGCTGGGCAGGGGCGGGAAGAGGTTCTCCAGCGCGATCGCGATCCCGGCTCCCGGCGCGCCGAGGGCTTCCATCAGGTCAATCAGCCATTCCGTCATGGGCAAGAGCGTAGGAACGATCACGCTCTGGCGGCCATGGGGCGTTTGGCCGTCCTGGGGTGCGGAAAACCACAGGCGCTCAGGGGAGGGCGGGGACGGCGGGCCCGGAGTTCGTCCAGCCGGCCTCGATCAGCGTCCCGGGGGACTTCGCCCCGAACGGCTTGCCGCCGACCGTGACCGCCTGGTCCTCCGACAGCAGCACCATCCTGCCGGTGTCGACGATCAGCGTCCGCTTGAGCGTGGACGCCTTCTTCCCCGTGCCGCTGGAGCTCTCGATCACGACGGCGGCGCCCGCTCTGCCCAGGGTGTCCTTCGCGTCGCCGCCGGCGCGGACGCCCGGCAGCGTCAGCAGGGCCTGGTAGGCCGCGGCGCGCACCTCCTTCGGCGCGGGGAGCGCGTGCAGGAGCTGGGACAGGGACGAGGAGAGCCAGCCCGTCATGGAACCGGCCTCGATCCGGTAGACCTGGCCGGCCTTCGTGAGCCAGTCCTTCAGCCGGTTCGGGTCGGCGGGCAGGCGCTGCACCTCGTCGTACGTCAGCCACTGCCCCGCGAGATGGAACTGGTCGCGTTCCTGGCGCACGGGGCGCACGTGGCCCTTGGACGGCTCGGCGGACAGCTTCACGACCTTGCCGTCGATCGACCTGCTCCACTTGGCGGGGGAGCCGTCACGCTGCCACGCCTTCTTGTCGGCCTCGGTCGCCGGCTGCGCGCCCAGCTCGCGGTACCCGAACCACTGCTTGCCGTCGGGCGCGCTCCACGTCTCGGAGACGCGCCGCTGGAGCAGCCCGTAGGAGTCCGACTTGGTGCCGAAGCGCCAGGGGTGGGCGTTGGTCATCACGCTCCTGGTGTGCCAGTAGGCCCCCTCCGGGGGAGCGGCCGCGACGGCGGGCGGCGCGCCCAGGGCGGTGGCCGCCATGGCCAGACCGGCGCCGAGAGTGATCAGCTTGTTCACTGGTTTCCAACTCACGACCATCCATACGCTCGGGCCGCCCGGAGGGTTGCCCGGGAATCACCCGGCACGGGCGGGCAACGGTCGGCGGAGTCCCGGGCGTATTAGGAGGCGTGAAATCGGACAGACAGCCGTGAGCGGCGTGGAGCACGACTTCGGCGCCTTCGTGGCCGCGCGTGCCACGAGCCTGCTGCGGGTCGCCTATCTCGCCTGTGGCGACGAGACAGAGGCCGAGGACCTGCTGCAGACGGCGCTGGAGCGTACCTACCGGAAGTGGGATCGGGTCAGCCACGACAATCCCGAGCCCTACGTGCGCCGCGTCATCGTCAACGCGGCCATCAGCCGCGCCCGCCGCCGGGCCGTGCTCAGCATCGTGCCCATGCACAGCCCGCCTGAGCGGCCGGCCCGTGCGGGCGACCCCGACCTGGTCCACGTGCTCATGGACGCGCTGCGCGCGCTGCCGCCCCGGCAGCGGGCGGTGGTCGTGCTGCGCTACTGGGAGGACCTCAGCGAGACGCAGACCGCAGAGGCGCTCGGCTGCTCGGTCGGCACGGTCAAGAGCCAGGCGTCGAAGGCCATGGCCAAGCTCCGTTCGGCGCTCGGCCGCGACACAGTGGAAGGAGTGATCAAGAATGCCCACGCTTGAGGACGAGGTCCGCCGGCTCATGGCGGACGAGACCGCCCGGCTGCGGGCCGCGCCGGACCTGCTGGAGCGGGTGATCCGCGCCGACCGGGACAGGAGGCGCCGGGCCAAGGCCGCGGCGGTGGCCGCCTCCGTGATCGCGTCCGTGGCCGTCGTGGCCGCGCCCGTCGTCTACCTGACCGCCGGCCCGACGGCCCAGGTCGGCGAGCAGGCCACGACCTCCGCGGTGCCGGAGCCGCCCGCCATCGACGACACCCCGCCCGCCCGGACCGAGCCCGAGACCCTCGGGGACCTCGGTGACGGCAGGGAGTTCGGCCACGTCAAGGTGGGGTACCTGCCCGAGCGGCTGCGGTGGGGCAACTGGTCGGTGAACCACGGCGACAGCTACACCACCTCGTGGAACTACAAGGGCGACAGCGAGGGCACCTACCGCGTGCAGATCTTCGTGTACGAGAACGCGGCCGTCCAGGAGCTCGACGACCGGCTCCGGATTCACCGCGAGGAGGGCGAGGGCGAGGACGTGACCGTCGGCGACCGGAGCGGCTACCTGGTCGTGACGAACGTCGGCGAGGACGGCATGGCGGGCACCCCGACCCTCTTCCTCAAGATGGGCGACGCGCAGTGGGCCGAGATCATGTTCAGCCCCGTGTACGCCAAGGAGTTCTCCGGCCCCGAGGCCGTCACCGCCGAGCTGAGGAAGATCGCGGAAGGGCTGACCTCCACCATGTGACGACCAGGCGCAGGCCGTCAGAGCGGACGCAGGACGTCCTCGACCACGGCCAGCGACAGGGTCTTGTAGCCCACCGAGTCGAACAGCACGGTGATCCGGTCGTGCTCGCGGCTCATGACCGTCCCCTGCCCCCACAGCTTGTGCGTCACCTTCGCCCGCACGGGGAACTCCCCGCGGTCCGGCGCGGGCGCCGGCTCGGGCGCGCCGCCGTTCTCGCACGTGTCGCACGCGCCGCACGACGCGGCGGCGTACGGCTCGCCGAAGTAGGCGAGCAGGAACCGGCGCCGGCATCCTCTCGTCTCCGCGTAGCCGCGCATCATGTCGATGCGGGAGTCGTCGACGCGGCGGCGCGTCTCGTCCAGCTCGGCCGCCCGCGCGGCGGCCCGCTCCGGCGCCGGCCCGCCCGGGGTGCAGCGGAGGTCGCCGGTGCCGGTCACGGTGAGCGCGCCCGCGCGTTCCAGCAGGTTGACCAGCCTGGCCAGGTGGGACGTGCTCAGCTTGAGCAGCGCGGCGAGTTCGCCGGCGGGTACGGTGCCGGCGTGCTCGCGCACGAGCGTCGCCACGCGCAGCAGCGCCTCGCCGTCGGCCCTGCCGCCGGTGAAGAAGCGGCGCAGGCCCAGGTCCTCCTGCCGGTAGAACAGCACGGCCGTGGCCGGCGCGCCGTCCCGGCCCGCCCGGCCGATCTCCTGGTAGTACGCGTCGGGGGACTCGGGCGGCGCGGCGTGCAGCACGTAGCGCACGTCCGGCCGGTCGATGCCCATGCCGAACGCCGACGTCGCCACGACGGTGTCCACCTCTCCCCCGGTGAACAGCTCGTGCACGCGGGTGCGGGCCGAGCTGCGCATGCCCGCGTGGTACGGCTCGGCCCGGCGTCCCCTGCGGGCCAGCTCCGCCGCGTACTCCTCGGCCGCCTTGCGGGTGGCGACGTAGACGAGGCCGAGTCCTTCGCGGGAGGCGGCGTACTCGACCAGAGCCCGGCTCTTGTCCTCCGCGCGGGCGAAGCGGCGCACCTCCAGGGAGAGGTTCGGGCGGTCGAAGCCCCTGACGATCTGCGCCGGCCGGGTAAGGCCGAGCGAGCGGACGATCTCCTCGCGGACGTTCGGCGCGGCGGTGGCGGTCATTGCCACCACGGGCGGATGCCCCAGGCGCTCGATGGCCTGCCCGAGCCGCAGGTAGTCGGGGCGGAAGTCGTGGCCCCAGGACGAGACGCAGTGGGCCTCGTCGATCGCGATCAGGGACGGGCCCGCCCCCGCGAGGCGCTCGACGACGTCGGGCTTGGCGAGCTGCTCCGGCGACAGGAACACGAACGCCGCGTCCCCGGCCGTCACCTTCTCCAGCCCGGCCTCCACGGAGGAGGTCGAGTTCACCGCCACGGCGCCGCCCGCGTCGGCCTTGAGCAGGCCGGTCACCTGGTCGCGCTGGAGCGCGATCAGCGGCGAGACGACGATCGCGGGCCCGTCGAGCAGCAGCGCGGGAACCTGGTAGACCGCCGACTTGCCGCCGCCGGTCGGCATGACCAGCAGCACGTCCCTGCCGCGGAGCAGGTGCTCCATCGCCTCCTGCTGGCCCGGTCGCAGCGTCCGCCAGCCGAAGCGTTCCCGGGCCGTGGCCCGCAGCCTCCGCCCGCGGTGCCCGAACCGGCCCCGCAACCTCGTCCATAAACCCATGCCGCCCATCCTTCACTCCGGTGGGGCGGCCATTACCCGCATACCCCGGCTCCATGTCCTCGACTGCGCCGGGGGCGCGTCCGGGTTCGTCGCCGAGGCCGCGGCCACGGGCGTCCGGGCGCTGTCGGTGGACCCGCTCTACGCGCTCGCCGACCGGCTCTCGGCCGACCTGGCGCAGGGCAACACGATGATCAGCGCGAACGCCGAGCGGTTCGTGTGGGAGGAGATGTGCCGGGTCAGCAGGGGCGAGGTCACGATCTTCCCGCTGGTCCGCATGGGCGACGGCGACGTCGCCCAGCCCTGCCCGATGCCGCCTATCGGCTGTCGCCCAGCGCTCCTGACCCGGCGTCACCCGCCCCGGCCAGTGCCACGAGGTTGCGGGCCAGCCGGGCGGCGGCCTCGCGCAGCTCCGGGGGATCCAGCACCTCCGCCTCGAAGCCCAACCAGGCCACGTGCACGGCGATGCGGTCCAGGTCGTCCCCGCCGGTGACCAGGACGCACCACCCGTCGCGATCCTCCTCGATCCGCCCCACCTGGGGCGGCACCAGCTCCCGCACCTGCTCGGGCCGGGCGCGCAGCCGCACCCGCGCGAGATGCCGGTACGGCGCCTCCGTCACGCCCCGCTGCACGAAGGCCACCGGGTCGGGATGCTCCCTGGGCCGGAAGCGCCAGGTCGTCGCCGCCACCTCGCGCATGCGGTCGAGCCGGAAGGTACGCCAGTCGTCGCGGCCGACGTCGTAGGCCATCAGGTACCACCGGCGGCTGGTGGCGACCATCCGCACCGGCTCGACCGTACGCTCGCGCTCCTCCCCGCCGCGCCCCGCGTACAGGAACCGAACGCGCACGGCGTCGCGGCACGCCCGCGCCAGCGTCACCAGCAGCTCGGCGTCGATCTCGACGCCGGGGCCGAGCAGGGTCTCGGTGGCGCCGTGCACCGCCCGCACCTCGGCGCGCAGCCGGGGCGGCATCACCTGGTCGAGCTTGGCCAGCGCGCGCAGCGCCGCCTCGCCCGCCCCGGCGACCGTGCCGCCGGACGCCAGCCGCAGCGACACCGCCGTCGCGATCGCCTCCTCGTCGTCCAGGAGCAGCGGCGGCAGCCGGGTGCCGGCGCCGAGCTGGTAGCCGCCCCCGACGCCCGCCGTCGCGTGCACGGGGTAGCCGAGCGCGCGCAGCCGCTCCACGTCGCGGCGCACCGAGCGGTCGGTGACCCCCAGCTCGGCGGCGAGCTCGGTGGCGGTCCAGGACAGCCGGCGCTGCAGCAGTGAGAGCAGGCGCAGCACCCGCTCGGTCGTCCCCTCTGCGGTCATGCGCTCATCGTTCCACAGAACACGGACCATACCTGTCCGCTATCAGGGGAAGGCTGGAGCCATGACCTGGAACTCCCTGCTCCGCGAGCAGATCGACTGGCACTGGACCCATCAGCTGCGCAAGCGCCTCGACGGGCTCACCGACGACGAGTACTTCTGGGAGCCGGCCCCCGGCTGCTGGAACGTGCGGCCGCGCGGCACCGGCGTCGCGCCCCTCCAGGGCGGCTCCGGCGCGATGACCATCGACTTCGCGGCGCCGCCGCCCGACCCGGCGCCGTTCACGACGATCTCCTGGCGGCTCGGGCACGTGATCGTCGGCGTGCTCGCGATGCGCAACGCCGCGCACTTCGGCCGCGAGCACACCGACTACCACTCCTTCGACTACGCCGCGACGGCGGCCGAGGCGCTCGCCCAGCTCGACACCGAGTACGCGGCGTGGCTGGCCGGGGTCGAGTCGCTCGGCGAGGACGGCCTGGCCCGCCCGTGCGGCGAGGCCGAGGGACCGTACGCCGAGTACCCGATGGGGGCGCTGGTGCTGCACATCAACCGCGAGCTGATCCACCACCTGTCCGAGGTGTGCCTGCTGCGCGACCTGCACCTGCACACCCGGCGGGAGGCGAGCTGAGATGGCCCGCGAGGTTCAGATCACCTTCGACTGCGCCGACCCCGCCAAGCTGGCCGCGTTCTGGGCCGAGGCGCTCGGCTACCGGCTGGACGACCCGCCTCCGGGCTTCGAGTCGTGGGAGCAGGCCCTGGAGGCGATGGGCGTGCCGCCCGAGCGCCGCAACGACGCCTCGGCGGTGATCGACCCGGAGCGCGCGGGGCCGCGGCTGTTCTTCCAGAAGGTGCCCGAGCACAAGCAGGCCAAGAACCGCGTGCACCTCGACGTGCGGGCCGCTCCCGGGCTCCAGGGCGAGGCGCGGATGGCGGCCTTGGAGGCGGAGGCCGGACGGCTCGTCGCCCACGGCGCCACCCGCCTGCACCGGCAGGAGCCCGCTCCTCCGCTCGGGGCCGGACACATCATCATGGCCGACCCCGAGGGCAACGAGTTCTGCCTCGACTGATCAGTGCCTGGCCTGCTCCTCGACGGCCTTGAACACGGCGTCGGCGATCGAGCGCGGATCGACGCCGAAGTGCCTGCGTACGGACTCGCGGGTGCCGGACAGCCCGAACCCGTCGGTGCCCAGCGAGGTCCACGGCTGGTCGATCCACGGGCGGATCTGGTCGGGGACGGCGCGCATCCAGTCGCTGACCGCGATCACCGGCCCCTGTGCCCCGGCCAGGGCCTGCCGGATGTACGGCACGCCCGAGGAGGTCATGGCGTCGCGGCGCAGCTCGCTCCACGAGGTGACCGACCAGACGTCCACGCCCAGGCCGTAGTCCTCCTGGAGCAGCCGCTGCGCCGCCAGCGCCCAGTGGATGGCGGTGCCGCTGGCCAGCAGGTGGGCCTGGCCGCCGCCCTCCGCGTAGCGGTAGATGCCGCGCAGGATGCCCTCCTCGACGCCCTCCGGCATGGCGGGCTGGGGCATCGGCTCGTTGTAGACGGTCAGGTAGTAGAACACGTCCTCGGGGGTCGTGCCGTACATGCGCCTGAGGCCGTCGCGGACGATCGTGCCCACCTCGTACGCGAAGGCGGGGTCGTAGGCGACGCAGGCCGGGTTGGCGGAGGCCAGGAGCTGGGAGTGGCCGTCGGCGTGCTGGAGCCCCTCGCCCGTCATCGTGGTGCGGCCGGCGGTGGCCCCGACGAGGAAGCCGCGGCCGAGCTGGTCCGCCAGCGCCCACATCTGGTCGCCGGTCCGCTGGAAGCCGAACATCGCGTAGAAGATGTAGAGCGGGATCATGGGCTCGCCGTGCGTGGCGTAGCTGGACGCGGCGGCGGCGAAGGAGGCCATCGACCCCGCCTCGGTGATGCCCTCGATGAGAAGCTGCCCCTCGGTGGCCTCCTTGTAGGCCAGCAGCAGCTCCCTGTCGACGGCCTCGTAGCGCTGGCCCAGCGGGGAGTAGATCTTGGCCGTGGGGAACAGCGACTCCATGCCGAACGTCCTGGCCTCGTCCGGCACGATCGGCACCCACCTGCGCCCGGTCTCCGGCTCCTTCATCAGGTCCTTGACGAGCCGCACCAGAGCCATGGTCGTGGCCACCGGCTGGGCCGAGCCCTTCTCCAGCGCGCGGAACGCCCGCTCGCCCGGCTCGGGCAGCGGCCTGGGGACGACGGTGCGGCGGGGCACCGCACCGCCGAGGGCGCGGCGCCGCTCGGCCGCGTAACGGGCCTCGGGGGAGTCGGGCCCCGGGTGCGCGTACGGCGGCAGCTCGCCCTCCAGCGCCTCGTCGGGCACCGGCAGCCGCAGCCGGTCGCGCAGGACCCGGAACTCGTCCTGGGTGAGCTTCTTCATCTGGTGGTTGGCGTTGCGCGCCTCGATGCCCGAGCCGAGCATCCAGCCCTTGACGGTCTGCACGAGGACGACGGTGGGCGCCCCCCGGTTGGCGAGCGCCCGGTGGTAGGCGGCGTACACCTTGCGCGGCTCGTGGCCCGCGCGCGACCCGCCCACGATGCGCCGCAGCTCCTCGTCCGAGTACGGCACGTCCAGCCCCTGGAACAGGTGCTCCCTGATGTAGCCGCCGGTCGAGGCGGCGAACGTCTGGAACTGCCCGTCGGGCACCTGCCCCAGCCGCGCCACCAGCTCGTCCGAGCCGAGCAGGCCGTCCCAGTCGTGGCCCCACAGCGCCTTGACCACGTGCCAGCCCGCGCCCCTGAAGACGCTCTCCAGCTCCTGGACGATGCTCGTGTTGCCGCGCACCGGCCCGTCGAGCCGCTGGAGATTGCAGTTGATCACGAAGGTGAGGTTGTCGAGCCCCTCGCGGGCGGCCAGGGTGAGGGCGGCGGTGGACTCGGGCTCGTCCATCTCGCCGTCGCCGAGGAAGGCCCACACGTGGCTGCGCGAGGTGTCCTTGATGCCGCGATGGTGCAGGTAGCGGTTGAACCTCGCCTGGTAGACCGCGTTGAGCGGGCCCAGCCCCATGGACACCGTGGGGAACTGCCAGAAGTCCGGCATCGAGCGCGGATGCGGGTACGACGGCAGCCCGCCCTCGGGCTCGCGCCTGAACAGGTCGAGCTGCGCCTCGCTCAGCCTGCCCTCCAGGAAGGCGCGGGCGTAGATGCCCGGCGAGGCGTGACCCTGGAAGTAGATCTGGTCGTGCTCGCCGTTGAAGAAGTGGTTGAAGCCGACCTCGTACAGCCAGGCGGCCGAGGCGTAGGTGGCCAGGTGACCGCCGAGGCCGTGCTTGCTCCCCCGGGTGATCATGACGGCCGCGTTCCAGCGGTCATAGGCCGAGATGCGCTCCTCCAGCGCGAGGTCACCCGGGTAGGGCGGCTCCTCGGCCGTCGGGACCGTGTTGATGGGGCGGCTGCTCGTGGCGAGCCTGCTCAACAGGTAGTCGGCCCGTTCGGGGCCGGCCGCCCGCCGCACCGCCTCCAGCGACTCCAGCCACTCGGCGGTCTCCTGCGGGTCCAGGTCTTTCTCCATGCCTCCATTAAACACCCTATGATCGATCATCCGATGTTCTGTAGGGTGTGACTTGTGAAACCCGTCGTGCGCTCGCCACTTCGCGACCAGATCCGCCAGACCCTGCTCGACGGCCTCATCGGCGGCCGGTGGGGGCCGGGCGACCGCATCGTGGAACGGCAGGTCGCGGCCGAGGCGGGCGTCAGCCAGGCCCCGGTGCGCGAGGCGCTGCGCGAGCTGGCGGCGCTGCGCCTGATCGAGTTCTCCCCCAACAAGGGCGCGCGGGTGCGCCAGCTCACCCAGGCCGATCTGCACGAGGTCTACGTGGTGCGGGCGGGGCTGGAGGAGACCGCCGTACGGCTGCGCCGCCCGCCCGTGGCGGCCCTGCGCACCCACCTGGAGCACCTGCACGAGGCGGCCGGCGGCACCCTGGCCGACCAGGTGCGCCACGCCGTCGCCTTCCACCGCGAGATCGTCAGGGCGGCCGGGAACGAGGTGCTGCTGTCGGTGTGGGAGTCGCTCGGCATCGAGGTGTGGACCCACCTGTCGATCCGCCTGCTCAGGACGCACGCCCTGGAGAACGCCGCCGACCACGAGCCGTTGGTGGCGGCGTTCGAACGAGACGACCCGCGCGCCGGGGTGATCCTGCGCGACCACATCCTCGCCTACGCCGGGGGGTGAACCTTTCGAGCCTGTTACGGCAAGCGGCGCTCGCCCCCGACGCCGTACCCGGCCGGCCCTGATCAGAGCCGGTTGCCCGGCGCCTCGTGCGGCACCGGCCACACCTCCACCGCGCCGACCGAGGCGAAGGGCACCTCGGCGGCGATCTCCAGGGCCCGGCGCTCGTCCGGCACGTCGAGCAGGTACCAGCTCGCGAGGTGCTCCTTGGCCTCCAGGTAGGGGCCGTCGGTCACGGCGGGCACCCCGCCGCGCACGCGGACGGTCTTGGCCTCCGCCGCGTCGGCGTTCCCGTACGCCAGCAGCAGCTCCCCCGTCCCGGCGTACTTGCGGTTGAACGCGTCCTGCCGCTCGATCGCCCGCTCGGCCTCCTCGGCCGGGAACGACTCCCAGAGCTCGGCGTTGCCGTAGATCATGACCATGTACTTCACGATGCTGTCCTCCTCGATTCTCACCGGCTGGTCGGAGCCGGGACGGCATCCTCGACATCCCTCCGGAGATTTTTCTCCGCTTACTCGGGCGTTCATGGCCCGGTTAAGGTGAGGCAGTGTGATCTCGAGGTGTTCTCTCCCCGTTCGTGGCTCGCCACGGCGATCACCGGCGCGTTGATCAGCGCTGTCGTCGCCGTACCCGCCACAGCCGCATCCACCCTCACCCCCGGCAAGGTCACCGACCCAGTGGCCCACGTCGATCCGCTGATCGGCTCGGCCGGAGGCGGCAACACCTATCCCGGGGCCGTCCTGCCGTTCGGGATGATCTCCTGGAGCCCCACCAACACGGCAGGCGACCAGACCAACGCCGCCGGCGCCAACGGCTACTCCTACAACACCCCCCGCGTGCGCGGTTTCGCGCTCACGCACGTCAACGGCGCCGGCTGCCACCCGGGAGCCGCCGGAGACGTGCCGATCATGCCGTTCGCCGGCGAGGTCGCCTCGTCCCCGACCGCGGACACCACCGACGCGATCTACGCGAGCACCTTCAGCCACGACAACGAGCGCGCCGAGCCCGGCCGCTACACGGTCACGCTCGACTCCGGCGTCAAGACCGACCTGTCGGTCACCACCCGCGCGGGCGTCGGCGAGTTCACCTTCCCCCAGGGCAAGCAGGCCAACCTGCTCTTCCGCGTGTCGAACTCGCTGAACGGCAGCGAGGACGCCGAGATCACGATCGACCCCGCCACCCGTACGGTCACCGGCTCCGTCCTGACCGGCGCGTTCTGCGGCCGCCGCGCCAACGGCGGCGTCAACAACCGCAAGAGCTACTACCGCCTGCACTTCGCCGCCACCTTCGACCGGGCCTTCTCGGGCACCGGCACGTGGGTGAACGGCGAGCTGCGCAAGGACACGACCACGGCCTCCGGCGGCGAGGGTTACGCCACCGGCGCCGACCGCGCGGGCAGGGGCTCCGGCGGGTACGTCAGCTTCGACACCGCCGCGGGCGCCGCCGTCCGCATGAAGGTCGGCATCTCCTACACCAGCCTGGACGCCGCCAGGCAGAACCTGGCCAGGGAGATCTCCCGCCGCGACGACGTGGCGTCCGTGGCCGCCAGGGCCCGCCGCGCCTGGAACGACAGCCTGCGCTCGATCGAGGTGGCGGGCGGCTCGGCCGACCAGCTCACCACGTTCTACACCGCGATGTACCACTCCTACCTCCAGCCGAACGTCACCAGCGACGTGGCCGGCACCTACCTGGGCAGCGACCAGAAGGTGCACCGGCTGCCGAAGGGCCAGAAGGTCCAGTACGGCAACTTCTCCGGCTGGGACCAGTACCGCGCCCACACCCAGCTCCTGGCCCTGCTCGAACCCGAGGTCGCCGGCGACTACGCGCAGTCGCTGTACAACCTGGCCCGGCAGAACGGCGGCGTCTGGGACCGCTGGGTGCACGTCAACGGCCCCACCCACGTCATGACCGGCGACCCGTCGGCCCCCGCCCTGGCCGGCTTCCACGCGCTCGGCGTGCGCAACTTCGACGTGCGCGGCGCCTTCGACTCGCTCTACAGGCAGGCCACCGTGCCGCACGAGTCCGGCCTGTCCGACAAGGGCTGCCCCGGTCAGTGCGAGGGCCAGCGCCCGAACCTGGCCGAGTACCTGCGCCTGCAGTACGCCCCCCAGGACACCTGCCACTGCTGGGGCGGCGCCGCCGAGACCCTGGAGGACGCCACGGCCGACTTCGCGCTCGCGGACTGGGCGGGCCGCATCGGCCGCGACAAGGAGCGCGCCGAGCTGCTGCCCCGGGCGAGCTGGTGGCGTAACACGTTCAACCCGTCCGCCGGCGCGGAGGGCGGCTACCAGCAGGCCCGCAAGGCCGACGGGAGCTGGCTGTGGCCGTTCTCGCCGACCTCGGACGCCGGTTTCGCCCAGGGCACCAGCGCCACCTACACCTGGATGGTCCAGCACGACGTGTCGGGGCTGGCCGCCGCCATGGGCGGCAAGGAGCAGGCGGCCAGGCGGCTCGACACGTTCTTCCACCGGCCCGACGGCTCGTGGGCGACGGGCGGCGACGGTTTCCGCTACGACCCGACGAACGAGCCGGGCATCCACGTCCCCTGGCTCTACAACGCGCTCGGGCAGCCGTGGAAGACCCAGGAGACGGTGCGCGCGATGGCGTCCCTGGTCTACAGGACCGGGCCCAGCGGCCTGCCCGGCAACGACGACCTCGGCACCATGTCCGCCTGGTACGTCTTCGCCGCGCTCGGCATGTACCCGCAGACGCCGAGCCGCGCCGAGATGCTGCTGTCCAGCCCCATGTTCCCGAAGGCGTGGATCAAGCGCGGCAACGGCCGCACGATCACGGTGACGGCCCCGCAGGCCGCCCCCGACGCGATCTACGTCCAGGACGTGAAGGTCAACGGCAGGACGCACACCAGGTCCTGGCTCCCCGAGTCGCTGCTGAACCGGGGCGGCGAGGTCGTCGTCAACGTCGGCGCCACCGCGAACGAGCAGTGGGCCACCGCCGCCGCCGACCTGCCCGTGGACCACGTGCCCGCCGCGCCGACCCCGATCCCGAACCTGCCGGCCGCGTGCGAGCCCACCGGAGCCGCGTGCGCCCAGCAGCTCCAGTACGACGTGGACGGCGTGGCCACCGCCGGCGCCAAGGCCCAGGGCAACCTGGACGGCAAGGGCTGGAGCTTCCCCGCCGAGCAGCTCCCCGCCCCCGGCCCGCACGAGACCTACGTGATCCCGGACACCAAGGGCACGGCGGGCAACTTCCACAGCCTGCGCGGCCAGCGCACCCACCTCACGCCGGGCCGCTACCAGGCGCTCGACCTGCTGGTCACGGCCGTCAACGGTGACCAGCAGACCGAGGTCACGATCGCCTACGCAGACGGGACGACGTCCACGGCGCCGCTCAAGGTGACCGACTGGGCGGCGGCCTCGCCGCGCTTCGGCGAGCAGGCGGCGCTCACGGCGGACACCCGTTACAACGTCAACGGCACCGCCGACGGCCGCAGGGTGAGCATCTGGCGCGTCTCGCTGCCGGTCGACCCGGCCCGCGAGGCGGTCTCGTTCACCAGCACCGCCGCTCCTAACATCAAGGTCTTCGCCCTCAGCTCCAGGGCGTAGCCGGCCACGCCAGGGCGCCGGCGCCTAGCGTGCCAGCGCCTTGGCGTAGCAGCGGGTCAGCGGGGCGTCCACGTACCTGCCGTACGGCTCGGTCAGCGTGTACGCGCACCGCTCGTACAGGGCGATGGCCTCGGGCTGGCGCAGCCCGGTCGCCAGCCGCAGCCGCTCGTAGCCGAGGCTCCTGGCCAGGTCCTCCAGGGCTGACAGGAGCGAGGTGGCGATCCCGCGCCCGCGCTGCCCCGGCACCACGTACATGCGCTTGAGCTCGCCGGTGACGGCGTCCACCGGCTGTACGGCGCCGCACCCGACGGCCTGGCCGTCCATCGAGGCCACCAGGTACCTGGCGCCCTCCTTCACCTGCGAGCGGCCCTCGGGCCCGTACCGGGCGACCAGCTCGGCGAAGGCCGCGTCGAGCAGGGCGGCGAGCTCGCGGTCCGAGACGGCCCGCTCCTCGATCTTCATCACGACATAGTACGGAATGTCCGCTTACAGCCCCAGCATCTGGGCGGGCTGAGCCAGGATCTTCTGGATGATCGACCCAGCCGCCCCGAGCACGGCCGCGTCGCCACCCGTCCCCGAGACCACCAGCGCGGGCGGCGTCCCACGCATCTGCCCCAGCCTGGCCCGCAGGCCCGCCGACACCGGCCCCTCCAGCCAGCGGAACAGCGGCGCGAAGATCCCGCCGAGCACGATCCTGCCCGGGTCGAGCAGGTGCACGGCCGAGGTGAGCGCCACGCCGAGCGCGTGCCCGGCCCGCTCGCAGGCCTCCCGCGCCCGCGGGTCGCCCGACTCCAGCCGCGCGACCAGCTCGCCCACCGAGGCCAGCTCCCCGAGCAGCGCGTCCTGGCCCGCGTACACCTCCAGGCAGCCCCGCCCGCCGCACCGGCACGTGGGCCCGTCCGGCACCACGACCACGTGCCCCAGCTCGCCCGCCAGCCCGAACGTGCCCCTGAACACGCCGCCCTCCACCACCAACCCGGCGCCGATGCCGATCTCGCCGGACACGTAGAGGAAGTCGGGCTCCCGCGAGCCGAACCACAGCTCGCCGAGCGCCGCCAGGTTGGCTTCGTTGTCCATCTCGAACGGCAGGTCCACCAGACCGGCCACCCGCACGTCCCGCCAGCCGAGGTGCGGCGCGCTGCGCAGCACCCCGCCCTCCACCGTGCCGGGCACGGCGAGCGCCGCGCCGATGACCCGCAGCCCGGCCTCCTCGGCCTCCGCCGTGACCTCCTTGACCAGGGCCCGCAGCCCCTCCAGGATCTCGGCGGGGTCGGAGTTGCGGTTGTCGGCCGGCCTGATGCGCCGCAGCCGCACGGTACGCGTGAGGTCCACCACGCACGCCGCCAGGTAGTCGATGTTGATCTCCAGCCCCAGCGCGGCCACCCGGTGCCCGCTCAGGCCGACCGCCACGCCGGGCCGGCCCCGTTCGCCGCCCCGCACGGTGCCGCCCTCGGCCACCACGCCCGCCTCCAGCAGGTCCGCGACCAGGCTGGATACGGTGGTCTTGGTGAGCCCGGTCCTCTCAGCCAGCGCCGCGCGGGTGTGAGGTCCTGACCGGTGAATGGTCGCCAGGACTACGGCCAGGTTACGGGCGCGCATGGAATCATGCCGGACCCCTCTTGACGACACCATGCCCACCTCCTCAGGATTAATACAGATTATGGACTAAAGCCCGCGAAGGATGGAAATGACCGCTTTCACGCCGACCCCTGACGACCGCTTCGCCTTCGGCCTCTGGACCGTGGGCTGGCAGGCCCGCGACCCGTTCGGCGACGCCTCCCGCCCCGCGCTCGACCCGGTGGAGACCGTGCACCGCCTGGCCGAGCTGGGCGCCCACGGCGTCAGCTTCCACGACGACGACCTGCTCGCCGTCGAGCCCGACAGGGACAAAGCCATCGCCGCCTTCAGGAAGGCCCTGGACGAGACCGGGATGAAGGTCCCCGCCGCCACCACGAACCTGTTCACCCACCCGGTGTTCAAGGACGGCGCCTTCACCAGCAACGACCGCGACGTGCGCCGCTACGCCCTGCGCAAGGTCATGCGCAACCTCGACCTGGCCGCCTCGCTCGGCGCGAAGACGTACGTGTGCTGGGGCGGGCGCGAGGGCGCCGAGTCCGACGCCGCCAAGGACGTCAAGGCCGCGATGGACCGCTACAAGGAAGCCCTGGACCTGATCTGCCAGTACGTCATCGACAAGGGCTACGACATCCGCTTCGCCATCGAGCCCAAGCCGAACGAGCCCCGCGGCGACATCCTCCTGCCCACGATCGGCCACGCCCTGGCCCTGATCAACGAGCTGGAGCACCCCGAGATGGTGGGCGTCAACCCGGAGGTCGGCCACGAGCAGATGGCCGGGCTCAACTTCGTGCACGGCATCGCGCAGGCCCTGTGGCACGGCAAGCTCTTCCACATCGACCTCAACGGCCAGCACGGACCCAAGTACGACCAGGACCTGATCTTCGGCCACGGCGACCTGAAGAGCGCGTTCTTCCTGGTGGACCTGCTGGAGACGCACGGCTACGACGGCCCGCTCGTCTTCGACTACAAGCCGCTGCGCACCGACGACCCCCAGGACGTGTGGGACTCGGCCGCGGCGAACATGCGCACGTACCTGATCCTCAAGGAGAAGTCGCGCGTCTTCCGCGCCGACCCCGAGGTCCAGGAGGCCCTGCGCGCCTCCCGCGTGGACGAGCTGGCCCAGCCCACGCTGGCCGCCGGCGAGACCTGGCAGGACCTGGCCAAGGACGACTTCGACGTCGAGGCGGCCGCCGCCCGCGGCTTCCACTTCACCCGGCTCAACCAGCTCGCGCTCGAGCACCTCATGGGGGTACGCGGATGACCCGACCGATCAGTGTCCAGCTCTACACCGTCAGAGACGAGTTGGCCGCCGACCGCGACTCCGTGCTGAGGCGGATCGCGGAGATCGGATACCGGGCCGTCGAGCCCTACGACCCCACGGCCGACCCGGAGGGCTTCCGCCGGGTCGCCGACGACCTCGGGCTCACCGTGTCGAGCACGCACGCGTACGCGCTGCTCAGCCAGGAGCCCGCGAAGGTCTTCGACGCGATCGCCACGGTCGGGACCGACAAGGTGATCATCCCCGGCGGCATCGCCGAGGAGCAGTTCACCACCCGCGACGGCCTCGCGCGCACGGCCGACCTGCTCAACGGCCTGGCCGAGCAGGCCGCCGGGCACGGGATGCGGATCGGCTACCACAACCACTGGTGGGAGATCGAGCCGCGGGTGGACGGCCGCCACGCCATCGAGGTGCTGGCCGACCTGCTCGCGCCCGAGGTGTTCCTGGAGATCGACACCTACTGGGCGGCCGTGGGCGGCGCCGACGTGCCCGCCCTGCTCGGCCGCCTGTCGGCGCGGATCGAGGCGCTGCACGTCAAGGACGGCCCGGGGGTCAAGGGCGAGCCGCACGTCGCGGTGGGCGCGGGCGTGATGCCCGTGCCCGCGATCCTCGCCGCCGCCCCCGGCGCGTGGCGCATCGTCGAGCTCGACGAGTGCGCGACCGACGTCTTCGCCGCCCTCGCGGACAGCCACGCCTACCTCACCTCCTTGGAGAGCTCTTGAGCAACGGCCCGGTCGGCGTCGCCATCGTCGGCGCCGGAGTCATCAGCGGCCAATACCTCCGCAACCTCAACGCCTTCCCCGACGTGCGCGTGGTCGCCGTCGCGGACCTCGACACCGACCGGGCCGCCACCGTCGCCAGGGAGCACGACGTACGGGTGTCCGGCACCCTCGGCGCCGTGCTCTCCCTGGCGGAGGTCGAGCTCGTCGTCAACCTCACGATCCCGGCCGCGCACGCGGCCGTCGCGCTGGAGTCGCTGCGCGCCGGCAAGCACGTGTACGGGGAGAAGCCCCTGGCCATGAACCTGGACGAGGCCGCGAAGGTCATGGCCGAGGCCGAGAGCCGCGGGCTGCGGGTGGGCGGCGCCCCCGACACCTTCCTCGGCGCCGGGCTGCAGTCGGCCGTGCACGCCCTGCGCGCGGGCTCGATCGGCGAGCCGGTCGCCGTCACGGCCGCCACGCAGAGCCTCGGCCCGGAGTCCTGGCATCCCAGCCCGGAGTTCCTGTACGCGCTCGGCGGCGGCCCGCTGTTCGACCTGGGCCCCTACTACCTGACCGCCCTGGTGTCCCTGCTCGGGCCGGTCGCCCGCGTGGCGGCCGGCACGCGCAGGGCCCGCGAGCAGCGCGTCATCGGCTCCGGGCCCAAGGCGGGCACCCTGTTCCCGGTGGAGGTGCCCTCCCACGTCAACGCCCTGCTGGACTTCCCCGGCTCGGCCACGGCGTCGGCCACCTTCAGCTTCGACTCGGCGGTGAACCGCCGGATGATCGAGATCATCGGCACCGAGGGCGCCCTGTCGCTGCCGGACCCGAACACGTTCGACGGCCCGCTGCTGGCCCGCGGGCCGGGCGACGCCGACTGGCGGGAGCTGCCGCTGGCGGGCACCACGGCGGGGCGCGGCATCGGCGTGCTCGACATGGCCAGGTCGATCCGCGCGGGCACGCCGCACCGCGCGTCGGGCGAGCTGGCCTACCACGTGCTGGAGCTGATGTCGGCGATCACCGAGTCGGGCGAGCGGGCCGAGTTCAGGCCCATCGCCTCCACGACGGCGGCGCCGGAGCCGCTGCCCGTGGGCTGGGACCCGTACGCCGCCACGCTGTCCTGACGCCGTGGGCGGCGGACATAACCGCCGCCCACGGAAAGTTACATCTCACTTACACAAAGGAGTCATCACCTGCCGGGCGGGGCACTGTTACGGTGAGTAATCATCTCGTAACAGCACTCCGAAGGGGAACCCATGCGCGTCCTGATCCAGCTCCGCCCGGCCCCCGACGTCGTCGCGTCCGTGATCGACCCCGGCGTCCGCAGCGCGGTCTCCGACGTCGTCGCCGAGCTTCCCGGGGTCCTCCTCGACCGGGCGTTCACCCCCGTGGCCGTGCCCAGGCCCGTCTCCGCCCATGGCGCCCCGCTCTCCCCGCACCAGCGGGTGCAGTTCTCGATGGCGCCCGAGGACGCCTCCGTGCTCGTCCGCGGCGAGATCTCCGACGCCGAGCTCTCCACCCGCAGCTCGCTGCTGTCCTCCTCGGTGCGCGAGGTGGCCGGCGTGTTCGCCGACCCCGCCATCCACTCGCACCCCACCTGCGGAGACAGCGGTCCCGTCGGCGACTGGGAGGAGGTCAGGCGGCTGCTGCACGCCTACGACCTGTGGTCCGCCGGCCACGACGGCGAGGGCGTGGCCATCGCGATCGTCGACACCGGCATCAACGCCGACCACGTCGCCGCCCGCATCGGCCACGACGTGACCATCGACGCCGACCGGAGCTGGAGCCCGCCAGGCGTCGACAAGGCTCCCGGCCAGTACCCCGTGAACCACGGCTCCATGTGCGCCTTCGACACGCTGATCGCCGCGCCCAAGGCGACCCTGCTCGACATCCCGGTCCTGCTCAGCCGCAAGCCGGGCCCGACCGCCGACGGGCTGCTGTCGGACGCGGTGGCCGCCTACTCCCACCTGAGCACCGTGCTGCAGGCCATGCCCGCCGACTCCAGGTCCCTGGTGGTCTCCAACAGCTGGGGCCTGTTCTCCCCCGACATGGACTTCCCGCCCGGCCATCCGGGCAACTACTCCGACAACCCGGCGCACCCGTTCAACGTGATCGTCGGCAGCCTGGAGGAGGCGGGCGCCGACATCCTGTTCTCGGCGGGCAACTGCGGGCGCGAGTGCCCCGACCGGCGGTGCGGCTTCCCCGACCGGTCGATCGCGGGCGCCAACTCCCACCCGCGCGTGCTGTCCGTCGGCGGCGTGGACACGCGGGGCGAGCGCGTCGGCTACTCCTCGCAGGGGCCGGGGCGGCTGTCGGAGCGCAAGCCCGACCTGTGCGCGTACACGCACTTCGCCGGCTCCGAGGCGGTCGGCGCCGCCGACACCGGCACGTCCGCCGCCTGCCCCGTGGCCGCCGGCGTGGTGGCCGCCGTGCGCACGCACCGCTCCGCGGCCGAGCTGTCGCCCGCGCAGCTGCGTACGCTGCTGCACCGCACCGCCGACGACCGCAGCACGGTCGGCTTCGACCACGACTACGGCTACGGCGTCATCGACCCGCCTGCCATCCTGGCCGCGCTGGGCAGGCAGAACCGCACCCGCGCCGCCTGACATGGCCATGATCCAGGTGCGGCTGCCGCCCGAAGCCACCCTCGCCGACGCGTTGCGCCTGCTCGGCCTGTCCGGCGAGGACGCCGACGCCGGTTACGGCCTGGTGGCGGTCGTGCCGGGGCTGCGGGTGCTGCGCGTCACCGAGGAGGCGGCCCGCCGGCTGATCGACGACCTCGCGGCCGGGCGGGTCCCCGCCGATCTCGTGGACGTCTTCTCCGACCCGCGCGTGGAGCCGCAGGAGCCGGACGATCGGTGACGCGTTGGCTTGAATCGAGCGGACCCGCAAGAATGGCGCGATGGCTGACAGTGCCGAGACCGACTGGGTCTCCAGGTTCGCGGACGAGGTGATCTCCGAGGCGGAGCGACGTGCCCCGGGCAAAACGATCGTCTGTGCCTCCGGGCTGAGCCCGTCGGGCCCGATCCACCTGGGCAACCTGCGCGAGGTGATGACGCCTCACCTGGTCGCCGACGAGATCAGGCGGCGCGGCCTGGAGTGCCGGCACCTGCTGTCGTGGGACGACTACGACCGCTTCCGCAGGGTGCCCGCGGGCATCGACCCGTCGTGGGCCGAGCACATCGGCAAGCCACTGACCTCGGTGCCCGCCCCGCCCGGCAGCGCGTACGCCAACTGGGCCGAGCACTTCAAGGCCCCGCTGGTCACCGCGCTGGAGGAGCTGGGCGTGGAGTACGACCCCATCAGCCAGACCGAGCAGTACACCTCCGGGGTCTACCGCGAGCAGATCCTGACGGCCGTGCGCGAGCGGGCCAGGATCGACGCCGTGCTGTCGCGCTACCGGCTCAAGCAGGCCCCGGAGGCCGAGCAGGCCGCCGACGACTACTTCCCGTACAAGCCGTACTGCGACCTGTGCGGGCGCGACCTGACCACGGTCACCAACTACGACGACGAGACGACCGAGCTGGCCTACACCTGCGAGTGCGGCTTCGGCGAGACCGTGCGCCTGGCCGAGCACGACCGCGGCAAGCTGGTGTGGAAGGTCGACTGGCCGATGCGCTGGGCCCACGAGGGCGTGATCTTCGAGCCGTCCGGGGTGGATCACCACTCTCCCGGCTCGGCGTGGATCGTGGGCGGCCAGCTCGTGGGCGAGGTGTTCGGCGGACAGCAGCCGATCGGCCCCATGTACGCGTTCGTCGGCATCACCGGCATGGCCAAGATGAGCAGCTCCAAGGGCGGCGTGCCGATCCCGGCCGACGCGCTGGAGATCATGGAGGCGCCGCTGCTGCGCTGGCTGTACGCCCGCCGCAAGCCGGCCCAGTCCTTCAAGATCGCCTTCGACCAGGAGATCCAGCGGCTCTACGACGAGTGGGACTCCCTGGGCCGCAAGGTCGCCGCCGGGCAGGCCCAGCCCGCCGAGCTGGCCGCCTACAACCGCGCGGTGAGCACGGCCGCGGGCCCGCTGCCCGCCACGCCGCATCCGGTCGCCTACCGCACGCTGGCCTCCGTCGTGGACATCACGACCGGCCACGCCGAGCAGACCCTGCGCATCCTGCGCGATCTCGACGGCGTCCGGACGCTCGACGAGGCCGGTCCCCGCCTCGGACGGGCGCAGCGCTGGGTCGAGCTCCACCTGCCCGCCGACCAGCGCACCCGCGTGCGGGAGTCGCCCGACCAGGAGCTGCTCGACTCGCTCGGGCCGGCGGAGCACGAGGCGCTGCGGCTGCTGGCCGACGGCCTCGACGACTGGACGCTGGAGGGGCTGACCGCGCTCGTGTACGGCGTGCCCAAGCTCCAGGCCGGGCTGCCGGTGGACGCCAAGCCCACGCCCGAGATGAAGACGGCGCAGCGGGCCTTCTTCACCCTGCTCTACCGGCTGCTCGTCGGCCAGGACACCGGCCCCAGGCTGCCCACGCTCCTGATGGCCGTCGGCGCCGACCGGGTGCGCAAGCTGGTGGGCATGTGAGGGGCGCGGTTCTGATCACGGGGATCTCGGCGTCCGGGAAGTCCACCGTGGCCCAGGCGCTGGCCGAGCGGCTGCCCCGCTCGGCCCACGTGCGCGGCGACGCGTTCCGGCGCATGGTGGTCGGCGGGCGCGCCGACATGACCCCGGAATTGACCGGCGAGGCGGTGCGGCAACTCCAGCTTCGTTACCGAATCGCAGCCAAAACAGCGGATATGTATTTCGACGCCGGATTCACGCCAATAGTTCAAGATGTCATTCTCGGCGCGGATTTGGAGCTTTTTACGAAGTTGATCGGCACGCGCCCCTTGCACGTGATCGTCCTGGCCCCCGACCCCGGCGAGGTGGCGCGCCGCGAAGCGGCCCGCGCCAAGTCCGGTTACGGCGGCGGCTGGACGATTGCCCAGCTCGACGCGGCTTTGCGGCACGACACACCACGCCTCGGCCTCTGGCTGGACACCTCGCGCCAGAGCGTCGAGGAAACCGTTGACGAGATCATCTCCCGGTCGGGCGAGGCCCAAATCACCTGAGATTTCGCCATACACATGATCTATGCAAGGAACTGTTAAGCGGGTTGCATGCGCCGCGGAGAACCTTGGTGACATGAACAAGCAGCCTTTCGCCGCCAGCGTCAGTGTCATCGTTCCCGCGATGAACGAGGCCGAGAACCTTCCCCACGTCTTCGCTACGCTGCCCGACTGGATCGACGAGGTCATCCTCGTCGACGGCAACTCGACCGACGACACCATCGCCGTCGCGCGAAGGCTGCGCCCCGACCTCCGGGTCGTCGTGCAGAGCCGGCGAGGCAAGGGCAACGCGCTCATCGAGGGCTTCCAGGCCGCCCAGGGCGACATCATCGTCATGATCGACGCCGACGGGTCCACCGACGGCCGCGAGATCCGCTCCTTCGTCGCCACGCTCGTGAACGGCGCCGACTTCGCCAAGGGCTCCAGGTACGCCCCTGGTGGCGGCTCGGACGACCTCAGTCCGATCCGCTCGCTCGGCAACAAGGTCCTGACCGGACTCACCAACCTGCTCTACGGCACCCGCTACACCGACCTGTGCTACGGCTACAACGCCTTCTGGGCCCGCCACCTCGACGCCCTCGACCTCGACTGCGACGGCTTCGAGATCGAGACCCTGATGAACGTCCGCGCCGCCCAGGCCGGCCTCGTCATCCGCGAGGTCCCCAGCCACGAGCGCTCCCGCATCCACGGCGTCAGCAACCTGAACGCCGTGCGCGACGGCTGGCGGGTGCTCAGGACGATCTGGCGCGAGCGCTCGCGCGGCTCCGCCGTGACGGCCGCGCAGGCCCAAGTGGCACTCGCCAAGTAGGGAGTGACATCCTCGAACAATGCGCTACATAGTGATCGGAGCAGGAGCAGTCGGGGGAACCATCGGGGCCCGCCTGTTTCAGGGCGGGCACGAGGTTCTCCTCATCGCGAGAGGAGCCCACTACGAGGCCCTCAAGCGCGACGGCCTGCGACTGATCACCCCCGAATCCACCGAGACCCTGAACATCCCCGCCGCCGACGGCCCCGTGCCCACGCGCGATGACGACGTGCTCGTCCTGGCGACCAAGTCGCAGGACACGATCGCCGCGCTGGCCCCGTGGCCGGCCGACCTGCCCGTGGTGTGCGCCCAGAACGGCGTGGCCAACGAGCGCATGGTCCTGCGGCGGTTCGAGCGTGTCTACGGCATGTGCGTGTGGTTGCCCGCGCAGATCCCCCAGCCCGGCGTCATCGCTGCCCACGCCCACCCCTACTCCGGCATGCTGCACATCGGACGTTATCCCCAGGGTGTGGACGACGACCTCGCGGCGCGCATCGCCGACGACCTGAGCAAGCGCGGCCTCGTCGGCCGGGCCGTACCGGACGTGATGCGCTGGAAGTACGCCAAACTCCTCGGCAACCTGGGCAACGCCGCCGAGGCGCTCCTCGGCCACGTGCCCGGCATGTCCGAGGTGGTCGAGCGCGCCAGGGCCGAGGCCAGGGCCGTGCTGGAGCACGCCGGCATCGCGTACGCCACCCCCGAGGAGGAGGCCGAGGTACGCGGGCACAAGGTCGACGCGCGGCCCATCGAGGGCGTCGGCCGCGGCGGCGGCTCGTCGTGGCAGAGCCTGGCCAGGGCCAGCGGCTCGATCGAGGCCGACTACCTCAACGGCGAGATCGTCCTGCTTGGCCGCGAGCACGGGCTGGCCACCCCGGTCAACGAGACGCTGCGGCGCGAGGCCAACAGGGCCGCCCGCGAGAAGCTGCCGCCCGGCTCGATGCCGCTGGAGACCCTGCTGGCGCTCATCGACGCGCGTTCCGCAGCCGGATCCCGCTGAACTGCAGGCTGCTGGCCGTCACCTCGTTCCAGAACGGCCACAGGTTGTCGAGCACCCTGAGCTGGATCCCCGCCTGCTCGTGCAGCTCGAACAGGTCGCCCACCGGCTCGGGCGGCCCCAGCGGCACCACGGGCGCCCTGGAGACCACGGCGTGCGGCGGCTCGCCGATCGGCGTGAAGCCGTCGGCCGGCAGGCGGTAGGCGAACAGGCGCACCTCCATCAGCGCCTTCAGCCAGCAGTACTCGATGGCGTGCACCCGCTCGCCGCAACCGGCTCCGATGATCCGGGCCGCGTCCTCCTCGGTGGTGCGCGGCCCGACCCACGCCATCGCGCGCGGGCAGGCTCTGGGGAACCAGTAGTCGGGGCAGCGCTCGTAGCCGACCGCCCACACGTACGGCTCGCTCTGCCTGCTCGTCACCGCCACGTGCGGCACGAAGCGCTCGATCGTCGGGTCCTCGGAGAAATGCAGGACCTGGCCCGGCTCGGGTCTCATGAACGCCATCATCGCGCATACCCCCCCGATCTACGGGCAGGAGAAACGCCTCTTACGACAAGGGGTGAGTTGGATGATCATTCTAGGAGTGCTCCTGATCCTGCTCGCCGGCGCTGGTTTCGCTCTGGTACTCACCGAGGAGAGCGCCAGGTACATCCTGTTCGGCTACACGTTCGAGCCCAACCACGTGGAGATGTTCCTCGCGGGGGCGGCCGCCGCGGCCGTCCTGCTGCTGGGCGTCTGGCTGCTGGGCTCGGGCTCGCGCAGGACCGCCAGGCAACGTCGCCGGCTGCGCAGCGCCAGGGCCGAGGCCTCCGACCGGGTAGCCCGGCTGGAGAACGAGAAGCGCGACCTGGAGCGGAAGCTCGAGCGCGAGCACGCGGACGTGCCCGCGCAGAGCGACCGCTCCGGTGACCGTCTCGTCGCCGGCAGCGACGAGCGCCGCTAGACCGCGTTCGCGCTCTGGCGCGTGGGCATCAGCTTGCCCTCGCGCCAGAGCGCGAACCCGGTGATCACCGCTCCCAGCCCCTCCCAGAGCCCGACGCCGAAGAACTTGCCGGGCGCCGCCCCCGTCAGCACCAGCGTGGTGAAGACCGCGAACGTCACGAGCCGGAAAGGCACGGTCCAGCGGAAGAACGGGGTGTAGTCGTGCGAGGCGGCGAACAGGTAGTAGACGCCCATGTTCACGGCCGCCATCGAGCTGGCGGCCATGTAGACCAGCGTGTAGTCCCCGGCGGGACGC
The DNA here is from genome assembly GCF_041950525.1 of Nonomuraea sp. GTA35. Taxonomy (NCBI): domain Bacteria; kingdom Bacillati; phylum Actinomycetota; class Actinomycetes; order Streptosporangiales; family Streptosporangiaceae; genus Nonomuraea; species Nonomuraea sp. GTA35. The sequence continues at coordinate 31,886 of NZ_JBGNUV010000021.1, read as the reverse complement.
ACGTCGAGCACCTCGAATCCGAGCATGGCCAGCAGCGTGTCGGGCGAGATCAGCCCGAGCAGGCCCAGCGCGAAGGCGAGGAATCCGAAGACCGCGATGGTCCAACCGGAGAAAGAACGCGGAAGACGCACAGAAATCCTTCCAAAGGGGGGTGTACTCTGCGAGGCGATCTCATCATGCACCCGGAGGTCGCATGTCCCCCACGCGTGGCCGCCCCATCGCGCTGAAACTTCTCATCCTCCTGCTCGTCCCACTGCTGTCCCTGGTGGGCCTGTGGGCGTTCGCGGCCGGCCTGACCGGCGGCGCCGGCATGCGCCTGCTCGCGATCAACGACCTGGCGACCAACCTGGCGCAACCGTCGGAGACCGTCAACATCGAGCTGCAGAACGAGCGGCTGGCCTCGGTGGAGTTCCTGGTGACCGGGCAGGGCGCGGACGCCCTGGCCAAGCAGCGCGGCCGGACCGACCGGGCCGTGAAGACCCTGGGCACGCTGACCCGGAACCTGCGCGACCTGACCCCGGAGATGAGCACGCAGCTCAACGCGCTGAACGTCAAGCTCGGCCAGCTCGCCGACGTGCGCAAGGAGGTCGACGGCACGCTCGTCGCACCGCTCGACGTCATCGACGGCTACAGCCAGATCGTGGACGCCTCCTTCCGCATGTACGACGCCATGGTCCTGGTCCCCGACATGGCCCTGTACCAGCAGGCCCGCGCGGTGACCATGCTCGGCGAGGCCAAGGAGGTGCTCTCCAGGGAGCGGGCGGTGATCGCGATCGTGCTGGCCAGGGGCCGGGTCGAGCCGCGGGAGCGCGAGTCGTTCACGGGGATGGTGGCGACCAGGCGGCTGCTGTTCTCCCAGGCGCTGTCGCACCTCGACGGCAACCTGCGCGGGCCGTACGGGAAGCTCGCCGACTCGCCGGTCTACCAGGAGTTCCTGCGGGCCGAGGACGCCATCAGGGGGCAGGCGGCCGTCAACGGGCTGCCCGCGGGCGCGGCCACCTGGCCCATCGACGCCCAGAACCTGTGGGCCGCCGTCGAGCGCAACCAGGCCAAGGCCACCCAGGGCATCGTGAGCCGGGTGACGCCGACCGCCATCGGCATGCTGGTCAAGATCGGCGTGGCGGGCGGCGTGGGCCTCATCGCCGTCATCGCCTCGATCCTGCTGTCGCTGCGCTTCCGCAAGCGCCTGGTCCGCGAGCTGGCCGCGCTGCGTGACGCTGCCACGGAGCTGGCCGAGGTACGGCTGGCCGGGCTGGTCAAGCGGCTGCGCACCAACACCGAGCCGCCGACGTCCGCCGAGGTGGCGCCGCTGGAGGTCAACGCGCACACCTCCGAGGTGGCCGACATCGTACGCGCCTTCAACGACGTGCAGTCCACGGCCGTCGAGGCCGCCGTCGACCAGGCCAGGCTGCGCCACGGCGTCAGCCAGGTCTTCGTGAACCTGGCCAGGCGCAACCAGTCGCTGCTGCACCGGCAGCTCCTGCAGCTCGACAGCATGGAGCGGGCCACGGAGGCGCCGGAGACGCTGGCGGACCTGTTCAAGCTCGACCACCTGACCACGCGCATGCGCCGGCACGCCGAAAGCCTGATCATCCTGTCGGACCAGGCGCCCGGCCGCGGCTGGCGCAACCCGGTGCCGATCCTCGACGTGCTGCGCGCCGCCGTGGCCGAGGTCGAGGAGTACGAGCGGGTGGAGGTGATGCAGCCGCCGTCCGTCGCGCTGCTCGGCTCGGCGGTAACCGACGTGGCCCACCTGATGGCCGAGCTGATCGAGAACGCCACCCTCTTCTCGCCGCCGCAGACCAGGGTGGACGTGCGCAGCTCCGCCACGCCGCACGGCCTGGTGGTCGAGGTGGAGGACCGCGGCCTCGGCCTGCCGCGCGCCGAGCTCGACGAGCTGAACGACCGGCTGACCGACGCCCCCGAGTTCGATCTGGCGCAGAGCGACCGGCTCGGCCTCTTCGTCGTCTCCAGGCTCGCGACCAGGCACGGCATCAAGGTCGCCCTGGTGCCCTCGCCGTACGGCGGCCTGACCGCGACGGTGGCCCTGCCGGCGGCCCTGCTCACCGACCAGCCCGCCCTGGCGGGGCGATAGCCCCTGGGACACCCGACCGGCCCACGCCGGCCGGGATGCGGGCGCCCGCTACGGCAGCACCTGCAGCAGCGCCTGCTTCTTCGCCTTGGCGGGCTCGGCGACGCGCTGGATCTCCTTGCCCGCGCCGTCGAGCACGACCAGCGTGTTGTGCGTGGCACCGCCGACCCGTACGACCAGCCGCCCGTCCTTGAGGTAGGTGGCGCCGAGCAGCTTGCCCTTCACCGCGGGAGCGCGCTTCTTGCCGGTCACCATGTCGAGGAGGACCGGCTTGAACGCCACCGGCCAGCTCCCGTCACCCAGCGTGGCGGGGTCGGCGGGAAGCTCCACGACGGCGTTGCGGCCGTTCGGCGACAGGCTCTGCACGTGGGTGATCCACGTGACGCCCTTGGCCCTGGTCGCCCTGCCGGTCCTGACGTCGAGCCGGTAGAGGGCGTTCGCCTCGCCGGTGTAGCCCGCGACGTACCGGCCGTCCGCCGACCAGGCGAGGTGGCACACGCCCGCCGACCTGCCCAGCTTGCGCGGCGCCGCGCTCCCGTCGGCCTTCACGGACATGATCGTGTCACTGCCCTGGGTGTAGGCCACCCGCGTCGAGTCGGCGGACCAGACCGGGGTCAGGCACGGCGTGGCGCCCTGGAGCCCGCTGACGATCGTGGTGGTCCTGCCGCCGCTCCTGACCTGGAGCAGGCCGCCCGGTGTCACCCAGGCCGCCTTCCTGCCGTCAGGGGAGGCGGCGTACTGGGGCGTGGAGCCGGCCTTGGCGATCGTGCTCCATTCGCCGCCCGCGTACCTGCTGAGCTGGTTGCCGGAGGCGCCGGCGTAGACGGCGGCTCCGGACAGCTCGGGTGCGGTGGCCGACGCGGGAAGCGAGCTGGTCAGGAGAACGCCGGCACCTGCCGCAACGAGAATCTTCATGACACGACATGGTGCCCGAAACCGATCACAGAGGCATGAACGGCTCGCTGAAGTGAGCGGTCGCCAGGATCGCCCGCTCGGCCCTGAGCGCGGCCAGCGCCTCTGCCCTGGTGCGCGCGGCGGCGTCCTGGTCGTCGTCGTAGAGGTAGCGGACGGCGGGATCGTCGAGCTGCACCGGGTGCAGGACCAGGTCGCCGGTGATGGCCACCTGGCCGACCCTGGCGATCTGGTGGCCCGGGGTGTGGCCGGGAGTGTGGTGCACGTGCACGCCGGGCGCCACCTCGGCGTCGCCCTCGACGACCTGGAGCTGGGCCTTGATCACGGTGATCACGTCGTCGAGCACCGGCCCCCGCGCGGCGTCCAGGTCGGCGCGCTGAATCACGTAGCGGGCGTTGTCGAACATCGGCCGGCCGTCGGCGACCGCGCCCGAGGCGTGGTCGCTGTGCAGGTGCGTCAGCACGACGGTGCCGATCTCGGCGGGCGTGACGCCCGCGGCGGCCAGCTCACCGGCCAGCGTGCCGGGAACGGGCGCCCAGCTCGACGCCGGCGAGTCCGCGCCGCCGATGCCGGTGTCGACCAGCGTCAGCCGGTCCGCGGCGTCGCGGATCAGGAAGCAGTGGAAGTGCAGGACCCACGGCTCGTCACGGAGCCCGGAGCCTGGGAACAGCTCGGCCGGCGGGCGGCGGATCGCCGCCCCCATGGGACCCACGGCGTCGCAGAGCGGTGTCACCTCGACGCCGGACACGGTTATCGGTTGATGCGGCACCCAGTCAGACTAGGCGGCGACAGGCTGGGCGGGAACGTACTCGTTCTCCAGGTCGGCGGCGTAGACGGCGCGGCAGCAGTTCGCGCACCGGTACATGATCGGGCCTTCGTCCAGCTCGTGGTGGCACCGCGGGCAGTTGACGGTCTTCATGATGGTGCTCCCCCAAGGAGATTTCTCTTGTTCGTCCCTATGGAACCCTCACCGAGTTGCAGGGACCCTGCATGCCACTTGACACGATGACACTGCACTGACGGGGGTTCTATGCTGCTCGGCACACCGGGGCGCGGTAATTTTCCTCGCTGCACGTCGCCGAGAAGAACATTGTCACGCGCCGGGCCCCGGATTCGCGGGCGAAGCGCCGATTACCGCCCCGGAATAGTCCAAGAGGGCTAGGCGTTCCATGGGTCGGACGGTGTGGTACGTTGCCACCAAGCGTCGAGCTCCAGCTCCGCTTGATCCTCCAAGGCCCGGCCCCGGCCCTGTTTCGCGGGAGCCCGGCCGCCTTCCTTCATCACCCGCCGGTCCTCGTCCGAGGCTTCCGGCGCATCTCCCCCAAGGGGCTCATCATGTCTGTGCACACCATTCCTGAGCAGCGTGCCTCGGCACCGGTCCGTCAGGTGGCGGGGCTCCTGGACGTACGCGACAAGTCCGCGTTCATCCGGGCCGGCCACCTGCCGGGGCCGGGCGACGTACGCCTGACTCCCGAGAAGGTACGCCAGTGGGACCTGCGTCCCGGTGACCACGTCACCGCGTCCTTCGCCGGGAACAAGCTGGTCCAGGTCGAGTCGGTCAACGGCGCCACCTCGTGGCGTGACCGGCCCGAGTTCGACACGCTCACCCCCGTACATCCGGCCGAGCGGCTCACCATCGAGACGGAGTCGCTCAGCACGCGCGTCATCGACCTGTTCGCGCCCATCGGCAAGGGGCAGCGCGGCCTCATCGTGGCGCCGCCCAAGGCCGGCAAGACCATGGTCCTTCAGGCGCTGGCCGCCGGGATCACCCGTAACCACCCCGAGGCGCACCTCATGGTCCTCCTGGTGGGCGAGCGCCCCGAGGAGGTCACGGAGATGCGCGCCACCATCGCGGGCGAGGTCTTCTCCTCGACCTTCGACAACCCGGACCACGACCACGCCGCCCTCGCCGAGCTGGCCATCGAGCGCGCCAAGCGCCTCGTGGAGTCGGGGCGTGACGTGGTCGTGCTGCTCGACTCGCTGACACGGCTGGGACGGGCGTACAACAACCTCACGCCGCCCGGCGGGCGTGTCCTCACGGGCGGCATCGACGCCCGGGCGCTCTACCCGCCCAAGCGCTTCTTCGGCGCCGCCCGCAACGTCGAGGGCGGCGGCTCCCTGACCATCCTCGCCACCGCGCTCGTGGACACGGGGTCGCGGATGGACAACAACCTCTACGAGGAGTTCAAGGGGACGGGGAACATGGAGCTGCACCTCGTCCGCGAGCTGGCGGAGCGCCGCCTCTTCCCCGCCGTGGACCTCGACGCCTCCGGGACCAGGCGCGAGGAGATCCTGATGCGCTCGTCGGAGCAGCAGGTGGTGTGGCGGCTGCGCCGCATGCTGGCCGCGCTGGAGAAGCAGCAGGGCCTCGAGATCCTCGTGGACAAGCTCCGCTCCACCCCCTCCAACGCCGCCTTCCTCCTGGAAGCGGCCAACGCCGCCTGACCTCCGCCCGTGCACCACAATGGGCCCCATGCTGGCTGACATCGTCGACTACCTCATCTGCCCCGTGTGCCGCGCCGACCTGTGCCTGGCCGGGGCGACCGTGAGATGCGCCGGCAACCACACCTTCGACGTGGCCAAGCAGGGCTACGTGAGCCTCCTCACCGGCTCAGGGCAGCCGGGCACCGCCGACACCCCCGAGATGGTGGCCGCCAGGGCGGCCTTCCTCGACAAGGGTCACTACGCCCCGCTGGCGGACGCGGTGGCCGAGGCCGTGCGGGCACGCGTGGCACCGGAGAACGTTCCAGGAAAACATGAGTCCTCCACCGAAACGAGTGACGGCACGAAGTTGAGGGCGTACCGTGGGGCGGGAGTGGAGGCCGGGTCCGGCGCGGCGCCTGCGGGCGGCGGGCGGGAGCCGGAAGTCGTCGAGGGCCACCGCGTGGCGGGCAGGACCGCGCCGGTGATCGTCGACGCGGGCGCGGGCACCGGGCACTATCTGGCGGCCGTGCTCGACGCGATCAACGATGGCATCGGGATGGCGTTCGATGTGTCGAAGCACGCTGTACGCCGGGCGGCGCGGGTGCATCCCAGGGCAGGGGCGTTCGTGGCCGACGTGTGGCGCCCGCTTCCGATCAGGAGCGGGGTGGCTGATGTGGTGATCGACGTTTTCGCGCCCAGGAACGGGCCCGAATTCCGGCGCGTGCTGCGGCCGGGAGGTGCCGTGGTGGTCGTCACCCCGGCGCCCGAGCATCTCAGCCCGCTCGTCGAGGAGCTCGGGCTGCTCTCCGTCGACGAGGAGAAGGAGCTCCGGGTGGCTCGGAGCCTGGAGGGGTTCGCCGAGACCGGACGGCGCTCGATCGCGTTCGAGATGGAGCTGGAGCCCGGTGACATCGCCCAGGTCGTCGGGATGGGCCCGAGTGCATGGCATCACCAGGCGAACACGCTCGATGAGCGGATCGCCGCATTTGTCTCCCGAAATGTCGCGAAAAGGCAGCAAAAAGTAGTAACGCGCGCCGCGTTTCATCTGTCTATCTTCGAGCCGGCACACCGATCAAGTTCTGTTCCTTGACGGACATGTGCGACTGGTGTTACTGATGGGGCATTTAGTCCGAAATTCCCCCACATTCTCGGAGCATTTCCCCGGCATAGGCGCAATACTGGACGGCATCCCGAGCCCGGAGGCGCGGGACATCAACGGGAGGGGGCGCGCCGGATGAAGGCGGAGGAACGCTGGCAGGCCAGGTTCCGGGCGTCGCGCATGACGCTGCCGTCCTGGGCGCGCCAGGCCCCGAACCGCGCCATCTACCGCTCCAACGCCACGGGCAAGTGGGAGGTCTACGCCTGGGACCGCGTGACCGGCGCCACCCGCCAGGTCACCGACCAGCCCAAGGGCACCGCGTACGCCGCGCTCGACCCCACCGGCCAGTGGATCTACTGGTTCGCCGACACCGACGGCGACGAGTACGGCGGCTGGTGGCGCCAGCCGTTCACCGGCGGCGACGACGAGCCGGTCGCGCCGGACCTGCCGCCCGGCCAGCCCGGCGGCATCGCGCTGTCCACGACCGGCGTCGCCGCGATCAGCGTGGCCGGCGCGGGCACGTTCCGCATCCACCTGGTCCACGCGGGCCGGCCGGCCGAGACGCTGTACGAGCACACGGAGGCCGCCTGGGTGGCCGCCATGTCGCTCGACGGCTCCCTCATCGCGATCAACCACGGCGAGTACGGCGACTTCCGGCACCCGGCGCTGCGCGTCGTACGCCAGAACGGCCACGTCGTCGGCGAGCTGCACGACGGCCCCGCCAAGGGCGTGGTCGGCCTCAGCTTCGCCCCGATCGTGGGCGACCGCCGCCTGCTGGCCCTGCACGAGCGCCGCCATCGCCACGAGCCCCTGGTCTGGGACCCGGTGACGGGCGAGCAGCGCGAGATCTGGCTGCGCGACCCGGGCGACCTGGACGCCGAGTGGTACGACGACGGCCGCGGCCTGCTCATCCTGCGCGACGACCGCGCCCGCAGCTACCTGCACCGCTACGACCTCCGCGGCGGCGGCCTGACCCCCATCGAGACGCCGCACGGCGTGATCGACGAGGCCACGCCCCGGCCCGGCGGCCACGTCGAGTACTCCTGGTCCAGCGCCTCGCGCCCGACGGTCGTCCGGTCGAGCAACGGCCAGGTCGTGGTCAACCCCATCGGCCCGCCCGCGCCGCCCAGCGTCCCGGTCGAGGACATCGACGTGGAGGGCGAGGGCGGCCGCATCCACGCGCTGGTCTCCAAGCCCGAGGTCGGCACGGCCCCCCACCCGACCGTCTTCCTGCTGCACGGCGGCCCGACGGCGCACGACCGCGACGCGTTCTCGCCGACGGTGGCGGCCTGGGTGGACGCCGGGTTCGCGGTGGTGCGGGTCAACTACCGGGGCTCGACCGGTTACGGCTCGGCCTGGCGCGACGCGCTGCACGGCGACGTGGGGCACATCGAGCTGGCCGACGTGGCGGCCGTGCGGCAGTGGGTGATCGACCACGGCATCGCCGACCCGGGCAAGACCGTGCTGGCCGGCACGGCGTGGGGCGGCTACCTGACGCTGCTCGGCCTCGGCACCCAGCCCGACCTGTGGGCGTGCGGCATCGCCGCGGTGCCGATCGCCTGCCACCAGACCTCGTACGAGGACGAGGCGGAGAGCCTGCGCGCCTACCACCGCGCATTGTTCGGCGGCTCGCCCGAGGAGCAGCCCGAGAGGTACGCGGCCAGCTCCCCGATCACCTACGTCGACCAGGTCAAGAGCCCGCTGCTGATCCTCGCGGGCGAGAACGACACGCGCTGCCCGCTGCGCCAGATCGAGAAGTACGTCACCAAGCTCGAAGAACACGGCCGTCACCACGAGGTCTACACCTACGACGCCATCCGGGGCTCGCTCGTGGTCTCCGAGCGGATCGCGCAGACGGCGCTGCAGCTCGACTTCGCCCGCAAGCACGTGGGCGCACCGTGACACTTGTCACGCTCCGAAACCGTTCCTGACTCCGGGCCTTGACGCTCGGCCGGGCGGCCTGTCATCATCTCGCCACCCGCAGTCAGCCGGAAAGGCGCACCTTGACCAGCACGACCCCGGGCTCAGCGGGCGCGCAGCACCACGATCGCCAGGTCGTCGGCGCTCGGCTCGGAGGCGAACTCCGCGGCGCCCCTTCGGATGCGCTCGGCCACGGCCCTGGCCGACAATCCCGCACACTCGGCCAGCAGCTTGGCCAGCCCGCCGTCGTCGTCGAGCAGCCGCCCGCCGGAGCGCCGCTCGGTCACCCCGTCGGTCACGGCCAGCAGCACGTCGCCGTGGTCGAGATGGACGGTGTCGGCCTCGAAGACGACCTCGTGGAAGACCCCCAGCAGCGACTGCGGGGTGGTCACCGCCTCGACCTTGCCGCTCGGCTTGAGCCGCAGCGCCTCGGGATGCCCGGCGGAGACGAGCCGCACCTCCAGCCCGTCGGCCACGGGCGTGATGTCGCCGTGCAGCAGCGTGAGGAACCTCGCCCGCTCGCCCTCCTCCAGGATCGCCTGGTTGAGCCGGCCGAGCACGGCCGCCACGCCGTAGCCCTCGCGGGCCAGCAGGCGCAGCGTGTGGCGGGCCAGGCCGGTCACGGCGGCGGCCTCGGGGCCGGTGCCGCAGACGTCGCCGATGGCGAAGCGCCAGGAGTCGTCGCCCGCCTTGAACAGGTCGTAGAAGTCGCCGCCGACCTCGTTGGTCTCGCCGGCGGGCTCGTAGATGACGCCGTAGTCGAGGCCGGGCACCTCGGGCTCGTTCGGCGGGAGCAGGCTGCGCTGCAGGGCCCGGTTGGCGACGGCCTGCTGGGCGTAGAGCCTGGCGTTGTCCATGGCCAGCGCGGCGCGCCTGCCGATGTCCTCGGCGAACTGGATGACGTCGTCGGGGAAGCGGTCGGGCCGGCCCAGGCACATCATGCCGAGGCTGCGGCCGCGGGCCATCAGCGGCACGGCGAGCACCTGCGACTCGGGCAGGTGGATCATGGAGGTGACGCGGGTGTCGGCGGCGTCGACGTCCATGTCCGCGAGTTGCTCGCGCAGGCCGTCGATCCTGGCCTCGTCGGCGTGCCAGAGGTAGACCAGCCGCAGCGGCCCGGAGTTGTCGGAGGTGTAGACGGCGCACCAGCTCGACAGCCGCGGCACCACCACCTGGGCGATGATCGCCGGGACCATGTCGGGGTCGAGCGTGCCCGCTAGCAGGTCACTCGCGTCGGCGAGGAACCCCAGCCAGTGGGGCCCGCGGCTGCTCTCCTCCAGCCATTCGGCTGCCACTCGGTCGGCTGAGCCAGGTAGCGTGAGCCTTGCCCAATGGACACGGGAATCGCCCGCAAAGGTGAGCCCCCACTCTTCAACGTTGACGGAAGGAGCCTTCGGATCACCCTGGGAGAGGTTTCGCTGGCGCAACTCCACCTGGACTGCGTCCCCGAAATGCTTCCAAATCACCTCAAAGGGCTCGTCAGCGACCTGCTCAGCCAGATCCGCGGCGACCTGCTCGGCAGTGTGGAGCACGCCGCCGGTGGCCCACGCGGTCATCACCTCGCGCGTGAACCTCATCGCAGCCGTCACAGCGGTCTCGCCGGGCGCGAAGGTCGCGGCCAGCACCGCATGGGGAGAAGCAGTCATCCCAACGTGCCTACCACACTTCCCGCTGACTTGGGGTAAATCCAAGGACAGGACTACGAGCTACTCATCGTGACAGACTTGAATCACTCGCCGTGCGGCAGCGACGAGTGAAGGAGGCCCCATGACCACGGCCAAGGCCGCGCTAAGCCCAGAGGAGAGGACTTACACCGAGTCGGATCTCGTGCCCATCCTGGAGACTCTTTTCTCTTGGCGTGACGGAGACTTCCGGCGTCGGGTTCCTCATGCGCCTCCCGGCATCCTCAGCGAGGTGCGGTTGCTTCTGAACGAGGTGGCCGATCGCCGCGAGCACCTCGCCAACGAGTTGTCACGCGTGCGTAAAGAAGTCGTCAAGGAAGGTCGCTTCGGCGAGCGGCTGACGCCCGGTCCGGGTGTCGGCGCGTGGGCGGAGAGCGTCGAGTCGGTCAACATGCTGATCGACGCCCTGGTGAGCCCGGTGAGCGGCGCGGCCGACGTCATCGACGCGGTGGCCAAGGGCGACCTGTCCCGGCGCATCGACCTCGACCGGTCGGCGCGGGGCGAGGTGCGCCGCCTCGGCAAGGCCATCAACGGCATGGTCGACCAGCTCGCGCTGTTCAACTCCGAGGTCACGAGGGTCGCCCGCGAGGCCGGCACCGAGGGACGGCTCGGCGGCAGCGCCAACCTGCGCGGCATGTCCGGAAGCTGGCGCGACCTCACCGAGGCCGTGAACACGATGTCGTCCCGCGTGGCGGCACAGGTGCGCGACATCGCCGTGGTGACCACGGCGGTGGCCAAGGGCGACCTGAGCCGCAAGGTGACGGTCGACGCCGTGGGCGAGATGTTCGAGCTGAAGAACACCGTCAACACGATGGTCGACCAGCTCTCCGGGTTCGCCGAGGAGGTGACCCGGGTCGCCCGCGAGGTGGGCACCGAGGGCCAGCTCGGCGGCCAGGCCCAGGTGACCGGCGTGTCGGGCGTCTGGAAGGACCTCACCGACAACGTCAACTTCATGGCCAACAACCTCACCTCGCAGGTACGAAGTATCGCGACCGTGGCGACGGCGGTGGCCCAGGGCAATTTGTCAAAGAAGATCACCGTTGACGCGCAGGGCGAGATCCTCCAGCTGAAGGACACCCTCAACACGATGGTCGACCAGCTCTCGTCCTTCGCCGACGAGGTCACCCGGGTCGCCCGCGAGGTGGGCACCGAGGGCAAGCTGGGCGGCCGGGCCGAGGTCAAGGGCGTGTCCGGGGTCTGGAAGGACCTGACCGACAACGTCAACTCCATGGCGCGCAACCTGACGTACCAGGTGCGCAACATCGCCCAGGTCACCACGGCGGTCGCCAACGGCGACCTGACCCGCAAGATCGACGTGGACGCCCAGGGCGAGATCCTGGAGCTGAAGTCCACCATGAACACGATGGTCGAGCAGCTCTCGTCGTTCGCCTCCGAGGTGACCCGCGTCGCCCGCGAGGTGGGCACCGAAGGGCAGCTCGGCGGCCAGGCGCAGGTCCGCGGGGTGTCCGGGGTCTGGAAGGACCTCACCGACAACGTCAACTCCATGGCCAACAACCTCACCTCGCAGGTGCGGCAGATCGCGGCCGTGTCGTCCGCGGTGGCGCAGGGCAACCTGTCGAAGAAGATCACCGTTGACGCCCAGGGCGAGATGCTGCAGCTCAAGGACACCCTCAACACGATGGTGGACCAGCTCTCGTCCTTCGCCGACGAGGTCACCCGCGTGGCCCGCGAGGTGGGCACCGAAGGGCAGCTCGGCGGCCAGGCCAGGGTGAAGGGCGTGTCGGGCGTCTGGAAGGACCTCACCGACAACGTCAACTCCATGGCCAACAACCTGACGTACCAGGTGCGCAACATCGCCGAGGTGACCACCGCGGTCGCCAACGGCGACCTCACCCGCAAGATCGACGTGAACGCGCAGGGCGAGATCCTCGCCCTCAAGACGACCGTCAACCGCATGGTGGACCAGCTCTCGTCGTTCGCCTCCGAGGTGACCCGCGTCGCCCGCGAGGTGGGCACCGAGGGTCAGCTCGGCGGCCAGGCCCGGGTCGAGGGCGTCGAGGGCACCTGGAAGCGGCTCACCGAGAGCGTCAACGAGCTGGCCGGCAGCCTCACCACGCAGATCCGCGCCATCGCGACCGTGACCAGCGCCGTGGCGCGCGGCGACCTGACCCGCTCCATCGCCATCGACGCCCAGGGCGAGCTGGCGGAGCTGAAGGACAACATCAACTCGATGGTGGGCAGCCTGCGCGAGACCACGCAGGCCAACCAGGAGCAGGACTGGCTGAAGTCCAACCTGGCCCGCATCTCCCGGCTCATGCAGGGCCACCGCGACCTGCTGGAAGTGGCCAAGCTGACGATGAGCGAGCTGACGCCGCTGGTGTCGGCCCGCTACGGCGCCTTCTACAGCATCGAACCCGAGCACGAGCGCAATCTCATCCTCATCGGCGGCTACGGCGTACGCCCCGACCGGGGCCCGCGCCAGCGCTTCGAGTTCGGCGAGGGCATCGTCGGGCAGGCGGCCAGCGAGGGCCGGCACATCGTGCTGGACGACGTGCCGCCGCAGTTCATCACCATCGACAGCGGGCTGAGCCGGTCCACGCCGGCGCAGATCGTGGTGCTGCCGATCCTGTTCGAGAACCGCGTGCTCGGCGTGCTGGAGCTGGCCTCCTTCACGCCGTTCGGCGAGGTGCACCTCGACTTCCTGACGCAGCTCGTCGAGACCATCGGCGTCACGATGAACACGATCATCGCCAACTCCCGCACGGAAGACCTGCTCACCGAGTCCCAGCGGCTCACCCGCGAGCTGCAGGAGCGCTCCGACGAGCTGCAGCGCCAGCAGGAGGAGCTGCGCAGGTCCAACGCCGAGCTGGAGGACAAGGCGGCGCTGCTGGCCAAGCAGAACCGCGCGATCGAGATCCAGAACTTCCAGATCGAGCAGGCCCGCCGCACGCTGGAGGAGCGCGCGGAGCAGCTCGCGGTCTCCTCGCGCTACAAGTCCGAGTTCCTCGCGAACATGTCGCACGAGCTGCGCACGCCGCTCAACAGCCTGCTGGTGCTGGCCAAGCTGCTGACCGAGAACGCCGAGGGCAACCTGACCTCGCAGCAGGTCGAGTTCGCCCGGACGATCCACAGCGCGGGCTCGGCGCTGCTGCAGCTCATCAACGACATGCTCGACCTGTCGAAGGTCGAGGCGGGGCGGATGGACATCCATCCGATCCAGGTGTCGCTGCCGAAGATGGTGGACCTGCTGGAGGCCGCGTTCGCGCCGCTGGCGCAGGACAAGGGGCTGTCGTTCAGCGTGGACGTCGAGCCGGACGTGCCGCACGAGCTGCGCGCCGACGAGCAGCGCCTGCAGCAGGTGCTGCGTAACCTGCTGTCCAACGCGGTGAAGTTCACCCCTCGCGGAGAGGTGAAGCTGCGCGTCTCGATGGCCCCGCCCGGGGTCGACTTCGACGACGACAGCCTGCACGACTCCACCGACCTGCTGGCGTTCCAGGTGATCGACACCGGCATCGGCATCGCGCCCGACAAGCGCGAGGTCATCTTCGAGGCGTTCAGGCAGGCCGACGGCACGACGAGCAGGAAGTACGGCGGCACGGGCCTGGGCCTGGCGATCTGCCGCGACATCGCCCGGCTGCTCGGCGGCGAGATCCACGTCGACAGCGAGCTGGGCAAGGGCAGCACGTTCACGCTCTACCTGCCGGCGTCCTACACCGGCCCGCTGGCCGCGACGGACCCGGGCACGGCGCGCAGGCAGCTCATGACGCCGCCGAGCGAGGAGGCGACGGCCACCACGCCCGAGCCGCCGCTGCCGCTCGACCTGCCGATGCCCGAGCTGGTCGAGCCGCCGGTGGAGACGCCCAGCCAGTGGCAGGGCGACGACCCGCTGAACGGCGCCAAGATCCTGATCGTCGACGACGACATCCGTAACGTCTTCGCGCTGACCAGCGTGCTGGAGCGACACGGCTCGACCGTGGTCTACGCTGAGAACGGACGGGAGGGCATCGAGCAGCTCGAGCGTAACGAGGACGTCGCGCTCGTGTTGATGGACATCATGATGCCGGAGATGGACGGGTGGGCCACGACGTCGGCCATCCGCCGCATGCCGCAGTTCGCCGATCTGCCGATCATCGCGCTGACCGCCAAGGTCATGCGGGGCGACCGGGAGAAGTCCATCGCCTCGGGCGCGTCCGACTACGTGCCCAAGCCGGTCGACGTCGACCGGCTGCTCGAACGGCTGCGCGGCTGGCTCAGCCGCGGCCGGGGCTCCGCGTCCGACTCGTCAACCTCGTCAGCCTCGTCATCCGAAGGGTCGTGATCGATGCCGGATCGTGCCAAGATCCTCCTCGTTGATGACCGCGAGGAGAACCTGATCGCCCTCGAAGCCATCCTCAGCTCGCTCGACCTGGTGCCCGTGCGCGCCAGGTCGGGTGAGGAGGCGCTCAAGGCGCTGCTCAACACCGAGTTCGCGCTCATCCTGCTCGACGTGCGGATGCCGGGCATGGATGGCTTCGAGACCGCCGCGCACATCAAGCGGCGGGAGCGTACCCGTAATATCCCGATCATCTTCTTGACCGTGGTGGACAGCGCTCCCGACTACGCCTTCCGCGGCTACGCGGCGGGCGCGGTGGACTACCTGACCAAGCCGTTCGACCCGTGGGTGCTGCGGGCGAAGGTGTCGGTGTTCGCCGAGCTGTACAACATGAACAAGCGCCTGGCCGAGCAGGCGTCGATGCTCCGCGACCGCCTCAGCGGCGAGCTGCCGCCGGGGGCCGGTGACCACGCGTCCGTGCTGCCCGAGCTGTCGCGGCGGCTGACGGCGGTGGAGGACGAGCTGGCCAGGGTCAGGGAGCTGGCCCGCAAGTCGCAGGACACGGCGCTGGCTGTGCCCCTGACCGACCTGACCGATCGCCTCAGCCATCTGCGCGCCGGTTTCGACGCGCTCTCCTGATCGCCCCGCACCACCCCCGGGACCCGTCGCCGCCCGGGGGTGTTCACGCGGCGGCGTGCCTGCCGCCGGCCGAGGCCATGCCCAGCCAGGTGTGCGGGTTGCCTTCCCAGCACCAGCCCAGCTTGGGGGCGTTCTGGCTGATCCAGATGGCCGGCACCCGGCGGTCGCCGCACCGCGAGCCGCCGAGGGAGAAGCACTTGTTCTTGACCAGGATCTGCGGGAAGTGCGTGATCAAGGCGATGCCCTCCTCGATGGTGAGCAGGGTGCGCCCCCGGGCCGCGATGGCGTTCATCGCGGCGTTGGGGACGGCGCCGCAGAACTCCTCGCCGCGCTCGACGTCGAACAGCAGGTAGGCCCGCTCGACCTCCGAGGTGGCGACGAATCGCTCCAGGGCGCCGGGCTCGAAGGAGTAGTCGACGAATCCGGGCTTGCGCTTGCCGTGCAGCGTGGTCAGCGGCATGGTCTGCTCGATCGGCGCGACCTCGCGGGTGAGCACGAGCAGGAACGGCACCCGCCCGCCGTCCGGATCGTACGCCGTGCCCCCGTGGCGGACGGCCAGCTCGCGTAGCGGGGCCAGCGTCGCGGGGTCGAACCCGGTCATGGCCGGGTAGCCGAGGTCGATCAGGGTGCGGACCTGCCGGTCGAACTCGGCGCCGGGCTCGAAGGGGGTCTGCGTCAAAGGCTCTTCTCCAGTCCGTGCTCGGCGGCGATGCGGGCGATGCCGGCCGGGGTGCCGGCCATGATGGCGCGGGCGTGCTCGGTCACCAGCTCGACGGGCCAGTCCCACCAGGCGGCCCGCAGCAGCCGTTCGATGTCGGCGTCGGCGAAGCGGCGGCGGATGGGCCTGGCCGGGTTCCCGCCGACGACGGTGTACGGCGGGACGTCGGCGGTCACCACGGCACCGGTCGCGATGACGGCCCCGTCGCCGATGGTCACTCCTGGCATCACCGTGGCCTGGTAGCCGAACCAGACGTCGTTGCCGATCACGGTGTCGCCGCGGCTGGGCATGCCGGTGACGATGTCGAGGGTGCGCTCGGTCCACTCGCCGCCGAACATGGTGAACGGGAAGGTCGACACCCCCATCGTCGGGTGGTCGGCGCCGGCCATCAGGAACCGGGTGCCGGAGGCGATGGCGCAGTACTTGCCGATGATCAGCCGCTCGGGCCCGTAGGCGTACAGCACGTTGTGGTGCTCGAAGCCGGTGGCGCCGTCGGGGTCGTCGTAGTAGGTGTACTCGCCCACCTCGATGGTGGGCGAGGTGACCAGCGGCTTGAGGAAGACCACCCGCTCGTGGGCGGGCATCGGGTGCACGGTCGTCGGGTCGGGGATCAGCGGAGGAACCCTCTCTGTGAGAAGTCAGGTGTGCAGGTCGGCTTCTGTGCGAGATCAGCCGAGCAGGTCAGCCAGGGTACGGGCGCAGGCGGGCCGGCGCAGCTTCTGCATGCCCTTGGCCTCGATCTGGCGGATGCGTTCCCGGGTGACGCCGAACGTGCGGCCGATCTCGTCCAGGGTGCGCGGCGTGTCGTCGGCCAGGCCGTACCGCTGGATGAGGACGGCAGCCTCCCGCTCGGTCAGCGTCGCCAGCGCCGCCAGCACGTCGTGGCGGAGGGAGGAGGCGGCGACCTCGGCGGCGGGCCCTGGAGCGTCGTCGGCGAGCAGGTCGCCCAGCTCGGCGCTGTCGTCACCGAGCGGGGTGTGCAGCGAGACCGGCTCGCGGTCGTGCCGCAGCAACTGCTCGACCTTCTCCGGCGTCAGGCCGGCCTCGGCCGCCAGCTCCTCGACGGTGGCCTCGCGGCCCAGCTCCCGCAGCATCGTGCTCCGGGCGCGGATGACCCGGTTGAGGTCCTCGACCACGTGCGCGGGCAGGCGGATCGTCCGGCTCTGGTCGGCCAGCGCGCGCCCGATCGCCTGCTTGATCCACCAGGTGGCGTAGGTGGAGAACTTCAGCCCGAGCCGGTGGTCGAACTTCTCCACCGCCCGCATCAGCCCCAGGTTGCCCTCCTGGATCAGGTCCAGGAGCGGCAGGCCGTGCCCGGCCCTGCGCTTGGCGATGGAGACGACCAGCCGCAGGTTCGCCTCGATCATCTGGCCCTTGGCCAGGCGGCCGTCGGCGGCGATCCACTCCAGGTCGGCGCGCTCCTGCGCCGGCAGGGCGGCATGCTCGCGGTCGAGGCGCTCCTGGGCGAGCAGGCCGGCCTCGATGCGCTCGCCGAGCGCCACTTCCTGGCTGGCGTCGAGCAACCGGATCCTGCCGATCTGCTTGAGGTAACCCTCGACGGAATCAGTGGTGGTGGCTGGCACGGGGACCTCCCGGGGGTGGTTGCGGGGTCTGGGTCAGTACGCGGCGCGCCGGGGGGCGGCGCTGGGGCGGCGCGTGACGTTCGGCTGTGCCGTGGGGTTCAGGTCACGAGCCGGTACGGCGGCGCGTCGCGGCGACCTCGGGTGGTCGAGACGAGCGGTCGCGGCGGTGATGGAGGCGGGCAGTTTGATCTGGAACGTCGCTCGCATGTGAGCCCTTCAGGTCGTAAACTTGTGACGGTCCTAAGATTAGGACCAGACCAGATACGAGTCAAGAGGAAATTTATGTCCGACACAAAAATCCTCGGCCTGCGGGAGCTGAAGAAGCGGGAGACCCGTCAGGCGATCTCCGACCAGGCCACCCGGCTGTTCATCCGGCGGGGCTTCGAGCAGACCACGATCACCGAGATCGCCGGGGCCGCGCGGGTGGCCAAGAAGACCGTCACGAACTACTTCCCGCGCAAGGAGGACCTCGCCTTCGACCACCACGAGCGGTTCGTGGCCGCACTGGCCGGGATCGTGGCCGGCAGGCGGCCGGGCGAGTCCGCGCTCGCCGCGCTCAGGAGGGTGTTCATGGAGGCGGCGGCGCGGCAGGATCCCCTGCTCGGGTTCACCCACGACGGGTTCGCGCGGATGATCGTGCAGTCGCCGACGCTGGTGACGCGCCTGCGCGAGTTGCTGGAGCAGCGGGAGAAGGCCCTGGCGCGGGAACTGGCCGCGGAGACGGGCGATCAGGGGCCGGTGCCCCAGGTGGTGGCGGCGCAGCTCGCCGCGCCCTACCGGGTGCTGCTCGGCCGGATCTTGGAGCTCACCTTGGAGGGGATGGACAACCCGCGGATCGCCGAGATCGTGGGCGAGGCCGCGCGCGAATTGTTCGAGCTCATGGAGCCGTCACTCGGAAGCTATGCGGTGCGCTGAGACCGAGGCCTGTGAGGCGCGCACTGGGACCGGGCCTGGGGTGCGCCGGGGCCGATGCGGCATGCTGGGGCCGGGGCCTGGGGGGTGTGCTGAGGTCGGGGCAGTCAGTGGCGGGCGCGTTCCAACGCGTCCCAGAAGCCGCGCCGCAGCGCGTGCCGTACCTCGTCGTGCAGCAGGAAGTCGATCGGCAGCGACGAGCCCTGCAGCAGCCGCGCCTCCAGGTCCGACGGCATGCGCGGCTTGCGCGCCAGCACCGCCTCCAGCCACAGCGCGGGCGCGTCGCGGGCCACCGACTCGCCGAAGTCGTGCCCCTCGCGGTGCGCGGCCTTGACGGCGTCGGCCAGCGTCGTGGCCCCCGCGGTGGCGGCCGCGGGCGGGGTGACGGGCGCGGGCTGCGGGCCGGTGTACGGGCCGAGCTGCGACGGCTGGTACGTGCCGCTCGACGGCGCGGAGAACTGGCCGGTGGTCGGGCTGGACTGCTGGGACTGCGCCTGGATCGGCCCGGTGACCGGGGCGGAGGGCGGCGACGGCGGCGGCTGCTCGGACTGGTAGCTCGTGTACGTCGGCAGCGCGGGCGGCGTGGACGACTGGCCACGCGGCAGGCCGGCGGACTGCCCGTTGCCGGAGGAGGGCGCGGCGTGGCTGCCGCTGGAGCTCTGCGGCAGCGAGGTGGGCGGCAGGGACGGCGGCTGCGCGGGCGGCAGCGAGGGGGTGGAGTGCCCGTTGCTGATCGGCTGGTGGTGGCCGTTGGAGGACTCGGAGACGCCGGTGAGCAGGCTGACGTACGGCCGCAGGTGGGCCGCCCCCAGCTCCACCAGGTCGTCGCACTCCTGGCGCAGCGACCGCGAGACGGCCCAGCCGCCGTCGGCCGCGATGTGGATGACGCTCACCCTGATGCCGAGGTCCTGCGCGTCGCACACGACCTGTGCCAGGTCCTCGTCGCCGCTGACCACGACCGCGTCGCAGATGGCGTTGTTGCGGGCGAGGGTCATCAGGTCGCGATGGACCTGGGCATCGACGCCCTCGCGCCGGCCCGGCCGGATGCGTGACAGCCTGAGCTTGAGGCCCGGGATGTCGGCCAGCGCGTCGTGCTCCGGCGTGCGGCGGCCCTCGACCGTGGCCTCGTACCAGTAGCACCGCAGCAGCGGCAGCCCGGTGCGCTCGCGCGCCAGGCTGGTCATCAGTTGCAGCAGCCCGGGATAGTCCCAGGAAACCGCCTCGCGATGACGCGTGCCGTGCACGGCCATCGCTCCATCAGCCAGCAGATAGCCGGCGTCCACGAACAGCGCGCAGCGATCCACTGACACCGCCCCTTTCCTGGTGGTCCGACCTTGCTGGCTCTGCACCGTCAGAGACCGGACTCGGCGGCCCTCTCTCAGGGTAATGAAAGCAGGTGATCGCGCGAGGGTTAATGCCGACGATTCGAATCCGGCTCGCCGTAGCGCCAGACCACTTAGGCAGACCGTACCAGTTTGTCCCGTTCACGGTCACGATCGCGCCCGCACGCTCAGCGCGGCCACTCCGAACAGGACCACGTCCTTGTCCGTGACGATCGTCAGCCCGGGATCCACGCCGAGCTCGGCGCTGACCGTATCGACGTCCGTGCCGAACGTCATCCCCGCCACGCCGTTCGACGACCCGTCGAAGACGTTGGCCGGATCTCGGTCGCCGCCGCCCGGGGTGAGGGCGCCGGAGCCGAGCGAGACCTTGTCGCCCTTGAGATCGGCGTCGCCCTCCCAGGTGACCAGCTCGACCCGGGCGGGCGAGGCGGCCGGGCTCAGCCCGCCCAGCGGCATCCGCACCCGCCGCGCCCGGCCGCCGACCACGGTGGCCGTGTCGAGCACCACGGCCTGGCTGTACGGCTCCGCGGGATCGGTGACGATCAGCACCAGGCTCCATCCGGCATGGCGCGAGACGCCCGCCTTCATCGGGATGTCGGCAGCCCACCAGGTGCCGTTCCTGCGTACGTCGCCGACCAGCTCGCTCACGTCGGCGAACGCCTGGTAGACGGGGCCCAGCGGCAGCTCGCGCATCGTGACCTCGCCCGGCTGGACCGTGAGGTACTTGCGCCGCCCCGGCGGCCTGATCCTGATGGGCCCGGCCTCGTCGTCGGCCGCCGACCAGTAGAGGCCCGCCCAGACGACCTGGCTGCCCTTCGGCAGGGACAGCTCCGCCCCGCTGGAGGACGTCGTGTCGGGCCGCTCGTCCTGGTCGAGCGCGGTCATCGGCCACAGGTCGTTGTCGCGCTGCGTGCCCTGCCTGCGCCTGGTCTCCGAGCAGCCCGCGCGCTCGGCCGGGCAGCTCAGCAGCGTGTTGCCGATCGCCCTGACCGCCACCTTCCCGTCGGTGGCGAACCTGGCGGGCGCGCCGGAGATCCGTACGCCCTCCTCGGCCCGGGCTTGGAGCCGCAGCGAGCCGGCGGCGATGCGGACCGCGGGCCCCGCACCCTGGGGCGCCTCGTCGGCCACCAGCACCCGCAGGAACACCGCCGTGCCCTGTCCCGCCTGCAGCGGCTCCCTGGCGCACCGGGCGCCGCCGCTGACCGGGCGGCAGGCCCAGCCGTCCACCGTGCCGACGGGGCCGAGCAGCGCGGCGCTGTGGCCGCGGCGCGCCGGAGGGATGAGGGTGACGCCGTCGGGCAGGTCCACCTGGGCCGCCAGCTCCTCGCTGGCGCTCTCGCCGTAGTTGCGCAGGCGGATGCCGACGATGCCGGGCTGGGCGCGGACGAGGGAGCCGAGCGCGTCGATCGTGGCCCGCAGCCGCGCCTTGCCCGGCTTGTCCTTCTTGACCGGCGGCGGCACCTGGGCAGGCCGCTCGCTCGGCAGCGGCACCGGCACCGGCACCGGGACCGGCGCGACCGACACGGGCGGCTGCGCGACCGGCGTGATCGCGGGCGGCCGCACGACCGGCCTCTCGCCGGACACCAGCAGCAACGAGGCCAGCACGGCCGCCGTGACCGCCACCGTGCCACCGGCCACCGCCACCTGCTGCTGCTTCGGCACCCGCCGCAGCCGGCCCAGCAGCCGCAACGCGCCGCCCGCGCCCCCGGCGCCCGGCTTGGCCAGCGCCGCCGCGTACCCGCCGAACAGCGGGCCCGCGATCAGCGGCCCGACCATGACGCGCAGCCCGCGGTTGACGTCGGTCAGCTCCAGCAGCACCCCGTGGCACTCCTCGCACGCGCTGACGTGCTCGTCCACCGCCTTGGAGTCGCGCCTGGCCAGCCCGCCCCGCACGTACGCGCCCAGCTTGCCCAGCACGGGGCGGCAGTCGTGCTGCGGCGGGGAGGCCAGGTGCATCTGCAGGTACGCCTGCCGCAGCCCCTCCCTGGCCCGGTACGCCAGCGCGGCCACGCCGTTGGCCGACAGGCCGAGCAGCGGCGCCACCTCGGCCGGCCTGGCCCGCTCGACCTCGGTGTGCCACAGCACCGCCCGCCAGCGCTCGGGCAGCGACAGGTACGCCCTGGCGATCAGCGACTTCTCCAGCCCGACCAGCGCGGGGTCGACGAAGGGCACGCCCGGGTCGTACAGCTCGATCTCGCCCGTGGTCACCTGGCGGCTCTCGACCCTGGAGCGGTCGTAGACCGTGCGCCGCACCACCGTGAGCAGGTAGGTACGGAAGCCGGAGTCGGGCCCGCCGCCCCTGCCCACCAGGTCGAGGATCTTCGTGAACGACTCCGCGACGACGTCCTCGACCTCGGCACCCCTGGCGAGCTGCCGGGCCAGCGCACGCGCCGCGGCGACGTGGCGCTCGTAGAGCTCCCCGTACGCGGCAGCGTTGCCCTCCCTGACCGCCTGAAGCAAATCTGCATCGCTTTGCGGCGATTCGACACCCATAGTGACCTCACGATTACGCGGGGTTGCCCCGCGCAATCATTCCGCATTCCCCGTCATGACTAAACCGCGCCCGCGTCTTTAACCCGGGGAGATCCGACGGAGGGGGACGGATGGAGGCGGACGTGCTGGCGCGCTGGCGTCGCAGGAGCATGGCGGCCGGCTGGTCGCTGGCGGAGGACTGGTGGACGCCCGAGGCGGAGGTCGTGGTCAAGGCGGTGTGCGGCGCCTGCGACCTGTCGCAGGCGTGCTGGGCGCTGGGCTCGGCGCGGGCCGCCGCCGGGGTCGGCGTCGCCGAGGGCATGAACGACCTCGCCGCCCTGTTCGCCGTCACCGGCGCGGGCGGGCCGCCGTTCGCCGCGCTGCGCTCGTTCGCGGCGGGGTGGGCGGAGCACGGCTTCGCGCCGCTCGGGGAGCTGCACTGCGAGGACCCGCTGACGGGGCTGGTCACGGCGGCGTATCTGCGTACCAGGCTGGCGCAGCTCTACCGCGGCACGGCCAGGGGGACGTGCCTGGTGGCCGCCGAGCCGCCGGCGCCGCCCGAGGACCTGGCCGAACGGCTCGCCGCGGCGCTCAACCTGGCCACCGCGCTGCGGCGGGCCTTCCCCGGCGACGAGACGCTGGCGCTGCTGGGGCCCGTACGGGTGGGGGCCGTGACGCGGATGGACGAGGGGCTGCGGGCGAGGGTCGCGCGGCTGCGCGACTCCGAGATCCTGTACGGGCACAGGCCGCGGGTACGGGTGCGGCCGTTGCCGAAGGCGTACGGGCAGGCGCTGGCGTTGATCAGGAGCATGAGCTCGTGACGGGTCGGGGGTGGCGACGGCGGCGGGTCCTAAGCTTGGACGCATGACTGATCGCGACAACCTGCTGGCCGAGATCAAGAGCAAGGCCATCGTCCACGGCAAGGTCACGCTCTCCTCGGGCAAGGAGGCCGACTTCTACCTCGACCTGCGCCGCATCACGCTCGACGGCGTGGCCGCGCCGCTCGTCGGCAGCGTGATGCTCGACCTCACGGCCGACCTCGACTACGAGGCGGTGGGCGGGCTCACGATGGGCGCCGACCCTGTCGCGGTCGCGATGCTCCACGCGGCGGCGGCCCGGGGGCGGGCGCTGGACGCGTTCGTGGTGCGCAAGGCGCAGAAGGCGCACGGGATGCAGCGGCGCATCGAAGGGCCCGAGGTGAAGGGGCGGCGCGTGCTCGCCGTGGAGGACACCTCCACCACCGGCGGCTCGCCGCTGACCGCCGTGGAGGCGCTGCGGGAGGCGGGGGCCGAGGTGGTGGCCGTGGCGACGATCGTCGATCGGGGGGCTCGGGAGCGGGTCGAGGGCGAGGGGCTGGAGTACCGGACGGCCTACACCCTGGAGGACCTGGGCCTCTGACCGTCCCGCCGCGCGCGGCGCGCGGGCGCGGAGGTGGGTGCGGGCGGGCGAGGGGTCAGTCGCCGCGGACGGTGAAGGCCTCGCGGGCGCCGGCTCTGCCCTGGGCGCGCGGGACCCCGTTCTCCGTGACGCGGACCGTGCCCGCGTCGCTGAGGACGACGTCGAGCTCGGGCTCGAAGTAGCGGACCTCCTCGCCCCTGCTCATCTCCCGATGCTGCAGCACGTCACCCCCCGGCACGCGGACCGTGACGAGGGGGCAGGTCTCGACGACGCATTCGATGCGCACGGTGGGGACCTGCGCGGTGGAGGCCGTGCCGGTGGCCGTGCCGGAGGCCGGGGCGGCGGCGGGCTCGCGGTCGGGAGTCGGCGTGTCCAGGAGGTCGAGGAGCGCGCGACCGCCGATGACCAGGAGCACCACCACGGCTCCCACCGCCAGGACGGCGAGCGCTAATCGGGCGAGGCCCATCGGATCTGACCTGTGGCGTCCCACAAGGGGCAGCGTACCTTGCGGTGATCCGCCGTCGCCGTGTGTCGCCGGTCGCCCCGCCCGGGACGGACGTCAGAGCTGGCCGTCGAAGCTGGAGGGGACGCGGTGGTGCTTGCCGTTGGGGACCGGGAGCTGCTTGGCGGCGCGGCGGTGCTTGACGGCCTCGACCATGATCGGGATCAGGGAGATGAAGACGATCACGAAGACGCCGGGAAGGATGTAGCGGTCGATCTGCTTGGGATCGACCTGGCCGCCGAGAAAGTGGCCGAGCAGGATGAGGCCTTCGACCCAGACGATGCCGCCGACGACGTTCCACAACAAGAAGCGCTTGGAGGTCATCTCCAGCACGCCCGCGACGGGATTCATGAACGTGCGCACGATCGGCACGAACCTGGCCAGAATCACCGCCTTGGCGGGACCGAACTTCTCGAAGAACACCTCGGCCCGCAGCACGTGCTCCCGCTTGAACAACCGCGAATCCGGTTTGTCGAAGAGTTTGCGGCCGAATCGCGCCCCGAGGAAATGCCCGAGTTGCGCGCCGGCGATCGCGCACAGGGGCGTGCCGATCAGCAGGACGGGGAACGAGAGAGGCTCGATGCCCATTCCCGTGGCGACCGACGCCGAGCTGAAAATCCCCGCAGCCACCAGCAGCGAGTCGCCGGGCAGGAAGAACCCGAGCAGCAGACCCGTCTCGGCGAAGATGATCGCGAGAACGCCGATGGTGGCGAACGCGCCCAAAATCGTCAGCCACCAGGTGGGGTCGAGGAGATTCAGAAGCCAGTCCACGCCGAGGAGCCTACCTGTAGCAGGGGTGGACGACATGACCAACAACCACGCGTCGTCTCTACCCGAGCGGGTAGGGAGCCGGAATACTGGGCCCTGGCGCGCAGCCGCAACTTCTCAGGGAGATGAATCATGCCTATTGCGACTCCAGAGATCTACGCTGAGATGCTCGACCGGGCCAAGGCCGGCGGATTCGCCTATCCGGCGATCAACGTGACGTCCTCGCAGACGCTGAACGCCGCCCTGCGCGGCTTCGCCGAGGCCGAGAGCGACGGCATCGTGCAGGTCTCGACGGGTGGCGCGGAGTTCCTCTCAGGGACGACGGTCAAGGACATGGTCACGGGCGCGACGGCGCTGGCCGAGTACGCCAGGGTGGTGGCCGCCAAGTATCCCGTCACGGTGGCGCTGCACACCGACCACTGTCCGAAGGACAAGCTCGACGGCTTCATGCGGCCGCTGATCGACATCTCCCTGGAGCGGGTGTCGAGGGGCCTCGACCCGCTCTTCCAGTCGCACATGTGGGACGGCTCGGCCGTCCTGCTGGACGAGAACCTGGAGATCGCCAAGGAGCTCCTGGAGAAGTGCGCCAGGGCGCGGATCATCATGGAGATGGAGATCGGCGTCGTCGGCGGCGAGGAGGACGGCGTCGTCGGCGAGATCAACGAGAAGCTCTACACGACGGCGGAGGACGCGCTGGCCACGGCCGAGGCCGTGGGCGTCGGCGACAAGGGCCGCTACATGCTGGCCGCCACGTTCGGCAACGTGCACGGCGTCTACAAGCCGGGGCACGTCAAGCTGCGGCCGAGCGTGCTGAAGGAGATCCAGGACGCGGTGGGCGCCAAGTACGGCAAGGACAAGCCGTTCGACCTGGTCTTCCACGGCGGCTCCGGCTCGCTGCTGGAGGAGATCCACGAGGCCATCTCGTACGGCGTCGTCAAGATGAACGTCGACACCGACACGCAGTACGCCTTCACCCGCCCGATCGCGGACCACATGTTCAAGAACTACGACGGCGTGCTGAAGGTCGACGGCGACGTCGGCAACAAGAAGACCTACGACCCCCGCTCGTACGGCAAGGCCGCCGAGGCCGGGATGGCCGCCCGCGTGGTGGAGGCGTGCCAGAGCCTGAAGAGCGCTGGGACGAAGATCTCCTAGCCAGTTCAGCGGCCCGGCGGGTATGACTTGTCCTATGGATAACCTTCTCGCCGGGCCGCCCCCGACTCACCTGCCGGACCTGCCCGAGGCCAGGGAGGCGCTGGAGTCGGGCGTCAAGGCCTCAGACGTGGCCGCCCGTTTCCCCGCTCACCCGGCGGCCTGGGCCGCTCTCGCGGAGGAGTACTTCGCCCAGGGGCACGCCGTGACCTCCTACGCCTTCGCCCGTACCGGTTACCACCGCGGGCTCGACGCGCTCCGCCGCAACGGCTGGAAGGGGCACGGCCCCATCCCGTGGGAGCACGAGCCGAACCGGGGGTTCCTGCGCTGCCTGTACGCCCTGTCCAGGGCGGCGCAGGCGATCGGCGAGAAGGACGAGGCCGAACGGTGCCTGCAGTTCCTCAAGGACAGCACCGAGAGCGGGTACGACGCGCTGACCAAGGGCTAGCCCTTGGGACGAATAGGCACGTTCGGGTAGTCTCTCTACGCAAGAGCCCCTGTCGCGCTTGCGCCAGGGGTTTCGTTTTGTGCTCGGGAGACTGAACCATGCCGGCTGCCGTTCTCGTTGGTGCCCAGTGGGGCGATGAGGGCAAGGGCAAGGCCACCGACCTGCTCGGTGGCGACGTCGACTACGTCGTCCGCTATCAGGGGGGCAACAACGCGGGACACACCGTGGTCATCGGTGACCAGAAGTACGCGCTGCACCTGCTCCCCACGGGGATCCTGTCGCCGGAGGTGGTGCCCGTCATCGGCAACGGCGTGGTGATCGACCCGGGGGTGCTGCTCAGCGAGATCGACGGGCTGGCCGCGCGGGGCATCTCCGCCGAACGGCTGCTGATCAGCGCGAACGCGCACCTGATCATGCCGCACCACAAGGCACTCGACAAGGTCACCGAGCGCTACCTGGGCAAGGCGAAGATCGGCACGACCGGGCGCGGCATCGGGCCGGCGTACGGCGACAAGATCTACCGCATGGGCGTGCGCGTGCAGGACCTGCTCGACCCGGGGATCCTGGCCAAGAAGATCGAGGTCGCGCTGACCGAGAAGAACCAGGTGCTGACCAAGGTCTACAACCGGCGCGGCATCGAGCCGGCGCAGGTGCTGGAGGAGTACCTCGCCTACGCCGAGCGGCTCAAGCCGCACATCGCGGACACCTCGCTGGTGCTGTCGAAGGCGCTGGACGAGGGCAAGTTCGTGCTGCTCGAGGGTGGTCAGGGCACGCTGCTCGACATCGACCACGGCACGTACCCGTTCGTCACGTCGTCCTCTCCGACGTCGGGCGGCGCGTGCGCGGGCGCCGGCATCCCGCCGAACCGGCTCACGAAGATCATCGGCATCCTGAAGGCGTACACCACCCGCGTCGGGTCGGGCCCGTTCCCGACCGAGCTGACGGACGAGATGGGCGACTGGCTGCGCACGACCGGCGGCGAGTACGGCGTCACGACCGGCCGCAACCGCCGCTGCGGCTGGTTCGACGCGGTGATCGCCCGGTACGCCACCCGCATCAACGGCGTCACCGACTACTTCCTGACCAAGCTGGACGTGCTGTCGGGCCTGGAGCGGATCCCGGTGTGCGTGGCGTACGAGGTGGACGGCGTGCGGCACGACGAGATCCCCATGACGCAGACCGACTTCCACCACGCCAAGCCGATCTACGAGGAGTTCCCCGGCTGGCAGGAGGACATCTCCAGCGCCAAGTCGTTCGAGGACCTGCCGCCGAACGCGCAGGCGTACGTGCGCACGCTGGAGGAGATGAGCGGCGCGCCGATCTCCGCCATCGGCGTCGGCCCCGGCCGCGACCAGACGATCGTGGTGCGCTCGCTCGTCTGAGCGGCGTGTCCGCCGGTCCGGCCCGCCGGACCGGCGTTTCACGTGTACCGCGCGGAGATCTCGGCGGCCGCCCTGGCCATCTCCGCGCGGGCCTCGGGCGGCTCCATGACCTCGACGTCGGGGCCGAACTGCAGCAGGTGGCGGACGGCTCCGACCAGGGGGTAGGCCAGCTCGACCCGCGCCCAGCCGTCGCCGCCCGCGACAGGGGTGCCGGTGAAGTAGCCGCCCGCGATGCGGGTGAACATGTCGAGCCGGGCCGCCAGCACCCGGACGGACACGCGTACCTCGTCGTTCCTGTCCTCCACCCGGCGCCGCAGGTCGTCCCAGACCTCCTGGAGCTCCACGCCCTCGCGGCGGCGCGCCTCCGCGGCGGTGACGGTGACGCCCGGCATGCGGTCGGCGCGGAACAGCCGCGGCCGGCCCCGGTGGTCGGCGACGAGGTACCAGACGCCGGCCTTGGCCACCAGCCCGTACGGGTCCACGGTGTAGGTGGCGAGCTCCGTGCTGCCGCTGTGCCGGTAGCGGATGCGCAGCCTGCGGTCGGTGAGCACGGCGGTGTGCAGGGTCTCCAGGTCGGGCTCGGCGAGTGACGGGGCCATCCACCGGTCGGGGTCGACGAGGATGCGCCGGCTGGTCAGCTCGGCCGCCGGGCGGTGCGGGGCGGGCAGGGCGGCCATCACCTTGCGTAGCGCCGAGGACAGCGCCCGGTCCAGCCCGAGCGCCGAGTGCGCGCTGCGGGAGGCCAGCACGAACAGCGCGCGGGCCTCGTCGGTGGTGAGCCCGGTGACGTCGGTGCGGAACCCGGCCAGCAGCCCGACCCCGCCGTGCTTGCCCCGCTCGGCGTAGACGGGCACGCCTGCCGCCGACAGCGCCTCGACGTCGCGGTAGATCGTGCGCGGCGACACCTCCAGCCGCTCGGCGAGCTCCTTGGCCGGGACCAGGTCGCGGTGCTGGAGCAGCAGCACGATCGACAGCAGCCGGTCGAACTTCACGGCCCCAATATATGACGGCGGCTGTCAAGTTATGCCGCCACACTCGGCCCCATGAACGACTTCGACAACGACGTGAAGGTCCTGATCGACCGGGTGGCGGGGCCGGTGCTGCGGCCGGGTGACGAGGGGTACGACGAGGAGCGCACCGGCTTCAACCTCGCCGCGCGGCACGCGCCCGACGTGATCGTCGGTGCCGTGGGAGCGGGCGACGTGCGGGCCGCCGTCGAGTTCGCCGCGGCACGCGGGCTCGCGGTGGCGGTGCAGGGCACCGGGCACGGGATCTCGGTGGCGGCCGAGGGCGGGGTGCTGGTCTCCACGCGGCGCATGACGGACGTGCGGGTGGATCCGGAGACGTGTACGGCGCGGGTGGGCGCAGGGGCCCGGTGGGGGAAGGTGATCGAGCGGGCGGCGCCGTACGGGCTGGCCCCGCTGAACGGGTCGGCGCCGCACGTCGGCGTGCTGGGTTACACCCTCGGCGGCGGGCTCCCCCTGCTCGGCCGCAGCCACGGCTACGCCGCCGACCGGGTGCTCGGCATGGACGTGGTGACGGCGGACGGGCGGCTGCGGCACGTCACCCCGGACGGCGAGCCGGACCTGTACTGGGCGCTGCTCGGCGGCAGGGACAACTTCGGGATCGTGACCGGCCTGGAGTTCGGCCTGGTGCCGGTGGCCCGGCTCTACGGCGGGGGGCTGTTCTTCGACGCCGCCGAGGTGTCGGGCGTCCTGACGGCCTACCTGCGCTGGACGGGCACCGTGCCGGAGCGGATGAACTCCTCGGTGGCGCTGATCCCGTTCCCCGACGTGCCCGGCGTGCCGGAGGGGCTGCGCGGCAGGCGGGTCCTGCACGTGCGGGTCGCGTTCACGGGGCCGCCGGAGGAGGGCGAGCGGCTGGTCGAGCCGCTGCGCGCGATCGGCCCCAGGCTGATGGAGACGCTGCGCGACCTGCCGTACGCCGAGTGCGCCTCCATCCACGACGACCCGCCGGTGCCCATGCCGTGGACCTCCGACGACGTCCTGCTGGGCGAGCTGGACGACGCGGCGATCCGGACGATCGACGAGCGGATCGGGCAGGGCGACCTGATCGTGGAGCTGCGCCATCTCGGCGGCGCTCTGTCCCGGCCGCCCGCCCATCCGAACGCCGTCGGGCACCGGGACGCGCGTTACCTGCTGGTGGAGCTGCACCCGGGTGCGGAGCCCAGGGCGAAGGAGCTGGTGCGGGCGCTGGCGCCGTGGAGCGTGGGCCGCTTCCTCAACCTCATGGGGCACGGGGAGGACGCGGGGCCCGAGCAGGTGCGCAGCGCCTACGACCCGGCCGACCTGGAGCGCCTGACCGCGCTCAAGGCCGTGTACGACCCCCGCGGCACCTTCGGGATCACCTACCGGGTGCGGTGAGGACGGCCGCCGTCACGGGCGTGTGCAGGCTCCAGCCGAGGGTCGAGTACAGCGCCTGACCTTGGGCGGTGGCGACCAGGACGCCCGTGCGGGCGCCCATCGAGGCGGCCGTGGCGGCGATGGTCCTCATGACGACCGTGCCCAGCCCGCGCCGGCGGTGGCCGGCGGCCGTCTCGACCTGGTCCACGACGGCCGTCGCGCCCGCGACCGCGAACTGGCCGCGCGCCGCGACCTCGCCCGCCCCTGTCAGCAGGCGGGCCGCCGTGACGCCTGCCCTGGTGGTGACGGCCAGGTGGTAGCCGTCCGGAGCCATCGGAGCGGGGTGGCGCGCCAGCGGGGCCGTCATCATGAACTCCGGCTCCTGGACGGCCCAGCCCGAGGTCAGCAGCGGGGCGACGGCTTCGGCGGGGGCGCAGAGCTTGAGCCAGGTGCCGGGGGTGGTGAGCGTGGCCGTGAGGCGGCGGAGGGTCTCCGGGGTCGGCGCGGCCACGATGTGCCTGGCCACGTGACCGGGCAGGCCCACGTCCACGCGGAGGCCCCAGGGTTCGCGTACGGGTCTGGGGGCGTTGCGGGAGATGACCCACCCCTCCACCCATGCCCGAACTGTCGGGAAATGGGCATCTTTGAGGACCTCCGTCATAGAGAACAGCCTATTGTCTGGCCGGAACACCACGACCGGGCGTAGCAGGATAAAAAGGACACGGCGTGGCACCGCCGCGACATGCCCCGTGCCAGGTAGGGTCCCGGTTGTGCGCGTTGAGATTCATGGTCACCGGGGGGCTCGCGGCCTCTGGCCGGAGAACACCCTGCCCGGGCTGAGCCGCACGATGGAGCTGGGCGTGCATGCGCTCGAGTTCGACGTCGCGCTCACCGCCGACCGGCGCCTCGTGCTCACGCACGATCTCACGGTCTCCGCGGTCACCAGCGCCGACCGGCGGCCGCTGCACGCCGGCGACCCGCTCTACCCGTACGTCGGCAGGCCGATCAACTCGCTCACCCTGGCCCAGCTCCGCACGCTCGACGTGGGCGTGCGGCTGCCGCGGCACCCCGACGACCCGTTCGCGCTGACGCAGGTCGCCATGCCCGAGACCCGCATGCCGACGCTCGGCGCGGTGCTCGGCCTGGCGGGCGCCTACGACGCCGAGGGCGTGCGGATGCACGTCGAGCTGAAGTCCGACCCGACCCGGCCGGAGCTGACGGCCGACCCCGAGCTGTTCACCGAGATGGTGATCGAGGAGCTCGACCGGCACGGCAGGCTCGGCAACGCCGCCATCCTCAGCTTCGACTGGCGCGTCATCGCGCACGCCGCCAAGATCGCTCCTGGCACGCGGCGCTTCGCGCTGATCGAGCTGGACACCCTGCACTGGAACGAGGGCACCGTCCACGGCGGCGACGTGCCGGCCGCCGCGCGTGACGCCGGCGCCACCACGCTCTCGCCCGAGCACGTCATGGTGGACGAGGCGCTGATGGCGCAGGCGGCCGCCGCCGGGCTCGACGTGGCCGTCTGGACCGTCAACGACCAGGCCCTCGGCGCCAGGATGCTGGACCTGGGGGTGGCCGGCATCGTCACCGACTACCCCGACCGGATGCGGGAGTTGTGGCGGGAGCGGGGGCTGGAGCTGCCGGAGCCGGTCGCCCCGCTCAGGCCCGTGGGCGTCTAGGAGACTTCTGATGATGTTGCTGGTCAGGCTTCCGATCATGTAGGTCGAGGGTCAGGCTGGGCAGCATGATGGGGCATCGTCCCGAGCGGCCGGTGGGGCCGGATGTATGGAGCACCTGCCGG
>NZ_JBGNUV010000020.1:0-173283 GCF_041950525.1 Nonomuraea sp. GTA35 | reverse complement strand
CAGCCGTCGACGCCTAATCTCGTTGATCACAGCCCGCCGTAGCGTCGACGGCCACCACGGACCGAGCACGCTTGACACCGCCGCCGATCGGATGTCTCGGGCCTGACGGCCCTGCGCTCCGGGTCGGGTTGCCATCGAACTACTTGCCTACCGCTGGTTGCCGTGACTTCTGCTGCCTGATCTCGGCCTGTAGATTCCCGGCTAGCTCCTCCAAGGTCTCTCCGCAACGCACGTTGGACAGGCCGCTGACTCTCGGCACGAAGTTGATGCGCATGGCGACCCAGCCGCCGGACATGTCGGTGATCTGCCAGCCGGGGAATCTGTTGAGCACTTGCTGCACGGTCAAGGGCACGGCTGTGCTCCGGCGATCAGCGACGAGAGCGGATGTGACATGCGCAGTTGCGTGTAGCGGAGGGCGACTCGGTGGGCGGCGCCGGCCGGCTGGGTGAAGGGGTGTCCTGCGTAGATCGGTCGGTGTCTGCGCGGGTTCCAGCCGGTACGCCACCAGTACGTGCCGTCCGCGCACCAAACGATCAGGCCGACCCAGACCGACACCATGGGCGTGCCAAACTCGTGATGGACGTCGGCAGTGATTCCCTCGTCCGCAAGGGCGGCGGCCAGTTGTTGTGCGGCGGCCAAGGGGTGAGGCGGTAGTTCGTTCATGTACTGAGCGTTGCCGTCATGAAACCGCAGGTGAACGGCCTAATGCTGCTGGTGGTACGGGTATTCCTGTCACGAATATCGGTACGACCGAGGTCGGCGGCTTAACCTAGCGTTGTGACCCAGATGCCGCCGCAGTTCTGGTCCGGGCCAGTCGTGGCCGCCGCTCTTGCCGAGTGCGATCTACCGACCGTCCTCGAAGAGGTGCGACGGGCGCGCGGTTGGACGCAGGGTCAGCTCGCTGAGGCGGTTGGCTACTCCCAGAGTTGGGTGTCCAAGGTGTTGCGTGGTCGTCAGCCGCTCACTGTGGACCAGGTTCGGGAGATATCCATCCAGATCGGGGTGCCGCTTCACTTGCTCCGATTCGGAGCCCGAGGGGATGACGATCCGACGAAGCGCAGAGATTTCGGCAAGGCACTGGCGTTGACCGCGCTGGCGGGGGTGGCCCTGCCCAAGCGTCCCGATGTGGACGAGACGACGGCTGCCACGCTGACCAGCATCACCGGCGCCCAGCGTCGGTTGGAGTCCGTCACGCCTGCGCGGGAACTCGCCAGGCCGGCTGTGGCGCAGGTCGATCTCGTGAGCCGGGTTCTCGGCCGCGCGTCGCGGTCTCCGCATGCTGACGAGATCCGGGCCGGTCTGAGCGAAGCGGCAGGCTTCGCGGCTTGGGTGCACGCCGATATGCAGGACACCGGTTCGGCGCGCCTCTACTACCGTCGCGCCGTCGACAGTGCACGACAGGCCAACCATGCGCTGCTGGCGGCATACATGATCGGCAGTCTGGCCGCGTTCGAGATCGACGCCGACGATCCGCTGATCGGACTGAATCTCTTGGCGCGGGAGCGGCGGGAGATCGGTGAGCGGCCACCGGCCATTGCTCGTGCGTGGCTGTCGAGTCTGGAAGCGCTTGGTCATGCGACCGCGCGAGACGAGGCGGCAGCGCTTCAGGCGTTGAGTGTGGCTGAGGCGGCGGTACGGGCTGGTGAGCGGGCCGCCGCGCCGCCTTGGCCGTGGGTGTTTCCGTTCGACCACGCCAAGCTGGCGGGGTATCGGGCTCTGGTGATGGTACGGCTCAAGCGGCCGGTTGAAGCCGTTGCCGCGTTCAACGAGTCGCTCGCGTCGGTCCAGCCCGGCGCGAAGCAGCGGGGCGTGCTCATGACGGAGGTGGCGACGGCTGAGGCCATGTCGGGGCGCTTTGACGAGGCGCTGTATCTGGCGTCCAATGCGCTTACGGTGGCGACGACGTACGGCTCCGAGCGTGTCCTGCACCGGGTCAAGAACTTCCGGCGATCGTATGCCGGGCCGTCGTCCAGCGCTTTGCGCTCGTTCGACGAGAGTCTTCACGCCACTCTGATCTAGGGGGATCATGGTTCGCATCGCTGTGTCCGGCCATCGGGGCTTGCCGGAGGAGACCGCCGTACTGGTCGACGGGGCGGTACGTGAGGCGCTCGCGAAGTACGGTCCTGAAGTCGCCGGGTTGTCCTGCCTGGCGGACGGGGCTGATCAGATCTTCGCTCGTGCGGTACTCGACCTCGGCGGCGTGCTGGAAGCCGTGATCCCTGCCAAGGAGTATCGGGATGGGTTGCCGGGCGAGTGCCAGGCTGCGTACGACGACTTGCTGGGCCGGGCGGTCCGAACTCACAGGCTGGACTTTGTGGAGTCCACCGCGGAGTCGCACATGACTGCCAGCGCGCGGATGCTGGACGACGCCGATGTGTTGTTCGCCGTCTGGGACGGGCAGCCCGCCCGAGGCTATGGCGGAACTGCTGACGTAGTGGGCGAGGCGCGGCGGCGGGAGGTGCCCGTGCGGGTGATCTGGCCCGCTGGAGCCCGGCGAGATTAGGGAGCCTCTAGACGATAAGTGCCTGGTCAGGTGGCTAATGGGACTCTAGGTGTGCCTCTAGACCTAGAGGTGATCTCTCTAGGTCTAGAGGCACAGGGCTCTATCGGTTCTCGCCTGCGCGCTGTCGTGCGATCTTGCGAGCGGTGGCGATCCGTTGGCGGGCTACCTCGGCCCAGAAAGCCTCTCCGTGGCGGTGGCCGCTTCCGGCATAGTGCCATTCGCCTACCGTCACGGTCTTCTCTGGATCGGGAGGCGGAGTGCCAGTGATCAGCCGGGCTTGCTCGGTGTGGAAGTCGGCGCGGGCCTGTCGAAGGTCCCAGAGTCTGATCGAGTAGCGGCGGGACTTGGTGGAGAAGTGTCCCCGGTAGCCGAGCATGTGCGCCCACTGTCGCAGGAGCAGGGTCCGGTAGGGCTGGAGCTCAGCGAGGCTGAAACAGGTGTAGATCATGCGGCGGGCGTGCTCGGTGACCTCCAGACCGGCGATCTGTCCGGCATGCCGAATCGGACGGTCTACGGTGCCCGCCGACTCGGCTCCCTTGGTCGCGTACTTGGCCACGTACGCGGCGACTCGCTGATCGCTCAGTTCGTCCAGCTCGGGTGAGACGTAGACCGGTCGTACGTCGAGCTGATCGCCCCACCGGACGGGCGACGGCGGTCCGTCCTCTATTCGGACCGCGATCTGACCGGCGGTCCGGCGTATGGCCTGGTCGAGCAGGTCGATCGTGACGCGGTCCGGAGGGCGGTCAGCGGGCCCGTCCGGTCCGTCGAGTCTGACGATGGCATGGAAGTGAACCAGGCCGCGCGCTTGGTACTCGGCGACCGTGGCGTACGAGAGGCGGACCGTCCGGCGTAGCTCCATTCGGGTGATGCCGAGCAGGCGGGCCAGGACGCTCGGCACGGTCTTGGTGAACTCCCGCCAGAGCATGCCTGCGTGGGCGTTCCACAGGACGGCCCCGATGTAGTCGTAGCAGTCCACGCACAAGGGCTGCCCTACCTGGACGTCATCGCGCTCGTGACGCGAACCGCAGCCCTTCGGCCGGCCATGCTCGCAGACGGGACGGTTGCGGCGCGGACGGCACGGGAGTGTCCGGCCGGATTGCTCGCGGTGGGCGTGGACGGCACCGAAGGAGGGGGCGGTGAAGGTGACGAACGCTCGGGGATGCTGGCTGACCGCCTCCGGAACGCCCTTACCGCCGCGTAGACCGGTGATGATCAAGTGGTACGTGTCGTCCTTGTAGACCGCCGAGCAGGCCGAACACCTGGACGCGCGCCGGTTGCCGCAGGCTGTGAGCAGGAAACCGGTCGGCTCGTCGGCGGTCCGGTACACGTCGAGGACTTCGCCCGTTCGGCTGTCCAGCGTGTATCTCTCGCCGTGTAGCCGGACCGGTTGGGCGCAGCCGCCCGTGGCGTGGACCATCTGTTGCCAGCGGGCGAAGTCGGGCATGGCCGCTCGCTGCATTATGGCCAGCATCTCGGGTGACAGGTGAGGGACCTCGCTCATGCGGCGTCTTTCCCGGAGGAGCCGTCGGGCGGGGTCTGGCGGGTGACGCATACGCCGAGCATCGTGGCGATGCGCTGCCACTTCTCTTCTGACCAGCGAGGGGATCGTGCGGCTTGCCGCTTGCTCCACTCCTGGGCAGACAGCTCGTTCGGTTGGTTCAGGTGGCCTCCTCGGCTCGTGGGCGGGAGCCACCGCCGTACCTGACGAGCACGACCAGACGCCGACGCCAAGGCAGCCTGAAGACAGCCGTTGACGGTGGCACCAGCAGCGAGAGAACAGGAATGGAGTGCGGCGAGGAGGTGAATGGCGCGCTCTGTGTGGACACCTACCGTCGGGCCGGGTCTATCCGACGGGTCATCAGTGGTCGTGGGTCTGCTTGCCCGGAATCGTGTATGCGCCGTGAGGTGATTCGCCGAGATGTTCGCTGCGGTTGTGCTGTAGAGGGACGGTGGCTCTTGGTATGAGTACGTTGTACCACCTGATCAACGTGTTCATGCAGGTCCGAGCTCCTCTGGCCGCTGTTGCGCAGACGTCCGGCCAGGACCGTGTGTGTCCGGTTGCGTCCGTGGAAACCCGGCTATCACCGGTAGTTCGGCGGCAAAGTAAGAAGGCTGTCGCCCTCGGGTAAGGGGACAGCCTTCTCGGGACGTCTTGGACGTCTGACGGCTCAGCCTTCTCGCCAGATCGGCTCAAGCAGGTCGGGGTTGAACTTCCTGCGTCCCTTGCCTGCGGGATAAATGATCACTGCCAGAAGAGCTTCGCGAATATAGGACCGCTTGATCGTGAGGGGGAGTCCGTCTTGCTCCTCTGGCAGGTACCAGCGCCGCCGGATCTCGGTGATGTCGGTGTCGGATCGGGCTTGTCGGCGCTGTGCGGCAGCGGTGAAGTTCTGGGCTTCTGTACGGAGGCGAGCGATTCGCTTCTCCAGGTCCGGTGCCACAGAGAAGAACAGTTCGTTGGTGACGTTGCCTGCGGTCCACTGGACACGAAGCTCCTCCAAGCGGGACTTCGCGTCTTCGTACTCGGCCTTGCCCGTCCATTCGACAGGCTCGGCCGATGCGGCGAGTTGTACTTCTTCGAGCTTGGCCAGAACAGCTTCCGAGATGAAGAGATCGACCATGTCGCCGCGCCGGCCAACCCCTCCACAGCCGCCGACGGTCTTCGTGGGACAGAGGTAGATGTGCTGGACGCAGTCCTTGTGGTGGGTGACGCGAAGGGGCGCGTTGCAGAGCGAGCCGTCCGGCTTGGCGCGCCCGCAGCGGAGGAAGCCGGTGAGGAGGTAGTTGGGCTCGCGGAAGTCCGAGGCGAGTATCTGGCCGACCCGGCCGTCCCGGTAGATGTAGTGACCACGGCGGGCGTCGAAGATGTTCTTGACCGCCATCCACTGATCCGGAGTGACGATCGGTTCCCACTGCCCGACCACGGGGTTTCCCGCAGAGTCCCGGACGAGTTCACCGTTGATCTCTCGCCATCCACAGACGCGGGCATTCTGCACGGTGACTTTCACTGAGCTGGTCAGCCACTCGTTGCCAAGTGAGGTCCGAACCCCCTTCCGACGCCACTCATTCGTGA
This sequence comes from Nonomuraea sp. GTA35, assembly GCF_041950525.1. Taxonomy (NCBI): domain Bacteria; kingdom Bacillati; phylum Actinomycetota; class Actinomycetes; order Streptosporangiales; family Streptosporangiaceae; genus Nonomuraea; species Nonomuraea sp. GTA35. The sequence goes on along the minus strand of NZ_JBGNUV010000020.1, from coordinate 167,707 downwards.
TCGAGTGCAGCGAACGGCCTGCGATGAGGTCCAGGATCGCCTGCCGAACGAGAGGCGCTTCGTTCGGATCGAGGGTGAGGCGGTCGGGTTTCCAGCCGAACGGGCGCGTGCCGCCGACCGGGAGACCCTGCTCGGCGCGCATGCGGTGCGAGCGGCGCATGCGACGCTGCATCTTCCGGACCTCCATCTTGGAGATCACCGCACCGAAGAGCCCCATGCTCTCGGTGTCCTCGCTGTAGAGGTCCTTCGTGCCGCGAGCGTCAGCGAACACGCGGCCGTCCTGGTACGTGATCGCTTCGACGAAGCGTTCGTAGTCGCCGGGGCGCCGGGCGAGACGGTCTTCGGCGACGATCACGACCCCTTGCACCGCCGTCCCGTTGGGGAGTTCGCCGGCCCGCAGAGCCCGCAGCATGGCCTCGAAGTCGTCGCGTACGACGTCGGCCTTCGCTGCTGACTTGTCGTTGTCCGTGTACTCGTGGACGACCGTCCACCCGTGCCGTTCCGCCGTCTCCCGGTTGAGGCGGTGCTGGTCCTGCACCCCGTGCTCATCCCGCCTGATGTCAGCGGATATGCGAGCGTAAGAGACGACTGGGACATTTGCCATGTAACTCTCCTCGCATAAATTGTTGCGGAGAGTTAAGTTCTACCACCAGCAGTACCTCTTCAAAGTGCCGGACGGTTACTGCGGTATCGGCGGTACCGGCGTTGCCTGCCCGGTCGGTTTGACCTCCGGCGAGGCCTGAGCCCGGCGGGGCCTGTCTGGCGCCGAACCAGGGACAGGGGTGTCCCCGGCTTGGGGTGGCGGTTCGCGAATTGCCGTTCATCGGGACGCTGGAGGCAGCGCGAGGTTTGCGCGCCGAGGAGGTCTTGCAGGCGCAGGATCGTCGCTTCACGGCGGTGCGCCCCGGAGCACACTGATGCGCTGCGCCTCTTGCTGGAGACACTCTAAACACCGGCCTCAAGGGGCGACGCGTCCGGCGTTGGTGGCCTGCCGATCGACTCCGCCACCGCATCGGCTCGCGTCTGATGGGGGATGGAATGTGGCGGGCATCTACCGGGTGTGGCCGTCGGCCGGGAGAGAGGAATTCGGATGGTGCATCCCCCGGAAGTCATTCACGTACGTACCAATCTGGGTCTGGTACCGGGTGTCGAACGGCTCGGTACGGCGCTGCTGGATGAAGGGCTGGCCGAGGGCATCGGCGCGAGCGTCGGGGCGGTGGTGGAGGCGCCACCGTACTCGAGGGACCGTGTTCACTCGAGCCGGCTGCTCAACGCCGAGGCGATGGCCGAGGTGGCGCTGCGCCAGGCCGACGTGGTGGCGGACGCGATCGAGGACGGCCGGTTGCCCGTGGTCCTCGGTGGGGACGACAGCGTGATATTCGGTAGTTTGCTGGCGCTGCGTCGGCGAGGCGTTTACGGCTTGGTGTTTCTCGACGCGCACATCGACTTCTATCCGCCCAGCGACTCGCCGACAGGTCAGGCGTCGGATGCGGAGATGTACCTCGCGTTCGGCCACGGTGCGGACGTGATCGCGAACGTGGGCGGGGCACGGCCGTTGGTGACCCCTCGGGCCGCGGCGTTGATCGGCCACCGTGACCCTGACGAGTGGCGGGACACCGGCGCGGCGCTGTCCGCCACCGATGCCCTGGTCGTCTCCCTTGAGGAACTCCGTGAGAACGGCGCGGAGGCCACTGCGCAGCGTGCGCTCGCTCATCTGCACGGCACGGGCGTCGAGGGCTTCCTGCTGCACATCGACGCTGACGTGCTCGACGATGTGCTCATGCCGGCGGTCGACTACCGCGTGCCCGGCGGGTTGGACCGAAGGGAGTTCGCCGTGCTCGCGGGGACGCTGCTGGCCGACGAAGGGGTCGCGTGTGTCGACGTGACGATCTACAACCCCTTGCTCGATCCGGACGGAGAGGCACGGCGTAACCTCACCGGCTGCTTGATCGACGCGTTCACCACGCGCGCCGCGTCGTAGTGCGGCCTCACCTGCCCGGTGGACGTGGACCTCGCACCCGGCCCTGGCACACAACCCTCCGAGGGAGAAACCATGCGGTCCCCGAGGTGCTCGAGAAGATTCTTCTCCTGCTGGACAACCCTGAGGCTGGTTACCCGCTCGGCGGGGAGCTGACCGGTTTCCGGTAGCTGGTCAACACCTGGCGTGTCGTCTGCCGCATCACCGGGGACAGGTCGGTGGAGATCTGCGAGGTCTGGGCTGTCGGTGAGCGGGCCGGCGCCGAAGTGTACGCGGAGGCGACGGCGAGGGTTCGCGAGGCGGGTGCCGCCCGTCCCGAGATCGTCCAGTTCGGCCAGGTGATCGAACGCCTTGGCACGCTGGCCGATCGTATTCGGGCGGAGAAGGCACCTCCTAGAGAACCGGTTCCAGATTGGCTCGCGGACCGGTTGATCCACACGGTCGGGATGGCCCGCGAGGACGTTGCTGCTCTTGATCTCCAAGAGGCGGTCGACCTGTGGGCTGAGTACCGGTCCAAGCTTCATTAGGTCGCACATCTGTTGCCTGAAGCGAAGCGTTACCGCTACGACTACGACTGCACAAGATCCCAGCCGCTGCTACGGCACCGACTGTTTCGACGCGGCTGCGTACGGTTGCGCGTACGGCGGTGATCTGCTGCGGTTGCGTCCACGGGAGTGGTGTACGAGTTTGGCCTGGTCACAGGCGTGGCGTCGTGAAATGAAGACGGCCATCGAGCGATCCTTCGAGTAGCTAGATCAAGATCGAAGGGAACCAGACGATGGCCGCAGACAACAGTGTGACGCCCGCGCAGTGGCTGGCGCAGCAGATCGAGACCGGTGATCCGGATCTGTTGCGATCCATGGTGAAGACCATGGCCGAGAACATGTACCGGCCGGAGTGGACGTGGATCGCCGAGGCCGGCGGGCGCGTCGTGGGGCGGGCTCTGTGGTGGGGGCCGAGGGACAGCGCGTACCCGGTCGCGCTCGACTGCCTCGACGTGGACCCGGCCGTGGCGGAGCGGGCCGCCGTCGCCGCCGGGCTGATCAAGGCGGGGGTGGCCGGGTTCCCGCGACCGGTGCAGTACGCGATCAAGGTGGCCGGGGGCTGGCGCGAGGATCCGGTGACCTCGGCGGCCGTGGGATGGCGGCGGGAGGCGGCGCGTGCGGCCGGGTTCCACCGGGAGGTGGAGCGGCTGCAGTTCGAGTGGGCGCCCGCCGACGGGGTGCCCGCGGCGGCGGGGACGTTGCGGTTCGCCGGGGCGTCCGACGAGGAGTTCCTGGCGGTGTTCCGGAGGGTCGCCGAGGGCAGCCTGGACGCGCAAACCCGGGCGAGCGTGGCGGCCAAGGGTGTGGAGGCGGCCGCGCGCGAGGAGATGGAGTTCTATCTCGGCGCGCCTGGCAAGCGGGAGTGGTGGCGGATCGCCTGGACGCCCGAGGGCGAGGTGGCGGGGATGGCCATTCCCTCGGCGACGCCGTACAGCGTGAACGTGGGCTATCTCGGGGTGGTCCCGGAGTTCCGTGGACGGGGGTACGTGGACGAGATGCTCGGCGAGATCACCCGGATTCACGCGGGCAACGGTGAGTCGCGGATCACCGCCACCACCGATATGGGGAACGTGCCGATGGCGGCCGCGTTCCGGCGCGCGGGATATCGCAACACGGAGATCCGCATCAATCTCTCCAACGACCCGCCGTCCTAGGTGTTCTGTCCCGTGAGGCCGGCGGGTGGCCGGCCGCCCAGGGCGGTGTGTCCGCGGTGATGGCCGTACAGGTGCGGCCAGGCCGGCAAGGTCCGGCCGTCAGCATGGCGAGTGGTGTTCGGTGAGCTGTGGCGGCCTGGGCGCGCGGCCGTTCGATGCCGCTCCTGGGACGTTCCCTAGCAGACCCCCGGCAACTGGCACACCTTGACGGCCATCTTCCTGGCGTTCTTGGTCAGCCGGCCGGGGTCGTAGAAGCCCTCGTCCGTCGTGTAGATCATCAGCGCGCTGCCCCGGCGCGCGACGATGCCGGTGATCGTCTGGTTCACGCTGCCGCCCTGCCGGGTCTGGTATCCCATCCCCACGGCCTCGTCCCCCGCCTTGGCCTGGCTCGTCCGCCACTGGATCCTGAGTCGCGGCTGCGACGGGCTGCTCCTGCGCGCGCACCGCTTGACGTCGGCGCGCAGGCTGGTCAGGGCCGTGTGGGCGGCGCGGGGGCTCTTGTAGAGGACGAGCTGCTCGGAGGAGCCGCTCGGGGCGCTGGTCCAGTGGGTGATCGTGCGGGCCGCCACCCGGCCGAGGTCGGTCGCGCGCCTGCGGTGGCACGGGTTCAGCTCCAGCGGGGCGGTCAGCTTGTCGCTGATCGTGTAACCCTCCTCGTCCACCTGCATGGGGCCCAGCTTCTTGCGTGCGTCGCGTTCGATGAGCAGGAAGTTTTTCGGGATCTCGGTCGCGGCCACGGGAGAGAGGGCCAGCAGCAAGGCGAGCGTCGCACTGATCATGATGGGTTGGACACCGGTGCGAGCGACTTGGTTCGCTGAGCACCGGTGACCTTCAAGAGCTGGAGTGCCCGACGGGCGGGGGAGCCGGGGTCGGCGGTGCGGATGACGGCCTGTTGCTCCTGTCAGCGCTTGGCGGCGTCCAGGGCGGTCCGGATCTTCGTGGCGCCGGCCGGCACTCCTGGCGACTCGGAGAAGTTCGGGTTGTCTCCCGCGTACGGGTTGCCGTACACCGGGGTCCCGGGCTGGAACCGCCACCCCTCCGCCAGCGGGCCCGCGTCGACGGCGTCGTAGCCGATCGCGTCCAGGAAGGCGGTCACCGCGTCCTTCGCGGCGGCGTCGTCACCCGCGATCGGCAGGGCGGTGCGGTCGGGGGCGCCGCTCGGGCGAGGCAGTGCCCTCAGGTGCACGAAGAAGATGTTGTTGAAGACCTTGACCACCCTCGACGCCGGAAGGTGCTGCTGCAGCAGCTCGCTCGACGTGAGCGACCCGTCGTCGAGCTGGGGGAAGTCCCCGTCCCGCTGCGAGTAGTAGTTGTTGGTGTCGAGGACGGGCTTGCCGGCGAGCGGCTCCACCGGGACGTCGCGGTAGGCCCGCAGCGGGATGCTGACGACGACCAGGTCGCCGGCCGCCGCCGCCTCCGCCGGGGTCGCCGCGCGAGCCCTGGGGCCGAGCTCGGCGACCAGGTCCTTGAGCGTCTCCGGGCCGCGGGAGTTGCTGAGCACGACGTCGTAACCGGCTTCGACGGAGAGCCGGGCGACCGTGCCGCCGATGTGTCCACTGCCGATGAAGGCGATTGTCGTCATGACCGCCCCAACTGCTGGGGAGGGTGCGGCATTCCCCCTTGGGCCGACGGCATGAGCGTGGTCGTGGCGGCCAGGTGGCGGAGCCCGGCCTCCGACTCCGAGCCGGCCTCGGCCGCGAACAGGTCCATGCCCTGCAGCTCAGGGTCCCCCGGCAGGGTGACGAGCTCGGCCGACAGCCGCAGCTCGCCCACGACCGGATGGTCGAGCACGTAGTCGCGGTGCGTCGCGGCGGCCACGTGATGCTCCCGCCACAGGTCGCGGAACTCGGGGCTCTCCTGGCGCAGGGCGTTGACATGGGCCGTGACGTGCGGGTTCTCCGGGAAGCGCGCGGCCAGGATGCGGAGCTGGGCCACGTGCTCCCTGGCCAGGCGCGGCCAGCGCTCACCGTGCAGGCGCCTGATGCCCTCGTCCAGGAAGATCAGGTGGGCGATGGTCCTGCGTTCGTCGGGGATCGCGGCGAAGTCGGCGAAGACGGCGGCGGCGAGCCTGTTCCAGGCCACGATGTCGGCGTGGCGGCCCAGGACGAAGGCCGGGGTGAGCACGAGGGAGTCGAGCAGCCGTTGCAGCCCCGGCCGTACCGGCGTCCGCGGGAAGTCGCGGCAGCGGTGGGCCGGGTGGGCCAGCGCGTGCAGGTACGCCCGCTCGTCCCCGGTGAGCCGCAGCACGTCGGCGATGGCGTCCAGCACCTCGGCCGAGACGTTCTGGCTGCGTCCCTGCTCCAGGCGGGTGTAGTGGGTGACGCTCACGCCGGCGAGCAGCGCCAGCTCCTCGCGGCGCAACCCGCGCACCCGCCGCGTGCCGTTGCTCCGGTACGGCACGCCGACCTCCTCGGGCCGCAGCCGAGCCCGCCGCGACTTGAGGAACTCGCTCAGCTCAACGCTTCGATCCACATCCGCCCAGCCTAGGCAAAATTTGGCTAGCCAACACGCGGGGCTGGTTGCGGTTCCGGGACGCCAGCAGGCTGTCCGGCATGAGATCCCTGATCCCTCTTGTCCTGCTGGGGCTGGGCAGCATGATCACTGCCCTCGATTTCACCATCGTGTACGTCGCGTTGCCGCAGATCGGCAGGGAGGTCGGGTTCGGCCCCTCCGACCTGCAGTGGGTGGTCAGCGCGTACGCCGTGCCGTTCGGCGGTTTCCTGCTGCTCGGCGGCCGGCTGTCGGACCTGCTCGGCAGGCGGCGCATGTTCGTGCTCGGCATGCTCCTGTACGGCGTCGCCTCGCTGCTCGGCGGGCTGGCCGGCGCGCCCGGGCCGCTGATCGGCGCGCGGGCGCTCCAAGGGCTCGGCGGCGCGGTGTTGATGCCGGCGACCCTGTCGCTGGTGGTCACCATGTTCGAGGAGGGGCGGGCGCGGAACCGGGCGATGACGGTGTGGGCGGTGTGCGGCGCCAGCGGGATGAGCGTCGGGGCGCTGCTCGGCGGCGTGCTGACCGGCGCGTTCGGCTGGGAGGCGGTGTTCTTCGTGAACGTGCCGCTGGCGGCGCTCGGCGTCGTGGCGGCGTTCGGCGTGCTCGCGCCGGATGAGGCGCGGTGTGCGGGCGTACTGCCGTCGGACGGGGTGCGGCGTGCGGGCGGGTTCGACCTGCCCGGGGCGCTGACCGGCACCGCGGGCGTCACCGGTCTGGTGTTCGCGATCTCGCGCGGCGCCGAGTGGGGGTGGGGCTCCGCCGGCGTCCTGGTGCCGCTGGTGGTGGCGATGGGGCTGCTCGTCGCGTTCGTCGTGATCGAGGCGCGCAGCCGCAGCCCGCTCATGCCGCTGCGGTTGCTGGCCAACCGGCACACGAGCGCCGCCGTCGGGGCCATCCTGGTGTACGGCATGACCCTGCAGTGCGTGCCGTACTTCCTCACCCTGCACTTCCAGGACGTGCTCGGCTACGACGCCATGCAGTCGGGCCTGGCCTTTCTCGGGCCGACGCTGGGGATCGCCCTGGGCAACCTGGCCGGGGAGCGGCTGATCCCGCGCCTCGGGCTGCGCGGCACGCTGCTCCTCAGCGTGCTGGTGGGGGCGGCCGGTACCGGTGTGCTGGCGTTCAGCTTGTCCGTGGACGGTACGTACCTCGGGCTGCTCGCGGGAGCCGTCGGCTTCGGGGTGGGGTCGGGGTTGTCGTTCACCACCATGTTCATCCTGGCTTCTACCGGGGTGGCCGCGCACGAGCAGGGGGCCGTGTCCGGGCTCTCGTCCACGGTTCTGCAGGCCGGTAGTGGTGTGGGGCTGGCCGTGCTGGTGGCCGTGGCCGGTCGTGGGGGCGAGGGGCTGACCGGTGAGGCGTTGCGGGTGGCGACGGTGGAGGGGCTGCGGGGGGCGTTCTTCGCCGCGGCGGGGATCGCGGTGGCCGGGGTGCTGGCCGGGCTGGTGATCCCGCGGAGGGTGTCCGTTCCGCGATGAGTTTGAGCTGACGTGCTCGTTTCTCGTGCTGTGCGGTGCTGGAGGCTGGGCCTGTGCGCCGTGCGATGCTGCTTCCGGGTGCAGCCGAGGAAGGCCGTTCGCGGGGGACCGGGGTGGGGCTGTGTCAGGCTGTAGTCGGATCTACGGGGTGTGAGAAACCCCAGGTAAGACCTGGGTCGGACGCGAAATCTCCGACCCAGGTCAGATGCCTCGCACGACACCCGCGCGGTACGTTCTCCGCATGATGAGCCCAGCACGACGGATGGTGTGGCGACCGGTCGCCGAGGCCGGGGCGGCGGTGGCCCTGACCCTGTTCCTCGGCTACGCGCTCGTCGATCCGCCGGGGCCGTCCTCGTGGTTGCCGGCGTGGGCGGCGTGGCCGGTCGCCGCGGTCATGAGCCTGCCGGTCGCCTTCCGGCGGCGATGGCCCCAGGCCATGTTCGCCGTCGCGGGCACGGCGGCCGTGCTGGCCACCGCGGCCGGTGCCGTGGCCGCCGGTGCGATCTGGGTGTCCTTCATCCCGGCCGCGCTCACGCTCTACCTGGTCGCCTCCACCGTTCCGCTCGGCCGCTCGGCGGCGCACCTGGCCGGATGCCTGTGTGGCGCGGCGGCCGCCGTGCTGGTCTTCTACACGCAGGTGCTGCCGACCCTGCCGCCCGCACTGGAGCACACCGAGTTACCCCCGTACCTTCCGGTGGAAGGCAGCGCGATCGGGGTCTTCATGAGCGCCTCGTGGGGGCTCGGCGTGATGGTCCGCCGCCAGCGGTTCCTGGTCGCCCGCCTCGCCCGCCACCGTGCCGAAGCCGCCGTCGCCGACGAACGCAGGCGCATCGCCAGGGAGCTTCACGACATCATCGGGCACAGCATGAGCGTGATCGCCGTCAAGGCCACCGTGGCCAACCACGTGGCCGACCTCCACCCTCAGGAGGTACGTGCCGCGATGGCGGTCATCGAGCAGACGAGCCAGAGCACGCTCACCGAGATCCGCCGGGTGCTCGGCCTGCTGCGATCCGACGGCGACTCGCCCGACTCCTTGGCGCCCGTGCCTGGCCTGGCCGACCTGTCCGGGCTGGTGGATCAGGCCACGTCGGCCGGGGTCGAGGTGGAGCTGAGCGTGCCCGCGGACGCGGACGCGGTGTTGCCGTCCGCGGTGGCCCTGTCGGTGTACCGGATCGTCCAGGAGGCCCTGACCAACGTCATCAAGCACGCGGCGCCCACCCGATGCTCGATCACCGTGCAGTTCGATGACGGACAAGCGGTGATCGAAGTCCGCGACAGCGGCCCACGGACGCAGCGCGAAGCACGATCGGCGTTCCTGGGCGGGCACGGTCTCATCGGGATGCGGGAACGGGCGGTGATGTTCGGCGGCACGCTCAGCGCCGGGCCCCAGGCCGATGGCGGGTTCCACGTGGTGGCACGCTTGCCCTACGGTCCGGTGGGTGCCGCAGCCTGAAGCCCAGCTGGGTGCATCGGCCGGCCGGTGTGGTTTCTCCGGACAGGCCGGTGTGATCGGGTTCTGGGCTGGATGGTGTGATCTGGTTGGTCCGGATGGGGCAATGGATGTGAGCTTGGGTGCGGGTGAGGGAGTGAGCCGCTTGGGGTCGCAGGAGGGTGTGGGCCCGTCCATCAAGGTCCTGCTCGCTGAAGATCAGGTGCTGGTGCGTGACAGCTTCAAGATGCTCATCGACAGCACGCCGGGGATGGTGACCGTGGGCGAGGCGGGCACCGGGGACGAGGCGGTGCGGCTGGCCGGCCGGTTACGTCCCGACGTCGTTCTCATGGACGTGCGCATGCCGGAGATGGATGGGATCGAAGCGACCAGGCGCATCTGCGGCTCACCGCAGAACTCCGGCACCCGCGTGCTGATCCTCACCACCTTCGACCTGGACGAATACGTGTACGCGGCGCTGCGAGCCGGTGCGAGCGGCTTTCTCGTCAAGAACACCACGGCGGCCGAGCTCCTGAGCGCGATCCGGGTGGTGGCCGGCGGGGAAGCCCTGCTGGCGCCGACCGTCACGCGCCGGCTCATCGCGGAGTTCCTGCAGCGCGCCGAACAGGTTCCGCCACCACGCCCCCTCGACGGGGTCACTCCCCGGGAGCGCGAGGTGCTCACGCTCGTGGCCACGGGGCTGTCCAATCGCGACATCGCCGAGCGCCTCCACCTCACCGTCGGGACGGTGAAGACGCACATCGGTCATCTACTGGCCAAACTGCAGGCCCGCGATCGGGCGCAGCTCGTGATCGCGGCATATGACGCCGGGCTCGTGACCAGCCCTTCTCGGAGCGATCGGCGGTGATGCGGGATCCCGTGACGACGTCTCGCGTCGGGAGCGGGCGAGCGGAAGGTGATGGGTGGGGGAGGCGGGGGCTCGGTCCTCAGACTGGCCGGCGGGTTTCTGCGCCGCCGGATCATCCATCCGGTACGTCGAGGGATGGGCGGAGGGTAGGTAGGGGCTCGGTCCTCGGGCTGGGTTGCGGGGTTCGGTGCTACCGGACCACTCGGTAGGTCAGGTGAGTGACGAGGCTGGTGCCGGAGGGGGTGCCGAGGGGTTCGAGGGTGATGTCGCCGACGTTGTGGAGCAGGCGTTCGCCTCTGCCGAGGATCACCGGGGCGACGTGCAGGCGCAGCTCGTCGATGAGGCCTGCCGCCAGGTACTGGTTCACTGTCTCCGCGCCGCCCGCGATGGAGACGTCGCGGTCGCCGGCGGCCTCGCGGGCCTGGGCCATCGCCGACTCGATCCCGTCGGTGACGAAATGGAACGTCGTGCCGCCCTTCTTCGGCAACGGCTCGCGCGGATGGTGAGTGAGGACGAAGACCGGCGCGTGGTACGGCGGCTCGTCGCCCCACCAGCCGCTCCAGTCCAGGTCCCAGGCGCCGCGGCCGGGGCTGAACATGTTGCGGCCCATGATGAACGCCCCGGCCGCCGTGATGTTCTCGAGCACTGCGGCGTGCTGCTCGGGCTCCTCGAACATCCACAGGTGCAGGCGATCGCCCACGCCCTCGCCGAAGGGCTCTTCCAGGCTCTGGTGCAATCCAGCCACGAAGCCGTCGACGGACATCGCCATGTCACAAGTGACCTTGCTCATCTCACTGCCTCCTGCTGTTCGGGCGCCTGCCTGGCGCCGCCTTCACCATGAGGTCGGAGCCGCCCGGCCGTCCTCTACACGTCGGCGGCATGAATTTGTTCGCCCTGGAAGCCGGGTCGGTCTAGGTTGTAGCGCTGTGCCGGATGAGGCGGTCCGCCGGATGCGGTGCTCTGCTGGATGTGTTGCTCTGCTGGATGCGGCGGTTCGCGGATGAGGGCGATCGGACTGCACGGGCGCAGGCGGCTGCGGTGAGGAGGGACGGCTCGGTGGAGCATTGCTGCGCGGAAATGGCGACACACCTGGAGCACGGGTGCGACCTGCATCCGGACCCCTTCGACTGCCCGGACGCGGTGGTGGTCCATTTCGCCGGGTACCGGGCCTACGGGCTGCCGATCCATGACGGGGGAAGCAGCTCCATCTCCATCCGGTACTGCCCGTGGTGCGGGGCGCGGCTGCCGCAGCGGCTCGATGAGGAGTGGGAGGAGGAGGTCCGCGCCAGAGGGCTCGATCCGGATGGTGATGAGGGCGAGTTGCCGGCCGAGCTGGCATGGGACACCTGGTGCGAGGCTCGCCGATCGGCGCGATGACCTGAGGGTGCGTGCCTTCCTGCGCTGGTACGGGCGTCGCTGTCATGCATGTGCGCCGCCATCCCGTACGTGAGTCGCGGGCGTCACCTCTTGACGGTGCTCCAGAAGCGGTACTGGTGGTCGTTGACGAAGTCGGCGCGCTTCCAGGCTCCACTCGTCAGGGACTGCACGTGCCACCCCGCCTGGCCGCGATCATCCCGCAGCACGGGCCAGGGCTGCGCGCCGGCACCGTTGGGGTCGCCGGTGCGGGCGAAGCGCGTCCAGGTGGCGATCAGCCGGTCGCCGAGGCCGGCCTGCCGGGGCGACAGCTTCTCGAACAGGGCCAGGTCGAACAGGTAGGGCAGTTCGGCCATGTGCTGGGCGGCGGCGGGGAAGCTCGGCTTCGGGTAGCCCGCGTACCAGGGGGTCTGCTGCTCGGCGAACTCGAACATGCGCGTGGAGGTCCAGCGGGACAGGGCGCGGGCGGTGTCGAGGGTCGGTGCCGACCAGGTCGAGTCGGTCTTGACCGTCGCCAGGGTCCTGCCCGCCGACTTGCCCAGCGGATAGCGCCGCAGCACGGCGGCGGCGTTCTCGCCGTACGCCTGCTCGACGGCGGGCCGGTAGTCGCGGGCGGCCATGGGCTTGCCGGTGGCCAGCTCCAGGCCGAGGATCATGCCGTTCTCCTCGTCGTGGTTGACGCCGACGAGGACGGGCACGCGGTTGAAGCGGCCCGTGCGCAGGGCCTGGTCGACCGGGAGTGGCAGGGAGGGCGTGCCACTGTAGGGGCGCGGCTCCCGCTGGGTGCCGTAGGCGTCCAGGAGCTTGGCCATGGGGAGCTCGCGCAGGCAGCTCGCCACGTCGGTGGCGTCGGCGCAGCCTGCCTTCTCGATGACCTCGGTGCTCTCGGCCTCCGCCTCCGCCCTGGTACGGGAGGCCTCTCCGCAGGGCGCGCTCTGGATGATCGCCCGCTGGAACAGGCCCGCGGAGGCGGGGGAGGCCAGGTGGCCGCAGACGGCGAAGCCGCCGCCGGACTGGCCCATGATCGTCACATTGCGGGGGTCGCCGCCGAACGCCGCGATGTTCTCGCGCACCCAGCGCAGCGCCGCACGCTGATCGTCCAGGGCCAGGCCGCCGGACTCCGGCAGCGACGGGTGGGTCAGGAAGCTGGTGACGCCCAGGCGGTAGTTCAGCGACACCACGACGGCCCCGCCGGCCGCCAGCCGGTCCGCCCGGTACAGGTCGCCCATGCCGTACATGAGGCTGCCGCCGTGGATCCACACGATGACCGGGAGCTTGCCGCGCTTGCCCGCAGGTGTGGTGACGTTGAGGTTGAGGCAGTTCTCGTCGGTGCTGGGCTTGCCGATGGGGTAGCCGGCCGGTTGGGCGCACACGTTGCCGGGCTTGGTGGCGTCTCGGGTGCCCTTCCACGCGGCGATCGGGGCCGGTGCGGCGAATCGGGCGGCGGTGGCGTACGGGATGCCCTGGAAGGTGCGCACCTGCGGACCGGTGGTGCCGCGGACGGCGCCGTCGGTGGTGACCACGACGGCGGGGGCTGAGGCGGCTGCTTGGGCGGTGGCCGGGGTGCCGTACGGGGTGAGCAGCGCCAGGCCGAGGCCCGCCGAGGCGATCATCTGCTTCTTCATGGTCGTTCTCCCTGTCGATCGAGCGATGGCAGGACCATAACCCAGATTTGCACGAACGAGCAAAACGAACGCGCAAAACGAGCGCATCAAACGTTCGTGCTAATCTGTTGGTACGGTGTGCCCCATGGGAAACCGCGAAGACCTGCTCGCGGGCGCCAAGCGGTGCCTGCGCGAGCAGGGTTACGACCGCACCAGCGTCCGCGACATCGCCGCCGCGGCCGGCGTGAGCACGGCGGCGATCGGCTACCACTTCGGCTCGCGGGAGGCGCTGCTCACTCAGGCGCTGTTCGGCCTGCTGGACGAGTGGGGCGACAGCCTCGGCCGCGCGCTGGCCCCCGAGGCGGGGGACGACGCGGTTCGCGCGTATGAGCGCATGTGGGAAGGGCTCGTGCGGCAGTTCGCCGAGCATCCGGATCTCTGGCTGGCCACGGTGGAGCTGTTCCTGCAAGGGCAGCGGCAGCCCGAGCTGCGCGCCAGGGTGGCCGAGGGGATGGCGGAGGGCTGGCGGGGCATGGGGGCGATCCTGCAGAGCGTGCCGGAGGAGACCGTGTCCGAGCACACCGCCCGCACTCTCGGCATGGTCCAGACGGCGTTGATGTCGGGTGTGATGATCCAGAGCCTCGGCAACCCGGCGAACGCGCCTACCGCTGCCGAGGTCCTGGAAGGGGTGCGGGCGCTCGCCAAGCTGGCAGGCCCGCAGGACTCGTAACCCGCAGCACCGCCGCCCGCCGGGCTCGTAACGCGCCGCCTCGCCGGCCCGCCGCCCGCCGCCCGCCGCCCGCCGTCCCGCCCACCTGAGTCTCGTGCGCGACCGGCGGCCGGCCCGCGGCCGGGGTGATCTGCCGGCGATGCGTGGTCCGCCTGGGATGCGGGTCCGCCCGGGATGCTTGGTCCCCCTGGGATTCATGGTCCCCCTGGGATACACGGTCCCCCTGGGATGCATGGTCCACCTGGGTTCGTGGTCCGATTGCGATGCCCGGTCCGGCGGGCGACTCGGGGTTCGTCCGCGACTCGCGGTCCGTCCGACTCGCGGTCCGCGCGGCCCGCGTCCCGTGCGCGGCAGGCGATCCACCGGAACTCCGGACAATGAGAAGATCTTTCAGTAAGGTCGCCCGCTATGGCGATCACGAACCCATCGGACAATCCGGACGCGTTCCTGGCGGCGCTGCATGCCACGGACTGGTCGGCGTTCGAGCCGGCTCGCGACCTCCCGCCCCTCCGCACCGCGCTCACCCGGCTGGAGCAGACGAGCGGGATCACCGAGGCGCACCGGTTCGCGACCGAGCGGGTCAAGGAGCTGGGCGCGGTGCTGCGGCACCCCGATGGGCACCCCGCCGAGCTCAGCGGGCACGCGCTCAGCCCGTGCGGGCGTTACCTGGCGATCGGCAGCTGGTGCGGCGACGACTACGACCGGGGCGGGGTGCTGCAGGTCTGGGAGCTGGCCAGCGCCCGGTGCGTCAACGTGCTCGACGCGATCATGGGCGGGGTGGGCTGGCCCGGGTACAGGCGCACGCTGCAGTGGTCGGCCGACGGGCAGCGGCTCGCGCTGGCGTACAACACCAACGGTGTGGGGGCGTGGGACGCGTTCGCGGAGGGCTCGGATCCGCTCGGCGAGGCGTACGTGACGGACGGGGGTTCGCGCCCGCCCGGCTTCGCCTTCGCGCCCGACGGCACGCGCGCCTACATCGCCACCGGCTCCCCGCGCGAGGTGCAGGGGTGCGTCGCGCCGCTGGCCGAGGGGGAGGTGTTCTGGGACTACGGCGAGGACGAGACCGACCTGGGCGTGGTGCTGCTGGCCGAGCCCTTGCCGGAGACGGTCAAGGCGCTGCTCGGAGGTGACGAGCTCTTTCTCCGTGAGGCCTTCTGGTCACGCGACGGGCGGCGGCTCCACGGGCACGCGCGCGGCTGGGTCTGCGCCCTCGACGCCTCCGACGGGCGGGTCCTGTGGTTCGCCGAGGCCGGCGTCGGCAGCGACGCCCCCGCCTGGAGCCGGGACGAGCGGTACTTCGCCCACCAGCTCCGCGGGCAGTTGCTGATCGGTGACGCCATGACGGGCTGGACGGTGGCGAAGCTGCCGGGGCATCCGGGCGCGTCGGAGCTGTCCTGGGGCGTCCACGGCGCCGTGACGCGGCTGGCGGTCGTGGTGCCGGAGGGCAACGACGCGTACGCCCGTCCCCGTGTCACCGTCTACGACCAGGGCCGGCACCGTTACGACCTCGACCTCGCGCTGCTGCAGAGCGACCCGGAGACGGACGGCGAGGCGTGGGCGTGGTCGCCCGACGGGCTCCACGCGGCGGCGCTGACGGCTGGCGGGCAGGTCGAGGTCTGGAGCCTCGCGGACGCGCCGAGCCGGATCGGGGCCGTGGAGGCGACGGCGGACGCCCGCAGCGTGTTGTGGGGCGCCGACGGTGTGATCGTCACGGTCGGCGCCACCGGCCTGCGCTTCTTCCAGGCGGACACCGGCCTGATCACCGGGGACTTCGCGTTCCTGCGCACGCCGCCCGGGCCGCGCCCGCTGGAGCTCGACGGCGAGGACGTCGGGGAGGAGGTGCGCGACGAGGAGGGGGCGAGCATCGATCCGACGTTCGCGCTCGACGACGAGACGTGGGCCGTGGCCTTCGAACCGGGGCCCGTCATCGCCCCGCCCGACCGCGCGCATGCCCTCGACGGCGCCCTGGCCTGGACGGTCGAGCGCCGGTTCGGCTGGCCGACGCGCTGGGGCGGGCTCGACGTCGCGCCGGACGCCGCCACTGCCGCCGAGCGGTTCGGCCCGCCGCTGGAGGAGTACCTGGAGCGCTTCCGCGGCCACACGCCGCAGGCGGACACGGCCTGGCCGCCGCCGAACACCGCCACGCTGGAGGACCTCTTCCAGCTCGCGCTCACCTCGGTCACGCCGCTGCACGGCGGCTGGGACCACCACGTGAGCCAGAACCTGCGGCACGCGGCCCGGCTCAGGGCGCGCCTGGGCCAGGCTGCCGGGGCGCGGCCGCTGCTCGACGCGATCCCGTCATCGGACGAGCAGGTACGCGGGCGGGCCGACGTGGCGATGATCCTGGCCGCCGCCGGGAGGCGGGACGAGGCGCGCACGTTCTTCGACGGCGACGAGGCCAAGGTCGAGGCGGTGCTCGACGAGTACAACGGGGCGTTCGTGGCCTCGTCCGTGGCCGGCGCGTACGCGGCGATGGGGGATCCCCGTGCCGAGGCGTGGTTCGGGCGCGCGCGTGCGGCGATCGAGCCCGAGTCGAACCCGGGCCAGCACCGCCTGGCGGTGGCGTGGGCGTTGCTGGAGTGCGGGCGGGAGCAGGAGGCCCGCGCGCTGCTGCTGGAGGGCACCGGCGCCCCCTCCACCTTCTACAGCGTGCCGCTGCTGGCCTACCTGATCCTCACCCGGCGGGATCACTTCGCCCGCGAGCTCATCCCCTTGCGGGATCCGTCGGCGGAGGAGTGGCAGTCGCAGGGCTGGTTCGACGGCTGGGAGGCGGTGGAGGTGTTCACCCGCCTGGGCCGGCCGGATCTGGTGCGCGAGTGGGCGCGGGTCTACGGCGACGGTTACGCCTACGAGGACCACCTCGCCCAGGCCGAGGCGAACGCCAGGCGGGACCCGTCGCGTGCCCGGCCGGGCGAGGGGGAGCTGGCGGCGCTCGCCGACGCCTACGCCACGCTGCTGAAGACGCCCCGGACGCAGCGCGAGCACCCGACGGAGCTGCTGGTCGTGCAGGCGGCCGAGTGCGGCCACGTGGCCGCCGCGCTGGACCTGATCGCGCGGCTGCCGGAGGACGACTTCAACGGGCGGGCGAGCTACGCGTTCCGCGCCCTCTGGATCACCGCCACCGGGCTCGACGTGGAGCCGTGGTGAGGGCCTCGAACGCGGTGTGAACCAGCCCTTTCCGTCAGGTAGCTATTTGCCGGGCGATGAGGCATTAGGTGGACAACAAGGATTCGGCCATCAGATATTGGAGGGAACGCGAAGGAAGGTGTTGTATGCACGCACGCCTTGACCATCTCGTCTGCTGGGTCTCCGACCCCCGCGCGTCCCTGGACTTCTACGAGCAGGTGGTCGGCCTGCCCGGGGTCCGGGCCGAGGAGTTCCGCGACGGGAAGGCGCCGTTCCCCAGCGTCCGGATCTCGCCCGAGAGCATCCTCGACCTGATGGCGTACGAGGCGATGCGCGGCGTGGACGAGGGCACCGGGGTGAAGGGCAGCGCCGGGCACCCGATCAACCACTTCTGCCTGGCGGTCGGCAAGGAGGACTACGACGCGCTGCAGGTGCGGCTGAAGCAGCACGGCGTGGAGATCACCGGCGGCGGCGCGAACTCGTTCGGCGCCCGGGGCATCGCGCCGGAGACTATGTTCTTTCCTGACCCGGACGGGAACGTGATCGAGGTCCGATACTACGAGTGAGCCTGGCCCGCACGGTCCTGCGCAGCACCGGCCCCAGGTCGTCCAGGACCGTCACCAGCGCGGCCAGCTCCTCCAGCGCGTCCAGTGCCTGGGCCGCGCCGTCGGCGTCCACGCCCTCGTACAGCTCCAGCCCCACGAACGCCGCCGCCGTCGCCTTGGCCAGCCCGGTCACGTCCACGAACTCCGCCAGCGGCGAGCTCGCCAGCACCCGGCCCAGCGCCTGCTCCACCTCGGCCATCCACAGCTCGAGCCCCTTGACGACCGCCGCGGCCAGCTTCTCGTCGGTCTGGCTGCCCGCCAGGAGCTGGGCCAGCGCCGCGACGCTGCCTTCCGCGCGCTCCTGCGCGTGCAGCTCGCGACCGAGGTCGAGCAGCTCGCGCAGCGAGGTCACGGCGGCGAAGCGGTCGCGGTAGAGGGGGATGCGCTGCTGGGCGCCGTGCTCGCAGGCGGCGGCCAGCAGCTGGTCGACGCTGCCGAAGTGGTAGAAGACCAGAGCCTGGTTGACGCCCGCGGTCGCGGCGATCGTACGGGCGGAGGCGCCGGCCATCCCCTGCTTCTTGAGCGTTTCGAGCGCCGCGTCGAGCAGCTTCGTACGGGTGTCGGCCACCGGGCTCCCTCAAGCGTTCACAGGCGGGCCACCTCCCGCCTGGGCCTCACGCTAGCGGGAACGCCGTGCGCCGCGACGTCCACGTAGGAGGCGGTGAAGCTGCCCCAGTAGCCGAAGATCCGGCCGAGCAGCGGGTTCGACACGGTGACCGCGATCCTGAAGCGCCCGGCCCTGTCGTCGTACTGCTCGGTGACCAGGGCCGTGCCGGTGGCGGCGGCCGGGATGCGGACGGCGAGCGGGCCCTCCAGCAGGCGTTGCGGGCCCGAGCGGATGACCAGGCTGCCGCGCTCGTCCACCGACAGGGCGAGCGGGGTGGCGAGGTGCTGGTGGGTGCCCAGGTAGTCGACGACCCGGGCGCCGGCCTCGTCGTAGATCATGGTCGCGTCGAAGCGGCTGAGCGGGAAGGTGCGCACGAAGGTGACGGTCTCGCGGCCGTACGAGTCGGTGTACGGGTAGTTCTCGATCCGGAAGGGGACGTCGCGGCCGGTGTCCGTGACGAGGATGTTCCTGAGGCTGCCGAGCGTCAGGAACGGGCGGACGGCGAGGCCGGCGTTCCAGACGCGGTGCATGACCCCCTCTCCTATGCAGGCCTCGCCGCTGTCGAGCCCGACGCCGAAGCGGCGCTGGAGCTGGGGGTGGAGGCGGGCGAAGTCGGGGCCGAGCGCGCGCTGGAAGATCGAGGGCATGGTCGCTCCCGTGGATGCTCGATGGGGTGGCGTAGGCAGCGGCGGGCCGCGGGGGTGCCCGGCAGGGGCGGGAGGGCGACGGCGAGCGCCGCCGCCGCCAGGGCGGGCAGCGGTCCGAGCAGCCAGGCGGCGACGGCGACGGCGGCCGTTCTGGTCGCTGCTTCCGCCAGGGCCTGGAGGAGGGTGCGCACGGGCGATCTGCCGGTCTCCAGCCACAGGCGCAGCCGGTCGAACGACCAGGCGGTGGCCCACCACATGAGCCGGGGCGGCAGGACGTGCGGGCGGTAGTCGTAGGAGGTCAGGAAGCGGATCCCGGCCGGCGTGGGCAGGTAGCGCCAGTAGCCGGAGCCGGCGCGGATCGGCGAGAGCGGGTGGTCCGAGCCGAAGCGCAGTGCCGAGGTGCACGTGCCGCCGGCGGCGTGCCGGTCGCCCGTGTGGACGCCGACGCCGCTGATGCCGAGGGTCGAGTAGCGGAACCTCCCGCCGGAGAGGGGCTTGATGCTGCCGAAGCGCAGGTCCCAGCGCTCGTGCCGGGCCGGGTGCTGGGTGGCCTGCCACAGCGCCTCCATGTCGGCCCTGATCAGGATCTCGATGTACAGCCGCATGACCCCTCGTCACGTTCGATTTGAGCGATCGCTTAAAACGAATATAGGCGTGTTTGAGCGATCGCTCAAGACGGTCGGAAGTGTCGGTGGGTTCTGGTACACAGGCGGCATGGGTGTCAGCGTCGATGAGTTCCTGAAGCTGCTGGACGAGCTGCCCGACGTGCGGATGAATCACGGCGGCGAGTGGATCGGCCTCAAGGTGCACGACAAGGGGTTCGGCTACCTGTGGGAGGCGACCGAGACGGTCGGGCTGAAGGCGACGATCGAGGAGCAGATCGCGCTGGTCAACGAGCGGCCCGAGGTGTTCGAGGTGCAGTTCACGGCCGGGCGGTTCGGCTGGGTGGTGGTCCACCTCGACCGGATCGACGCGGAGGAGCTGTTCGAGCTGATGGCCGAGGCGTGGTGCCTGACCGCGCCCAAGCAGCTCGTGGCCGACTTCGAGGCGACCCACCCGATCGGGAAGAAGGTGCAATCCGGGTAATCTCCGACGTTGTGATCCCTGTGAACGTCCGGCTGCGGGAGTGGCGCGAGGCCGACGCGCCCGCCGTGCTGCGTGCCTTCCAAGCCCCCGACCTGCGCAACCAGGCCCCCTGGCCCGTCGTGACGCTCAAGGACGCCTCCGGCTGGATCGCCTCCTGGGACGGGGTCGGGCACGCCTTCGCCGTGGTCGAGGACGAGCGGGTGGTCGGAAACGTGGCCGTGACCAGGCTCGACTCCCACGGCAACGGATGGGTGTCCTACTGGGTCGTGCCCGAGGCCAGAGGGAAAGGCGTCGCGGTGGCGGCCACCGAGCTGCTGGCCCGGTGGGCGTTCGACAAGCGCGGGCTCTACCGGCTGGAGCTGGGGCACCGGACGAACAACCCGGCGTCGTGCCGGGTCGCCACGAAGGCCGGGTTCCTGCCGGAGGGCATCGAGCGGGGCAAGCTCTGCTACGAGGGCGTCCGGTACGACGTGGAGCGGCACGCGCGCCTGGCCACCGACTGATCGGGAGGGCCGGCTGATTGGGGTGGCCGGTTGATCGGGAGGGCCGGTCACCTGGCGTGGCCTGTGCGGGCTGAACTACGCTGTGGCGGGTGGACAGCGAGAGTCTGGCCGCGGCCGGGCTGTTGGAGGCTCTGAGCCGGGCGTCGGAGATTCTCGCCGAGTTACGCCATCCGTTCGTGAGAAGCGAGCACTTCTCCTTTTTCTTCCCGCCGGCGGGTGTCCGCGTCGGCACCACGTTCATGCTGCCCGACGGGCGCGAGGTCAGGTTCGAGGTCTCCATCGCCGCGTCCGGCAAGGCCTTTCACGTGGAGGGCGGCATCCAGGCCGAGGAGGAGACGCTGCTGGAGCTGCCCCGCAGGAGCGTCCCGGACATCGAGACGGGGCTGGCGGCGTTCGACGACTACGCGGGGGAGGTGGCGGCGCCGGCGGAGCGGCTGATCGAGCAGTTGCTGGAAGAATTGTCTGACAACTAGACGAACCGTGTCTGATTGTCTGACAATGGGTCCATGAGGAATGGACCGCTTGCCGTCGTGGGCGCCTCCGTGCTGTGGGGGACCGCGGGCACGGCCGGGTTGCTGGTGTCCGCCGACTCGGTGGCGCTGGCCGCCGCCCGGCTGGTGATCGGAGGCGCCGCGCTGGCGCTCGTGGCCGGGGCCGGGCTGGGCAAGGCCGTCAGGCCGGGGTTGTTGCTGGGAGCCGTGGCGGTGGCCGCGTACCAGCTCTGCTTCTTCGCGGCCGTCAGCCGTACCGGGGTGGCCATCGGCACGGTGGTCGCGATCGGCAGCGGGCCGGTGTTCACCGGGCTGCTGTCCTGGGTGCTGCACGGGCGCAGGCCGACGAGGCGGTGGAGCGCGGCCACCGCGGCCGCCATCTGCGGGTGCGCGGCGCTGATCGTGGGCGGCGGCGCCGAGGCGGGCGCGCAGGTGGTCTCCGGCATCGCGCTCGCGCTGCTGGGCGGGCTGCTGTACGCGTTCTACGCCGTCATGGCGGCCCGGGCGATCGGCCAGGGCGGTCAGTCGAACGCGGTGATGGGCGTGATGTTCGGCGGGGCCGCGCTGATCATGCTGCCGGTGCTCGCCGTCAGCGGCGTCGCCTGGATGGGCGAGCCGCGGGCGCTGCTCGCCGTGCTCTACCTCGGGCTCGGCACCACGGCCCTGTCCTACTTCCTGTACGGCCGGGGCCTGCGCACCACGCCCGTGGCCACGGCCGCCACGCTGTCCCTGGCCGAGCCGGCCGTCGCCGCGCTGCTCGGGCTGGTGGTGCTGGGCGAGCGGCTGGCTCCGGTCTCGATCGCGGGGCTCGTGCTGCTGGGGCTGAGCCTGGTGGCGGTGGCCGTACCGGAAAGGGGGCGCGAGAGGGAGCGCATGCCGGAAAGGGAGCTAGAGTCGCAGCCGTGACGTTGCCGCTCAGACCTGTCTCCACCGTCGGCGCGCTCGCCGACGCCCTGCGCAGCAGGGTGTTGTCCGGCGAGATCCCGCCCGGCACCGCGCTGCCCGAGCAGGAGATCGCCGCGTCGTACGGCGTCGCCAGGCCGACCGTGCGGGAGGCGCTGGCGAGCCTGGTCCACGAAGGGCTGCTCAGACGTGAGCGCAACCGCAGCGCCTATGTCCCGGAAGTGACGCTTTCGGACCTCGAAGATCTCATGTACGTCCGCCGCCCCCTGGAGGACCTCATGGCCCGGGCCGTGGTCGGCCGGACGGTGCCCGAGGCGGAGGCGGCGCTGCACCGGATGGCCGCCCTGCCCGCGGACGCGCCCTGGTCGGAGACCGTGGCCGAGCACATGGCGCTGCACCAGGCGCTCGTCGAGGCCGTCGGCAGCCCGCGGCTGGAGCGGCTCTACGGCGTGCTGGCCGCGGAGACGCGGCTCGGGCTGGTGCGGCTGCGCGAGGTCTACCAGGACAGGGACGTGCTCGTCGCCGAGCATCGCGAGCTGCTCGACGCCCTCGCGAACGGCCCGGAGGAGGCCGCGCGGGCGGCGGTCGCCGCGCATCTGAGCCACTCGTGGGGCGGCGACGGCCGAGTACATCGGCACCTTTGAGCGCGAACCCTTGCGGGACTGCCCCGTAACTCGCAAGAATCGCGGCCATGCACGGCAATCCGATGCCGGACTCCTACGTGTATGTCACGGAAGAGGGCGTCACGCGTCACTATGCGGACGGTAGTGTCGAGGCCCTCGCGTGGGAGGACGTGGTGGAGGTCCGTGTCGTCACCGAATCCGGGGAAGACGTCCTCTATATCCTGCTCGATCGTGACGGCGAGGGCTGCGTCGTGCCCCGCTCGGCCACGGACGCCACGTTTCTCGCCCGCCTGCGTTACCTTCCGGATTTCGACCTCGACCGGCTGACCCTGGCCGCCGACTCCGCGCACGACGGCGTCGTGGTGGTCTGGCGCAGCCCCGACCCGCCGTCGGCGCTGCCGGACCTGGAGTACGACTAGTCCTTCATAAATCGGCAACCTGCCGAAATACCGCAGTAAATCTGGCATTTCCCTGATCAACTGCTGACACCTGTGGACCGTTCCGTCAAGCCCCTGCGGGGTCTGACAATCGTCCGAATGTGGACATTTGCCGGTATTCCTCATGCCGGAATTGATCTTTACTCTTTAGTGGGGGCCGCCGCCCTTGATTGTGCGTGGGACTTGTCAACCCATGTGGTTCAAGGAACGTCAAGTTATCGCGGTGCACAGAGTTGTCAGGGTGGTGCTATGAGGGTGGGGACTGGGGAGTCCGCTGTCGTGCTCCTCGAGGCCGTACCGCGCCGCGCGTCGAGCATCTGGACGCGTGCGTACTTACGGCTTCTGTTATCCGGCGACACGGTGTGCGCGCTGCTCGCATGCGTGTGTGTGCTGGGCATCCGGCTGATCGCCGGCGCGTACATTCCGCCGGCCGAGTTCCTGCTGGGATTCGGCCTGGTCATCGCCTGGCCCATCGCACTGTGGATGGGGGGCGCGTACCGCCAGCGCGCCAACGGCGAGGGAACCGAGGAGTTCAAGGCCGTCTTCAACGGCGGCGTCGGGCTGATGGCGGCCGTCGCCATCATGGCCTATGCCACGCAGGCCGCCATCGCGCGCAGTTTCGTGATGGCGATGCTGCCGCTGGCCCTGCTCGCGACGCTGTACTACCGCTATCGCATGCGCAAGCGGCTGCACCGGCGCAGAGCGGTGGGCGACTACATGCGCCAGGTGATCGCGGTCGGGCACCGGGAGTCGATCCTCGACCTCGTGATGCAGTTCAGGCGCCAGCCGTACCACGGGATGCGGGTGGTGGGAGCCTGCCTGCCCGGCAACGCCATGGACGTGGACCTCGACGGCATCCCGGTGCTGGGCGACTTCGGCGACGTGGCCACCGTGGTCGAGCGGGAGCGGGCCGACGCCGTGGCCGTGCTGGCCTGCCCGGAGCTGGACGGCGCCGCGCTGCGCCGGCTGGCGTGGAGCCTGGAGACCGCGCGCACGGACCTGTTCGTGGCGCCCGCGCTCCTCGACGTGGCCGGGCCGCGGATCAGCATCAGGCCGGTCGCGGGCATGCCGCTGCTCCACGTGGAGCACCCCGAGTTCGACGGGATGCGGCAGTTCGTGAAGACCGTCTTCGACCGCCTGGGGGCGGGGCTCGCGCTGCTGGTGCTGGCGCTGCCGCTGCTGGCGATCGCGCTGGTGATCCGGCTGACCAGCCCCGGCCCCGCGTTCTTCTACCAGACAAGAGTCGGCAAGAGCGGCAGAGAGTTCCGTCTGGTGAAGTTCAGGACCATGGTGGTGGACGCGGAGCGGCTCAAGGGCACGTTGCTCGAGGCGAACGAGTTCGACGGAGTGCTCTTCAAGATTAGGAACGATCCAAGGATCACCAGGGCAGGGGCTTTTCTCCGGAAATACTCCCTCGACGAGCTGCCTCAGCTGCTGAACGTCCTGCGCGGCGAGATGTCCCTCGTCGGCCCGCGCCCGCCGCTGCCCGAAGAGGTCGCCGCGTACGGCGCCGACGTGCGCCGCCGCCTGGTGGTCAAGCCGGGGATGACCGGGCTGTGGCAGGTCAGCGGGCGCTCCGACCTGACGTGGGAGGAGTCCGTACGCCTCGACCTGCGTTATGTGGAGAACTGGTCGCTCATCCTCGACCTGCAGATCCTGTGGAAGACCTGGTCCGTCGTCACCCGTGGAGAAGGGGCTTACTAGCGGTGAAAGCACTCGTGCTCGCCGGGGGGTCGGGCACCCGGCTACGCCCCATCACGCACACGTCGGCCAAGCAACTGGTCCCCGTCGCCAACAAGCCGGTCCTGTTCTACGGACTGGAGGCCATCGCGGAGTCCGGGGTCCAGGAGCTCGGCCTGGTGGTCGGGGACACGCACGCGGAGATCGAGGCGGCCGTGGGCGACGGCTCGGCGTTCGGGCTGCAGGTGACGTACCTGCGGCAGGAGGCCCCGCTCGGGCTGGCCCACGGCGTGCTGATCGCCCGCGACTACCTGGGCGACGACGACTTCGTCATGTACCTCGGCGACAACTTCGTCGTGGGCGGCATCAACGGCCTGGTCGACCGGTTCGCCAGGGAACGGCCCGCCGCGCAGATCATGCTGACCAGGGTCGGCGACCCGCGCCAGTTCGGGGTGGCCGAGCTGGACGAAGAAGGGCGCGTGATCGGCCTGGAGGAGAAGCCCGAGCGGCCCAAGAGCGATCTGGCCCTGGTGGGCGTCTACCTGTTCAGCCCGGCCATCCACGCGGCGGTGGCGGAGCTCAAGCCGTCGTGGCGGGGCGAGCTGGAGATCACCGACGCCATCCAGTGGCTGATCGAGTCGGGGCAGCGCGTCGAGTCCTCGGTGATCTCCGGCTACTGGAAGGACACCGGCAACGTCACCGACATGCTGGAGGTCAACCGGCTCGTGCTGGAGTCGGTCGAGCCCAGGATCGACGGGCGGGTGGACGAGGCCAGCGAGCTCATCGGCCGGGTCGCGATCGAGCCGGGCGCGGTGGTCGAGCGCTCGCGCGTGGTAGGCCCGGCGATCATCGGCGCCGGGGCCCGCATCCAGGACAGCTACGTGGGCCCGTACACCTCCATCGGCGCCTCCTGCGCCGTCACCGGCAGCGAGATCGAGTACTCGATCGTGCTGCCCCGCGCTTCCATCGCCGGGGTGGGCCGCATCGAGTCGTCGCTGATCGGCCACGACGTCGAGGTCACCCCGGCGCCCAACACGCCCAGAGCCCACCGTCTCGTACTGGGCGATCACAGCAAGGTACAGATCAGTTCATGACAAGAATTCTGGTCACCGGCGGCGCGGGATTCATCGGCTCCCACTACGTCCGGAACCTCCACGACGCGTACGTGACCGTGCTCGACAAGCTCACCTACGCCGGCAACCGCGCCAACCTCGACGGGGTGCCGCACGAGTTCGTGCACGGGGACATCTGCGACGCCGAGCTGCTCGAACGGGTCGTCCCCGGCCACGACCTCGTGGTCAACTTCGCCGCCGAGTCGCACGTGGACCGGTCGATCGAGGGCGCCGCCGAGTTCATGCGCACCAACGCGCTCGGCACGCAGACGTTGCTGCAGGCGTGCCTGGAGGCCGGGGTGCCGAAGGTGGTGCAGGTCTCGACCGACGAGGTGTACGGCTCGATCGACATCGGGTCCTGGGACGAGGCCGCGCCGGTGCGGCCCCGGTCGCCGTACGCGGCGTCGAAGGCGAGCGGCGACCTGATCGCCCGCGCGTACGCGATCACGTACGGGCTGAACGTCTCGATCACCCGCTGCGGCAACAACTACGGGCCCAGGCAGTACCCCGAGAAGCTCATCCCGCTGTTCGTCACGAACCTGCTGCGCGGCAGGAAGGTGCCGCTGTACGGCGACGGCGGCAACGTGCGGGACTGGATCCACGTCGAGGACCACTGCGCGGGCATCCGCCTGGTGGCCGAGAAGGGCGAGCCGGGCGAGATCTACCACATCGCGGGCACGGCCGAGCTGACCAACAAGGAGCTCACCGCGCGCCTGCTCGAAGCCTGCGGCAGGGACTGGGACATGGTCGCGCACGTGGCCGACCGCAAGGGCCACGACCGCAGGTACTCGCTGGACGACTCGAAGCTGCGGGCGTTGGGCTACCGCCCCGAGATCCCGTTCGAGCAGGGGCTGAAGGACACCGTCCGCTGGTACGCCACGCACCGCGACTGGTGGAGTCATTGATCACCCGCTTAGGCCGGGAGGCCGCATGAGGTGGCTCATCACGGGGGCGGGCGGCATGCTGGCCGCCGACGTCCTCGGCAGGACCGCGCTGACGGGCGAGCCGGTGCTCGCGCTCGGCCGGGCCGACCTGGACGTGCGCGACAGGCGGGCGGTGCACGACTTCGTCTCCGCCTACCGGCCCAGGGCCGTGCTGAACTGCGCGGCCTGGACCGCGGTGGACGACGCCGAGACGCACGAGGCCGAGGCGCTGGCGGTCAACGGGGACGCCGCCCGCTGGCTGGCGGAGGCGTGCGACCGCGTCGGCGCCCGGCTGGTGCACGTGTCCACCGACTACGTCTTCGACGGGGCGGCGGGCCCGCCCTACGCCGAGGACGCGCCGACGGGGCCGGTGAACGCCTACGGCAGGACCAAGCTGGCGGGCGAGCTCGCGGTGCTGGAGCACGGCCACTACGTGGTGCGCACCGCCTGGCTGTACGGCGCGCACGGCCCGAACTTCGCCACCACCATGATCAGGCTGGCCGGGGAGCGGCCCGCCCTGGACGTGGTGGACGACCAGCGCGGCCAGCCCACCTGGACCGCGGACCTGGCCGACTACCTCGTCCGGCTGGCGCAGTCGGACCTGCCGCCAGGCGTCTACCACGGCACGAGCGCGGGGGAGACGACCTGGTGCGGGTTCGCCAGGGAGATCTTCACGCTGCTGGGCCAGGACCCGGAGCGGGTGCGCCCGGTGCCGACCTCGGCCTTCCCGCGCCCGGCCCGGCGCCCGGCCAACAGCGTGCTGGCGCACACCCGGTGGGAGCCGATCCGGCACTGGCGCACGGCGCTGCACGCGGCCTGGCCCGTCCTGTCGAGGAGCCGTCAGTGCAGCGTCGCGTGAGGCGCCGGCCGTCAGCGCAGCGTCGCGTAGAACTCCTGGCACGCCCGGTAGTCCGGCAGCAGCCCGGCCCTGAGCGCCTCGTCGAGCGTGGGGGCCTTGGCGTCCTTCTCCGACAGCACGGGCTCGATGCCGGCCGGCCAGGCGATCCCGATCGCCGGGTCGAGCGGGTGCACCCCGTGCTCGCGGGCCGGCGCGTACGGCTCGGAGCACAGGTACATCACCGTGGCGCGCTCGCTGAGCGCCATGAACCCGTGCCCGAGGCCCTCGGCCACCAGGACGGCGCTCCTGGTCACGTCGTCCAGCGTCACGCCCTCCCACCGGCCGAAGGTGGGCGAGCCCGTACGCAGGTCCACGACGACGTCCATGACGCTGCCGGACAGGCACATCACGTACTTGGCCTGCCCGGGCGGCACGTCGGCGAAGTGCACGCCGCGCAGCACGCCGCGGGCCGAGACGGAGCAGTTGACCTGCGCCAGGTCGAACCGCCGCCCGGGCAGGTCGGTGGCGCGGAAGGCCTCGTAGAACGAGCCGCGGGGATCGGAGTGGACAGGCGGCGTGTGGCGCCAGACGCCATCGATGCCGAGGGGATCCATGGGCTGACAGTAACGAGATCACCGGCCCTCGCGAAATATCAATCTCTTGGAGCGTGCAAATGATGACTTGCCGGTTATGCGGCTCGGACGATCTCACCGGAGTGGTGGACCTGGGGGCGACGCCGCCCTGCGAGCGGATCCTCACGGCCGATCAGCTCGACGAGCCCGAGGTGACCTACCCGCTGCACCTGCGCGTGTGCACGTCGTGCTGGCTCGCGCAGATCCCGCCGTTGATCACCCCCGAGGAGACTTTCACGGACTACGCCTATTTCTCCTCCTACTCCGCCTCCTGGGTGGAGCACGCCCGCGCCTTCGTGGCGGACCTCGACCTGCGGCCGGACTCGTTCGTGGTGGAGGTGGCCAGCAACGACGGCTACCTGCTGCGGCACGTGGTGGAGCGCGGGGTGCGCTGCCTGGGCATCGAGCCGTCGGTCAACGTCGGCCAGGCCGCCAGGGAGCGCGGCGTGCCGACGGTGACGGCGTTCCTGACGCCCGAGAGCGCGCGGGCGGTCGTGGCGGAGCACGGCAAGGCCGACCACGTGGTGGCCAACAACGTCTACGCGCACATCCCCGACGTCATCGGCTTCACCCACGGGCTGCGCACGCTGGTCGCCGACGACGGGCTGGTCTCGGTCGAGGTGCAGCACCTGCTCACGCTGATGCAGCTCAACCAGTACGACACGATCTACCACGAGCACTTCCAGTACTACACGGTCGCCTCCGCGCAGCGCGCGCTGGCCAGTGGCGGGCTCACGCTGGTGGACGTGGAGCTGCTGACGACGCACGGCGGCTCGATCCGGCTCTGGGCCGCGCCGTCCGGGGCCCCGTCGCGGCGGGTGTCGGACGTGCTGGCGATGGAGAAGGCGGCCGGGCTGCACGAGATCTCCGGCTACATCGACTTCACCGAGCGGGTGGCCAAGGTCCGGCGCGACCTGCTGAGCTTCCTGATCACCGCCGCCGAGGAGGGCAGCACGGTGGTCGGGTACGGGGCTCCGGGCAAGGGCAACACGCTGCTCAACCACTGCGGCATCCGGCCGGACCTGCTGGCGTACACCGTGGACCGCAACCCGTACAAGCACGGCAAGTTCACCCCCGGCGCCCGCATCCCGATCTTCGAGCCCGAGCGCATCGCCGCCGACAGGCCGGACTACGTGCTCGTCCTGCCGTGGAACCTGCGCGACGAGCTGATCGACCAGCTCTCCTACATCCGCGACTGGGGCGGCCGGCTGGTCTTCCCCATCCCCACGCTGGAGGTCGTGTGAAGGTCGTGCTCTTCTGCGGGGGTTACGGCACCCGCATGCGTACGGGCGCCGCCGGCGACGCGCCGAAGCCGATGCAGCTCGTCGGCCCCAGGCCGTTGATCTGGCATGTCATGCGCTACTACGCGCACTTCGGCCACAGGGAGTTCATCCTCTGCCTCGGCTACGGGGCCGAGCAGATCAAGGACTTCTTCCTCCGGTACGAGGAGACCGCCTCCAACGACTTCGTCCTGCGCGGCGGCAACGTCGAGCTGCTGGGCGCCGACATCTCCGACTGGACGATCTCGTTCGTCCACACCGGCGTCGAGTCGTCGATCGGGGAGCGGCTGCGCCGGGTCCGCGACCATCTCCAGGGCGAGGAGATGTTCCTGGCCAACTACGCCGACGTGCTCACGGACGCGCCGCTGCCGGAGATCATCGGCAGGTTCGAGAAGTCGGACGCCGGCGGTGCGCTGATGGCCGTGCCGCCGCCCGGGACCTTCCACTGCGTGGAGATCGCCGAGGACGGGCTGGTCGGCCAGATCACCGCCGTCACCGAGATGCCGCTGTGGGTAAACGGGGGATATTTCGTCTTACGTCAGGAAATCTTCGACCACATCCCCGAGAACGGGGACCTGCTCGTTGACGGCTGCAAGGAGCTGGCCAAGCGCGGGCGGCTGATGGCCTACCCCTACCGCGGCTACTGGCGGCCCACCGACACCATCAACCAGCGCATGGAGCTGGATCAGGCCTACTCCCGCGGCGACCGCCCCTGGGCCCTGTGGGAGCGGGCGTGAACCGGCTCTTCCCCAGCGGCCTGAGCCGCATCGCGCTGCTCGCCGCCCACTGCGACGACCTGGCGATCGGGGCAGGCGGCACCCTCCTGGTCATGTGCACCGCGCACCCGGGCCTCCAGGCGGACGCCCTGGTGCTCTCCGGCGGCGGGACGGCACGCGAGGAGGAGGAGCGCAACGCGCTGGCCGCCTTCTGCCCCGGCGCGGACCTGCGGGTGACCGTGGCCAAGGTGCCCGACGGGCGGCTTCCCGCCCACTGGGACGAGGCCAAGAACGCGGTCGAGGAGCTGCGGATGCGTACCGAGCCCGACCTGATCCTGGCGCCGCAGGCCGGCGACGCGCACCAGGACCACCGGGGCCTGGCGCGGCTGGTGCCCACCGCGTTCCGCGACCACCTCACGCTCGGGTACGAGATCGTCAAGTGGGACGGCGACCTCGGCCGGCCCAACGCGTACCAGCCGCTCGACCTCGCGCTGGCCGAGCGCAAGGTCTCCCTGCTCTGGGAGCACTACCCCTCACAGCGGCACCGCCCCTGGTTCGACAGGGAGGCGTTCCTCGGGCTGGCCAGGATCCGCGGCATCGAGTGCCAGGCACGCTACGCGGAGGCGTTCCACCTGCACAAACTCGCTCTAGATCTAGCTGGAGGCTGATCGACATGCGTGTCTTACTCACGGGGCACCAGGGCTATCTCGGCACGGTCATGGCACCCATGCTCGCCAAGGCCGGCCACGAGGTGGTGGGCCTGGACTCGGGGCTGTTCGCCGCGTGCGTGCTCGGCCCGGTGCCGGACGACCCGCCAGGCCACCGCGTGGACCTGCGGGACGTGCCGGCGAGCCTGCTCGAAGGCTGCGATGCGGTGATCCACCTGGCCGCGCTCTCCAACGACCCGCTCGGCGCGCTCGCGCCCGAGCTGACCTACGACATCAACCACCACGCCTCCGTCCGGCTGGCCAGGCTGGCCAGGGAGGCCGGCGTGCGCCGGTTCCTGTACGCCTCCACCTGCTCCGTCTACGGCGCCTCCGGGGGCGACGACCTGCTCGACGAGGACGCCCCGCTGCGGCCCGTCACCCCGTACGCCGAGTCGAAGGTGCGCGTCGAGGACGAGCTCGTCGACCTGGCCGACGACCACTTCACCCCGGTGTTCCTGCGCAACGCGACCGCGTTCGGGTTCTCGCCCCGGCTGCGGGCCGACATCGTGCTGAACAATCTCGTCGGCCACGCCCACCTGACCGGCCAGGTCCGCGTGCTGTCGGACGGCACCCCGTGGCGGCCCCTGGTGCACGTGGCCGACATCGCCGACGCGTTCCTGGCCGCGCTGGCCGCGCCGCGCGAGGCCGTGCACGCCAGGGCGTTCAACGTGGGCGGCGAGCTGAACAACCTGACCGTGGCCGAGATCGCCGAGCACGTCGTCGAGGCGGTGCCCGGCTCCGAGCTGCTGATCACCGGCGAGACCGGCGCCGACCCGCGCTCCTACCGGGTCTCGTTCTCGCGGATCCGCGAGGCGCTGCCCGGCTACCACGCCCGCTGGACGGTGAAGGCGGGCGCCGTCGAGCTGGCCGACGCCTACCGCTACCACGGGCTGACCGCCGAGGACTTCCGCCAGCGGTTCACCCGGCTGGCCTGGCTGGCCGACCGCCGCAAGGCCGGGACCGTCTCCGACGAGCTGCGCACGTGACCGGGGAGGAGATGCACGCCCTGGTGGAGCGGCTCTACCCGCTGTGCCGCTCCATCACGGGCGACGGCGTGCGCGCCACGCTGGGGATCGTGGGGGAGCTGCTGGAGCTGGACGTGCACGAGGTGCCGACCGGGACCCAGGTGCTCGACTGGACCATCCCCCAGGAGTGGAACGTCCGCGACGCCTACATCAAGGATCCGGCGGGGAACCGGGTGGTGGACTTCCAGCGGTCGAACCTGCACGTCGTGGGCTACAGCGTGCCGGTGTCGGCCACGATGACCCTGGCCGAGCTGCGGCCCCACCTGCACACGCTGCCCGACCAGCCGGACCTGGTGCCGTACCGGACCTCGTACTACGCGCGGACGTGGGGGTTCTGCCTGAGCCAGGACACGCTCGACGGGATGGGCGAGGGGCCGTACGAGGTGGTGATCGACTCGACGCTGGCCGACGGACACCTGACGTACGCCGAGCACGTCGTGCCGGGGCGTACCGAGGAGGAGGTGCTGATCTCCTGCCACGTCTGCCATCCGTCGCTGGCCAACGACAACCTGGCCGGGATCGCGGTGGCCACGGCGCTGGCCCGGCGGCTCGACCGGCCGCGCCACACCTACCGGTTCCTGTTCGCGCCCGGCACGATCGGCGCGATCACCTGGCTGGCGCGCAACCGCGAGAGCACCGGGCGCATCAGGCACGGGCTCACGCTGGCCTGCGCCGGCGACCGGGGCGCGCTGACGTACAAGCGGAGCAGGCGCGGCGACGCGCCCGTCGACCGGGCGATGGCGGCCGTGCTGCGCGACCGGCCGCACACGATCGTGGACTTCTCGCCGTACGGCTACGACGAGCGGCAGTTCTGCTCGCCCGGCTTCGACCTGCCGGTCGGCAGCCTGACCAGGACGCCGTACGCGGGCTACCCCGAGTACCACACCTCGGGAGACGACCTCGGCTTCGTCTCGCCGCAGGCCATGGCCGACACGCTGGAGACGCTGTGGTCGGCGGTGGAGGTGCTGGAGCACGACGGCCGTTACCAGAACCTGAGTCCGTACGGCGAGCCGCAGCTCGGCAGGCGCGGCCTGTACGGATCTCTCGGCGGCCGCAGTGACACGAAACAGGCGCAGCTGGCGATGTTATGGGTGTTGAACCTGTCGGACGGCGAGCACAGCCTGCTGGACATTGCCGGCCGATCGGGCCTGCCCTTCCGCGCGGTCGCCGAGGCGGCCGCCGCTCTGGAGGGCGCGGGCCTGCTCAAACGGGTGGGAGAGGGCGCATGAATCTGCGGGTGGGGGACCTCGTCGAGGTGCGGAGCGCGGCGGAGATCCTGGCCACGCTGGACGAGCGGGGCGAGCTGGAGAACCTCCCGTTCATGCCGGAGATGCTGGCCTTCTGCGGGCAGCGGCTCACCGTGCACAAGGTCGCGCACAAGCTGTGCGACACCATCAGCCGCAGCGGCATGCGGCGCATGGACAGCGCGGTGCACCTGACCGGCGCGCGGTGCGACGGCGGCGGGCACGGCGGCTGCCAGACGGCCTGCTCGCTCTACTGGAAGGAGGACTGGCTCAAGCGGGTCGATCCGGACGAGCCCGCCACCCGCCGGATCCCGGAGGAGCGGCTGCTGAAGCTGCTCGACGCCAACACGCGCAAGGGCCCGGACGGCTACTCCTGCCAGGCCACCGAGCTGCTGCGGGCCGCGCCGACCTGCCTGCCGTTCCGTGACCTCGGCCAGTACGTCACCGACGTGCGCAGCGGCAACGTGGGCGTCGGCCGGACCGTCGGCACCTTCCTGGTCGGGCTGTTCAACCGCTTCCAGGGCCTCAGCAAGAAGGTGCTGCCGCGCCGCCTGTGGATCAGGCGCGGGCTGCGCTGGGGCTTCATCGAGGGCCGGGCAGGCAAGAGGACGCCGACGGCCACGCTGGACCTCCAGGTGGGCGAGCTGGTCAGGATCAGGTCCAAGGAGGAGATCCTCGACACGCTCAACGACGACCTGCTCAACCGCGGGATGGGCTTCGAGGAGGAGATGGCCCGCTACTGCGGCAGGACCGCGCGCGTACGGGCCAGGGTCGAGCGCTGCCTGGACGAGAAGACGGGCCGGATGCTGACCATGAAGAGCCCGTGCATCATCCTCGACGATCTCGTCTGCGAGGGCGTCTACAACGCCAACTGTCCGCGCGAGTTCGTGCCGTTCTGGCGGGAGATCTGGCTGGAGAGGGTCGAGACTTCGTGAGTGAGGCCGGCGACATCGGCCGCAAGGCCGGTCGCGGCCTGCGCTGGAGCCTGCTGGGCAACCTGGTGATGAAGGCCGGCTCGTTCGTGATGAGCCTCGTCCTGGCCAGGCTGCTGGTGCCCGAGGACTTCGGTGTGTTCGCGATCGCGCTGGCGGCCACCCAGTTCGTCATCTACATCAACGACGCCGGGGTGATCGCGGCGACCGTGCAGTGGCGGGGCAGGCTGGAGGAGATCGCGCCCACGGCCACCGTCGTGGCGATCCTGTCGAGCCTCGCCCTCTACGCGCTGTTCTGGGTGATCGCGCCGTTCTACGCGCGGCTGGCCGGGAGCGAGGACGCCATCTGGGTGATCCGCATCCTCATGGCCACCAACCTCGTCTACGGGCTGACCGCGGTGCGCAGCGCCGCGCTCATGCGGCGGTTCGAGCAGGACAAGCTGGCCTGGGCCAACCTGGGCGGGTTCGTCGCCAACGCCTGCGTCTCCATCACCCTGGCCGCGAACGGCGCCGGGGCCTACAGCTTCGCCTGGGGGCAGCTCAGCGGCGGCGTGCTCACCGGCGTGCTGGTGGTGGCGCTGGCGCGGGTGAAGATCGAGCTCGGCTTCGACCGCGCGCAGGCCGCGCGGCTGCTGCGGTTCGGCCTGCCGCTGTGCGTCAGCCTCGGCATCGAGGGCCTGCTGCTCAACGTGGACTCGGTGATCGTCGGCGACGTGCTCGGCCCGGCCTGGCTGGGTTTCTACCTGCTCGCCTTCAACATCTCGAGCTGGGTGCCCGGCCTGATCGGCACCGCCATCCGCTACGTCGCGCTGCCCAGCTTCTCGCGCCTGGCCGAGGAGGGCGGCGAGGCGATACGGGAAGGCGTGCGGCAGGCCGTCCCGCTGCTCGGCGGCATGGTCCTGCCGATCGCGGTGCTGATGGGCACGCTCGCCCCCGCGGTCGTGGAGTTCCTGTACGGCGCGAACTGGCTGCCCGCCGCCCAGGTGCTGCGCTTCCTGGCGATCGTGATGGCCGTGCGCATGCTGACGCTGCTCGTCACCGACATCCTGGCCGCGCTCGGCAGGACCAAGGCGACCATGTGGGTGAACCTGTGCTGGGCCGTCGCGCTGGTGCCCACGCTCCTGGTGGGCGCCCGCCTCGACGGCATCCAGGGCGCGGCCGTGGCGCACGCGGTCGTCGCCGTGGTGGTGGCGCTGCCGCTGCTGGGCGTGGCCCTGCACCGTTCCGGGGTGCCCGTGGGGCTGTTCGCCGCCGGGCTGGCCAGGCCACTGCTGGGCGCGGCGGCGGCCGGCCTGGTCATGGCCGGGCTGGCCACGGTGATCGAGGGGGCCTTCTTCGAGCTCTGCGTGGCCGGAGGCGCGGGGTTGCTGCTGTTCGTGCTGGTCGTGGTGCCGCGCGCGGTGCTCAAGCGGCTCGTACGCCAAGGGAGGGCGCATGCACGACTCTGAGCTCGTTTCGATCGCGCTGCCGGTGCGCAACGGGGCCGGCCGCCTGGCGGCCGTGGTCCGCTCGGTGCTGGCCCAGGACCACCCGCACCTGGAGCTGGTCATCTCCGACAACGCCTCCACGGACGGCACCGAGGAGCTGTGCCGTGACCTGGCGGCCGGCGACCCCAGGATCGTCTACCACCGGCACCCGCAGAACATCGGCCTGCTCGGCAACTTCATGCACGCCGCCCGCGTCTCCAAGGGCGCCTACGTGCGCTGGATCGGCGACGACGACCGGCTGGAGCCCCACTGCGTCTCGGCGGCCCTGGCCGCCTTCGCCGCGGACGAGCGGCTGATCCTGGTGACCAACCAGGTCTCCTACACCGGCTCCGACGGCCGGGTCAGCACGGTTGCCTACACGGGCACGGACCTGGGCTCGGACGACCCGGTCGTGCGCTTCGCCGAGATGCTCAGGCTGCTCAACGAGAGCCCGTACCTGATCGACCCGCTCTACGGGCTGCTGCGGCGCGGGCCCGCCATCGGCATCCCGCGGCGCAACATGCTGCGCGAGGACGAGGTGTTCGCGGCCAAGCTGGCGCTGGCGGGGCCGTGGGCGCACGTCCCCGAGGTGCTCTCGCACCGCAACTGGCGGCTGGAGCGGATCGGCCGGATCGCCCGCCGCCTGGACGTGCCGTCCTGGCAGTCCCACCTGGCCAACACGCTGCAGTGCAGGGAGTTGCTGAGATGGGTGCGCGACGCGGACCTGACCGAGGAGCAGCGGCGGCGGGCGCGGACCGAGGTGATGCGCATGTACGCGCGGCGCCAGCGCCGCACGCTGGCGCACCGCAGCCGCAAACTGCTGGCACTGGTCGGTTTGGTGTAACACGTCCGATGAGCAGAGCGATTTCCCGTTTGCATCGATACAAAAGTCGACGGGGGCGGAAATAGTGCGCTTCTGGAAGGCCATCCTTGGTCTGGCCCGGAAGAAGTTCGTGGGGCCGCCTGTCGCCGTCGCGGCCATCGGCCTCGCCCTGGCGGCGTACCTCCTGATGCCGAGCCGGTACGTCTCGACCGCCTCCATGGTGCTCACCGTGCCCGCCACCGGCGGCACGCTGGAGACCGAGCCGGCGAGCAAGCCCGGCCTGACCAACCCGCTGCTGCAGTTCAACGACGCGTTGCGGACCACCGCGGGCATCCTGATCCTGGCCACCAACACGGCCGACGTCTACAAGGAGATCGGCGCGCCCGAGAGCGGGCCCACCGTCGTGACCATCAACGACGGCCGGACCAACCCCGACCTGCTGAGCATCAGCACCAACGGGCCCTTCATCTACGTCGAGGTGGAGGGCGACGATCCCGCCACGGTGCGCGAGGTCATGCGCAAGGCCCAGGTGCGGGTGCGGCTGGAGCTGGCCAGGCGGCAGACGGCGCTGGACGCGCCGATCAGCACGCACATCGGGATCATGGACGTGATGCCCGCCTCGGGCCCCAGGGCCGCCCTCGGCGACCGCCTGGTGTACGCGGTATCCGGCGGCGTGTTCGGTCTGATCGCCGGGATCGGCGTGGCCTACGGCGTCCAGCGGGTGCGCTGGGCACGCGCCCAGCCCGAG
Organism: Nonomuraea sp. GTA35; assembly: GCF_041950525.1. Classification (NCBI taxonomy): domain Bacteria; kingdom Bacillati; phylum Actinomycetota; class Actinomycetes; order Streptosporangiales; family Streptosporangiaceae; genus Nonomuraea; species Nonomuraea sp. GTA35. The sequence goes on along the minus strand of NZ_JBGNUV010000020.1, from coordinate 130,903 downwards.
ACGGCGCCCGAGTCAGGGACAGGGCCTGGACCCGAGACAGGGCCAGGGCCGGGGCCTGAGGCAGGGCCAGGCCCCGAGACCGGCCCCAGGTCCGAGCCGGAGATCTGGGCCGAGGTCGTCGCCGAGCAGCCGGGAACGGAGAGCGTGCCCGGGGAGAAACCCGGGCAGGCGCTCAACGGCTCCCGGCCGCACCCGCCGGCCACCGCCGCGGGCTTCCCCCTGACGGTGGAGGAGCTGGCGCAGGAGCAGACGGGACCGATCCAAGTGGTCAAGGACGAGGACGAGCCGGCCGGGAAGGGCGAGGACGGCGACGGTCAGCTCGACTCGACGACCTGAGCGCACCTCCTGATGGCGGCCTGCCTGGCCTCCATCGGGGTGTGCGACTTGGCCGAGATCATCATCCCGACCGCCTCCTGCGGCAGCCGGTCGGCGAAGGCGACGGCCTGGGCCTCGTCCCACGGCTCGTGGTTGTAGCTCAGGTGGCAGATCGAGGTGTTGATCGGCGGGTCGGCCTTCAGCACCTCGTCCACGAAGACGCCGTACAGGATGAACTCCGAGACGTGCAGCCGCGCGTTGAACGCGTCGAGCCAGTCGCGGCCGGTCACCTGGGAGATCCGCCGCTGCATGGCCCGGACGATCTCCGGGTCCCAGAACGTCAGCGCGGTCACGTAGTCGGGCAGCGGCGGTGGCGGCGCCGGAGGCAGGCCGAGCAGTTCGCGGGCCACCTGGTGCCAGATGACGTGCCGCTCCATCCCGGCCGTCACGCCGTTCTCCAGCCGGTACAGGCACAGCCGCCCGTCTCTGGTGAAGGACTCGGCGCTGGTCGGGCGGACCAGCACGGCGTCGGAGTCCACGATGAGCAGGGCGTCGGCGTCGATCAGCCCCACCGAGGCGATCTTGACCGTCTGCTGCATCACCCAGCCGCGCAGCGGCGGCCACGGGCGGCGGTAGTTGACGTACACGTCGGTGCCCGGCATGCGCAGGTACCTGCGCGGCAGCAGCTCCGAGCGCACCCACACGTGGCAGCGCGGCCCCTCGAACCTGGCGAACGCCTCGCGGTCGCCGGGCGGCACGAAGACGTGGTGGATGGTGTCCTGTGAGGTGTACTCGAGCACGGATCGGTGCAGGTCGGCGAACAGCTCGGCGTCCAGGGCGTAGGAGGGCGTGATGACCGCCAGCTTGCTCACGGATGACTCCCGTCGGGTCCGGTGATCTGGGAGCATCGCTCGATCGCCGCCAACCTGGCCGCCATGGGCGTGTCCGACTTGGCCGAGATCATCATCCCCACCGCGTCGTGAGGCAGCAGGTCGGCGAAGGCGATGGCTCCGGCAGGGTCGAGAGGGGTGCGATCCCACCGGTTGTGGCAGATCGCGGTGTTGACCGGAGGTACGGCCCCGAGCACCTCGTCCACGAACACGCCGTAGACGATGAACTCCGAGACCTGCAGGTGCGAGATGAAGGCGGACAACCAGTCCCGCCCTGTCGCCTCGGTGATCCGCCGCTGCATCTCGCGCACCACGGCCGGATCCCAGCACGCCAGCGAGCTGACGTAGTCCGGCAGGGGCGGCGACGCGGGCGCCGGCAGGCCCAGCAGCTCGCGGGCCACCCGGTGCCAGGTGACGTGGTCGGTCATGAGGTCGTGCACGCCGCCGTCCATCCGGAACATGCAGACCCGGCCGTCCTTGATGAACAGGTCGGGCGTGGCCTCGCGGACCAGGACCACGTCGGAGTCGGCGACCAGCACCACCTTCGCGTCGAGCCGCGCCGTCACCGCCATCTTCACGGCCTGCTGCGCCACCCAGCCGCGCAGCGGCGGCCACGGCCGTCCGGGATCGATCCACACGCCGGCCACGGGCACCCGGACGATCCGGCGGGGCAGGATCTCGGCGTAGGTCCAGATCCGGCAGCGGGGGCCCGCGTACCGGGCGAACAGCCGGCGGTCAGAGCCGGGCACGACCACGTGGTGCACCGTGTCGTCGGAGGTGTGCGCGAGCACGGATCGGTGCAGGTGGGCGAAGAGCTCGGCGTCAGGGGCGTACGTGGGCGTGACCACGGCCAGTGCGCTCATGAAAAGTGATCTCCGTCCCCCGCCGGGTGTAAGGACGCCCCTCGTACTCCATATCGCCCCGTAATGGGTGGTGTTACAGGGTTTTGTGTAACGCTCCACACCAGCCGGGCGACATGTATGAGGCGGGACTCGCGAGGGAGGGCGCGTGGATTTCTGGGGGACCATCCTCGTGCTGTTCCGGCGATGGTACGTCGCCCTGCCCGCCTTCCTGGCGGCCGTCGGAGCCGCCTTCTACGCCTACTCCACGATCCCGGTCACCTACACCACGACCGCCGTCCTCGTGCTCACCGCGCCCACCAGCGGCGGCATCCTGCCGCCCGACCCCGACCAGCCCATCCCCAGGGTCAACCCGCTGCTGAACTTCGACCACGGGCTCGACGTGGCCGCCTCCATCCTGATCAGCGTCATGAGCACGCCGGACATGGTGGCCGCGATGGGGGTCACGAGCGGCGGCCCCACCACGTACGCGGTCACGAACGGCACCAACAACCTGGAGTCGCTGGCCACGGGGCCGCTGGTGTTCGTCGAGGGGGAGAGCCGGACGCCGGAGGAGGCCACGCGGATCGCGCGCAAGGCCATCGACCGCATCGAGCAGGAGCTGAACGTGCGCCAGCGGCAGGTGCAGGCGCCCGAGGGCACGTACATCACGATCAGCGAGGCCGTGCCGCCGACCACGCCGGCCCCCCAGCAGGGCAGGAAGCTGCGCTCCGCCGCCTCGGCGCTGGGCCTTGGGGTCATCGCCTCGCTGTGCGGGGCGTTCGCCGCGGAGAGCCTGTCAGGGCCGCTGAGCGGCGCTCTGGCTCGCCTGCGCAGGCGCGGGCAGCCACCGGCTCCGGAGCGGGAGCTGGTCACCTCGTCGAAGACGGGGGAGTAGACGATGGCCGTCGCGGGCGCGCCGCCGCTGCCCGGCCGCGCCGACGGGGCCACGGTCGCCGCGATCTTCGCGGCGGTGCTGCTGATCGTGCCCGCGCGGCTGGTGCTGAAGGGGCTGCCGCTCTCGCTCACCCCGGCCAACGTGGTGAGCCTGGGCGCGGCGCTGCTGTGGTTGTGCGCGCAGTTCACCCTCACGCTGGGCGTGGCCAAGGGGCGCAACCCCGTGCGTACGGCGCTGTTCGCGTACTTCACCTCGATGGTGGCCACCTACGGGTTCTCCACCTGGGGATACCTGGACTCCGACGAGCTGAACCTGAGCGATCACGCGTTCGTCCTGGTGATCGCCCTGGTCGGCATCGCGCTGGCGGTCTGCGACGGGGTGCGCGACCGGCGGCGGCTGGACTTCCTGCTGCAGACACTGGTGGTCGGCGGCGCGGTGATCTCCGTGATCGCGGCCTTCCAGTTCCTGCTCTCCATCGACCTGACCAGGTTCCTGGAGCTGCCGATCCTGCGCTACACCAGCGAGGGTGACTCGTTCGTGCTGGAGCGGGCCGACCTGCGCCGCGTGGCCGCGACCACCGGGCATCCCATCGAGTTCGGCGTCACCTGCGCCATCCTGCTGCCGCTGGCCGTGCACTACGCCGGCCAGGCGCGGCTGCGGGGCGAGCCCGCGCTGCGCTGGTGGGTGTGCACGGCGCTGATCGGGTGCGGCCTGATGTTCTCCGTGTCGCGCTCGGCCATGCTCAGCCTCGCCGTGGTGGGGGCGGTGCTGTTCGCGGGGTGGTCGTGGCGGCGGCGGGGGTACACGCTGCTGATCGCCGCCGCGTTCCTGGTGGTCATCAGGATCACGGTGCCGGGCCTGCTCGGGGCGATCACCGGGCTCTTCTCCAACATCGGCAACGACGAGAGCATCCAGTACCGCACGCACGACTACGCCGTCGCGGGCCAGGAGATCGGCCGGCACTTCTGGCTCGGCCGCGGCCTGGGCACCTGGTACGCCCCCAAGCACCAGATCTTCGACAACCAGTACATCCTGTCGATGGTCGAGACCGGACTGTTCGGCACCGTCACGTTCGCCGCGATCTTCGCGGTGGCCTGCTACGCCGCCCTGCGGGCCCGGCACCTCAGCACCGACGCCGGCGACCGCGACCTCGGCCTGACCATCGCCGCCGTCATGCTCGTGCCGCTCGTCGGGTCGTTCACCTTCGACCTGCTGTCCTTCCACACCGTCACCGGCCTGGCGTTCGTCCTGGCCGGCGCGGCGGGCGCGCTGCTGCGCGCGGCCAGGGCCGAGCCGGGTCAGCTCTCTCCCGCGCAGGCCAGCGGGCCGACGATCGAGGTGACCCGATAGTTCTCGTCGATGATGACCAGCTCGTTGCCGGCCCACTCCGTCCTGGCGCACTCGGAGTCCACCGGCCCGTACACCCACGACTTGTCCACCAGCTTGTTGCCGCGCACCACCTGCTTGCCGCCCGCGTTGCGCACCTGGATGCTGTACGTGCCGCCCATGACGAGGTTGTCGGTCACCACCACGTCCCGCGACTTCCCGTCCACCAGGAAGATCGGCGCGGTGATGTCCTTGGCCTCCCGCTGGTCGACGGTGTTGTGGTGGAACAGCAGGCCCTTGCCGCCGTTGTAGGCCTGGATGCCGTCGGAGTGGTCGCCCGGCCGCGAGCAGAGCTTGACGTAGGAGTCGCGGATCTCCACGTCGTCGCCCGAGACGCGGAAGCCGTCGCTGTGCCCCTGCACCAGCACCCTGGTCGCCTTGTACTTGTCGTGGCCGATCCCGGGCAGCGGCTCGCACTTGTCCGTGGTGCCCACCGTGGAGTCGGTGATCGTGAACCGGAACGACTGCGGCCCGTCGGCGTTGATCACGTCCCCGTCGATCACGCTGTTCCTGACCGTCACGTCGTCGGCGTGGATCAGCAGGTGGCCGGGGACGTGCACGCCGTCGAGCACGGCGCCGGGCCTGCGTACGCGGAGGGCGACGTCCTCCGTGTTGAGCGTGACCTTGGTCAGCGCGGTCCCGCGCAGCGCGCCCGTGCAGGCGGGCGTCGGATGGTCGGGGCAGGAGGAGCCGTCGGGCCGGACGATCGCGGGCGGCGGGGACGACCGGGTCGGCGGCGCAGGCGGCGGATCGGCCGGGGCGGCCTGGCAGGCCACCGGCGTCATCGCCGCCACGAGGAGCAGGAGAGCACGTCCGCGCATTGCCGCCACCTCTCAGGCGCCCAGCCTGGGCAGCAGCTCGGCCCAGGAGCCCGCGTCCAGATCGCGCCGGCTGACCTCCGCCGCCGCGAGCGGCCAGGCTATCGCCAGGTCCGGATCGTCGTGGCGCACCGCCAGATCCTCGCTCGGATCGTGCTCCCTGTCGATGCGGTAGCACGTGTCGGCCTGCTCGGTGAGCGCCTGGAAGCCGTGCAGCAGGCCCGGGGGCACGTAGAGCGTGACGAAGTCCTCGTCGTCCAGGCGCACCGCCATGCTGCGGCCGAACGTGGGCGAGTGCGGCCTGGCGTCCACCAGCACGTCGTGCACCGCGCCCCGCGCGCACCGCACCAGCTTGGCCTCGCCCCTGCCGGAGCGCCCGTGCAGGCCGCGGATCACGCCCTTGCGCGACCTGGACTGGCTGTCCTGGATGAACGCGCAGGGGTCCAGGCCCGCGCCGGCGGCCACGGCCGCGTCGAAGGTCCTGGTGAACAGGCCGCGGCTGTCGCGGTGCGGCACCGGGGTGAACAGCAGTACCCCGTCGAGCTCGCCCTGCTCCACTTTCATGTCCCGTCCCTCCTGGAAGGCGTCGTCCGATGAAGCCTGTGGTCAGCGTCGTGATCCCGGCGCACAACGAGGAGGCCGTGGTCCCGGCGGGGCTGGACCTGCTGCTCGCGGGGACCGAGCCGGGGGAGTTCGACGTCGTGGTGGTGGCCAACGGCTGCTCCGACGGCACGGCGACGGCCGCGGCGCGGCCCGGCGTGCGCGTGCTGGAGACGCCGGCCGCGGGCAAGGCCGGCGCGCTGCGCCTGGGCGACGCCGCCTGCCGCGCCTTCCCGCGCGTCTACCTGGACGCCGACGTGCGCCTCGACGCGGACTCCGTACGGGCGCTGGCGCGGGCGGCGGGCCGGCCGGGCGTGCTGGCCTGCGCGCCGGTGCCGGAGTGGGACCTGCGCGGCACCGGGCCGGTGATCCGCCGGGTGCACCGGGTGCACGACCGGCTCATCGCGCCCACCCGGGCGCTGGCCGGAGTGGGCGTGTACGTGCTCAACGAGCGGGGACACGAGCGGGCCTTCCCGGTGCCCGACGTGATCTCCGACGACGGCTGGGTGGACGGTTGCTTCACCGGCTCCGAACGCGTCGTCGTGACCGGGGCCAGGTCCGTGGTGCGGCCCCCGCGTACGGTCAGGGCCCACCTGCGCAGGCGGATCCGGGTCCGCCAGGGCAACCGGCAACTCGCGGCGCTCGGCAGGCAGGGGCGCCCCCTGCGGCTCGGGGCGCTCGGCCGGCTGCTGGTAGCGCGCGAGGTCGGCCCGCTCGACGCCGCCTGCTACCTGGCCGTGCTCGCGATGGACCGGCTGCTGACCAGGCTCCGCCGCGGCCCGGCCGGCTGGGGCACCGACGCGGGCAGCCGTCACCGCGACCCCACGGCAGCCTCGTAGGCCGCCAGCAGGGCTGTCTTCGAGTGCTCCCAGGACAGCGGGCCCGCCACGCGCTCGCGGCCGATCTCGCCCATCCGCCGCCGCTCGTCCGGGTCGTCCAGCAACCGGACGATCAGCTTGGCGAACTCCGACTCGTCGTTGGCGGGCGCGTACAGCGCCGCCTCGCCCGCCGAGACGCGGGCCTCGCGTAACTCGAAGGAGACGATGGGCCTGGACATGGCCATGTACTCCATGACCTTGTTCATGGTGGAGACGTCGTTGAGCGGGTTGAGCGGGTCGGGCGACAGGCACACGTCGGCCGTCGAGAGGTAGCGCATCAGGTCCTCGTCCGGGATGCGGCCGGTGAACTCGACGCAGTCGCCCAGGCCCAGCTCCCGCGAGAGCGCCACCATCGCGTCGAACGTGTCGCCGCCGCCGACGAACACGGCGTGCCAGTCCGTCCTGCCGTGCTCCTCCCGCAACCTGGCGAGGCTGCGCAGCGCGTAGTCCACGCCGTCCTGCGGGCCCATCACACCGAGGTAGCACAGCAGGTACGGCTTCCCGCGCCGGACCGACTCGTCGGGCGGCACCTGGTGGAAACGCTCGACCACGGGCGCGCTGCGCACCACGAACACGTCCTCCGGCCGCTTGCCGCCCCTGCTCAGCGCGATCTGCCGGTAACTCTCGTTGGTCGCGATGACGACGTGCGCCGCCCGGTACGTCAGCCGCTCCGCCAGCAGCACCCCCCGGTACAGCACGTCCCTGCCCCGCCCGAACCGCGACAGGTACAGCTCGGGCACCAGGTCGTGCTGGTCGAAGACGAACCGCGTGCCGCGCCGCCGCATGGCCAGCGCGACCAGGAAGAACAGATCGGGCGGGTTGCAGCCGTGCACGACGTCGAACCGTCCCAGCCTCCTGGCGAGGCGGAAGGTGTGCCACAGCGCGGAGCCGTACTCCTTGACGAACCCGATCGGCCCGCCGGTGGCCGCGCGCAGCGGGTAGCGGTGGATGTGGACGCCGTCGAGGACGACCTCCGCCTCGGTGTCCTGCTTGCTGCCCTTCGGGCAGATGACGTGCACCTCCCAACCGGCCTGGCGCAGGGCGGTGCTCTCCTGCCAGACCCGCCGGTCGAGCGGTACGGAGAGGTTCTCGACGAGGATGAGCGCTCTACCAGCTCTACCAGCCAATGCCTGTGTAGTCCCTTCTGCCCCGTTGGGTTTCCGCGTCGGGAAGGCGTACGAGGTCGACGATCACGCGGTCGCCCGCGCGGGCCAGCGCCTCCAGCACCGGCGCGTCCTTGGACCCGACCACGCACACCTCGGCGTGCTCCAGCACCTCCTCCACCGAGTCGGCGAGCAGGTCGCCCAGGTGGGGCAGGCGCTCGGCGATGTAGGCCCTGTTGGCGCCGACGAGGCGCGACAGGGACACGTTCGCGTCGTAGATGCGCAGGTCGTAGCCCTTGCCGAGGAGCCGTTCCGCCAGCTCGACCAGCGGGCTCTCGCGCAGGTCGTCGGTGCCGGGCTTGAACGACAGGCCGAAGACGCCGATCCGGCGCCTGCCCGGCGCGGTGACCAGCTCGAAGGCGCGCTGCAGGTGGGCGTCGTTGGCGGGCAGCACGTGCGACAGCAGCGGGACGGACACGTCGGCCTTCCTGGCCGCGTAGACCAGGCCGCGCAGGTCCTTGGGCAGGCAGGAGCCGCCGAAGGCGAAGCCGGGCCGCAGGTAGGCGGGGCTGATGTTGAGCTTGCGGTCGGCCAGGAAGACGTCCATGACGCGGTGCGAGTCGAGCCCCATGGCCTGGCAGATGGCGCCGATCTCGTTGGCGAAGCCGATCTTGACCGCATGAAAGGCGTTGTCCGCATATTTCGTCATTTCGGCTATCGGGATCGGCACCCGGAAGACCTCGCCGGGCAGGCCCTCGTACAGGGCCGCCACCACGCCCCCCGAGACCTCGTCCGACTCGCCGATCACCGTCTTGGGCGGCGCGAAGAAGTCGCGCACGCTGGTGCCCTCGCGCAGGAACTCCGGGTTGACCGCCACCCCGAAGTCCACCCCCGCCCGCATGCCCGACGACAGCTCCAGGATCGGCACCAGCAGCTCGGCGCAGGTGCCGGGCAACATCGTGCTGCGGAAGACCACCACGTGCCCGGGCCGCAGCGCCCGGCCGATCTGCTCGGCCACCCGCTCCAGGTACGTCGTGGACAGGCTGCCGTTCGGCGCCGACGGGGTGCCCACGCAGACCAGCGACACCTCGCTGCCCGCGACCGCCTCGGCCGCGTCGGTGGTGGCCCGCAACAGGCCGTCGGCGGTCGTCTTGGCGATCAGCTCGCCGATGCGCTCCTCGACGATCGTCGCCTGCCCGTGGTTGATCAGATCGACCTTGTCCGGATTCACGTCCACCCCGGTCACCTGATGTCCCATGGAGGCCAGGCAGGCCGCCGAGACGCACCCCACGTAACCGAGCCCGAAGACACTGATCCGCATGAGCTGCCCTCCGTGTTGGACCGTCTACCGTGGACCGTCTTTGGAGGGCAGCGCGTGATTCCCCCCGCCTCCAAGGGATATGTCGGGCATGCGTATTGGAACGTTACCGACTTCTCGGTAAACGTCCGTTTCTTGCCATCGCCCTGGCCCGGGCGACGGCTGTCACCGCGGCGCGGCGCAGCGGGTTGCGGGTCACGATCCCCTGGCACACCACGCTCTCGCCGGTCCTGGCGCGCCGCTTGTACTCGTCCTCGCCCCGGCCCAGATCGATCCTGGTGACCCCGAGCGCCGGCGAGGCGGCGACCAGCTCGCGCAGCAGGATCCAGCCGGGCGACAGCTTCGCCAGCTCCGGGTCGTAGACCGGGAACCACCAGTGCAGCACCCCGCCGGACCGCAGCCCGAAGTGCGCCGCCAGCAGCCGCGAGCCGGCGTGCACGGTGGACAGCACGCCGCCGAAGCCCGGGTCGCGGGTCTTCAGCAGACTCTCCAGCAGCCGGACGCGCCCCGGCTCGGCGAAGTAGTCCTGCGCGCCGGTCGCGGCGTACTGGGCGCGCTTGAGCTCGATCACCCGCGCCAGCGCCTCCGCGTCGGTCGAGTCGGCCTCGAACCGCACCTCGCCGAGCTCCCGCCCGGCCCTGGCGGCCCGCCGCCTGGCCTGCCCCATGTTGTCCTTGCCGCTCTTGGAGGCCCGGCCCAGATAGCCGTCCAGCCCGCCGGTGACGTCCAGGTACGGCGACGGCCTGCGCGTGACCACCCACCGCTCGAACCCGGGCGCCTGCTCGATCAGATGGTCGAACGCGTAGCCGCTCGCGCCGTTCCCCAGCAGGTCCAGCGGCTGGAACGGGGCGCCCGCGGCCAGGATCGGCCCCTGGAAGTCCGCGCCGGGCCAGCCGACCGGCCGCAGCAGCCGCCCGTCCCTGTGGTGCGGCACGAACACGCCGTCGCCCACCGCCACGTGCACGGTCCGGCCGCAGGCGTGCACGGCCGCCGAGAAGCCGGGATGGAAGTACGGGCTGTCCAGCGCCGGATTGCCGGCCCGCACCTCCTCCCAGGTGTCCAGCTCGCCCATGGTGAGCGCGTCGAAGCTCCTGACGTTCATCGGGGGAGCACCGTGACCCGCCGGGAGGGCCGCAGCAGCGCCGCCACGCTGGCCCTGGACGTACGCCGGCCCGCCAGCGCCCGCACGGCCTCACCGGCCAGCACCGCCAGGAAGTACGCCGTCCCCGGCACCGGCCCGTGCCGCCGCCGGTACAGGCGGACCTTGTTCACGACGAGCATGGAGGCCAGCATCGGATTCACCCCTGAGTCGCCGCCGATGTGCTCGATCACCGACGCGGGCTCGTACCAGGTGGCGTAGCCCAGGTCGGCGGCCCGCAGGCAGTAGTCCGTCTCCTCGCTGTAGAGCAGGAACGACTCGTCCCACGGCCCCACCTCGCGGATGACCCGGGGCGAGATCAGCATGGCCGCCCCCGTCGCCCAGGCGAACGCGCCCGGCTCCGCGTAGTCGCGCGGATCGGTCACCAGCTCGCCCAGCTTCCCGATCCGCCCGGCCAGCCCGCCACCGACCACGGCCTCGGCCAGCGCCCGGCCCACGGTCGGCATCCGGCGCAGCGACGGTTGCAAGGTGCCGTCGGGATTGACCATGTACGGCACCGCGATGCCCCTGCCCGGCTCCCGCAGGCAGTCCAGCAGCGGCGCGATCGCCCCGGCCCGCAGGCGGCAGTCCGGGTTGAGCACGTAGACGCCGTCGAGGCGGTCCAGATCGAGCGCGGCGATCCCGGCGTTGATCGCCGCCGCGTACCCGGCGTTCCTGCCCACCCGCACCACGGTGACTCCGGCCTTCTCCGCGATGGCGGCGGAGTCGTCCCTGGAGGCGTTGTCGGCCACCACGACCTCGGCCAGCTCCACGCCCTCCGCCCCCCGGGGCAGCGAGTCCAGGCAACCCGGCAGCACGTCGGCGCTGTTGTAGGTGACGATGACGACCGCGGCCCTGCGCATCAACGCACCCGCTTGTACAGCCGCATGCCCAGCTTGCCCGCCCGGCGGCCGAGCGAGGGCCCGTCCAGCACCCGGCCGATCCAGGAGGCGTCGAGGTCGTGCCTGAGGCTGTTGCGCGCCTGCAGCCAGGAGCCGGGCCTGGCCTTGCCGCCGTCGCTGGTGTAGGCCCTGGTCACGCCGGCGTGGCGTAACCGGCGCAGCACGCGCCTGTCGTACGAGCCGAACGGGATCGCCACCCGCGACACCGGCGCGCCGGTCAGCTCGCCGAGCACCTCATGGGCCCGCTCCAGCTCCTCGGCGGCCTGGCTCGCGCTGATCGTCCGCCAGTCGCGGTGCGCCCAGCCGTGCGAGCCGACGCGCATGCCCTTGCCGACCAGCTCGCGCACGCCGTCGGCGTCCAGCCTGCCCGGCTCGCCGAGCAGTCCGGCCAGCACGAAGAACTCCGCCTTCAACCCGCGCTCCAGCAGCCGGGGGAGTGCGATCTCCACGTCGGAGGCGTTGCCGTCGTCGAAGGTGAGGCGTACGTCCGGCCGGCCGGCCACCGCGTCCACCACCCGCTCGAACTGCTCGACCGACACCCACGTCGTGTCCTCGCCCCGATCCAGCTCCCGGGTCGTCTCTCCGATGCCGTGCACGGTCAGATTCGTCACCGCACGCATCCCGCCCCCCGATCAGAGTGCCGCCAGGAGTGTTATCGCCGTCCCGGATGGACCGTTACACGCGCTTTGAATGCCATTCGACGGTTTTTGTGAGCCCCTCGGTCAGAGAGGTGACGGGCCGCCAGCCCAGGACCCGCGCGGCCGGCTCGATGTCCGAGCGCTGCGTGCGGTCCAGCGGCCTGGCCGCCACCGCCCCGTACACCGGACGGCCGGGGCCCCCGACGATCCCGGCGATCAGGTCCGCGGTGTGGCGGATGGAGACGGGCTCGGGGGTGCCGATGTCCAGGACGTGCCCGGCCGCCTCGCCGCCCGCCCCCGCCCTGACGAACGCGTCCACGACGTCCTCGACGTACACCCAGGTGACGAGCCTGGTGCCGGAGGTCAGCTCGGGCGACTCGCCGCGCAGCAGGGCCGCCGTCACGTACGGCACCAGCCTGCGCAGGTTCGGCTCGCCGGGCCCGTACACCATGGCCACGCGCAGCACGGAAACCGGGACCTGCCACAGGGCGTGGTACATGCGGGCGTAGCCGGTCGCGGCCGCCTTGGCCGCCGCGTACGGCGAGCCGGGGGCCGCGCCGTCGCGTGGCTCCTCCACCGAGCCCGCCAGCACCACGCTGCGCACGCCGGTGCCGGTCACCGCCGTCAGCAGGTTCACCGCGGCGCCCAGGTTGGCGGCCAGGGTCGGGGCCACGACCGCCGGCTCGCGGACCCCGGTGACCTCGCTGGCCAGGTGGAAGACCACCTCGGGGCGGACCCGCCCGACCAGCTCGGCGGTGGCGGCGGCGTCGCTCAGATCCACCTGGTGCCACCGCTCCCGGGCCGTGCTCCCGCGGCTGACCGCGTGCACCTGCGCGCCCAGGTCGTCGAGGCGCCGGACGAGATGAGCTCCGATGAAACCGGTCGCGCCCGTCACCAGGGCCCGCGTCCCCTGCCACATACGGCCTGCCTTCAGTCGTGTCGTTCGGGTGCCGGTATGGGATCGCCGGTGTCGTGCCAGACGTTTCCCTCCGTCGCCCTGAGCTGCGACCGGGTGCTCAGCAGGATCGGGCAGTCGTGCGCCGAGTTGCGCCCGAACCGGTTGCCCGTCACGCGCTGGCCGGTCAGCGGGCGGCCCAGCGGCGTGTGGTCGATGTTGACGACGCAGCCGCCGCCGTCGAGATAGTTGCCCTCCACGCGCAGCTCGTCGGCCGAGGACTGCACGGCCGCGTTCGGGTCCGTCGTGGTGGACAGGTCGATCGTGTTGTGCCGCAGCGTGACGCCGGTCTGGTCGGCGAAGGCCTGCACGCCGTCGTTGTGCGTGGGCTCCCCGCCCTGGTCGGGGTCGCTGGCGAACCAGCTCAGGTCGTGGATCCAGGAGTCCTGCACGAGGGTGCCGGTGTGGGCCTTGATCCCGTCCACGGTGCCGCGGAACTCCGAGCGGTAGATCTTCGTGTGCGCGGCCCAGATGCCGTCGATCGAGGCGGACGGGTGGGTGGGGTGGAACTCGGAGTCCTCCACCACGGTGCCGCGGGCGTGCTCGGTGTCGAGCAGCGGGCGTACGTCCTGGGTGGGGCCGCCGCGGAAGACGCACTTCCTGAAGGTCACGTTCCTGGCGGTCACCACGACGAAGCCGTAGAAGACCCTGCCCTCGACGACCTCGCCGTCCTCGGCGAAGGTCTGGTCGCCGACGACCTCGGTGAGCGGGGTGCCGGGCGGCACGCCGGTCGTGTCAGCGCCGGGAAAGCTCGCGGGGACCTGTACGGAAGGGGCGCTCGCCTGTACGGAAGGCGTGCTCGCTTGCTCGGAAGGCGCGATGGCCGATTCGGCCGCCTGCCGGCTCGGGGTGCCGAGCTGCTGCGCGGCGGTCACGACCAGTGCCAGGGCGGCGACCGCGGCTATGACATACCACCACGTCTTCGCCACCCCGGCATAGTCGCGAAAAATCAGCCGATACGCCAGGTGTCGCCACCCAGCAGCAGCTCGCTCAGGTCGCCGGGGCCCTTCTGCGCCACGGACTCCTCCAGCTGCTCGGACATCAGCGACTCGTACGAGGGCCGGTCCACGCTGCGGAAGATGCCGATCGGCACGTGCTCGAAGGCCGGCTCGTCGAGCCTGCTGAGCGCGAACGCCACCGACGGGTCGGGGTTGTGCGCGTCGTGCACGAGGATCTCGCCCTCGCTCACGCTGTCACGGGCCACGACCTCGACGCCGCCGTTCGCGCCGCGCACGACGGCCTTCGAGGCGCTCACGATCGGCTGCCCGTGCTCCAGGCGCAGCGTGATGTCGTCGCGGACCTCGGGATCCTTGAGCTGCTCGAAGGCGTTGTCGTTGAAGATGTTGCAGTTCTGGTAGATCTCGACCAGCGACGTGCCGCGGTGCGCGGTGGCCTCGCGCAGCACCGACTGCAGGTGCTTGCGGTCGGAGTCGATGGTCCTGGCCACGAACGACGCCTCGGCGCCGATGGCCAGCGAGATCGGGTTGAACGGCTTGTCCAGCGAGCCCATCGGCGTCGACTTGGTGATCTTGCCGACCTCGGAGGTGGGCGAGTACTGGCCCTTCGTCAGACCGTAGATCCGGTTGTTGAACAGCAGGATGTTCAGGTTGACGTTGCGGCGCAGCGCGTGGATCAGGTGGTTGCCGCCGATCGACAGCGCGTCACCGTCACCGGTGATCACCCACACGCTCAGGTCGGGCCTGCTCGCCGCCAGCCCGGTGGCGATCGCCGGCGCCCGGCCGTGGATGGAGTGGAAGCCGTAGGTGTTCAGGTAGTACGGGAACCGCGAGGAGCACCCGATGCCGGAGACGAACACGATGTTCTCGCGCTTGAGCCCCAGCTCGGGCAGGAAGCTCTGCACCGCGGCCAGGATCGCGTAGTCGCCGCAGCCCGGGCACCAGCGCACCTCCTGGTCGGACTTGAAGTCCTTCAGGCCCTGCTTCACGTCGGTCTTCGGGACGAGCGACAGGCCCTTCCCATTGACGAGCTCAGTCACTGTCGATCACGTCCTGGATGACTCCGGCCAGCTCCTCGGCCTTGAACGGGAGCCCGCGCACACGGTTGTAGCTGATCACGTCCACGAGGTACCTGGCCCGCAGCAGCAGCGCGAGCTGGCCGAGGTTGATCTCGGGCAGCAGCACCTTGTCGTAGCGCTTGAGCACCTCGCCGGTGTTGGCGGGCAGCGGGTTGAGGTGGCGCAGGTGAGCCTGGGCGACCTTGCCGCCCGCGCGCCTGATGCGCCGCGCGGCGGCGGCGATCGGCCCGTACGTCGATCCCCACCCGAGCACGAGCACCTTCGCGTCGCCGTCGGGGTCGTCCACCACGAGGTCGGGGACGTCGATCCCGGCGATCTTGGCGGCCCGCGTGCGGACCATCAGGTCGTGGTTGTTCGGGTCGTAGGAGATGTTGCCGGTGCCGTCGGCCTTCTCGATGCCGCCGATGCGGTGCTCGAGCCCGGGAGTGCCGGGGATGGCCCACGGGCGGGCGAGCGTCTCGGTGTCACGCTTGTAGGGCAGGAACTCGCCGTCGGCGCCGTTCGGCTCGGCTGTGAACTCCTGCGAAATGTCAGGCAAGTCGGAAACTTCGGGCAGGCGCCAGGGCTCCGAGCCGTTGGCCAGGTAGCCGTCCGAGAGCAGCATGACCGGCGTGCGGTACTTGACCGCGATCCTGGCCGCCTCGACCGCCGCGTCGAAGCAGTCGCTCGGCGACATCGGCGCCACGATCGGCACCGGCGACTCGCCGTTGCGCCCGAACATGGCCATCAACAGGTCCGTCTGCTCGGTCTTGGTCGGCATGCCCGTGCTCGGCCCCGCCCGCTGCACGTCCACGATGATCAAGGGCAGCTCGGTCATGACCGCCAGGCCGACCGTCTCACCCTTCAGCACCACACCCGGACCGCTCGTCGTCGTCACACCCAGCGCGCCGCCGAACGCGGCCCCGAGCGCCGCCCCGACGCCGGCGATCTCGTCCTCCGCCTGGAACGTGCGAATTCCGAACCGCTTGTGCTTCGACAACTCGTGCAGGATGTCGCTGGCCGGCGTGATCGGGTACGACCCGAGGAACAGCGGCAGCTTCGACTGCACGCTCGCGGCGATCAAACCGTAGGCCAGCGCCTGGTTACCGGAGATGTTGCGGTAGACGCCCGGTGCCAGCTGCGCGGGCTTGACCTCGTACGAGACCGAGAACGACTCGGTCGTCTCGCCGTAGTTCCAGCCTGCCTGGAAGGCCGCGATGTTCGCCTTGGCGAGATCGGGCTTCTTGGCGAACTTCTGCTCCAGGAACTTGATCGTCTGCTCGGTCGGCCGGTGGTAGAGCCACGACAGCAGGCCGAGGGCGAACATGTTCTTCGACCGCTCGGCGTCCTTCTTGGACAGGTCGAAGCCCTCGAGAGCCTTGACGGTGAGCGAGGTCAGCGGCACCGCGTGCACGCGCCACTCGCTGAGCGAGTCGTCCTCCAGCGGGTTGGCGTCGTAGCCGACCTTCTGCAGGTTGCGCTTGGTGAACTCGTCGGTGTTCGCGATGATGTCCGCGCCCCTGGGCAGGTCGCCCAGGTTGGCCTTGAGCGCGGCGGGGTTCATGGCCACGAGCACGTTCGGCGCGTCACCGGGCGTGAGGATGTCGTGGTCGGCGAAGTGCAACTGGAAACTCGACACGCCGGGCAGGGTGCCTGCGGGCGCGCGGATCTCCGCTGGGAAGTTGGGGAGCGTCGACAGGTCGTTGCCGAACTCCGCCGTGCCGGCGGTGAAACGGTCGCCGGTCAGCTGCATGCCGTCGCCGGAGTCCCCAGCGAATCTGATGATCACGCGGTCGAGTTGCTGGACCTGCTTCGTCACAGCTCAGTCCTCCTCGACGCGCCGATGCGCGGTTGCTTCGGGCGCGTTCTCTGTTTCCATGCTAGATCCTCGGAAGGTCACGCGTTTGCATGCCGCCAAAAGCGGGTAAACGCGATCGGAGTTCAGTCAGGGTGAGGTGCGAGAACGACGACACAGTCCGGACGCGAGCCTGCAGAGGTCTACATGCAGGCGGGCGAACAGGACGGTTCGGGTCACGAGCGCCAACTATACGTCCCCCCAACACGTGCGCTACGTCAGGGGCTGCTTACCCGGCAGCTCGTTCCCTGACCTGTACAGGCGTCCGGCCTGCATCCCCGCAGAGCCGTACAACTCAGGAACGGTCACCAAGCTGTAACCCTTCCCGCGCAACCTTTTGAGGATGTCCGGAACCGCATCCACGGTTTCCCGATGAATGTCGTGCATGAGAATGATCGCACCTGGATGCGCTTCGCGCACGGTCCGGTCCGCGATGTCTTTCGCCTTGTCCCCGTCCTGATCCTTCGCGTCCACGTCCCAGGTGACCAGGGCCAGCCCCATCTCGCGGGCGACGTTGCCCACCTGCTGGCTCACCGCCCCGTACGGCGGCCGCACCAGCTTCGGCGTCTGCCCGATGATCGCCGACACCGCGTCCCCGGTCTTGGCGATCGTTTCAGTGATTTTGCTACTGCCCTGTTTCGACAGGTCCCTATGGGCCCAGGTGTGGTTCCCGACGAGGTGACCCTCCACGCTCATCCGCCGCAGCAGCGCCGGCTGCGCCGTCGCGTTGCTGCCCACGGTGAAGAACGTGGCCCGTGCCCGCCCCTCCTTGAGCAGGTCGAGCAGCCTGCCCGTGTACGGCCCCGGCCCGTCGTCGAACGTCAGCGCCACGCACTTGACCTTCGCGCAGTCCACGCTGCCGGCCCGGTTGCTGACGGCGTCGGGGCTGTGCGCGGGGGCGAAGTCGGGGCTGTCCACGCTGCCGGTGCGTGGCTCCCGCGCGCTCTCCTGCGCCTGCCGTCCCAGCCTCGACAGCAACGGCGCCACCTGCTCGGCGGGCACCGCAACGGCCACCCGGCCCAGCGAGCACGGCCCGATCTGGCAGTCGTCGAACTCGACGACGAGGTCCCCGCGGCGGTTGAACGCCATCGAGTCGAACTCGTCGTCCGCTGCCGTCACGCTGTCGTGCTCGACGTGGTTGCCGCGCTCCTTGAGCTGCTCCCTGACCAGCGCCGCCAGCCGGACCAGCGCGGGGTGCCCCTCCAGCAGCCCGGTGGAGCCGGCCGCTTCGCGGGTGCGGGGGTCGAACCAGAACGTACGCGTGGAGTTGGCCCAGCTCTCGCCCTGGAACTCGCCGGTGCGCAGCCGCACCGCGACGGCCTCGGGAGAGGCGGCGGCCAGCTGCCAGTCCACGTTCAGCTCGGGGCGCGGGCTCACCGGCTCGATCCCGCGGTTCCTGGCCCTGAAGTCACGCAACTGGCGCTCGGCCTGGGCGCGCAGCTCGCGGTTGAGCGCGGTGGCGCCGGCGAACTCCGGGTAGTCGATGTGCACGTACCTGCTGCCGGGGGAGTCTCCCTCGGTCAGGGTCCTGGTGGACAGGCCGATGACGGTCGCGGGGTCGACGAAGTCGATCGCCGTCGGCTCTGCCGGAACCACCACGTCTCTCCCGGGGGAGGCGGCGGCCAGAGCGCACCCTGAGGCCGAGAGGGCCAGCAGAGCGATTCCGGAGAAGAATCGCGATTTGTGCATGCCTGTCAGGGTATGGCTCCGATCTTACGATTTACCCCGATTTTGTGTGAAAGCTCCGGACACTTTGACCACACTGGGTACTCCGAGGGACTCGGGTTACCATCGCCTCATGGACGGCTACTACGGGTCCTACGTGCTCGTCGCCGCGCTCCTCGCCCTCGGCGTCGCCATCGTGGCCGGCGCCCTGTTCGCCAACCGTCTCCTCCGCCCGAGCCGCCCCACCCCGGAGAAGCTGACCACGTACGAGTGCGGGGTCGATCCCGTGGGGGAGGGCTGGGCACAGTCGCAGGTGCGTTACTACGTCTTCACGTACCTGTACGTCGTCTTCGCCGTGGACGCCGTCTTCCTGTTTCCCTGGGCCACCGTCTTCGACGCGCCCGGCTACGGGATGACCACGCTGGTGGAGATGTTCGTGTTCCTGGGGTTCATCGCGCTGGGCATCCTGTACGCCTGGCGCAAGCGGGTTCTCACCTGGACGTAGTGGCTCGGCTCGGGGGCTGGCTATCTTGCTGTGCCATGTCCGCCTGCCCCGAGTGCGACCAGCCGCTCACGGCCGAGCCGCCCTATCCCGAGTGGTGCTCGTCCTGCGACTGGAACGTCGTCCGTCCGGGCTCGTCCGGTGTCGTCGCTCCCCGGAGGGCTCGATTCGCCCGCTTACAGGCTCGCCTGGTCCGAGGGCTGCACGAGGACGTGCTCCGCTCCCACCCCACACCCCCTGCCACCGCCGACCCCTTCCCCACAGCCGGCCACCTCCCGACCCCCGGCCACCTCCCCGCGAGCGGTCATCTTCCGGCCACCGGTCGCCTCCCCGCGACCGGCCACCTTCCGGCCACCGGCCACATTTCCGAGACCGGGCATACGACCGACGCCCGGCACGCCCCCGTCACCAGCCACCTCCGCGAGGCCGCACACGTCCCCGAGCCCGGCCACGCCACGGATGAGACCCACACCAGCCAGGACGTCGCCACTTCGGGCGGAGTCACCGCTGCCCTCGACAACAACGACCCCGCCGCTTCACCCGGGATCGCTCGCGCCGCCGTCTACACCCTCGCCCTCCTGACCCACCTCCTCACCCCGGCCTTCCTCCTCCTCGGCATCTACCTCCTGACCCGCGGCTCCCTCTTCGCCATCCTCCCGGCCCTCGTGGCGCTCGACCTGGCCTGGCTCCTGCGCCCCCGCGCCGCCCCCTTCCCGCCGGACACCCGGCCCCTCACCCGGGAGACGGCCCCACACCTGTTCGCCCTGCTCGACCGCATCGGCGCCGAGGTGGGCGCCCCGCGTACCGACGTGGTGGCCGTCAGCGGCGAGGTGAACGCCTCATCCCGCACGTACGGCTGGCGCCGCCGCCCGGTGATCGAGATCGGCTACCCGATGTGGCTGATCCTCACCCCGCAGGAACGCATCGGCCTCCTTGCCCACGAAATGGCCCATTCGAGCAACGGCGACAGCCGCCACGGATTCGTCGTGGGCAGCGCCTACCACTCCCTCGCCGTGCTGGCCGACGTGACCCGCTTCGACTGGCGGGTAGGGGACGGCCTGGCCGGCCTCGTCGCCGAATCCCTGCTCGCCGTGCTCGGTCTCCCCGTCCGCGGCCTCATGGTGGCGATGGAACTCCTGCTGTACCGCTCGTCCCAGCGCGCCGAGTACCGCGCCGACGAGCTGGGCGCCCGCGTCGCGGGCACGTCCGCCATGACCTCGCTCCTGGACGCCACGAACACCCGAGCGCCTTCCGCCATCAGCTTCCTGGAGACCAGCGCGCACACCGCCAAGCCCGAGCACCTGTGGACGGCCCTGCGCACCTCCGTCGACGCCGTTCCCGCCTCGGAGCTGGAGCGCCGCCGCCGCGCCGCCCGCCTGGAGGAACTCCGGGTCGATCGCACCCATCCGCCCACGTACCTGCGGATGGAGTGGGTGGCCGCGTTGCCGTACACGGAGGGGCGGGTGCCGGTCGGCGACGGCCCGGCGATCGACAAGGAACTCGAGACGGTCGCGCTCCGGGTGGCACAGACGATCAGAGAGAACGCCGAATCAGCCCTCTACCACTGATCGGCACGGTCGCCCTCGCCCCTGAACCGCCGGCCTCTTCCCCGGCCGCCCGAACAGAAATCCCGATCGCCCCTGATCCCTCGATTCCTTGGTTTCCTCTTTCCTTTGCCTGACCTGTGATCCGCGCAAGAATGGCCATATGGCAGCAACGGATCTCCCGATGCCCACCGTGGGCCCGATCTCACGGTTGGCGCCCAAACCCATGCGTTTCGTCCTCAACTGGGGCCGCCGCTACTCACTGTGGGTGTTCAACTTCGGGCTCGCCTGCTGCGCCATCGAGTTCATCGCCGCCTCGACGAGCCGTCATGACTTCATCCGCTTCGGCGTGATCCCGTTCGCGAACGGCCCGAGACAGGCCGACCTGATGATCGTCTCTGGGACGGTCACCGACAAGATGGCCCCCGCTGTGAAGCGCCTGTACGAGCAGATGCCCGACCCCAAGTACGTGATCTCGTTCGGCGCCTGCTCCAACACCGGCGGCCCGTACTGGGACTCGTACTGCGTCACCAACGGCGTGGACCAGATCATCCCCGTCGACGTCTACGTCCCCGGCTGCCCACCCAGACCGGAAGCCCTCCTGTACGGCATCACCAAGCTCCAGGAGAAGATCGCCGCCGAGAAGCTCAGCGACCGCTACGCCTTGTCCCGCCCCCACACGGAGCACCCTGAAGACCCCAACCCGGACCAGGAGTCGCAGAGGTGACCACCAACAACCCCGGCGACGACGACAACGCAAGCCCGAACCCCACCCCCACCCCCGAGGACGCCCCCCGCGGCACCGGCAGCGACTACTCCAGCTCCGACAACGCACCTGCTGACGCGAACACCACCAACATCCCTCCCACCAGCGAGCCACCAGCCGCTGCGCCATCCGCCGGCGGCCCGCCGGGCGATGCTCCGTCGGCCAGCGAGGCGCCAGCCCATGCCCCGCCAACCAGCGGCCCGCCGAGCGCTGCGCCGTCCGTCGGCGGCCCGCCGGGTGATGCTCCGTCGGCCAGCGAGGCGCCAGCCCATGCCCCGCCCGCCGGCAGCCCGCCAGCTGATGCCCCTTCCGCCAGCGGCCCGCGGGGCGCCGCTCCGTCCGTCAGCGGCCCGTCGAGCGATGCCCCGTTCGCCAGCGGCCCGCCAGCCGCTGCGCCGTCCGCCGGCGGCGCGCCAGTTGATGCCCCTTCCGCCAGTGGCCCATCGAGCGATGCCCCGCCCGCCAGCGGGGCGCCCGCCAAGGTCCCGGACGCCAGCGGCACGCCGGGCACCGCCGCCACGCCCGCCACCACCACGGCGGCCACCACGCCCACCACCACGCCGAGCACCATCACGCCGGGCACCACCACGCCCGCCACCACCACGCACGTCGCGGCACAAGGGCACATCTCGACCCAGGCGCACATCTCGACCCACATCACCGAGCACTTCGGCGACCGGGCCCAAATCTCCGAGTCCTACGGCGACACGACCATCGACGTCGCTCCCACCGACTGGCTCGACCTGCTCACCTACGTCCGCGACACCCTCGACTTCACCTTCTTCGACTGGCTGACCGGTGTGGACAACCCGCCGGACACGTTCGCCATCGTGGTGCACGTCTACAACCCCACCGCCGGACGCCGCCTGCTCCTGCGCACCCACGTCCCTCGGGAGAATCCGCACCTCCCCACCGCCGTGGACATCTACCGCGGCGCGAACTGGCACGAGCGCGAGACGTACGAGATGTTCGGCGTCGTCTTCGACGGCCACCCCTACCTCGTCCCGCTCCTCCTCCCGGACGGTTTCGAGGGTCACCCGCTCCGCAAGGACTTCATCCTGGCCGCCCGGGTGGCCAAGCCCTGGCCGGGCGCCAAGGAGCCGGGCGAGTCAGGCCACGGCGCCCCGAGCCGCCGCAAGACCCTTCCGCCAGGAGTACCAGCCGACTGGGGGCCACCTGATGCTTGAAGTGGTGCTGAGCTTCGTCGTCATCCTCGCCGTGTTCCTGGTTCTCCCCCTGATCGTCGGTCAGACCGAACACAAGGTCATGGCCCACATGCAGTCGAGGCTCGGCCCCATGTACGCGGGCGGCTTCCACGGCTGGGCGCAACTCATCGCCGACGGGGTGAAATTCGCGCAGAAGGAGGACATCGTCCCGGCCGCGGCCGACCGCCGCATCTTCATGATCGCCCCAGGTGTGGCCCTGATCCCGTACCTGGTCGTCCTGATCGCCATCCCCATCGACCGCGACCGCGTCGCCGTGGACCTCGACCTGGGCCTCTTCTTCGTCCTCGCCGTCATGGGCATCGGCGTCCTGGGCTCGATCATGGCCGGCTGGGCGTCGGGCAACAAGTACTCCGTCCTCGGCGGCATGCGCTCGGCGGCCCAGCTCATGTCGTACGAGCTGCCCCTGGTTCTGTCAGCCTCATCGGTGGCCATGGCAGCGGGCACCCTGTCGCTCCCCGGGATCGTCGAGGCATGGCAGTGGTGGTGGCTTCCCTGGCAGGCGATCGGCGCCATCGTCTTCTTCCTGGCCGGCCTCGCCGAGCTCCGCCGCCCCCCGTTCGACATGCCGATCGCCGAATCGGAAATCATCATGGGCCCGATGACCGAGTACACCGGCATGCGTTTCGCCCTCTTCATGCTCGCCGAGTACGCCGGCATCGTCGTCCTGTCGTTCCTGACCACCGTCCTGTTCCTGGGCGGCTGGCAGGGCCCGTTCCTCCCCGGCTGGCTCTGGACGCTCCTGAAGGTCTTCTTCCTCGCCTTCATCGTGATCTGGCTCCGCGTCACGTACCCGCGACTCCGCGAGGACCAACTCCAGAAGCTGGCCTGGGCAGTCCTGGTCCCCCTCTCCCTAGCCCAACTGGCTCTCACCGGCATCGTCAGAGTCATCACCTGACCACCCCGCCCACGACCCAGCACTCCAAACGGCCCACCCGCCGACGGCCCGCCCTTACGACACACCCGTGCAACCGCCCCACCGGTCCAGCGATCCGCCGGCCAGCCCGCCCGCCGGCCAGCCCGCCCGGCGGCCCGCCTGCCCTCCCGTGGGCCGCCTGGCAGTTTCGCTCGCTTGGCTATCTGGCTCGTCCCGCCCGTTCGACTGGTTCCGCCGGTTCGACTGGTCCCGCTTGCCTGGCTGGTCCCGCTGGTCCGGCCTGTCCCGCTCGCCCGGTCCATCCCGCCGCCCGGCGTCCAGCCCCGTCCGGCGGCCCGCCCGCCTGCCCGTCCGTCTGCCCGTCCGTCTGGTTGTCTCGCTCGTCCGGACCATCCGCCCATCCGGCCGTCCGGCTCAGCGAACGATCGCCAGCATGACATCGGAGGCCGAAGGCCGTTCCTCCGGCTGCTTGTTCAGGCAAGCCTTCACAATGCCGCGTAACGCGGGCGGCAGCGGCGACAAGTCAGGATGAAAGGTGAGCACCCGGTGGAACACCGCGGGCACCGTGTCCTCCCCGAACGCCGGCCGCCCCGTGGCCGCGAACATGATCGTCACAGCCCAGCTGAACACGTCCGAGGCCGGCCCCACCGTCGTCCCCGTGAGCTGCTCCGGCGACATGTACGGCGGCGTCCCCACCATCTTCCCCGCCGTCATCGTCACCTGGTCGAGCGCCCGCGCGATGCCGAAGTCGATCACTCGCGGCCCGTCGTGCCCGATCAGCACGTTGCTCGGCTTGAAATCGCGATGAACGACCCCGGCCTTGTGGATCGCCGCCAGCGCTCCCGCCGTGGACAGCGCCAGCCGTGTCAGGCTGTCCTCGTCGCGCGGCCCGTACTTCTTGACGAGCTGCTCCAGCGACGGCCCCTCCACGTACTCGCTGACGATGTACGCGTGCTGCCCCGTGATGTTCACGTCGAGCACGCGGGCTGTGGAAAACGTGGCCACCCGCCGCGCCGCCTCCACCTCCCGCGCGAACCTCGCCCGCGCCACCTCGTCCACCAGATCGTGCAGCACCTTCACGGCGACCCGCACCCCGTTGGGCGCCATGGCGAGATACACCGACCCCTGCCCGCCACGCCCGAGCTGCTGGAGCACCCGATAGTGGCCGACCCACTCCGGATCGCCGGGCCTGCGCTGCTGGCTCGGCGCGGTGGTGCGCTGCCGCAGGTCGACCGGATGATACGAGGGCGCGGTGAGCCGGGCGCGCGCCATGAACGGCACGAGGACGCCGGAATGAAGGACCCCGCCGAGCCAGCTGAGGAAGAGCCCGACCGTGATGACCAGGGACAACGCCTCCGGCATGGACTCGAAATCGTCGTACGCCATCACGGCGATGAGGAACGAACCGATGCTCACCGCATAAACGGCCGCAGCGACGCCGTGCCAGATGTTGCGCAGCCAGAAAGCCGCGATCCCGATGGTGAACGGGGTCGCCAGACCGCACGTGAACAAGGGCAGGCAGGCCCACACGACGGCGGCCGTCCACCTCAGGCCACTGGGGCGGACGGGATGGCTTTGGTGCATGGCCGAGAGACTATCGCCATGCCGTGGTTCATATCGGGCATGCACACAGGTTGTGGATAACCTCCCGTCAGCCTGTGGATAGCTGTGGAAAAACTGGGGACAACGCGCTGGCTCATTCACGTGCGCGCCCAAGTGCGTCATGATGTTGAGCCATGGCGCGGATACCGGGAGTCGGACTGGCGAAAGGGCTGTCCATCACTCTTCGCCACATGCTGCGCAAATCGGTTACACAGCAGTATCCCGAGGTCAAGCCCGATCTGCCGCCCCGCAGCCGAGGCGTTATCGCCCTGGTCGAGGAAAACTGCACCTCTTGCATGCTCTGTGCCCGAGAGTGCCCCGACTGGTGCATCTACATCGACTCCCACAAGGAGACGATCCCGGCCCCCGAGGGTGGCCGCGCCCGCCAGCGCAACGTCCTCGACCGCTTCGCCATCGACTTCGCCCTGTGCATGTACTGCGGCATCTGCATCGAGGTCTGCCCCTTCGACGCGCTCTTCTGGGCCCCTGAGTTCGAGTACGCGGAAGGCGACATCCGCAACCTCCTCCACGAAAAGGACAAGCTGGCCACCTGGGCCGAAGCCGTCCCTCCGCCGCCGGCCCACGACCCGGGCGCCGAGCCCCCGAAGGAGCTGACGGCAGCCCCCCGTCGCCCGGCCGCCGACCGCCCGGCCCGTACCTCGGCCGCTCAGCGCCCCCGCCCCGCCGCCCCCACACGCCCGGCCGCCGCCGAGGACCAAGAACCGGCGGCAAGCACCGAGGCCGCCCCGAAGGCGACGACCGGTGCAACGCCGCAGGACGCGACGACCGGCAGAACCGCGCAGGACGCGACGACCGGCGAAACCGCCCCGGACACGCCGGAATCCGGCCCCACCGCACCGCCGTCACGCCGCGCCCGCAGACCGATGACGAACGTACGAGGCATCCGCCCTCCCGGCGCCCTCCCGTCCACCGAGCACGCGGGCGCCACGGAGCAGCCCCGTCCGCAAGAAGAGGGCGGCCCCGCGCAGCCTTCCGGCGAGGCCCGAGACCAGGCGTCATCCACAGCAGAACCGCCTGCGGAAAAGTTGTCCACAGGCGCGGAGGAATCGCGACCGGAGCCCGGAAACGAGGAGCAGACTTCTGCCCCGAGCCCGCGCCGGCGCAGGATGGCCGATCCACGATCCATCCGACCGCCAGGGCGGCTCGGCCCTGACGACCCGAAGGAGTCCGAGGAGGAGTCGTGACCGAGGCGGTGCCCTCCTACCTGTCACCCACCGGGCAAGAGCTCGTCTTCTTGCTGCTGGGGGCGGTAGCGGTTGGATCGGCGCTGCTTGTCGTCACGACCAGGCAACTGGTCCACGCCGCCCTCTGGCTCGTGGTCTGCTTCGGCGCCCTGGCGGGCGGCTATCTCGTGCTGACCGCCGAGTTCGTCGCCTGGGTGCAGGTGCTCATCTACGTGGGCGCGGTGGTCGTGCTGCTGCTGTTCGGCATCATGCTCACGCGCGCCCCCATAGGCCGCTCCACCGACCTCGACAGCGGCAACAGGCTGGTCGCGTCCCTGGTGGCGGTGGCGACGGCGGCGATCCTGGTCACGGTGGTGATCGACGGTTTCCGTACGGCCTACGTCCCGCTCACCCCCGGCCAGGGGGCCGCCAAGGAGCTCGGCGCCAGCGTGTTCGCCACGTGGGTGCTGCCGTTCGAGGCCCTGTCCGTGCTGCTGCTGGCCGCTCTCATCGGCGCCATCGTCCTGTCCCGTACGGACATCCCAGGCGGCGCGCCGACCCAGCCCGACACCGCCCCGCCACCGCCGGACAACACCCCGCCATCGGCCCGCCCGAACGGCGACGCACCATCCGACCAGCCGAAGAGCGCCTCACCACCCGACCAGAGCGGGGGTCATTAGTGCACATCGTCTATCCGGCGGTCGTCTCCGCGCTCCTTTTCTCCATCGGCGTCTACGGCGTGCTCGCCCGGCGCAACACGATCCTCGTGCTCATGTCGGTCGAGCTGATGCTCAACGCCGTCAACCTCAACCTGGTGGCGTTCGACGTGTGGCTGGGCGACCGCCTGCACAGCGGCCAGGTGCTCACCCTCTTCGTGATCGTCATCGCGGCCGCCGAGGTGGGCCTGGGCCTCGCGATCGTGCTGGCGCTGTACAGGAACCGCCGCAGCGTGGACATCGACCACCTCCGAGACCTGGCGGAGCCGGCCGACGACCACGCGGAAACCCCGGCCAGGCCGGCCCCCGTACGCCTCCAGCCCGGCCCCCCCACGCGGCCGGAGGCCGTCCAGGCCAACGACCACCGCGACGGCCAGGCCGCCCCCGTCAAGCGAGGAGGCGGCACGCCATGACGACCTTCCCGCTGCTGGCCGTGCTCCTGCCCTTCGCCGCCGCCTTCGCGGGCCTCCTGCTCTCCCGCCGAGGATTGACCAGAAGCAGGCCCGAGGGCACGACGACCCGTCAGCGGGCGGCGAACACCCGGGCCGCCTGGATCGCGATCGTCCCCACGGCCGCCTCGGCGCTCCTGGCCATCTCCCTGGCCTGGACGCCGGGCCTGGCCTACTTCGCCGGCACCACCACCCCGCCCACGGGCCGGACCTATGGCACGATCGTCACCGGCGGCATCCCGATCTCGCTCACCCTCCAGGCCGACGCCCTGTCGAGCGTCATCGGCGTCCTGGTCACCCTGGTGGCCCTCGCCGTACAGGTCTACTCCGTCGGCTACCTCGCAGACGACCCCCGCTACCCCTCCTACAGCGCCTTCATCAGCCTGTTCACCAGCGCGATGCTGCTGGTCGTGTACGCGGGCGACCTCCTGGTCCTCTACGTCGGCTGGGAGATCATGGGCCTGTGCTCCTACCTCCTCATCGGCCACTGGTGGGAAGATCGGGGCAATTCACGCGCCGCGGTGAAGGCGTTCCTCGTCACCCGCCTCGGCGATGTCGGCTTCCTGTTCGGCATCTTCGTGCTCGGCCTGGCGGCAGGCAGCTTCCGCATCGCCGACGTGCTGGCGAAGGTCCCCGACATGTCCGCGGCCACCCTGGTGACGGCCACGATGTTGCTGCTGGCCGGCGTGGCGGGCAAGAGCGCCCAGGTGCCGCTGCACACCTGGCTCCCCGACGCCATGGCGGGCCCGACGCCGATCAGCGCCCTGATCCACGCCGCCACCATGGTCGCCGCCGGCATCTTCATCGTGGCCAGGCTGTTCCCCGCGTTCCTCGCCGCCCGCCCCACGCTCGACGTGCTGGCCGTCATCGCCGCGCTGGGCATGCTGGGCGCCGCCCTGGCCGCGCTCGCCCAGGACGATCTCAAACGCGTCCTCGCCTACTCCACGGTCAGCCAGCTCGCCTACATGGCAGGCGGCCTCGCCGCGGGCTCCGACACCGCGACCGTCTTCCACCTGCTGACCCACGGCGCGTTCAAGGCGCTGCTGTTCCTCTGCGCAGGCGCGGTGATCCACCACGTCGGCTCCAACCTGATGACCCAGATGGGCGGGTTGCGCCGCGAGCTGCCGGTCACGTTCGTCACGATGACGATCGGCTTCGCCGCCCTGATGGGCATCCCGCCGGCCAGCGGCTTCTTCAGCAAGGACGGCGTCCTGCTGGCCATGGACGGCGCGCTGTCGGCCACGGGCCTCACGGACGCGGCCGCCCTCCTCCTGTACGGCAGCGCGCTCGCGACCGTGGCCGTCACCGGCGCGTACGCCACCAGAGCCTGGCTGCGCACCTTCTTCGGCCAGGCGCGGGCCGTGGCACTCCAGGAGCCGGAGCCCGGCACCGCCCACGTCGTCGACGTCAGGGAAGCCCCGCGCACGATGCTCGTGCCCGTCATCCTGCTCGCGGCCCCCGCCCTGCTGCTGGGCATCGCCGGCGAGCCTCATCTCGACGTCGGCGTGGCGGTCATCAGCGTCGTGCTCGCGGCGCTGGGCGCGGGAGCGGTGTACGCGTTCTGGCGTCTCGACCCCATCGCCGACCCGGCCCGCCTGCTGGGCCCGCTCCGAGCGCCGTGCGAGCGCGCCTTCTACGTCGACACCCTGTACGCCGCCCTGGTCGCCCGTCCCGTGCTGGCGCTGGCCAGGCTCGTCGTCAGGACGGACGACGTGGTCGTGGACGGCGCGGTGCGCGGCTCGGGCAAGTCGGCCCGCGGCCTGTCCGGAGTGCTGCGCCTGGCCCAGAACGGCAACGTCCAGCTCTACGTGGGCGGCTTGCTGGCCGGAGTCCTGCTGATCGCGGTGGGGGCGGTGGTGTTCACGTGACACAAGCGATGGGAGTCGCATGATGGGCTGGATCCCGGTCACGCTCCTCGCCGTCCCCCTGCTCGGCGCCCTCCTGCTGCTCCTCGCGCCGCGAACCTTTCGCGACGTGCTCCGTGCGTACGGGCTGATCTTCTCGGGCGTCACGCTGGCCCTGAGCCTGGTGCTCCTGGCGACGTTCGACTACAGTCGCCCCGCCCGGATGCAGTTCGAGCTCGACCGGCCGTGGATACCGGGGCTCGGGCTGCGCCTGCACCTGGGCGTGGACGGCATCTCGCTGCCGCTGATCGTGCTGACGGCGCTGCTGACGTTCCTGTGCTTCGTCTACCTGTGCTGGGGCGGCGCGCGTGGGACCAGCGGGTTCATGAGCGCGAGGCCGAGGGCGCTCGTGTTCACGCTGCTCGTGCTCGAAGTAGGCATGATCGGCACGTTCCTCGCCCTCGACCTGCTGCTCTTCTTCGTCTTCTTCGAGATCGTCCTCATCCCGATGTACTTCCTGATCGGCATCTGGGGAGGCCAGGGGCGCAGGGCGGCGTCGATCAAGTTCATCCTGTACACGCTGCTCGGCTCGGTCGTCATGCTGCTCGGCCTGCTCCTGGTCTGGGCCCAGACCGGCACGCTCGACATCGAGGCGCTGAGCGCGGCACACGGCGCGGGCATGCCCAGATCCATCCAGATCCTGGCCTTCGTGGCGATCGGCGTCGGTTTGGCGGTCAAGACCCCCATGTGGCCGCTGCACACCTGGCTGCCCGACGCTCACACGGAGGCTCCCACCACCGGCTCGGTGCTGCTGGCGGGCGTGCTGCTGAAGATGGGCACGTACGGCTTCGCCCGGATCGCCATCCCCGTCCTGCCCGAGGGCGCGGCGGCGGTGGCGCCATGGCTGGGGGCGTTCGCCGTGGTCGGCATCGTGTACGGCTCCTTGGCCTGCCTGGCCCAGCGCGACCTGAAACGCATGATCGCCTACTCCTCGGTGGGCCACATGGGCTTCGTCCTGCTCGGCTTCGCCACGCTGACCCCCGTCGGCATCAACGGCGCCCTGTTCGCCAACGTCGCCCACGGCCTGATCACCGGTCTGCTGTTCTTCCTGGCAGGCGCGGTCAAGGAGCGCTACCACACCTCTGAGATGCCGGCGCTGGGCGGCGGCATGCTGGCGACGATGCCGCGGCTGGGCTCGATGCTCACGTTCGCCTCGATCGCGTCGCTGGGGCTGCCCGGCCTGGCCGGTTTCTGGGGGGAGATGCTGGTGCTGTTCGGGGCGTTCCAGCCGGCGAACGGGCTGCCGCGCGGGCTCTTCCTCACGTACATGGTGATCGGGGGGCTGGGCGCGGTCCTGACGGCGGCCTACTTCCTGGTCATGCTGTCCCGCGTCACCCATGGCCGGCCACGTCCCGCGGCCGCCGATCCCCACCCGCCCGACGACCTCGTGCCGCTGGACGACCACCTGATCCACGAGCCCCCCGACGAACGCCCCGTCGCCCCCCTCGGCGCACCGGCCCGGCGCCCCGCCACGGCGACCCTCCACCCCGGCGACATCTACGGCCACGAGCTGCTGGCCTGGACGCCTCTGGTGGTCCTGATCCTGCTGTTCGGCCTGTGGCCCGGCCTCCTGCTGTCGCTGACCACGCCGCCCGTGCAGACCCTGCTGGGAGCCATCTCATGATCCAGCAGATCGATTTCTTCCTGATCGCGCCTCCGCTGGTGCTCGCCCTGGCGGCAGGGCTGGTGCTGCTGCTCGACGCGTTCCTCCCGCTGCGCCCGCGGACGCGGACCGGGCTGGGGCTCGTCACGCTGGCGGGCATCCTGCTCTCCCTGGGCTTCGTGGTCGCCCAGGCGTTCGCCAACGGCTCGCCGCGGTCGACGTTCTGCGTGCCGCCCGGGCTCGCCGCGGGTCAAGTGCTGTGCTCGTTCGTGGTGGACGGGTTCACGCTGGTGTTCGCGGGCATGGTGCTGGCGGCCGCCGTGGTGATCGTCCTGATGTCGATGACCGAACTCGCGGGCGGCGCCATCCCCGTGGGCGAGTGGTACTTCCTGCTCCTGTGCACCCTCGTCGGCGCGGTGACCCTGCCCGCCTCCCGCGACCTGATCATGCTGGTGGTGGCCCTGGAGCTGGTCTCGCTCCCGGTCTTCGCCCTCACCGCGCTGAAACGCTACGACGGCCGCTCCTCCGAGGCCGCCGTGAAGCTCTTCGTCGTGTCGGTGGTGTCCACGGCGATCATGCTGTTCGGCGTGTCCCTCCTGTACGGCATCGCGGGCTCGGTCTACCTGTCGCGCCTGGGAGAGGTTTTCAGCCCGCAGGGGACGGCCGGCGCGGATCTGCCCGCGGTCGTCACGGTGGGCGTGGTCCTCGTCGCGGCAGGGTTCGCCTTCAAGATCGCCGCGGTGCCGTTCCACTCGTGGGCGGCCGACGTCTACCAGGGCGCGCCGATCCCCGTGGCGGCCCTGCTCTCGGTCATCTCGAAGGCGGCCGGGTTCGCCGGGCTGATCCTCGTCCTGGTGAGCGCCCTGTACGGGCAGGCCGGCACCTGGGCCCCCATCGTGGCGATCTTGTCTGCGCTGACCATGACCGTGGGCAACCTGCT
This sequence comes from Nonomuraea sp. GTA35, assembly GCF_041950525.1. NCBI lineage: Bacteria > Bacillati > Actinomycetota > Actinomycetes > Streptosporangiales > Streptosporangiaceae > Nonomuraea > Nonomuraea sp. GTA35. The sequence goes on along the minus strand of NZ_JBGNUV010000020.1, from coordinate 99,381 downwards.
GGCCATGCGCCAGCGCTCCGCCGTACGCCTGCTGGCCTGGTCGTCGGTGGCACAGTCCGGCTACATCCTGGCGCCGCTCGCGGTGGCGGCCACGACACCGGGGGCGGTCGGCACGTCCACCGCCTACCTGGTCATCTACGCCGCCATGAACCTCGGCGCGTTCGCCGTCGTCATGCTCGTGTCCAGAACCACGACCCGCAACGACCTCGATGACTACCGCGGCCTGGCGCTGCGCCGACCGGCGGCAGGCGTCACGCTCGCGTTCTGCCTGGTCTGCCTGGCAGGCCTGCCACCGGGCCTGGCCGGGCTGTTCGCCAAGGTCTTCGTGTTCCGGGAGATCGTGGCGGGCGGATCGGGCTGGCTGGCGGTGGTCATGGCCGTCAACACGGTGATCGGCCTGTACTACTACGCCGTCTGGACGGCCCGCCTCTTCACCCCGGCCGGCCGTGCGGAGCCGTCCCTGTACCGGCCGCCCGTTACGGCCTGGCTGGCCGTCGGGCTCGCCCTGGCGGCGGCAGTGCTGTTCTCGATCGCGCCCCAGCTCGTCCTGGACATGACCTCGCTGTCCGCCTCCGGCTGAGAGCCGGACGCCGCGGGACGACCGCCTCACGCGGTCGCTTCACCGGTCGCGAGACGCCGTGTCGGCGGGGTGCGAATACTGAACCAGCGGCGGCTCGCGAACCGCCGTACAGCAGGACGCACGGCCGGCCTCCGACATAACCCGACACACCCCATATGACGGGACGTATCGCGCAGCCGCTCGACTCGGGAAGTCGCGCTCCGCCCTCAGCTGAGCACACCGGGGAACGAAGCACCGGGTCTTCATCGTTGGACGTGGTGAACCCAGACCACGAGAGGGGGGAACCTTGCACCACAACGGTCTGCGCACAGCCATCCTGCTCGGCGGGCTATCGGCGCTGATCATCACGGTGGGCGCGTGGTTGGGCGGCGGCACCGGTGCGCGGATCGCGTTCGTGCTCGCCCTGGTGAGCAACGGCGTCGCCTACTTCTTCTCCGACCGCATCGCGCTGTCCGCCATGCGCGCCAGACCGGTCAGCGAGGTCGAGCAGCCCACCCTCTACCGGATCGTCCGCGAGCTCTCCACGCAGGCCCGGCAGCCGATGCCCCGCCTGTACATCTCGCCGACGGTGCAGCCGAACGCCTTCGCGACGGGCAGAAGCCCCAGGCAGGCCGCGGTGTGCGTGACGTACGGCCTGACCAAGCTGCTCAACGAGGACGAGCTGCGCGGCGTCATCGGCCACGAGCTGTCCCATGTCTACAACCGGGACATCCTCATCTCCTCCGTGGCGGGCGCGTTCGCCACCATGATCACCTGGCTCAGCTACGTGGCCGTGTTCTTCGGCGGCTCGGACGACGACGAGGGCCCCGGCTTCGTCGGAGCGCTGCTCATGATGGTGCTCGGCCCGGTGGCGGCCACGATGGTGCAGATGGCGATCTCCCGTACGCGAGAGTTCCAGGCCGACGAGTCGGGCGCCAGGCTCACGGGCGACCCGCTGGCACTGGCCTCGGCCCTCCGCAAGATCGAGATGGGCGCCCGCAGGCTGCCGCTCCCGGAGAACAGCCGCCTCACCTCGGCCTCGCACATGATGATCGCGAACCCGTTCAGCGGCTCCGGCTTCGGCCGCCTCTTCTCGACCCACCCGCCCACCTCGGAGCGGGTCGCCCGCCTCGAGCGCATGGCCGGCTACCGCCGCTGACCGTCCGCACCCCGAGCCGCCGGTCAGCTCCGGGTCTCGTCCTCCTCGGCGATCTTCCGCAGGATGGTCACGAGATCCGCGGGATGCACGACCTCCGCGGTGCTCTCGAGCTCCTCCGAGGTCCACCACCGGTACTCGGTCGTCGTGTCCTTCTCGATCTGCTCCATGTGGTCGAACGACACGACCGCGTCGTCCACCCGGATCGCGAAGAACGACTGATCCTGGGTGAACGCGTACTCGCCCCACTCGAACTCGATCAACGCCTCGGCATGCGGCCCGGTGAACTCCTCCACCTGCGCCCGGATCCCGACCTCCTCGTACAGCTCGCGCGCCGCCGCCTCCTGCAGCGTCTCACCGTCCTCCACGGCCCCGCCGATCGTGAACCAGAACCGCAGATCCGGCTGAGCCGGATCGAAGCCGTGGAGCAGGAGAACCCGGCCTTGCTCGTCAATGGGCAGCACACGTGCCGTGAACCGGCGCAGGGGGATCTTCGTCATGCCAACCGAGCATAAGGTCAAGGCCGCCCGCGAGCGCCGCGTCCACGCCGAAGCCGCCCTCGCGCCGCCCTCACGCCGCCCTCGCGCCGCGGAGCGGCCCGGGACACAGAACAGACCCTTGTGTCCCGGATACGCTCTCCGCGATCGTCGTGTGCCAGCTCGAAGCCGTACGGCATGCCTCGGGCTAGCGGTAGTTCACGAACTGCAGGGCGATGTCCAGATCCTTGCCCTTCAGCAGGGTGATGACGTCCTGCAGATCGTCCTTCTTCTTGGAGCTGACCCGCAGTTCCTCGCCCTGAATCTGCGCCTTGACCCCCTTCGGCCCCTCATCCCGGATCAACTTGGAGATCTTCTTGGCGTTCTCCTGGTCGATGCCCTCCTTCAGGCTGACCAGCATCCGGTACTCCTTGCCCGACAGCTTGGGCTCGCCCGCATCGAGAATCTTCAGCGAGAGCCCCCGCTTGATCACCTTCTCCTTGAACACGTCGAGCGCGGCACCCGCCCGCTCCTCGCTGTTCGCCTTGATCTCGATGTTGTTCTGCCCGGACCAGCTGATGCTCGCCCCGGTACCCTTGAAGTCGAAGCGGTGTCCGATCTCCTTGACCGTCTGATTGAGCGCGTTGTCGACCTCCTGGCGGTCGATCTTGCTAACGATGTCGAAAGATGAATCGGCCAAAGCACCCATCCTCTCAGCTGCGGCGAAATCGGCCCGGCCCACGAAACGCCCGGACCCAGCGAACGAGCCTAGCCAGCATCGGCCCTCCGTGCAGGACCACGTCCCCTTGCTCGCCCCGTACGCGGTGCGTCCTCTTCATCGCCTTCTCCCCAATCCACCCCAACCTCCTCACTGCCGGCCTTACAGCAGCACCCGGGGTGGAGGCGAGGGCGATGGGGACGACTCGGACTCGCCTCGGGACAAACCGGTGTCACGTGCACCTCCGAAGTCCGCTATTCTTCTGTCTGTCGCCGCGAGAGCGGAAGACACGGCAGGTTGCCCGAGTGGCCAAAGGGAGCGGTCTGTAAAACCGTCGGCTCAGCCTACGCAAGTTCGAACCTTGCACCTGCCACCAGCAGTAGCTGCAGGTCAGAGGCCCTTCGGGGCCTCTTCTGCGTTTCAGGGGTCATTCAGCCGGACGCCGCCGTGAGCGGGCTGTTGTCGCAGGTCCCGGAATATGCCCGGAATGGATCCTGGGGCGTTTCCCCTGGTCGCGGGCCTTGATCCGGAACATCTGCGGATCGCGCGCTTGTGGGAACGCATCGGGAACGGTGAGGGTCCCGGTGGCGTTCTGGGACCCTTTGGGGCTAGGTGATCATGTGGCGAGCCTGACGTACGTGCGAGAGATGATCTAGGCTGGGCGCCCCCATCTACGACCACGTGGCGGCGATCTTGCTTCCGTTATCGGCGATTCCCCCGCGCTGGGGAGTGCCCATGCTGACCTTGGCGGCTCTGGCGGCTCCCGCTTTGCGTACCTTCTCGTTGTACTTTCCCGAAGGGCCGACCTACTCAACGCGAGGCTCCTACTGCCCCTTGAGTTCCGAGCCGCTTGTCCTTGCGGATGTCGGGTGGCTTGTAGAGATCAACTGGCAGATCTTCTCTGCGGAGTTGAACGGCTGGCCCACCGCGGTGATGGCGCTCGGTTTGTGTGCGACTCTCGCTCTTCGGGGCAGGTGGGGCATAGTCGCCACGTGGCTGACAGCGGCGCTGTTCGTGGTCATCGCCGGGGTGTTCACCATCCCCTACGCCGTTCAGATCATCTCGGACGGCTGCACGGACACGATCCAATTCGGTGGTTGGGACATCGTCATGTATGGCCCGATCCTGCACTATGTGGGGGGCGCAGTGCTGGTTACGTTCTTGGCGTTGATTCGGCGTGAGGAGGCGGGCTGTAGTCCCGCGCTCAGGGGAACCTTGTTGTAGCCCTTCGTCGTCTCTGCATGGCGCGGCAAGCCCGGAAGGGCCCCAGGCGAGGTTCCGGGACCCTTCGGTGTTGTACTGGACGATCATGCGGCGAGGGCGTCCTCAATCCGCTTGTTGGCGATCTCCTGGTGGCCGTCGAGGCATTTGGCGTAGACCCTGAGGAGCACGTCCACGCCGTGCCCGGCCCGCTCGGCTATATCCGGGGCTGGTACGCCTGCGTTCAGCCAGAGGGACACCGGCCCGTGCCTCAGGTCGTACGGACGACGAGCGAGCGGTGAGGCGAACTGGGCGGGCGTCAGGACCAGCTTCCGGGCGTCCTGCCAGACCTCCGTGTAGGCCGTCGAGGCGACGACTCCACCGCGCTCGCTGCGGAACAGCCGGCCATCCTCGGCGACGCCGAACTCTTCGATGTGTTGCCGAAGGATCTGGACCAGCTTGGGTGGGATGGGGACTGGGCGGACGTCGTCGTGTCCTCGGTGCTTGAGGCCGGGTTCCTCGTGAGCGTCGCCCGTGTCGGTCCACTGAACGTTGACCTCGGGGCGGGAGACATCTACGAGGATGCGGCCCCAGCCAGTTGCCGGAAGATGGCAGTCCTGCTTCCTGAGCGCAACGGTCTCGCCGGGACGGAGGGCGGCGTAGTACATACAGGCGAACATGGCCTGGAGCCGACGCCCACGACCCCGCCCGCCTACAGAGGCCACTGCGGTCAGCAGTGCTTCGGCCTGGCGGGGGGATTCACCACCACCCGCGGATCCACCGTCTCCGTGGTCTTGGGCGGCTTCCACTTGACCTTGTGCACGGGGTCGGCGGGCAGTTCCTCCAGCTCTACCGCGTACTCCAGGACAGCGTGAAGGACTGCCCGCTTGCGGCGGATCGTGTTGGCGCTCGCTGCCTTACCGTCGAGGCGGAGCGCGAGGGCATCGAGAGCGAGGCGGACGGTCTTGGTCTCGTTCAGGTCGGCCAGGTCGAGCGAGGCACCTTCCAGCCACCGCAGCGCCTTCTTGCTCTCCAGCGGTACATCCGGACGCTTGGCTTCGGGCAGGAGGGCGTACTTGCGCAGAGCCGTGCGCAGGGTCTCGGCGTCCGGACGGCCGGGGCCGGTCCCGGACGGCGGCGGGACAGCGGGCCGTGCACCGTACGCCGGCCTCGCCGTACTGACCGAACGCATCTGCCGGGGTTGCCACGCCGCCGCACAAGTAGAGCCCTTACGATCGCCACGGCATGGCTGGTCACCGTACGTGGCCGGGGACGATCGACGATTCAGGGTTCGTTCCTCACCCTGGCTCAGCGAGCAACGTGGCTGATCGCGGTTCGGCGGCGGACGGGCACGCGGATACGCGAAGATCAGTGAGCTGGCCCATGGCGGATACTGTCAGCTGAGAGGAACGTCCCTGATCGACTCAACTTACCGCGAGTGGTTTCGCCTGCGAACCCGGCTGGTCGTCGACTTGACGTGGTGCTCTGCCACCAAGATTGACGACGTTCTGGCTGCGTATGGCATCTCACCCGAGAGCACTCAGCCGGCACGCTTCAACGCAGACGACGTCGACATGTTCATCGGGCGCCTCGGCAAGGGCATCGTCATCATGGACTACCGCGTCGATTCTGTCACCAATGGAGCTCTTCCCATTCTGGCGCAGTACGGCCCCTGCCTGAGCGCTACATGGATCGATGACGCCCCAGCGTTGATCTCTTATCGCACGGAAAGCGGCCTGGTGGTCAAATTCGACATGATGGATTGGAGCTGGTATCCAGTTCCTGATCTCGCCAGCGTAAAGCAATGGATCGCCGCAAGCCCAGCAGGTCGGGAGACCTGGGAGAACAGTTGCTATCTCGCCACGCTCATCACCGCCGAAGCGCTATGCCAGGCTGTGGTCGACGACGAATGGATGCGGTCCGTACACACTGGCGTCACCTCACCGGATCCACTAGGGCAGGAGATGCCATCAGCCCCCCACACTCTCAGCTCGATCATCGAAAAATACGGTAACCGCACACCGTAGAACAGGGGTCCGGCAGAACAGACCCCGTGACCACACACGTGATCGCCGTGTCATTAGCGTGCTATTAAGGGTGGTCAACAGAGGTCAGTCACGGTTGCCGGTCGCCCAAGTGGAGGTCGTGGTAGTCAGATCAGACCATTCTGCAAGCAGGGGTCGGGAGGGGTGCCTGTCGGTGTTCAAGCCCCGGGGTGCCGTGATCACAGGGTCCCAGTTGAAGTTTCAGTTGCAGTTCTGTCCCGTCCAGGAACGTTCAAACAAGAGCGAACACTGCCACTGACCTGCATTGAACGATCTGGAGCCGACCGAACTGGATCTTTTAATCCGTTGGTTCTGGGTTCGACCCCCGTGGTGCCCTGCCAGCCAACCGATTCTCTCCAATCTCATTCGCCGAGGTCTTACAGTTCTTGGGCCGGTTACGGAGTCCACCGAGTGGAGTGAGCCCAGGCTTCTGCGTGTTCCGTGATTTCAGCGATGAGCGGGCTCTTGGTCGCCGCGTAGGCGTTCATGTCTGACCAGTCGCGAGCGGCGAGTCGCTGTTTGAGTTCCCCGTAGAGTTCGCGGTCTACGGTGTCGTGGCGCAGCCAGTCACGAAAGAGGAGATGGCGGCGTTCCCAGTCGCTGCCTGTGGTGCAGATGTGCACATGGACAGCGAGGTCTTGAGTGCGCACCATGCGGTGGCCGGACTGGCGGACGCGCAGGCGGTAGCCGACGGCGAGGAGCTGCGGAAGGTAGGCGTCCTCGTCATCGGCGTTGGGCACACTCAGGTCGATGTCGACGATCGGTTTGGCCGCGAGTCCGGGAACTGCGGTTGAGCCGATGTGGTCTACACGGTGGGCCAGCGGGCCCAGAGCGGCGATGATGCGCGCTCGCTCCTGCGCAAAGCGCCTTGGCCACGCCTCGTCGTACGGGACGACTTTGATGTCGCGCTTCTCCTGTCCACCTATCAACTCGATGTCTTCCGCCACGATGGCCATTATCCCATCGGGGCAACGTCGCCTGGTCACGCCTTCCAGCCGGGGCGGTCGGCCGGCGACGGCGCAGATTGATCCCTAGCTGGATCTCCGACAACGCCTGCCATGGCGTGCAATATGCATGCAATGATCCACTCAGTTCGTGGGTTTCTGGACTATCGGAGGCCCGGGCATCTCAGCACGACGCAGGTGTGGCAGGAACGGCGATGCTAACTGTGGCGCGTCACCGCCAGGGTGCGCAGGACGCAGAACTCGTTGCCCTCGGGATTGGCCATGACCACCCAGCTCCGGCCGGGGCCCTGGCCCACGTCCACCTTGGCGGCGCCGAGGCCGAGCAGCCTGGCCACCTCGTCGCCGGTACTGCCGTCGATCGGGCTGACGTCGAGGTGGAGCCGGTTCTTCACGGTCTTGCCCTCGGGCACCTGGATGAACACCAGGGTGGGCGGCATCTGGCGGGCCCGGACCTCCTCGACGGTCGGCACCCAGGAGCCGATCTCGACCTTGCCCTCGCTCCGGTCGATCACCTCGAAGCCCAGCACCTCGCACCAGAAGGCCGCGAGCCTCTCCGGATCGTGGCAGTCGACGGACAACTCGGTGAATCTACTTGTCATGTCTCTCCCTGTGTTTCAAGGCGTTCCGAACCAGCCGGTGAGTGCTTCTCGCAGTGCGGGCGCGGCGGTGTCGGCGGGTTCGTCGAGGCCGGCGGCCCAGGCGATGTGGGCGTCCGGGCGGATCAGCAGGGCGTCGGCCGGTCGGTCGTCGGTCTTGGCGGTGTGGACGTCGACGCGAGGCTGCCAGTCCCGGGCGGTCTCGCTCAGGTCCGGGCGGGCGGTGAGGTTGAGCAGGACGGGCCGGGCGGGGTGCATGAGGTGGGCGATGCTGGTGATGCCCTGGTCGGTGTGCAGGGTGAGGTCGGGGGCGAAGGTGCCGGCCAGCGGGTGGGGGTGGGTGCCGGGCATCGGGTAGCGGATGTCGGTTCCGGCGAGGAGTGCTCCCATGCGGCGCAGTGGTTGTTCGTCGGTGAGCAGTTCGGTGAACACTTCGCGGAGCGCTTCGGCGGCCGGGTCGTGTCCGCGGCGCAGGGCGACTTGGGCGCGGGTGTGCAGCAGGGTGCGGGCGCCGGCGTGGTGGCGTTCGGCGTGGTAGGTGTCCAGCAGGCCGGCCGGGGCCGTGCCGTGGAGGTCGGTGGCCAGCTTCCAGGCCAGGTTGACGGCGTCCAGCATGCCGGCGTTGAGTGCCACTCCGGTGGCCGGGAACAGGTGCGCCGCGTCGCCGGCCAGCAGGATGCGCCCGTGGCGGTAGCGTTCGGCCTGGCGGGCCTTGAAGGTGAAGCGGGACAGCCGGGTCGATCCGGCCAGGGGCAGGTGGGCGCCGAGCACGCGGTGGATGCTGTCCTGCAGTTCGGTGAGGGTCATGGGGACGTCGTCGTCGTATTCGGTGGTCTCGTCCTCGATGGTGTAGAGGGAGACGGACCGGGCGCCGGGTGAGGAGCCGATGCCGAGCAGGCCGTGGTCGGTGCGGGTGAATCCGGCGCGGATGGTGCCGGAGCCGGGGACGTCGAGATCGCCGTTGCCGAGCACGGTGACCGTGTCGGGCAGGGTGGCCTGGGCCAGCCGGTTGACCTCGGGATAGGTGGTGCCGGGGAACGGGATGCCGGCCCAGTCGCGGATGCGGCTGCGGGCGCCGTCGCATCCCACGAGGTAGCGGGCGCTCACCTGGTACGGCCCGTCAGGGCCCCGCACGTCCACCCGCACCGCGGCCTCGTCCTGGCTCACTCCGGCCACCTCGTGCCCGCGGCGGATCTCGACGTCGAGCTCGCCGGCGCGTTCGTCGAGCAGTCGCTCAAGCAGTTGCTGCGGGAGCGGCAGGGCGTGCATCGGGGGATCAGGGAGCCGGGTGAAGTCCAGGTGCACGCCGCCGAAGGGGAACCGGGGCGCCGGCATGGGGCCGGGGCAGGCGGCTTCGAAGCGTTCCAGCAGGCCGCGGTAGCGCAGCAGTTCCAGGATCTGCCCGCCGAGACCACCGGCCTTGGGGGTGTCGCGGGGCCGCGGCTGCCGTTCCAGCACCAGCGGTCGCACTCCGGCCAGGCGCAGTTCGGCGGCCAGCATGAGACCGGTCGGGCCGGCCCCCACAATGATCACGTCAGCATTCCCCGCCGGCCGCTCTTCTCGCAGGTCTTCTTCCGCGGGCTGGGTGGCATCGTGCTGTTTCATCATCAATGACCTTTCGATCGTGTCGTACGTCGGGTTGTGACGCGCGCGAACCGGGACGGAGCTGTCAGTCGGGAGCCAGGCGGCTGAGGTGTTCCCAGGCGCGGTACTCCTCGGTCCTGGCCTGGTTCATCTGGTGGACCAGGTCGAAGGACTGGCTGCCGACGATCAGCCGCGGGGGCGGGTGGGGCAGGTCCACGAGTTGCATGAGGACCGGTGCGGCCGTGCTCGGGTCGGGCCCCGCTTCGTCGCCCCACATCTCGGTCAGCTTCGCTCGCAGCGGGTCATACGCCGGGTGGGGCGTGGTGGCCGTCGTGCCGGTCGTGAACAGGCCGGTGTCGTAGCCGCCCGGCTGGACGATGGTGACCTTGATGCCGAAGGGCTCGACCTCCATGGCCAGCGCCTGGCCGAGGGAGTCGATGGCCGATTTGCCGGCCGCGTACAAACCGGCCGAGGCCATCCCGCCGCCCGTGCCCATCGTCGTCACCAGGAGGATGTGGCCCGAGCCCTGGGCCCGCAGGTGGGGCAGCACGGACTGGGTGACCCAGATCTGGCCCAGGACGTTGACGTCGAAGTGGGCTCGGATCTGGGTCTCCGTGGCTTCTTCGACCATGCCGTACAGCATCGCACCGGCGTTGTTGCCCACGACGTCGAGCCTGCCGAACGCGGCCACCGCCCGGTCGACGCCCTCGTGCACCGCGGCGCGGTCGGAGACGTCGAGCGGGACGCACGCCAGGGTGTCGGGGTGGCGGGCCTGCAGGCCCGCCAGCGGCGCCACGTCGCGGGCCGCGGCCACGACGCGATCTCCTCTGCTCAGCGCAGCCTCTGCGAACGCTCTGCCCAGCCCCTGGACGCGCCCGTGATGAACCAGACACGCATGACACTCACTCCTTGCATCAGTCCTCGATGGCCTGGTAGACGGTGGTCCAGAAGTCGTTCATCAGGTGGGCGGGGCCCTGCCGATTGCCATGATCCTCATCTCCTTGTCGTCATGATGGGGCCGCCGGTTCCGTTCCGATCCGGCGTTCGCTCGTTCACCCTTGCGAAGGGACCTGACACCAGGCCGTCGGCGCCCTGACGCCGCCGTTGACATGGCAGCGCCAGGTCAGCGGGCGGCGCGGCCGGGTGAAGGCCGCTCGACGGCGAAGCCGGGAACGTAGTCCTCGAGCCGCACGAGTTGCGGGCGGGCCGTCGCTGTGCGGTCGAGTCCCTCCTGCGAAGGCGCGCCCAGGAAAAACTGGTCGGCGCCTTCGCACGCCATGTGCTGGTGCTCAGCGACGAAGCCGCGCATTTCCCACTCGTAGGCGGCGAACGCCTCCGCGTGGCCGCCGCCGGCGGCCAGCTCGCCGGCCAGGATGTAGGCGCCGATCAACGCCTGGGAGGCGCCGCGGCCCGAGGCCGGCGCCGCGCAGTAACCGGCGTCCCCGAGCAGCACCACCCGGAGGCAGGTGCCGTGAGTGGGTCTTTCACGACGGAGAGGATCCACCCGGACTCCAGGTGGGCGCGAGACGCCGCCGAGTTCGTCGAGCGGCGGCGCGGCGCGCCGCCGTTGCACCAAAACCTGGAGGGTACGGCAGGATTTCTGCGTCCAGGCGCTCGACCACGAGGAAACGGTTGGACGCAGTCAACCCGCGCAACAAACCATGCAGGTCGGGTCTTCGACAGTATCGCCGCGTTCATTGAACGCCCGCGCCTTCGAACTCATGGCGCACAAGGTAACAACGCCAATGCCTTCGGCAGGGGGCGCTCCCCCTCCGGGATGATCGCCTCGCCAGGTCTTGGGGCCGCAGGTGGTGGAGGTGGAAGCACGGCGGCAGACGGGATGATCAAGCAGGGTGGCTCGTGGAGTGCATCACCACTCACGCCATTCGTCTGTGATCTCGCATCGCTCGATTCCGCGACGAGCAGCGAGTCCATCAAGATCTATGCCGGCCTCGCTGAGCACGCCGTCGATGAACTCGCACAACTCCTCCCTCTCGATCGTGTCGTAGTCGTGATCGTCATGGGTGCCGTCGACGTTGTTGAGCCCTTCGACCCCCCGTCGGATCGCTGCGAAGACCTCTTCGTCGGAGGGCGCATCGAAGCCCCGTACCTCATTCTCGAAGGATGTGAGGACCTGCTCGGTCGCCAGTACGAAGGGCTCTGGATACAGCGCGGCGAAGTTTGTGTCCTCGACGCGCCTGAGGCCGGCGGCACGCTCGGCGATCTCCTCAGCAACGTGCTCACGCCAGGTATCTGTTGGTCTTTTCGCCACTGCGTGATGGTATGGCCAGACACTTGTGGTCCGACAGTCTGAGGTATGACTGACGACCATTTGCCCTACGCATTCTGCTCCAGCGGGCCGACGTGCCATATACGTGCGATGACTGCATGGCGGCTGACCTCGGTCATGCGGCAGGTGAAAGGCCATCTGCCAGCCGCGACGGTCACGCGCTGAAACCGTCGGCTCAGCCCACGCAAGTTCGGGCCTTGCACCTGCCGCACCAGCGGGAAGAGGCCCGTCACCAGCGGAAACGCGGTGACAGGCCTCTTGCTTTGTGTCCGGCCGCCTACGGTTGGTCGTTCCCGTACGCTCCCAACGATCAGAGCCGGCCGGGCCATGATCGCCGTCTGAAGGCCCACTGCGTGCAGCGGCCCAATCTCCTCGGCGCCGGCTCCGCGACGGGGTCAGCAGCATGAGCCAGAGCCCAGGCTCAACCACAGGGTGGAGTGCGCCGCTTCCAGGAGACGGTGCAGGTGCAGGGTGTCCGGGGCCAGGGCCGTGATCAGGATGGCGGGACCCGCCAGTGGGGTCAGCACGGCCTGGCCGGTTGCCGGGTCGTCGCCGAACAGGCGGGCGTGGTGCGGGTGCCGGTCCAGGGCCGGGTCGACGAGGAGGGTCTGGCCGATGGCACGGTGGCCGGCCGCGACGGCGGGGCCGGCCCAGCCAGGCGTGCCGGGCCCGTACATCGTCTGCTGGTCCAGCAGGGGGCGTCCGTCGCGGTGGACGGTGAGGCGGGTGGTCAGCCGGCCTGGCGGCTCGCCGGCGCGGCCGAGGACGATCTGTTCGCGCAGCAGGAGCCGGGCGGTGGGTGCGAGGTCGATGGCGCAGGTTTGGCGCAGGTTGCTGCGGGCGGCCGAGATGAGCGGCTGGGGCAGCCAGTGCAGGCCGGCGTTCTCGGCCACGGTCAGGTGCACGTCGTAGGTGGCGTGGGCGGTGGTGGGGCCGCGCAGGGCGATGGTCGCGGCGGCGGTGGTGACGTGCAGGTGCGCGCCGGGTTCGGCGGCGGCCTCGATGCGTAGCCGGTCACCGCCGAGCGGGGCGCTCATGGTGCCGAGGATGCATACCCGTGCCTGGTTTCCGTGGGGGCGGGCGCGGCGCAGGTCGAAGGGGCCGTCGCCGGCGAGTACGGGCAGGGCGGTGGCGTCGCCCGCCGCCGTGGCGCGGATGCGGGCTGTGGCGCGCACTCCGCGCACGGGCTCGGCCGAGGTGGACGGGGAAGGTACGGGGGTCATGCGGCGCGTGCGGTCCAGGCGGCGAGCCGGGCGCGGATCCAGCCGGCCACGGGCGTGATGCCGCCCGGGGCTTTGACCGCGGTCAGTACGGTGGGCAGGTCGTCGCGCTGGGCCTTGGCGTCGCGGGCCATGGCCTGCAGGTCGGCGCCTACGTGCGGGGCGAGGTCGGTCTTGTTGATGACGAGCAGGTCGCTGGTGGTGACGCCGGGGCCGCCCTTGCGGGGGATGTCGTCGCCGCCGGCGACGTCGATGACGAAGATCTGCGCGTCGACGAGGCCCTTGGAGAAGGTCGCGGTGAGGTTGTCGCCGCCGGACTCGATGAGGATCACATCCAGGGGGCCGAGCTGATCCTCCAGCTCCTCGACGGCTTCGAGGTTGGCGGAGATGTCGTCGCGGATGGCGGTGTGCGGGCAGGCGCCGGTCTGTACGGCGGTGATGCGTTCGGCGGGCAGAACGGCCTCGCGCAGCAGGAACTCGGCGTCTTCGCGGGTGTAGATGTCGTTGGTGACGACGGCGATGGACAGTTCTTCGCGCAGCGCCCGGCACAGGGCGGCGACGGTGGCGGTCTTGCCCGAGCCGACCGGCCCGCCCAGGCCGATGCGCAGGGCGCGCGGACGTCCACCGGAAGAGCCGCCGGAGCCGTGAGGGGTGCCGTCGGGGAAGGCATCGCTGTGATGGAGGTGCATGGTTGCTCCCGGGAGGGTTCGACGGGGTGGTCAGGAGGCGAACAGGCGGGCCGGGCGGGTGGCGTGCTGTTCGGCGGCGATGTCGAGCAGCGGCGCCGAGGCGGCCGGCAGCGCGGTGGGTCCGTCGGTGTGGACGCGTTGCGCGGCCTCGGCCGCGGTGGCTGCGATGCGGTCGATGTCGGCGGCCAGGCGGGCCAGGACGGCGGTGGCGGCGAAGGGGTCGAGCCTGAGCAGGCGGACGGTCGCGGTGACCGGGCCGCCGATGCTCTCGTACGCCGCCGCGTAGGCGGCGTCCAGTGGGGTCAGTCCTGCGCAGCGGGCGGTCAGGCCGAGCACCACGCTCTGATGGGCGCCGCGCGGCAGGGCCGCGGCCAAGGCGTCGAGGTCGGTGCAGGGCCAGGTGGCCCGGGCGGCGCGCAGCAGTTGCCGGCCGAGCCTGCGTGAGGTGCGGCGCAGGGCGGGGCTGGCGGTACGGGCGTCGGCGGCCTCCTCCAGCATCAGCGGGTCGTACCCGGCGGCGGCCGCGGCCGCGAGCCCGGCCGCGGCCAGGCCGGCGGTGTGCAGCCGGCCGCGGCAGAACTCCTCCAGGTCCGCCACGTCCCGTACGCGGCCCGCGGTGACGGCCTCCTCGGCCCCGCCGGAGTGGGCGTGCCCTCCGGCGGGGAATCGGCCGTCGGCCAGGATCAGCAGGGCGGCGCGGGTCATCGCGGGGGTGGCACGGGTCATCGCGGGCGGCTCACCTCTCATGCGCTCGGAATCCGGCGGTCAGAACAGGAAGTAGCGCTGGGCCATGGGCAGGGTGTCGGCGTACTGGCTGCCGTCGACGAGCTGGTCGTCGATGTCCGTCTTGACGTCCCTGGCCTTCGCGCCGCCGATCTCCACCTCGAAGGTGTCGGGGTCGATGCGGATGTCGGGGCAGGCGTCGTTCTCGCGCATGTCGGCCTTGAACACCTTGCGGGTGTCGCGGATGGCCCGGAACTGCTTGCGCACCGTGACCCGATCGGCCAAGCCGGCCTGGATGGCGTGTTCGGTGACGAAGTTGACCGAGTTGGCGCCCGGCGCCCTGCCGGTCGCTCCCCATACCGGCCGGGGCAGGACCGGCTGCGGGGTGGTGATGGAGGCGTTGGCGTCGCCGACCTGCGCGTAGGCGATCTGGCCGCCCTTGATCACCCGGTGCGGCTTGACGCCGAAGAACTTCGGCTCCCACAGCACCAGGTCCGCCAGCTTGCCCACCTCGACCGAGCCGACCTCGTGATCGATGCCGTGCGCGATGGCCGGGTTGATGGTGTACTTGGCGACGTAGCGGCGGGCGCGATGGTTGTCGGCCCCGCCATCGCCGTTGCGGTCGCCGGCCTGGTCACCCTCCAGCGGGCCGCGCCGGGCCTTCATCACGTGCGCGGTCTGCCACGTCCGTATGATCATCTCACCGATGCGTCCCATGGCCTGGGCGTCCGACGACATGATCGAGATGGCGCCGAGGTCGTGCAGGACGTCCTCGGCGGCCATCGTGGAGGGCCGGATTCGCGACTCGGCGAAGGCCAGGTCCTCGGCCACCAGAGGGTTGAGGTGGTGGCAGACCATCACCATGTCGATGTGCTCCTTGACCGTGTTGACGGTGAAGGGCCGGGTGGGGTTGGTGGAGGCGGGCAGCACGTTCGGCAGGCCCGCCATGGTGAGCATGTCGGGGGCGTGGCCGCCGCCGGCGCCTTCCACGTGGAAGACGTGGATCGGGTGGTCGCCGATGGCCTCGATGGTGTCGGCGACCGTGCCCGCCTCGTTGAGTGAGTCGGCGTGCAGGGCCAGCTGCACGCCGGTCGCGCGGCACACCTCCAGGCAGCGCCGCAGTACGGCCGGGGTGGCCCCCCAGTCCTCGTGGATCTTGAAACCGAGAACGCCCGCCTCCACCTGGTTGTAGAGGGATTCGGTGGACATGGTGCTGCCCTTGCCGAGCAGCCCGATGTTGACCGGGAAGGCGTCCAGCGCCTCGAACAGCCGGGTCAGATGCCAGGCGCCGGGCGTGACGGTGGTGGCGGTGCTGCCTTCGGCGGGGCCGGTGCCGCCGCCGATCAGGGTGGTCACCCCGGCGGCGAGCGCCTCGTGCACCTGCTCGGGGCAGATGAAGTGCACGTGCGTGTCGATGCCGCCGGCGGTCATGATCTTGCCGTTGCCCGCGATGACCTCGGTCTCCGGGCCGATCAGGAAGTCGGTGGCCCTCTCGTGGCCGTCGTGCAGCCGGTCCATGGTCTCGTCGTTGTAGGCCTTGCCCAGCGCGACGATCCGGCCGTCACGGATGCCCACGTCCGCCTTGACCACGCCCCAATGGTCCAGGATCACCACGCCGGTGATGACCGTGTCGGGCGGCTGCGGGGCGCCGAACCTGGCCGGGTCGCGCGGTGCGCAGGACTGGCCCATCGACTCGCGGATCACCTTGCCGCCGCCGAAGATGACCTCGTTGCCGCTGCGTCCCGGCCCGCCGGCCCAGTCCTCGGTGATCTCGATCCGCAGGTTCGTGTCGGCCAGCCGAATGCGGTCGCCGAGCGTCGGGCCGTACCTGTCGGCGTACTCCACGCGGGTCAGGGGCTGCTCGATCGGCAGGATCTCCGGACCTGGCACACCCTCCTGCCCTGATGTTCCTGCCGCGGGCTCAGCGGGCGGGGCGATCGCCGGCTCGGCGGAGGCGTCCGTCGATGCGTCTGCCAGGGACTCATCCATCGAGCTGCCCCCCGACCTCGCCGCGCAGGCCGGCGACGATGCGCCTGCCCTCGATGGGCACGAGCGTCACCGTCCGGGTGCATCGGGGCTCGAACCGGATGGAACTGCCGGCGGGAATGTGCAGGCGCTTGCCGTAGGCGGCGGCGCGGTCGAAGTCGAGGCGAGGATTGGCCTCGTAGAAGTGGTAGTGCGAGCCCACCTGGATGGGACGGTCATCACTGTTGGTGACCGTCACGATGGAGATCTCGCGGCCCTCGTTGAAGGCCACGTGCGTGGCGCCCTCGGGATGGTCGATCTTCCCCGGATGAACCAGCAGGTCCGCTTCCACCTCCACTTCTGTTTCGGCTTCCGGTTCGGCGAAGGGGTCGCGAATGGTGACCAGCTTGGTGCCGTCGGGGAAGGTGGCCTCGATCTGAATGTCGGAGATCATCTCAGGTACGCCCGCCATGACGTCGTCACGGGAGAGGATCTTCTCTTCGGCGGACATGAGTTCGTGGACCGACTTGCCGTCCCGGGCGGCCTCCAGCACGTGCGCCGTGATCAGCGCGACCGCCTCCGGGTGGTTGAGCAGGACTCCCCGCTCCTTGCGCCTGCGAGCCACGTCCGCAGCCACATGGATCAGCAGGCGCTCTTGTTCATGCGGAGTCAGATGCACCCCGCCACCTCGCCTTCGCTCTGCCCCGAGGTGTCATCCCCGGAGGCCTGCCGACGACGCGGATCGCCCGGCATGACCGGCCTGCGACCACATCGCCGTCCGCTGTTCGGCCGAGAGATGATCTCCTTGCCGGTGCGTCCGGAACGGGTGGCCCGGGCGGCGCGGTGATCACCACCGTGTTGCTAGCCGACCGTAGCTTTTCAATTACTCGTAGTGATATGCCGTGGTGGTGAGGCGTGCGTTACACGTGTCCCAACGTTCGCACCGTCTGCCACACATGCCTGCACAGTTCGGTAGCTGGGGCCGGGATCGGTGTTCTCGATGCGCAGCCTGTCGGGCATGCGGGTCGGCGGCTCGGATCGTCGTGATCGGGAGAGGGTGGGCCGGTATGGGTTGGCGCGTTGTGGGGGCGGGGTTTCCGCGTACGGGGACGACGTCGCTGAAGGTGGCGCTGGAGCGGCTGCTCGGGAAGCCCTGCTACCACATGGAGGAATTGTTCGGGCGGCCGGACGACGCCGCGGTCTGGCGTGACGCCTGCGCGGGAGCGGTGCCGGACTGGCGCCGGTTTCTCGCAGGGTACGCCGCCGGCGTCGACTGGCCGGTGTCGTGGTTCTGGCGGGAACTGTCCGCCGCGTTCCCGGACGCGCTGGTGGTGCTGTCCCGGCGGGAAAGCGCCGAGCGCTGGTATCAGAGCGTGGACCGGACGGTGCTGGACGGGGCGCGCCACCTGATGGGCGGGGGTCCCGCGGGCAGGCGGCCGCCGTTGCTCGCCACTGCCGGTCCCGAGCAGGGCGGTGCCTTGGAGGAGATGATGCGGGCCTTGTTCGGCGGCGCGTTCGGCGACCCCCATGACCGTGACAGGGTCATCGCGGCCTACGAACGGCACCTCGCCGAGGTCCGCGCCACCGTGCCGGCGCACCGGCTGCTGGAATGGCAGCCGGCCGACGGCTGGCAGCCGCTGTGCGCCGCGCTCGGCCTCCCGATCCCCGACGAGCCGTTCCCTCACGAGAACGCCACGGCCAGGACACCGGACGGCCGATGATCTCGCCGGCCGAGGGGATCGCCGGCGTGCCCGCAGTACCTGATCATCAACTTGCAGATGGGCTCCTGGGCTTCACAGATCGACAAGAACGACCCGCTCTGGAGCCAGCAGCCCGGTCCTTCCGGCAACACCACCTTCCAGGCACGCAACGTGTGGGTCGGCTGGACCCGTAACTGGTAGGACCCCTCCTTTTCTGTGGAGGCGGCGCGCGGCAGTTCGAGAGAGCGGGTCGAGGGGTGGCATGTCGCCGGCCGCCTCCACGCCGCAGTGCTGTTCGCGCGCCGCTGAGGAAGGGCCGGCCCTCGCTGATGGACGGCTCATCGGTCGAGGTAGTCGTGGCGCTCGTCGGCGGGGCCGAGGTGCACCCGGCCGTCGCGCACCTGCCACTCGGCCCGGCCGTCCACTTCGTGGGACACGAGGAAGAGCCCGACCACGCGGTCGCCGTCCGCGTCGGCGGCCGGCAGCGCGGCGGCCTGCCGGATCACGTCGAGCAACTCGTGGACGTGCTGCTCACGGACCGCACGCGCGTAGCAGACGGCGTCGAGCCAGCCGCCCTGGGGGAAGGCCCAGCCGGGGTCCGGCGCGTCGCCGATGATGCGCTCGAACGAGCTCCTCTGGCCGCGATCCTGGAACTCCAGCCACCCTCGGACGTGGACCCACACCCCCATGGCGCCGTCAGCCGCCGGTCACGCGGACGCTGTCGCCGGTGTCCACGCCGAGGCGGGACGCCCAGGCCAGGGCGTCGTGGAGGGTGGCGGTGTCGTCCGCCAGCCGGGCGGCCGCGAGCGTGGCGGGCGCCCCGCCCTTCTCCAGCAGGACGTTCCACTGCCGCGTGGTGAGCGCCAGGTAGCGCAGGTCAGGCAGGTCCGCCAGGACGGTGAGATCGGCCACCTCGGCGCGGGAGAGGTCCAGGCACCGCAGGTTGGGGAGGGAACGCAGCGGTGCGAGGTCGACCGGTGCGTGATGATCCGTGGCGGTTCCCAGGTCCAGGGCGGCGAGGTGGTGGTGGCCTGCCAGCGGGGTCAGGTCGCCGCCCGCCAGGGTGACGCGCAGCGACTCGATCGGCAGGGCACGGACAGGCGTCAGGTCGCGGGTGGCGCAGCGGTTCAGGTTCAGCTGCCTGACCTGCGGGGCGGCGGTGAGCGGGGTCAGGTCGACGGGACTCGGGGCGTCGTTGATGTGCACGGCCTGGAGGCCGGGCGGGAGGTCGTGGGGCAGCTCGCCGATGATCTCCTCGGGGCCGAGGCGGTAGTCGGGCTGCGGGAGGTAGATGCCGTCCTCCTCCTCGTCCTCGGGCTCGTACGCGCCGCGTTCCAGCAGGTCCAGATAGTGGCCGAGGAGCGAGGTCACCGAGTCGGCGAGGTAGGCGGGGCCGTCGTCGTGGTCGCGGCCGACGCGGATGACCTGGCCCGGCCGGCCGTTCGGGGCGGGTGACATGTCCACCGCCAGGAAGTTGCCGTCCTCGCTGGTGGCGAACGGCAGCCAGGCGGGGTGGCCGCCGCAGCGCCGGACGGCGCCGGGCGGGTCGGTGTCGAAGACGACCCAGTTCCAGCCCAGCTCCCAGAAGGGTGGCATCGGCTCGCGCACGTCCTCGTGCACGGCGACCAGGCTGTCCAGCCCCAGCCAGACGGCGTTGCCGAACAGGCAGAGGTCATCGTGGAAGCCGCGGGGGTTCGCGAGCTCGTACAGGGCCCGGAGGTCGGCGGGCAGGGGACGGCCGAGGCGGCGTTCGGCCTCCTCCAGGGCGGCGGCCGAGGCGGGCGGCGGGAGCGGCTCGGGCCGCCCGAGGATCGCCGCCCGCCGCTCCAGGTACGCGCGAAATCGCGCCACCGCCAGGTCCGGATCCCCGGCCGGGGCCGCCGTGCCCTCCTCCTGCGTGAAGCCGGGCTGGGGCAGCCGATAGCCGTGGTCGAGGACGACCTGGAACCCGCCGGCTCTCCCGCGCAGGCTCGTCACCGTGTCGGCGAACGCGACGAGCTCGTACTCCCCGGTGGGCAGGCACTCGATCTCCAGGTTGGTGCGCCTCCAGCCGCGCAGCTCACGCACCGCCTCCGCCAGCCTCATGAGCTCGGTGAAGGGCGCGGGCACGTGGCCGCTCAACCGGGACGCGCCGCGAACGGCGTAACCGCCTGCCACCAAGGCGCCGCCCGCGCCCGCCACGCTGTTCAGCACCGCCCGCGTCCAGCCGGGCGGCGCCTTCGCGACGATGGCCTCGACGATCGGTCGTACGGTCGCGTCCACCATGTTCGGTCCTCGTTCTGTCGGCATCGCCGGCCAGTTTGGCAGCGTCCGCCGACAGAAACGGTGGCCCGGCCCGGCGAGGCCCGCGCTCCATCGTCGCGCTCACCGCGCTGACCATCGGAGCTCACCTGGCCGTGCCGACCGTCGGCGACCGCGGCGTGCTGCCCTCCTCGCTGCCCGTGCCAGGGCTGCCGGACGTGCCCTTCACGCTCGGCACCCTCACCCTCATCGCCCCGTACGCGTTCGGCTTCGCCCTGGTGGGGCTGATGGACGGGGCCGCACCCGCCTGTCCACCTTCACCGCCGGCGTGCTGCTCATGGTGCTGTGCATCGTCTTCGGCCCGCTGGTGTCCCAGATCCCGATGGCCGCCCTGGTCGCCGTCATGATCCTGGTGTCGTTCGGGACCTTCGACCGGCACTCCGTCGCGCCGGCCACGCTCAGGCGCATGCCCGCCGGCGAGATCGGCGTCATGGTGATCACCGTCGCCGTGGTGGTCGCCACGCACAATTTGGCCATCGGCGTCGTCGTCGGCTCCCTGACCGGCCTGGTCGTCTTCGCCCGCCGCGTCGCCCACCTCGCCCAGGTGACCTCCTGCCTCGATCCGGACGGCAAGCAGGTCGTCTACGCGGTCACCGGCGAGCTCTTCTTCGCCTCCAGCAACGACCTGGTCTCCCGGTTCGACTACGCGGGAGACCCCGGCGACGTGGTCATCGACCTGACCGGCGCCCACATCTGGGACGCCTCCTCCGTCGCCGCCCTGGACGCCGTCGAGGCCAAGTACGCCGCCCGCGGCAAGACCGTCCGGATCGTCGGGCTCAACCAAGCCAGCGCCCGCATGCACGGAGCCCTGTCCGGAGAGCTGTCCGGCAGCCACTGAGCCCGGCCACGCTCCTCTCGGTCGCGGGGAAGGCCGAGTGTACGGCTGATCGTCAGCTCGTGAGGATGACGAGCTGCTGGGTCGCTCGCGTCATCGCGACGTACCGGTCCACCGCCCCCTCGATGCCTTCGCCGAAGGAGTCCGGGTCGATGAGGACGACCAGGTCGAACTCGAGGCCCTTGGACAGCTCCGGCGTCAGCGACCGCACGCGGGCCGTCTCCTCGAACGCGGGATCGCCGATGACGCAGGCGGTCCCGTCGGCGTGTGCGGCGAGCCAGGTGTCGAGGATCGAGCTCAGGTCCGAGGTGGATCCGTGGGTGACGGGGACGCCGGTGCCGCGGATGGAGGTCGGGACGTTGGCGTCGGGGAGCGCGGCCCGGATGACCGGCTCGGCCTCCGTCATGATCTCTTCCGGCGTGCGGTAGTTGACGCTGAGCGAGGCCAGGGTGATCCGGTCGAGCCCGATCCGCTCCAGCCGTTCCTGCCACGACTCGGTGAACCCGTGCCTGGCCTGCGCGCGGTCGCCGACGATGGTGAAGCTCCTGGACGGGCAGCGCTGCAGCAGCATCTGCCACTCCGCGTCGGTGAGCTCCTGGGCCTCGTCCACGACGACGTGCGCGAACGGGCCGGCGAGCAGGTCCGGGTCGGCGGCGGGCAGGGCGCTCTCGTCGACCAGGCTGCTGCGCAGGTCCTCGCCGCGCAGCATCGTCACCAGGCCCTCGCCGTCGTCGTCGGCCTCGAGCAGGTTGTCGACGACGTGCGACATGCGCTCGCGTTCGGCGGCGAGGGCGGCCTCCTGCCGGCGCCTGCGCCGGGACGCCTCAGGGTCGCCGAGCCGCTGGCGGGCGGCGTCCAGGAGCGGCAGGTCGGAGACCGTCCAGGCGTGGGCGTCCGCGCGCTGGAGCCGGCGGATGTCGTCGGGGCTGAGCCAGGGTGCGCACATCCGCAGGTAGGCGGGTACGGACCAGAGGTCGCCGACGAGGTCGGCCGCCTCGATCAGTGGCCACGCGCGGTTGAACGTCTGGAGGAGCTCCCTGTTCTGCAGCAGGGACTTGCGGAGCAGGACGGGCGAGATGTCCTCGTCGTCGTGCTTGTCCGTGAGGATCGTGAGCAGCTCCTCCCAGATCTGGTCGCGCGCCTCGTTGTGCGGGGTGCCGGGATCCGGCGCCGCGAACGCCTCGGCCCAGTCGTCGGCGCCCAGCCAGATGTCGGACCAGTGGGTCGTGACCGTCATCCCCTTGGTGGGCGGGTTCTCGTAGAACCTGACGGCCGGCTCGATCGCCTTGACCAGGTCCGCGGACGCCTTGAGGCGCGCCACCTCCGGGTCGCTCTCGATCGCCGCCGCGGCTCCCTCGGCGACGAGGTCCCGCAGGGTGCAGGTCTGCACGCCCTCCTCGCCGAGGCTGGGCAGGACGTCGGCGACGTAGGCCAGGTAGGGCTGGTGCGGGCCGACGAACAGCACGCCGCCCTGGCGGTGGCCGAGGCGTGGGTCGGAGTAGAGGAGGTAGGCGGAGCGGTGCAGGGCGACGACGGTCTTGCCCGTGCCGGGGCCGCCGTCGACGACGAGGGCGCCGCGGGACCCCGCGCGGATGATGGCGTCCTGGTCGGCCTGGATGGTGGCGAGCACGTCGCGCATCCGGGGCGAGCGGCTGCTGCCCAGGCTGGCGATGAAGGCGGACTGGTCGTCGAGGGCGGCGTGCCCCTCGGCCGCGTCCGCGGTGAAGATTTCGTCCCAGTAGTCGCTGATCCGGCCGCGGGTCCAGCGGTACCTGCGGCGGCTGGCCAGGCCCATGGGGTTGCCGTGGGTGGCTCCGAAGAACGGCTCGGCCGCGGGGGAGCGCCAGTCGAGCAGCAGGCGGCGGCCCTCGCTGTCGGTGAGGCCGAGGCGTCCGATGTAGACGGGCTCGGGGTCGTCCGCGCCGACCATGTGGCCGAGGCACAGGTCCAGCCCGAAGCGGCGCAGCGCGCGCAGGCGAGCGGTCAGCCGGTGGATCTCCAGGTCCCGGTCCAGCGCCTGCCGGCCCGCGCCGCCGGGCGCCTTGCGCTCGGCGTCGAGCCGGGCCGACAGCTCGGCGATCGCCTCTTCGAGGCTCCGCGCGATGGCCGCGAAGTGCTGCTCGTCGCGGGCGATCAGCGCCGGGTCGGCCTTGGAGACGAGGCGGTCGGGGAGGTCGAACGCGCTGGTGGTCAGCGGGGTCACGGGTGGTCGGCTCCGATCCGTTGCTTGCGGCGGGGGGTAGGTCGTCGATTGTGCGGCACGACCGGGGTCTTGCCGCAAGCCCCCTGTTGCGCTATACGTTGAGAGTGGCAGGGGGTGTGTCGTCCTCCTTGCCCATGGTCAGCCGAGGTCGAAGGCGACGTCGGCGAGCCGGATCGTCTTCACGTCCTGGTCGGGCAGCAGCTCACGCAGGTCGGCCAGTTTCCAGCGGTCGATGACGAGCCCGTGCACGGCGCCCTCCTCGGCGGCCTGGGCGAGCCAGGGGTAGCTCAGGCCGAACTCGCTGAGATCGTCCCCCTCGTCGAGCAGCCCGACCCAGTTGCGGAACTCCCGCAGCGCCGTCTCGGGTTCGGTCTCGTGCTGGTAGATGAAATCCGATCCGGTGTTCTCCTCGATCATGTCGCGGTTCCACACGACCGCGTTGAGGGGCGGATTCGGGTCGGAGTCGTCGTAGGGGGTGGGCGGGGAGTAGATGTAGGAGACGTCAGGTCCGCCGCGCAGGATGTGCCTCCGGTTGAAGGCGATGAGCTGCTCGGTGGTCATCGGCTGCGTGAACTCCACGACCGCGGTGGCGACGAGCGTCTGGGGCAGCCCGTCCATGGTCTTCCTGGCAGTTTCCTTCTGTCCCTCGTCAGGGCCCGTCTCCACGCCGTTGATCGCGTCGGCCAGGCTGCCCGACGGTCCGTCGAGCGAGGGGGCCTCGATGGTGCCGAACAGGCTCTCCACGATCTCGTACCGCTCGGGCTCGCTGCGGCCGGCCAGGCGAGGCTCTCCCCACAGCGTGTAGGCCGACTGCAGTAACCGCTCGCCGGAGTCGAAACCGTCGAACAGGCGCTTGTCCGGGTTGGCGACGCGGGCGGCAGTGGCGTGCACCGTGGCCATGCGCTGGCCGCCGGAGGGGAGAACAACCACAGCAGCCGATCGGCGGCGCCCAGGGCCAGATGGAGCACCACGGTGACCGCGAGCACCTTGCCTAGGGACCTGGCCACGTGCGCCCAGTCGGGCTCCCTGGGGTTCAGCACCGCACACTCCTCGCGACGTAGATCAAATCCGGCCGATGGCCATGATGCAGGTGATCGGTCCGGCCGTCGAAAGGGAGCGGTGTCAGTGGCCGGTGGCGCCGTCGAGGCGTTCGCGGAGCAGGTCGGCGTGGCCGTTGTGGCGGGCGTACTCCTGGATCACCGGTCGCGCTCCACCTCGGCCATGTGGCGCAGCAGCCCGAGCAGCGACAGGTCCGACGGCTCGACGCAGGTCAGCTGGCCGTTGAGCCGCGAGATCTCCGGCGAGCGCCAGGCCATGGCTCCATCAGGCCTCCAGCAGCGCCAGCCAGGTGTGGTCCGGGCAGACCCGCTCGATCTCCGCGCGGGAGAGCCAATCGGCACGGGTGCTCTCGGAGCCCGCGGGCGGCCGCGTCGGCGCGCCGGGCCCGGGCAGCACGGCGCGGAACATCGCCATGTACGCCAGCGCCGGGTAACGGTAGTCCGCGGGCGGCGGCTCCAGCAGCTCGATGCGCTGCCAGGCGAAGATCGACAGGGCGGAGGGCGGCAGGCGCAGGCCGGTCTCCTCGTGCAGCTCCCTGGCCGCCGCCCCGGCCAGGCTCTCGCCCGGCTCCACGTGGCCGCCCGGGATGTCCCAGCCCCGGCCCACGCGGTCCACGCAGGTCATCAGCGTCCGGCCGGCGGTGTCGGACACGAACGCGAACGCCGACGTGGTCCGCTCGACCGGTGGGAGGGTCTGGGACAGGATCACGTCGAGGCGGTGCGCCACCGGGATCCAGGGCACCGTCCGCGTCGCCAGCACAAGAGTCATCAGCTCACTTTGGTGGCGGCGGGAAACGGATGTCAAAACGGCTCATACGCCTTGGCGCAGTGCCCGGTTGCCCAGGTAGAGGCCGATCGCGGCGATGGCGCAGGCGGTGGCGGTGCCGTACAGGACCGAGGGGTGGGCCAGGTCGCCCGCGAACAGGGCCCGCTGGGCGTCCACGATGTAGGTGACCGGGTTGACCTGGCCGAGCGCCCGCAACCAGCCGGGAGCGGTCTCCAGCGGGAGCAGCACCCCCGAGAGCAGCAGCAGCGGGAACGTGATCGACTGGCTGACGACGTAGAACAGGGTGCCGCCAGGCGCGGACTTGATCGCCAGGACGAACGAGAGCGCCCCCAGCCCCACGCTGAAGACCACGAGCTGCAGCAGCGCCCCCAGGACGCCTGCCAGGTGCAGCTCGAAGCCCAGCGGCAGGGCCAGGGCGATGATCAGCACCGCCTGCACGAGCAGCGTCAGCACGGCCTTCACGCTCTTGCCGACCAGCATCGCCGTCCGGTTCAGCGGCGTGACCATCAGGCGCTCCATCGCGCCCCCGATCAGCTCGACCAGCAGCGTGTAGCCGGCGCTCATGGGCCCGGTCAGGCACATCATGACCAGGATGCCGGGCACGAACCACTGCCACGACGAGCCGACCGCCCCGTCCAGCAGCGACCCGAACAGGAACAGGAACAGCAGCGGCTGCCCCATGTCGAACAGCAGCCCGACCGGGTTACGCAGGCTGGGCTTGATCTCGCGGGAGAAGACGGTGGTGGTGTCACGCAGGAATGTCGTCATCGGTGAGGCTTCTCCCGGTCAGGGTGAGGAACACGTCGTCGAGGGTCGGGCGGATGGTCTCGGCGGTGGCGACCTTGATGCCGGCGGCGTCCAGCGTCCGCAGGTAGCCGGGCAGCGCGGCGGTGGCCTTGGCGATCCGCCGGCGCACCGTGAGGCCGTCGGCGGTGCCGCCGCCGATCCGCGCGGCCGTCTCCGCCTCGCGCTCGGTGCTGGTGGTGATGACGATGTGGTCGCCTGCCAGGTCGTTCTTGAGCTGCTCCGCGGTGCCGTCCGCGATGATCCGGCCGCCGTCGATGATCACCACCCGCTCGGCCATGCTGTCGGCCTCCTCCAGGTAGTGGGTGGTCAGGAACAGCGTGGTCCCGTACGTCTCGCGCAGGCGCAGGATGTGCTCCCAGATCTCCGCGCGGCTCTTGGGGTCGAGACCGGTCGAGGGCTCGTCGAGGAACAGCAGGGCCGGGCGGTGGATGAGGCCCAGGGCGATGTCGAGGCGGCGGCGCTGGCCGCCTGACAGGGTGCCGGGCACGCGCTTGGCGAGCGGCGCCAGGTCGAGCAGGTCGAGCAGCTCGCCGGCGCGGGCGGCGGCCTCCCTCGGGCGCAGGCCGTAGCAGCGGCCCTGGGTGACGAGCTCGTCCCGGACGAGGAAGTCCTCGCCCGCGCTGTTGCGCTGGCCCACGTACCCGATGCGGGCCCGCACCCCCGCCGGGTCGGCGGCCACGTCGTGGCCGGCCACCGTGGCGGCGCCCGAGGTGGGTGGCAGGAGGGTGGTGAGCATGCGCAGGGTCGTGGACTTGCCGGCGCCGTTCGGCCCCAGGAACGCGACGAGCTGGCCGGCCTCCACGTCGAGGTCGATGCCGCGGACGGCCTCCACGCTCTGTTTCTTCATCTTGAACACTCGGGTAAGTCCCCGGGCACGGATCATGGTCGCCCTCCTCCGGGCATGGCGAAGAAACCCCTGGTCGGGGGCGTTTGCAGGATCGGGATCGAGTCCCAGTCTGTGCAGCTTCCGGGAGGTTTGGCAAACGCGAATGTCACGTTCATATCGGGCTCCTACCTGCGGAAACACCGTCAGGAGCGGCACCGGTGACGTCATCAATTCAGGCCCTCCGAAGTGCGGTTTCTCCCCGTTGCCGGACCGATTTCTGCGAACATCTCGCGCATGTGCGATCTCGTCGTGCTCGTCAACGGCCTGCCCGGGTCCGGCAAGACCACGGTGGCCGCCGCGGGAGAGCATGTGGACCCTGCCGCTCGCGGCGCGGTGCTGGAAAGCCCCTGGCTGGCGCCGCTGCGGCCGGTGGTGCTCGCCGGGCTGCGGCGGGCGGGCGTCGAGGCGGGCCCGCGCGTGCGCGAGGTCTGGTGCGACGTGCCGCCCGAGCTGGCCAGGCGCCGGTACGAGCGGCGCGTACGGCACGAGATCCACCTCGACGGCGAGGTCGGCGACGAGCGGTGGCGGGAGTGGGCGGCCGGGGCGCGACCCCTGGGGCTCGGCCCCGTCTTTCGGGTCGCGACGTCGCAGGAAATTGATATTCCCGGACTTGCGGAATTGTGTACGGCTCCGCAATGATCTCCGGCGTGAAACGTCTCTTGTTATTCGCGGTAATTGCAACGGTCGGCATGACCGGCGTCGCGCAGGCGGCCGACGGAGTGCCCGGTGTGGACGTCAGCAACTGGACGGGCGACATCGACTGGGCAAGCGTTGCCGCCGGAGGCGGGAAATTTGCGTTCGTGCAGGCCACCGAGGGGACTGACTACACCAATCCGCGTTTCGCCGCCCAGTACGACGGAGCCGCGGCGGCCGGGCTCATCCGCGGCGCCTATCACTTTGCGCAGCCGCACGAAACCGACGGGACGGCTCAGGCCGACTATTTCCTGCAGCACGGCGGCAACTGGGTCAGTGACGGCCGGACCCTGCCGGGAGTGCTCGATATCGAGGACAATCCGTACAAGGACACGAACGGCAAGAACAACTGTTACGACCTGTCCGTAGAGGACATGGTCGCCTGGCTCAAGGCGTTCACGAAGAAGTACCACGAGGCCACCGGCCGGCACGCGATCATCTACACCACCACGAGCTGGTGGCAGACGTGCACGGGGAACTCCGACAAGTTCCGGTCGAACCCCCTCTGGCTGGCCCGCTGGGGCAGCGATCCGGGCGAGCTGCCGAAGAGCTGGAAGAAGCACACGTTCTGGCAGTCGTCGGACAAGGGGCCGCTGGTCGGCGGCGGGAACACGTTCAACGGCTCGGAGTCGCAGCTCGCCACGCTGGCCAACCCGCCGGCCTCGGTGACGGTGTCGGGCCAGGCCAGGAACAGGAAGACCTACACGGTCACGATCAAGAACACCGGGCCGCACCCGGTCAAGGACGTCAAGCTGTCGGGGAGGGCGTTCGGCGGGCAGACCGTGGTCAAGGCGCCCGGATGCGACTTCAGCGGCACGGCGGTGCGCTGCACCCTCGCCGAGCTGCCGCGCGGGCAGAAGAAGACGTTCACGTTCACCACCAGGCCCAGGAAGTCGAAGGGCACCGTGGGCATGTACGTGACGGTCGGCTCGGTGAAGCTCACCCTCAGGGCCCGATAAGAGGCAGTATCAATCCCAAGAGCGTGACTTTTGGGAGGTTTCGGGGATGAGGCGGCGGTTAGTCGTGGCAGCGGCGCTGCTCCTGCTGACCGCCACGGCCTCCGTGCCGCTGGGGCTGTCCATGCCGCCGCTGATCGTGCGCATCGCGTACGAGATCGAGCAGCGCGGGATCGTGTACTCCTGGGGCGGCGGCCACGCGGCGTCCCCCGGGCCCTCCAAGGGCACCTGCAGGGGTTACCAGGGCCGCATCAGACCCTGCCCGGCGGCCAGGACGCGCGGGCTCGACTGCTCGGGGTTCGCGCGGTGGGTGTACGCGCTGGCGCACGGCGAGGACGTGCTGGGGCCGGGGAACACCGACGACCACGTGCGCAAGATGCGCCGGGTGTCCTCTCCCCGGCCGGGGGACCTCGTGTTCTTCGGGAAGGTCGGCAAGCGGTCGGTCAGGACCCACCACGTGGGCGTCTACCTGGGCGGCGGGAAGATGATGAACGCGCCGGAGACCGGGGCCGTGGTGCGGGTCGACGAGATCAGGCGGAAGAAGGACTTCGCCGGGTTCTACCGGTACTGAGTTGGGATTCGTACCGATTCGGTATGCCTGGTAACGCGTGGGACAGGGCAAAAATGAGAGACCCCACGGCTAATCTGTGCCGCTATGGACAGGCGATGGGTCGGGCTCGACGGCTACGAGGTGGTCGGCGCGGTGCGGGCGGGGCGGCAGGTGCTCCGGGTGCGCAAGAACGGTTGGCTGGTCGCTGACTGCACCTCCGTGGCGGAGGTGGCCAGGCACGTCGATCTGGCGGATCTGTGCGAGGTGATCGAACTTCCCGTGCGGCGGCGGGCGCGGACCCCGGCGGCGGCCGGAACGAGTTCGCATCATCGCTGAGTGCCGTGTATGGTTACACCTGTCCGCAGCGCCGGACAGGCCCCTATAGCTCAGTCGGCAGAGCGTCTCCATGGTAAGGAGAAGGTCAACGGTTCGATTCCGTTTGGGGGCTCGCACTTCACGCCCGACCCGGGAGTTCACGGGGTCGGGCGTTTCGCGTTGTACGGGGTGCGCCCACCCGCTACCCGGGCGGCGGCTGGCTCTTCCTCCGGCTCCTCCACCACCGGAAGAGCGCCGCGACGTATGGAGCAGCTTGTGCGTTCAAGTCCGAGATTTGGGATGTGGCTGATGGGCCGCGTCGCGTCGGATCCATAGCCTTGGAGAAATGGCAAGGTCAACCTGGATCGCTGCAGTGGCCGTGATCGTCGCCATCGCCGTGACGGCCGGCGCCGCGCTGGCGATCGGGATCCTGTTGCTGACCACTCGGCACGGGCGTCAGAGCCCGCAGATCGCCGCGTCCATCCGCGGCTCCGGCTCGACGGCGCAGAAGGGCGCGATGGACGCCTGGCGCGCCGACTTCGAGCGCACGCACCCGGGGCTGCGCGTGATCTACGAGGCCACCGGGTCGGGAGCGGGCATCAGGGACTTCATCGCCGGCCGCAGCGCGTTCGCCGGCTCGGACGTCCCGATGAACCCGCAGGAGCAGGCGCTGGCCGATCAGCGCTGCGGGGGCCGCGCCATGCATCTGCCCATGGTGGTCGGTGCCATCGCGCTGGCCTACAACCTGCCGACCGTGCCGGACCTGAAGCTCTCGCCCGCCACGCTGACCGGCATCTTCAGCGGGCGCATCACCAGGTGGGACGCGCCGCAGATCGCCGCCGACAACCGTGGCAGCCGCCTGCCGCCCACCCGGATCCGCGTCTTCCACCGCTCCGACGACTCCGGCACCACCCACAACTTCCTGTCCTACCTCAAGGCGGCCGGCAACTGGCCGCACCAGCCGTCCAGGAGGTGGAACGGCTCCGGGGAGGGCGTGGTGAGCTCCAGCGGCATGGCGCAGGCCGTCGAGCACCGCCGGCATTCGATCGGGTACGTGGAGTACGCCTTCGCCAGCAGCGCCCGGCTGGAGGTCGCGCAGATCCGCAACGCCGCGGGGCAGTTCGTCGCGCTCACGCCCGAGAGCGCCAGCAAGGCGTTGAAGGGCGCCAGGAGCGCCGGCCGCAAGGACGATCTCGTGGTGCGGCTCGACTACCTGACCGAGGTTCCCGGCGCCTACCCGCTCATCCTCGCCACCTACGAGATCATCTGCGCGAACCGGAACGACCCGCTGGTGCGTACCTTCCTGAACTACACCGCCAGCGACGCCGGCCAGACCTACCTCCCCCTGTACGGCTACGCCATGCTTCCCGACGACCTCCTGGCCAAGGTCCGCGCGCGGCTCGGCGCCACGACCTGAGCGGGCGGGCGGCGGCCGGTGTGCGGGAGTTCGCGTCCGCTGCTACGCTGATCACCCCTCGGGGTGGGACGGCAGACGGGGCTGCCGGGTATTTGATTTCGGTTGTCGGGGGTTCCTGAGGCATACTGGGAGCACCCCACCTGACCGGGTGAGTTACGAATGTGCTCGCCGTGTCGGGTATCCTCTACGGGCCGGGTCTTTCCGGCTCAAAGGCGGAGTAGCTCAGTCAGGCAGAGCAAACGGCTCATAATCGTTGTGTCGCCGGTTCAAGTCCGGCCTCCGCTACTGCCCCAGCCCAGGTCGCCAGGCCTGGGTACGGGCGTGTCCATGTCCCGAACGTAGAAAGGCACTCCCAAGTGGCTGCCACCGACGTTAGGCCGAAGATCACGCTGGCCTGCCAGGAGTGCAAGCACCGCAACTACATCACGCGGAAGAACCGGCGCAACGACCCGGATCGGCTTGAGCTGAAGAAGTACTGCCCCAACTGCCGCTGCCATCGCGCGCACCGCGAGACCCGATAGGGCCTCCGGGCAGGGCTTCTGTCCTCCTCCTGACATATCGCACAGCCGGCGTCCCCTAGCAGGGCGCCGGTTTGTCGTGTTTTCCGGGGTTCTCGGCCCCGCGGGTGCCCCCGTGCATGTCCCGGGCAAAAAGCAGCCCATCCCCAGCGACAGCCGAACCTTGTTCTGTTAGCGTCGGCCCCATCAGCGCTGGGACGACGGAGACATGCGAGGGAGCAGCGATGGCCTTGAATCGTGACTTCGTGGGCAGGACCTATCCGCCGAGTGCCCCGTACGAGGTCAGCAGGGTGAAGATCAAGGAGTTCGCGGCCGCGATCGGCGACAACAACCCGCTCTACCGCGACAGGCAGGCCGCCCAGGCCGCCGGGTACCCCGACGTGATCGCGCCGCCCACGTTCCCCATCGTCTTCAGCCTGCAGAGCGGCGGAGAGGCGCTGGTGGATCCCGACCTGGGGCTGAACCTGGCCATGGTGGTCCACGGCGAGCAGCGTTTCGAGTACGTGCGGCCCGTCCACGCCGGCGACGAGCTGGTCATGACCTCCACGATCACCGACATCCGCACCGCCGGCCGCAACGAGGTGCTGACGGTCAGGAGCGACATCCGGACGGTGCAGGGCGAGCCGGTGTGTGTGACGTACAACACGATCGTCGAGCGCGGAGGGGCGGGCTGAGATGACTGCCACGGTGAGGTACGACGAGGTCGAGGTCGGGCAGGAGCTGCCGGCGGCGGAGTACCACGTGCGGCGGGTCAACCTGGTGATGTACGCGGGCGCGTCGGGGGACTTCAACCAGATCCACTGGAACGAGCGCTTCGCCAGGATGGTCGGGCTGCCCGACGTGATCGCGCACGGCATGTACACGATGGCGCAGGCCGGGCGGTTCGTCACGGACTGGGTGGGGGACCCGGGGGCGGTGGTGGACTTCGGGGTGCGGTTCTCGTCGATGGTGGTCGTGCCCGACGACGATCGGGGGGCGACGATCTCGGTGAGCGGGGTGGTGGAGGAGAAGCTCGAGGACAAGAGGGTGGTCGTCGGGCTCACCGCCAGATCGGGGGACGCGAAGGTCCTGTCGAAGGCGCGGGCCGTGGTCCAGCTCTCGTGATAGGGCGGGCGGCTTCCGGGTAGCGCGTGTCCGTATGAATGATGCTGCGCGACAGGTCTGGCCGACGGTTCGATCCATCCCCGTGTCCGCGGTGACCGATGCCAAGCCGCCCGGCCACCTGCGGCCCGCGCGGCTCGAAGAGGTGGCGGGCGGCACCGGCACCGGCCGCGACACGGCAGGCGGCGCGACCCTCGGCGGTGGCGGGCGGGCGCCCGGGGTCGGCACGGCGGGCACCCGGGCCAGGGGGGAGCACGCCAGGCTGAACCCCGCCGCCGAGCTGGGCTTCTCCGGGGATCCGGGGCAGCACGGCGATCCGGGCGACGAGATGTTGCACGCCCAGCGCGTCTGGGACGG
Source organism: Nonomuraea sp. GTA35 (assembly GCF_041950525.1). NCBI lineage: Bacteria > Bacillati > Actinomycetota > Actinomycetes > Streptosporangiales > Streptosporangiaceae > Nonomuraea > Nonomuraea sp. GTA35. The sequence continues at coordinate 66,711 of NZ_JBGNUV010000020.1, read as the reverse complement.
CACGCTGGCCACCAACCGCCTCGACGACCAGGGCGTCAACAGCGAGCGGCAGCGCATGGAGACCAAGGACGTGACGGTCGGCGTGGGGCTGCTCGTGGACGGCTGGCCCGAGGACGTACGCAGGTGCCTGCAGTCGGTCGTGGACCACACCGACGCCCGCGTGCTCGCCCTCGACCTGGGGAACGTGGACGGCGCCGGCGACGTGCTGCGCGAGCTGGCCGAGCTGCACCCGGAGCGGATCGCCGCCTGGCACGTGGCCGAGCGGCCGCACTGGCGCGGCGGCACCGCGACCTGGGGCGAGGGCCGGGCGAAGCTGCTGCAGTTGGACGAGTCCGAGGTGCACGTGCTGATGGACACGGACGTGGTGCTGCGGGGCGACGCGCTCACCCCGCTGGTCGCGGCGGTCGTGACGGGCGCGGTGGCGGCGGGCTGGCGCGGCCTGGAGCCGTCGGACGGCGCCACCACCCGGACGAGCATCGGCGTCGTGCCGCAGTGGCGGCAGGGGCCGGGCGGCGAGGGGCCCGAGTGGCGGGAGGCCGGGCCGGGGAAGGTGCGGGCGCTCACCGGAGGGCTCCTGGCCGTGCGCAGGGCGCAGGCGATCGGCGCGCTGCCCGAGGAAGCCTGCTACGGCGCGTACGCCGATCTGGAGCTCTCGCTGGCCCTGCCCGGCGACCTGGTCGTCCCCGTCGAGCCGCCGCCGGTGGAGCGGCTGGGCCGGCACGACGTGCCGCCCGACTACCTCGACCGGGAGTCCCGGCGCAACTACGACGGGGTGCTGCGCATGCTGAGCGCCTCCTGAGGCTCTCCTGAGGCACGACGGGGTGCCTGCGCATGCCGAGCGCCTCCTAAGCTAGGTGCTCATGGAGATGCTCGCGCCGTACACCACGCTGCGCATGGGCGGGCCCGCCCGTGACTTCGCCGAGGCGACCTCGGCGGAGCAGCTCGTGTCCCTGATCGCCGAGGCCGACATGAACGGCGTCCCCACGCTGCTGCTCGGCGGGGGCAGCAACGTCGTGGTGTCCGACGAGGGCTTCGACGGGCTGGTCGTCAAGGTCGCCACCGAGGGCGTGGCCGTCTCGCGTGACGGCGAGCAGGTCGTGCTGGTGGTCGAGGCGGGCGAGGACTGGGACCGGCTGGTGTCCCGCGCGGTGGCCGAGGGCTGGTCGGGCATCGAGTGCATGTCCGGCGTGCCCGGCCTGGTGGGCTCGACGCCCATCCAGAACGTCGGGGCGTATGGGCAGGAGGTCGCCCAGACCATCAGGTGCGTGCGGGCCTACGACCGGCGTACCCGGCAGGTGGTGGACCTGGAGGCGCGGCAGTGCGGGTTCTCCTACCGCGACAGCCTCTTCAAGCGTGACCTGAGCCGGTACGTGGTGCTGGCGGTGACGTACGCGCTGGACCTGTCGGAGCTGTCCGGCCCGCTCGCGTACGAGGAGCTGGCCCGCAGGCTGGGCGCCGAGGCGGGCGGCCGGGTGCCGCTCGACCGGGCCCGTGCGGCCGTCCTGGAGCTGCGCAGGGGCAAGGGCATGGTGCTCGACCCCGCCGATCCCGACACGCGCAGCGCGGGCTCGTTCTTCACCAACCCGGTGCTCACGCCGGAGCAGGCGGCGGAGCTGGCCGTGCGCGCGCCGGGGCATCCGCACTGGGAGCTGCCCGGCGGGCTGATCAAGGTGCCGGCGGCGTGGCTGATCGAGCAGGCGGGCTACCCGAAGGGGTACGAGCGCGGCCTCGTGCGCATCTCCACCAAGCACACGCTGGCCCTCACCAACCCGACAGGGAACGCCACCGCGGCCGACCTGCTGGCCCTGGCCAGGGAGGTGCGCGACGGGGTGCGCGAGAAGTTCGGGGTCACGCTGGTCAACGAGCCGGTGCTGGTGGGCTGCGGCCTGGGGGAATAGGCGGCCTGCCGGGGCTGTTATGGTGGGTTGGAATTACCGAAGGGGAGTAGTCCCAATCGCGTGATCGACATACTGGCGCCTCCGGGCGCCCGGTCGCGCGGGCCTCAGACGGGCGGACGAGACCTTCGGCCTGGCAGTCATGACAAAGACGCTGCCGGGCCGAAGTCGTGCCCGAAAACCTCTCCCCGGGTGCCTGCTTCCGGCCTGGTCGCGCGGAAGAGGACCGTTGGAAGCGTTCTGGATCAGCACCGTCGCCATCTTCGTGGCCGAGCTCGGTGACAAGAGCCAGCTCATGGCGATGACGTTCGCCACCCGTTTCAAGGCCTGGACCGTGATCCTCGGCATCACCGTCGCCACGGCCGTGGTGCACCTGCTCAGCGTGGCGCTGGGCGGGCTGGTCGGCGACTGGCTGCCGACCACGGCGATCTCGATCGTGGCCGGCCTGGCCTTCCTCGGCTTCGCCCTGTGGACACTGCGCGGTGACGAGCTGACCGAGGAGGAGTCCAAGAAGGCCCAGCGCACCACCAGGAACGCCCTGATCGCGGTGACCGTGGCGTTCTTCCTGAGCGAGCTGGGCGACAAGACCATGCTGGCCACCATCACGCTGGCGACGCGCTACGACGACTGGGTCGGCACGTGGATCGGCTCGACGGTGGGCATGGTGGCGGCCGACGCGCTGGCGATCCTCGTGGGACGCCTGCTGGGCAAGCACCTGCCGGAGAAGGCCATCAAGTACGGCGCCGCCGCCGCGTTCGCCGTCTTCGGCGTGATCCTGATCGCCGAGGCGATCTTCTAGGACAGCAGCGAGAGCCGGTGGGCGGCCGCGGCCGCCTCGCCGCGCGTGGTGACGCCGAGCTTGGCCAGGATGTTCGACACGTGCACGCTCACCGTCTTCGCCGAGATGAACAGCTCGGCCGCGATGTCGCGGTTGGTCCGCCCCTGGGTCACCAGGCGCAGCACCTCCAGCTCGCGCGGCGTGAGCAGCTCGGACGGCTCCTGCGCCGGCTGGAGCCCGCCCACCCGGCGCGACAGCGCCTCGATGTCGGCCACGAGCGGGGTCGCGCGCAGCGCCTGGGCCAGCGGGAGCGCCGTCTTGAGCCGGGTGGCCGCGCCCTCCCTGTCGCCCCCGGCCGCGGCGCTGCCGGCCGCCCGCAGCAGGGCCTTGGCCTGGTTGTGCGGGCGCCTGAGCCGCTCCCAGGCCGCCGCCGCGGCGTCGAAGTCGCCGGAGTACGACAGCCGGTAGGCCTCCACGACCGGCCCGATGACGGTCAGCTCGGCGGCCACCTCGGCGGCGTGCTTGCGTACCGCCTCGGTCCGCGCGGGCTCGGTGTCCTGGGCGGCGTCGCAGACGAGGCGGAGCAGGGCGAGCAGCCGCCAGCCGAGCATGGCCTTGCTCGGCTGCCGGGGGCGGGCGAGCACCCGCTCCGCCTCGTCCAGCGCGGCGGCGGGATCGCCCGTGGCCAGCCGCCAGCGGATGCGCAGGCGGGCGTTGTTGACCAGGTCCTGGACGAACTCCTCCTGGTGGTCCTTGAACACGCCGATCTCCGCCAGCAGGGCCTCGACGAGCTGCACCTCGCCCCTGGCCATGGCGATGTCGGCGCGCACGCGCAGCAGGGCGAGCCGGTGGCGCAGGACGGGGCCGTGGCTGAGCGCGCTCTCGACGATCTCGATGGCCTCGTCCCAGCGGCCGAGCACCTCCATCGCCTCGGCCCAGTTGTTGGCGATGAACAGGCCGCTGCCGCGCAGCCGGCCGTACTTCTTGGCGATGCCGTAGCCGTCCTCGGCCAGGCGCAGCGCCTCTTCCTCGCGGCCCATGTCGAGCAGCGCGTCGACGTTGTTGCCGAGCGCCCGGGTGATCAGGCGCGGCGAGCGCTCCTCGCGGCCGATCCGCAGCGCCTGCTCGTTGAGCGCGATCGTCTTCTCCGTCTCGCCGTTGAGCGAGTGGCCGAGCGCCTGGTTCATCAGCAGGTCGCCTTCGAGGCAGCGGTCGCCGTACTGCCTGGCCAGGCGCAGGCCCTCGGCGACGAGCCCGCGGGCCTCCTCGACCTGGCCGCGCAGCATCAGGTGGCGGCTCAGGTTCATGACGACCTCGGCCCGGTCGGGGCTGTCCTCGGGGACGAGCTGGAGCGCGTGCCTGAGGTCGTCGATGACGCCGGTCTGGTTCTTGGAGTTCTTGAACGCGGCCCTGCGCTTGATGACCTGGGCCACCCGCTCCGGCTCCGTGGCCTCGTCGAGCTGCGACAGCGCCGCCTTCACGAACTTCAGGCCCCTGTCCACGTCGCCGCCGGCGCTGGCGGCCTCGGAGGCGCGCTCCAGCACGGCGGTGTGGTCGGCGCCGATGAGGTCGGCGGCGTCGGGCACCCGGACCCAGAGCATGAGCACGCGCTCCAGCAGCTGGACGGCCTCGGTGTACGCGTACGCCTTGAACGACTTCTGCGCCGCCTCCCAGGCCGAGATCAGGGCCCCGCGGTCGTCGCGGGCGCCGTACCAGTGGTGTGCCAGCTCGACGGCGGCGCGGCCGGGCGGGACGAGCCTGCGGTCCTTGGAGATCTCCTCGGCGAACCTGGCGTGCAGGCGCTGGTGCTCGCCCGGCAGCAGCTCGTCGTGGACGGCCTCGCGGATGAGGGAGTGGCGGAAGACGTAGGCGCGGTTGTCGGCGATCTGCAGCACGTTGCGGGCGATGGCCGGGCGCAGCGCGCTCTCCAGCTCGACGTCGGACAGGCCGCTCACGGCCGCCAGCAGCGCGTGGCCGACGCGGTTGCCACCGGCTGCGGCCACGCGCAGCACGCGCTGGGTCTCCTCGGGCAGCCGCTCGACGGTGCCGAGGATGAGGTCCTGCATGGACTCGGGGAACGTGCAGTCGACGCCGCACTCCAGCAGGGCCTCGACGAACAGCGGGATGCCCTCGCTGCGCTCGTAGACCTGATCGACCGCGCCGTACTCGGAGACCTTGCCGAGGATCGCGGTCATCTGCTGCGCGACCTCGTCGCGCGACAGGCGGGGCAGGTCGAGCCGGTGCACGCCGTTGACGCGGCCCAGCTCGGCCAGGACCGGCCTGAGCGGGTGCTGGCGGTGCAGGTCGTCGGACCGGTACGTCATGACCATCAGCACCTGCGGCGCGTGCAGGTTGCGGCTGAGGAAGGCGATGAGGTCGCGGCTGGAGCGGTCGGCCCAGTGGATGTCCTCGATGACGAGGATGGTGGGGCGGCTGTCGGCCAGGCGTTCGAGGAGGGTGAGGAACTGCTCGAACAGGCGCGCGCGGCCCGTGTCGGTCTCGCCGTCGCCGTTGGGCTCCCCGAACTCGGGCAGCAGCCTGGCCAGGTCGCGCTCGGCGCCGTCGGGCAGCAGCCCCGCCACAGCCGCCGGGCCCTGCTCGCGGACGAGCTGCCGCAGCGCGGCGGTGAACGGCGCGTACGCCAGACCCTCGGTGGACAGCTCCACGCAGCCCCCGAAGAGCACGTGGGCGCCGCCGGCGGCGCGCTGCTCGGCGAACCGCTGGACGAGCCTGGTCTTGCCGACACCGGCCTCGCCTCCCAGCAGGACGGCCGTCACGGTGCCGCGTTTGGCCTCGAGGAAGCTCTCCGACAGAGCCGCCAGCTCCTCTGCCCGCCCGACGAAGACGGGACTGACAGATCGTCCCCGCATGTCGTCCAGCATGTCATGCCACTTCCGGTGCTTTCGACGGTTTTATGGCGGTTGTGAGGCCCGGCCGCGAGCGAGGATGCGGCCGGGCTCTCGTGGGGTGATCATGAGGAACGGCGCTTGCCGAAGAACGAGCGGCGCTCGCTCTTGTTGCCGCGCTCCGCCTCGAGTACGCGGCGGTGGTGTGCGGCCGCCCGGCGCAGCTCGCTGGCCTGACTCTTCATGAGCTCGAATTCGATCTCGGGGTTCATGGTGTTTCTCCTGATGTTTCGTGCGTCTTCCTGACACCTTTAATGCTCGGTCTAAGGCCCACCCCGCCACATCGGGTGGATGCCTTATCTCTGGTGTGCGTAGGGCTCCGGCATACCTAGGACCGGGCCCCGGGTGCCCTAAGGTGGTCCGGTTTGGAGGTAGTGGCCCTGGTCGGCGATGCTGTCTAGGTGTCAACTGTGACTACCTCGCTCGCGGACGTCGCCTCGTCCGACGCGGCGTTGCGAGCATTCCTGCAGGGCCTGCCCGGGGTCGACCGGGTCGGCGCGGACCAGCGGGCGGCGATGCTGGGCACCCGTTCGATCAAGACCACGGCCAAGGCGCAGGCCATTGACCTGGCCATCTCGATGGTCGACCTGACCACGCTGGAGGGAGCCGACACGGCCGGCAAGGTGCGCGCGATGTGCGCCAAGGCCGTGCGGCCCGGCGGCGGCGCGCCCTCCGTGGCGGCCGTCTGCGTCTATCCCGACCTCGTCCCCGTCGCCGTCGAGGCGCTCGGGGGCACGGGGATCAAGGTCGCCTCGGTGGCCACCGCGTTCCCCAGCGGACGCACCTCGCTGGAGGTCAAGGTGAGCGACACCGCGCTGGCGGTGTCGGCCGGGGCCGACGAGATCGACATGGTGATCGATCGGGGCGCGTTCCTGTCCGGGCAGTACATGAAGGTCTACGAGGAGATCGTCGCGGTGAAGGCGGCCTGCGGGGCGGCCCACCTGAAGGTGATCCTGGAGACCGGCGAGCTGTCGACCTACGACAACGTGCGGCGCGCGTCCTGGCTGGCGATGCTGGCCGGCGCCGACTTCATCAAGACCTCCACCGGCAAGGTGTCACCGGCCGCCACTCCGCCGGTCACCCTGATCATGCTGGAGGCCGTGCGCGACTTCCGCGACGCGACGGGCCGCCAGGTCGGCGTGAAGCCGGCGGGCGGCATCCGCACCACCAAGGACGCCATCAAGAACCTCGTGCTGGTCAACGAGACGGCCGGCGACGACTGGCTGACCCCCGACTGGTTCCGGCTCGGCGCCTCCTCGCTGCTGAACGACCTGCTGATGCAGCGCCAGAAGCTGGCCACCGGCCGGTACGCGGGTCCCGACTACTTCACCCTGGACTAGACGATGTTCGAATATGCACCGGCACCCGAGTCGCGCGACATCGTCGATCTGAGGTCGTCCTACGGGTTGTTCATCAACGGCGAGTTCGTCGAGGGCTCCGGCACCTCGTTCAAGACCGTCAACCCCGCCACCGAGGAGACGCTGGCCGAGGTGGCCACCGCCACCTCCGACGACGTCGACCGCGCCGTGCAGGCGGCGCGCAAGGCGTTCGGCGTCTGGAGCGCGCTGCCCGGCGCCGAGCGCGCCAAGTACCTGTTCCGCATCGCGCGGCTGATCCAGGAGCGGGCCAGGGAGCTGGCCGTGCTGGAGTCGCTCGACAACGGCAAGCCGATCCGCGAGTCGCGCGACGTGGACCTGCCACTGGTCGCGGCGCACTTCTTCTACTACGCGGGCTGGGCCGACAAGCTGCAGTACGCCGGGTTCGGCCGGAGGACGGCAGACGGGCAGGGCGGCACCAGGCCGCTCGGGGTGGCCGGGCAGGTCATCCCGTGGAACTTCCCGCTGCTCATGCTGGCCTGGAAGATCGCTCCCGCGCTGGCCTGCGGCAACACCGTGGTGCTCAAGCCGGCCGAGACGACCCCGCTGACCGCGCTGCTGTTCGCCGAGATCTGCCGGCAGGCCGACCTGCCGCCCGGCGTGGTGAACATCGTCACCGGCGCGGGCGAGACCGGCGCCGCCGTGGTGGCCCACCCCGACGTGAACAAGGTGGCCTTCACCGGCTCCACCGAGGTCGGCCGGATCATCGCCAGGTCGGTGGCCGGCACGAACAAGAAGCTCACCCTGGAGCTGGGCGGCAAGGCCGCGAACATCGTGTTCGACGACGCCGCCATCGACCAGGCCGTGGAGGGGATCGTCAACGGGATCTTCTTCAACCAGGGTCACGTGTGCTGCGCCGGCTCGCGGCTGCTGGTCCAGGAGTCGATCCAGGAGGAGCTGCTGGCCGCGCTCAAGCGGCGGCTGGGCACGCTGCGGCTGGGCGACCCGCTGGACAAGAACACCGACATCGGCGCGATCAACTCGGCCGAGCAGCTCGCCAAGATCCGGCAGCTGAGCGACCTGGGCGAGTCCGAGGGGGCCGAGCGCTGGTCGCCCGCGTGCGAGCTGCCCGGCAAGGGGTTCTGGTTCCCGCCGACGCTGTTCACCGGGGTGGCGCAGTCGCACAGCATCGCCAGGGAGGAGATCTTCGGCCCCGTGCTGTCGGTGCTGACCTTCCGCACCCCCGCCGAGGCAGTCGAGAAGGCCAACAACACGCCGTACGGGCTGTCGGCGGGGGTGTGGACCGAGAAGGGTTCGCGCATCCTGTGGATGGCCGACAGGCTCAGGGCCGGGGTGGTGTGGGCCAACACGTTCAACAAGTTCGACCCGGCCTCGCCCTTCGGCGGCTACAAGGAATCGGGTTACGGGCGCGAGGGCGGGCTCGCCGGGCTGGAGGCCTACCTTGATGTGTGAGCACCGCCGGGCCCGCCGCCGTCAGCGGCGCGCCGAGGCCACCAGGGGGCACGCCTTCGCCAGGGCCGGCCGGCCCGTACGCACCGGCTGGTACGCCCACCGCTGCGGCGTGAGCCGGTGCGGGCAGGTCTTCGTCCCGGTCCAGATGTCGCAGGAGTCCACGTGGAGGGGGCGGGGCGATGAGTAGGTTGTCCGTCAAGAAGACCTACAAGCTGTACATCGGAGGGGCGTTCCCGCGCTCTGAGAGTGGAAGGTCCTACCCCGTGACCTCGGCCAAGGGCGAGTTCCTCGCCAACGCCTCGCGGGCCTCGCGCAAGGACGCCCGCGACGCGGTGGTGGCCGCGCGCAAGGCGTTCCCCGGCTGGTCGGGGGCGACCCCGTACAACAGGGGGCAGATCCTCTACCGGGTCGCCGAGATGCTGGAGGGGCGGCGCGCGCAGTTCGCCGAGGAGCTCGGCGGCGGCAAGCGCGCCGCGCTGGAGCAGGTGGACGCGGCCGTCGACCGGCTCGTCTGGTACGCGGGCTGGTCCGACAAGATCGCCTCGGTGCACGGGGCGGCGAACCCGGTGGCCGGGCCCTACTTCAACCTGTCCACGCCGGAGCCGACCGGCGTGGTGGCCGTGGTGGCGCCCGCCGACCCGCTGCTCGGACTCGTGTCCGTGGTCGCGCCGGTGATCGTGACCGGCAACACCAGCGTCGTGATCGCCTCCGAGCCCGCGCCGCTGGCGGCGATCACCCTGGCCGAGGTGCTGGCCACGTCCGACCTGCCGGGCGGGGTGGTCAACCTGCTCACCGGCAAGCAGGCCGAGCTGGCGCCCTGGCTGGCGGCGCACATGGACGTCAACGGCCTCGACCTGACCGGGGTCGCGGACGCCGACCTGGCGTTGACCTGCGAGCAGGCGGCGGCGGAGAACCTCAAGCGGGTGTCGCGGCCCGTTCGGGAGGACTGGGCGGCCGATCCGGGGATCGGCCGCATGACGCGCTTCCTGGAGACCAAGACCGTCTGGCATCCGGTCGGCATCTGACCCGTCCGGGGCCTCTCAGTCGATGAGCAGGCCCCGGGCCTCCAGGTCCTCGACGAGGTCGGGCGGCAGCGCCCGGCAGCCGTGCACGCGGACCTCCTTGAGCGACGGGAGGCCGGTGATCGCGCCGAGGTCGCTCAGCCTGGGGCATTTGAAGAGGTCGAGCGTGCGCAGGGCGGGCAGGCGGTCGACCTCGCCGAGGGTCCGCAGGTCCTCGGTGCAGGCCACATGGATCTCCTCCAGGTGGAGCAGCCCCGAGAACGGGGTGAGGTCGGCGAGCTGTTCCAGCCCCTGGAGGGTCAGCACGCGCAGGGCCGGCATGCGGGCGAGCGCGGAGAAGTCGCGCAGGTCCTCCGCGTAGACCAGCTCGACCTCCTCGATCGACGGGTGCCCTTCGAGCCCGTCGAGCGAGGTGAGCCGCTGGTGCCGGCCGATGACCAGGCCGGTCAGCGCGGGCAGCCGCGACAGCGGGCGCAGGTCGGGCAGCCTGGAGTCGGGCAGGCCGAGCTTGGTGAGCCGGGGGTGGTGGCCGAAGCCGTCGAGGCTCTTCAGGTTCGTGCAGCCGGTGGCCCACAGGGTTTCCAGCGCCGGCATGGCGGCGATGCCGTCGAGGCTCGTCAGGCGGGCGCAGTGCATGGTGAGCTGGGTGACGGAGCCGAGGTCGCGCAGTCCGTCGATCGACGTGATCTTGGTGCGGCTCAGGTCGAGCGTTCTCAGGCGGCTCAGGCCCGACAGGCCGCGCACGTCGTCGAGGAACCGGCAGCCGTCCAGGTCGAGCTCTTCGAGGCCGGGGAAGGCGTCGCCGAACCCCTCGACGCTCGCCACGGCGGTGCCGCGCAGGTCGAGCCGGCGCAGGCGGTGCAGGGCGAACAGGGGGGTGACGTCGCTCACCTGGCGGCAGTTGGGCAGCAGCAGCGTCGTCAGCCCGGCGAGCGCGGACAGCGGCTTCAGGTCGCTGAGGGCGGCGCAGCCGTCCAGATCCAGCACGCGCAGGCCGGTCAGCGCTGACAGCTCCGACAGGTCCGTCAGCGACTTGCAGTGGTCGAGGGTCAGGCTCTCCAGCATCGTCAGGTGACGCAGCCCCGTGAGCGAGCCCTGCCTGCGCAGCACCAGCTCGGTACGCCCCTCGGCGTCGAAGGCCGGGGCCAGTACGTGCTCCGCGAAGCCGTCGGGGTCGAGGGCGTCGGGCCAGAGCCTGAGGAGCTTGTCCGTGGACGGCTTCGCGATCTCGGCGTAGTCGGCGGCCAGGGCGAGCGCGTCACGATCCCGGCTGCCCAGCGCGAGCCGCCGGACGGCCTTCCAGGCGTTGTCCGGGGACGCTGTCGCCAGCTTGGCGCGCAGGGCGGTCAGGTCTGAAGGTTGGATCATGACCCGAGACCCTACGGGGCAGAAGCGACGTTTTCAGGAGAAACCAGGTGGCCTGAGCGGGGGATGCGCGTTCTGGAGCTGGGCGGCCAGGCCCAGCAGGTGCGGCTCGCCGCCGGGAGGGGCGACGATCTGGACGCCGATGGGCATCGCGCTGGAGTGCGTCGCCACGGGGACGCTGATGGCGGGCCAGCCGCACATGTTCCAGGGGCCGGCGGTGGGGGCGTAGGTGACGTTCGTCCACGCGTTGCGCAGGAAGCCGCGCTCGCCCCAGCGCTCGGCCTTCGGCGGGACGGCGGCCAGGGCGGGCGTGATGAGCGCGTCGGCCTCGCCGAACCACTGGTCGGCGCCGTATCCGCGCCAGCGCTCCCGGCCGCGCACGCCGTCGAGCCCCAGCGCGCGCAGCACCCGGCCCGCGCGGGCCAGCGCCCTGGTGCGGCGTTCGAGCCGGTCGGGGGCCTCGGCGGACTCGGCGGCCCTGACCAGCCAGGTCGCGACGGTGGCCGGGCCGAGCCACACGGGCAGCCTGCGCCCGTGCTCCACCACCGTGTGCCCGGCCACGCGCAACGTCTCGGCCGCCCCGCGCACCGCCGCCTGGAACTCCTTGTCCATCCGCATGCCGGCCGGCAGCGGCTGGGGCGCGTACGCCACCCGCAGGTCGAACGGCTCCGGGCCGGCAGGTGGCGGCTGCGGCTCCCACACCTCGTCGTCGTCCGCCCAGACCGAGCGCAGCATGCGCGGCGGCGGCTCCACCCGCTGCCCGCCGCGCCACGACTCCGCCAGCGCCGGGTCCGCCGCCAGCACCGACAGCACCAGCGCCAGGTCCGAGGCGGTGCGGGCCAGCGGGCCGTTCTCGGTGAGCCGGTCCCAGTCGTTCGCGGGCGGGGGCACCAGGCCCGCGCCCGGCTTGATCGCGAGCACGCCGCAGCACGCCGCCGGGATGCGCAGCGAGCCCATGCCGTCGTTGCCGAGCGCGATCGGCACCATGCCCGCCGCCACCGCCGCCGCGCTCCCCGATGACGAGCCGCCTGCCGTGCGTGACAGGTTCCAGGGGTTGCGGACGATGCCGTACGCGCTGTCGCCGAGCGCCACCAGCCCCAGCTCCGGCAGGTTGGTGAGGCCCACGATCACCGCGCCCGCCGCCCGCAGCCGCGCCACCGTCGCGTGATCCTCCGGCGCGGGCGTGTGCGGGCCGGCGGCCGACCCGTGCAGCGTGGCCTCGCCCGCCACCTCCAGGTTGTCCTTCACCGCCACCGGCACGCCCGCCAGCGGCAGCTCGGCCAGGTCGCGCCGCTTCTGCAGCAGCCGCGCCTCGTGCACGGCCTGCTCCCTGACCCGCCGGAACGCTCCTACCCGGGGATCTCGCTCCGAGATGACGTGGAGGTGCTCCTCGACGACGGTCGTGGCCCCGACCTCACCATGCCGGACGGCCGTCGCTATCTCGATGGCGGACCTGCCTGCCCACAACATGAGAAGAGTGTGCAGCTTTTCACTCATCGTTGCGAGGGTCGATAGGGTCGATTCACGTGAACGGACCTTCGCTTGCCCTCCGCCAGCGTTCCCTGGGCGACCCCTCGGCCGAGTTCCCCCTGTTCCCGCCGCTGACGCGGGGCTGCCCCAAGACCAGCACCGACGAGATCGCCTATCCGCTGGACGTCGTCTACGACTACGCGAAGGTGGACCGGCGCCTGTTCGAGCAGGCGCCGGGGCCGGACCTGGCACGCTGGTCGCCGCTGCTGCCACCGCTGGACGCGCCCACGCTGGGCGAGGGCGGCACCCCGCTGGTGTCGTTCGGTGACGTCTACGTCAAGGACGAGTCGCGCAACCCGACGTGGTCGCACAAGGACCGGCTCAACCGGGTCGCCGTGAGCGCGGCCGTCGCCTCGGGGGCGCCGGGGGTGGTCGTGGCCTCCTCCGGCAACCACGGGGCCTCCGCCGCCGCCTACGCCGCCCGTGCCGGGCTGCCCGCCATCGTGCTGACCTCGGCCGGCTCGCCGCCCGCCGTGCAGGCGTTCGTCCGCGCGTACGGGGCCAAGGTCGTCTCCGTGCCCGGCGAGAAGCGGTGGCCGCTGCTGCGGGAGATCGTCGACCGCCTGGGGTATCACCCGGTCAGCAACCAGACCGTGACGCACACCGGGCATCCGTTCGGGCCCGAGGGCTACAAGACGATCGCGTACGAGCTGTTCCTGCAGCTCGGTGAGGTGCCCGCGGCCGTGTTCACGCCCACCGGCTACGCCGAGCTGCTCTACGGGGTGTGGAAGGGGTTCACGGAGCTGCTGCTGCTCGGGGTGACGGAGAAGGCGCCGCGGATGTTCTCCTGCGAGACGGCCGCCGGCGGGCCGCACGCCAAGGCGCTGGCCGCGGGCCTGCCCGCCGCCGTCGTCGAGCTGGGGCCCACCGACGCGTACGGCGTGGCCGGGTCGGTCGGCGGGCACCGGGGAGTCGTCGCCGTGCGCGACAGCGGCGGTGAGGCGGTGCTCGTGACCGACGAGGAGATGCGGCGGGCGCAGCGGGAGCTGGCGCGGGCGGGGTTGTGGCAGGAACTGTCCGGCACCGCGGGGCTGGCCGGGCATCGGCGGCTGCGCAGGGACTTCGACGGGCCCGTGGTGTGCATCGCCACGTCGAGCGGGTTCAAGGATCTGGGGGTGGGGGCCGAGCGCTACCCCGTCCTGGAGAACCCGACGCTGGACGACGTCACGCCTTGAGCCAGACGCGGAGCGGGCCGATCGTGGTGAAGCCGTGCCGCAGGGCGGGCGCAGGGTCGCTCTCGTAGCCGACCAGCGGGCGGCCGGGGAACAGCTCGGCCGCCGTCGCCAGCACGCCGCCCCAGTCGCCGAACACGTTCGACACGCCCACGGCCGGGCCGGTCGCCGTCAGGACCGCGCCGGAGCTCAGGTCGGGGGCGTGCACGATCGTCGCCTCGTCGAGGAGCGGCGGCAGGAACAGGCCCTTCATGCCGCACGCCCGCTCCCACCCGGCGAGCGCGGCCGCGTCGCGGACCACCCGCCAGTTCGTGCCGGCTCTCCCGGGGGCCTCACGATGGATCCACCGCGCCTCGAACAGCACCTCGAAGCCGGGCAGGTCGAGGGTGGCGAAGCTGTCCTTGATCGACGCGCCGGGGCCCGCGTCGAGGTGCGGGGCCAGGTCGGCGGCCGTCGCGCCGGGGGAGAGGGTGACGGCGTCGGGGTAGTACGGCGGGGTCCTGACGGGGCTGGTCCAGGCCAGGTCCGTGAACGTGCCCCGGATGCCGTGGGCGCGGCACATCAGGTCGCACCAGCGCGCGTTGTCCCTGGCCGCCTCGCGTCGCCAGTCGGTCATGGGGTGTTCCTCTTCGTACGGCGGGTCGGCCGGGCCGTGAGAGGGTCCTCCGGCCAGGGGTGTTTGGGGTAGCGGCCGCGCATCTCCGCGCGTACGTGACGGTAACCCTCACGCCAGAACGAGGCCAGGTCCGCGGTGACGGCGAGCGGGCGGCCCGCGGGGGAGAGCAGGTGGACCAGGACCGGGACGCCGGCGACGCGCGGGGTCTCCAGCCAGCCGAACAGCTCCTGGAGCTTGACCGCCAGCACCGGCTGCTCGCCCGAGTAGTCCAGGCGGACGCTGGAGCCGGTGGGGACCTCGACGCGCTCGGGAGCCACCTCGTCGAGGCGCTCGCTCCAGGGGATCAGGCGTCTCAGCGCCGTGGCGACGTCGATGCGCTCCACGTCGGCGCGGCGGCGGGCCCGGCTGAGCTCGGGCTCCAGCCACTGGTCGGCGAGGCCGGCGAGGTCGTCCATCGAGGGCCAGGGGGCGCCGATCGCGCGGTGGCAGAACGCCAGGCGGTCGCGCAGGTCCCTGGCCTGCTTCGTCCAGGTGAGGAGCTCCTCGGTGCGCAGGCCGTGCAGGATGGCGTCGCGGACGTCGGCGTCCTTGAGCGGGGTGGCCGAGAGCTCGATCGCGCCGAGGCGCTCGACCCGGCGGGCGGAGACGTCGCCCCTGCGCTCGCCCGGCGGGACGCGCCAGGTGATCTCGTCCTCCGTCGTGGTGCCCAGCGCCGCTCTCGCGGTGGCCTCGTCGATGACGACGGCCTGCCTGATGCGGGCCGAGGCCGAGCCGGTGGGGCGGTCGGCGATCGCGATGGCCAGCCATTCGGCGGTCCGGAGCCTGGAGCCGTCCGGGAGCTGGGCCTGGGTGCCCGAGGCCATGAGGTAGCCGCCGCCGCGCCGGCGCGCCACCCGCTCGGGGAACGCCAGCGCCACCGCCGTCCCGGCCAGCGCGTCGCCATGGTGGGCCTTAGCGGTGGCTCGGGCGTCGGTGGTGGTGCGGCTGTCCCCGGCGGTGCGGCTTTTCGCGGTGGCGCGGGCTGCCGCGGCGGTGCGGCGCAGGCGGGAGGACTCCTGGCGCCAGCGGGAGGCGAAGCCGGTGCCGCCGCGGCGGGCCGCGCGCCAGACCTCCACCAGGTCGTCGGACGCGTCGCGGGGCAGCGGCTCCGACAGCAGGGCCACCACCTCGGCGGCCTCGGGGCCGAGGTCGAGCAGGACCCTGGCCAGGCGCGGGTGCACGCCGGCGAGCGCCATCCGCCGCCCGCGCTCCGTCACCCGCACACGCTCCTCCTCGGGCCGCGGGAGGGTGAGCGCGCCGAGCGCGTCCAGGGTGCGCAGGGCGGCGGACAGGGCGGCGGGTGGCGGCGGGTCCAGCAGGGCCAGGCTCGACGCGTCAGGATCGCCCCAGCAGGCCGCCTGGAGCGCGAAGCCCGTCAGGTCGGCGAGCGCGATCTCCGGGCGGGCGTGGTCGGCCAGGCGGTCGTGGTCGGCGGCCGGCCAGCAGCGGTAGACCGTCCCGGGAGCCTCGCGGCCCGCGCGGCCGGCGCGCTGGGTGGCCGAGGCCTTGGAGACGCGGACCGTGGTGAGGGAGCCCAGGCCGCGCGCGTGATCCGTACGGGGCTCGCGGGCCAGGCCCGAGTCCACCACCACGCGCACGCCGGGAACGGTCAGGCTCGACTCGGCGACCGACGTGGCCAGCACCACCCGGCGAGCCGGGCCGGGGCGCAGCACGGCGTCCTGGACGTGGGCCGGCGCCTGGCCGTGGACCTGAAGGAGATGCTCCACGTCGCCCGCCAGCATCCCCGCCACCTTGGCGATCTCGCCCACGCCCGGCAGGAAGCAGAGCACGTCGCCGTCCCGCTCCGCCAGCGCCCGGCGCACGACCGCGGCGACGTGCGAGAGCAGCGCGGGGTCGACGCGCAGGCCGTGGGGCGGGGCGACCGGGCCCGGCGGCGGGGCCCAGACGGTCTCCACGGGGTGGGCGGCGCCGGTGGCGGCGACGATCGGGCCGCCGATCAGGTCGGCCCACGGCCGGGCGTCGGCGGTGGCGGAGGTGGCCAGCAGGCGCAGGTCGGGGCGGAGCGTCTGGCGTACGTCGAGGAGGAACGCCAGCGCCGTGTCCGCGTCGAGGTGGCGCTCGTGGCACTCGTCGAGCACGATCGCGTCCACGCCGGCCAGCTCCTGGTCGCGCTGGAGCCGCTGGAGCAGCACGCCGGTGGTGACGACCTCGACCATGGGGTTGGCGCCCACGTGCCGCTCGCCCCTGATCGTGTAGCTGACGCCCATGCGGCGGGCCGCCGCGCGTACGGCCAGCCGGCGCGGCTCCGCCACCACGACGCGCAGGCCCGCCTCGGCCAGGGCCAGGGGGACCACGGTGGTCTTGCCGGTGCCGGGCGGGGCGGTCAGGACCGCGCTGCCGTGCCGGTCCAGCGCGGAGAGCAGCTCGGGCAGGACGCGCCGGATCGGCAGCACCTCTGGCGGCGAGGAGGCGTCGAGCGGTGCCGAGGTGGCGCCGGGAGGCGGCGAGGAGGCGTCGAGCGGTGCCGAGGTGGCGCCGGGAGGCGGCGAGGCGGCGTCGTCAGGCATGGGCCCCGGCGGGCAGGGGGAGCGCGGCGGTCAGGACCGCGTCGAGCAGGCCGGGGAAGCGGCTCTCCAGGTCGTCGCGGCGCAGGCTCATGTACTTCAGCCGGCCCTCCTGCTTGGTCAGGACGACGCCGGCCTCGCGCAGCGTGCGGTAGTGGTGCGAGGCGGTCGACTTGTGCACGCCGAGGTCGTCGCCCGCGACCGTGCACGTCATCTCCCCGGCCGCGGCGAGGCGGATCACGATCTCGAGGCGTACGGGGTCGCTGAGGGCTCGCAGAACCTCCGTGAGCTGGATGTTCTCCGTGGACGGATGCGGCAGCAGGCGCATGCTGAAACCCTATCTCCGTTTCATTGTTTGACAACTATCCAACTATAGGTCAGTTTGATGGGCGTCCAACTGAAGGCTGGAGGCTCCATGAGTTCACGGCTCTATCCGATGGCGGCCGGAAATTTCGCGATCGGTACGGGCATGTTCGTGACCGCCGGGCTGCTGCCGCCCATCTCCGCGGACCTGGGGGTCTCCCGGTCCGCCGCGGGGCAGCTCATGACCGTGTTCGCGCTGGCGTACGCCCTGTTGTCGCCGGTGCTCGCCGCGCTGACCGCACGGATGTCGCGCAGGACGGTGTTGCTGGTGGCCATGGGGGTGTTCGTGGTGGGCAACACGCTGACGGCGCTGGCTCCCACGTACACGCTGGTCATGCTGACCCGGGTGGTCGCGGCGGCGGGGGCGGCCATGTTCACGCCCACGTCGTCGGCCGTGGCGAACGCGCTGACCGAGCCCGAGCGGCGCGGGCGGGCGTTGGCGCTGGTGATGGGCGGGCTGAGCGTGTCGTCGGCCATCGGGGTGCCGCTCGGCACCTGGCTGGGCGAGGCGGCCGGGTGGCGGGCCACCCTCTGGATGGTCGCGGGGCTCGGGCTGGTCGGGCTGGTGGGGGTCGCCGTACTGGTGCCGGAGGTGCGGATCCCGGTGTCGGGGCGGTTGCGGGAGCGGTTCGAGCCGTTGCGGGACCGGCGGGTGCTGGCGGTGATGGTGACGCAGCTGCTGATGTTCGCGGCGGGCTTCACCGCCTACACCTACATCGGGTCGCTGTTCGATCTGCCGCTGCCCGCGCTGCTGTGGGCGTGGGGGCTGGGCGGCATCGTGGGGAACGCGCTCGGCGGGCGGCTCACCGACGCGTACGGGCCGCGCCGGATGATCCTCGCCGGGCTGGGCACGTCCGTGGTGTTCCTGGCCCTGATCCCGGTCGCGAACGTGGCCGTCCCCGTCGCGCTGGTCTGGGCCTTCCTGTGGGGCGCGACCGGATGGCTGGTGGCGCCCGCGCAGCAGTTCAGGACCGTCACGGCGGTGCCGGGCAACGTGCCGATCGGGCTGGGGCTGCTGTCGTCGGCGCAGTACGTCGGGCTGTTCGTTGCGGGGCTGGCCGGCGGCGCGGCGCTGGAGTCGTACGGCCGGGTGGGGGTGGTCGTGGTGTCCACCGGGTTCGGGCTGGTGGCGCTGCTGTTCACGCTGGCCACCTACCGGGAGCGGCCGAAGGTGAGCGTGCCCGCTACCTAAGTAGGGGCTCATTCCGCCGGGATGTTCGCCAGAATGTCGGATGTGTCTGACGAACGGGACCCGCGTGACGAGCCCCTGTCCGGTGACGCGGGGCAGGCTCCCGCGCCGCCCGGCGGCGATCCGCGCGACGAGCCCGCCCCCTTCGGCGCCGTCGTGCTGCTGACGGCCGCCGTGGCGGTGGGGGTCATGGTGCTCGGGGCGCTGGCGCCCTCGGCGCTGAACCTGAAGTTCCTGCTGTTCGGGCCGATCGCCCTCGTCCTGTTCGAGATCGCCGTGCACGAGGTGTGGTGGAAGCGGTGGTGGGGGGCGATCCCCGGCGCGGTGCTGGGGCTCGCGATCTACTTCGAGGGCCGCACGGCGCTGGCCGACATCGTCGGGGACGCCTGGGCGCATCCGGCCGCGTACGTCACCGCCTGGACCCTCTTCGCGGCCGTCTTCGCCTGGGCCAGCCGCTACCCCCGCACGTTCTCCTGAGAGCCGGCCGGCAGCCGCGCGAGGTCCTTTCTTGCGAGGCCGACGCGGTACTTCGCCCGCATGAAGGGGGAGGTCGAGCCGGACTTCCGCGAGGGCGGCGAGGTCGCGCTGAACGGGGCGGGGCGCGAGGTGACCGCCCACCGGGTCTCCTCCTCGTAGGGGACGGCCGGTAGGCCCGCAGGGGGACGACCCGCGGCGGCCCGCCCGCCTACGGTCGGCCGCATGTTCAACGACCACGTGACATTCCGCCGCGTCACGGCGGGCACCCTGCTCGTCGTGGCCCCGCTCCTGCAGGCCGTGGCCGTCGTCGTCGACCCCGGCACCTGGGGCGACGACCGGGAGGCCGTCAGCTTCGGCGACAACCCCGCGCTGGCCCAGACCCAGTCCGTGCTCTACCACTGGAGCTGGATGCTGATGGCCGTCGCCGTCATCGGCCTGATGCACCTGACCAGGCGCAGGGCCACCCGGCTCGGCCACGTGTCGGGCGTGCTGGCGGTGATCGGCTATCTCCAGCTCTCCGGGCTGCTGCTGATCGACCCCGTCGAGTGGTACCTGGGGCGGCACAACAGCCCCGAGGAGGCCCAGCGGATCCTCGACGAGATGCTGAACCTGCCCGGGGTCACCTTCGGGTTCCAGATGCCGTGGATGTTCTTCGGCTTCGTCGGGCTGCCGCTGCTGACCGTGGCGGTGTGGCGGGCCGGGTTCGTCGGGTGGTGGGTGCCGCTGGTGGTGGCCGCCGGGTACCTCGGCGGCTTCCTGGTCGAGTACGGGCCGCTGACCGTGCCGTTCTGGACCGCGCCCGTCGTCGCCCTGGGCTGGACCGGGGTGAGGGTGCTGCGCATGGGCGACGACGCCTGGGCGGGCTACTACCAGGTCAGCCGATCGCCGGAATCCAGCCTGCGGTGACCGCGAGGATGATGAAGAAGCCGAGGATGATCCGGTAGATCACGAAGGGCGTGAAGCGGTGGGTGCTGATGTAGCGCAGGAACCACGCCACCGCCGCGTACCCCACGATGAACGAGACGATCGTGGCCACGATCGTGGGCCCCCAGTCGGGCGCGTTCTGGCCGCCGATCTCGAACAGCTCCAGCAGGCCCGAGGCGAAGACGGCCGGCATGGCCAGCAGGAACGAGTACTTGGCCGCGTCCTCGCGGCGGTAGTCGAGCAGCAGGCCGGCCGTCGTGGTGCCGCCCGAGCGGGACACGCCGGGGATGAGGGCGAGCGCCTGGGCGAAGCCGTAGATCAGGGCGTGGGTGATGCTGAGGTGCTTCTCCAGCGTGAGCTTGTTGCGGGCGGTGCGGTCGGCGAACCACAGGATGAGCGCGAAGACGATCAGCGTGGTGCCCACCAGGCGCAGGTCGCGGAAGACCGTCTCGATCTGGTCCTTCAGCACCAGGCCGAGCACGCCGATGGGCAGGGTGCCGATGATGATGTACCAGCCCATGCGGGCGGCCCAGTGGCTGCGCAGCTCCTTGACGAACAGCGAGCGCGTCCACGTCGAGATGATCTGCCAGAGCTCCTGCCGGAAGTAGATCACGACGGCCAGCTCCGTGCCGATCTGGATGACCGCCGTGAACGCCGCCCCCGGGTCGCGCCAGCCGGCGAAGGCGGAGACCACCCGGATGTGGGCGCTGGAGGAGATCGGCAGGAACTCCGTGAGCCCCTGGACCAACCCCAAGATCACCGCTTCTAGCCAGCCGATCACGACTCCACCTCTCGTGCACGCGGGAGTGACGAGGGTGAGGTTAGCGGAATCGGGGGCCCGGCAATCGCTCTCGTCCGCCGCGATGCCGGCCGGTACGCGGAAGGCGGCCAGGGCCGCGTCCGTCCCGGCCGGTGGACGATCCCCGCAGTTCATCGGAAATTAGCACGATGTTCGCCCAGCGAGCCGCCGGGCCGCGTCAGCGCTTCCAGGCGTGGGCGTTCGCGCGCGCGTAGTCCGCGAAGTCGCGGGCCGGGCGGCCGAGCGCCTCCCGCACCCCGTCCGTCACGGTGGCGTTGCGGCCGTCCAGGATGTCGGTGAACAGGTGGCCCAGCCCCTCCGCCGCCTCGCGCGGCACCCCGTGCTCCACGGCCGCCGTCACGTACTCCTCCGGCGTGACCCGGACGAACGTGATCTCCCTGCCGATGATCTCCGTCAGCTCCCTGGCCACGTCCGCGAACGTCAGCAGCCTCGGCCCTGTCATCTCGTACACCTTGCCCGCGTGCCCGTCCTGGGTGAGCGCGGCCACGGCCACGTCCACGATGTCCTCCACGTCCAGGAACGGCTCGGGCACGTCGGCGGCGGGCAGCGCGATCACGCCATCGAGCACCGAGCCGAGCAGGAAGTCCTCGCTGAAGTTCTGCATGAACCAGCTGCAGCGCAGCACCGTCCACTCGGCCCCGGACTCCGCCAGGGTGCGCTCGCTGGCCTGCGCCTCCGGCTCGCCCCTGCCGGACAGCAGGACCAGCTTGCGCACGCCGTTGCGGACGGCCAGCTCGGTGAACGCCTTGACGTCGTCGTACGCGCCGGGGAAGGCCAGGTCGGGATAGTAGGACACGTAGACGGCCGTCACGCCGTCGAGCGCGGCCTGCCAGGTGCCGCGGTCCTGCCAGTCGAAGGCGGGGGCGGCGGAGCGGGAGCCCACCCGTACGGGCAGGCCGAGCGAGGTGAGCCGGTCAGCGATGCGGCGGCCGGTCTTGCCGGTGCCGCCGAGTACCAAAGTCGTCATGCATCTAGTAAGCCCCGATACCGATAAGACTCTCCATGGTTGAGAAGCGCAATCCCATATGCGATCGTCTAGCCCATGGACCAGCTCGCGGCGCTACTCGACGGCCCGAGAGCCCATGGCGCCTTCCTGCTCCGCTCGCTCCTGGACCCGCCCTGGTCGCTGCGCATCCAGGACGAGGCCCCGCTGTCGGTGATCGCGCAGGTGCGGGGCGAGTCGTGGGTCATGTTCGACGGCGGTGCGCCCTTACGGCTGGAGCCCGGGCAGGTGGCCATCGCGCGGGGACCGGAGCCGTACACGGTGGCCGACGACCCCGGCACCAAGCCGCAGGTCGTCATCCACCCCGGCCAGCACTGCACCACGCTCGACGGCGAGATCCTCTACCAGAGCCTCGACCTGGGGCTGCGGACGTGGGGCAACAGCGCCGACGGCCGCACCGTGCTGCTCACCGGCACCTACAACCTGGAGGGAGAGGTCAGCAGGCGGCTGCTCGAAGCGCTGCCCCAGCTCATCGTGGAGCCGGGCGGCCCGATCATCTCGCTGCTCGGCGCGGAGATCGTCAAGGACGAGCCGGGGCAGGAGGCGGTCCTCGACCGGCTGCTGGACCTGCTGCTCATCGCCGTCCTGCGGGCCCACTTCGCCGCGCACGAGGCGCCCGGCTGGTACCGCGCGATGGGCGACCCGGTGGTCGGCAAGGCCATGCGCATGCTGCACAACAACCCGGCCCACCCGTGGACGGTGGCCGCGCTGGCCGCCGAGGTGGGCGTCTCCAGGGCCGCGCTGGCCAGGCGCTTCACCGAGCTGGTCGGCGAGCCGCCGATGTCCTTCCTCACCGACTGGCGCCTGGCCCTGGCCGCCGACCTGCTGCGCGAGCCGGACGCCACGATCGGCTCGGTGGCCAGGAAGGTCGGGTACGGCAGCCCGTTCGCGCTCAGCGCGGCGTTCAAGCGGGTGCGCGGCGTCAGCCCGCAGGAATACCGGGCGGCGACGGCAGCGGGGGCCAAGTGAAACCCCTGCTCCTGCTGGACGTGGACGGCGTGCTCAACCCCATGGGCCGCCCCACGCCCGACTTCCGCCGCTACCGCTGCACCATCGGCACCGACGTCTACACCGTGCACCTCAACCCGCGCCACGGCCGCCGCCTGCTGGAGCTCGCCCTGGCCACCGGCTCCGAGCTGGTCTGGGCCACCACCTGGGAACACCACGCCAACGACTGGATCGCTCCCCGGATCGGCCTGCCGTCGCTGCCGGTCATCTCCATGGGCTCCGCCTCCGGCGCGCCCGCCAGCGAGCACGGGGAGATGTTCAAGACGCCGCACGTGGCGGCGTACGCGGGGCAGCGGCCGTTCGTCTGGTTCGACGACCAGGTGTGGGCGGAGGACGAGGAGTACCTCAGGGTCCATCAGGGTCTGGCCGACTTCCTGCTCGTCCACGTGGATCCCATGCAGGGACTGACCAGCCGACATCTGGGCATGGCACATGAATGGCTGACCCTTACAGGGTTTTCTCAGGGTTCCTGACGGGAGTCTTGCGGCCACGCTGTCCGTTTTCCAGATAGGTCGCGAAAACCACACGGAGGAACAGCATGTACCGCTCTCGTGAGCACCGGATCATCGCAGGCGTCTGTGGCGGGCTCGCCGACAAGATGGGCCTGCCGCCCACCCTCGTACGGATCCTCTGGCTGCTGCTGTCACTCATCCCGGGGCCGCTCTGGGTGGTCTACGTCGTGATGTGGATCCTCGTCCCGGAGGAGCCGAAGGGGTACCGCACGGCGGCCTGACCCGAGGCCCGGCAGGGGGCGCTGCCGGCGGCGCGCCCCCCACGACGGAGTGGCTTCACGCCGGTCGAGACGGAGCGAGCCCCCGGCCGGTCCGGCCCGGAAGGGCACGTGCCGGCGCGTCCGGGCAGCGGCATATCCTCGAAGCATGAGGGCAAGGCCGCTGACGCTCATCCAGGATGAGCTCGTCGATTACGACCAGGCGATGGAGCGCATGACCGACCTCGTCGGGCAGCGCCAACGGGACGAGCGGCCGGACACGCTCTGGCTGCTGAGCCACCCGTCCGTCTACACCATCGGGCGCCGCACCCCGATGTCCCACCTGCCCGACCCCACGCGCGGCATCCCCGTCGTCGAGACCGGGCGCGGCGGACAGCTCACCTACCACGGGCCCGGGCAGCTCGTCGGTTACCTCGTCGTCAAGCTGGACCAGGGCGAGGGCATCGTCGACTACGTGCGCGAGGTGGAGCTGAGGCTGGTCGAGGCGCTGGGCAAGCTGGGGCTGCCGGCCGAGCGGCGTGACACGCCGCCGGGCTCCGAGCTGCTGACCGGGGTCTGGACGGTCGAGACCGGACGGAAGATCATCTCGATCGGGATGCGGCAGAGCCGGGGCGTCACCAGCCACGGCTTCGCGCTCAACGTCGACGGCGATCTGACGCCGTGGAACTGGGCCGTGGCCTGCGGGATGCCCGACGTCGACATGACCTCGCTCAAGCGCGAGCTGGGCACCGCCGCCATGGACGAGGTGCGCGCGGTCGTGGCCGAGGCGTTCGAGGCGGCCTGACAGGCGGAGGTCATTCTCAAGGAGGAATTCTTGTTATTCCTCCCCGTCCATACCTGCACATAGGCAATGATCCAATCTTGGTCGCACGCCCCGACGGGGGGATCGACTGAAGATTGGAGCATTGTGCGAAGAAGGTTTTCCCTGCTCGCTGCCGCTTTAATGGCGATGGCGACACTGTCGTCCGTCTCGCCGGCCAGCGCGGAGACGGCGAAGACGACGCAGACGGCGCCCACGATCACCTGGGCGCCCTGCGAGGAGGAGCCCGCCGCCGAGTGCGGCAAGCTGACCGTCCCGATCGACTGGTCCAAGCCCGACGGGCCGACCGTGGACATCGCCGTCGCCCGGCGCAAGGCCACCGACCCGGCCGCCCGCATCGGCTCGCTCGTGATCAACCCTGGCGGGCCCGGCGGCTCGGGGGTGGAGGCCGCGTACGGCGCCACCTGGTTCACCGAGGAGCTGCAGAAGCGGTTCGACATCGTCGGGTTCGACCCCCGGGGCGTGGGGCGCAGCAACCCGGTGATCTGCTCGGCGTCGGTGTACAACCAGATGCCGCACACCGTCATGAAGAGCCAGGCCGACTTCGACGCCTGGGACGCCTTCACCAAGAAGCTGCACGCCGACTGCCGCGAGCGCACCGGCCCGCTGTACGACCACGTCGACTCCAAGGACGTGGCCCGTGACATGGACGCCCTCCGCGCCGCCCTCGGCGAGGAGAAGCTGACCTACTACGGCATCTCGTACGGCACGCTGATCGGCCAGATGTACGCCGAGCTGTTCCCGGGCCGCGTCCGGGCACTCGGCCTCGACAGCAACATGGACCACAGCCTCGGCGTCGCCGGCTTCCTGTCCACCGAGGCGCTCGCCGTCGAGGACGCCTTCGACCAGTTCGTCGGCTGGTGCGACCAGGACCCGAGCTGCGTCCTGCACGGCCAGGACGTCCGGGCCATCTGGAAGGGCCTGCTGGAGAAGGCGCGGCGCGGCGAGCTCGTCTACCCGAGCACCGGCACGAAGATGACCGAGCTGCAGGTCATCTACAACGCCGCGCTGGGCAACGAGGGGCCCGACTGGCAGACGCTGAGCCAGACGATCAACTGGCTGAACGGCGGCCCCGAGCCGGGCTGGGTGCCCCCGCTGCCCGGTCGCGGCCCCGTGGAGGGCGACGTGGCGTACCTGCCGACCGCGATCCTCTGCCAGGACTACAACCTCCGGGTGCGCAACTACACCGAGTACGCGGCGCTCATGAAGGTGTCCAACAAGCTGGCGCCGGACACGCGGTACCACCCGTACCCGATCGACGACCTGCCGATCTGCATGAACTACCCGACCACCAACCCGCCGCACGAGCTCAAGTACACGGGCGACGCCCCGCTGCTGCTCGGCAACTCGCTGCACGACCCGGCCACGCCGTGGATCTGGTCGGCCAACGCCGCCCGCCAGCTCGGCTCCAAGGCGGTGCTGCTCACGTACGAGGGCTGGGGTCACCGCATCTACGGCAAGGACAAGTGCCAGACGGACATCTTCGACGAGTACCTGATCTCGCTGAAGGTGCCCGCGCACGGCACCCGCTGCGCCGTGGGCACGCCTGAGGAGACGCTCAAGCTCAGGAGCACGACGCCGGCCTGGCCGACGGACAGGCTCTCCTGGTAGACCCGATGGGTACGGCCTCGCGCCGTACCCATCGGCTCCTTTCACGTGGTGGGGACCTCGTCGACCGTACGGCGGGGTCCCGTGAACCAGTGGCGGGCCGACAGGGCCCACCACAGCGCGATCCCGATCAGCACCACCCCGACGGCGATCGGCGCGTAGTTGACCGACGTCCAGGTGAAGTCGGCGTTGCCGGGCACGCCGGCCGGCGAGAACGGCATGATGAAGTAGATCGAGACGATCACGATCTCGACGCAGGCGATCCAGCACAGCGCCTTGTACTTCTTGCCGAGCGTCCACGGGCCGGGCTGGAAGGCGTCGCCCATGCGCAGGCGCAGCCAGATCGGGATGAGGAAGGCCAGGTAGAGCCCGATGACGGCGATCGAGACGACGGCGTAGAAGGCGACCGGCGTGGTCAGGCCGGGAGGGGCGTAGAGGGCGGGCAGGGTGATCAGGGCGGCGGCGACGCAGCCGGCGATGATCGCGTTGACCGGGGTGCGGTTGCGGTCCACCTTCGACCACAGGCGCCAGCCGGGGACGGCGCCGTCGCGCGAGAACGCGTACGTCATCCGGGACATCGAGGTCACGCAGCTCATCCCGCAGAAGAACTGGCCGATCGTGGAGATCGCGAAGATGGCCGTGGCGAGCGGGGAGGACAGCGCCGTCTCGAAGATGGCGCCGACGAAGCCGGCCTGCTTGTTGAGCTCGTCCACGTTCGTGGCGGCGAACAGGAACGACAGCAGCAGGATCCAGCCGCCGATGGCCGAGTAGAAGATCGACTGCCACAGGCCGCGGGCCGCGCTCCTGGCCGCGCCCTGGGTCTCCTCCGACACGTGCGCGCAGGCGTCGAAGCCGGTGATCGTGTACTGGGTGAGCAGGAAGCCGAGCGGCAGCACGTACAGCCAGAAGGGCAGCCCCTCCGAGCCGTCACCGAAGCCCGAGTTGTTGTTGGTGCCGAAGAAGACGAAGTCGGCCGACTGGTGGCTCTCCGGGGCGAAGATCAGGATGGCGACGATGATCGCGGCGCCGGCCACGTGCCACCAGACGGAGACGTTCTGCAGCAGCGAGATCAGCCTGTGGCTGTAGATGTTGATCAGGGCGTGCAGCGCGAGGACGATCACGAAGAGGAGGAACGCCTGTGGCAGGGTGCCCTCCCAGGCGCCCCCGGTCAGGCGGTTCAGGGTGATGTTGAGGAACGTGGCGCAGCCGTAGTCGACCGACGCGGTGACGGCGATGAGGCCGATGAGGTTGAGCCAGCCGGTGAACCAGCCGTGGATCGGCTTGCCCAGCTTGGCGGCCCACCAGTAGATGCCGCCCGCCGTCGGGTACGCCGAGACCAGCTCCGACATGCAGAAACCGATGATCAGGATGAACAGGGAGATCAGCGGCCAGCCCCACGAGATGGCGATGGGGCCGCCGTTGTTCCACGCCTGTCCGAAGGTCGTGAAGCAGCCGGCGAGGATGGAGATGATCGAGAAGGAGATGGCGAAGTTCGAGAAACCGCTCCAGGTGCGTGCCAGCTCCTGCTTGTAGCCGAGCTCGGCCAGTCGCCTGGAATCCTCTTCAGTGGTCATTGAGGTCTCCCTGGGGGGCGCGGAGGACGCTCCTTTTGGTCTACGTCTAGACCATTTCTTTCCAGGGGACAAGGCGTTACAGGAGGGTTTCGATCTCGTCAGGCGGGACGGTGGTCCCCCGCCAGGCGGGGGACCACCGGCAGGGGTCAGGAGAAGACGTCCGTGGCCGCCTGGCAGAACGCCTTGAGGTCGTCCGGCTTGCGGCTGGTGACCAGCGTGTTCGGGCCTTCCGGGCAGACCATGACCTCCTTGTCCACCCAGGTCGCCCCGGCGTTGCGCAGGTCGGTCTGCAGGCTGGGCCAGGACGTCAGGGTCCGGCCGCGGACGACGTCCGCCTCGATCAGCGTCCACGGCGCGTGGCAGATGGCGGCCACCGGTTTGCCCGAGTCGAAGAAGGCCCGGACGAACCGTACGGCCTGGGGCACCGTACGCAGGAAGTCGGGGTTCGCGACGCCGCCTGGCAGGACGAGGCCGTCGAAGTCGGCCGCGTCCACGTCGTCCACCGTGGCGTCCACGGCGAAGGTGTCCGCCTTGTCCAGGTGGTTGAACCCCTGGACCTTGCCGGAGGCGGTCGAGACGAGCCGGGGCGTGCCACCGGCCTGCTTGACCGCCTTCCACGGTTCCGTGAGCTCCACCTGCTCGACTCCCTCGGGAGCGACCAGGAAAGCGATGGTCTTGCCGTCCAGCATGTGACTCGTCCCCCTTGGACATCGGTGTTTCCCACCCTCTTTCCGTGGGCGGCGGATGTATGCGCATTTACCCTAGGGGGGTATATTGGGCGGCGTTGCGAGAGCCGAGAGTGAGGAGCGGATCCATGACTGTTGCCACGTACCAGGTAGAGGGCATGACCTGCGGCCACTGCGTGAGCGCCGTGACCCAGGAGGTCGGCAAGGTGGCCGGGGTGAGCGGGGTCGAGGTCGATCTGGCGTCCGGGGCGGTGACGGTGACCAGCGCGGCGCCGATCGATGCCGCCCTGATCGACGCCGCGGTGGCCGAGGCCGGTTACGAGCTCGGCGGCAAGGTCGAGCTGCTGCCCCAGGCGGGCGGGTCGTCGTGCTGCGGCACCGGCGGCTGCCACTAGCTCACCAGGGCAGCGGCCCGCCGGCGTCGAAGTAGCCGCCCGTGGGGCCGTCGGGGGCGACCTGGGCCATCCTGACGATGATCTCGGCGCCCTCCTCGACGGTCTGGATGCCGGTGTTGTGGTTCAGGTCCGTCTTGGTGAAGCCCGGCTCCACGGCGTTGACGCGCATGGCGGGGAACGCCTTCGCGTACTGCACGGTGATCATGTTCACCGCCGCCTTGGAGGCCGGGTAGGCGACCCCGGGGTACGCGTACGCCGGGGTGCCCTCGGCGGTGACCCTGGCGAGCGAGGCCAGGCCGCTGCTGAGGTTCACCACGACGGGGGCGGCGGAGCGCAGCAGCAGGGGCAGGAAGGCGTGCGTGACGCGGACCAGGCCGAAGACGTTCGTCTCGAAGACGGCGCGCAGGTCGTCGGCCGTCACGTCCGCGGCGCCGATCACGCCGCCGCCCGCCGTCCGCCCCTCGACGCCGGCGTTGTTGATCAGCACGTCCAGCCCGCCGTCCGCCTCGATGGTCCGCGCGGCGGCGGCCACGGAGGCGTCGTCGGTGACGTCCAGGACGACCGGCCGCGCGCCGAGCCTGCCGGCGGCCACCCGGCCGCGCTCGGCGTCGCGGCTGCCGAGATAGACGGTGTGGCCGGCCTCGACGAGGCGGCGGGCGGTCTCGAAGCCGAGCCCCTTGTTCGCTCCGGTGATCAGTGTCGTGGTCATGTCTCCAGCGTGCGGCGGAGCTCCGGGAGCAGCCATTCGTCCGGTTTTCCTGGGACTGACAGTGCCAGGGACATCCCGGGCAGGCAGGGCAGACTGGGGGCATGAGGGAGTTCGGGCAGGCAGTGCGCCGCTGGCGCGACCGGGTGAGGCCGGAGGCGGTGGGGCTGGCCGCCGGCGGGCACCGGCGCGCGGCCGGGCTGCGCCGCGAGGAGCTGGCGCTGCTCGCCGGGATCTCCGCCGACTACGTCAGCCGGCTCGAACAGGGCCGGGCCGCCAACCCCTCACCGCAGGTCGTCGAGGCGCTGGCCCGGGCGCTGCGGCTGTCGGCGGACGAGCGGGCGTACCTGTTCAGGACGGCCGGGCTGGCGCCGCCGTGCCCCGACACCGTGCCCGCGTTCATCCCGCCCAGCGTGCACCGGATGCTGGACCGGCTGGCCGGCACGCCGGTCGGCGTCTACGACGCGGCCTGGACGCTGCTGCTGGCCAACCCCATGTACGCGGCGCTGATGGGCGACCCGTCCGGGTGGCGTGGCAACGAGCGCAACGGCGTGTGGCGCAACTTCGCCGGGCCGGGCGGCCGGGTCAGGCATACGCCGGAGGAGCGGCGCCGGTTCGAGGCCACGATGGTGGCCGACCTGCGTGCGACCGCCGGGCAGTATCCGGCCGACCGGCAGCTCCGGCGGCTGGTCGGGGA
Source organism: Nonomuraea sp. GTA35 (assembly GCF_041950525.1). Classification (NCBI taxonomy): domain Bacteria; kingdom Bacillati; phylum Actinomycetota; class Actinomycetes; order Streptosporangiales; family Streptosporangiaceae; genus Nonomuraea; species Nonomuraea sp. GTA35. Next base: position 37,074 of record NZ_JBGNUV010000020.1, on the reverse strand, counting down.
GTTGCGGGCCAGGAGCGAGCGGTTCGCCGAGCTGTGGGACGCGGGGGTCGTCGGGCGGCAGGAAGGCGGGCGGAAGATCATCGATCACCCGCAGGTGGGGGCGCTGACGCTGGACTGCGACATCCTCAGCGTGGCGGGCAGCAACCTGCGCGTCATGATCTACACGGCCGAGCCTGGCACAGAGGACGCCGAACGTCTAGCCCTGCTGGGCGTCCTCGGCACCCAGTCGATGGTGGGCTAGCCAGCAGACAGCGGCCCCGGCGGTGTACCAGAACAGGTCGGGCGGGTTGAACGTGCTGCCCAGCACCGGTCGCAGGATCGCGGGGATCTCCCCGAGCTGGGCGAACTCGATCGCCCAGCTCAGCCCGGCCGACACCGCCGCGGCCACCCAGGGGCGCACCTTCGGAAGGGCGAGCACGAGAAGTGCGTAGATGAGTGCGGTGTAGAGCGCGTCACCGGCATACTTCGGGACAGGCCCGTCCCAGAGCGCGCGGACGCCGAGCCCGCACGCGACGATCACGACGCAGGCCAGGGCTGTCAGCAGGCGGGGCACCAGCTCACGGTAGTGCCAAGAGTGCTGAAAATTTACACCGCTAAAGGAAACGAAGGTGAAACAATTTTCCGCACCTCGTTGACATGCGGACTCCGTATGGTGTGCCTTTCTCTACACAGGAACACCCCCCGCCTGAAGGTGAGGCACACATGAGGAAATGGTTCGCGCGCCTGGCTGCGCTGGGCGTCGCGCTATTAGTGGCCGGTCAGGGCGCCACGGCGGCCCATGCCCAGGATCCGGCGGCGGGGAAGAAAATCGTACGCGTCGGCGCGACGCAGGCCATGGACTCGATGAACCCCTTCCTGGCCGTCCGCCTGGTCTCGACGTCCATCCACCGCTGGATGTACGGCTACCTCACGGTGCCCGACTCCAAGACGCTCCAGCCCAGCGCCGACCTGGCCGAGTCGTGGAGCACGTCGGAGGACGGGCTCACCTGGACGTTCAAGATCCGCCAGGCCAAGTGGTCCGACGGCAAGCCGATCACGGCCGAGGACGCGGCCTGGACGTTCAACAAGATGATGACCGACGAGGCCGCCAAGACCGCGAACGGCCCGGCGGTGGAGAACTTCGAGAGCGTCACCGCCAACGGGCAGGACCTGGTCATCAAGCTCAAGGCACCGCAGGCGTCCATGCTGGACAACCCGGTCCCGATCATGCCCAAGCATGTCTGGGAGTCGGTCACCGACATGGCGAACTACGACGCCGAGAAGTACCCGGCCGTGACCAGCGGCCCGTACATCGCGATCGAGCACAAGAAGGACCAGTACGTCAAGCTGCAGGCCAACCCCAACTACTGGCGGGGCGCGCCCAAGGTCAACGAGCTGCAGGTCATCTTCTACGACAACCCGCAGGCCGCCATCGCGGGCCTGAAGAACGGTGACATCGACCTGCTCGGCCGGATGACCCCGCAGGAGTTCGAGGCCATCCAGAACGACCCCAACATCGAGGCCTGGAACACCCAGGGCCGCCGCGCGTCGTACCTGCAGATCAACCACGGCGCCACCACCAGCGACGACAAGCCCATCGGCGACGGCCACCCGGCGCTCAAGGACGTCAAGGTCCGCCAGGCGCTGCACCACGCCATCGACAAGCAGAAGCTGGTCGACGAGGTGCAGAACGGCCTGGCCAAGGTGGCCGACGGCTCGATCGTGCCGCCGATGTACAAGGACTTCTTCTGGGAGGCCGCCGGCGACACCAAGGTCACCTACGACCCCGCCAAGGCCAACCAGATCCTCGACGACGCCGGCTACAAGAAGGGCGCCGACGGCATCCGTACGATGCCCGACGGCAAGCGCAAGCTGGAGTGGCGCTTCACCATCCACACCGACACCCCGATCGAGGACAAGCTCGCCGAGTACATGACGGGCTTCATGAAGGAGATCGGCGTCACGCTGACCACGGTGAAGCTGGACTCCAGCAAGTTCACCGAGGAGACCGGCGTCGCGGCCACCTTCGACATCGCGATCAGCGGCTGGTCGGTCAACCCCGACCCCGAAGAGGTCTTCGCCACGCACCTGTGCAGCCGCAGGCCCGCCGCGAACGGCGAGGGCGGCGGCACCGAGTCCTTCTACTGCAACGAGACCTTCGAGCAGCTCTACAAGGACCAGCAGAAGGAGCTCGACCGGCCGAAGCGGGCCGAGATCATCAAGAAGATGCAGGAGCAGCTCTACACCGACGCTCCCATCATCGCGATCTACTACACCAACGACCTCGAGGGTTACCGCAAGGACCGCATCACCAGCATCACCCCGATCCCGGAGGACAAGGGCCTGCTGTACGGCGGCAGCGGCTACTGGCCGTTCTACACCGTGGACGTCAAGGCCCAGGCGCCTACAGGCGGCGGCGACGGCGGCTCCAACACGGGCCTCATCTGGGGCGGGATCGTCGGCGCCGTGGTGATCGTAGGACTGGGGGCCTTCTTCCTGACCAGGCGGCGCAAGAGCGCCGCCGACGAGCGCGAATGACCCCAGAAGCACAGGTATGACGACTCCGCTTGACGCAGCAGAGCCCGCCGTCCAGGCGGCGGGCCCCGCTGACGAGCGCCCCGTCCGCCGCGGCACGCTGCAGTACGCGCTGTCCAAGGCCGGTGGGGCGCTGTTCAGCATCGCCATGGTGCTCGTCGGCACGTTCTTCGTGTTCCGGCTGCTGCCCGGCGACCCCGTGCGGAACCTGGCCCAGGGCCGCAACATGACGCCGACCCAGCTCGACCTGGAACGGCGCCGCCTCGGGCTGGACAAGCCGCTGATCGACCAGTTCTTCGACTTCGTGGGCGACACGCTCCGGCTCGACCTCGGCACCTCCTACGAGTACAAGCGGCCGGTCATCGACCTGATCGGCGAGCGGATCGGCCCGACGCTGCTGCTCACGGGCACGGGCCTGGTCATCGCGGTCAGCCTGGGCATCTGGCAGGGCACCCGCGCCGGCTGGCGGCACGGCAGCCGCTTCGACCGCTTCTCCACCGGCGCGTCGCTGCTGCTGTGGTCGGTGCCGACGTTCTGGCTCGGGCTGCTGCTGATGATGGTGTTCGGCGTCGGCATCGGGCCCATCCCGGGCATCTTCCCGTTCAGGGGCATCGAGAGCGTGGACGCGCCCGACGGGTTCGCGTACGTGCTCGACGTGGCCTCCCACATGGTGCTGCCCTGCCTGACGCTGGTGGCCGTGGTGTACGCGCAGTACCTGCTGGTCATGCGCTCCTCGCTGCTGGAGGAGGTCAGCCAGGACTACGTGACCGTGGCCCGCGCCAAGGGGCTGCGTGACGACGAGGTACGCCGCCGCCACGCCGTGCCGAACGCGCTGCTGCCCACGGTGACGCTGGTGTTCATGCGCATCGGGTTCGTGGTCGGCGGCGCGGTCACCGTGGAGTACATCTACACCTGGCCGGGCCTGGGCCAGCTCTTCTACCGGGCGATCGAGGTGCCCGACTTCACGCTCATGCAGGGCACGTTCATGCTGATCACCGTGTCGGTGATCGTCATGAACACGCTGGCCGACGTCGTCTACCATCTGCTCGACCCGAGGGTGAGATCGGCATGACCAGTGTCGCCATGGCCCGCAGGCGGCTCGCCCTGAGCCGCTTCTGGGCCGACTACCGCCACCACCGCGCCGGCGTCGCCGGCCTGGTGGTCCTGCTCGCCGCCGTGCTGCTCGCGCTGGTCGCGCCGCTGTTCATCGACGAGAGCGTGACCAACGTCGTGGACGCCCCCGGCGAGGACTTCGACGGCCCGAGCCTGGCCTTCCCCTTCGGCACGGACGAGTCCGGGCGGTCCGTCCTGCTGATGGTCTGGTGGGGCTCGCGCACGTCACTGCTCATCGGCTTCCTCGCCGCCGTGCTCAGCATCGTGATCGGCCTGGTCGTCGGCATCGCCGCCGGGCACTTCCGCGGCTGGACCAACGGGATCCTCATGCGGATCACCGACTGGTTCCTCGTGCTGCCCTCGCTGGTCACCGCGCTGGTGCTGGCCGCCATCCTGGGCGGGAGCACGTTCACCGTCATCATGGCGATCGCCGTCACGTCCTGGCCGTCCACCGCGCGCCTGATCAGGGCCCAGACGCTGGCCGTCGAGGCCAGGCCGTACATCGAGCGCTCCAAGGCGCTCGGCGCCGGGCACTGGCACATCACCACCCGCCACGTGCTGCCCAACGTGGCCCCGCTGCTGCTGGCCAGCACCACGCTGGAGGTCGCCAGCGCCATCGTCACCGAGTCGACGCTGGCCTTCCTCGGCGTCACCTCCAACAAGACCTCCTGGGGCACCATGCTGCGCGCCTCCTACGACTTCGGCGCCGCCACCAACGGCGCCTGGTGGTACATCCTCATCCCCGGCCTGGCCATCCTCGTGGTCGTCATGGCGTTCACCCTGGTCGGGCGGGCGCTGGAGGCCGTGCTCAACCCCAGGCTGAGGAGGGCGGCATGAGTCTGCTCGAACTCGACGACGTGTCCGTGACCTACCGCATCGCCTCGGGCGAGGTGCCCGCCGTGCGCGGGGTGTCGCTGGCCCTGGAGTCCGGAGCGGCGCTCGGAGTCGCCGGCGAGTCCGGGTCCGGCAAGTCCACGCTGGCCATGGCGCTGCTCCGGCTCCTGCCCCGGGACGCCCGCGTCGGCGGCAGGATCCTGCTCGACGGCGATGACGTGCTGGCCATGAAGTGGGGCCGGCTGCGCGCCGTCCGCTGGGCCGAGGCCTCGATCGTCTTCCAGGGCGCCCAGCACGGGCTCAACCCCGTACGCCGGATCGGCGAGCAGATCGCCGAGCCGCTGCTCGTGCACAACCTGGCCAAGCCGGACGCCGCCCGCAAGCGCGTCGCCGAGCTGCTCGAACAGGTCGGCCTGCCCGCCTGGCGGTCCCGCAGCTTCCCGCACGAGCTGTCCGGCGGGCAGCGGCAGCGCGTGATGATCGCGATGGCGCTGGCCTGCTCGCCCCGGCTGATCATCGCCGACGAGCCGACCACCGCGCTCGACGTGATGGTGCAGGCCCAGGTGCTCACCCTGATCAAGGAGCTGGTCGCCGAGCAGGGCATCTCGCTCATCATGATCTCGCACGACCTGTCCGTGCTCGCCGACGTGTGCGACCAGCTCGCCGTCATGTACGCGGGCCGCGTGGTCGAGCACGGGCCGTCCGGCGAGGTGTTCCACGAGGCCAGGCACCCCTACAGCCGGGCGCTGGCCGCGGCGTTCCCGACCGTGGGCGACCCGGTCTCGCGGATGGCGCCCAAGGGGCTGGGCGGCGACCCGCCCGACCCCATGCACCTGCCCAGCGGCTGCTCGTTCCACCCGCGCTGCCCGGTCGCGCTGGACGAGTGCGCCTCGCTGGACGTCGAGCTGTGGCCGGCGGGGCCGGGGCGTACGGCGGCCTGCGTGCACGTCAGAGCGACGGAGGAGGCCGTATGACCGGGACGTTCGTGCGGGCCGGGGCGCTGGAGGAGGCCGTATGACCGAGACGCAGACCAGTGCCGAGGCGGTCGCGACCACCCGGCCGACCCTGCTGGAGGCTCGCGACCTGCACGTCGAGTTCTCCTCCAGAGGCCGCCGCGCCCGCGCCGTGGACGGCGTGAACCTGGCCATCGGCGCGGGCGAGATCGTCGCCCTGGTCGGCGAGTCCGGCTGCGGCAAGACCACGCTCGCCCGCACCCTCCTCGGCCTCGAACGCCCCACCTCCGGCGAGGTCCGCTACGACGGCCACCCGCTGAACTACACCTCCAAGGCGCTCAAGGCCTACCGCAGGCAGGTGCAGCTCGTCCTTCAGGACCCGACCGGCTCGCTCAACCCCAGGCACACGGTGTACGAGGCCGTCGCCGAGGGCCCGCGCATCCACGGCCTGCGGGACGAGCAGGACGTCGTGGCCACGGCCCTGTCACACGCGGGGCTGCGGCCGCCCGACCGGTTCTTCCTGCGCTACCCGCACGAGCTGTCGGGCGGGCAGCGGCAGCGCGTGGTGATCGCCGGCGCGCTGGCGCTGAACCCGAAGGTGCTGATCGCCGACGAGCCGGTGGCCTCGCTGGACGCCTCCGTGCGCGGCGAGATCCTGGCCCTGCTGCTGCGGCTGCGCGCCGAGCTGGGCCTGTCGGCGCTGGTCGTCACCCACGACCTCGGCCTGGCCTGGAACATCGCCGACCGGGTGGCCGTGATGTACCTGGGCAGGATCGTCGAGTCGGGGCCCGTGGAGCAGGTGCTGACCGCGCCCCGGCATCCGTACACGCAGGCGCTGATGTCGGTGCTGCCCGAGTCGCCGGAGCGGGTGGTGCTGACCGGCGAGCCGCCGGACCCGACCAGGATCCCCGGCGGATGCCGCTTCCACGCCCGCTGCCAGGTGCTCGCCTCCGGCAAGGCCGCCGAGGCTGGGGTGGACGGGCGGTGCCGTACGGAGCTGCTGGACGTCCTTCCTGCCGTGCCCGAGGCGCAGGCGGCCTGCTATTACGCGGAGACGACCGGCCAGTGACCCGGTGATCCGCCTCGCCAGGTGACCCGCCTCGCCGGGCGGGCCGCCTTGCCGGGCGGGTCGCTCTGTCAGGTGGGCCGCCGGCGCGCGGAGGCGGTCAGCGCAGGTCGGCGTCGTGGACCAGGATCGCGGCCTGGACCCGGTTGGCCAGGCCCAGCTTGGCCAGCACCCGGCTGACGTGCGCCTTCACCGTGGCCTCCGTCAGGCGCAGCTCGCGGCCGATCTCGGCGTTGGACAGGCCGCGGGCCAGCGCCTTGATCACGTCCCCCTCCCGGCCGGTGAGCCCGTCGAGCTGCCTGCGGGCGGCCTCGGCGCGCGAGGGGGCGCGGTCGGCGTACTGCGCGATCACCCGCTTGGTGACGGACGGGGAGAGCATCGCCTGACCGTCGGCGACCGTGCGCACGGCGGCGGCCAGCTCTCTCGGCGGGGTGTCCTTGAGCAGGAAGCCCACGGCGCCCAGGCGCAGCGCCGCGTGCACGTACTCGTCCACGTCGAACGTGGTCAGCATGACCACCTTGGGCGCCTGGGGATCCAGGAGGATGCGCGCGGCGGCGCTCAGGCCGTCCATGACGGGCATCCGCACGTCCATCAGCACCACCTCGGGCCGCAACCGCCCCACCGCCGAGACCGCCTCGGCGCCGTCACGCGCCTCACCGATCACCGAGATGTCGCCCGCCGCCTCCAGGATCAACCGCAGCCCCGACCGTACGAGCGCCTCGTCGTCCACCACGAGCACCCTGATCACGCAGAGCCCCCGTCGCTCACGGCCCTGCCACCCACGCAAGGTCCGCTCATACCGCGTTCCCGCCGCTCACGGCGCTGCCGCTGGCGAGGAGCCCGCTCATGCCGGGATCCTGGCGCTGACGAGGAAGCCGCCGCTCTCCTCGGCGCTGGTGCGCAGCGAGCCGCCGAGGAGCTCCACCCGCTCGCGCAGCCCCACCAGGCCCCAGCCGGCGCCCGGCAGCTCCTCGGGCGGCGCGTGCGGCGCCTGGTTGCGCACCTCCACCTCCAGCTCGCCGTCGCCGAACCGGAGCAGCACGTCCGTGGGCACGCCGCCCGCGTGCTTGTGCACGTTGGTGAGGGCCTCCTGGATCACCCGGTACGCCGTCCGCTCCACCGTCTCCTCCACCGGCCGGGGCTCGCCCTCGTCGCGCCGGGTCACCGCGATGCCCAGGGCGCGGGACTGGTCGAGCAACCGGTCGAGGTCGCCGAGCGTCGGCTGCGGCCGGTAGCCGGCGTCGAGATCGCCCAGGACGGACCCCGGCCGGTGGCCGCCGGGGGCGGGCCGCGAGCGGGAGCCGGCGTCGACGGCCCCGGTGCGGGGCGCGCGCAGCACCCCGAGCACGTCGCGCAGGTTGGCCAGGGCTTCCCTGCCGATCCCGCCGATCATGGCGGCGGTCTCGGCCGTCTCCTCGTCGGTGGCCCGCACCTCCAGCGCCCCCGCGTGCAGCACGATCAGCGAGACCCGGTGGGCCACGACGTCGTGCATCTCCCTGGCGATCCTGGCGCGCTCCTGCGCCCTGGCCTGCTCGGCCCGCATGACCTGCTCGCGTTCGAGCCGCTGCGCGCGCTCCCTGGCCGCCTCCAGCACCTCGGCCCTGGCACGCGTCCACAGCCCCACGGCCAGCGGCAGCCCGATCATGCCCAGCGCCATGAACAGCGCGTTGCCCAGACTGGCGGTCAGCATCTCCTGCAGCCCGTCGCGCGCCTCGCCGACCACCGCCGAGACGCCGCAGACGACCAGGCAGGCGCCGACGTAGGCGGCGATGCCGCGGCTCCTGCTGAGCGTGCGGCCCGCGAAGTAGGAGGCGACCAGCAGCGGCGGCCACACCACGAGCCAGGCGTAGGTGACGGCGCCGACGGCGGCCAGCGGCCACCAGGACCGCCGCGCGTGCCAGGCAGCCACGCCCGCCGCCCCGGCGATCGCGACCTGAACGGGCAGCGGGAGGCCGGACGGCACCCCCATCTGCCCGCTCATCACGAACAGGGACAACGCGAAGAGCCCCGCGCCGAGCAGTACGAACCGCATGGTCACAGCGTAGGGGCGCGCCGGGGGATGGCCTTACGACGAAAGTAGTGGGTGTGGACAGACGATCGGGGAGGACGCTTCCGCCCGCCCTTCCGGCAGCGTGGTCGCCATGCGAAACACCGCTGCCGCGGCAGCCCTGTCGTTCCTCGTCCTGTCCGCCATCCCCGCCCAGGCCGCGCACGCGGCCGTGCCTGCCGGAGCCGAGGCCCGGGCGGGCCTTGCCTTGCCGAAGCCGACCGGGTCGAAGCCCGTCGGCACGACCACCCTGCACCTGGTCGACAGGAGCCGCCCCGACCCCTGGAACCCGGAGGCGGACCGGCGGGAGCTGCTGGTCTCGCTCTGGTATCCGGCGAAGAAGGCGACCGGGCGGCCGGCGCCGTACCTGACCGCGCAGGAGTCGGCGGCGGTGCTCAAGGGCTTCCAGGTCGATCCTGACGCCCTCACCAAGGTCAGGACGCACGCCCGCCTGAACGCCCCCGCCGCGGGAGGCAGGCGGCCGCTGGTCGTCATGTCGCCCGGGTTCAGCTTCCCGCGCGCCACCCTGACCTCGCTGGCCGAGGACTTCGCGAGCAGGGGATACCTGGTCGCGGCCGTGGAGCACACGTACGAGTCGGTCGCCACCACCTTCCCCGACGGCCGCACCACCACCTGCCTGGCCTGCGTGAAGGGCCAGGACCACGCGAAGGTGGCCACGGGCAGGGCGAAGGACGTGCGGTTCGTGCTCGACGAGCTGACCGGGGGCGGCTGGGGCAAGAAGATCGACCGGTCACGGATCGCCATGGTCGGGCACTCGATCGGCGGTTACGCGGCGGCCCGGACCATGCTCGCGGACGGCCGGATCAAGGCCGGGGTGAACCTGGACGGCACGTACCGGGTGGAAGAGCCGCTCAAGCGGCCGTTCATGCTGATCGGAGCGCCGAAGTCGCACACGCCCGGCGGCACCGACGACTCCTGGAGGCAGGCGTGGCCGAACCTGACCGGCTGGAAGCGCTGGATCACGGTGAAGGGCACCGACCACTCGGCGTTCGTCGACTACGCGGTGCTCAGACCGCAACTGGGACTGCCCGCGCAGGAGCTCGACGGCGCTCGGGCGCTGGAGATCACCCGCGCCCACCTGGCGGGCTTCCTCGACCGGCACCTGCTGGGCAAGCACACTGCGGTCAAGGACCATCCGGAGGTCACCGTGCATAATCCTTGAGCGTGACGGCGTTCGCGGCGCGGAGGATGGGGCCGGTGATCCGCTCGATCATCCGGTTCCTGCCGGGCAGGCGCGGGAGCAGCCGCATCATCCTGAGCTGGAACCACAGCGCCGCCCGCGACCCGATGACCATGCCCTTGACGTTGGCGGGCCCCAGCGCCTGGTTGGCCGCCACGAAGGGCCGCAGCTCCCGCTCGTAACCCTCCGTCCCGCCGCCCGTGGCCAGCTCGCCCGCCAGCACGTACGCGCCCACGAGCGCCAGGCTGGTGCCCTGCCCGGAGGCGGGGGAGGCGCAGTATCCCGCGTCGCCCACCAGCACGACCCGCCCCTTCGACCAGCGGTCCAGGTGGATCTGGGCGACCGAGTCGAAGTAGAAGTCCTCGGCGTCGCGCACGGCCTCCAGCAGCGCGGGCACCTGCCAGCCGACCCCGTCCATGGCCCGCGCGAGCAGCAGCTTCTGCCCGGCGACGTCGCGGTGGTCGTGGTCCAGCGGCGGCGACGACCACATGAACAGGGCCTTGGCCGCCGTGTCCTGCCGGGTGCTGTAGACGTTCGCGGTCCTGCCGACGGCCGCGTGCACGGCCTCCTCGCGGTCCAGGCCGAGCGTGTTCGGCACGGTGCAGATGGAGATGTAGTGGCCGAGGTCGCGGGTGCAGGTCTGTTCCGCGCCGAAGGCGAGCCGCCGGACGTTGGAGTGGACACCGTCGGCCCCGACGACCAGGTCGAACGTGCGCGGCTGGGCGCGTTCGAACGTCACGGTGCCGTCCTCGGCGATGCCGGTGATCGAGTCGCCGAAGACGTACTCGACCTCGTGGCGGGTCAGGTCGTACAGCAGCTCGTTGAGGTCGCCGCGCATGATCTCGGCGTCGTCGCCCGTACGGCCGCCGAACAGGTCGGCGTCCATGGCGGCCAGCGGGCGGCCGGCGGCGTCGTAGTAGGTGGCGACGCGCATGTCCGTGCCCCTGGCGCGGACGGCGTCCAGCAGGCCCATGCGCTCGACCACCTCGAGCGCGGCACCGCGCACGTCCACCTTGTAGCCGCCCGTGCGGATGGCGGGGGCTCGCTCGACCACGGTCACGGTGTAGCCGTGCCGCCGCAGCCAGTACGCCGTCGCCGTGCCCGCGATGCTCGCGCCCGAGATGAGGATGTTCGTCATGAGCGAGACGGTACAGACGTCTCAGACGCTTGTCTAGTACGGATGTGTTAGTCTCTGGGCATGGGAAACAGGGAAGATCTGCTGGCGGGGGCGAAGCGATGCCTGATCGAGAAGGGCTACTCGCGCACGACCGCGCGCGACATCGCGACCGCGTCCGGCGTGAGCCTGGCTGGCATCGGTTACCACTTCAGGTCGAAGGAAGCGCTGATGAACGAGGCGCTGTTCGAGGTGATGAAGGAGTGGGGCGAGGAGCTGGCGGCGACCCTGTCGGCCGACGTGCGGCCGGACGCCACGCCGCTGGAGCGGTTCGAGGCGGCGTGGGACCGGGTGGTGGAGTCGTTCGGGAAGCTGCGCCCGCTCTGGGTGACGCAGTTCGAGCTGCTCGGGCACATCGACCACGCCGCACCGGAGGTGCGGGAGCAGCTCGCGCGGGCCATCGGGGAGGCGCGGCTGGGGCTCGCCGAGCTGTTCGAGGGGGTCACGCTGGGCACCGATCCCGAACGCGAGCGGCTCACGGGCACGGTCTACCAGGCCATGCTGACCGGCTTCCTGTCGCAGTGGCTGCTCGACCCCGACAGCGCGCTGTCGGGCCGCGAGGTGGTCGCGGCCCTGCGCATGATCGTGAACTGAACCGAGGGACGGCGGCCGCCGGTCATGGCCGGTCCCTGCCCGGCGGGTGGGATCAGAACGCGCTGATCGTGGCCGGGGCCCGCTCGGCCCTGCTCAGCGTGCGGATGACCGCCGTCGGCCCGTGGCGGTGCACGGCCAGCCGGGCCAGCAGCTCCACCACCGGATCGATCACCGAGGAGGGCAGCTCGGGAGTCTCCACCCCCACGCTGGCGGCCAGGTCGTCGGAGTGCACGACCAGCTCCACGAGCCGGGTGAGCAGGAAGTCGTCCAGCCGCAGCGACCAGCCGGACCACGGCAGGTGCACGACCCGGTCGGCCGGTTCGGCGGCCAGCGCCGCGCTCTGCATCTCGTACAGCGCCTGCGCCCGCTCGACCAGCACCGCGGGGCCGGCCGCCGCGGCCGCCTCGCCGCCGCGCCGGACGCTGAGGTTGCTCTCGTGGTCGAGGCCGGCCTGCACCCACGGCGAGCGCGAGTAGTGCTCGATGAGCGTGATGGGCTCCCCGGCCTGCCCGTTCGGCGCCAGCACGTCGCCGACCCTGACGAGCTGGTGGGCCAGGTGCCCGGCCAGCCCCGCGACGCTGAACTCCATCAGCGCGCTCGGCTTGTCCCACGATGCCGCCACGGCCGGATCGCGCAGGAGCGACACCGCCGACGCCGCGGCCTCCAGATAGGACCGCCTGCTCTCCCCCATGTGCCGCCCTTCCCAGGTTTCAGGTGGTGATTGGCGCTACCACTACGCACGTAACAAACCACCGGCGCAGCGCGGTTCTTCCTGGTGAGATGGGATTCATCTCAGCCGAGTGCCCGCCTGATCGCCGACTTGACGAACGCCCGAGCCAGCCGCGCCCGCCTGAACCGGCTCAGCACCGGCGCCGGCGTGCCGTAGCGGCGGGCGCGGATGTCGGCCACCACCGTCTCCGGCGCCCCCAGCTCGGCCAGCACGTCCAGCGCCTCCAGCTTGCTGATCAGCCGTCCCTCCCGCAACGTGACGGTGGCCCTGGCGACCGTCACCATGCCCAGGTCCACCCAGACGTCCTGCAGCCAGCGCCGCCGTTCCTGCGCCTTGACCAGCCAGAAGTCGCGCAGGTCCGTACGGACGTACCGGGTCAGCTCCTCCTCCGACACCGGCGGCAGCAGGCCGGCGGGCGGCGGCCCGTACAGCACCCTGGCCCCGTCGTGCAGCTCGCGCCGGGTGACCGCGCTGACGGGCCGCCGGTAGATCTGGCTGTGCGCCCACGTGATGTGCTCGGTCGCCAGGTCGTCCAGCTCCTGCCTGGACATGTACGAGCAGTGCAGCCGCTCCGCCAGCGGCAGGCGGAGCCTGCGGTGCACGGCCTTGATCCGCCGCCAGTCGCCCATCGTGGCCGGCGAGTCGAGCACCGCGATCAGGTCGAGGTCGCTGCGTCCCTCCTGGTAGTCGCCCGCCGCGAGCGAGCCGTGCGCCCAGAGCGCGACCAGGGGGACGGCCGGCTCGATGCTGTCGAGAAAATGCCTTAGCAGTCGTTCGGTGGCTGCGTGCATGATGGCAACTATGATCGATACACGGCTGACAGGAAAGGTTGCGCTGATCACAGGTGCCAATCACGGCATCGGTGCGGCGACGGCGACCGCGCTGGCGGCCGAGGGGGTGGCGGTCTTCCTGACGTACAAGCGCCTCGCGCCCTTGAACGAACCTGCCTATCCGGACACCTACGACCGGGTCAGGGCCGACACCGCGGACGACGTCGTCCGCCGCATCCGCGAGGCGGGCGGCACCGCGGAGGCCGCCGAGGCCGACCTGGCGGACCCCGAGGCGCCCAAGCTGCTGTTCGACCTGGCCGAGAAGGCGTTCGGTCCGGTGGAGATCCTGGTCAACAATGCCAGCGCCGGGCTGGGCAACACCTTCGCGCCCGCCGGGCACGACGCCTTCGGCCGCTCGCTGCGGATGGTGGACGTGGAGACGCACGACAGGCAGTTCGCGGTGGACGCGCGGGCGGCCGCGCTGCTGATCTCGGAGTTCGCCCGGCGGCACGTGGCGCGCGGCGCGACCTGGGGCCGCATCATCGGCCTGACCTCCGGCGGGCCCAACGGCTTCCCGACGGAGGTCTCGTACGGCGCGGCGAAGGCGGCCCAGGAGAACTACACCATGTCGGCCGCGCACGAGCTGGGCCCCTACGGCATCACGGCCAACATGGTCTACCCGCCCGTCACCGACACCGGCTGGATCAACGACGAGGTGGCCAGGGCGGTCACCGAGAGCGCGGTGCTCAAGGAGATCGCGCAGCCGGAGGACGTGGCCGAGGTGATCACGTTCCTGGCCTCGCACCAGGGGCGGCGGGTGACCGGGCAGCTCCTCAGGATGTACTGAACAGGGCGCTCACCGACTCGCCGTAGTGGATCCGGCGCATGGCCTCGGCCAGCGCGGACGCGATCGACAACACGGTGAGCTTGTCGCCGGGCTTGGCCGGTGGCGGGACGGTGTTGGTGCAGACGATCTCCTGGACCTCGGGCAGCGCGCTGAGCCGCTCGATGGCGCCGCCGGAGAACAGGCCGTGCGTGCACGCCACCCGTACGGAGCGCACGTCGCGCTCGCGCAGCCGGTCGAGCAGCTCGATGACGGTGCTGCCCTTGGCGATCTCGTCGTCCAGGATGATGACGTCCTTGCCTGCCACGTCGCCGATCACCGAGCTGATCACGACGCGGTCGTCGCTGAAGCGCTGCTTGGCGCCCATCGCGACCCCGGTGCCCAGCAGGCGGGCGAAGTGGGCGGCCTCCTTGGCGTTGCCGAGGTCGGGGGAGACGACGACCGTGTTGGACAGGTCGTACTGACGGAAGTGCGCGGCCAGCTCGCGCAGCGCGTGCAGGTGGTCGACGGGGACGCTGAAGAAGCCGTGCACCTGCGGCGAGTGCAGCGTCATCGCCAGCACCCGGCTGGCGCCCGCGGCCACCAGCAGGTCGGCCACCAGCCGCGCGCCGATCGAGATGCGCGGGGCGTCCTTCTTGTCGCTTCTGGCGTAGGCGTAGTGAGGCATCACCACGGTGGTCCTGGCGGCGGAGGCCCCGCGGGCGGCGTCGAGCATGAGCAGCAGCTCGACCAGGTGCTCCTGCACGGGCGGCACGAGTGGCTGGATGAGGTACACGTCGCGCTCGCGGCAGTTGGCCTGGAGCTGCACTTCGAGCACGTCATTGGCGAAGCGGTTGATCTGTACGGGGTGCAGGGGTGTGCCCAGGTGGGCGCAGATCTCCTCGGCCAGGTCGGGGTGGGCGCTGCCGCTGAAAACCGTGATGTCTCGCACGATTCCCACATGGTAGCCAGAGGCGCCGACGTTCCACGAGACCAGCCCCGGGACCAGCGCGTCTCGCGCGACCGGCCCGGAACCGGCGCCTCTCCCAGGCCCGGCGCGGCGGTGGGGTGCCCCTCCCGGGTCCGGCGCGGCGGCCGGCGGGTCTCAGACGACCAGCTCGGAGGTCAGCGCGTCCAGGTCGGGCAGGACGCGCCAGGCCAGGTCGAGCGCGTCGGGCGCGGGCGGGTAGCGGGGGTGCGGTACGGCGATCACCCGCATCCCGGCCGCGTGCGCCGAACGCAGCCCGTTGCTGGAGTCCTCGACCGCCACGCAGCCGCGCGGGTCCACCCCGATCCGCCGAGCCGCCTCCAGGTACCCGTCGGGCGCCGGCTTGCCGCGCGGCACCTCCTCGGTGGAGACGGTGGCCGCGAAGCACTCGTCCAGCCCGGCCGCGGCCAGCACCACGTCGATCAGCCGGCGCGGGGACGAGCTGGCCAGCCCCAGCGTGAGCCGGCCCGCCAGCCGCCGCACCACCTCGACGGCCCCGGGCATCAGCGGCACCTCGTCCCGGTACCGCCCGGCCATCTGCTCGACGACCCCGCGGGCGATCTCGTCCGGCGGCAGCCCGACGCCGAGCTCGTGCAGGTACACGGCCCACTCGCCGGTGCTCATGCCCATGAGCCTGGACTGCGTGTCCGGCTGCCAGGCGCCGCCGTGGTCGGCGACGAACGCCCGGCGCACCTCCTCCCAGACCGGCTCGCTGTCCACCAGCACGCCATCGAGGTCGAACACGCACGCTTCCATGGATCCCCCTGCGACGATCAGCTCAGAACCAAGCCAACCACATGGACTTGTCGGAGATTCATCCTATTTAGGGCCTTTATTGAGCTATTTGCCCGAAAAGGAGGGCATGCGGCTGAGCATGGCAGACCTTCCCTTCCACGACAGGGGCGACTTCGAGGACGCGGACCGCGGCTTCCTCGCCAAGCTCAGCCCGGCAGTGATCAGAACGGTTGACGGCAGGGTCGTCTGGGACAACGACGCCTACGACTTCCTCCAGGAGGACTGCCCCGACACCGCCCATCCCAGCCTCTGGAGGCAGGGCCAGCTCTGCTCCAGACAGGGCCTGTACGAGGTCACGGACGGTGTCTACCAGGTCCGGGGCCTGGACCTGTCGAACATGACCCTCGTCGAGGGCGAGCGCGGCGTCATCGTCGTCGACCCGCTCATCTCCACCGAGTGCGCCGCCGCCGCGCTCAAGCTGTACCGCGCCCACCGCGGCGACCGTCCCGTCACCGGCGTGATCTACACCCACGCGCACGCCGACCACTTCGGCGGCGTACGCGGCGTCACCGGCGGCGGCGTGCCCATCCTGGCCCCCGCCGGCTTCATGCGGCACGCGGTCGCCGAGAACTTCTACGCCGGCCCCGCCATGACCCGCCGCGCCGTCTACATGTACGGCCGCGCCCTGCCCCGCTCCCCGCGCGGCCAGATCGGCGCCGGGCTCGGCATGACCGCCTCGACGGGCACCATGTCGCTCATCCCGCCCACGGACGAGATCGCCCGCACGGGCCAGGAGGAGACGATCGACGGGGTCAGGATGGTCTTCCAGCTCACCCCGGGCGCCGAGGCCCCCGCCGAGATGAACTTCCTGCTCCCCGGCCGCCGCGCCCTCTGCCTGGCCGAGAACGCCACCCACAACCAGCACAGCCTCCTGCCGCTGCGCGGCGCCGCCGTCCGCGACGTACGCGCCTGGGCGAGGTACCTGACCGAGGCCATCGCCCTGTTCGCCGGCCGCGCCGACGTCGCGTTCGCCTCCCACCACTGGCCCACCTGGGGCGCCGAGCGCGTGGAGCGCTTCCTCAGCCAGCAGCGCGACCTGTACGCCTACCTGCACGACCAGACCCTGCGCCTGCTCAACAAGGGCCTGACGGCAGCCGAGATCGCCGAGACCGTGCAGCTCCCGCCCGAGCTGGAGCAGGCCTGGCACACGCACGGCTACTCCGGCTCGCTCGTCCACAACGTCAAGGCCGTCTACCAGCGCTACCTGGGCTGGTTCGACGGCAACCCGGCGCACCTGTGGGAGCACCCGCCGAGGGAGAGCGCCATCCGGTACGTCGAGTGCCTGGGCGGCGGGGCGGCCGTGGTCGCGTTCGCCAGGCGCTACATCGACGAGAACGACCTGCGCTTCGCCGCCCAGCTGCTCAACCACGCGGTCTTCGCCGACGAGGGCAACAAGGAGGCCCGCGACCTGCTGGCCGAGGTCTACACCCGGCTCGGCCACGGCGCCGAGAACGCCACCTGGCGCAACTGCTACCTGATGGGCGCGCTGGAGCTGGCCGACGGCATCGTGCCCGCCGCCATGGACGCCGCCTCGACCGACTTCTTCGCCGCCCTGACCGTGGAGCAGATCTTCGACTCGATCGCCGTCCGCGTGGACGGGCCGCGGGCCTGGCACGAGCGGCTGTCCATCGACTGGCACCTGACCGACCTGGGGGAGCGCTACCGGACGACGCTGTCGAACGGCGCCTTCATCCAGCAGCCGGCCCCGCGCGACGGCGCCGCGGACCTCACGCTGCGGCTCACCAAGGCCCAGCTCGTCGGCCTGCTGACGGGCAAGGGCGTGGAGGGCGTGCGGCGCGAGGGGGACACGACGGTGCTGCAGCGTCTGGTGTCGGTGCTCGACCGCCCGGTGCCGGACTTCGCCATCGTGACGGCCTGACCCGTCACTCCCGATCGGCCTGCGCGCCCAGCGCCCTGCAGGCGAGCGCGAGCAGCGTCACCATGACCGCCGCGACCCCCGGGCCGACCAGCAGCGGCGTGGTCAGCTCGCCCGCGTGCCAGGCCGCCGCCACGATCGCCGCCGACGTCAGCACCGTCACGCCGAACATCGCGCCCCACAGCGGCAACACGTGCAGGTAGGCGAACAGCAGCGGGAAGGCCACCCACACGAACGGCGGCGCCGCCACGGCCAGCACGGCCCACCCGCCGGTCACCAGCCCCAGCCACACCCGCCCCGCCACGGCCCTGCCCTGGACCGCGGGCCCGGCGGCGTACAGCAGGCCGAGCAGCGCGCCCCCCGCCGCGGGACCGGGGCGGTCCTCGCGCAGCACACCGACCACGGCGATCGCCAGCAGCCCGCAGGCCGTGACGTGCACCGCCCACCTCAGCAGTCGCGACGGCAAGTCAGTCATCAATCACTAAGAGTAACCCTATGCCGGGGGTGCGCGACAGCGGTGATCAGGTAGTACAGCACCCCGGCCAGCACGAGCGCGATGACCACGCCGATGTTCGCGGTCCCGAACGTGCCGGCCTTCAGCTCGTCGCTCATCAGGAAGCCGACGACCCTGGCGATGTTCGGGTCCGCAGAGGTGATGAGCCCCAGCCCCACGGCCGACGCCACGACCAGCGACACCAGGCCCGGCCAGTTGAGCGCGGGCGCGCCGGCCCGGAGCAGCCGCTCGTCGTAGGCCCGCCCGCCGGCCCGCAGCCGCCACATGTCCACCAGGAAGATCGCGACCCAGGCCGCCATCACCACGCCGACGATCGCCAGGAACGCCTGGAACGTGGCCAGGAAGCTGGTGGAGACGAACAGCAGGTAGTAGCCGCCGAGCACCATGAGCAGCCCGTCGATCAGCACCGCGTAGTGCCGCCTGACGGGCACGCCCAGCGCCAGCATCGACAGCCCCGACGAGTAGATGTCCATGATCGCGCCCGCCAGGAAGCCGCCGACGGCGGTCAGCAGGTACGGCACCAGGAACCAGGTCGGCAACGCCCCCGCCAGCGCCGCCACCGGATTGGCGCCCGCCGCCTCGGCCAGCGTGGGATCGCCGCCGACCAGCAGCACCCCGAACACCAGCAGCACCAGCGGCGGCAGCGCGCCCCCGAGCGTCGTCCACAGGGCCACCGAGCGCGGCCGGGAGCTCGCGGGCAGGTAACGGGAGTAGTCGGCGCCGCAGTTGACCCAGCCCAGGCCCAGCAGCGTCATGGCGAAGATGACCCCGCCCACCCAGCCGCCCGCGCCCGACGTGGTCTCCAGCGAGCCCGCGCCGAGCCTGGGCACCATGAGGACCAGGTAGACGACGGTCAGCACGATGAACGCGTAGGTCAGGTAGCGCTGCACCACCATGATCATCGCGTGCCCGTACACGCCGACCGCGATGACCACGACCGCCGCGACGGCGAAGCAGATCGCCGTGACCGTCGCGGGCGGCACGCCGGCATCCAGCTGCCCGGACGCGGGGAGACCGGGGCCGAGCCGTCTGATGATCTCCGCGCCGCTCTGTGCCGCGAGCGTGACGAGCACGATCTCCCAGCCGACGTTGGAGATGTACGACAGGAGGGTGGGCAGCTTGTTGCCCTGGTAGCCGAACGGCGCCCGCCCCAGCGTCATCGTCGGCACCCCGGATCTGGCCCCGGCGACGGCGACCAGGCCGACCAGCAGGAACGACAGCGCGTACCCGACAGCGCCGGTGATGATCGCGGGCACCACGCCCAGCCCGAGCCCGACGACGTACACGCCGAAGGCCACCCCGAACAGCGACAGGTTGGCGCCCGCCCAGGGCCAGAACAGGTCCCTCGGCCTGCCGCGCCGCTCCCCCTCGGGGACCGCGTTGATGCCGTTCTGCTCGACCGCCATCGTTCCCATGATCGGACGTTACCCATCCTTGGCGAAGAAACGAACCTTTCTCCGGTGACGAGCAAAGAAACGCCTGATGGGCGATATTTCGGGGGCCCAGGGGCAGCATGTGCGAGGTGATGGGGGAGTCCGGGACCGATGCGCGGCGGCGCGCGCTGGCCGTGTGCCTGGTCTCCGCGTTCATGACCGGGCTCGACGTGAGCATCGTCAACGTCGCCCTGCCCTCCATCCGCGAGGGGCTCCACGCCTCCGAGGACGGCCTGCAGTGGATCCTGTCCGGCTACGCGCTCACGTTCGGCCTGCTCCTGGTCCCCGCCGGCAGGCTCGGTGACGCCCGGAGCCGCAGGACGATCTTCCTGTGGGCCGTGCTCCTCTTCACGCTCTCCAGCGCGTTCTGCGGCTTCGCCTGGAGCATGAACGTGCTGATCGCGGCTCGCCTGGTGCAGGGCATGGCGGCCGGGATGCTGAACCCGCAGGTCTCGGGGCTGATCCAGCAGATGTTCCACGGGTACGAGCGGGGCCGCGCCTTCGGCGCGCTCGGCGCCACCATCGGCGTGTCCACGGCCGCGGGGCCGCTGATCGGCGGCGCGCTGGTGACCGTGTTCGGGGCCGACCACGGCTGGCGGTGGGTGTTCCTGGTGAACCTGCCGATCGGGCTCGTGCTGCTCCCGCTGGCCTGGCGGCTGCTGCCGCGCCCGCAACTCGTGCACACGCGGCCGGAGAGCATGGACCCGGTGGGCGTGCTGCTGCTCGGGATCGGCGTGGCAGGGCTGCTGCTGCCGTTCATCCAGCGGCACCAGTGGGAGGGGCCGGCCAAGTGGCTGCTCGTGCCGGCCGCGCTGGTGGTGCTGGCCGGGTTCGTGACGTGGGAGCGGCTGTACCGGCGCGAGCCGCTGGTGAATTTGGAGCTCTTCCGCAAGCGCTCGTACAGCCTGGGCTCGGCCATCGCGCTGTTCTACTTCGCCGGCTTCACCGGCATCTTCTTCATCTTCACGCTGTACCTGCAGAGCGGCCACGGCTACAGCCCGCTGCTGGCCGGGCTGGCGATCACGCCGTTCGCGCTCGGCTCGGCCTCGGCCGCCATGGTCGGAGGGCACCTGGTGTCCCGGATGGGACGGCGGCTGGTCGCCATCGGGCTGGCCATGGTGATCGCCGGGCTCCTGGCCACCATGGGCGCCACCGCGCTGGTGCCCGGCGCGGGCGCGGGCCTGGCGACCGCGCTGCCGCTGCTGGTCGCGGGCGTGGGCAGCGGGCTGGTCATCTCGCCCAACCAGGCCATCACCCTGTCGGAGGTGCCGCCCTCCGGCGGTGGGAGCGCCGCCGGGGTGCTGCAGACGGGGCAGCGCCTCGGGTCGGCCATCGGGATCGCGGCGGTCGGGACGACGTTCTTCGGGTCGCTGGGCGAGGGGTGGACGACGGCCTTCCGGCACGGGCTGGTCGTGGTCGTGTCGTCAATCTGCGTCGCCCTTGCGGCCGCCCTGTACGACCTCGTCCGCACCCACCGCGACCTCGTACGCGACCGCCACGATCGCGTACGCAGCGGCCACGACGAAGCCGCGTCATGACGCCAGGAACCCCGCGCTGCCCATGCGGCCTGGAACCCCGCGCTGCCCACGCCGCGTCATGACACCGGCGACCCCGCGCTGCCCACGCGGCCAGGAACGCCGCGCGTCAACGCCGCGTCATGACGCCAGGAGCTGCGCCTCCAGCGCCGGATCGAGGCCCTTGAGCGGCCGGTCGGCCCGCAGGGGCGCCTTCCCGCCGAGGCCGCGCAGCCAGGCCCACGTGTCGGCCACCGTCTCCGCCACCGGGCGGACGCGCAGCCCCGCCGCCACCGCCTTGCCCACGTCACCTCCGTGCATGAAGTCGTAGTCCTCGCCCACCAGCCAGAACGGCAGCCCGATCCACGGCTCGACCCCGGCCGCGAGCAGCCGCTCCTCCTCGATCCAGCGCAGCTCGGCCCCGGAGCCGGTCGCCTTCACGCACGCCTCCAGCAGCTCCCCCATCGTGGTGGCCCCGGGCGGGCCCACCACGTTGAACGCCCCGCCGACGCCCCGAGCCCCCGCCTCCAGGCACCACACGGCCAGGTCGCGGGCGTCGATGTACTGCAGGCCGCGATCCGCCGGGGCGGGCGCGACCACGGGGCCGCCGCGCGCGATTCTGGTCAGCCACCACGGCAGCCGCCCGACGTTCTCGTGCGGCCCGATGATCAGCCCTGCCCTGGCCAGCAGCGCCCGGTCGCCGAACGCGGCCACGGCCCCCAGCTCGCCGCCCGCCTTGTTGCGCGCGTACGGGCCCTCGCCGTCGTCGGCCGAGGCCGCCACCAGGGGCGCGCTCTCGTCGGCACCGAACGGCACCGGCTCGGCGTAGGCCGACCTGCTGGAGACGTACACGTAGGAGCCGGCCCGCCCGGCCAGCAGCGCGGCTGAGTCCCTGACGGCCGAGGGCGCCCACGACCACGTGTCGACCACGACGTCCCACTCGCCGCGCTCCAGCGCCGCCAGCCCGCCGGGCGCCGTACGGTCACCGCGTAACGCCGTCACCCCCGCGGGCGGCTGTCCGCTGCCCCGGTTGAACGCCGTCACCTCCCAGCCCATCGCCAGCGCCTCGTCGATGACGACCCGCCCCACGAACCCCGTACCGCCCAGCACCAGAACCCTCATGGCACCCACCCTGCCCGCAGAACCATCCGGCCGGAAGGCACGCACGCCCTCAGCGGAATCGCGGGGAGCGAAATATGTACGGAGAGTATCCGTCGATCATGTTGCGTACGCCATCCACGGGTAAATGTCACAGACAGTGATCGCAGGAAGGCGGATGTGGGATTGGCAAGCCGGCTCCTTACGCGCTCGTTCCGGAGGCTCGTCCCGCGCTCGATCCGCGCGAGGATGACCACGGCCGCCACCATGGTGGCCGCCGCCGTCTTCATCGGCGCGTCGGCCCTCACCCTGGCCACGGTGCCGGACAACCTGCACGGGACCGTCCACGCCAGGGTGGAGCTGGCCGTGCGCCGGGTGGCGAGCGAGGCACGTACGGGAACCCTGCCCAGGGAGCTGAAGACGCCGGCCCGCGTCCAGCTCCTCCGCGTGCTCTCCGGGACCGGCGAGGTGCTCGCGAGCAGCACCTCCTTCCCGCAGGACGCGCGGGTCACCGCGTTCAGGCCCGCCAGGCCGGAGACGGTCGAGACCATGGAGCTGGACCTGGCGCGCCACCCCGAGGAGCCCAGGAGCCACCACCTGCTGATGGCCATCACGGTGCGCTCGCCGCAGGGGCCCGTCACCGTGCAGGGCGCCTCCTCCCTCGCCGACGTCGACCAGGCCCTCATGTGGATCCACCTGCTGGTGTTCCTGGGCACGCCGCTCGTCCTGGTCATCATCACGCTGCTCACGTGGGCCGCGGTCAGCTACGCGCTGCGGCCGGTCGAGCGCGTGCGCGCCGAGCTGGCCGAGATCACGGGCCAGGACCTGAGCCGGCGCGTCCCCGTGCCGCCCACCGGGGACGAGATCGCCGGCCTGGCCGCCACCACCAACCACACGCTCGACCGCCTGGAACGCTCGGCCGAGACCCAGCGCCGCTTCGTCGCCGACGCCTCGCACGAGCTGCGCAGCCCCATCTCCGCCCTGCGCGCCCAGCTGGAGGTGGCCAACAGCTACCCCGACGAGACGGACTGGCCGGCCACGGGCGCGCGGGCGCTGGCCGCCGCCGACCGGCTCACCGGCATCATCGACGAGCTGCTGATGCTGGCCAAGCTCGACGCGGGCGCGGTCGCGCAGCGGCGGGTGGTGGACCTGTGCCTGGTGGTCGAGGAGCAGATCCGCCGCCGCGAGGGCGGCCGGGCGCCGATCTTCCTGCACGCCTGCGAGGCCGCCCCGGTCCTCGGCTCGCCCGTGCAGCTCGACCGCCTCCTGACGAACCTGCTCGACAACGCCACCCGCCACACCGCCACCAGGATCGACGTCGAGGTGACGGTACGGGAGGATCGGGTGGTGGTGACGGTCACCGACGACGGCGACGGGATCGCGCCGGAGGACAGGGAGCGGGTCTTCGAGCGGTTCACCCGGCTGGAGAGCTCCAGGGCCAAGGACAAGAGCGGCAGCGGCCTCGGCCTGCCGCTGTCGAGGGAGATCGCCACGGCTCACGGCGGCACCCTGACGGCCGTCGAGCACGAGCCCGGCGCGCGCTTCGTCGCCGTCCTGCCGCTGCACCGCGGCTGACCAGGGGCCTAGACTCGGCCGCATGGACCTGCGCGAGCTCTCCGAGGAGATCGAGTCCATCTCGCGGCGGTACGCCGATCACCTGGGCATCGACCGCGACGACACCTGGTTCCTGCTCAAGCTGCAGGAGGAGGTCGGCGAGCTGACGCAGGCGTTCCTGATGCTCACCGGCAGGGCCAGGACGAAGGGACGCACCGGGGCGGAGCTCGACGCCGACTTCCGGGCGGAGCTGGCCGACGTGGTGTGCCACGTGCTGCTCATGGCCCGCCATCACGGGGTGGACCTGGAGGCGGAGATCGCGCGCAAGTGGCTGGCGTGGAGACGCCGGGAAGGGCCCGCCTCCGGCGGAGACGGGCCCGGGGGGATCACTTGATGAAAGTGATCCGGTCGGCGGGGGACGGGCTGATGGGAGAGCGGGCGCTCAGGTAGGCCGTGAACGCGTCCAGGTCGATCGGGCCGCTCCAGGTGTCACTGCTCTGCGTGAACACGGAGAAGCCGTCACCGCCGCCCATGAGGAAGTTGTTCGCGGCGATCTTGATGGACTGCGTGTCCGTGACCGGTGTTCCGTTCAGCTTGATGTCGGACACGCGCGAGCCCACCGGCTTGGTCGTGTCGAACGTGTACGTGAGCGACGACGACACCTGCAGGATGCGGTGCGAGATCCCGCCCGTGGCCGGGTTGGGCGTCCAGACCTGCTGCTCCAGCAGGGCCTTGAGCTGCGCGCCCGTGTACGTCCGCACCTGCACGATGTTGCTGAACGGCTGGACCTCGAACGCCTCGCCGTAGGTGACGACGCCGTCGCCCTCGGAGCCCTTCTGCGCGTACGTCAGCGACGTGCGGATGCCGCCGGGGTTCATCAGCGCGATCTCCGCCCCGCCCGCCTTGGCGGCTTCCAGCTGGGAGTCGGCGATGAGGTCGCCGAGCGGCGTCTCCGGCTTCGTCGTCGCGGCGGAGCTGTTGTTGACCACGTTGGAGATGTCGGCCGTGATGGTGCCGAGCTTGCGGTCGGCGACCTCGGCGCTGCGCGTCTTCCACGCCTGGACCTGCGCATCGACCTGCGGGTCAGGGGTGACCGTCCGCGTGACGACCTTGTTGTCCGCCTTCACCGAGGAGCGGATCACGTCGTTGGTGCGCTTGTCGATCTGCAGGTCGATCTGGGTGAGCACCCGGCCGAACGACGACCCCTGCGTGTAGTAGCGGTCCTGGCCCGCGGGGTCGGTGGCCTTGCAGATGTACGCCTGGTGCGAGTGGCCGCTGATGACCAGGTCGATCTGCGGGTTGAGCTCCCTGGCGATGCGCGAGCCCGCGTTCGCGGTGTTCACCGAGCAGGCGTCGGGGCTCTGGTTCGGGGTGATCGAGTCGCCCTCGTGCACCAGCACGACCTGCGCCTTGACCCCTCTGCGCGCCAGGTGGGCCGAGGCCCTGTTCGCCGCGGCGACCTCCTCGGTGAACTGCAGGCCCTTGATGCCCTCAGCGGTGACGATGGTCGGAGTCGTCGCCGTGACCAGGCCGATGAAGCCGACCTTCACGCCGTTGATCGTCTTGACGTAGTAGGGCGGCAGCGCGTACTTGTCCGTGCCTTCCTTCAGCACGTTGGCGGCGAGGAAGTCGAAGCCGGTGCCCTTCCACTCGCCCGCGGGCGAGCAGCCGTCCACGGGGTGGCAGCCGCCGTTCATGAGGCGCTGCAGCTCGGCGTAGCCCTCGTCGAACTCGTGGTTGCCCGCCGACGTGGTGTCCAGCCCGAGCGAGCCCAGCACCTCCAGCGTGGGCTCGTCGTGGTAGGCGGCGGAGATCAGCGGCGACGCGCCGATCAGGTCGCCGGCCGCCACGAGCAGCGTGTTCCTGTTCTGCGCCCGCTTGATGTGCGTCGCCAGGTAGGAGACGCCACCGGCGATCGAGTACTTGCCGCCGGCGATGCCGGTCAGGGTGCCGTCCGTGTCGACCAGAGGCCCGTCGGGGTCGAGGATGCGGCTGGAGGAGCCGGACGGGGGCTCCAGGTTGCCGTGCAGGTCGTTGATGCTGAGCAGGCGGACCGGGACCGTCTTCCTGCCGTGGTCGCCGCGGTCGCCGTGGGCGCCGGTGGAGGCGAGGGCGGGTGCCACGGCGAGGGCGATCCCGGCCGCGGCCGCCGCTCCGGCCGAGATCAGCCGGAGGAGGGTGCGTGACGTCATGACAGAAAACGTTACGGCGTGATGCTATGCAACAAATGTCGTAAAAGGTAACGATTGTCAGGAGTACCTGATGGCACTGTTCGCCATGGGTACGCCTAGAGTTCGGTCTGTGGGTGCGCGCGTGGAGATCAGGGAACGGCTCGGCGACCGTGACGTCGCCGAGGTGCTGGACGTCGTCGAGAAGGCCACCGAGGCGGACGGCGTCCGCCCCCTCAACGAGCACGTGATGCTCCATCTGCGCTACGGAGGGGACCCGCGCGCCCGGTCGTTGCTGCTGTGGACGGACGACGGCACGCTGGCCGGCTACGCGCACGTGGACCCCACCGACGAGGTCGAGGGGCCGAGCGTGGAACTGGTCATCCACCCGTCCCATCGCCGCCAGGGGCACGGCGCGCGGCTGCTGCGAGCCGTGCTGGAGCTGACCGGAGGCACCGTGCGGCTGTGGGCACACGGCGACCACGCGGGCGCCGGGGCGCTGGCCGCGTCCTTCGGCTTCGAGCGGGTCCGCTCACTGTGGCAGATGCGCCGCTCCCTGTTCGCCCCGCTGGCCTCCTACACGCTGCCGGACGGGGTGACGCTGCGCGCGTTCGTGCCCGGGCAGGACGAGGAGGCGTGGCTCAAGGTGAACGCCGCCGCCTTCGCCCACCACCCCGAACAGGGCGCGTGGACGATGGACGACCTGCTGCGGCGCGAGCAGGAGCCCTGGTTCGACGCCGAGGGCTTCTTCCTGGCCTTCCGCGGCGACCGGCTGGCCGGCTTCCACTGGACGAAGATCCACGGCTCCTCCGAGCACGGCCACGAGCCCCTGGGGGAGGTGTACGTGGTCGGCGTGGACCCCTCCCAGCAGGGCACCGGCCTGGGCCGCTCGCTCACGCTGGCCGGCCTGAGCCACCTGCGCTCGCGTGGTCTCGCCCAGGCGATGCTGTACGTGGACGAGACCAACACGGCGGCGATCAGGTTGTACGAGTCCCTCGGGTTCAACCGGTGGGACGTGGACGTGATGTACGCCCCCGCGTAGTCACCTTTCGATGATGGCGTGGAGGACGAAGTAGGACACGGCCGCCACGAGGGCGGCGGCCGGGATGGTCAGGATCCAGGCGGTGATGATGTTCCCCGCGACGCCCCACCGTACGGCGCTGAGCCGCTTGGTGGCCCCCACGCCCATGATCGCCGAGGTGATCGTGTGCGTGGTGGAGATGGGCGCCCCGAACCCGATGGCGGCCCCGTACAGGACGGTCGCCGCCGCCGACTCCGCGGCGAACCCCTGGGGCGGGTCCAGCGCGATGATGCGCCGCCCCAGCGTACGCATGATGCGCCAGCCGCCCGCGTACGTCCCGAGCGAGATCGCCCCGGCCGCGGCCAGGATGACCCACTGCGGGATGGGATCCGTGGGCTGGGCGAACCCGCCGACGGTGAGCGCCAGGAAGATCACACCCATCGTCTTCTGCGCGTCCTGCAGGCCGTGCCCGAGCGCCATGGCGGCGGCCGAGACGGTCTGCGCGTAGCGGAAGCCGCGGTTGGTGCGGCCCGGCTGGCTGTTGCGGAAGATCCAATATATTGCGATCATGATCACCGCGGCGAGGGTGAACCCGATCAGCGGTGACAGCACCATCGGGATGACGACCTTCTCGACGACGCCGTCCCAGTGCACCACGCTGGCCGAGGCCAGCGCGGAGCCCACCAGGCCGCCGATGAGCGCGTGACTGGAGGAGGAGGGCAGGCCGAAGTACCAGGTGATCAGGTTCCAGGTGATCGCGCCGATCAGCCCGGCGGCCACGATGACCAGGCCGTGTGAGCCGTTCGGAGCGTCGATGATGCCCTTGCCCACCGTCTGGGCGACCTGGGTGCCCAGGTGGGCGCCGATGAAGTTCATGGCAGCGGCCATGAACAGCGCGGCCCTGGGGGTCAGGGCCCGGGTCGAGACCGAGGTGGCGATCGCGTTCGCCGCGTCGTGGAAGCCGTTGGTGTAGTCGAAGACCAGGGCGATGACGACTACGCCGATGACGAGGCCGAGCGTGAGGTCCACTGTCTGGGCCTAGCTTTCCTTGACCGCGATCGACTCGACGGTGTTGGCCACGTGCTCGAAGGCGTCGGCCGCCTCCTCGAGGGCGTCGACGACCTCCTTCATCTTCATGACGGTGAGGGCGTCGTACTCACCGCTGAACAGCTTGGCCAGCAGCCTCCGGTAGACCTGGTCGCCCTGGTTCTCCAGGCGGTTGACCTCGATCCAGTACTCGTTGAGGTTCTTCATCGACCGCAGGCGCGGCATCGCCTCGGCGGTCAGCTCCGCGGCCCGCTCCAGCACCTCCACCTGGCGGACGACGTCCTTGGGGAGGTGGTCGAGCTGGTACAGGACGATGAGGTCGGAGGCCGCCTCCATGGCGTCCATCACGTCGTCGAGGTTCGAGGCCAGCCGGTAGATGTCCTCGCGGTCGAACGGAGTGATGAAGCTCTCATTGAGCCGGTTCATGATCGCATGGGTGCGTTCGTCACCGGCGTGCTCGCAGGCGCGCATCTTCTCGGCCAGGGCTTCCCTGTCCGAGCCGTCGCTGATGATCTCTACCAGCAGACGGGATGCCGTGACCAGGTTGTTCGCCGAGTCGGCGAACAGGTCGTAGTAGCTGTCCTCACGTGGCGTGAGACGCAGACGCACGTCGTTCTCCAGATGTGCGGGGATGGTCCGTGGAAGAGGGTATGGCTTACCAGGCGAAATGCGAACTTCATGTCCCCTTCGCCTACTGGCTACCCGCCGTATGTTGTGCGACACCGCTGAACCGCGTAGTTTTAGGCGGTTTTTCGCTGCTCGCGCCTACTTTGGGGCCGCCCATAACGCCTCGCTCGGGTGGGGTGAGGCGGGTGCAGTCCGCCGTACGTTCTCTAGAAGTTCATCTGTTGTTCATCTTGTTCAGATCTTCGTCCGGTGGAAGTTCCGGAACGAGCGGGACGGGGTGGGGCCACGCTGCCCCTGGTAGCGGGACCCGTACTTGCTGGACCCGTACGGGTGCTCGGCGGGGGAGCTCAGCCTGAACACGCACAGCTGCCCGATCTTCATCCCCGGCCACAACTTGATCGGCAACGTCGCCACGTTCGACAACTCCAGCGTCACATGCCCGGTGAACCCCGGATCGATGAACCCGGCCGTCGAATGCGTCAACAACCCCAGGCGCCCCAGCGAGCTCTTGCCCTCCAGCCGCGAAGCCAGATCGTCGGGCAGGCTGACGACCTCGTACGTGGAGGCCAGCACGAACTCACCCGGGTGCAGGATGAACGGCTCGTCCCCCTGGGGCTCCACCATCCGCGTGAGATCCGGCTGCTCGACGGACGGGTCGATGTGCGGGTACCGGTGGTTCTCGAACACCCGGAAGAAGCGGTCGAGCCGTACGTCGATGCTGGACGGTTGGATCATCTCCGGGTCGAAGGGGTCGATGCCCAGCCGGCCGGCTTCGATCGCAGCGAGGATGTCACGGTCAGATAGCAACACGGTGAGCAACTTACCGGTCCGGTTCGAAGAGTGGGGGGCTGGGATTGCTGTTGTGGGCCAAGTTTCCGCTACAGTGGGGGGCGCAGCCTTCGGGTGTGCGCGGGTGTAGTTCAATGGCAGAACATCAGCTTCCCAAGCTGACAGCGCGGGTTCGATTCCCGTCACCCGCTCCAACTGGTGAGGCCCAGGTAGGGACATGAATCCCGACCCGGGCCTTGATTGTTTCCGGACTTGTTCGATCTTCGCGGGCCATTAACGGGCCATTAGCTCTTGATCACCCTGCTGGGACCAGCGCGCCCGCCGTGCCCTCGTCGTCGTCATCGTCTCGTGCTTCGAGTTGTCGATCGATGGCGTTGGTGATCGCCTCGTCGGCTCCTCTGACCGCGTGCTGGTAGATCATGGCCGCCCGTACGTTGTCGTGCCCTATGCGAGCCATGAGGTCCTTGAGGCCCGCACCGGACTCGGCGGCCAGCATGTTGCCCGTGTGCCGCAGATCGTGGAAGTGGAGTCCCGGCAGGCCCATCTCCGAGACGACGTCCACCCATCGTGTGCGGGTGTTGAAGCCGCTGCGGCGTATCGGGCCGCCCTTGGCCGCTGGGAACATGAGGGCGCCCGGCTCGTCCTGGACGTAGGTGTTCATGTGCTCTTGCAGGACGGGGACGATGCTCTGTGGGATGCCGATCGTCCGGCGTCCGGCCTTGGACTTGGGAGGTCCCAGCACCAGCCCGCCTGCGGAGCGCTCGACGAAGGCGACCCGTACGCGGACCGTACGCGCCTTGAGATCGACGTCCATCCGGCGTAGTGCGCTGACCTCACCCCAACGCAGGCTCGCGAAGGTGGCCAGCAGCACCATCGCACGGAACCTCCGGTCCTGGGTGGAGTCGGCCTTTCCATCCATGGCCATCTTCCACAGTGCACGCTCAGCCGCCGCACGCGCGTGGAAGATCTCCGGATGGGTACGCATCGCGCCGTGCCGTTGGAAGCGCAGCCGGTATGCCCCGTCCTTGATCTTGCGGACATTGCCGATCGGACGTAGCCCGACCCGGTCGGCCAGCTCGAACGCCTGGGAGACAGTGAGCACGGGACGCTCTTGCGCGTGCTCGTCGCCGGCCCCTCGGATCCGGCACGGATTCTGTGGGATGACGCGGTCGTCGGCGGCGGTCATCAGTACGGCTCGCAACAGCCGGTACGTCTTGGCCGCCATGCTCACCGATACTCCGTTGCCGAGCAGGTCAGCCCGCCACTGCCGAACGGTCAAAGTGCTGATCTTAGCTATCGGGACGTTGCCGAGATGTGGGGTGATGTGCTTCTTGAGCAGCCAGCGATAGAGATCGACGGTCCGGGGACGCAGGCCGGGACGTTGAGCGATCCAGGTTTCGGCGTAGTCGCGCAGCTTGACCTTGCCACGATCTGGATCGTTCCATTCGCCCTTGATGATCTGTGCCTCGATGAGCGACAGAGCACGCTCAGCGTCGGACTTGCGTTCGTAGGTCTCGGTGCCCGTGCGCATCCGGCCGTCCGGTCCGGGGTAGCGGATTTGGTACCGCCCGGACTCCCGCTTGCGGATGTTGCCGAAACGACGGTGGTTGTCCTTGTTCGCCATCAGGCGGCCCTCCCGGTTGCGTCGAAGGTCGTCATGGGCGCGACGGTCCCGGCGACGACGAAGGCGATCAGTGCGGACTCTCGGATGCGGACGTGCCGCCCGACCTTGACGAACTCGATCCGGCGTTCGGCGATCAGTCGGCGGACGAAGCGAACCGAGGTGCTGAGCAGTTCGGCCGCTTCCGGGACGGTGAACAGTTGGTCCAAGATCTCCTCCTCTCAGGCTGCCTGCGGAGTTGCCGAAAGTTCTTCGAGGCGTCTCAGGTGGGCACGCCATCGCTGGCGTTCGGCGATGGATCGAAGGAGCCGTACGCCGATCGGCGAGACATCGGGATCGCCGGGCCTGACCGGCTGCCAGACGTAGCGGTGCGGGTCGGTGGGCTCGTCGGCCTGGCCGAGCGCTTCCAGGACCCACGTACGGCGGTCCTGCTTGTGTTCGGCGAGGGTCTTGTTGCTCCACTTGCGGGAGACGAGGACCCGGCGACCGGCGTAGCCGAGGTGTTCGGGCTTGTGTGCCTTGGACCGGCAGCGGCCGGGAACCATCCCCGGCTTGGCGTTCTTGGGCTGCACGCCGTACCGGAGCCAGTTCGGGCAGGTCGGTGAGCACGGCTCGTAGCGGAGGGCATCGACGAAGCGGGCCGCGTGCTCCCGCTGTGCCTGACCGTCCAGGGTCTCGCCGAGGCTCTTCGTCAGGTACTTGGACAGGTACCGGATGCACTGATCGGCGTCCGGCGACCCGGCGAGCACGCCCTTCACATCCACCTGATCGCCGAAGCGGATCGCGTGCATGGGTTCGTCGCCGAGCTGGTCGAGAGCTTCGTCCCAGGTGGGCAGGACCTCGCCCGTGTCAGGGTCCACGTAGCCGTCGTTCCAGAGGGGGCAGGTGGTCACCCTCGAAACGGGCTTCATCGGCCTGAGGCCACCAGACCTGGTGATAGGTCGCCGCCGCGATCTGCTTCATCTCGGCGCGCGGCAGAGTGCCCCGGACGGCCATGTGCAGGTGCGGGGCGAGTCGCTTCTGAGGCTCCACCGTGGCGAAGTACTCCACGTCGTAACCAGCGACGCGGCGAAGGTTCTGTACGAACCGGTCCACGAGCTTGGAGAAGTGCAGCGCGTCACGAGCCGCCCGAACGTAGTCGTACGTGTCCGGATCGACGGGAGCGCCGTTCATGACCTTGCCGTAGCTCGGCAGGGTGAGCGTGACGAACAGAGAAGGCCGGTAGGTCTTGCCGTCCGCCGCCTCGAATGTCCGGCCCAGAGTCGTGCTGGCCATCTTCCGCTTGGGCAGATCGGACGCGTCCTGGCGACGCTTCGTTGAGCGGACCCGCTTGGAGCTTGTACGCCCCAGCACGTTGCCGCGCATTCCGGCCTCGTTGATCTCGATGTCGAGCCCGGTGAGCACGGCGTCCAAGCGCGCCGCGCCGCCGTACAGCGGCCCGTCGCTTGCCCGCCGCGCGGGCATGCGGCCTGGGGGCCGGTCCCGGGCGGCAGCAGCACGGACCGCCACGCCGATCGTGGCGCCCGCCGTACTGAGCAAGCTCACCGACCCCAGCGTCATGCCGCCGCACGAATGCAGCCCTACGATCGCCACGCGTGGGCTGGCCTCAGGTAGTGGCTGGGGCGATCGACGATCCGGTGCTTCGTTCCTCAGCACCGGCTCACCGGATAGCGGTGTCCTCAGGTCGCGAAGCCAAGCATGTGGCTGCTGACTCGGTCGTGTCGTCGTAGGTAGACAGCGAGACAGCGGATCGTCTGTGCGCCCTTTCGGGATTTGACTGCTGCCCATACTCTGTGCCCTAGCAAGAACGATCATGCATCGAAAGCGGGGCATCAGTGCTGCCTGGGTCAGCACCGCAGGAGGTCCGCTAGGGCCTGTGTTGAGTCGTGATCATTGGAGGCTGCGCATCCAGATCACTGCTCCTCGCAGGTGGAGGCCAGCAAGATCGCTCTCGGGCATCTTGTCGTAGCGGCTCGCGATGCCGTGCCACGCCTTCAGCCCAGGACGCGGAACACAGCGAAGCTCCCGGTCGGCGATCTGCTGGCTGGCAGGCCGTCGGCTGGGAGCTTCGCTGTGGTCTTCTACCGGGCTGGGCCGGCGTTCTCCGCCAGAACCCGGTGAGGAGCTGAATGCCCTACGGGTCAGCTCAGCAGCCGTACCACCCGGCGTAGGCGTTCCACTTGCCGTTCTTGGTGAATTCTGCGCTCTTGCCCTTGTTGATCGTGGTGCACTTCGAGTCGGGCATAAAGGCCCCCCTCCAGTCCACCTTGAGCTTCTTCTTGCTGGCGCAGTTGTTCGTGATCTTCACCCAGTGGTGATAGTACTTTCCGAAGGCGGTCTCCTCGTAGAAGGTCCTCCCATGCTGGACATTGACGCAGGAGGGCGCGGCGTTGGCCGCCGGAGCGGCGGCGGCCGGTGTGGCGACAGTCATGGTGAGCACAGCTGCCGCCACAGCTGCGGCTCGGATGAAGGCACGGGAATCCATCGTTCTCCTTGGGGATATCGCGGCGATTTTGGATGCTGCCGGTTGGGCAGCAAGAAACGCCCGCCACATGCGGGTTGTTGACACGGCCAACGCTAGCGAGGGGCGGTATATCGCGGGTATGGCAGTGATTCGGGCAAGGCCAGGCCGGATACCCGCTTCGTCGACCTCGACCGCGCTCAACCGCTACACGCACGCGTCGCCCGAGGGTCTGTAGTGCCGAGTCAACAATCGCCTCTGGAGTGGATCTCCAGCTCAGGGAGGGGGAAGTGCTCAAGATCGGCGGCGTCCTTGAGCTTGCGGACGTTGCCGATCGGACGCAGCCCGATTCGGTCGGCCAGCTCGAACACCTGGGACACCGTGAGCACCGGCCGCTCTTGAGCGTGCTCGTCGCCGGCCCCTCTGATTCGGCACGGGTTGTGCGGGATGATCCGGTCGTCGGCGGCGGTCATCAGCACGGCCCGCAGGAGCCGGTACGCCTTCGCCGCCATGCTCACGGACACACCGTTGCCGAGCAGATCGGCCCGCCACTGCCGAACGGTCGTTGTGTTGGTCTTGGCGATCGGGATATTGCCGAGATGCGGGGTGATGTGCTTCTTGAGCAGCCAGCGATAGAGATCGACCGTTCGAGGACGCAGCCCAGAGCCACCTCATCGACCACGACCAGGACGAAGGGGTCGTCGAGGGTGGGTGTGTGCGATCGCTGCACCCCGGCGAAGCGGGCCGCCCGCTTGTGCATGACGCTCACGGCCTCGTCGAGCAGGTCTGCGCAGTCAGCGGGATCGGCCGCGTACCTGCCGCCGAAGAGTGCCTTGCCGTACGACAGTTCCATCAACTTCGGTTCGAGGGCCCAAACCTCGACCAGGCCGGCACGCATCGCAGGAATCAGCCCTCGGATCGCTGACCAGATGATCGAGCCCTTGCCCGCCCCGGTGGCCCCGGCAACGAGGACATGAGTCCCGTGGAGCCGGAGAAGCCAGGGCAAGCCATCCTCCTGCCTGCCGATCTCGACCGGACCGACAGTCGGCGTGTCCGGGACCGGCAGCGCTGCGATCGGTGCGGACAGCGGGTCATGGCGTGGAAAGGTCAGCACGAGCTGACCGGCCTTGGCCACCGAGACACGGCACGTCTCCGCACCGAAGCCGTGTGACAGGTTCTCGATCCGGTAGGACCAGTCCTTGACCGCCTGGCCGTCGAGCATGCGGACGGTGAGCCGGTCGGCCCAGGAATCAGAGGTCACCTTGACAAGCCGCGGAACGTACTCCCGCCCGCGTATGTGCCGAGCAAGCCCGGCGACGGTCATGACCGGTTGCCAGTGCCGCCGGTAGTTCCAGAACCAGCGTACGAAAGCGAGCAGTCGCCAGCCGATCCATCGCACAAACGTCGGCCGGTCGAGGACTGCTCGACTCCGGCACGCGCATTCGCTGCCTCTTCCTCGATCCGAACGGCCAGGCGATCCGCGCCCGCGAAGCGGAAGAGGGCTACACCGACAGCACGCTGACGACCCTCACGGCGCTCAACATCAGCATGCTGACCAGGCTGCGCGATCGGCTCGAAACCACGTCGGCCCAGCGCCTCGAACTCCACGTCTACGACGAGACGATCCGATTCAACGTGATCATCGTGGACCGGGCGTTGTGCGTGGTCCAGCCGTACCTGCCGCAGGCGCGCGGAGTCGATTCGCCTACCTTTGTGATCACGGACAACACCGCCGCAGAGGGGCTGTTCCCCCTCTTCGACCAGGTGTTCAGGGATATGTGGGAGCGGAGCGAACCCGTATGACCATCGACGCCCGATCGCTGCTCCCCATCGGTGAACAAGCTGTGCAGATCGCCAGCGAGATCATCCGTACCAAAGCTCCCGGGATTGTCACGGCCAAGGGTGACCGGGACATGGCGACGGAGGTGGATTACGCCGTCGAGCACGCCGTGCGGGAATTCCTGGCCCGTGAGACGCCTGAAATCGGCTTTCTGGGTGAGGAGGAAGGCGGCAGTCGCTTGGGCGATGGTCTGATGTGGGCGCTGGACCCTGTGGACGGGACGGCCAACTTCCTGCACGGCATCCCGCTCTGCGGCGTCTCCCTGGGCCTCGTCGATAAGGACGCCCCCACGCTTGGAGTGATCGACCTGCCGTTCCTCAACCTTCGCTATGCGGCGGCCGAAGAGGCCGGCGCTGCCGTCAACGGGTCCGCGATCCAGGTGGGCGATGCCCGCGACCTGCGGAGTGCGATTGTGGCGATCGGTGACTATGCCGTGGGGGAGAACGCCGAGGAGCGTAACCGGCCGAGGTTCGCCCTGACCGAAGAGCTTGCCGGGCGTGTTCAGCGCATTCGGATGTTCGGCTCAGCCGCGATCGATCTCGCGTGGGTGGCACACGGCAGGATCGATGCCGCCATCATGCTCAGCAACAACCCGTGGGACACCGCAGCAGGAGTCATCATCGCCAGAGAAGCCGGCGCAACGGTGATCGATCTCGACGGCAGCCCGCACAGCATGACCGCCCAAGCGACCATCGCCGCGAGCCCGAAGCTTGTAGCCGATCTCGTCGAACTCATCACAGAGGCCCGGAAGGCCGGGATGTTCGACCGGAAGATTGCCGAATAGCTCTTGTAGGTATCAAGCGGCGGCGCGGCGCGCCGCCGTACCCCGGCCCTCCGCCCGCCCGCCCGCCGTCCGGGCGTGCGGCCTGGGGGCCGGTCCCGGACGGCGGCGGGACACCGGGCCGGGCACCGCACGCGAGCCCCGCCGTACCAACCGAACGCTCCGACCGGGATTGCCGCACCGCCGCACAGATGCAGCCCTACGATCGCCACGGCATGGCTGGACGCCGTACGTGCTTGGGGGCGATCGACGATCCAGGGTTCGTTCCTCACTCTGGCTCACCGAAGAAACGGTTGCTCACCGCTACTCCGTGTCCCGCACCACCATAAGGAGATGAAGATCCACCGACAGAGTTCAGGGTGAGTGCGACGCCCGCGAACTGGTGCTTGTCCGGGACGGGGAGAACGTCGAAACCGATTCCCTGTGCCGACTGGTATCCGGCACCTGGCACAGTCCCTACGACGGCGGCGTCGGGACCGACCCGCTAGATCTCGACATCGACCACATGGTATCTGTAGCTACCGCATAGATCAGCGATGTTGAGGCAGGTCAGAATGTCGATGACATACCGCTGACAGTCTTACCGGTGGTGCATCTATTCGCCGTCCAAGGCTGCGAGCCGTTTACCGGATCTGCCGATGAGAGGGCTCAAGTCTCCCGCGAGCAACCGCGCGGTCCGGCCAGGGACTGCGAGCCCGTTGTCTATACCTTGCTCGCCACCACCATGTAGTTCTCGGCCTCAGGGTTGAACGTGCTCATTTCCGCCCGGAGTCCGACGCGGTTCAACTCGACTTCGAGTTCGTCGTATCGGTACGGCCAGCACGACAGCAGTTCCGAGCGGACAAGAACCGACCCAACCGCATCGACTTGCGCGATCGCAATCTCGATGTGGTGCTCGTCCTCCCAATGCGGCGCAATCTCCCAGCGGTAGACCACGACGGCATTGCGACCGTTCCGGCGGACGAGTCGGTCACTGATGTCCAGCCGGGAACCTCTGGCCCTCAGAGGGCGGTTCGCGAGTTGATGTCCCTTTGATCGCTTGCACTGCATGAGGGGGGCTGGTCACGGGCTTGTTGCCGGGCTACGGACGCGACTGGGCGAACAATCCCGGCTCGGTCTCCACGAGAA
>NZ_JBGNUV010000001.1:1047152-1513793 GCF_041950525.1 Nonomuraea sp. GTA35 | reverse complement strand
CGCCCCCGCCCGCCGCCTGTCCGCCGCTGCCGCCCACTGCCGCGATGCCGGACGCGAAGCAGTTCGGGCGGGAGATGTCGATCGTGAAGTGTGCCGGATTCTTCGCGAGATTCTGGCAACTCGGTGGGATTCTCCGGCGCCGATCGCTGTCTACACTCCGGTCGAACGAAGATGAGTTTCGTTCCCGTTCGTCACCCGCCGGGGAGGGTCAGCGCTCCCTCCGGCGTGCCCGCGGACGGGTGACCTGACGCCTCCCTGGCGGGCCAGGCAGCCCCTCGCCAAGGAGGTCCCCCGTGTCATCCGGTGCCCTGTTATCCCGCGCGCGGCGGCTCGTCCCGGCCGCCGTCGCCCTGAGCGTCGTCCTGACCCTCAGCCCGGCGGCGGCCGCGGCGAGCCCGACGCCGTCCCCGCCGGCCAAGAAGTGGACGTCCACCCCGCTCGCCCCCGCCGAGGTCGTCGAGGGCGCCAAGTCCCCGACGGGCAAGCTCGCCAAGAGCGACCCGGCGCTGCTGCGCAACACCTCGCCCGCGCCGGTCAACGTCGTGGTCAAGCTGGACTACGACTCGCTGGCCGCCTACGGGGGCGGCCTGCCCGGCCTGCCGGGCACCAGCCCTTCGGTCACCGGCCGGGCCCTGGACGCCAGGAGCGCCGACGCCAGGAAGTACGGCGAGCACATCGAGGAGGTCGAGAACGCCTTCCTCGCCGAGCTGGCCGCGAAGGTTCCCGGCGCCGTGCCCGGCCAGCGCATCAGGACGGTGTACGGCGGCATCGCGCTGCGCATCCCCGGCGACAAGGCGGCGGAGGTGCTGAAGCTGCCCGGCGCGGTCGCCGTGCAGGAGGACAAGCCGCAGCAACTGCTCACCGACGCGAGCCCCGCCTTCATCGGCGCTCCGGCGATCTACGGCAAGCTCGGCGACACCGACAGGACGGCCGGCAAGGGCGTGATCGTGGGCGTGCTGGACAGCGGCGCCTGGCCCGAGCACCCGTCGTTCGCCGCCCGGCCCGGCCTGCCCGCCCCGCCGCCCACCAAGGACGGCACCACGCGGGTCTGCGACTTCGGCGACAACCCGACCACCCCCGCCACCGACCCGTTCACCTGCAACAACAAGCTGGTCGGCGGGCAGCCTTTCCTGGAGACGTACAACGCGGTCTTCGGCGGTGAGGTCTACCCCGACAGCGCCCGCGACTCCAACGGCCACGGCACCCACACCGCGAGCACGTCGGCGGGCGGCCCGGTGGCCGACGCGAACCCGCTGGGCATCAGCCGCGGCCCGATCCACGGCATCGCGCCCGGCGCGGCGGTGTCGGTGTACAAGGTGTGCGGCGCGCAGGGCTGCTTCCCGTCGGACTCGGCGCAGGCGGTGGCCCGCGCCATCCTGGACGGCGCCCAGGTGCTCAACTTCTCGATCTCCGGCGGCAGCGACCCGTACAGCGACCCGGTGGAGCTGGCCTTCCTCGACGCGTACGCGGCGGGCGTGCTGGTGTCGGCGTCGGCGGGCAACTCCGGGCCCGGCGCGGACACCACCGACCACCTCGGCCCCTGGACGACCACGGTGGCCGCCTCCACGCAGACCAGGACGTTCCAGTCCACCGTCACGCTGACCGGCGGTGGCGCCACGGCGACGGTCAAGGGCGCCTCGATCACCCAGGGGATCGGCTCGCCGCTGCCCGTGGTGCTCGCCTCGGCGCCCCCGTACAGCAACGCGGCCTGCACCACGCCGGCGCCGCCCGGCACCTTCACCGGGAAGATCGTCGCCTGCGAGCGCACCCCGAACCGGGTGCTGAAGAGCTTCAACGTCATGCAGGGCGGCGCGGCCGGCATGATCATCTACAACACGTTCCCGTTCGACGTCTTCACCGACGCCCACTGGATCCCCTCGGTGCACCTCGACAAGCCCGAGGCCGACACGCTGCTGAGCTTCCTGTCCGCCCATCCCGGCGCCACCGCCTCCTTCACCCAGGGCACGAAGAGCACCTGGCAGGGCGACGCGATCACGCACTTCTCCTCGCGCGGCCCCGGCGGCGACTTCCTCAAGCCGGACGTCACCGCGCCCGGCCTGCACATCATGGCGGGCATGACCCCGACGCCCGAGTCGCCGGCGGAGGGGCCGCCCGGCAACCTCTACCAGGTCATCTCGGGCACCTCGATGTCGGCGCCGCACGTGGCCGGCGCGGCGGCGCTGCTGTTCGCGCTGCATCCCGGCTGGACGCCCGGGCAGGTCAAGTCCGCGCTGGAGACCACGGCCAGGACGGCGGTCACCAAGCAGGACAGGACGACGCCGGCTGACCCGTTCGACATGGGCGGCGGGCGCATCGACCTCACCAAGGCCGGCGACCCGGGCCTGACCCTGGACGAGAGCGCCGCGGACTTCGTCGCCTCGGCCGCCGATCCGCTCAACCGCATCGACCTCAACCTGCCGTCGGTGAACGCCCCCGTCATGCCGGGCGTCATCACCGCCAAGCGCACGGTCACCAACGTCACGAACAGGACGCTCACCTTCACCGCCTCCGGCAGGACCGTCAGCGGCGCAGGCATCGCGGTGCTGCCGCCGCGCTTCTCGGTCGCGCCGGGCAAGAGCGCCACGCTGAGCATCGTGATCACCGCGCCCGACCTGCCCGACGGGCAGTACTTCGGGCAGGTGGACCTCAAGCAGGCCGGCGGCTCGCGGGCGCTGCACCTGCCGGTCGCGTTCTTCCGCCAGGAGGGCGCGATCCCGGTGGACCAGACCTGCGCACCGGCCACGATCCCCAGGGACACCGGCGAGTCCACCTGCACGGTCACCATCGCGAACGACACGCTGCGGGACGCCGAGGTGACCGCGGTGAGCACGCTCGACGCCCGCCTGCGGCTGAACGGCGTCACCGGAGCCACCAGGGTCGGCAGCCAGGTCGCGACCGCCAGGGCGACGCTGTCCGCCAGGCAGCCCGCCAGCCCGTCGATAGCGCCGGGCGCGAGCCCCGGCGGGTACGTCCCGCTGGACGAGCTCGGCGTCACCCCCATCCCGATCGGGGACGAGCAGGCGCTCAACCTCACGCCTCCCGCCCCGTTCACCTTCGCGGGCAGGAGCTACACCCGGCTGGGCGTGACCTCCAACGGCTACAGTGTCGCGGGCGGCGCCACGTCCGCCGACATCGACTTCGTGCCGCAGACGCTGCCCGACCCGGCCCGCCCGAACGGCGTGCTGGCCCCCTACTGGACCGACCTGGACGGCACCGGCGCGCCGGGCATCCTGGCCACGGTCCTGTCGGACGGGACCAACCGCTGGCTGGTCGTCGAGTGGCGGGTCAACCTGTACGGCACCACGACCCGGAAGGTGTTCCAGCAGTGGATCGGGCTCGGCGGCGCCGAGGACATCAGCTACGTCTACGACCCGGCCGGCCTGCCCGGCGAGCCGCCCGCGAGCTACGGCCTCACCGTGGGCGCCGAGAACGAGGAGGGCACGGCGGGCGCCCAGATCACCGGGCCGCCCGCCGGGGACCTGCGGGTCACCAGCACGCCGGCCGTTCCCGGCGGCACGCTGACGTACTCGATGAGGGTCAGAGGGGTCAGCCCCGGTACCGGCAAGGTCACCACGGCCACCTCGACGCCCCAGGTCAGGGGCATCACCGTCGAGGTGGACAGGATCACCGTGCAATAGCGTGACGGCGGCCGCGGGCGGGACGGCCCGCCCGCGGCCGCTCGGCGCGCCGACCGGGCTGAACGCACGAGGTGGGGTGCGTTCTTCTCACAACGGGCCGAACCGTAAAGTGAGGTGGTCTACACCAGTAAGGTTGGGAGTCCCTCTTGCACGAGAAACTGTCGTCGATCTACGACAACGTCCTGCGCCGCAACCCTGGAGAGGTCGAGTTCCACCAGGCGGTGCGAGAGGTGCTCGACAGCATCGGC
The DNA here is from genome assembly GCF_041950525.1 of Nonomuraea sp. GTA35. Taxonomy (NCBI): domain Bacteria; kingdom Bacillati; phylum Actinomycetota; class Actinomycetes; order Streptosporangiales; family Streptosporangiaceae; genus Nonomuraea; species Nonomuraea sp. GTA35. Next base: position 1,509,907 of record NZ_JBGNUV010000001.1, on the reverse strand, counting down.
CCGGTTCTCGGCAAGCATCCCGAGTACGCCGAATCCAAGATCATCGAGCGGATCTGCGAGCCCGAGCGGCAGATCATCTTCCGGGTGCCGTGGCTCGACGACCGGGGCGAGGTGCAGATCAACCGCGGTTTCCGGGTCGAGTTCAACAGCGCGCTGGGGCCGTACAAGGGCGGGTTGCGCTTCCACCCGTCGGTCTACCTGGGCATCGTCAAGTTCCTCGGCTTCGAGCAGATCTTCAAGAACGGCCTGACGGGCCTGCCGATCGGCGGTGGCAAGGGCGGGTCGGACTTCGACCCCAAGGGCCGCTCCGACCGCGAGGTGATGGCCTTCTGCCAGAGCTTCATGACCGAGCTGTACCGGCACATCGGCGAGTACACCGACGTGCCCGCCGGCGACATCGGGGTCGGCGGGCGGGAGATCGGTTACCTGTTCGGCCAGTACAAGCGCATCACCAACCGCTACGAGTCCGGCGTGATCACGGGCAAGGGGCTGGTGTACGGCGGCGCCCAGGTGCGCACCGAGGCGACCGGCTACGGGTGCGCGTTCTTCGTCGAGGAGATGCTCCAGGCGCGCGGCACGTCGTTCGACGGCAAGCGGGTCGTGGTGTCCGGCTCCGGCAACGTGGCGATCCACACCATCGAGAAGGTCGAGCAGCTCGGCGGCGTCGTGGTGGCCTGCTCCGACTCCTCCGGCTACGTGCTCGACGAGAAGGGCGTCGACCTGGGCCTGCTCAAGCAGGTCAAGCAGGTCGAGCGCGGCCGGCTGGACGCCTACGCGGCACGCCGCGGCGGGCACGTCACCTTCGTGCCGGGCCGCAACGTGTGGGAGGTGCCCTGCGAGGTGGCGATGCCGTCCGCCACGCAGAACGAGATCACCGGCCGCGACGCCGCTCTCATGGTGGGCAACGGCTGCATCGCGGTCGGCGAGGGCGCCAACATGCCGACCACCCCGGAGGGCATCAAGGTGTTCGTCGAGGCGGGCGTCGCGTACGGGCCGGGCAAGGCGGCCAACGCGGGCGGCGTGGCGACCAGCGCGCTGGAGATGCAGCAGAACGCCAGCCGCGACTCGTGGACGTTCGAGTTCTCCGAGCGCCGCCTGCGGGAGATCATGCGGGACATCCACACCCGCTGCCTGGGGACCGCGGACGAGTACGGCATGCCGGGCAACTATGTGGCCGGCGCCAACATCGACGGCTTCCGGCGGGTCGCCGACGCCATGCTGGCGCTCGGCCTGATCTGAGCGGCAGCACCTGACCGGCCCGTCATCGTCCTGGAGGAGTGTGCAGCCCGGCGATCACCATGTGGATCAGCAGGTCGTAGCTCTCCTCCAGGTCCTCGGGCAGGCCGAAGGCGCCCTCGGCCTCCAGGACCGCGAACCCGTGGACGGCCGCGCGCAGGCAGCGGGCCGCGTGGATCGCCGCCGAGTCCTCCATCCCGTAGGCCCGCAGGGTGGCGGACATGATGGTGAGCAGGCGCGCTCCCGCCTCCGCCGTGCGCGGCTCGGGGCTCTGGACGATCGCGGCGTAGCGGTTCGGGCAGCGCCGTACGTAGGCCCGCCACGCCGTCATCAGCGCGCGGACCGCATCGTCGGCGGAGCGGCCGAGCACGGCCTCGCCGGCCTGGTCGGCGATCTCGCCGATGATCCGCGCGGACACCAGCGCGCGCAGCTCGGCGAGGTTGCGCACGTGCTTGTAGAGCGACGGAGGGGCGACGCCCGCCGCGCCGGCCACCGCCGACAGCGTCAGCGCCGCGGGCCCGCCCTCGTCGACGACGCGCAGGGCCAGGTCGACGATGGCGTCGGCCGACAGCGCCGCCCTAGCCACGCCGACCGGCTCCGAGGAAATCCAGGACGGCCGCGGCGACCTCGACGGGGAACTGCGCGTGCGGGTAGTGGCCGGCGCCCTCGACCAGGTGCAGCCGGGCGGTCCCCGCGGGCATGCCGGCCACGATGCCTTCGCCCTCGGCCGCGGGGTCGGCCCAGTCGGGGTCGAGGGTGCCCATGATGATCAGGGCGGGGCACCGGACGTCGCCGAGCCGGGCGCCCGCATCGGTGGGCGCGGACGTGCCCATCCGGCTGACCACGGCCATCCGGCCCGGCCTGCGCAGGTCCGCCTCCAGCGCGGCGACGTGCTCGGCGTGCCCGGCGGGCTTGGTGCCGGGGTAGGCGTGGTCGAGGTAGCGCTTCCACGTTCCCACGCTGCGGAACAGGCCGGTCCCCATGAGCAGGGTCATGCCCTTGCGGTAGCGGGCGTTGGAGATCAGCGCGCCCAGGTTCACCTGCTGGGCGCGGGTGAACGGGCCGATCTCGACGATGGCGCCGACCAGGCCGGGCTCCTGGGCCGCCGCGATGGTGGCGGCGCCGCCTGAGAAGGAGTGGCCCACGATGACGGCGGGGCCGCCCAGCCGCCTGATCAGGGCGAGGAGATCGCCGGCGACGTCGGTGCGCGTGTACGACGGCCAGCCGGTGCTGGACTCGCCGTGGCCGCGCAGATCCATGCTCGCGACCCGGAACCCGGCGGCCACCAGCTCGGCCGCCATCGCGCGGTAGGCCGCCCTGTTGTCCCCCATGCCGTGGGCGAGCACGACGAGCGGGCCCTGCCCGGTCACGTCGTAGGCGAGCCGGCCGCCGTCGATGTCAAGGAACTCGGTCTCGCGGTTCATGTCCATAGCCCATAAGCTAATGCCATTAGCCACGTCTCGTCAATCCCGGATCGACGGAAAATGCCCGGATTTCCGCTCGTACCGGCTATAGGGTGCGCCCGTGGACAATCTTGAAGCCCTCGTCATCGCCCGCCGCCTGCGCGTCCCGATCGGCGACGCCCCCGCCGGCACCCATCAGGGCTGGGGGGAGGCGGCCGCCCGCCAGCTCGACGCCGCGCTGCTGAGCGCCGGCTTCAAGTGCTCGGCGGCCCTGCTGGAGCGCCTGGCGACGCTGCGCGGCGAGACGGTCCTCGACCTCGGCGTGCGGGTGCTGTCCGCCGTCCGCGAGCTCGTCGGCGACCACGTGCGGCACAACGCCTACTTCATCGGCTTCCCCCGCGGCGTGCCCGACACCATGGAGTTCTGGGCCGGCCTGCTGCGGGAGAGGCTGCTCGACCCCGCCGCCACCGCCCGGGTCCAGCCGGCCACGCTCAACCTGCTCGCGCTGCCCGGCTACGGCCGCTACCAGCACAGCTACGCCGACCTGCTGGCGGCGCACGCCGAGCTGATCCCGCTGGCCGGCGACCGCGTGACCGTGCTGGACCTGGGCGGGAGCCTGGAGTCCGAGGCCCGCGAGCTGTTCTTCTCGATGGCCGGCTCGCAGGTGCCGCTGCCCGCCGAGGACCTGGCCGCCCTGCGGGCCCTGGCCGCGTTCTGCCCGGACGAGCCGGAGCACATCCCGGTACGCGAGAACCGCGCGGTCGTCAACGAGCAGCGCCTGGCCACGGGCCGGCCGCTGCTCGTCGACACGGTGACCGACGTGCTGCGGCTCGCCTGCGGCGCCTCCGGCGGCGACGTCACGCTGGCCGCCCCCACCCGGTTCCGCTCGTTCCGACGGGCCGAACGCCGCGCCCTGCTCCAGGCCCTGGACGCGGTCGCCTCCCCGGCCAGGCTCGGCGACATGCCGCGCCACCGCGAGCAGTGGAAGCGGCTCGGCGAGCGGCTGCACCCGCACGAGCACCCGCGCTTCCCGCGCGCCGCGCAGGTCTTCGAGGTCGCCCGCGGGGCCCGCCGGGCGCGCGGCTTCGACAGCCGGCTGGAGTCGTCCCTGGCGGAGGGCCGCACCGGGGAGGCGCTCGACCTGCTCAGCCAGGCGCCCGGCGCGCTGCTGCGCCGGCTGGACCACCTGCTGCGCACCGCCCCCGACCCCTCGGCCGTGCTCGACGCCGCCGAGCAGGCCGCGGCCGGCGTGTCCGGCCGGGTCCTGCTGTCGCTGCGCGAGCACCTGCACAACCGGCTCGGGCCCGTCGCCGGCCGCGTCTTCGCCAACCGGCACGGCCGGGCGTGGACCACGCCTGACGCCCGCACCCCGATCGAGGAGAGCGTCCTGTCACGGGCGGTGGCCGTGCTGGACGAGGAGATCGCCCGCCGCCTGCCCGACCCGGGCCATCTGATCGTCGATCCCGACGTGCTCGACGTCGCCCTGCCGCTGTCGGGCAAGGCCGTCGCGCCCGGCCTCGGCATGCTGCCGCGCGGCTCGCTGTCGGCCGTGGACGGCGAGCTGCTGCGCTTCTTCGTCCACTGGCGCCAGGCCGAGCGGCGCACCGACTACGACCTGTCGGCCCTGATGCTGGACGCCTCCTTCGGCGACCCCGAGCACGTCTCCTGGACCAGCTACCGCAACGCCTTCGCCACGTACTCCGGCGACCTCACCGACGCCACCGACGGCGCGAGCGAGTTCATCGACATCCGCCTCCCCCGGGCGACCAAGCCGATCATCATCCCGCAGGTGCACGTCTACGCCGGAGAGCCGTTCGACGAGGCCGCCGAGGCGTTCTTCGGGTTCATGACCAGGGACGCCGGGCAGCAGGGCAGGCCGTTCGAGCCGCGTACCGTGCGGATGAAGTCCGACCTGCGCGGCGCGGGCCGCGTCGCGCTGCCGCTGGCCTTCCTGCGCGGCGAGGACGGCGCCTGGCAGGCGAAGTGGCTGCACCTCTACCTGAAGGGACGCCCCGGCTTCAACCAGGTGGAAGGCAACCGCGTCACCACCTCGCTCCTGGTGCGCTCGATCGTCGAACGCGACCACCTGCGCGTCCGCTACCTGGCCGACCTGCTCGGGCGCCGCGGCCGGGCCGGGGAGCACACCACGTACATCGGGTTGCGGGCGCCGGCCGATCTGCCGGAAGGCGCCCGGGTGTACACGCCGGCGACGCTGCACGAGTTGATCCCGGCCTGATACAGTGCCGATCGCGAGGCCATGGGAGGGCTTCCTTCTCCCTTGCTGATTGCAAAGAACCTCTAGTCTTCCCGCCTTCCTCGCACGCCGTGCCGCGAGGCCATTCGGCAGCTTCCTTCTCCTGGTTCGATTCCAGGCGGGCCCCCCGGGGCCTGCTAGGTCATCTAGCTGCCGAGCTCTCCTCGCGGCCGGTTCCAGGTCCCAGGTTCCGGGCACCCGGGTGAACGCCGCGGGCGGGCCCGGGCTCCTGCCCGCACCCGCCCGCCGCCTGTCGCGTCCTTCCTGACCGCAGCGCCTTCCTGGCCGCCGCGCTCTTCGCTCTTCCTAGCCGCAGTGCTCGAACGGGCTGTCGTAGACGGCCGAGCCGGCCTTGCCGCCCCACTTGACGCACTTGCCGGCCGCCGCGGCGCGCACCGGGCCCGCGTAGTAGGCGAAGCTGCCGCTGTCGGTGACCCGGGCCTTGCCCTGCACCTCCAGGTACGCGCTGATGGCGGTGGCCGTGCCGATCGAGGTCTTCTTGATCGTGGCCACGCAGTTGTTGCCGTTGGCGGAGTTGTAGAGCAGGTGAACCGTGCCGGCCGTGCCGAGCGCGGCGCTGTCGATCACCTTGTAGCCGCTGCCGCACACCGACTCGGGCGTGTGCGGGTTGGTGGGGCCGCCGCTGCCGCCCGTGACGTACCGCATGAACGTGGTCCAGTTCCAGTGGCCGCCGGGGTCGGTGTGGTCGGTGCCGGGGACCTGGTTGTGGCCGACGATGTGCGTGCGGTCCTTGGGGATGCCGTACCGGTCGGCGATGTTGCGGGTCAGCGCGGCCGACGAGCGGTACATGGCGTCGGTGAACCACGTGGCGTCGTTCACGAAGCCCTCGTGCTCGATGCCGACCGAGCGCCGGTTGTACTCGCCGGCGTGGAAGGCCCGGTCCTTCTCCCTGACCATCTGGGTGACGGCGCCGTCGGAGGAGCGGACGACGTAGTGGGAGCTGACCTTGGCGGCCGGGTTCTGGAACCAGGAGATCGTCCCGGCGTAGGAGCCCTGCGCCACGTGGATGACGATCCGGTCGATCTTGTCGCTGGTCGGGCGGCTGGAGACGGCGTAGTTGGCGCTGTTGGCCGGCACCCAGGCGGCCTGCGGGTAGTCGGTCGAGGCGGCGAAGGTGCTGGGGCCGTCCAGGTCCTTGGCCTTGGCGTACGCGCCGCGGTCGGGCTCGACGGCGCGCGGCTTGACCGTGACGCTCTCGCCGCCCGTGCTGGTGGCGCGCACGCCCTCCGCCATCAGGTCGTAGACGGTGTCGGCGTACAGGCGGGCCACGTCGGCAGAGGCGGCGCCGCCGTAGCGGGCGATGGCCCCGTACCAGCGGGCGGGGTCCTTGCGGGCGGCGGCGTCCAGGCCCGCCTCGTCGGCGTAGGCGCGCAGCACGGCGGCGCCGCCCGCGATGTTGGCGGCGTCGTCGCTCTTCAGCTCCTGGACAGGCTGATCGGTGAGGGTGGCCGCGCGCTCCAGCGTGCGGGAGGTGACCAGGTGCATCATGCCGTAGCCGCCGCTGGCGCTGGGCTCGCCGTCGTGCCCGTCCAGGTGGGTCTCGGCGTAGGCGAGCGAGATCAGCAGGTCGCGCGGCACCTCGTAGGTGGCGGCCGCCCGCGCGAACGCCGCGGACACGGGGCCGTCGGCGGACGTGGCCGCGGCCGGGCTCACCATGAGCAGCGAGGCGGGGATCAGCACGCCGGTCAGCAGCACGGCTGAGCGGCGCAGTCGGGCTCGCACAGTGTTCTCTCCTCAGGATGTCTCGTTCGTGGGGGGTACGCGCTCTAGCCGCAGTGCTCGAACGTGCTGTCGTAGACGGCCGAGCCGGCCTTGCCGCCCCACTTGACGCACTTGCCGGCCGCCGCGGCGCGCACCGGGCCCGCGTAGTAGGCGAAGCTGCCGCTGTCGGTGACCCGGGCCTTGCCCTGCACCTCCAGGTACGCACTGGTGGCGGTGGCCTTGCCCAGCGACGACTTCTTGATCGTGGCCACGCAGTTGTTGCCGTTGGCGGAGCTGTAGAGCAGGTGAACCGTGCCGGCCGTGCCCAGCGCGGCCGAGTCGATCACCTTGTAGCCGGCGCCGCAGACCGACGTGGCGGTGTGCGGGTTGGTGGTGCCGCTGCCGCCGCACTTGTTCTTCGAGGTCAGCGTCTGGTTCGGGTAGCCGAAGGTGACGCCGTTGAAGACGGCCTTGCGGACGTTGCTCGGGTAGCTGCTGCCCTGGCGGACCTCGTAGTGCAGGTGCGGGCTGATGTTGTTGCCCGGCTTGCTGGTCTTGCCGAGCGTGCCGATCTTCTGGCCCTGGGCGACCTGGGCGCCGGCGGCGACCGAGCGCGAGTTCAGGTGCGCGTAGTACGTCGTGTAGCCGCCACCGTGGTCGATCTTGACCAGGTTGCCGTAGCCGTTCGCGGAGCCCTGGTGGGCGGAGATGACCACGGTGCCGGCCGCGGCGGCCACGACGGTGTCGCCGAGGTCCGCGCTGGCGGTGCTGCCGCGGTTGAAGTCGATCTCGTACGAGCGGTGCGCGCTGCTGGCGCTGGAGTTGCCCGTCCAGCTCTGGCCGCAGGGGAAGGGGAGCTGGAAGCTCGGCGCGGCGAGGGTCGAGACCTCGGGGACCTCGACCTGGTTCGGCGGGTCGTTCGGGTCCGGCGCGGGCGTCGGCGTCGCCGTGGCCGCCGGGGAGGCGGACGGCGAGGGGGCCGGCGTCGGGGCGGCGGAGGCGGCCTGGCCGGCGGCGAGCCCGCACACCAGCACGAACCCCACCGTGAGTACCCTGCTGGGTCGCATAAGGATCCTTTCCGTACGGCTCCGGGACGGGATCCGCCCGGCGCCGATCATGATCAAGTGGATCTCTCGACGTGCGCTTGCTGGGGCTCAAGATTGCGAGTACGGCGTACAAAGAACATCCAAAATCGGTATAAAGGCTCAACCCGGTAATGGTTGCAACACCTCCAGCCAAGGAGATAGGTGCGGTCATAGTGGTTGATCAACCAGCCTTCGGTGTCCTCGGGCCGTTACAGGTCCGGGCCGCCGACCGGAGCCTGCGCGTCGGCGGCCCCAAGCCGCGGCTGCTGCTGGCCACCCTGCTGCTCGACGCGAACCAGGTGGTGGGCTCGGACACGCTCATCGAGGTCCTGTGGGCCGGGAACCCGCCCTCGTCCGCCACGGCCAACCTGCGCACGTACGTGAGCTCCTTACGCGGGGTCCTCGGCACGGCCGGCGCCGGCATCACCGCCCATCCCTCCGGTTACGCGATCGAGGTGGCGGCGGAGCGGCTGGACCTGCTGATGTTCGAGGACCTGGTGGCCAGGGCGCGCGCGGGCGGGCGTACCGCGGAGACCGCCGCGCACCTGCGGGAGGCGCTCGCGCTGTGGCGCGGCGAACCCCTCAGCGACCTGCCCGCCAGCCCCGCGTGGGACGCGAAGCTGCGCGCGCTCACCCAGGCCAGGCTCGGCGCGGCCGAGGAACTGGTCGCGACGAAACTGGCCGTGGGCGAGCACGCCTCCGCCATCGACGACCTGCGCGAGCTGATCGGCGAGCATCCGTACCGGGAGGATCTCTGGCAGCAGCTCATCCTGGCCCTGCACCGTGGCGGCAGGCGGGCCGAGGCGCTGCACGCCTACACCGTCATCCGGCGTCAGCTCGTCGATGATCTCGGTATCGAGCCCGGTCAGGAATTGCGTGAGGCCCATGCCCGCGTCCTGGCCGAGGACTTCGAGGAGCCCGCCCTCGCCCGCGGCGCCGGGCCGGGGATGGGCGCCGCAGTGGTTCCGGGCGCGGACGCTGGTGCGGGCGGCGGTTCAGATGGGGGCGCAGGCGCGGGCCTGGATCCGGGTGCAGGCACGGGGCCGGGGTCGGGGTCGGGTGCGGTTCTGGGCGCGGAATCAGGCACAGGTGCAGGCGCGGGTGCTGTTCTGGGCGCGGAATCGGCCTCAGGCGCAGGCTCGAGTTCAGGTGCGGGCGCGGGATCGGGCTCAGGCCCAGGCGCTGGCTCAGGCCCAGGCGCTGGCCCAGGCCCAGGTGCTGGCTCAGGCCCAGGCGCTGGCCCAGGCCCAGGTGCTGGCTCAGGTGCGGGCGCGGGTGCGGTTCTGGGTGCGGGCGTGGGGGTGCCGCGGCCTTGCCAGCTCCCGCCCGACGTAGCGGACTTCACCGGCCGGGCCGCCGCGGTCGCCGCCCTGACGAACGCCCTGGCGGCCGGGGAACGGCAGCCGGACGGGCCGCCGGCGATCGCCGTGGTCGTCGGGCCGCCGGGCGTCGGCAAGACGGCGCTGGCCGTGCACTGCGCCCACGCCGTACGGCCCGGTTACCCGGCCGGGCAACTGCACCTGTGCCTCGGCGGCACCGACCCGGCCCCCGCGGACCCGGCGGACCTGCTGGCCGAGGCGCTGCGCGCGCTGGGGGTCGGCGACGCCGCCCTGCCGCCCACGGTGCACGAACGCTCCGCCCTCTACCGCTCCCTGCTGGCCGAGCGCCCCATGCTCGTCTTCCTCGACGACGCCGCCGACGCGGCCCAGGTGCGCGCCCTGCTGCCGGGCAACGGCTGCGCGGTCCTGGTCACCAGCCGCCGGCGCATCACCGAGCTGCCTGGCGCGCTCCTGCTCGAACTCGACGTCCTGCCGCCCGACGAGGCCGAGCAGTTCCTCGGCCGCATCGTCGGCCCGCAGCGGCTGGCCGCCGACCGGCAGGCGACCCTGGCCATCCTCGACTCCTGCGGCCACCTGCCCCTGGCCGTCCGGATCGCCGGCGCCCGCCTGGCGGGCCGGCCCAACTGGCCGCTCAGCGTGCTCCAGCGGCGCCTGGCCGACGAGGCCGGCAGGCTCGACGAGCTGCGCGCCGGCGACCTGGAGGTACGCGGCTCCTTCGAGCGCAGCACCCGGCGCCTGACCGGCGAGGCGGCCACCACCTTCCACACGCTCGGCCTGCTCGGCCCGGCCTCCGTGCCCGGCTGGGTGGCCGACGCCGTCCTGGGCCGTCCCCGTACCGAAGCCGTCGTGGACTCCCTCGTGGACGCCAACCTCCTGCGCCTGGCCGGCACCGACGCCCTCGGCCAGCCCCGCTACCAGCTGCACGACCTGATGCGCTGCCAGGCCAGGCAGCACGCGGAGACCAGCGCGGGAGGCGACGCGGCCCGGCAGGCGCTCGCCCGCGTGCTCGGCGGCTGGGCCAGCGCCACCGGCCACGCCGCGGCGCGCCTGCCCACCACCCTGTTCAGCCTCACCCCCGAGGAGCCCGCCTCCTGGAGCCTGCCGGGCGAGACGCTCGCCCAGCTCACCGCCGATCCGCTGTCGTGGTTCGAGGCCGAGCGCGAGTCGCTGGTGGAGGCCGTACGGCTGGCCGCCGGCACCGGGCTGGCCTCCTCGGCGTGGGGGCTGGCCGCCGCCCTCGTCCCCTACTTCGACCTGCACTGCCGCCTGGAGGAGTGGCAGCTCACGCACCGCCTGGCCCTCGACGGCGCCCGTGCGGCGGGCGACCGGCGCGGCGAGGCCGCCATGCTGCGCGGCCTCGCCCAGGTGTGCCTGTACCAGGACCGCTACGCCGAGGCCGGCGACATGCTCAGGCGGGCTCGCACGCTCTTCCGCGAGCTCGGCGACCCGCGCGGCGAGGCGATCTCGATCTGCGGGCTGGGCGCGGTCAGCCAGTTCTCCGGCGAGCATCTACGGGCGCTCGGCTCCTTCCGGCACGCCCTGGCCATGTTCCTGGCCGTCGGTGACCGCAGCGGCGAGGCGTACGCGCGGCAGGCGATCGGGCGGATCTTCCTGTCGCTGCGCGATCTCCGCCAGGCGTCCAGGTGGCTGGCCGAGGCCCTGCGGCTGGCCAGGGAGCTCGGCGACACCCACCGCGAGGGGTGCGTGTCGATGCAGCTGGGCCGCCTGCACGACATGAAGGCCGACGCCGAGGAGGCGATGCGGTTCCAGGGGCGGGCCCTGGACATCTTCGAGCGGCTCGGCGACCGGCACTGCGGGGCGTACGCGATGCAGAGCCTCGGCGGGCTGCAGGCGGCCAACGGCAGGCGGTCCGACGGCTCCGACCGCCTGCAGGCGTCCCTGGCGATCTTCCAGCAGCTCGGCGACCGCAGCGGCGAGGCGGCCACGTTCCAGACGCTCGGCGAGCTCTACCGCTCGACCGGGCGTGCCGCGCTGGCCTCCCACTACCTGCACCGCGCCGTCGAGCTGCGCAGGGAGCTGCGCGAAGACCGATCGGCAGCGGGTCACGCCGTTCCCGGACCGTAGCGTCCGCGCGGCGGCCTGGCATGCGGCACGGCTCGGGCAGTGCCATGAACGCTCCCCGGCCGCGCGGCGTATCCAACAGTGACCAGTGCCGCACGAAGGCACGCCCCAGTACCCGGAAGGGGTGACGGTGCATGCGCCACAGCCGTCGCGTACTCGCCGGTTGCGGTCTCGGCCTGCTCTGCGCGGCGACCGCCTGCGCCGGTTACACGCCCACGCCCGGCTCCGACACGGTCGCGGTGAACACCGTGCCGGCCGCCATCGGCACGGAGACGACCGAGCCGCCCGCCACCCCGACCGGGGAAGAGCGGGACGGCGGGACGCGGCAGACCGAGTGGGGCCCGCTGTCCGAGGTCGACAGGGACCTCATCCGCAAGGTCCGCCTGGCGAGCCTGTGGGAGATGCCCATGGCTCAGGACGCGGTGCAGCGGGCCGGCACCGCCCGCGTGCGCGAGATCAGCAAGGAGATCGCCTCCCAGCACCACACGCTCGACCGGCAGGTCCGCGACGTGGCCGCCAAGCTGCAGATCAAGCTGCCGGTGAAACCCACCACGCAGCAGCAGGCCTGGATGAGCGACATCTCCGGCAGGACCGGCGCCGCCTACGACTCCACGTACGTCAAGTGGCTGCGCCTGGCCCACGGCCAGATCTTCCCCCTGATCGGCACGGTCCGCGGCAGCACTCAGAACACGCTGGTCCGCCGCTTCTCCGAGCAGGCCAACGCCGCCGTGCTCAACCACCAGCGCCTGCTGGAGAGCACCGGCCTGACCACACCGGCGAGCTTCCCCACGCCGCCCTCCTGACGGAGCGCGCCGTGAACCCTTCCGGGCAGCCCCTCCCCTCACAACTCCGGGACGTCGGCGTTCGCGGAGACCTCCTTCTCGTCGGCGGCCTCCGCGAACGCCGACAGCGCCGCCACCACGGCGACCCGCTGCTCCTGCGTGAGCTGGGCGAGGATCCGCGCCAGATCGGCCTTGCGCTTCTGCGTCACGCCGTCCACCAGGGCGCGCCCCTCGCCGGTCAGCACGATGCGGACCGTGCGGCGGTCGCTGGGCAGGCGGCTGCGCCGTACCAGCCGCTTGGCCACCAGCCGGTCGCACATGCGGGTGGCCGTCGATCTGTTCACGTCCAGGGCGTCCGCGAGGTCGATGAGCCGTTGCGGGCCCCGCGCCGCCATGAGGACGAGCGCGCGGTACTGCGGCAGCGTCACGTCCCCGCCCGCCGCGGCGATCGAGCGGGCGGCGACTCCCACCAGGGCCCGGCTGGCGGTGAGCACCGCCTCCACCACCGGGTCGTCCTCGGAGAGCGCCCCGCTGAGCCGGCCGTTCACGCGTCAACCCTCATCACATCGCACATTGTCGTCCGGAGAGCTCGGCGGCGCGAACGGCCGCAGGCGGTCCGGGCGCGCAGGCTCCACGCCCCGGACCGGTTCACGCCTCCGCGCGCGTCCAGGCGGGCGTGATCCGCACCTCGCGGAGCCGCCAGCCCGCCGGGGTCCGCACCACGGTGGCGGCCAGTCGCAGGCCGCCCGTGAAGTGCGGCGCCTGGCCGTCGCGGAAGTAGTACACCAGCGAGTTCGCCGAGGCGGCCGCCTGGTCGCCGTCGAGGTCCACCAGCAGGTCGGTGGTCGTGTGCTGGGCGCGCTGCCCCTCGACCTCCGACTGCCGCATGAAACCGACGACCTTGTCGAGGCCGCGCAGCTCACCTCCGCGCGGCGAATGCACCGCCACGTCGTCGGCGAAGACCGTGCCGGCGTCCTCCCACCGCGCCTCGTCGAGCAGGAGCGCGAAGCGGGTGAACAGGTCGGCGATCTCGATGCGGTCGGCGATCAGAGTTTCCGTGGACATGCCATCCTCTTTTCATTGGCGTCACCAACGTTTACGTCACTAACTATACCCAGATTCGTTGGCCACGCCAACAGTTCACCAGGACAGATCACCGCGACCGCAGGTGGAACGACCCCGGCACCTGGGACGCCGCCCTCGACGACGTGCACGGCGTCTCCCTCGTACGGCCCGAGCTGCAGCCCGGCGACCTCCTGCGGGCCTTCATCGCCCGGGGCCGTGGCCCGCGGCGCCGAGCGGCTGGTGCCGCTGTCGGCCCGGGCCGGCGGTCCCGGGCTGGACCGGCCGCGCGAGCGCATCGTCCAGCAGTCCGGCGCGGCCTGGACGGTGCTCCACCCCACCTGGTGCTTCCAGAACTTCAGCGAGGGGATGTTCGCCGGCGCCGTGCACTCGGGCGGGCTTTGCCTGCCGGCCGGGGCAGGGCGGGAGGCGTTCGTCGACGCCGGGGACGTCGCGAAGGCGGCGGTCGTGGCGCTGACCGGGGGACGGCCACCACGCCGGCCACCAACCTCGTCCAGGTCGGCATCGGCGGCCGGCGGGGTCCCGGGCCGGGGTCAAGGTCGGCCGCGAGCGCGGCACCACCGTGATCACGGCGGGGACGTGGAACGGGTCGGTGTGGAGCGCGCCACCGGGACCGCCCTGGAGATCGCCTGGCAGGACGCCGAGGCCGTCTACCTCTCCTTCGACATCGACGTCATCGACGCCGGGTTCGTCCCCGGCACCGGCTGGGCGGAGCCGGGCGGGCTGCTGCCCCGGGAGGCGCTGCACCTGGTGCGGCTGGTGTCCGAGCCGGGGCCGGCCGGGATCGAGGTGGTGGAGTGCTCGCCGCCGTACGACTGGGCGGAGCAGACGGCGCTGCTCAGCGCCCGGGTCATCCTCGACAGCCTGGCCGTGCAGGTCAGAGCCGGGAAGCTGGGCCGCAAGGCGGCTGCCCGGCAGCGTCCCGCCTGGGGGCCCACGGCGTGATCGCCGGCGGGGCGGTCAGCGGTAGAAGCCCTCGACCGGGACGCGTGCCTCCTCGAACAGCGCCGGCCCCTCCTGCGGCACCCGGGGCCAGCCGCCGCCCGGCTTGAGCCGGGCGAGCTGGTCGTTGGACAGCGCGTACACCACGCGCCCCAGCCCGGAGCGTTCGATGCCGCCCCGGCACATGTCACACGGCTGGCAGCTGGTGTACATGGTGGTGGCCGCGGCGGTGGCCGGATCCAGCTCGCGGGCCGCCCACCGGGCCAGCTTCAGCTCGGGATGGGCGGCGATGTCGCCTTCGCTGGTGACGGTGTTGTGCGCTTCGGCCAGCACGTCGCCGTCCGGTCCCACCAGCAGGGACCCGAACGGGGCGTCCCCGCTCGCGCGGGCCTTGGCGGCCAGCTCGATGGCCCTGCGCAGGAAGGTCTCCTCCTGAGGTGTCACTGTCGCTCCCTTGATCGGTCGTGCGGGTCCAGGCTGGTCAGTCGAGCGGGTCCACGCCGGTCAGCCGTGCGGGTCCAGGGTCCAGCGGTCGGCCACGGCGGCGAGCGCGTGCCAGGCCGTCGCCGGGTGCAGCGTCTCGGCGGGGTCGCCGTCGAACGGGTCGAGCACCACGGTGTCGGCCCCGAGCGCGCGCAGCTCCTCCAGGTCCTCGACGATCTGGCCGATGGTGCCCTCCCCCGCGCGCCGCTGCGGGCCGGTGACCGGCGTGCCGGTCAGCCGCAGCACGATGCGCGGGGCCAGGGCGGGCGCCGGCCGTCCCAGCTCGCCAGCGACGGTCTTGAGCCGCTGCGCCGCGTCCCGCAGCCACGGGAGCGTCGTGCGCAGCGGATGGTACGCCTCGCCCAGGCGCACCGCCCGGCGCAGCCCGGCCTCGCCGTTCCCGCCGACCCAGAGGGGTATCGGCCCGGCGCGGTAGTCGTCCTCGTCCGCCCACGCGGCCCGCATCGCCTGGAGGTGCTCGTCCGTCAGCCGCCCGCGCCGCTCGAACGGCACCCCGAGCGCGTCGAACTCCTGGCGGGCCCAGCCGGTGCCCACGCCGAGGACGAGCCGGCCGCCGCTGAACCGGTTGAGGTTCGCCGCCATCCGGGCCATGAGGAGGGGGTGGCGGTACGGCACGATGAGGACCGAGGTGCCGAGCCTGATCCGGTCGGTGACGCCGGCCAGCCACGCGAGCGTGGTGAACGGCTCGTAGAACGGCGCCGGATACTGCTCGGCGACGTCGGGTGTCACCACGACGTGGTCGGAGATCATCAACAGGTCGTAGCCGAGCGCCTCCACCGTCCGCGCCCAGCGCCGCAGGACGGCCGGGTCCGTCCCCGGCCCGAAGTTCGGCACGTTAACCCCGATTCGCATGGCAAGGAGGCTATCGAGGCGGCCGCCCGGAACTGAAGGCATTGTTCACGCCCTTGGCGGCCGGTGACCGGGAATCTGCCGGTAATTTGGCATGATGACCGAGGAACTTGACGAGACCGACTGGTCGATCCTGGAGGAGGTCCAGCGGGACGGCCGCATCCCCTTCACCGAGCTGGGCCGACGGGTGAATCTCAGCGCCTCGGCCACCACCGAGCGCGTCAGGCGGCTGGAGGCGCTGGGCGTCATCTCCGGTTACCGGGCCGACGTCGATCTCACCAAGGTCGGCTACGCCATTCTGGCCGTCGTGCGCCTGAAGTACCCGGGCAACCGGCACGAGCCGCTGCGCCACCTGCTCGGCGAGCGCATGGAGATCCTGGAGTGCCTGCGCACCACCGGCGAGGACTGCTACACACTGAAGGTGGCGGCGGGCTCCATGGCGCATCTCGAACGCATCGTCGACGAGCTCGCCCGGTTCGGCAGCACCACGACCAACCTCGTCTACAGCCAGCCCCTGCCCTACCGCGGCCCGCGGACCCCGCCCCTGTGACGCGGCCCGCGACGGGCCCTCAGCCCCGCCCGTACCGGTCCTCGGCCCGCCAGAAGTACCAGAACCCGCCGACGAGCGCGACGACCGCCCACACCACGCACGACACCCACACCATCCGCGGCGGGGTGTGGCTGGCGATGAGGATGTCCCGCATCCACTCGATGTAGGAGGCGGCCGGGTTCAGGTACATGGCGGTGGCCACCCATTCGGGCAGGCCCGCGCTGTTGACGACCTTGTCGTGGATGGCGAAGAACACGCCGGAGGCGTACAGCCACGTCCGCATGATGAACGGCAGCAACTGGTTGAGGTCGCGCAGCGAGGCGCCGAGCCTGGCCAGCGTCAGCCCCGCCCCGATGTTGAACATCGTCTGCAGCACCAGCACGATCGGGATCATCAGCCAGAGCAGGGTCGGCGGCTCGTCGGTGATCACCACGATGACCAGCAGCACGCCCATGGAGATGACGAGCTGCTGCAGCTCCTGGATCGTGTACGCCAGCGGCAGCGAGGCCCGCGGGAAGTGCAGGGCGCGGATCAGCGACAGGTTGCCGGAGATCGACTTGGCCCCGGCCGTGACCGTGCGCTGCGTGTAGGTGAACACGAACATCCCGGTCAGCAGGAACGCCGGATAGTTCTCGATGCCCTTGCTGCCGCCGAGGATGAGGCCGAACATCACGTAGTAGATGGCGGCGTTCAGCAGCGGGGTGATGACCTGCCAGAGCTGGCCCAGCGCCGAGCCGGAGTACTTGGAGACGTTGCGCGAGGTCGCGTACGTCAGCACGAAGTGCCGCCGCTGCCAGAGCTGGTTCAGGTAGACGGGGAATCGGGGGCGCGCGATGGCGGGCCTGAGCCCGTGCCTTCGGGCCAGCTCCGCCAGCGACTGCGGTGCGGGGTCTTCCACTTGGCTCATGAGCACCTCGAAGCGTTGCGGTCACCGTGCCGGCCCGCGCGGTGGCCGATGGTTCTTGCTTGTTGATCATCCCCCGTCACAGGGGGCGCCGGTCCAGTCTTGGGCCGGAGCGTCGCGGAGTCGAGGACCTCATTCGGCGAGGTACGGGCGCAGCGTCTGCCCCACGGCGTCGCGCATCGCGTCGGGGAGCGGGGCGTCGCCGGTCAGCGCCCACAGGATGAGGGCGCCGTTGTAGGCCACCTGCACCGCCCTGGCCAGCGGGCCCGACTCCGCCTCCGCGGTCAGCTCCCCCGCCGCCGCCGCGTCGGCCAGCAGGGCGGCGATCTCGTCGCGGGTACGGCGGGCGTGCTCGGCCGCGTGCGCGCGGAAGTCGGGGTCGGTCAGGTCGAGCTGCAGGAACCCGAGGCTGCCCGACAGCTCCTCGGGCGTGGACACGCCTTCCGCCAGGTGCACGAGCGCGGCACGCAGGGCGGCCAGCGGCGAGGCGTGCTCCTGGCGGGCCCGCTCGAACGGCTCGGCCGCGGTGCTGGTGGCGTGGGCGGCGAACGCCAGCAGCAGGCCGCGCTTCGAGCCGAACCGCTGCACCAGCGTGGCCGGGGACAGCCCGGCCTCCTGGGCGACCGCGGCCAGCGTGAGCCCCTGCGGGCCGTGCCGGCCGATCGCGCGGGCGGTCGCTCCCAGGATCGCCTCGTCGCTGGTGGTGCGGGGCCTGCCCATGATCGCTTCCCCCCGAGCCTTAGTGAATGCGCGTTTATAAACTAGCAGCTCTCCTCGCGAGGACGGCGGCCGTCAGGGAGGCGACGTCACCCCCGTCACCGCGAACCGCTCGACCTCGGCCACGTGGCCGCCGGTCGAGGCGACGATGGTCAGCGTCCGTCCCGGTTGCGCGGTGAACGAGACCCGCACCGACCAGGGCGCGTTCTCGCCTCCCGCGGGCAGGCAGCAGCGCTCCCCCACCGGGGTGTCCGAGCCGGGGTGGCGGACCTGGACCCTGATGCTCTCGTCCACGCCGGTGACGCGACCGCCGACGGTCACCGGCGAGCCGGCGGCGGCGCCGTACGCGGGCCTGGTCAGGGTGAGCGTGGTGTCGTCGGTGCCGACCACCTCCCAGGGGGCGTCCTGGCCGGGGCCGTACCTCATGAGGTGCACTACGGCCGCCACCAGCGGCCGGGAGGCGTCCTCGGCGCGGTAGCCGACGTGCACGCGCGCGTGCGGGCCGTCCGTCACGGTCTTGACGGCGCGGTCGATGCCGGCGAAGCCGAGGAAGTCGCGGCTGAAGGCGACCGCGGTGCGGCGGGCGTCGAGGTGCCACGGCTCGTGGCCGCTCGCCCGGTACTCGCGCTGCCAGGCCGCCACCTCCTCCGGGGTGGAGAACGGCCACAGCGGCTGGTAGCGGCCGCCGATCAGGGTCTCGCGCGGGGTGGGCTGCGCCCCCGGGGTGCCCGCGGGCGAGGAGGAGGCGGGCGATGAGGGGGCGGGCGTGGTGGGGGCGGGTGACGAGGCAGCAGGCGTGGTGGAGGGGGTGGTGGGGGCGGGTGAGGGGCTCGGCGTGGCGGTGTCCGGCGGCCCGGCGTCGCCGCAGCCCGCCACACCCACCCCCAGCACGGCGAGCAACGACAACACTCCTACGGTCAACGCTCTCATGCGGCGCCTCCTGCCAGGGCCGGCGGGTTCGGGGATTCACGTGGCGCGGCCTGGTGACAGACGTACCCACTGACCGCTCCCGCTTCCCGTGGGACGGGCCGGAGGTCCTGGGTCAAGAGGTCCGACGGCCATGGCTGGGCGCCGCGTGCGCGGGTAGCGTCCAGACATGGCCACCTTCGATCTGACCAGCTTGCGCGCCGTCGTCTTCGACACCGACGGCGTGGTCACCGACACGGCCCGGGTGCACGCCGCGGCGTGGAAGCACGTCTTCGACGCCTTCCTCCGGGGGCGCTCGGCGCCCTTCGACATCCGCGCCGACTATCTCGCCCACGTGGACGGCCGGCCCCGGCTCGACGGCGTGCGCACGTTCCTGGCCTCGCGCGGCATCTCGCTGCGCGAGGGCGGGCCGGACGACGAGCCGGGCGCGCCGACCGTGCACGGGCTGGGGCTGGCCAAGGACGCGCTGTTCATGGAGCAGATCCGCCAGCACGGCGTGGCCGCCTTCCCCGCCACGGTGGCGCTGCTGCACGAGCTGCGGCAGCGCGGCTGCCGTACGGGAGTGGTCTCGGCCAGCAGGCACTGCCGGGCGGTGGTGTCGTCGGCGGGGCTGCTGCACCTGTTCGACGTGCTGGTGGACGGCAACGACGCGGCCCGGCTGGGCCTGCCGGGCAAGCCGGATCCCGCGCTGTTCCTGGAGGCGGCGCGGCGGCTGGAGCTGCCGCCGGGCGACGTGGCGATCGTGGAGGACGCGCTGCCCGGCGTGGAGGCCGGGCGCAGGGGCGGGTTCGGGCAGGTCGTCGCGGTGGACAGGAGCGGCGCGCAGGCCGCCGCGATGCTGGCGGCCGGGGCCGGCGCGGTCGTCGCCGACCTGGCCGACGCCGACGTGGCGGGCCGCGTGCCCGTGGGGCGCCGATGAACGCTCCTCCCGCGGCGGACGCCTGGGCGCTGGTCTACGAGGGCTTCGAGCCCGCGAGCGAGGGGCTGCGCGAGGCGCTGTGCACGCTGGGCAACGGCCGGTTCGCCACGCGCGGCGCCACCCCCGACGGGGAGCCGCGCACGCCGGGCACGTACCTGGCGGGCTGCTACGACCGGCTCGACTCCGTGGTGGCCGGTCATACCGTGACGAACGAGGACATCGTCAACCTGCCCGACTGGCTGCCGCTGACGTTCGCCACGCCCGATTCCGGCTGGTTCCGGCCCGAGGGGGCCGACCTGCCGCTCTACCGGCACGTGCTGGACCTGCGCCGCGGCGTGCTGGTGCGGGACCTGCGCTGGCGCGACGGCGCGGGCCGGATCACCCGGGTACGCCAGCGCCGCCTGGTGTCGATGGCCGACCCGTACCTGGCGGCGATGCAGACCACGTTCACCGCGGAGAACTGGTCGGGCCCGCTGCGCGTGCACGCCACGCTGGAGGGCCGGGTGCGCAACGAGGGCGTGGCCCGCTACCGCGACCTGCGCGGCGACCACCTCACCGGGCACGCGACCGGCTCGGAGGACGACCTGGCCTGGCTGACGGCGCGCACCCGCTCCTCCCACGTCGTCGTGGCGCTGGCCGCCAGGATCGACAGCGACGCGCCCGCCAGGCCGGCGCTCGGCACCGGCCACATCACCTCCGACCACGTGCTCGACCTGGCCGAGGGGGTGCCGGCCGACTTCACGAAGGTCGTGGCGCTGACGTCCTCGCGCGACCCGGCCAGCCACGATCCGCGCTCGTCGGCGCTGCGGCACGTACGCCGGGCGCCGCCGTTCGCGGAGCTGCTGGCGCGGCACGAGGCGGCGTGGGAGCGGCTGTGGCGGCGGGCCAGGCTCGACGTGGACGGCCCCGAGCTGTCTCTGGTCGTGCACCTGCACATCTTCCACCTGCTGCAGACGCTGTCCCCGCACACCGCCGACCTGGACGCCGGGGTGCCCGCCCGGGGCCTGCACGGCGAGGCGTACCGGGGGCACGTGTTCTGGGACGAGCTGTTCGTGCAGCCGTGGCTGGACCTGCGCTTCCCGCAGATCTCCCGCGGCCTGCTGCGTTACCGCTGGAGGCGGCTGCCCGAGGCGCGGGACGCGGCCAGGGAGGCCGGCCACGACGGCGCGATGTTCCCGTGGCAGAGCGGCAGCGACGGCCGGGAGGAGACGCAGACCCTGCACCTCAACCCCGCCTCCGGCCGCTGGCTGCCCGACCACTCCCGGCTGCAGCGGCACGTCGGCCTGGCCATCGCCTACAACGTCTGGCACCACTACCTGGCCACCGGCACCATGCCGCCGTGGTGCGCCGAGCTGCTGCTCGACATCGCCAGGTTCTTCGCCTCGCTGGCCGTCCCGGCCGGCGACCGGTACGAGATCCGCGGCGTCATGGGCCCCGACGAGTACCACGACGCCTACCCCGGCGCGTCCGTCCCCGGCCTGGACAACAACGCCTACACCAACGTCATGACCGCGTGGCTGATGGCACGCGCCCGCGACACCGCCGCGCTGGTCCCCGACCTGGCCCCGCCCGCCGCGGAGCTGGACCGCTGGGACGACCTCGGCCGCCGCCTGCGGGTCGACTTCCACGACGGCGTGATCAGCCAGTTCACCGGGTACGCCGACCTGCTGGAGCTCGACTGGGACCGCTACGCCGGCGTGCGCCGCCTGGACCGGGCGCTGGAGGCCGACGGCGACGACGTCAACCGGTACAAGGCGTCCAAGCAGGCCGACACCCTCATGCTCTGCTACCTGCTCACCGGCGACGAGCTGACCGGCACCCTGGAGCGGCTCGGCTACCCGGTCGAGCCGGATCTCATTCCCCGCACCGTCTCCTACTACCTGAGGCGCACCAGCCACGGCTCCACGCTCAGCGCCGTCGTGCACGCCTGGGTGCTGGCCCGCTCGAACCGGGCGCAGTCGTGGCGTTTCTTCACCGAAGCCCTCTACAGCGACATCAAGGACGTCCAGGGCGGCACCACCGCGGAAGGCATCCACCTGGGCGCCATGGGCGGCACGCTCGACCTGCTGCAGCGCTGCTTCCTGGGCCTGGAGGTCAGGCCCGACGGGCTGCGGCTGGACCCGCTGCTGCCCGACGAGCTCGGGCTCGTGTCCATGCCGATCCGCTACCGCGGGCGTCAGGTGTTCATCGACGCCGACCATCACGAGGCCCGGCTCAACGGCGCCGCACGCCGTACCTATCGCAGAGGGGAAGTCATCATGACAGGCACAGGCGATCTCGGCCGCCGCGTCATCCACCACCGCGAGCGACTCGGGCTGACCCGCGAGCAGGTCGCCGAGCGCGCGGACATGTCACCCGGTTACCTGAAATATCTGGAGGAGAACGCCGACACGCCCGACACCGGTGCGCTCTACCGGCTGGCGGACGCGCTGGGCACGACGGTGGACGACCTGCTGGGCGGCGGCCAGGACCGGCCGCCCGGGCGCGGCCCCGCGATGGCCCACCCGTCCCTGGAGACGCTGGACGAGCAGGAGTGCCGGCGGCTGATCGCGCCCGGGGGGATCGGGCGGGTCGCGTTCAACGGCTCGCACGGGCCGACGGTGCTGCCGGTCAACTACAAGGTGCACGAGGGCGCCATCGTCTTCCGCACCGCCGCGGGCGGGGCCATGGACAAGGACCTGAGCACCGGGCTGGAAGGCGTCGACATCATGATCGCCTTCGAGGTCGACAACTTCGACGAGACCAACAGGGAGGGGTGGAGCGTGCTGGTCCAGGGGCCCGCGCACCACCTGCCGCCGGAGGAGGCGGACGGCGCGGCCGGCACGGGCGTCACCCCGTGGGCCGGGGGCGAGCGGCAGCTCTACATCCGCATCGTCCCCCAGCAGATCACCGGGCGCCGCATCCACGGCATCTGACGGTACGCAGGTCAGCGGCAGCCCGTGGCGGCGAAGGCCATGAACTGCGTCACCTCCTCCTCGGAGAAGTTGTCGTCGGAGCCGATCACCAGCGTGCACTCGCCGCTCGCCAGCCGGGGACCCCAGGCCATGCCCTCCAGGTTCTGCACCGGCGGCCGGAAGTCGCCGAGGTCGTGGACCAGCCGCTTGGCGACCGGCCGGTACCGGCCGGCCTGCTCCAGCGAGTCGCGGCCCATGACGTTCGAGGCGCCGCGCAGGTCGATCTCGTACAGCTTGGCCCGGTATCCCACGCCCTGGATCCAGGAGCGTTCGAGTGCCAGGTAGCGGTGGTCGTCGATGGCCAGCAGCTCCGACACGCCGCTGTCGCTCTGGCCCGTCGGCGGGTTCGGCGGGGCCTGCAGGGCGTCGAGCGGGTAGGCGTACTGCGCGCGCACCCGGCCCCCGCGGTCCCACACGGTCAGCCGCGTCACCGAGCCGCTGTCGGCCGTCGGCGTCGGCCCGTCCTCGTAACGCGGCCCCTCGGTCACGGCGGTGACGGCGCGTTCGGTGACGGCCAGCCCCTCGAATCCGAAATTGCGGCGCGGCCCGCTTTCCGTGCTCTCGAAGCGCAAATTCGACGGCACCGGAAAATTACCGACCTCGCGCCCTTCGGGGTTCATTCCGCGCACTGTGGAATGCGAGATGGGAATATCCGGATTCGCGCGGTCGGGCCGGTCGCCCTCGTCGCCCCACAGCAGCCGCCCGCTCCACCGGTCGACCCTGATCGACTCGGGGTCGGCCGAGCCCGGCTTGCCGTAGCCCGGGTACGGGGTCCCGTCGGGCCTGGTCAGCGTGGTGACGCCGGTCAGCCGCACGCCGGTGAAGTCGCCCGTCATCCGGTCGATGGCCAGGCGGCCGGTGTAGAAGCGGGCGGGGTTGTAGCGCCAGCGGTCGTCGGAGACGAAGTACCAGACACCGGTGCGCGGGTCGCGGTCGAAGCCCGACAGGCCGCCCACGGTCGTGCCCTCGAACTTCACCAGGTGCGGGATCCGCTGCTCGCCGAGGAAGCGGGTGATCCGCACCGGCTCCCGCGGGGCGGCCGCCGCGGGCGGGGCCGTGCCCGCCACCATCGCGAGGGCGAGGGCGATCCCTGTAATTCTCCGTGCACTTCTCCGTGTACGCGCCAATTTTTCCTCCGTCTCGGAATTCGACGGAGGAAATGAAAGCGCGTCTCACCGGAGAAGTCCACGAAGAAAACAACCGCATGCCGCACTGCAAAAGGCGCAAATCACTGCGCGATGCCGGGCAGGGTGATCAGGAACAGCGTGCCGTCCGGCAGGCCGGTCGCGGACAGGGCGCTCAACGAGCCGTTCGCGTCGATGCGGGCAGGGGCGGGCCGCCACGTCCACGCCGGCAACCGCACCCGCCGCCTCCTTGACCGGTGAGATCAGGCGGGGGCCGACGCGGCGACGCCGTCGAGGATGAGCCGCAGGCCGTGCGCGAACGCCTCGTCGCTCGTCGGCGCGCCGCCCGTCCTGACCCCCTCGACCGTGAGCGGGTAGTCCGTGGCGTACGCGGCCAGGCCGGGGCTGTCACCGCGGCCTCGCCGGTCGAGGCGGGCCTGCTCGTACAGCACGAAGCCGAGCGTGTAGTGGCTGATCGCGGCGATCGCGTGCAGGCCCTGCGCGGGGGTGAAGCCGAGCCCGGCCAGCGTCCTGAGCTCCTCCTCGAAGCTCCTGGCCACCCCGGGCCCGGGGTCGCCGGCCGCGACGAGCCGCGCGCCGTCGCGGTGGCTGAGCAGCGTGCGCCGGTAGCGGTGCGCGCGCCGGGTCAGCCACTCCCGCCAGCCCTCGCCCTCGGCCGGCCCGCCCATGTCGTGGGCGAGCAGCTCGCGGGCCATCTCGTCGAGCAGTTCCTGCTTGTTGCGGAAGTGCCAGTAGAGCGCCGGGTTCTGGACGCCCAGGCGGGCGGCGAGACGGCGCACGGAAAGGCC
Source organism: Nonomuraea sp. GTA35 (assembly GCF_041950525.1). NCBI lineage: Bacteria > Bacillati > Actinomycetota > Actinomycetes > Streptosporangiales > Streptosporangiaceae > Nonomuraea > Nonomuraea sp. GTA35. The sequence continues at coordinate 1,485,721 of NZ_JBGNUV010000001.1, read as the reverse complement.
CTCCAGGCCGGTCTCGTCGAGCAGTTCGAGCGCCGCGCGCACGACGGTGTCCCGCGCCAGTCCCTTCTGTGCCATCGCGGATCACCTTAACACCGCTAAGTCATCGAGCTTCCCTGGTGCCGATGACCGCCGTCGCGTCCAGGTCGTCGGAGGCGGCCACCCGGACCGCCAGCCCGGCGGCCCGTACGGCCTCGGCGGTCGCCGCCGCCTGCCGCCCGCTGGTCTCCACCAGCAGCCGCCCGCCGGGCGCGAGCCAGCCGGGCGCGCCGCCGATCACCCGCCGCACCACGTCCAGCCCGTCGGCGCCGCCGTCCAGCGCGTGCAGCGGCTCGTGCAGGCGGGCCTCGGGAGGCAGCAGGCCCACCGACTCCGTCGGCACGTACGGGGGGCTGGCGATCAGGATGTCCACCCGGCCGCGGAGCGTGGCGGGCAGCGGGTCGTACAGGTCGCCCTCGTGGACGGTCGCCGTCCCCGCCAGGTTGCGCCGGGCGCAGCGAACGGCGGCGGGGTCGAGATCGGCGGCGTGCAGCTCGGCCCGCGGCAGGCCCGCCGCCACCGCCGCGCCCATCGCGCCCGTCCCGCAGCACAGGTCCAGGACCACCGGCGTGCCCGCGACCTCGCGCGCCAGCGCGACGGCCGCCTCGATGAGGAACTCGGTGCGCGGCCGGGGCACGAACACGCCCGGCTCCACGTACACCCGCAGGCCGCAGAACTCCGCCCAGCCCAGCACGTGTTCGAGCGGCTCGCCCGCGACCCTGCGCGCCACCATGGCGTCGAGGTCGGCGGGGGTGGGCGCGGTGGACAGGAGCAGCTCTGCCTCGTCCTCGGCGAAGACGCATCCGGCGGCGCGGAGGCGGGCGACGATGGCAGCAGTACTGATAGATGACGAAAAAACCGACATGGGAGCCTTTCGGGATGCCGATGGGCACTCCCGCGGTCACCTAATCCCTGTGGGCCGCACTTCGCGAGGGGAGCACCCAGACTGACACAGCGGTAATGGGTCTCACCTCCCGAGGACGATCCTGCGTACGAGACCGCCACAGTATCAGCCCGCCGGATCCCCACCGCACGGGGCCGGGCGATGCCGGCCTCCAGCCGTCACGGTCAGCCGTCGCCGGCGGTGGCGAAGTCGGGCAGCTCGGTGGACAGCAGCCCGTCGGCGGCGCCGTCGAGGAGCTGGGCCATCTCCGCGGAGCGGGGAAGCATGGTCTGCTCGTAGGCGCGGACGGCCTCCTCGACGGTGTCGTGGCGGGCGATGGCCAGGGCGAGCTCGCACGCGTCCAGCAGGGCGAGGTTGACGCCGACGCCGAGCGGGGGCATGAGGTGGGCGGCGTCGCCGAGCAGGGTCACCGTGGGGTTGTGCGCCCAGACGTGCGGGGCGGGCAGGGCGAAGATCGGGCGGTCGACGTAGGGGCCGTCGTTGTCGGTGATCAGCCGGCGCAGGCTGGGCGACCAGTCGCGGTAGCGCTCCAGGAGGAGGGCGCGGATGCCGTCGGTGGCCTGGATGGACAGGCCGCCGGCGGTGATCCAGTCGGCCGGGACGCGCTGGATGAGGTAGACGCGGATGTGGTCGCCGCTGTTGCGCTGGGCGAACAGGCCGCGCTCGCCGTCGGCCGCGGCGGCGCCGCCCTGGCCGACGAGCTCGGCGATGCCGGGATGCCGGGTCGTGATGTCGTGGAACCAGGCTTCCAGGAAGCTCACGCCGGTGTGGCGGGGGGTGGCCGGGGAGACGGCGCGGCGGACCTTGGACCAGGCGCCGTCGGCGCCGATGACGAGGTCGGCCTCGATGGTGGTGCCGTCCGCGAAGTGCAGCCGCCGGGGGCCTTCGCCGGGGCCGCTGACGGCCCGCAGGGTGTGACCCCAGCGCACGGTGCCGGGCTGGAGCGAGTCGAGCAGCAGGTCGCGCAGCCGGCCGCGGTCGATCTCCGGCTTGAACCGCTCGCCCTGCTCGGGGACGTGGTGGAAGAGGATCGTGCCGGCCGGGTCCAGCTGGCGCATCTCCTGGCCCTCGGGCCGGGCCAGCCGGAAGAACTCCTCCAGCAGGCCCGCCTCGCGCAGGGCGATCTGGCCGTTGTCGGCGTGCAGGTCGAGGGTGCCGCCCTGGTCGCGGGTGGCGGGGCCGGCGTCGCGGTCGTAGACGGCGGCGGCGATGCCGTGCCGCTGGAGGATGCGCGCGCAGGTCAGGCCGCCGGGGCCGGCTCCGATGACGGCGATGCGGGGTGCCGTGGTGGTGTTCATGGTGATGCTCCGTTCGTTCTGTGCGCCCCAGAAAAACACACCGGATCAATAAGTGCAACAACACAACTTTTGAACTCGATCCACCAAAGCGGTAGGGTGCCGGTATGCCCAGCACCACGAGCAGTCCCTCTCCCGCGCCGGTGGGGCGCCGCGAGCGCAAGAAGGCCGCCACCCGCCAGGCCATCGCCGACGCCGCGCTGCGCCTGTTCCTGGAGCGCGGATACGACGAGGTCGGCATCCGCGAGATCGCGGACGCCGCCGACGTGTCCACCACCACGCTGTTCAAGCACTTCCCGGTCAAGGAGGCCCTCGTCTTCGACGAGGACTCCGACCAGGAGGCCCGCCTGCTCGCCGCCGTCCGTGAGCGGCCCGAGGGCCGGTCCGTCCCCGCCGCGCTGCGCGAACACGCCCTGACCACCCGGCTGGCCACCGCCGACGGCGACCCCGCCTTCACCGCCTTCACCGACCTCGTGGCCGGCACCCCCGCGCTGCGCGACTACGCGCAGAACATGTGGCTGCGCCACACCGCCGCGCTCGCCCGGGCCATCGCCGAGGAGAGCGGCCTCGCCGCGGACGACCCCGCCTGCACCGCCCTGGCCCACTTCGCCCTCGAAGCCCCCCGCGCCGCCTACGCCCACCACGACCCCCGCGAGGCCATCAACCGGGCCTTCGACCTCCTGGAACACGGCTGGAGCGCGCTCGCCCGGACCAAGGCCTGAGCGAGCGCCTTCGCGTACACCGAGGGGTCCCCTCGTCCGGATGCGCGGCGCGGTCACGGGATGTGCCAGCCGCGGTCACGGTGCGGGGCCGGGTGCCGGGTCTAGCGTCGAGGCGCGACTGGACCGCGCTCGCGACATGCCGTTCGCCCGGCACGCCTCGTTCAGGGAGATCCCCCGCTCATCGCGCCCTCTCGGGTCAGGGGCCCGGCGGTCCTCGCACGGACGCTTCGGCTGGAGAAGGGATCGATCAGATGCAGACCGAGCAGGCCGCCCCGCGCAGCGGCGTCACCGCCGCCCCCGGGCCGGTCCCCGTCGCCGACCGGCGGCGATGGGTGGGGCTGGGGATCGGCACGGCGCTGTCCCTGCTGGCCGCGCAGACCCGCTACGACCTCGCGCCGGCGGCGTGGCCTGGTCACCGCGGTGGGCGTTCTCGGGCTGGCCACCCTGTTCTTCGTGCCCTACGCCCTGGACCGGCTGCTGGCGGCGCGGGCCGGTGCGGGCCGGGTCGCTGCTGCCGTTCCCTGCGGCGGTGACGGCGTTCGAGTTCCTGGTGACGTCGATCGGCCCCTTCGGCTCCGCGTTCAGCGTGATCGCCCCCACCCAGCAGGGCAACCTGCCGCTGCTGCAGGTAGCCGCGCTGACCGGCCCGTACGGCGTGGCGTTCCTCATCGGCTGGTTCGCCACCGTCGTCAACCACCTGTGGGCCGCCGGGTGGGACCCGCGCCGGACGGCCAGGGCGGCCGTCAGCTACGCCGCCGTGCTCACCCTGGTGCTGCTGGCCGGCGGAGCCCGGCTCGCCTACGCCACCCCCGGCGGCCCCACGGTGCAGACCCGCGGGCATCAGCCCGGACCCGGGAGGCGGCCCAGGCCGGAGCGAAGATCGTGTTCTGGTCCGAGCAGTCGGCCAACGTGCTGGCCGCCGACGAGCAGGCGTTCCTGGGCCGGGTCTCCGCCGCCGCCCGGGAGCACCGGATCTACCTGCGGGCCGCCGTGGCGCTCTACCTGCCGCGGGCGCCGCACGCGGCGAACCGGACGTACCTGTTCGGCCCGGACGGCCGGCGGATCTGGACCTACGACAAGTCCCGTCCCATCCCGGGCCTGGGGTTCTACCCGCCCGGCGACGGGGTCGTGCCGGTCGAGCGGACCCCTACGGGCGGCTGGCCTCGGTGATCTGTTTCGACGCCGACTTCCCCGCGCTGGCACGCGTCGACGCCGACATCATGATCGTCCCGGCGCGGGACTGGCCGGAGATGGGCACCTTGCACAGCCGGATGGCGGACATGCGCGTCGTCGAGAACGGCTACTCGATGGTCCGGCAGGCCGAGTTCGGCGTGTCGGGCGCGTTCGACGCGCAGGGACGGACCCTGAGCGAGCACGTCCACGAACGCGGCGACCGGCACGTGGTCGTCTCCGAGGTGCCCGTCCGCGGCTCCGCCACTCCCCTGTCGGGCGATCGGCGACGTGTTCGCGTGGCTGTGCGTGGCCGGCACCGTCCTGCTGATCGGCCTGGCGATCCACCGGGCCGCCAGGCCGCAGGGTGACGGCTGAACGACCGGGCCGGTGGGTACGTTCGCCCTGCTCGAGTTCTCACATCACCGGCGAGGGACCTGCCATGCAAGCCATCACCGTCCGCGACCGGACCGCCGGTCCGGCCGGGCTCTCCCTGACCGAGGAGCCGTACCCGCACGCCGCCGAGAACGACGTCGTCGTGCGGGTGCACGCCGCGGGGTTCACCCGGGGGGAGCTCGACTGGCCGGGAACGTGGTCGGATCGCGCGGGCCGCGACCGGACGCCCAGCGTGCCCGGGCACGAGGTGTCGGGGACGGTGGCGGAGCTGGGGTACGGAACCACCGGCCTGAGCGTGGGACAGCGGGTGTTCGGGCTGACCGACTGGACCCGCAACGGCTCGCTGGCCGAGTACGTGGCGGTGGAGGCGCGCAACCTGGCGCCGCTGCCGGCCGACATCGACCACACCGTGGCCGCCGCGCTGCCGATCTCGGGGCTGACCGCGTGGCAGGCGCTGTTCGACCACGGGCGCCTCGAGGCCGGCCAGACCGTGCTCATCCACGGCGCCGCGGGCGGCGTCGGCTCGGTCGCGGTGCAGCTCGGGCGCGAGGCGGGAGCCCGGGTGATCGGCACCGGCAGGGCCGGGGGCAGGGACACGGCGCTCGGCCTGGGCGTGGACGCCTTCCTGGATCTGCAGGCCGAGCGGCTGGAAGACGCCGGTCAGGTCGATCTGGTGCTCGATGTGATCGGCGGGGACGTCCTGGACCGTTCCGCGGCGCTGGTGCGCCCCGGCGGCACCCTCGTCTCCATCGCCGCGCCGCCGGCGGTCCAGCCCCGGCACGGCCGGGCGATCTTCTTCGTCGTCGAACCCGATCGCGCCCGCCTCGCGGACCTGGCCCGGCGGCTGCGGGAGGGCCGGCTCCGCGTGATCGTGGGGGCCGTGCGCACGCTGGCCGAGGCGCCCGCCGCGTTCGCGTCCCGCGGCAGGACGATCATCCGGGTCACCGAGGGCGGATAGGCCACCGCACGCCCTGCAGCTGGGCGAATCATCGCCAGGGCTTGAACGCGCCCCTGGTTAACCCGGGCAAGGCCCGGACAGCGTACTCGGACAGAGCAGGATGGGAGAGGCGTCATGATCCGAGTACGGTTCGCCCGGGGCTTCCTGGTCGCCGGCCTGGTGGCTCCGGCAGCCGCGTGCGCCGCTCCCGCGGCGGAGCCCGCGACCGGCCGGGCGCCGGTCGCCTCCGTGGTCACGCAGCCACCGTCCGAGACGCTCTCGCCCCTGCTGGAGAAGGCGCTGCCGAATGTCAAGGGCAAGACGTTCACCTCGGCGATCGCCGACTTCCCGCCCACCGCGCGCGCGGTTCCGCATCGGCACGGCGACGCCTTCGTCTACGCCTACGTGCTCGCGGGCGCCGTCCGCAGCCAGATCAGTGGCGAGCCGGTGCGCACCTACCGCCAGGGCGAGAGCTGGGTCGAGCCGCCGGGAGCCCACCATGTGCTCACGGAGAACATCAGCCGGACGCAACCGGCGAAACTACTGGTCATTTTCATCTCGGACACAGGGGCCGAACTCAAGGTCGACGATCGGCCAAGGTAGCGGTGAGGAACCATGAGCGACGAACATCTGCACCACCTCGACAACCCCGACGCGACCACGCCACCGCCGAGGATCGAGCTCATCTCGTCGGTGCCGTCTCCGCCGCCGATGCCCGGCAACGCGGAGGCGATGACGATCCGGGTCACCCTGCCGCCGGGCAGCGCGGGCAACCCGCCGCACCGCCACACCGGTCCCGTGTTCGGGTACCTGATCAGCGGCGAGATGCTCTTCGAGCTGGAAGGCGAGCCGCAACGGGTCATCAAGGCCGGGGAGGCGTTCTGGGAGCCGGGCGGCGACCTCATCCACTACCAGGACGCCAACAACCTCCCGGACGCCGAGACCGAGTTCGTCGTCACGATGTTCGGTGTGGCCGGGCAGCCGATGCTCATCCCGGTGAGCGCGGAGGAGCTCGAGGCGCGCCGGGACCGCCGGGCGCCCCGCCCATGAGGCAGCCTCCGCCGTCCGCAACGGCGCCCGGCGGCCCGGGCAAGCCGCTGCGTCAGCCCTGATCGGCGCGGTGGTGGGTTACCTCTGGCTGTGCAAGAAGCCACGCTGACGGCATCCGCGGCGGCCCGTGCTCACCCGGGTCACCAGGCCACGCGCGGCGAGTCGCCCTCGCCCGGACGCTCGCCGGCCGTGATCGGCACGGAGGTGACGGCACCGCCGGCGAGGCCGATCCGGTAGGCGCGCCACTGGTGCGCGTACAGGAGGTGCTCGCCGGTCCCGTCGACGCAGAAGCGCAGGCTCAGCGAGGCGCCGGGCGGCGGTTCCGGCCGGGCCAGCACCCGCGCCGGCCCGCCCGACACGGGGACGCGTTCGACGGTGTGCCCGGAGGCGTAGATCAGCGCGCCGCCGTCAGGGGTGTGGGTCACCGACTCGAACGGCACGGCGCCGGTGGCGTTCTTGACGATCCGGGACGCGGCGCCGTCCTGGCCGTCGCCCAGGCGGGCGAGGTCGAGCACGGCGATGGCCCGGCCGCCCAGCACGTAGGCGAGCGAGCGGCCGTCCGGGGCCCAGGACAGGCCGCCCACCATCGAGTGCGTCGCGGTCCTCCAGTCGCGGCGCCGGCCGGTGGCGACGTCGAGCACGGAGATCTTGACGCCGCCCCCGATGAGCGGGGTGGCGTAGGCCAGCCGGGTGCCGTCGGCACTGAGGGCCAGGTCGTGGACCAGCGTCAGGTCGTCCGGGTCGGTCTGCGTGACGGGCACCGGCTTGCCCGGCCGCCCGTCCTCGCCGAGGCGGACCAGGAAGAAGCGGAGGCCGGGCTTCGCCTGCCCGGTCCGGCCGGCGATGGCGAACGTGCGGTTGTCCCGGGCGGCGGCCACGCGGTGCGAGGAGCCTTCGATGCCGGGCGGCAGCGGGATGTTCGCGATGAACGCCCCGGTCCCGGCGTCGTGCACGGCGGGCGGCACCGGGGTGACGACGGCGGTCTTGGACCTGCCGGGGAAGTGGGCGAGCGGGGTGCGCGCGGAGACGAAGAACCGCGGCGGGCCCGTCGCCGCCAGGGGCGCCCCGGTCGCCATGGGCTCGGCCAGGGAGGTCGCCATCGGGAACGGGTGCCTCGCGGGCCCCGAGGACGCCATGGGCGAGGGCGGCTGCGGGACCGCCGTGGGCGACGGCGGGGAGGACGCCGGGGGCTGGGACGCGCTGACGAGCGACACCCGGCCGGCGGCCGGGTCGGCGCATCCGGCGGCCAGGACGGCCAGGGCCAAGCCCGCCAGCGCGGCTGACATACGGCACGGCATGCAAGGATCTTCGTAGGAAACGGTCTTCCGCGCCAGCGCACGACAGGACCGCTACGGCGCGCGCCTCAGCGTGACAGCGCGTAGGAGCTCAGGCTCCCGCTCCGGAGCCGGTCGGCCACGGACTCGGCGATCTCGCCCACCCGGATCGCGGTGTTGGACAGCAAGGTCGAGGTGAGGCCGTGGGTGTGCTCGCTGGCGCCCTGGACGTAGATGCCGCAGCGCATCGCCGGGGAGGTGACGATCCGGTAGTCGCGATCCAGCCGCACGCCGCCGCCGGGGAGCCGTTCGCAGAACCGGCCCGCTCCGCCCAGCAGGGTGAGCGGGTCGGCCGGCCGGTAGCCGGTCGCGTAGACGATGACGTCGGTTTCCAGCAGGGTGCGCTCGCCGGTGGGCAGGAACTCCACCGTGACGCGCAGGCCGTTCCCGTCGCGCTCGACGTCGGCGAGGCGTGAGGCGTTGAGGATGCGCAGCCGCTCCTTGCCCTGCACCTTCTCCTGGTAGTGGCGGCGGTACAGCTCGTCGATGAGGTCCAGGTCCACCACGGAGTAGTTGGTGGCGGAGTGGTAGGCGCGCAGCCGCGACTTCACCTCGTCAGGAGCGGTGTAGAAGTGGTCGACCGCCACGGGGTCGAAGATGCGGTTGGCGAAGGAGCTGTCGTCGGCGGGGGTGTATCCGTACTTGGTGAAGACGGCGCACACCTCGGCCTCGGGATAGGCGCCGTGCAGGTGCTCGGTCACCTCGGCCGCGCTCTGCCCGGCGCCGACCACCACGAACCTGCGCGGGTCGCGCAGCGACGGCAGCCTGCCGAGCAGTTCCTCGCTGTGCCAGATCCGCTCGTCGGTGACCAGGCCGTCCGGCAGGACCGGTTCGAGCCCGGCGGCGAGGACGAGGTTGCGGGCGCGGCGGGTGACCAGCGTGCCGTCGCCCTGACGGACGACCACGTCGAGGAGCTCGATCGTCCCGCCTGCCTCGACGGGGGTCACCGCGACGACCTCGGAGCCGTATTCCACCTGCTCGGAGAACCGGGCGGCCGTCCATTCGAGATAGTCGTGGAATTCCATGCGGGACGGGAACATCGTCTTGTGGTTGATGAAGTCGAGCAGCCGGCCCTTGTCCTGCAGATAGCAGAGAAAGCTGAATTCACTCGTCGGGTTGCGCATGGTGACCAGGTCCTTCAGAAAGGACACCTGCATGGTCGTGCCTTCCAGCAACATGCCCCGGTGCCAGCCGAAGGCGGGCTGCTTCTCGAGGAACACGGCGTCGAGCACGTCGCCCGTGCGCGCCTGGCGTTCCCGCAACGCTATCGCCAGGGCGAGGTTGGAGGGTCCGAAGCCGATGCCTACGAGATCGTGCACGTGCTGCTCCGCTGAGGACATGGATGCCTTTCCGCCGGTGCGTAACTGGGGTGGAGTCATGGCAAAAATTAGGTTAGCCTGGCCTAATTAAGGCGAGCCTAACTTAATCCGATCCCCTCGACAAGGAGGCACCATGCGGGTCGTGATGTTCGGCTATCAAACCTGGGGTCATCGCACGCTCCAGGCCCTGCTGGATTCCGCGCACGAGGTCGTACTGGTGGTGACCCATCCGAAGAGCGAGCATGCCTACGAGAGGATCTGGAGCGACTCGGTGGCCGAGCTGGCGCAGGCACACGGCGTCCCGGTGCTCCTGCGCAACCGGCCCGACGACGAGGAGCTGATGGTCCGGCTCAAGGAGGCCGAGCCCGACCTCATCGTCGCCAACAACTGGCGGACCTGGATCCCGCCGGAGATCTTCCGCCTCCCCCGCCACGGCACCCTCAACGTGCACGACTCGCTGCTTCCCGCCTACGCCGGCTTCTCCCCGCTGATCTGGGCGCTGATCAACGGCGAGCCGGAGGTGGGGGTCACCGCGCACATGATGAACGACGAGCTGGACGCCGGCGACATCGTCGTGCAGCGGGCCGTGCCCGTCGGGCCCGCCGACACCGCCACCGACCTCTTCCACCGCACCGTCGACCTGATCGCGCCGATCGTCACCGAGGCGCTCGACCTCATCGACTCCGGCCGGACCGCCTGGACGTCCCAGGACAGGTCGAAGGCCAGCTTCTTCCACAAGCGGTCGATCGAGGACAGCAACATCGACTGGAGCTGGCCCGCCGAGGACATCGAGCGCCTGGTCCGCGCCCAGTCCGACCCGTACCCCAACGCCTTCACCCACTACAAGGGCGAGCGCGTGCGCGTGCTCAAGGCCTCGGTGTCCCAGGGGATCTACGGCGGCACGCCCGGCCGGGTCTTCATCCGGGAGGGTGACGGCGTGGTGATCGTCGCGGGCGCCGAGGCCCGCCGCGGCCGCAGCCACGGGCTGGTGATCGAACGCGTGCGCACGGAGGACGGCAGGGAGCTGCCCGCCACCGAGGTGTTCAGGAGCATGGGCGGCTACCTGACCCGTCACCCGTGAGCGTGTGGTGGCCCGGCGGCCGGGCCACCACCACCCGCGAGCACCCAGGAGACGTCCCTGAGCAGGGCGTGCCGCCAGCCCGCCCGGTCGTGCCCCGAGGGCGAGCGCGAGACCCGCACCGTGGCCCCGGCCTGTTCCGCCAGGGTCTCGACCAGCTCGCAGTGCGGCAACATCCGCCTCTCGTGCTCCCCCACGTCGAAGGCGACCCGCAGCCCGGACAGGTCGGCGCGCTCCCGCAGGCGCGCGGCGACGGCGCCGCCGACCGGCCCGCCCATGGGGTCGGCCAGGTCCTGCGCCCCGGGCGCCCACCAGAACGACCCCGACTGGCAGGCGAGGCCGGACACCAGCCCGGGGAACTCCAGCGCCGCGTACATCGCGCTCAGCCCGCCGAGGCTCTGCCCGGCGACCACCAGCCGGTCCCGGTCGGCGGGCACGCCGCTCTCCGCCACCAGCGGCAGCAGTTCGTCCCTGATCGCCTCCCACAACGCGGGCCTGCAGGCGAACTCGGCCTCCCTGTCCCTGGCGGGCACGAAGACGAGCGTGACGGGAGGCAGGTCACCCTGGGCGACGGCCGAGTCGAACGCGGTCATGGCCGGGTGCAGGTACAACCAGTCGTCCCCATCGAGCAGCAGCACCACCGGCCCGCCACCGCCCGCCGGATGCACGCGCACGGTGCGCCGCCCGCCGAGCCGTTCGCTGGTCCAGCGCAGGCGGGTACGCGGCAGGGGCAGGACGCCGTCGGCGCCGACGGCGGGCCAGTGCGGCTGGGCAGGGGCGTCAGGGGTCGCGGCGATGGACCGGTCGCCGCCCGCGCCCACGGGGTTGAACGGGTCGGCGTACGCGGCGTCCGCGGTGCGGAACTGGTAGGTCACCCGCAGCCGCGCGGGCATGGCCACCTCGGCGTACCAGCAGTCCGTGTCACCCCACCGGCGCAGGGGCACCGGCTCCGACCAGCTCTCGAAGCCGATGCTCGCGGGCGACCCGCGCCACAGGAACAGGGTCGTCCAGCCGCCGGCGCCGTCGGGCAGCGGCGCGGGCGTCGCCGCCGCCGCCCAGAACTCCTCGGTGCCCGGCTCGCCGGGTAACCCGAACCTGGCGAAGGTGTCGTCCATCGCAGCCCCGTCCGTCCCTACCGTCGGCCAGCGACTAAGGATAGCTTTACCTAAATCGATTGATCGAGACGGCGGTGACGAACATCGCATGGGAACTTCCGGGGCAGCGCGGGCCCACCGGCGGCGCGCGGCGGGAGCGGTCACGCTGGTGGTGGTCCTCGCGCTCGTGGGGACGGCGTCGCTGGCCGTCGGCGCGCGCGCGTTGAGCCCTGGCGAGGTGTGGCACGGGCTGTTCGGAGTGCCGGGCGCCGACCAGCGGCTCAGCGAGATCACGCTCATCCTGCGGACCGTGCGGGTGCCCAGGACCGTGCTCGCGATCGCGGCCGGCGCCGCCCTGGGCGTCGGCGGGGCGCTGATCCAGGGGTTCACGCGCAACCCGATCGCCGACACGGGGCTGCTGGGGGTGAACTCCGGCGCCTCCTTCGCCGTGGTGACGGTGATCCTGCTGTTCGGGCTCTCCAACCCGCTCCAGTACGTCTGGTTCGCCTTCCTCGGGGCGGCGGCGGCCGGGGTCGTCGTGTTCGGGCTGTCGAGCCTCGGCAGGGGCGGGGGCAGCCCGCTGACGCTCGCGCTGACCGGCCAGGGGGTCACGGTGTTCCTGGCGGCGATGACCACGGCGATCGCGCTGTCGGACCAGGCGTCGCTGAACGCGCTGCGCTTCTGGAACGCCGGCTCCGTGGCCGGCGTCGGCTTCGAGGTCATCTGGCCGGTGACGGCGTTCATCGCGGCCGGGCTGGTACTGGCGCTGACCACGCTGCCGGCGATCAACCTGCTCAACCTCGGCGAGGACGTGGCCAGGGGGCTGGGCGTGAACACCACGTTGAGCAGGACCGCCGGCATCGCCGCCATCACCGTGCTGGCGGGAGCGGCGACGGCGGCCTGCGGGCCCATCGCGTTCCTCGGGCTCATGGTGGCCCACGTGGCGCGGTACCTCACGGGACCGGACTATCGCTGGCTGGTGCCGTACGCGGGACTGCTGGGCGCCGTCGTCCTGCTCGCCTGCGACATCGTGGGGCGCGTGGTGACGCGGCCGGGCGAGTTGCAGGCGGGCGTGGTGGTCGCGCTGGCGGGCGCCCCGTTCTTCGCGGCGCTGGTGTGGCGCGGGAAGTTCAGGAAGGCATGAACGGGACGGCGGCCAGGCGTACGGTGGCGCCGGGCGTGCGGCTCGGCCGGGCGTCGTTCGTGCGGCGGCCCTGGCTGCTGGCCGTCACGCTGCTGCTGGCGGGCGCGACCTTCCTGGTGTTCTGCCTGTCCATCGGCGTCGGGGACTTCCCCATCGGCCTGCCCCAGGTGATCGCCACGATCTTCGGGCGGGGCGAGCGGGTCGACGAGTTCGTGATCATGGATCTGCGGATGCCGCGCGCCCTGGCCGGGCTCGTCGTCGGGGTCGCGCTGGGGCTGTCGGGGGCGATCACGCAGTCCATCGCGCGCAACCCGCTGGCCAGCCCCGACGTGCTGGGGATCACCGGGGGCGCGAGCGCGGTCTCGGTGTTCCTGGTGACGGTGTCGGGCGGGGCCGCCGCGGCGATCTCCGACACCGTGGGCCTGTCCGCGGCGGCGCTCGCGGGGGGCCTCGGCACCGGCCTGCTGGTGTATCTCATGGCCTGGCGGCGCGGGATCGAGGGCCTGCGGCTCATCCTCATCGGCATCTCGGTGAGCGCCGTGATGGAGGCCATCACCACCTGGCTGCTGGTCACCGCCGACATCCGGGACGTGGCCAGGGCCCAGGCGTGGCTGGTCGGCTCGCTGGACGGCCGGTCGTGGGGCGAGGTCCTGGTGGTGCTGTGGTGCACGCTCGCCCTGCTGGCCGTGGTGTCGTACCTTGCCTTCCCCCTCAGGCCGATGCACTTCGGCGACCAGGTCGCGGCGAGCCTGGGCGTGCGGTACTCGATGGTGCGGGCGGTCCTGCTGCTGTGCGCGGTGCTGCTGGCCGGCGTCGCGGTGAGCGCGGCGGGCCCCGTCCCGTTCGTCGCGCTGGTGGCGCCTCAGGTGGCGATGCGCCTGGCGCGGCACGCGACTCCGCCGCTGCTGGCCTCCGGGCTGGCGGGCGCGTCGCTGCTGATCGGAGCCGACCTGGTGGCCCGTACGGCGCTGCCGGTCAGCCTCCCCGTCGGCGTGGTCACCGCCGCCATCGGCGGCCCCTTCCTGGTCTACCTGCTGGTGCGGGCGAACCTCAGAAAGGACCGATAAGCAAGGTTAGCCTTACCTAACATCGTCGTGTTACGGTTTCCCTGGCAGTCGAGATCGCAGCGGACAGCAAGGGACCCCGATGCCTTCACACGGAACGACCCTGACGGCCCTACGGCGCTCAGCGGTGGCACTGTCCGCCGCGATCCTCGTCGCGGCCTGCGGATCCGCCCCGGCGCCACAGCCGGAGGCCGGGGACGCGGCCCCCACCACCGGCGGCGCGTTCCCGGTCACCGTGGAGCACGCCTTCGGCTCCACGCAGATCACCAAGGCCCCGCAGCGGGTCGTCTCCGTCGGCTACACCGACGACCAGGCCGTCCTGGCGTTCGGCATCAAGCCGGTCGGCATGGTCGACCAGTACCCGAACCCGCCCGGCAGGACCCCCGACATCAACACCCAGTGGCCCTGGGTGAAGGACCGGTGGGGCGGCACCCGCCCCGAGGTCATCATGACCAACGGGGACTCCGGCCCCAACTACGAGAAGATCGCCGCGCTGCGGCCCGACCTGATCATCGCGGTCTACTCCGAGATCGACCAGGCCGCCTACGACCGGCTCACCAGGATCGCCCCGACGGTGGGCCGCACCAGGACCGAGAAGGAGCCGTTCAGCGCGCCGTGGCAGGACAACGCGCTGCACATCGCCAAGGCGCTCGGCAAGGCGGACGAGGGTGCGAAGCTGGTCCAGGACGTCCAGGCCAAGCTCGACGCCGCCCGCGCCGCGCATCCGGAGTTCGCCGGCCAGACCGCCGTCGCGCTGTCCTGGTACAAGAACTCGGTCGCGCCCTTCACCACCACCGACGTGCGCGGGCGGCTGGTGACGGGCATCGGGTTCAAGGGGCAGCCGGAGATCGACGAGATCGCGGGCGGTAGCTTCTACACCGTGCTGTCCCCAGAACGTATCGACCTCATCGACGTCGATCGCATCTTCGTCATCGCGGACCAGGCCGACCAGGCGGCGCTGAAGAAGTTCGAGCTGTTCGCCAACCTGCCCGCGGTCAAGAACGGCAAGGTGTCCTACCTGCTCGACAGCGAGGGCCCGGCCGTCGGCGCCGCCATCTCGCAGAGCACCCTGCTGTCGCTGCCGTACGCGATCGACGAGCTCGTCAAGTCGGTCGGCCAGGGATGACGCCGGTGCACGAGCCCCGTCCCCGGCCCGGCACGGCCCGGACGTGAGCGGCGTCGAGGTTCGCGCCGCCCTGCGCACGGCCACCGGACGCGAGGCCGCCCGATGGGTGGCCGCGGCCTGCCGTGAGGCGCCCTGGCTGACGGCGGCCACCGCCGCCACCACGGTGGCCGGGGCGGCGCTCCAGGTGATCCCCGTGCTGCTGCTCGGCCGGGTGGTCGACGGGGTGGTCGCGGGCGAGCCGCACGGGATCCTGGTCACCGTCGGGGTGCTGCTGGTCGCGGCGGCGCTGCTCGGCGCGGCGGCCACCGCGGCGTCGGCGTACCTGATCGGGCGGCTGGGCGCGGAGCTGCTCGCGCGGTTGCGGGAGGGCGCCGTGCGGGCCGTGCTGGGCATGCCGAGCGCCCGGATCGAGCAGGTCGGCCACGGTGACGTGCTGTCCAGGGTCGGTGACGACGTGGCCGTGGTGTCCAAGGGCATCCGGCAGGCCGTCCCCACCGTGTTCTCGGCCGGGGTGCTGGTCGCCATCGCCACGGTGGGCATGTTCGGGCTGGACTGGCGGCTCGGGCTGGCGGGCGCCGGGGCGCTGCCCGCGTACGCGCTGGCCCTGCGCTGGTACCTGCCCCGGTCCGCGCCGCTCTACCGGGCGCAGCGCGAGGCCCAGGCCGACCGCGCGCAGGCGCTGATCAGCGGGCTGAACGGGATCGACACCGTCCGGGCGTACCGGCTGGAGAGCGTCTTCCGCGAGCGGGTCGCCCGCGAGTCGTGGCGGGTGCGCGATCTGGGCGTCGAGGTGTTCCACTTCTTCGGCCGGTTCGTCGGCAGGGAGAACCGCGCCGAGTTCATCGGGCTGGTCCTCATCATCGTGACCGGGTACGTGCTGCTGGAGGCCGGCGCCGTCACCCTCGGCGAGGCCTCGGTGGCGCCGCTGCTGTTCCACCGGCTGTTCAACCCGCTGGGCGCCATCATGTTCACCTTCGACGAGGCGCAGAAGTCGGGCGCGAGCCTGACCCGGCTGGTCGGGGTGCTGGGTGAGCCGACGGAGGAGCGGCTGGTGGGCGGCGCGGCCGTCGCCCCGGCAGGCGCCGGGCCGTACCCCGTGACGGTGCGGGGGCTGACGTTCGGCTACCCGGAGTCCGAGCGGCCGGTCCTGCGGGACGTGGACCTGGAGATCCCCGCCGGCGGCTCGCTGGCGCTGGTGGGGGCGACGGGCGCGGGCAAGTCGACGCTGGCGGCGCTGATCGCGGGCATCGGCGTCCCGCAGGCCGGGACGGTGCGCATCGGCCCGACCGACCTCGCCGAGCTGGACGAGGCCGGCGCCCGGGTCCTGGTGAGCATCCTGACGCAGGAGACGCACGTGTTCTCCGGCAAGCTCGCCGACGACCTGCGGCTGGCCGCGCCCGAGGCGACGGACGACGAGCTCATGGACGCCCTGCACACGGCCGGCGCCGGCCCGTGGGTCGCGGCGCTGCCCGACGGGCTGGACACCGTGGTGGGCGAGGGCGGCGAGCGCCTGGACGGCGGCAAGGTCGCCCAGCTCGCGCTGGCCCGGCTGATCCTGGGCCGCTCGCCGGTGGTGGTGCTGGACGAGTCGACCGCGGAGGCGGGCAGCCAGGGCGCCGCCGAGCTGGAGCGGGCCGTGCTGGCCGCGTGCCGGGGCCGTACCGCGCTGTTCGTGGCGCACCGGCTCACCCAGGCCATGGCGGCGGACCGCATCGCCGTGCTGGACGCGGGACGGGTCGTGGAGCAGGGCACCCACGAGGAACTGGTGGCCCTGGACGGCCGGTACGCGCGGTTGTGGCGGGCCTGGCGGGAGGCCGGCTAGGTGATCAAGAGGAGGTTACCGAAAGGGATGGCTGAGTCTGCGATGTTGGAACCAAGCGCTCGTGTTGTTTCGCTTTCTTCCGCTCGGCTGGCCGGCCTGCGCCGGCGGACCGGTGAACATCCCGACAGGACTCTCGCCGAAGCGTGCGCCATCGGGCTGGCGTACTGGGCGACGGGCCGCAGCCCCGACGGCCTCGGCCTCACCCCCGGCACGCTCTTCACCGACGTGCTCGGCTGGGCAGGCAACGGCGGGCGCGCGCCCGCCGGCTGGGACGTCGCCGGGGACGGGCGCGGCATCACCGTCCCCGAGGGCGTCGTGCCGGAGGACGCGCAGCTCGCGCTGGACGACCTGGCCGACTTCCCCGACCGGCCGGTGGGGACCATCGGCCCGTCCAGCGTGGCGG
This sequence comes from Nonomuraea sp. GTA35, assembly GCF_041950525.1. Taxonomy (NCBI): domain Bacteria; kingdom Bacillati; phylum Actinomycetota; class Actinomycetes; order Streptosporangiales; family Streptosporangiaceae; genus Nonomuraea; species Nonomuraea sp. GTA35. Next base: position 1,468,827 of record NZ_JBGNUV010000001.1, on the reverse strand, counting down.
AGCGGCTGCGGACCCTGGCCGGCTGGAACGACACCCGGGCCGACCGGGAGCGCCCGACCATCGTGGAGCTGTTCCGCGAGCAGGCGCGGGCCAGGCCGGACGCCGTCGCCGTCGTCGACGAGCGCCGGTCCCTGACCTACCGCGAGGTCGCCGCGCTGGCCGGCCAGCTCGCCCACCACCTGATCGAGCGCGGGCTCAGGGCCGAGCAGGTCGTCGGCATCTCGCTGGAGCGTTCCGCCGACATGGTGATCGGGCTGCTGGGCGTGCTCATGGCGGGCGGCGCGTTCGTGCCGCTCGACCCGCGCTGGCCCGCCGCGCGCCGGGCGGTCGTCATCGCCGACGCCGGGCTCGCGCTGCAGCTCGACCACTGCGGCGAGGCCGGCGCGGGCGAGCCGGAGGCCGTGGCCGTCGATCTCGACGACTGGCGCTTCGGCGCGTACCCCGCCCAGGACCCCGAGGTCGGCATCCCCGGCCCCGCCCTGGCGTACGTGATCTTCACCTCGGGTTCGACCGGGCGGCCCAAGGGCGCCATGATCCGGCACGAGGCGATCAGCGAGCGGCTGCTGTGGCAGGCCGGCGAGATCCTGCGCTTCGGCCCCGACGACGCGTCGCTGTTCAAGGCGCCGCTGTCGTTCGACATCTCGATCAACGAGATCTTCCTGCCGCTGGTGCGCGGCGGCAGGCTGGTGGTCCTGCGGCCGGGCGGCGAACGCGACCCGCACCACCTGCTCAGCGTGATCGCCGAGCAGCGCGTCACCTTCACGTACCTGGTGTCGTCCATGCTGGACGTGCTGCTGGAGATCGCGGGCGAGTCGGGGCGGCTGGACAGCCTGCGCCACGTGTGGTGCGGCGGCGAGGTGCTGACCCCCGAGCTGTACGAGCGCTTCCGCACCCGCCTCGGCATCCCGCTGTACCACGGCTACGGCCCCGCCGAGACGACGATCGGCGTCTCCCACGTCATCTACCGGGGCGCGGCGGAGCGCCTGTCCACCTCGATCGGCAAGGCCAACCCCAACACCGAGCTGTACGTGCTGGACGAGGAGCTGCGCCCGGTCCCGGTCGGCGTCGGCGGCGAGCTGTACGTCGGCGGGTTCCTCCTGGGCCGCGGGTACGCCGGCGCGCCCGGCCTGACCGCGTCCCGGTTCGTGGCCAACCCGTTCGCCACGGACGGGTCCCGGCTTTACCGGACCGGCGACCTGGCGCGGTTCGCCCCGGACGGGTCGCTGGACTTCCTCGGCCGGGCCGACAACCAGATCAAGATCCGCGGCATGCGGCTGGAGCTGGAGGACGTCGAGGCCGGCCTCGCGGAGCACCCCGGCGTGCGGCATTCCTGCGTCGTGGCAAGGAAGAACGCCGCCGGCGGCACCTACCTGGTGGGATACGTGATCCCGGCGGCCGGGAGCGAGGGCCTGCGGCCGGAGGAGGTCACGGCGTGGGCCGCCACGAACATGGTCGAGCACATGGTGCCCGCGCACGTCGTCGTGCTGAAGGAGTTCCCGCTCACCGAGAACGGCAAGCTGGACCGGCGCGCGCTGCCCGAGCCCGAGATCGGGGCGGGCCCGCTCGTGCCGCCCGCCACCGAGAACGAGCGGGTGGTGTGCGCGGCGGTCGCGTCGGTGCTGGGGCTGGACGAGGTCGGCGTGGACCAGAACTTCTTCAAGCTCGGCGGCGACAGCATCCTGGCGATCTCGCTGCTGAGCGCGCTGCGCGACGCTGGGCTCCACGTCACCGCGACGGAGATCTTCGCCGGCGGCACCGTGGGGGCGCTGGCGGCGGTGGCCAGGCGCGAGGCGGCCGTCCCCGCCGACTCGGGGGATGTCGCGACCGGTCCCGTCACGGGGTCGCCCATCGTGCGGTGGCTCGGTGAGACGACCGACGCGATCGACGGGTTCGTCCAGTCGACGGTGCTGAACACCCCGGCGGGCCTGACCGCCGGCGCCCTCGACGAGATCCTCGCCGCCCTGGTCGCGCGGCACGACATGTTGCGGGCCAGGCTGGTGCGCGGCGACCGCTGGGGCTTCGAGGTGCCGGAGGCCGGCCAGGCGTCCGCCGGGTGGCTGGAGAGCGACCTGCCGCTCGACGAGTGCGTCGCGCTCGCCACCGAGGGGCTGGACCCGGACGGGGGCGTGATGCTGCGTGCCGTCTGGCGGCGTGCGGCCCGGCAACTGGTCCTGGTCGCCCATCACGTGGTCATCGACGGCGTGTCCTGGCGGGTCCTGATGGAGGACCTGGCCACGGCGTGGCGGCAGCTCGCCGCGGGCGCGCCGATCGAGTTGCCCCCGGTGGGCACGTCGTTCCGGCGCTGGACGCAGGTGCTGGAGCAGACGGCGTCCGACGCGGACCTGGACTACTTCCAGCGCCCCCTGCCGGGCACGGACGAGCCGGTGGGCAGGCGCCCGCTGTCGGAGGCCGACACCGTCGCGCGCGAGAGGGTCCGGGTGGTCACGGCGGGCCCCGAGGTCACCGCCGCGCTGCTGGGCGAGATCCCCGCCAGGTTCCACGCCGGCGTCAACGACGTGCTGCTGACCGCGCTCGCCGTCGCCCTCGCCCGGTGGCGCCGCGATCTCGGCCAGGATCAGACGTTCGCGCACGTCGAGCTGGAAGGCCACGGCCGGGAGGGACGGCTCGTCGCTGACGCCGCCGGGTTCGAGCCGGAGCTGTCGCGGACCGTGGGCTGGTTCACCACGCTGTTCCCGGTGGTCGTGGATCCCGGGGCCGCGGCGGACTTCACCGCGCCCGAGTACCTGTCGGCCGCTCTCAAGGCGGTCAAGGAGGACCTCGCCCGGGTGCCGGGAAACGGCCTGCCCTACGGCGTCCTGCGTTACCTGGCCGGCCACGCCTTCGACGCGCCCGCCCCGCAGGTGCTGTTCAACTACCTGGGCCGCTTCGACGCGGGCGGGCCCGGGGACTGGCAGCTCGCGGGCGCCACGGGGCAGCTGGGCGAGCGCCGGGATCCGGGGATGCGGCTGCCCCGCGCCCTGGAGTTCAACGCGATCGCCGAGCCCGGCCCCACCGGCGAGTACGAGCTGGCCACCGCCATCTCCTGGCCGGAGGGCGTCTTCACCGGCGAGGACGTCGCGACGATCGGCGGCTACTTCCTGGCGGCGCTGGAGGGCCTGGCCGCGCTCGAACGGGGCGGCCACTCCCCCAGCGACTTCCGCCCGCTGTCCCTGACGCAGGCGGACGTCGACGCCCTGGACGGCCCGGCGCTGCACGACATCCTGCCGCTGACCCCGCTGCAGGAGGGCCTGTACTTCCACTCGGTCTTCGACGACGACTCGGCGGGCAGCTACGTCGAGCAGCAGGTGCTGACGCTGGAGGGCGAGGTGGACGCCGACCGGCTCGCCGCGTCGGCCACCCGGCTGCTCACGCTCTACCCGAACCTGGCCGCGCGGTTCGTGGCGCTCGCCGACGGCCGGGTGGTCTCGGTGCTGGAGAGCGGCATGACCGCGCCGTTCACCACGCTGGAGCGTCCCGGGATGACCGGCGAGGAGATCCGCGACCACGCCGAGCGGGACCGCCGCGCCGGGTTCGACCCGGCCAGGGGGCCGCTGATGCGCTACACGCTCATCCGCGCGGGCTCCGGCGGGAACGTCCTGGTGCAGACCGTGCACCACATCATCGCCGACGGCTGGTCGGTGCCGGCCATGTTGCGGGCGCTGCTGGCCGAGTACCACGCGCCGGGCAGCGTGCATCCGCTGGGCGGCTTTCCCGGTTACGTACGGTGGCTCGCCGGGCGTGACGACGACGTCAGCGACCGGGTGTGGCGGGACCAGCTCGCCGGGCTGCCCGGCCCCTCGCTGGTCGCCGAGGGGCACACCCCGTCCGGCCGCTTCGCCGACACCGCCGCGCAGCCGGGCGCCGAGCTCGACGCCGACGGGGCCGCGCGGGCGGCGGGCGTGCCGCTGAGCGTCGCCGTGCACGGCGCCTGGGCGGTGACGCTGGGCGGCATGCTGCACAGCCAGGACGTGGTCTTCGGCTCCACGGTGTCCGGGCGTGACGCGCCGGTGCCCGGCATCGAGGACATGGTGGGGCTGTTCATCAACACGATCCCGGTGCGTGCCCGGTGGGACGGCACCACCACCTCGCACGAGCTGCTCTCCGCCGTGCGGGAGCACCAGAGCGCGGTGCTGCCGCACCAGCACGTCTCGCTGGCCAGGATCGGGCGCCAGGCCGGGAGCGGGCCGCTGTTCGACACGCTGGTGGTGTTCGACGTCGCGACCGACGTGGAGAGCCTGCGCGAACCCGGCCACGAGCTGGTCATCACCGGCGTCGTGAACGAGGGCGCCCCGCACTACCCGCTGACGCTGGTGGTGGAGCGCGCGCCGGACGGCCGGGCGCGCTTCAACCTGATCTACGACTGCGAGCTGCTGCGGGAGAAGGGCGCCCGGGCCGTCCTCGCCACGTTCACCCGGACCCTGACCGGGCTGCTCACCCGGCCGGACGGCCTCGTCAGCGACCTGGCGTCCGGCGCCCTGCCGGACGCGCTCACCGGCCACCCGGCGGCCCGTGGCACCCGGCCGGACGCGCCGAGCACTCCTGGCACGCCGAGCGTTCCGGCGACCCTGGGCGGGCTGTTCGACGCCGCCGCGAGCCGCGACCCGGCCGCCACCGCCGTCACCCAGTGCGGGCTCGACGGCAGCACCCGGTCACTCACCTACGGCGAGCTGGCGGAGGCCAAGGACCGGCTGGCCGCGGCGCTGCGCGCGGCCGGGGCCGGGCCGGGCGAACGGGTCGCGGTCGCCGTACCGCGCTCGGTGGAGCAGGTCGTCGCCCTGGTCGCGACCGTCACCGCGGGCGGCGCGTACGTGCCGCTGGACCTGGCGTACCCGGACGAGCGCCTGCGGTACGTCCTCGAGGACGCCGCCCCGCGGGTCGTGCTCGTGGACGGGGAACACCGGGACCGCCTCGCGGAGCTGCTGGCCAGGGCGGGCGTGCCGGCCCGCGTGCTCGTCCAGGGAGACGAGCCGCCCCTGGACGCCGCTCCCGGCGGGCCGCAGGCCGGCCCGCACGACCCGGCGTACGTGATCTACACCTCCGGCTCGACCGGCAGGCCCAAGGGTGTCGTCGTCCCGCACTCCAGCGTGGTGACGCTGCTCCTGAACACCCGGCCCGGCATGGGCTTCGGCCCGGACGACGTGTGGGTGCAGTTCCACTCCTCCTCCTTCGACTTCGCCGTGTGGGAGCTGTGGGGCGCGCTCGCGCACGGTGGCGAGCTGCTGGTGCCCGAGTACGGGCTGACCCGCTCCCCCGTCGACTTCCACCGCCTGGTACGCGAACGCGGCGTCACCGTGCTCAACCAGACCCCATCGGCGTTCTACCAGCTCATCGAGGCCGACCGGCACGCCGCCGAGCCGCTGACCTCGCTGCGCCGGATCGTCTTCGGCGGCGAGGCCCTGGATCTCGGGCGGCTGCGCGGCTGGGTCGAGCGGTACGGCACCGGCTCGCCCGAGCTGGTCAACATGTACGGCATCACCGAGACCACGGTCCACGTCACCCACCGGGTGCTGACCGAAGAGGACTTCGCCGCCCGCGGCGACGCCGCCCCGATCGGCGGCCCCATCCCCGGCCTGGTCACCTACCTGCTCGACGACCGGCTCAGGCCGGTGCCGCCGGGGCGGGTGGGGGCCATCTACGTCGCCGGTGACCAGGTGTCGCTCGGCTACCTGGGCAGGCCGGGGCTCACCGCGAGCCGGTTCGTGGCCGACCCGTTCGCGGGTGACGGCTCCCGCATGTACCACACGGGCGACCTGGCCCGCCGGACGCTCGACGGCGAGCTGGTCTTCGCCGGCCGCGCCGACGACCAGGTGCAGCTCAAGGGGTTCCGCGTCGAGCCCGGCGAGGTGGAGGGCGCGATCAGGGAGCTCGACGGCGTGGTGGACGCGGCCGTCACCGTGGCGGACAGTGGTGACCATCTGATCGCGCACGTCGTGGGCGGCGTGCCCGGCGACCTCACCCGGCTGCTGGCGGCGAAGCTGCCCGCGTACATGGTGCCCGGGCGGGTGCTGCCGGTGGACGCGCTGCCGCTGACGGTCAACGGCAAGCTGGATCGCCAGGCCCTGGCGGAGCGCGCGGCCCGGCTCGACGCCGGGGAGCCCCGGCTGCCCGCGAACGGACCGGCGGCGCTCGCAGAGGCGCCCCCGCCCGCACACCAGCCCCCACCCGCACACCAGCCCGCGCTCGCCGCGCTGGTCGGGATCTTCGCCGAAACGCTCCCCGGCACCGACGTGGACGGCGACACCGACTTCTTCCGTGCCGGGGGCGACAGCATCATCGCCATCACCGTCGTCAACCGGGCCAGGGCGCTCGGCCTGCCCGTCACCCCGCGCGACGTGTTCCTGCACAGGACGCCACGCGTGCTGGCCGAGCACCTGGCCACGCGCACGCCACCGGCCACGACACCCGCCCCCGCACCCGCCCGCCACCGGGACGGCCCGCTGACGCCCACGCCGATCATCCTCCGACAGCGGGAGCTGGGCGGCTCCCTCGCCCGGTTCGCCCAGGCCAGGACCCTGCCGGCGCCGGAGGGCACCGGCTTCGCCGACGCCGAGCGCGCCGCGAACGCCGTCGTGGCCGCGCACCCGGCGCTCCGGTTGCGGCTGCGCGTCGAGCACGGGGTGTGGGCGCTGCGTACGGAGCCGCCCCGCCCGGCGGCGGTCACCCGGGCGGCGGCCACGGCCACGGCGACGGCTGCCGCGAACGAGGCCGCCGGCCGGCTCGACCCCGAGGCCGGGGAGGTGATCGCGTTCACCTGGCTGGAGGAGAGCCGGACCCTGGTGGTCACCGCGCATCACCTCGCCGTCGACTCGGTGTCCTGGCTGATCCTGCTGGACGACCTGGCCACCGCCATGCGAGGAGCGGCCCTGCCACCGCCCACCACGTCCTACGCCGAGTACGCCGACACGCTGGCGGCCCGCTCCGCCCACGCGATCGACGACCTCGGGCACTGGGTGGAGACGCTCCAAGCGCCCGCGCTGCTGCCCGCGATCGGGAAGCTGCGCGAGACCACGGTGGAGATCTCACCCGAGGTGACCACGACCCTGACGCGCACCGCGCCCGCCGCGCTCGGCGTCGGCCTCACCGAGCTGTTGTGCGGCGCGCTGCGGGCCGCGCTGACACACGTCCAGCAGGCGCCCGCCGATCTCGCCGTCGAGCTGGAACGGCACGGCCGGGTCCCGCTGCTCGAACACCACGACTACACCCGTACGGTCGGCTGGTTCACCGCCATCGCGCCCGTGCGGCTCACGGCGCACACCGACCCCGTGGCGGCGGCGCGCGAGGTCGCGCAACGCCAGCGGGACGAGCGCGGGCACCTCTCCTACGGCCTGCTCAGGTACCTCGACCCGCAGACCGCCCCGCTGCTGCGCGGGCGCCCGCAGGTGCTGTTCAACTACCTCGGCCCGGCCACCGAGTCGCAGGCGCTCCCGATCACCGGCGGCGACCAGGGCAGCCCGTACGCCGTCGAGGTCAACGTCTGGCTCGACCCGGCCACCGGCACCCTGCGCGCCGCCTTCACCCTGGCCGAGGGCGTCCCCGGCGAGCTCACCGGGCACTGGCGGCGCGCGCTGGAGCGCATCGCCGGCGCCTGCGCGACGGCGGAACGCACGGCGCCGGTGACCCCGCTGCAACGCGGCCTGTTCTTCCAGGCCCAGCTCACGGGCCCGGCCGGGCACTACGTCGCCCAGAGCTACTTCACCTTCGACCGGCGGCTGGACGCCGACGCGCTGGCCGAGGCGATGGCGTACGTGATCGCCCGGCACCCGGTCGTGGGCGCCGGGTTCACCACCGACGCCGATGGGAACCCGGTCCAGGTGCTCGCGGCGGGCCGGCGGGTCGAGGTCCGCACGGTCGTGGCGTCCACCGAGGCGGAGGCCGAGGCGCTGCGGGCCCGCGACCGCGACACCGGCTTCGACCCCGGCGAGCCGCCGCTGATCCGGCTGACCGTGGTGCGCCTGCCCGGCGGGCCCGACGGCCTGCTGCTGAGCTACCACCTGCTGCTGTGGGACGGCTGGTCACGCGAGATCGTGCTGCGGGACCTGTTCGACGCCTACGCGGCCGTCGTCGCGGGACGGCCGCTGGACCCGGTCCCTGCCACGCCGAGCTTCGAGGAGCACGCCCGGGCGCTGGCCGCCAGGGACGTCTCCGCCTCGGAGCGCTTCTGGGCGGAGCACCTGGCCGGCCTCCCCGGCCCGACGCTGCTCGCCGGCCCGTCCCCGTCGCTGCCGGACGAGCTGCCGCTCGCGCTCGTGCGCACGCTGACGGCCGAGCAGTCGCGGCTGCTGCGGGAGGCGGCCAAAGTGCACGGGGTCACGCTGAACTCGGTGCTGACCGGCGCCTTCGGCCTCCTGCTCGGCGCGCACACCGGCCGGAGCGACGCCGTGTTCGGCGTGACCGTCTCCGGCCGGGAGGGGGAAGGCCTGTCCGGCATCGTCGGCGTGCTGCTCAACACCGTGCCCATGTGGACCCGGGCCCGGCCGTCCGACACGGTGCGGGAGTACCTGTCGTCCGTGCAGGCGGCCAGGGTGGCGGCGATGGAGCACGAGCACCTGGGGCTCGGCGAGATCCAGCGCGGCAGCGGCCACGACACCCTCTTCGACAACCTGTTCGTGCTCCAGAACTTCCTGGACCTGGACGCGTTCGCCGAGCTGAACGCCAGGCACGGCATCACCGCGGTGCGGGCCGACGACTCCACGCACTACCCGTTCACCTGGGTCGTCACGCCCGGCGAGCAGCTCACGGTCAAGCTGGAGTACCGCGACCACGACACCGGCCGTGCGCAGCGGCTCCTGGACGACTACCTGCGCGTGCTCGACGACCTGGCCCGGTGGACCGGGCCGGTGGGCGCGCTGCCGGGTCCGGGGCCCGAGCCCGTGCCGGCCGAGCGCACGGACATCGGCACGGACACCGTGGTGGACCGGTTCGACCGGGCGGCCGAGCGCGATCCGGACCGGGTCGCGCTCGTCGCCCACGGCCGCGCCATGACGTTCGGCCAGCTCCGGGAGCGCAGCCGCGCGGTGGCGGGCGTGCTCGCCGGGCGCGGCCTCGGCCCGGGGACGACCGTGGGGCTGGCGATCCCGCGCTCGCTCGACTCGATCGTGGCGCTGTTCGCCGTGCTGCGCACCGGCGCGGCGTACGTGCCGCTGGAGCTGGACCACCCGGACGAGCGGATCGCCGCGATCGTCGCGGACGCCCGCCCGGACGTGATCCTCACCGTGAGCTCCGTCACCTCCCGGCTGGCCGGGAGCCTGCCCGAGCGGGACCTGATCGAGCTGGACCGCCCGCTGCCCGAGGCAGAGCCGTTCGTGACGTTCGCGCCCGGCGACCCCGCGCGCCTGCGGCACCCCGCGTACACGATCTACACCTCCGGCTCGACGGGGAAACCCAAGGGCGTGGTGACCGAGTACGCCGGGCTCACGAACATGCTGATCAACCACCAGCGCCGGATCTTCGAGCCGGTGCTGGCCGAGCACGGTCACCGGGTCTTCCGGATCGCGCACACCGTGTCGTTCGCGTTCGACATGTCGTGGGAGGAGCTGCTGTGGCTCGCGGACGGCCACGAGGTCCACATCTGTGACGAGGAGCTGCGGCGCGACGCGCCCCGTCTGGTCGAGTACTGTCTGGAGCACCGCATCGACGTCATCAACGTGACCCCCACCTACGCGCAGCAGCTGGTCGCCGAGGGCCTGCTCGACGACCCTGCGCGGCGGCCCCCGCTGGTGTTGCTGGGCGGTGAGGCGGTCACCCCGGCGTTGTGGCGGCGGCTCGCCGAGACCGAGGGGACGGTCGGATACAACCTGTACGGGCCCACCGAGTACACCATCAACACCCTCGGCGTCGGCACGTTCGAGTGCCAGGACCCGGTGGTGGGCGTGGCCATCGACAACACCGACGTGTACGTGCTGGACCCGTGGTTGCGTCCGGTGCCGGACGGCGTGCCGGGTGAGCTGTACGTGTCCGGGATCGGCATCGCCCGTGGCTATCTCGGGCAGCCGGCCCAGACCGCGCACCGGTTCGTGGCGTGCCCGTTCGGCGAGCCGGGGGAACGGATGTACCGCACCGGGGACCTCGTGCTGCGGCGTCCCGACGGGAACCTGATGTACCTGGGCCGCACCGACCAGCAGGTCAAGATCCGGGGGCACCGGGTCGAGCTGGGCGAGGTGGAGGCCGCGTTCGCGGCGCATCCGGCGGTGCGGTTCGTCGCCGCGGTCGCGCAGTCCGATCCGCAGGTGGACGGCGCGTACCGGCTGGCCGCCTACCTCGTGCTGGGCGGCGGCGACCTGGCGGCGGTCGCCGCCGAGGTGGGCGCCGGGCTGCCGGACTACCTGCGTCCCACGCACTACGCTCAGGTGGAGGCCATCCCGCTGACCGTGAACGGCAAGGCCGACACCAAGGCGCTGCCGGAGGCCAAGCCGCTGGGCGCGCTGACCACGTCGGCCGAGCGCGGCCCGGCGACCGAGACCGAGAGCGCGGTGTGCGAGTTCTTCGCCGAGGCGCTGGACCTGGATGACGACGAGGTGAGCGCGGTGAGCGACTTCGTGTCCCTCGGCGGGCACTCCATGCTGGCGGTGCGGCTGATCGGGCTGCTCCGCCGCGAGTACGGCCCCGTGATCACCATTCGTGACCTGTTCGCCCTGCGTACCCCCGAAGCGATTGCCCGGCACCTCGATGAGCACTCCTGACCGGCGCGGGCCCCGCACGGGCCCGGACATCCTCCGGACCGCGCTGCGGCGCAACGCGGGCGCCATGGCCTGGGGCACCCTGCTCATGGGCCTGTACCAGGCGGGCGAGACCGCCTTCCCCATCGCGCTCGGCCTGATCGTCGAGCACGCGCTGCAGGAGCGCAGCCTCGGCTCGCTCGCCTGGTCGATCGCGGCGCTGGCCGTGATCGTCACGACCGTGTCGCTGTCGTGGCGGTTCGGGATGCGCATCCTGCAGAAGGCCAACACGACGGAGGCGCACCGCTGGCGGGTGCAGGTCGCCGAGTGCGGGCTCCAGCCGGTGGCCAGGGACACGGACCTCAAGTCCGGCGAGGTGCTGACCATCGCCACGGAGGACGCCGACCAGACCGCCGACATCATCGAGGTCGTGCCGCTGCTGATCAGCTCGCTGGTCGCGGTGCTGATCACGGCGGTCGCGCTGGGCATCGCCAGCGTCTGGCTGGGCCTGCTGGTGATCGTGGGCACCATCGCGATCCTGTCCATCCTGAGCGTGCTGTCCAGGCGGATCGGCGAGGGCACCCGCGAGCAGCAGGCGCGGGTGGCGCGGGCGGGCGCGAAGGTCGCCGACCTGATCACCGGCCTGCGCCCGCTGCACGGCTTCGGCGGCAACCACGCGGCGTTCCTGTCGTACCGGACGGTGAGCACGGAGGCCAGGGACCAGGCGATCACCGTCGCCAGGGTGAACGGCGCGTACGCCGGGGCCGCGCTGGCGCTCAACGCGATCCTCGCCGCCGCGGTGACGCTGGCGGCGGGGTGGCTGGCGTTGAGCGGCCGGATCAGCATCGGGCAGCTCGTCATGGCCGTGGGGCTGGCGCAGTTCATCATCGAGCCGCTCAAGCTGTTCTCCGAGATGCCGAAGTACGTGATGATCGCGCGCGCGTCGGCGGAGCGGATGGCGCTGGTGCTGGCCGCTCCCCCGGTGATGGTCGCGGGGACGCGGCGCCCGTCACCGGGCGGGAACCTGGAGGTGGACAGCGTCCGGTACGGGTCGCTGCGCGAGCTGAAGTTCCACGTGCCGGCGGGCGAGTTCACGGCGATCGCCGCCTACCGGGCGCGGGAGGCGGCCGATCTCGTCTCGATCCTGGCCGTGAACGTGCCGCCCGGCGCGTACGAGGGCGTGGTGCGGGTCGGCGGGCGGGAGCTGAAGGACCTGTCGATCGAGGCGGTCCGCGAGCACCTGCTGGTGAACCCGTACGACGCGGAGATCTTCGCGGGCACGCTCCGCACGAACATCGACCCGGCGGGCGCCGGCCACCTGGTGGCGGAGGCCGTCGAGGCGTCCATGCTGACCGACGTCGTCGCCCTGCACCGGGAGGGGCTCGACCACGGCGTCCGCGACCGCGGCGCGAACCTCTCGGGCGGCCAGCGCCAGCGCCTCTCCCTGGCCCGCGCCCTCGCCGCCGACCCCGGCATCCTGGTCCTGCACGATCCGACGACGGCGGTCGACGCGGTCACCGAGCAGCTCATCGCGCGCAACCTCGCGGAGCTGCGGCGGGGCCGCACCATGATCGTGATCACCAGCAGTCCCGCGCTCCTGGACGCCGCCGACCGCGTCCTCGTCCTGGACGGCGGCGTCATCACCGCCGAGGACACCCACCGCAACCTCCTCGCCACCGATGAGACCTACCGCCAGGCGGTGGCCCGATGACCCATCGCCTGCCTCGTGGAAAGGACCGAACATGACCAACCCCTTCGACGATCCGGACGGCCGTTTCCTCGTCCTGGTCAACGCCGAGAACCAGCACTCCCTGTGGCCTGCCTTCGCCGAGGTTCCGGGCGGCTGGACGGTCGTGCTCCCCGACAGCAGCCGGGCCGCCTGCCTGGACTACATCGAGAGCCACTGGACCGACCTGCGCCCCCGCTCGCTGGCCGAGGCCATGGACGGCTGATCCGGGTCCGGCGCGGACGGCCGGCGGGCGAGCAGCGGCGTACCCTGCAGCGCCGCCGCCATCCGCTGCTCGCCCCGGTCGTCCCGGTGGTGCTGCCGGCCGGCTCGATCACCGAGCCCGCCGGCGCCCGCCGGCTCACCCCGCGGCGCGGTAGGCGGTGGCCGGGATGTGCCCGTGCAGGCGCAGCCCCGTTCCGGGGCTGGTCTCGATGGTGAGGGTGCCGCCGATGGCGCCCAGGCGGTCGTACATGTTGGTGATGCCGTGCCCCGTGCGGATCAGGCCGGGGTGGCAGCCGATGCCCGTGTCGGCGAGGTCGAAGGAGAGGCCGTCCTGCTCGCGCAGGTCGATGGTCACCGCGGCCTGCTCGCCCGCGTGCTTGCTGGCGTTCTGCAGCGCCTCCAGCAGGCAGAAGTAGATGTTGATCTCGATCTCGGGCGGGTACCGGCCCAGGCCGGTGGCGCGGATCTCGGTCGGCAGCGGCGAGTGACGCGTGGCCGCGCGCAACGCCGCCTCCAGCCCCGACTCGGCGAGCTGCGGCGGGTAGATGCCGTGCGCCAGGTCGCGCAGCTCGGCCTGGGCCTCGCGTAGGTCGGAGGAGAGCTGCGCGAGCACGGGGGCGGCCTGGGCGGGGTCGGTGTCCATCAGCCGCTGGGCGACCCTGGACTGCACGGCCGCGGCGACGAGCCGCTGCTGGGCGCCGTCGTGCAGGTTCCGCTCGATCTGGCGGCGCTCCCGGTCGGCCGCCGCCACCAGGCGGGCGCGTGACTCCTGCAGCGCCTCCGCCCTGGCCACCAGCATCACGTGGTTGTGCCAGGCCAGGTACGAGGCCCGGGTCAGGCCCAGCACCACCAGGGCGATGACGACGGCGGCGATCAGCCACCCGGGGGCGTTCCCGGTGAACCCGATGCCGGGGGCCAGCCGCCCGGCGAGCGTGACGGCGACGGCGGCGGCGACCGTGCAGCCCATGATGACCTTGAAGCGCCGCCGCGACAGGAACGCCACCGACAGCAGCACCGGCGACACGATCACCAGCGTCGCGTACGGCAGCGCGGCCGGGATCATCGCGGTCAGCGTCAGCGCGTAGCACCAGGTGATCGCCGCCGAGAGGCCGATGGCGTGATCGATGCGGCGGCGCTTGACGACCCGCAGCGCCGCCACGACCAGCAGGGCCACCGTGCACCAGCCGCCGGCCAGGGCGAGCAGCCAGAGCTTGTGCACGCCGGCGAAGGCCGCGGCGGCGACCGCGCCCGCCCCGAGCGCGACGCCCATGATGGCCCACAGACCGGTGACGATGTACTGGTGGGGGTGCGGGTGGGTGCTGCGCTGGAGGCTCGTGTACAGCCGGGCGATGAGGTGCCAGACGGCCTGCAGCCCGCCGCGCACGGCGCCGCCCCGCTCCTGGCGGGAGCGCTCCACGCCGGCGCTCTCCAGCACCGACCGCGGCAGGTGCCCGTGCAGGCGCAGCCCGCCGCCGGGCCGGGTGTCGATGGTGAGGGTGCCGCCGATGGCGCCCAGGCGGTCGTTCATGTTGATCATGCCGGTGCCGGTGTGGACGAGACCGGGGTCGCAGCCGCAGCCGGTGTCGCGGAAGTCGAAGGACAGCCCGTTGCGGTCCTGCAAGCTGATGATCACCGTGGCCTGCTCCCCCGCGTGCCTGCTCGCGTTCCGCAGGGCCTCCAGCAGGCAGAAGTAGATGTTGATCTCGATCTCGGGCGGGTAGCGGCCGACGCCGCTGGCGTGCACGGTGGTGGGGATCGGGGCGTGCTGGGCGGCGGCGCGCAGCGCCGTCTCCAGGCCGTACTGGCCGAGCTGGGGCGGGTAGATGCCGTGCGCCAGGTCGCGCAGCTCCGCGCTGGCCTCCTGCAGGTCGTCCGTCAGGCGGGCCAGCAGCGGGCCGGCCCGGCCCGGGTCGGCGTCGAGCAGCCGCTGCGCCTGCCGGGTCTGCTCGGCGGCGGCGGCCAGGCGCTGCTGGGCGCCCTCGTGCAGGTTGCGCTCGATCTGGCAGCGCTCGCGGTCGGCCGCCGCCACCAGCCGGGCCCGCGACTCGCGCAGCGCCTCGGTCCTGGCGACCAGCATGCCGTGGTTCTGCCACGCGGCCAGCGACACCAGGATCGTGATGAACGGGATGAACACGATCGCCAGCGCGTCCGTGACCGTCTTCGGCACCAGCCGTTCCAGCCCGACCCCGGGCGTCAGGCTGCCCACGACGACCAGCGCCGTGCCGACCAGCATGGTCGCGCCGAGCATGGCCGACAGCCGCTCGTGGTTCATGTGCTGCACCGCCACCAGCACCGGCAGCAGCACCGCCAGCGCCAGCGTGGCCAGCGCGAACGGCACCACCGAGGTCACGGCCACGGCCACGATCCAGTTGGACAGCGCGAAGACGACGACGGCGGCGAAGCGCCGGTAGCGGTGGATCAGGTGGATCGCACGCAGCAGGAACGCCGCCATGATGAGCAGCAGCACGACGATGGCCAGCAGCCAGCCCTCGCGCCGGACCGCCGCCCACAGCACCGCGACCCAGCCCGCGGCCACCACGACGCCGATCAGGTCCGCCTGGATGTAGGTGCGCAGCCGCTCCCACTCCGGCGCGCCGATCTCGATGATCTCATGCCCCCGCAGGCCGGCTAGGAGTCTGCCTGCCCCCCGTCGCTCCACAGCGCCTCCAGTTCGTCGGGGCCGAAGCGGTCCTTGTGCCGATAATGGGCCCCCATCACCATCGCGTCACGAGGCAGGTCCTCCGTGTTGTTGACCGACAGCAGCACCACGGTGACGTCCGGATGCCCGCACCTGATGCGCCGGGCCGCCTCCAGGCCGCCCATGCCGGGCATGTTCACGTCCATCAGCACCATCCCGACGGCGTGGTCCCGGAGGAAGTCGAGCGCCTCCTCGCCGCTGGCCGCCTCCCCCGCCAGCACGAACCCGTCCGCCACCGCGATCACGCCGGCCACGGCCCGGCGGAACGACGGCAGGTCGTCCACCACCAGAACGCGCACGAACTGTTGGTCCACAGGCTGATCGTCGCATTCGATCGCCGCCGTGTCGGTGGTGCCACCATCACTATCCCGGCCGGATTTCGGGCCGCCGGGCTGGGAGCGGCGGCCTACCCCGGCGCCGAGCCGGAGTCGAGGAACATCAGGACCGCCTTGACGCGCCGGTTGGTGTCGCGGTCGCCGCGCAGGCCGAGCTTGACGAAGATGGAGTTGATGTACTTCTCGACCGCGCGCTCGGAGACGTTGAACGCGGTCGCGATGGCCAGGTTCGACCGGCCGGCGGCGACCTCGGCGAGCGTCTCGCGCTCGCGCGGCGTCAGGTGCCGCAGCATGCCGGCGTCGTTGCGGGCCTTGGCCGAGACCAGCGACTCGACGACCACGGGATCGATGAACGACCCGCCGGAGGCGACCGTGCGCACCGCCGAGATCAGCTCGCCGGGCGCGGCGATGCGCTCCTTGAGCAGGTAACCGCGCCTGCTGCTGCCCTGCTCGATCAGGGCCAGCAGGTACGTCGGGTCGAGGAACTGCGACAGCACCAGCACGGCCACGTCCGGGTGGCTGGCCCGCAGCGTCGTGGCCGCCCTGATGCCCTCGTCGCTCATGGTCGGCGGCATGCGGATGTCGGTGACGACGACGTCGGGTTTCTCCTGGTCGACGCATTCCATCAGCGCCTCGTAGCCCGAGCAGACGCCGACGACCTCCGCCCCGGACTCGGTCGCGATGAGGGCCTCGATCCCGGCCCGCACCAGCAGGTGGTCCTCGGCGATCACCACCCGGAAGGACGTCACGTGGCAACGTTAGTCCGCCGCCCCCGCCCGCTCAACGGGTGCGGAAAACCGAACCACCGATTCGGGAGCCAGCTTTATCGCTGAATGAGCGGGCGCAACGCAAACTGGCGGTATCAGCAGCCAATCTGCGCACGGATATGCGGGGTTCTCCACAGGGACGAAGACGGAGGGGGAGTGGTGGCCGAAATGTTTCACGTCGCCGCGCGAGTATCGCGAATCAGGTCCTACGTCAGCGAGTTGCTGGCGCGCGCCGACCGGGCGTTGTGCGCGGACCAGGACGAGCGGGCCCGCCAGTACGGGTGGACGGTCACCAGAACGGGGTTCGGCTCCAGGCGGTATCGCGACCCGCGCTTCGACGCGCTCAAGGCGGCCCGGCTCGCCGGGCTGCGGGCCGCCCGGGAGTCGTCGGCCGTAGGAGATGATCGTCATGTTCCCGCGTAACCCGCGCCACAACCCGTACGCGGTGACCGGGGGCCCGCTCCTGGAGCCGGGCCCCGGGCTGGTCACGCGGCTGTGGCGGTGGCGTACGGAGATCGTCCTGCTCCTGCTCGCGGCCGGGGCGGCGGTCGTGATCGCGATCGCCGTGGGCCGGGGGATGTGGTGGGCGCCGGTCGCGCTGGCGGGTCCCGTCGGCGTGCCCGCCACGGTGCCGGCCGGCCGGAAATGGATGATGCGGCACTTCTGGTGCCTGTTTTCCCGGCACCGGATCCAGCGGGTGTGCGCGGAGACGTCCATGCACACCCGCGCGGGCAGAATTCCGCTGATCCTCTGGATAACGCCGACCGGCTCCGGGGAAAGGGCTTTCATTCTGCTCCGCGCGGGGATTTGCGCCGACGACTTCGAGGCGTTCGGCGCGGAAATAGCGGCGGCCTGCTGCGCGGCTCACGTCCGCGTGCGGCGGCACCCGGACCGGGCGCAGTTCGTCACGGTGGACATCGTGCGGCGGGACGCGGGGGGCGACGTGCCCGGGGCGGCGACGTGGGGCGACGGCGAGCCGGGCGCGGAGCGCCCGCTGGAGCGGCTGGCCGGCTGACCCCGCCCCATCACCTGGGCGGACGGGGCTCACGCCACCCGAGCCTGCCGCCCTTCCCAGCCTCAGGGAGTGCCGGGGCCACCGGGCCGCCCCGGCCCCTGGGGCTGCGGCCACCCGGACGGGGGCGGTTCCGTCCGGGTGGCCGGCATTCGCGCAGCCGGCCGGTGCCGCGCCGGCCGGCTGCGCCGGACCGCTCTTCCTGGCAGGCTCAGGCGGATCTCTCCCGGCGTTCGGGGCCGCGCCGGCCCTGGGGGTGGTCGCGGGGCACCAGGGTCGGGTTGACGTGGTCCAGCACCGTCTCGCGGGTGATCACGACGCGGGCCACGTCGTCGCGGCCCGGGACCTCGTACATGACGTTGAGCAGCACCTCCTCCATGATCGCGCGCACCGCCCTGGCCCCGGTGCGGCGCAGCAGCGCCTGCTCGGCGACGGCGGCCACGGCGTCGTCCGTGAACTCCAGCTCGACCCCGTCGAGCTCCAGCAGCCGCCGGTACTGCTTGATCAGCGCGTTGCGCGGCTCGGTCAGGATGCGGATCAGCGCCTCGCGGTCCGGCGGGCGCAGCGTCGCCACCACGGGGACCCTGCCGACGAACTCCGGGATGAACCCGTACCGGACGAGGTCCTGCGGCATCACCTGGGCCAGCAGGTCGTCGTCGGGTCCTGACCGCGGCGTGGCGCCGAAGCCGGCGCCGCCACGCGCCACCCGCCGCTCGACGATCTGCTCCAGGCCGGCGAACGCGCCACCCGCGATGAACAGCACGTTCGTCGTGTCGAGCTGGATGAGGTCCTGGTGGGGGTGCTTCCTGCCGCCCTGCGGCGGCACGCCGGCCACCGTGCCCTCCAGGATCTTCAGCAGCGCCTGCTGCACGCCCTCGCCCGAGACGTCGCGGGTGATCGACGGGTTCTCGCCCTTGCGGGCGATCTTGTCGATCTCGTCGATGTAGACGATGCCGGTCCCGGCCCTGGCCAGGTCGTGGCCGGCCGCCTCGACGAGCGCGAGCAGCATGGTCTCGACGTCCTCGCCGACGTATCCGGCCTCGGTGAGCGCGGTGGCGTCGGCCACGGCGAACGGCACGTCGAGCAGCCGGGCGAGCGTCCGCACCAGGTGCGTCTTGCCGCTTCCCGTGGGGCCGGCCAGCAGGATGTTCGACTTGCCCAGCTCGGCGTCGGACGCGCGGACGCGCTTGTAGTGGTTGTAGACCGCCACCGACAGGGCGCGCTTGGCCTGGTCCTGTCCGATCACGTACTGGTCGAGGAAGGCGTGGATCTCGCGCGGCCTGGGCGGCTCCACGGCCGCGGGGCTCCGCGCCGCGCGCTCCTCGGCCATGAGCTCGGTGCACTGGCCCACGCACTCGTCGCAGATGCAGACGGAGGGCGGGCCCGCGATGAGCCTGCGTACCTCGCTCTGGCTCCTGCCGCAGAACGAGCAGTGCGGCAGGTCGTCCCTTCCGGTGCGTGCCATCGCGCCGCCTCAGCCCGCCGGGCGCAGGGTCACGGACAGGGACGCCAGCCGCCTCGTGCCCGGGTCCGGCAGGTACGACGCCTCCTCCGCGAGCGCCAGATCAGGGAAGCGGCGCAGCAGGGCCCCCAGCGCGACGGCGGTCTCCACGCGGGCCAGCGACGCGCCCACGCAGAAGTGCGGCCCGTGACCGAACCCGAGGTGCGGCCCAGGCTCCCGCGTGACGTCGAACCTGTCGGGCTCGTCGAACACGCGCGGGTC
The DNA here is from genome assembly GCF_041950525.1 of Nonomuraea sp. GTA35. Taxonomy (NCBI): domain Bacteria; kingdom Bacillati; phylum Actinomycetota; class Actinomycetes; order Streptosporangiales; family Streptosporangiaceae; genus Nonomuraea; species Nonomuraea sp. GTA35. The sequence goes on along the minus strand of NZ_JBGNUV010000001.1, from coordinate 1,449,686 downwards.
CCGGTTGGCGGAGGCCACGGAGACCGTGACCGGCTGCCCCTCGGGGACGGTCACGCCGCCGATCTCGACGTCCTCGGCGGGGAAACGCGGCACGGTCATCGGCTGCGGCGGGCTCCAGCGCGCCAGCTCGTCCACGGCGCGCGGCAGCAGAGCGGGGTCGGCGCGCAGCGCGGCGAGCTGGTCCGGATGGGCGAGCAGGATGGCGACGCCGTTCGCGATGAGGTTGGCCGGGGTCTGGCCGGCCAGGACGAGCAGCCACACCATGGTGACCAGCTCGTCGTCGGAGAGCCTGTCGCCGTCCTCCTCCACGACCCGGGCCAGGTCGGACAGCAGGCCGTCGCCGGGCCGCGCCTTGACCGCGGCGATCGCGGACCTGGCGTCGCCGATGATCCCCGGGATGGACCGCGCGAACCGCTCGCCGTGCCCGGCGGCGATGGCGGCGCCGTACTCCCGCCAGCGCGGGCGGTCGGCGGGCGGGATGCCGACCAGCTCGCAGATCACGTCGATCGGCAGCGGCTTGGCGAAGCGCTCCAGCAGGTCCACCGGCTCCCGCTCCGGCAGCTCGTCCAGCAGCCCCTCGACGATCCGCTCGATGCGCGCGCCGAACTCGCCGGCCCTGCGCGGCGTGAACGCGGGCGCGACCAGCCGGCGCAGGCGCGCGTGCTCGGCACCGTTCGTCTCCGACATCGTGCGCATGTACGGCAGGCAGTGCTCGGGCACGTCGGGCCGCATGAAGCTGGACTCGTTGATCCGCATGCGCGGGTCGGCCAGCATCGCCCTGGCCTCCTCGTGCCGCGTCACGGCCCAGAACGGGCCGAACCCCGGCACCAGCAGCCGCACCACCGCGGACCGCTCCCTGACCTGCGCGTACGCCGTGTACGGGTCGTGCAGCACCGCCGGGTCGGTCAGGTCGATCTCCGGCACATCCATCGTGGCCCCATTTCGAATGATCCCATCATCTGGATGTTCACGGTATCTTGGCTGCGGAGCGGACGGCAACGAGGAGGACGGTTGGCCCGGCTCACCAGAGCGGAGACCCAGGAGCGCAATCGCGCGAGGGTGCTGGCCGCGGCCAGGGCGGAGTTCGCCGAGCGCGGGTTCAGGGAAGCCAAGATCGACGACATCGCCGACCGCGCCGAGCTCACGCGCGGAGCGGTCTACTCGAACTTCCCCGGCAAGCGGGCGCTCTACTTCGCCGTGCTGGCCGACCTGGCCGAGCGCGTGCCCGTGACCGCCCCCGAGGAGCCCGCGCTCACCGTGCGGGAGGCCCTCGGCGAGGTGGCGCGCGCCTGGGTGACCCGGCTGCCGCTGGCCACCGAGGACGAGCGCCAGCCGAGCAGGCTGAGCATGCACCTGATCCCCGAGATCCTCGCCGACGAGGTCACGCGGCGGCCGTACGCGCAGCTCATGCAGCTCAACGCGGTCCTGCTCGGGCTGGCCATGGAGCGGCTGCGCCCGCCGAAGGAGCCGGACGGGCGGCTGGTGCGGCTGGCCGAGTCGGTGCTCACGGTCCTGCAGGGAGCCACGCAGCTGTCGGCCGCGGCGCCGGGGTTCGTGGAGCCGTTCAACGTGATCCGGGTGTGCGAGCAGCTCGCCGGCCTCGACCTGGGCGACCGGTGGGCGCCGGCGCCCCTGCTCCCCCGGGTGCGGGAGACGGCCGAGCCCTGGTCGCCGCCGCCCGGGGCGATCGACGCGGTCGGCGGCGGGCCGGCCCGGCTGGAGCGCGACGGCGTGGTGGCGGTGCTCGGGCTGCACCGGCTCTCGGCCGCCGAGGACGCGGTCCGCGCGGCGCCGGCGGACGCCGAGGTCACCGCCGTCGTGGCGACGGGCGCGCCCAAGGAGCTGCTGCCGCTGGCCCGGCTGGTGATCGCCGAGATGAGCACGTGCCTGCGGCAGGCGTTCCCGCGGCCTGCGTGGCCGCGGCTGCGGGTGGTGTACGACGAGAGCGGCGCGCTGGCGGCGGCGGCCGGGGTGGCGGAGCCCGGCGACGACACGGAGGTCGCGCTCCGGGTGCGGTCGGGCCGGATCGTCGTGCGCGCGGAGGGCTACGGCGCCGGACATGCGGCCGCCCGGCACCCCTGACCGCGGCGGGCGCGACCGCAGGACGGGTCCCGCTGACCTGGGCGGGCGCGACCGCGGGATCGGGTTCCTCGCCGGATGGAACCGGCGGGCGGGCAAACGCTGTCCAAGCCATGGGCGACGTTCACGCCGGTGTCCCGCCCGTCGGCCGCCTGTGCGGCAGGCCGTGGTGTTGCCGGGAGCCGGCTGACGCCGCGGACGGCCCTTCCCGTCCGCCGCGGGTGCTGGACGTCGCCCCCCGCCAACCCGTCACGGGCCGAGCACGCGACCGAGAGCGCGGCCCGCTCTCAGAGGGTCGTGGGCAGCACCGGCAGGCCGCGGACACCGGGGTCGGCGCAGAAGATCGCCCCCGCCTCCGGCTGTTCCGCACGGTCCACGCCGAGGGCCGAGGTGGTGACGAACAGCCGGTCGAGGTCCTCGCCGCCGAACGTGACCGCCGTGACCTTGCCTACCGGCAGCCGGACGACGGCGTCGAGCCGCCCGCCCGGGTCGTACCTGTGCACGGCCCCGCCCTGCCACATCGCCACCCACACCCCGCCCTCGGCGTCCACCGTCAGCCCGTCGGGCGCGCCCCGCTCCGGGTCCACCACGGCGAACGGCCGCCGCCCGCTCAGCCCCTCCTCGGGGTCGTAGTCGAGCACGTCCACGCGCCCGGTGGCGGTGTCGGCGTAGTAGGCCAGCCGCCCGTCCGGGCTGAAGCAGAACCCGTTCGAGATCGTCACCTCGGGCAGCACCACCCGCAGCGCGCCTCCCGGCCCGGCCACGTAGAACGAGCCGCGGCCCGGCGAGGCGTCGTAGGCCATGCTGCCGATGTAGAAGCGGCCGTCGGGGTCGCAGCCGCCCTCGTTCATGCGGATCCCGGGCTCGCTCCACGCCTCGCCCAGCGAGCGCAGCGGGGCGTCGAGGTCGTCGGAGCCGGCCAGCAGCAGCTCCCGCTCGGCGGCGACGACGTACCCGCCGGAGACGCGCGGCCGTACGACCGCGGCCACCGCGCCGACGTGCCGGCGGCGCACCGCGCCGTCGGCGGCGAGCGCGAGCACGTCCCCCGCCAGCATGTCCACCCACCGCAGCCCGCCCCAGCGGGCGGACCACACGGGCCCCTCGCCGTGCTCGGCGACGGGGCCGGTGACGGTGTACGCGGTGATGGTCATGCCACTCCCCCGCGTGCCGGTCGAGCGCTCCGAGCAGTGAGCCTGATCACGGACGCCACCTAACCGCGCGACGGGCCGCTCCGACAAGCCCGTTACGCGAACGTTACGGACGGTGCACCCCCACACTTTCGTTCATGGCCCTCTGACCTGCTCTTTTGCCGTCCATGGCCTGCTTGCGAGGCCCGGGGAAGATTTCTTCCGGGTTATTGACGAAATTTGAGCCTCTTGGGCAGACTCTCCGCATTGCGCACGAACGGCGGCCCCGCACCCGGCCCTCCGGGTGGGGCGAGTTCGGCATGCGCCGAGGCGGAAGGACACAATTGATGACTGGTTCCGACAACGGGTCGAACGTCGACCGACGATCCCTGCTGACCGGGGTGGCGGGCCTCCTGGGAGCGGCGGCGTTGCCGGCCTCCGCGGCCCAGGCGTCCGCGGGCACTTCGCCGGCGGCTGCTGTCGCCTCCCAGGCGGAGACCGCGTCGATGCGGCGTTACCCGGCGAACTGGCCCGAACCCGAGCCCTACGGCCTCGCCGACACCCGCCAGGACCTGTGGCCGCGTGACGACAACTCCTTCGTCCTCCCCCTGGAGCTGCGCCCCCGCGACGAGGAGCTCGGCCGGGTCTGGATCCGCGACACCTACGTCAACTGCTTCCGCGTGGGCGGCCGCCCCCTCTACGTCGCCACGGGCACCACCCGCGCGCCCGGCCTCGCCGCGGCCGGCCCGTGGAACGACGGCATCTTCATCTGGACGGCCCGGTCCCTGCGCGGCCCGTGGCGGCTGGCCGACACCACGCGCATCCGGCCGGACGCCGAGAAGGGCAAGGTGTGGTCGCCCGAGTTCGCCGGGGAGAACCGGCCGGGGCGGGTGGTCGTGGCTCCGTGGCAGGAGCACTGGACCGACGAGGGCCAGTTCGGCAAGCGGGGCAACGCGTGGGCGCCGGAGGTGCACTACTTCCGCGGCAAGTGGTACATCGTGGCGTGCATGGGCGACCACTCCCAGAAGGTCGGCTCGTTCATGCTGGTGAGCGAGGGCGGGGTGGAGGGCCCGTACCGGCTGGTCGAGGGCAACCACGACAAGCCGTTCGGCGACTCGTTCATCGGCGGGCCCAACTGGATCAAGCCCGGCGCCTACCACCACATCGACGGCAGCCTCTACGCCGAGGGCGACGACGCGTGGCTGGTGCTGCACAACCACCTGTACGCGAAGTTCCGGGACGACATGGAGGACATCGTCCCGACCACGAACCTGCCGAAGTTCCAGCAGACGCCCTACACGCCCGAGCCGTACCTCGAAGGCGCCTACGTCTTCAAGCACGGCGGCAAGTACTACCTGCTGCACGCCGCGTGGGACCGGTCGTCGGTCAACGCCGACGGCAGCACGCGCTACGCCTACGACCCGCCCGCCGCCGGCCGGGTGCAGTACCAGTACGACGCCGTCGTGGCCGTCTCGGACACCTTCGAGGGACCGTACTCGAAGCGGTGGACCGCGGGCGTCGGCGCGGGTCACAACAACCTCTTCGTCGACCACAGCGGCAAGGTCTGGGCGACGTTCTTCCGCAACCCCGCCTTCGGCTACTGGGCCGACCCGTCACGCGTCGGCGACGCCGCCGTGGCCGGCGTGGTGCGGATGGAGTGGACCGGCCCCGAGGGCAACCGCCTGTACGTCCAGCGTCCGAACCGGGGGCACTGAGCCCGGCCCCGCGGTGGCGCGGCCGCTCCGCCTCGCCACCGCGCGGTTCCCCATCGAGCTGCGCGCACGTTGATCAAGCTCGCCGTCCGGCCGGCTCGGGCTCATCGAGGGGCACGCGCGGCGCGGCGGGGCGCGGCCGGGAGGGCTGGAGCTGGGCGGCGGCCAGCGCGGCCAGCACGACGACCGCGCCGAACGCCTGGGCGGCGGTGAGCTCCTGGCCGAGCACGATCCATCCCAGCGCGGTCGCCACGACGGGGCTGAGCAGCCCGAGGAAGGTGACCTTGGTGGCCGACAACACCCGCAGCCCCCTGAACCACAGGGCGTAGGCGAGCGCCGCCCCGATGAGCGAGAGGTAGGCGTACCCGGCGACGTTCGCCCCGCTCAACGTCGCCGGCGGCGCCCCTTCGACGACCAGCGCGACGGGAACCAGCAGCAAACCGCCGGCGACGAGCTGCCATCCGGTGGTGGCCAGCAGCGGCGCGGGCGACTGCCACCGCTTGCTCAGCACGACCCCGACCGCCATGACGGCGGCCCCGCCGAGCGCCGCGGCCACGCCCAGCATGTCCAGCCGCGCATCAGCACGCAGCACGAGCAGGCCGACCCCGGCCACGCCCGCCACGGCGGCCACCATGGTGCGCCAGGTGAGCCGCTCGCCGAGCAGCCCCGCCGACAGCAGGGCGACCAACAGCGGCTGGATGGCGCCGACGGTCGCCGCCACCCCTCCGGGCAGCCGGTACGCCCCCACGAACAACAACGCGAAGAACACGCCGATGTTCAGCGCTCCCAGCACCAGCGCCCGCCACCACCAGATCCCCCGCGGCAGGCACCGGGTGATGGCGACCAGCAGCAGACCGGCGGGCAGGGCCCGGAGCACGGCGGCCAGGAGCGGGCGGCCGGGCGGGAGGAGCTCGGTGGTGACGAGATACGTGGTGCCCCAGATGGCGGGGGTCAGCGCGGTCACGAGGACGAGGCCCGTTCGATTCCTTAGCACTAAGACAAAGTATCTCAACGCTAAGCAACCTGTCGCGTGATATACCTCACCGCTAAGACATCGGTAGGCTGGGGCGGTGGCCGATCATGTCGAACTCGTCCTGAAGCAATGGCACGACCAGCGCCCTGACCTGGATGTCTCCCCGATGGGCGTGATCGGGCGGCTGTCGCGCCTGCACCGGCTGATCGACGCGGAGCTACGCCGGACGTTCGCCGCACACGAGCTGGACAGGGCCTCGTTCGACGTCCTGGCCACGCTGCGCCGCAGCGACCCGCCGCACCGGCTGACGCCCGCCGAGCTGATGCGCGCCTCCATGATCACCTCGGGCGCGGTGACGCAGCGCCTCGACCGCCTGGAGGCACGCGGGCTGGTGAGGCGCACGCCCAGCGAGTCGGACGGGCGCGTCGTCCACGTGACGCTCACCGAGGAGGGGTACGCGCTGATCGAACGCGTGCTGCCCGACCACGTCGAGACGGAGCACCGGGTGCTGGCCGCACTGCCGGAGGACCGCCGCGCGGCCCTCGCCGAAACGCTGCGCGACCTGCTGGAGTCCCTGGGGGACACGGCGGACGCGCTGTGAGGCGTGCGAAGCGGGGTGGCGTCGCCTGGGTGACCTGACGAGGTGACGTGGCGGTACAGTCCGGTCGGCGGGATGGCGTCAGCGGCGGCGCGGGCGGCGGCCCGCACGCTTGCCGCCGGCCGGGCGGCGCTCGCCACTGCCGCCACTGCCGCCGTTGCTGCCCTGTGCCCAGTGGGCAGGGCGGGTCAGCCGGGCGGGCAGCCGGGTGGCGGAGTCGCCCCTGGCGGCGTTGACCTGCGCCTGGGTCAGGAAGATGCAGCCCGTGAGATCGGCCCCCGACAGGTCGGCGCCCCGCAGGTCGGCCCCGATCAGGTCCGCCTGCCGCAGGTCGGCGCCCCGCAGGTCGGCCCCGATGAGATAGGCCCCGCGCAGGTTGGCGCCGCGCAACCCGGCCCCCTTCAGCCGGGCGCCGATGAGGTCGGCTCCCCTGCGTTCCTTGCCGTTCAGCCCGGCCCGCGCCAGCTCGCTCGCCCGCAGCAGCAGCTCGTTCACCTCACCCCGGTGGGCGGCCACGTCGAGCTTCTCCAGCACGCCGGCGCTCTGCCTGGTGAGCCGCTCGGTCTCGGCCAGGGCGAGCCGCAGCGTGTCGTGCAGCGGCCGCGTGGCGTCCAGGGTCAACGCCTCGGCGAGGTACCACAGCAGCTCGTGGAGCTGCCGCATGACGGGGAACACCGCGTACATCTGCCGCGCCGTGTCCGGCGCCTCCCGCCAGCTGCGTCCCTCGTACGTGACCTGCGACACCTTCTGCCCGGCCCCGAAGCAGTCGAACACCGTGCACCCGGGGAACCCGCGCTCCCGCAGCTGCGCGTGGATCGAGCAGCGGAAGTCGTCGCGCAGGTTGTGGCAGGGCTGCCCGTCGTCCTTGTCCACGGCGAAGTCGGCAGAGGCCGAGAACGGCAGCGCGACGCAGCACAGCCCGAAGCAACTCTCACAGTCGGCCAGCAGGCCGAGCTCTCGGGGGTTCGTGACATGCTCCTCGGGCTCAGCGGGAAACGGTACAAGCAGTCAGTCAAGGGTACTCAAGGATGGACGTACGGCGTCGTCGTGGTGAGCTCGGCGAAGCCCAGCCGCAGCAGGATGGGGTGGCTCTGGTCGGAGGCGTCCACCTGCAGGTACTCGTAGCCGCGCGCCACCGCCTCCCGGGCGCGGTAGGCGACCAGCGCCCGGTAGACGCCCCGCCCCCGCCACTCCGGCACGGTGCCGCCGCCCCACAGGCCCGCGAACCGGGTGCCGGTGGGCAGGTCCATGCGGGCGGCGCTGATCGGCACGTCGCCCGCCATGGCGACGACCGCGACGACGGTGCCGGCGGCGAGCTGGGCGAGCAGGGCCTGCCTGATGTGTACGCGCCCGGCGCCGAAGGCGGCCTCGTGCACGTCGGCCACCAGCTCCACGCCGGCCTGATCGGTCACCGGTACCAGGCGGACCCCGTCGGGGGCGGGAGTGTCGGGGATCCCGGCGGCCCGCGCCACCATGAGCGTCTCGGCGGGTTCGGGGGTGAAGCCGGCGGACAGGAGGCGGCTACCGAGGTCGGCGGGCCGGTCGTGGCCGTACAGCTTCCACTCGAACGGGCGCCCGAGCGCACCGAAGTACCGCACCTGCGCGGCGATCGCGGCGTCGGCGTCCTGGCCGTCGCCGCGCAGGCCGGACCAGAGAACACCGTTCCAGCCGTCCTCCGGCCCCACCTGGCGCACCACGTCGCCGTCACGCTCGATCTCGGTGTCCGGGCCGGCGGCCACGGCCTCGCGCCGCGACTCCCGGTCGAAGGCCGCCAGTACCTCTGCATGATTCACCGGGACACCTCACCAGCGGCCCCGTCCCGCCCGCAACCGATTTACCTCCCGGCCGGCTGCCGGAACGCCGCCACCGGTCAGCGCCCCGCCCATACCTCCCGGACACATGGCTGCCGGTCAGCCCCCGTAACGCCGCTGCCGGTCAGCGAAGCTGCGCAGCGCGCGCAGGAAGTCGATCTCGCGGAACGCCGGCCAGTACGCCTCGCAGAAGTACAGCTCGGAGTAGGCGGACTGCCAGAGCAGGAAGTTCGACATGCGCTGCTCGCCGCTGGTCCTGATGACCAGGTCGGGGTCCGGCTGCCCGGCCGTGTACAGGTGGCGGGCCACGTCGTCCACGGTCAGGGACGAGGCCAGCTCCACCATGGACTGCCCGGCCTCGGCCCGCTCGTACAGCAGCTCGCGCAGCGCCTCGATGACTTCCTGGCGGCCGCCGTACCCGATGGCCAGGGTGAGATGGAAGCCGGTGTCGCAGGTGCGGGTGGCCTCGACGGCGCTCTTGAGCGCGCGGGCCGTGGTGTCGGGCAGGATGTCGAGCATCCCGGCCACGTGAACCCGCCAGCGGGCGTCGGGGCGGTCGAAGTGGTCGGCGACCATCTGCTCGATCACCTTCAGCAGGAAGGCCACCTCCTCGTCGCCGCGGCGCTGGAGGTTCTCCGTCGAGCAGAGGAACACGGTCAGGTGCTGGATGCCGAGCCCTTCGCACCAGGTCAGCACGTGCTCGATGTGGTCGGCGCCGTACTTGTGGCCCATGCTCGGGTTGGCCATGCCCATCTGCTTGGCCCAGCGCCGGTTGCCGTCCATGATCAGGCCGACGTGGCGGGGCAGAGGTCCCGCCATGACCTGACGGCGCAGGCGCCGGGCGTAGAGGGAGTGAAGGAGGTCAGTCGTCTGCACCCTCCAAGGATGACGCGGACGGCGGTCCGGAACCTGATCTTTCCCGATTTCTGACGGATAAGCTCTCCGACGCCTCCCCTGCCGGGCCGTGGCCCGCAAGATCGTCGTGGGCGACTTGGCGCCAGCGCCCGACTTGGTCGGCGGACGATGAGGGCGCCGTTGTGCATCAGGTCATCCCAGGCTTCATCGCTGACCCCTCGTCGGGCGCGGGCATTGCCGGAAGTGCCGCCGCACGGGCCGAAGCAGACCAGAACCCCCCTTCGCCGCGTGCTGCCGTCACGGCTACTGGAGGTGGTGGCGGTCCGCCGATGCCACGTGTCTTGGCTGTGCGCCGAACATGCGCGGTTCTTATGGGAGGGCGTCCTCAAGGGTCCTGGCGACAAGGTAGCCTGCTGCCGTGATGGCCAGAAAACCAAATCCATAATCAATCCGACCCATAGCAAATAGCGCAAGCGTGGACATCATGCCACCAGCTGTCGCCCCCATAAAAGCAAAACTCATAAATGTTACAAGCATGAAGATGACAACGACCGTGAATCCATGAAAGCCGCGGAGAGTCCGCCTGATCGATGGTAGTGCGATCCGTGCCAAAATAAAGGTGAGAGCGCCGACAACTATCATTCCGGCTGCGACTGCCGCCAAGATCCACGGGTTGTTGAGCCAGGACTCGGCGGTGCATCCGACGAGCAAGATGACAACACCGAATCCTCCTATTGCAAAATACAGGGGGGCTCCTGCAATGAAAAACAGCACAGCCTTCACCTCGCTGGTAGCGGCCTCATTTGGGTGGGATCGGCGTACTGCCACCTGAAACCGTCGCCAACGCGCCTGGCGAGACGGCCAGGCGACCATCTGCGGGAAACGCTTCGGCGAGGAACTCGTCCGAGAACACTTCGCCCAGCACATCCCGCAGCCACACCGCTGGGCTGCCCTTTGGGGAAGGCTCCGCAAGCACTTGGGCGGTCAACTCGGGCGCCTGTCGCCCATGTCGCTCCTCCAGCATCTCCGACTCCCCCTCCCGAGCGCCAAGATCTCACCATCAGTGTCGTTCCGGTAGCTCAATAATGACCGCAATGGGGGTCCCCAGCGGGGTCCTTCACGAGAGGGAGGAAGTCAATCGTGTCCTCCTGATTTCAACGGATATGGGTCAGGGCAGCAGCGGCGACCGACGCTCCCGCGGGACACGTACCGTCCTGTGACACCCCGCGTTCCGGAATGGTCGTCGTGCCGATCAACTGATCGACATCGTCCACCGCGACGAAGATGAAGCAGATCCGCTGAAACTCGGCCTGCACAGCCTGGTGCTGTCCCACCGGCACCTGCGAGACGCGCCCGTTCTTGGTCATCGTCTTCGCATAGGACAGTGGTAGATCCAGCGCGAGGCTGACGTTCTGCCCCGCCAGTTTCCACGTGCATGACACTCCATGCTTGCGGGGCTCCTGCTTCCCCCGGCCGCTGATTCCCAGGGCCGCGAGGTCGCGCTCGTCGAGAGCCAGGCACGGCTTGGACGCCAACTGCTCCCGGGGATACTTGCGCAGCTGCGCGGGAGCCGAGGCAGAGGCGAACGAAGAAGGTGAGGCAGGGGCGGAGGAGAAGTGCGTCGGATGGGGAGACGGTCTCCGCGAACCGGCTTGCCCGCTCGAACACCCGACGCTGAGCAGGACCCCGGCAAGGACGAGCACCAGCCCGGTCTTTCGGCGAGTCAACCCGCTCCTGAGCCGCCGATCAAGATCGAAACGCAGCATATCGGCATGATAGAGGCGTCTGTCCGGGACCGGTCCCCACGAGCCCGCCGGAGTCGTGTTCGCCCATGTCGTGGGACTGACGACGTTCCCGCGGGTCGCCTCGCCACCGTCCGATGGCTAGGTGTCTCGTTGAGATTCCTCTGATCCTGTTTCTGCCGGGGCCCGAGGACAGAGGCCTACGGCGTGAGGCCGGCCAGGCACCTGGCCGCTGAGGCACCTGAGCCGGCTGGATCGAGGAGCCGCCGATCAGGCGGCGGGCTCGTTGCGCAGGGTGACGTTGATCCGGTTCCACGCGTTGATTGCGGCGATGGCCATGACGAGCCCGGCCAGCTGCTCCTCGTCGTAGTGGTCGGCGACATCGTCCCAGACCGCGTCGGGCACGCCGTCGGGGTTGTCGGCCAGACGCGTGGCCGCCTCGGCCAGCGCCAGGGCCGCTCGCTCCTCCTCCGAGAAGAACGGGGTGTCGCGCCAGGCGGCGACGCCGAACAGGCGCTGGTCGGACACGCCGGACTGCCGGGCCTCACGAGCGTGCATGTCGACGCAGAATCCGCAGCCGTTGATCTGGCTGACCCGCAGCTTCAGCAGGTGGAGGGTGGTTTCCGGGACCGGGCTGCCGCCGATGTATGCCTCCAGGGCCAACATCGCCTTCATCCCTTCGGCGGCGGGCTTGCGCATGCTCATACGCATGGACCTTCTCCATTCTCACTATCTTAGATATTGGATATCCAGAATTTTGGCGGACGGGCGAGCTGCCTACCCGAGGGCTTGCTCAGCGCCGCCTGGCGAACCAGGTGCGCGTGGCGTCGGGGGTGCCGGGCGCCTGGCGCTCCACCCGTGCCTTGATGTCGGCCAGGGTCTGCCCGGCCAGCTCTCTGCGCCAGGCCAGCTCGGCCTGCCGCATCGACTGCGAGATGAGGCAGGCCTTGCGGTAGTCGACGTCCTCCCGCCCGGCAGGACCCTTGCGCAGCACCTGTTCGCAGCGGAACACCTCCCCCGGGCCCTCTATCGCCGTCACCACGTCGAGCAGCGTGATCCGCTCCGGCGGGCGCGCCAGCCGGAACCCGCCCCGGGGGCCGGGCGTCGAAGTGAGGATCTGCGCCCGCGACAGCGCCTGAAGCTGCTTGTTCAGGTACGCCGCCGGCAGCTCGTAGAACGCCGCCAGCTGGACCGCTGTCATCGCCTCCCCGGACTCCACCCAGGTCAGGTTCAGGCAGCAGTGCAGGGCCCATTCCACTCCCTCACTCATCCGCATAACCTGGATACTAAACATCCAGGATTGTCCGGCGCAACTCGGCGCACGCGCCCGAGCTGCAGGCCAAGAGCCGCCCAGGGGAGCCGGCGCTTGATCCACTTGACCGCGGATCAGTAAGGTTTGGCGCTTTCCTCCTCACCCCCATCCCGGAGTGCCTCATGCGCCGCCATCGTTTCGGCCGGCTCGCCGCCGGCTTCGCGGCTCTCTACTTGGCCGCCGTGATCGTCCTTGCCGTCGTCGGACTGGTCACCGGCGACCTCGTCCCGCTGTGGAGGGTCGTGGCGGACCCGGACGGATACCTGGCGGACGAGATCGGGGCGTGGCCGTGGCTGCCCGCCCTGCTGGTGCCGATCGCGGCGGTGCAGGCGTGGGCGTATCGGGAGGTGTTGCGCGGGCGGCTGCGCGGAGAACCGGCGCGGCACGGCAGGGAGGCGCGACTGCTGCGGGTCGTTCTCTACGCCATGATCGTGTACGTCCTGACCTGGGAACTGCCGATCCCCTACCTCTGGTGGCTGTCGCTGGTCGCCGATGTGATCGAGCTCGCGGTGATATGGCTGTTCTTCCGCGTGCTGCGGGGGAGCATCCGCCGATGGCTGCGGGTGCTCATGCTCGTGACCGGCACGCTCAGCGTGGTGCACAACGTGGTCACCACCATCGCGTACCAGACGGGCAACCACCTCTTCGCCGGGCAGAGCTGGACCTGGGCGCTGGGCGTGCTGTGGTCGGTGTGGCTGGTGTCGCTGCTGGTGGCGCAGGCGCGGGATCCGCGCTGGTGCGGCGCGACGGTACGGGCCGGCGTGATCGCGGTCCTGTTGTCCTTCCTCTCGTCCGGCTCGGTCTCGCTCGTGGCGTTCGGCGGCTCGGACGCGGTGCCGTGGAAGCTGCTGATGCCCTCGCTCCTGGGCGCGGTTTCGGTCTTCTCGCTGGTCTGGTGGGCGCGGTCCGCGCACGACCTGGGCACGCTCCAGCCTCCCGCGCCCCGGACGGAGCCCGTGTGGGCGCGCGCCAGGTGGTGGCCACTGCCGGCCGTGGCGATCGTGCTCCCGCTGGTCCCCGCGGCCGTCAACCTCGCACAGGGGGTGCCGTTCTGGCTCGGGCCGAAGAACGCGCTGAGCGACGCGGTACGCGAGTACACCGGATCGGAGGCCACCGCGTACTGGTTCGCGCTCGACCTCCTCGTCGGCGTCGGCGCGCCGGCGGTGCTGATCCTGCTCGCCGTGCGGCGGCGGACGCGCACGTTACTGCGCGCTACGACGCTGAGCCTGTTCCTGCTGGGCGGGGCCGGCGCCGTGAGCGCGCTCACTTCGGAGCACTCCACCTTCTTCGGGGAGCTGTGGCTCTACCCGGAAAGCCTCTACGTCGAGCAGGGCGCCACCGTCCCCTACGAGAGCGCCCAGCTCCTCTCCCCCGGCATCTCCCCGCTCTGGTACGCCCTCGCGCTCACCGCCTCCGGCCTCATCCTGCTCCTTCTGTACGCCGCCCCGCCCGCCCACCGCGTCCGCCACCACGTCCTCCTGGCGGCGCTCGCCTCGGCCGTGACCCTGTGCCTGCTGCCCGCAGCGGACATGGCCCGCGGCCCCGTCGCGGACTGCGAGATGCCCGAGTGGTGGGAGATCGACACGGGCGAGGCGGAGCCGCGCGAGCTGACGGCCGAGCAGAAGTTCGTGTGCTCCCTGCGCGGCGACTACAGCGCACAGGGCCTGCACGTGTTCCCCGGCACCACGCCCGACCAGGTCGTGCTCGCCTACGGACGCCACCTGTGCGGCGTCCACACCCGCAACGACCCACGGGAGCTGGCCCGGCTGAAGATCGACCGCGCGTCCCTCACCTCTCCTCTGGCCGGCATCTGTCCCAGCGCCACCACCATCGTCCAGGCCGCGAAGGCCAAGCAGGACCAGGAGATCGCGGCGATGCAGGCCGACTCCCAAGCCATGTGCGACGCCACGCCGCACCACCGCCCGCGCATCAAGCCGGCCCGGGCGACCCGGATGAAGGAGCCGCAGTGGACCGACTACGGGGTGCTGCAGACGTACGAGGGGGAAGGAGAGGAGGAGACCGAGCCGGACATGGACGCCGGCAACGGGCTGGTCTTCTCCGCGCGCGGCGTCCTGGCCGTCATGACCCACCCCGACTTCGACCTCTGCGTCACCCTGGAGACCTACACCCGCCGGCCGCCCGTCGAGACCACGGGCTGGGACAAGGTGGTCGAGGTCGGCTACTACAGCCCGGGCGGCGAGATCGTGCTCTACGACAGCCTCAGCGGCACCGAGCTGCCCAACCTCGCCCTCAACGGGCGCAAGGGGCACTACCGTATCCGCGTGCACTACGCCTGGTTCCCCTGGAAGGGCGAGGCGCAGAGTGGGCAGCGGCTGCTCATCATGGCGTATCCGGGCAAGGGCGACAAGGAGATCGTCCACCGGAACCGGAAGTGACCCCGGGCGCGTGGCGGGACGTCAACGCTGACGGCTCTCCCGACCCGTCAGCCGCCGCTACCTGGTTCGCGCTGATCTGCATGAAGACGCTGAGCTGCTGGCGCTCCGGCACGAGAACCAGGTACTCCGCCGTCAACTCGGCGGCATCTGTCACGCGGGTGTGGTGTGGCCCCTCCGCCCCGGGGGGCGGAGGGGCCGCGACCTGCTGGGAAGCGATCTATCCGAGCACCGGGTAGTTCGCGCGGAACACGTTGTGCGGGTCACGGGCCCGCTTGATCTCCCGCAGCCGCGCGAGCGCGCTGCCGGAGAAGGACTTCGCCGCCGTGTCACCGGGAGACAGCAGGGTGTACGGCTTGCGGCCGCTGGTGTAGGCCTCCAGGTCGGCCACGACCTCGGCCTGCTTGGCGCGCGTCGCGCCGGCCACGTGCGGCAGGCCGAGACCCAGCAGGCCGAGCAGGTACGGCTCAGCCACCGCGCCGCTCGCCCCGGCCCCGCCGCCCGGCTCGGCGAGCGCCCCGCCCAGGTGCCTGATCTGCACGTTGATGAGCGGTTCGACCGGCTTGGCCAGCAGGAGCTCCACCGCGTCCGCGTCCAGGCCGGTGAGCAGCTCCGCACGAGTGATGGACGGGGCCGGATCGGTGGGCTCGGCGGTGATGCCGCCCAGGCCGGCGACCGGGACGACGCCGCGGCTGTCGGAGATCGCGCCCCCGATCTTGTCGATGCGCGCCAGCAGGACCTCCCCTTGAGCCGCCTCACCCAGGTGGACCAGGTCCAGCGTGACCATCGGCGGCGCGCCGGGCGGCTGGAGCCGGTTGATCCAGACACTGAGTTCACGCGGCGCCTCGGCGGTGATCTCCAGGAACGCGTCGTACACCTCCCTGGTCCGGTGCTCCGGCCAGATCACCCGCCCGCCGTACAGGACCGGCGCGGGATACAGCTCGAGTTCGAGGGCGGTCACCACCGCGAAGTCCCCGCCACCGCCGCGCAGCGCCCAGAACAGCTCCGGATCGGACTCGGCGGTCACCCGGCCCGGCTCGCCCTCGGCGTCCACGATGTCGACGGCCCGCACGCTGTCGGAGGCGAAGCCGTACTTGCGGCTGAACCAGCCCACCCCGCCGCCCAGGGTGTAGCCGGTCACGCTGACCCCCGGCGCGCTGCCGGTCAGGCCGGTCAGGCCCAGCGGACCGGCCGCCGCCAGCACCTGCCCCCACTTCACGCCCGCGCCCACCCGGACCATGCGCTCCTCCGCGCGTACCTCCACCTCGTTCAGCAGGCCGGTACGCAACAGGATCAGGCCCTCCACGTCACCCGAGGCGCCATGCCCGCTCGGCTGCGCGGTCACCGTCATGCCCGCCCGCCGCGCGTAACGCACCAGCGCCGCCACGTCATCGGCATCCGCGGCCTCCACCACGGCCGCCACCGGCTGCCTGACGGTCAGGTTCCACGCGGCGGACGCCTGTTCGAAGCCGTCGTCACCGGGCAGGAGCACGCGGCCCTTGAGGGCACCGCGCAGATCGTTGATGGTCATTATCGTCTCCCCTTTCGAGTTGTCAGAGAATGCGGGCGTCAGGCGGGCTGCGCGGCGGTCGCCGGGGTGGTGCCGGTCTCGCGGAGGGTCAGCAACCCCGTGACCGCGATCAGCGCCGCGGTCAGGCCGTGGATGCCGAGCGCGGCGGCCGTGGATCCGTGGTGGGCCAGGACGTTGACCATGTCGCCGAACGGGGCGACGGCCACCATCAGCAGGACCCAGCCCAACGGGCGGCGGTGGCCCGTCACCAGCAGGATGCCCATGGCCAGGCCCATCGCGATCTCGCGGCTGCCCTTCACGATGGAGAAGCCGCTGCCGTCAGAGGGCCAGTCCGCCAGCCCCGGGAAGGTGGTCCCGAGGGGCAGGACGAAGGACAACCCGAGGTAGAGGGTGAACAGGACGACGACGGCGGCCAGGACGGTGTTGAGCTTCTTCAGCGACATGGTCGTTCTCCTTGCATGTACGGACGGGCAGGGTTCAGCCGCGGACACGGCGGATGTGGCGGGCGTAGCGGGGGCGGCCGATGACATGCCAGATGACGCGGACCGGGGCGGGAAGGCCGCTGAGGACGATGGCGCGCTCGGCCGGGTTCGCGTCCTCCAGGACGGCGCCGAAGAGCGTGAGCAGGGTGAGCTTGGGCGTGTTGTTCACCAGGTGGTCGCCCAGGGAGGCCCACTCCTGTTGGGTGATGTGCTTGGCCACGAGCGGGAGGAGGGTGGCCTCCTCGTCGTCGAGGTGTTCCAGCAGGACCGCGCGGTGCTCGCAGAGGGCGGCCGCCAGGGTGTCGCGTTCGTCGGCGCCCGCGGTGGCCTCCCAGGCGGGCAGCGCGGCGTCCAGCCTGCTCAGGGTGACCGCGACGCGCTCGTGCTGGGCCTGCATGCGCAGGACGATGTCGGCCTCCAGGTCCACCCGGGAAAGGAGCGGCGGCCACAGCAGCTCGTCCTCGCTCTCGTGGTGGTTGTGCAGGACCAGCCGGTAGACGCGGAAGTAGCCGGCGACCACCTTGGCGCGAGCGGTGTCACCCGGGGCGACGGCCGCCACGAGCTCCACCAGCAGCCGTGACTCACGGCGGAGCACGCGGTGGACGATCTCCATGTCCCGGGTGTTGACGCTCATCTGTTCCCGCCCCTTCATCGGTTGCGATGTGTTCAGGCTGCTCCTGGGTGTTTGGAGGGGATTTGGAGGGGACTTGGAACGTCCACGTAAGATGTGTGGATCATGGTCTTCATCCGGGTGCTGGGCTCCTTCGTGGCCGAGGTCGGCGGCGAGCCCGTTCCCTTGGGCGGGCCGCGGCAGCGGGGCGTGCTGGCGCTGCTGGTGGCGGCGCGTGGGCAGGTCGTGCCGGTCGACCGGATGATCGAGGATCTGTGGCGCGGGGAGCCGCCCGCGCGGGCGCTGATGTCCCTGCAGGCGTACGTGTCCAACCTGCGCCGGCTGCTGGAGCCCGGACGCCCGCCGCGCACGCCGGCCCGGCTGCTGGTGAGCGCGGCGCCGGGTTACGCGTTGCGGCTGCCACCGGAGGCGGTGGACGCGTGGCGGTTCGAGGGCCTGCTGGGCCAAGCGCGTACGGACACCGACCTGCGCGCCGCGCGGGCTCGGCTCGCCGAGGCGCTGGGGCTGTGGCAGGGACCGGCGTTCGCCGAGGTCGCCGACGAGCCGTGGGCCGCCGCCGAGACGGCCCGGCTGAACGAGCTGCGCCTGGTTGCCACCGAGCTGCACGTCGCGGCGGGTCTGCGCATCGGCGACCCCGCCGCGGTGGTCCCCGAGGCCGAGCGGCTCACCCGCGACGAGCCCCTCCGCGAGGAAGGCTGGCGGCTGCACGCCTTGGCACTGTGGAGCAGCGGCCGCCAAGCCGACGCGCTGGCGACGCTCCGCCGCGCCCGCGGCATCCTCGCCGAGGAGCTCGGGCTCGACCCCGGCCCGGACCTGACGGCGCTGGAGGAGGCGATCCTCACCCAGCGCGCAGACGTCCTACGCGCGACCGTGCCCCCGCCCCCGCTGACCGCACCGCTGCCGCAGGTGGCCCCTCTCCCGGGGACGGCTCCGATCGTCGAGGCGCCGTTCGTCGGACGCGAGGCCCAACTGTCGGCGCTGGTCACGGCCGCCACCGGGGCCGCCACCGACGGAGCCCGTATCGCCCTTGTCACCGGCGAGGCCGGGCTCGGCAAGTCGACGCTGCTGGAACACCTCGGCAGGCGGCTCGAACGTGACGGATGGCTGGTCGCCGTCGGCCGCTGCCCCGAGGTCGACGGCGCGCCGCCCGCGTGGGCCTGGACCGAGGCGCTGAGCGCCGTCGCCGCGTCCAGGTCCCCGGGCGAGTTCGCGGACGACCTCGCCCCGCTGCTCACCGACACCGGGCCGGCGAACGCCGACGCCACCGCTGGACGGTTCCGCCTGCGCCAAGCCGTGTGGAAGTGGCTCGCGGCGGTCGCCACGGAACGCCCGGTCGCCGTCGTGCTGGACGACCTGCACTGGGCGGACGCCACCACGCTGGAACTGCTCGGCGGCGGCCTCGGCATGCGGGCCCCGATCCTGGTCGTCGCCGCGTACCGCGCGGACGAGAGCGGGCACCTCACCGAAACGCTGGCCTCCCTCGCCCGCGCCACGCCCCTGCGCCTGGCGCTGCCGGGGCTGAACGGCGAGGCCGTCGCGGAGCTCGTACGGGCCGAATGCGAGGCCGACGAGGAGACCATCGCGGGGATCGCCGAGCGCACCGGCGGCAATCCGTTCTACGTGCGCGAAAGCGCCCGGCTGCTGAACGGCGAAGGCGCGCTGGTCGCCCTCTCCGAGGTCCCCGAAGGCGTACGGGACGTCCTGCGCCGCCGGCTCGCGCGCCTGCCCGAGGGAGGCGTGTCCGTCCTCCGGCTGGCCGCGGTCGCAGGCCGGGAAAGTTCAGTGGACGTCCTCGTCAAGGCCGCCGACACCGACGAGGACGGCGTGATGGACGCCCTGGACGCGGGCGTCATCGCCGGGCTCCTCGACGAACCCGGCCCGGGACGCGTCCGCTTCGTCCACGCCCTCGTCAGGGACACGCTCATCGCCGACGTCAGCAGATTGCGTGCTACCCGGATGCACGCCCGGATCGCCGCCGCTCTTGAAGGAACCGACGACATCGCGGCGCTGGCCCATCACTACGCGCGCGCCGGCTCACCGAAGGCCGTCGGCTACTGCGTCCAGGCCGCCGAGCTCGCCGAGGCCCGCTACGCCCACGACGTGGCGGCCGACCTCCTCACCGATGCCGTCACCAACTCGACCGGACCGGACGAACGCGTCGAACTGCTCGGCAGGCTGCTGCGCGCGCAGATCCGGGCGGGGTCCGTCGCAGCCGCCCGCGAGACGCGCCGTCAAGCCGTGGAGTACGCAGAGTCCCTGGGCCGCGACGACCTGATGATCGCCGCATTCACCGCGTGGACAGAGCCCACCGCCTGGCGGGCCCGTACATACGGCACGGTGGACCGGCCCGTCGTCGACCGCCTGAGCCGCCTGCTGAAGCGTGACCTGACCCCTTCGGTGCGGTCCCGGCTCCTGACGGCGTACGCGCACGAACTGGTCGGCGAGGACGACCCGGCCGTTGTAGAGGCAGCACAGGAGGCGCTCGACCTCGCCACCGAACCCCGGTTGCGGGCCGCGGCACTCGAGATCCTGGCCGAAGTCCACCGCGACGTCGCGCTCTGCCGGGAGCTCGTGGAGATCGGCATCGAGCACGACCTGCCGGTCTACCGCGTCACTGGGCTGCTCAACCATGCCGGCGTCGCCGCCGCCGCCAATGACCCGGTGACCATGCACCAGGTGATCACCGAGGCCCTGGAACTCGCGCGTACCTACCGGATGCGCGAGGCGATCTCCGTCGCCGAGATCACGCTGGCGAGCCTGGCGCTCGTCGAAGGCCGATTCGCCGACGCCGAGCGCCTCTACATCAAGGCCGACGAGGGCATGCGGCGCATCGGATCGGTGCACACGGGCTTTTTCCACCTTGCCCTGGCTACGATCTGGCTGAACGAGGGCACGCTCGGTGCGCACCTGGACGACGTGCGCGCCCTCCACGCCGCGCTCGGCCCCATGGCCTGCGACCTGCTCGCGCTCGCCCTCCACGCCAACGGCCTGGACGCCGAAGCCCGCGAGGTCCGCGCGTCATCCAGCCCGATCCGCCCCGACTTCTTCTTCACCTTCCTCACAACGTTGCGCGCGATGGCCGTCGTCGCCTTGAACGACCGCGATGCCGCCGAGGAGATCTACGCGACGCTGCTTCCGCATCGCAACGGCCCCCCGGCGGGCGCCGCGAGCCTGTCGTTGGCGCTGCGTCCGGTCGCCCACACCCTGGGTGAACTGGCCGTCTACCTCGGCCGCACCGACGAGGCCGCCGCCCACTTCGCCCAGGCCGCCACCATCGCCGACCACTGGAACGCACCCCACTGGGCCGCCGAGGCCCGGTTGCGCGCGACCACCTAGCCTCTGCCCACGGCGCTACCGCGCACGGCGGCGTGGCCTTCGAGCCGTGACAGGCTGCGCGGTCAGCTGCTGAACAGATCGATGAGGTCCTGGGCGCGTGGCGCCACCCGCCGGGCCAGGATGCCCATGGTCAGCGGCTGGTGCAGGCTGCCGAGGATGGCCGCGCGGGCCTCGCCCGGGAAGAACCGCATGAGGTCGGCGTGCCGGCGGCCCGTCGCGGCGGGCCGGGGATCCTCGATCGCGCCCCGCCAGTGCGACACCGGCCGCCCGCCGGTGATCTCCTCCAGCTCCCCCGGCAGCACCACGTCCGGCAACACCGTGAACCCGGGCGAGGCCAGCGACCGCACCACCATCTCATCCTGGTCGCCCGCCGCCGAACGCAACCGCTGCCGCCAGCTCTCCGGGGCACCACGGCCCCGACCGGACAACGCATCGGTGATCAACGCCAGCATCGACAGCCCCGGCGACAACGTCACCGACCCCGGCATCCGATCAAGCCGCTCCACCACCAGACTCGTCCGCATCCCGCTTCCTCCGACACGACATCCCCCGCACCACTGGCCGAGGGCGCGTTCCCGCGCCCGCCGCGCGCCCCACGTGGCGGTTCTTCGGACCCTCCGGATGCTGTCAGCCGGCTCTTCAGGTCTTCTTACGGTCGGTGGCCGGTCCGGGCCGTCCGAGTCACCTCCAGGTCGCGCGCTTGAGAATCGCCGCCAGGCCAGGGGTGTCCCAAACGTCCACGACCACGATGCCGGCCTCGCGCAGGTGCCAGACCCGCTGGGTGAAGGCCGAGACCTTCTTGCCCTTGTCGTTCCTGCAGTGCGCGGCCCAGGCCCGGTACCGGGCCTGGTGGCCGCGCCCGGCCGGGCGCGTGGCGGCCACGGCCGGCCTGTGCGTGGGGAAGGACCACCACAGCTTGTCGTCGGCGGGGCAGGGAACCACGCCGGTGCTCGGGTGCCAGGGCCTCTTGCCGGTGTACGGCGACATCTCGTGGCCGGTCCTGATCGCCTTCGGCCCGTACAGCTCGAACGAGTCGCACTCCACGTACGACCCCCTCTTCGGACATGTCCCCGTCACCACCTGCACGGTGGGACCGTCGCCGGTGGAATGGCGGTACACCTTCCAGCCGGACGGGATCTTCAGCTGCATGCCCCTGAAGGACACCGTCTCGGTCGTGGCGGCCGCGGCGGCCGGGACGGTCGCCGCGGCTCCGACACCGCCGATCACGATGCCGACGGCGACCAGACGCTTGATCCTTTTCATCCCCATGGCTCGTTGGACACCTGATCGCGTCGAATGGTTCTCTCCCGCGCCGGCCGGCTTCACAGGCCGAGGTAGGCCAGCACGGCGCGGACCCGCCGGTGCCCGGCGTCGGCCGGGGCGAGGCCGAGCTTGAGGAAGATGTTGCCGATGTGCTTGTGAACGGCGCGTTCGGTGATGAAGAGGCGGCCCGCGATGTCGGTGTTGGCCAGCCCCTGGACCATGAGGGCGAGAACCTCGCGCTCCCTGGGCGTCAGGAGGTGTTGAAGGCGCAGCCCTCGGACTGCTCCGCGGCGGGCCTGCCGGGGTGCCACATGTGGTAGGCGCATCAGCTGGGAGCGGCCGTCGAAGACGTCGATCAACGGCACCGGCCCGCGCGCTCCGATCAGCGGCGTCCGGGGATCGACTTCGACCATCGGGAGGCGGCGCCGAGCGGCGGTGATCGCGTCGCCCTCGCGGGTGTGGACCTTCTCCCTGGCCCGCAGCCGGTCCAGTGCGGCCTGGAACGGGGCCCGGTCGACGACCGGAGGCTTGGCCGTTTCCTCTATCGGTGAGGCGCTGCGTCCGGTGGGCTGGTTCGTCATGGTGAGATCCTCTCTCGAATCGCGGCTCCCGGCCCGGGGCGAGGGAAGTTCGGGTTCCCGCCGCCGGCGGGTCCGCGATCGGAGAAAAGCGGCCCGGCGCCCGCTGAGACGAGGGTCAGGCGCTCATCCGGAGCCACAGGAAGAGGGCCAGGGTCAGCAGGGCGAAGCCGCCCACGATCTTGACCCAGGTCTGGCCGGTGGAGTCGTCCTTCAGCAGCCCTTCGGCCGAGCCCTGGGCGATGGTCACCAGCACCAGCCACGGGCTCCACGCCACCAGCAGGCAGCAGGCGACGTCATGGCAGATGCCCGCCACATCCCGGAGCAGCCGGCGCGGGGCCAGCAGAGGACCGGGGTGCTCGCGGGTCATGTCCTTCCCGTCGGGGTCGGCGGCGTTCAGATGGAAGGACGCCTTGACCGTCACGAGCATGCCAGCGGACATGACGAAGGCGGTCCACAGCCCCATCCAGGCCGCCTCCGCCGCATCCAGCGCGGCCCAGGTGACCAGCCCCACGCGCAGCAGTTCGAACATCACCACCGGGAACAGGGCGAGCACCGCCCGGGGAGGCTTGCGCCCGGCCGCCCCGAAGGCGATCGCCGGCAAGGCGGTCATCGCGACCCCGACGACGATCAGCACGAGCGCGAGCCCGAAGCTTCCCCACGTCGGGCTCGCCGCCCACAGCCACACCACCACGCCGGCGACGACGATCAGCAGCAGGTGCCGGCGCATCTCGAGCAGCCGGTATTTGCCGATGTCTACCGTGCGGCCTTCCCCTGTCATACGTAGTCCCCTTCACGTCGAGGTGGCAGCAGGCCCATCGTGCCGACCGGCCCCGCACTGCTTCAATCTTTTCGGGATAAATCGAAATGAAGGTGGCCGGACCCGCGCTGCGGGCCGGCCACCGGTAAAGGCCTATCCCTTGACATATCCGAGCTTGAAATCGCTCTTGACCGGATTGGCGCCGGTGCTCTCGCAGTCGGACTTCAGCGAGAAGAAATGGCTCTGCGACTTGGCCCAGTGGCAGCGGTAGATCGGGCGGGTGAAGCCGGGGACGGCGCTGCTGTAGAGGTAGCGACATCCTGCGGGAGACCCTCCGGGAGATCGACGAACGCATGGAGGTCCTGAACCGTGACCGTCAGGCACCGATCCGCTACCTCGACGCCGCCGAGATCGACTAGGCCCAGGCCTCCACCGTCATCTCCCGGAGTGGCACCCGCCGCACAGTGCCGTGCGGTGGAAACGAGGCAGGAAGTCCAGGCCGGCGATGCGCCGCAGTTCCGCGTGGTCCAGCCAGGCCGGATACGAGCCGAGGGAGAAGTCCGGTGCGCGGCCGCCCGCAGTTCGTCGCCGCCAGCTCAAGCCGGCCGTCGCGGGCCTGATCCTGGTCGCCCGCCCCCCCATGCCGACTGGCAACGTGACGTATTCGACTGTGTCGTATTCGCTGGTTGGTCGGGTGCGATGCGAGCGGGTGAGCCTGTTCGGCGACGGCTCAGATGATCTCCCCTGCGTAACTGGGATTATGATGGCCAGAATAGTGCCCGAATGACCGAATTTCGATGAACACTCACGCGTCGTCTCGGGACCGGCCGTCGGCTCCCGTTTCCCGGCAACGCCGGGCCCAGTAGGCGAGGTCGGCCCGGGCGGTCAGCGTTTCGGGATGTTCGGCGCCCGAGACGCGTTCGCGAAGGGGCAGCAACCCGGCGAACTGATCGCGCGCCCCGGCCGGATCCCCCGCCTCCCCCGACCAGCGGGCGAGGTCGGCCCGGGCGGTCAGCGTTTCGGGGTGTTCGGCGCCCGAGACGCGTTCGCGAAGGGGCAGCAACGCGGCAAACTGATCGCGCGCCCCGGCCGGATCCCCCGCCTCCCCCGACCAGCGGGCGAGGTCGGCCCGGGCGGCCAGCGTTTCGGGATGTTCGGCGCCCGAGACGCGTTCGCGAAGGGGCAGCAACGCGGCAAACTGATCGCGTGCCCCGGCCGCGTCCCCCGCCTCCCCCGACCAGTAGGCGAGGTTGGCCCGGGCGGTCAGCGTGTCGGGGTGTTCGGAGCCCAGGACGCGTTCGCTGATAGGCCGCAGCGCGGCGCACTGGTCGCGCGCCCCGGCCGCGTCCCCCGCCTCCCCCGACCAGTAGGCGAGGTTGGCCCGGGCGGTCAGCGTGTGGGGGTGTTCGGCGCCCGAGACGCGTTCGCGAAGGGGCAGCAACGCGGCGAACTGATCGCGCGCCCCGGCCGGATCCCCCGCCTCCCCCGACCAGCGGGCGAGGTCGGCCCGAGCGGCCAGCGTGTCGGGGTGCTCGGCGCCCGAGACGCGTTCGCGAAGGGGCAGCAACGCGGCGAACTGATCGCGCGCCCCGGCCGGATCCCCCGCCTCCCCCGACCAGTAGGCGAGGTCGGCCCGAGCGGCCAGCGTGTCGGGGTGCTCGGCGCCCGAGACGCGTTCGCGAAGGGGCAGCAACGCGGCGAACTCGTCGCGCGCCCCGGCCACATCCCCCACCCTCCCGGTGTAGTAGGCCAGGTCGGCCCGGGCGGTCAGCGTTTCGGGGTGTTCGGGTCCGTGGTGGTTGAGCTGAGCCTGGTAGCGCTGGTGTTGCAAGGTTTTGGCGGTGGCGTAGTCCCCGCTGGCGTCCAGGTAGTCGATCACCTGGGACGTCGCCGGCGATCGCGGGGGCAGGGCCGCGCGGGCGTGGGCCAGCAGTAGCCGGTAGACCGGCCAGTTGTCGATCACGTTCGGGTCCGCGGGCAGTTCGGCGGTCAGCAGGTCGGCGGCTCGGGCGTGGACGGTCTGGCGCTCGTGTTCGGGGAGGTCGTTCACGGTGACGGCTTGGACCAGGCGGTGGACGCCGACGGTGTCGCAACCGGGGCCGCGGCCGGTGTTATCAGGGCTGATGGTGATCATGCTGTAGGAGGCCAGCAGCCCCAGCGCCTGGCCGATCTGGAGTTCATCGACGTCGGGCAGGGCGTCGGGCAGGTGGTGCAGGACGGTGATGGGCAGCTGGTCGGGGGCGTAGCAGGCCAGCAGCGCCAGCAGGTGGGGGGCCAGCGGGTTCTGGGCGGCGATCCGGGTGCGGGTGATCGTCCAGACCTGGGCGAGGACGCGTTCGCCGTCGCCGCCGGGCGGCGCGGCCGCGTGAGCCTTGCCGGGGTTGTCGCGCAGCAGTGTGCGGTAGGTGGTGACGTTCATCCCGGGCGTGCGGGCGATGAACGCGGCGGCTTGCGTCAGAGCCAGCGGCAGAAATCCCAGATCCTCAGCCAGCCCGGCCAGGTCGGCCGGCTCGGCCGGTCCGGACTTGTGCGCGGGGGCGCCTCTGCCGGGCGGTCGGGTGGGATGCGCCTGGGTGATCATCCGGGTCAGGAGCTGCCGGGCGGGTTCGGGGTCCAGTACCTCCAGGCTGATGGGGGTGCAGCCCATATCCGTCCAGCCGGTGTCGCGCCGGGTGGTGATCAGCACGTGTCCGCCGGTCAACCGGCCCAGGTAGGGGTGCAGGTCACCGGCGTCTTCGACATTGTCGAAGACGAGCAGCCAGCCGGGGTGGGCGGCCAGCCACGCCAGCGCCCAGTCGGCCGCCTCCTCCGCCGTCGCCGCGGACGCCGCCACCGAGTCGGCGCCCGCGCAGATCGCCCGGGTCAGCCCTGCCAGCGAGGTCTGGATCTGGGCCGGGGTGTCGGCGTCGATCCACCACACCAGCCGGTAGGCGCCGCGGTGGCGGGCGGCGTACTGCAGCGCCAGTTCGCTCTTGCCGATCCCGCCCAGCCCGTACACGGCCGCCTGCGTGATCACCACCGGCTCCACCCCCGCCGATCCCGCCGGCCTTGCCGCCGGCGGCCTGCCCGGTGGCCTGGCCGGCGTTTTGGGTGTGGTGGTCAGTGTCTTGCGCAGCCGGGTGAGCACCTGCCGGCGGCCCAGGAACACCGCCGCCGGCGGGCGGGGCAACCCGGGCAGCCCGGCCGGGACGGTGAGGGTGGCCGCGTCCGGCAACGCCCGCCGGTCGGTCGCTGCCGGTACCGCCGGGAGGTGCGCGGGAGCGGATGCGGCGGGTGAGGGAACGCGAGGGGAACCGGCCGAATCGGAAACCTGCGACTGGCCGCGCCGCTCGCCCTGCTCTGCGGGATCGACAGCGGGGGCATCGGCGGGGTCAACGGCCGGTGGGGAGGGCCGGGGGCCGGTGCGGGACTGCCACAGCGACACCGCCGCCACGATCAGCGAAGCCAATCCGATGGTGGCGCCGGCGGGATCGACGTCACCCTTCCAGCTGACCCACATGACCACCACGGCGGCGATCACCCCGGCCACACCGGCACCGGCCAGGATC
Source organism: Nonomuraea sp. GTA35 (assembly GCF_041950525.1). NCBI lineage: Bacteria > Bacillati > Actinomycetota > Actinomycetes > Streptosporangiales > Streptosporangiaceae > Nonomuraea > Nonomuraea sp. GTA35. The sequence goes on along the minus strand of NZ_JBGNUV010000001.1, from coordinate 1,422,955 downwards.
CTGAACGCCACCCGCACGCGACTCCCGCCCGGCATCATCGGCCGCCCGCCACAGCCACCACGACAGCCACCGCGACGCCGATCGGCCGCGGCCGCGATCCGCCTGCCTGTCCCGCAACCACGCTTCCTATCGTGGCGGCACTTTATGCGCACGGGCAGCACATGCACACAAATCCGTAATCAAGATCCATAATCAAGCACTGAAAGGCGATTATGGAGGCCCGATTCTCCGGTTGATCGCCCCGAGCGACAGGCGCTCGGCGCGCTCCGTCGGCCACAGTGCCGGGCCGCCGTTCCGGTCGAAGGCGGGCAGCATCGTCTCGGCCCATTCGGTCAGGACCTCCACCACCCACGGCCAGACCGTCAAGACGCTGCGCGGCTTGGGCGGCGAGCCCTTCATCGCCTTGCCGTGCCGCACGTAGCAGACGCCGTACTCGCCGAACTCGGCAGCGTGCGGGTTGCGGCCGAAGTCGGCCACGTCCAGCATCCGCACCTCGTTGCGGCGCAGCCCATAGGCGTAGGCGACCTTGAACAAGGTCGCGCCCCGGAACGCGGCCAGCCAGCCCTTACGGCCGGCGGCCCGGATCCGGGCGACCTCCTCATCGGCGTGGTCGAACAACCCCTGCAGCTCCTCGCGGGTGAACGCCCGCCGGGCCGGGTCGCCCTCGGCGTCTTGCACGTGCACCGCGGCGTTCCACTCGTGCACCACCTGGACCGGATGCGCCCCGAACCGCTGCTCGCACTCGGCCGGCCAGGCGTTGGCCGGGCCGGTGAGGTAGTGGCAGAGCAGCTTCACCGCCAGCTGGTAGCCGCGCAGGGTCGAGCGGCGCAGGTTGCGGACCGCGCGCAGATCGGTCATCCACTCATCGACCATGCCCGGCGTCCACATCCATGGGAAGGCGTCGGCGTGCGTGGTGAACGCGCGGACCATGCGCAGCCGCGAGTCCACCGTGGAGAAGGCCAGACGGCGCGCGAGCTGCTGGTTACGCCAGCCGTCCAGCATCGCCTCGAACGCCTGCTCCTCCGGGAGCAGCAGCGCCACCCCGGGCAGCAGGTGCAGTCTCGCGGAGCCCCGGCCCCCACACGTCCGTACCCATGGCGCCTCCCGCACACATGCGAATGCCAGTGAAGCACGCTGGTAGAGACGATGCGAGGGGTTCGGCGGAAAACCGTCCTGCTTGCGCCGGTTGGCGCAGGTCCTGCTCACCGGCGTATGCGCTCTGTGCTGTATTCGCATCGGATGCAATACGCGACGGTTGCAGTCCCGGAAGAAAGATATGCAGAAAGAGGGACGCGAGAGCGGTGCGGGCCCGGCCATCCTGCCGGCACGAACATCGCCATATCGCTCATCATCGGCGCGGTCACCACCCTCGCTCCGGCCACGGCCATCCCCCTGTCATGGCAGGACTGCGGGGATGGTCTGCAGTGCGCGCAGATCGAGGTGCCGGCCGACTGGGCCCGACGATCAGAGCCGCGGGTGACGATCGGGCTTGCCAAGCTGCCCGCCCAGGACCAGGCCCGTAAGAAGGGGGTGCTCCTGGTCAACACCGGCGGGCCGGGCGAGCAGATCGCGCTGCTGCGGCGCGTCAAACAGTCCTTCGCCGACCTGACCAGATGGTTCGATGTGGTGATCTTCGATCCGCGAGGGTTCGGCCGGTCCACCGCCATCACGTGTCCCCTGCCCGCCCCCTTCGCCACCGAGTGGGTGTTCCCCGGCAAGGCGGCCTACGACGCGTACGCCGCGAAGAACCGTGCGTTCGGACAAGCGTGCGTCGAAGAGGCCGGCGTGCTGTCAGGCAACCTCAACTCCTGGCAGATCCCATGGCATGGAGGCGATCAGAAAGGCGCTCTGCCAGGCCAGGCTGACCTATCTGGGCAACTCGCACGGCACCGCGCTCGGGCAGGCCTACGCCGAGTTGTTCCCCCGCAGGATCGGCCGGATGTACCTCGACAGCGTGTGGGACCACACCACGCCCGACCTGCGCGAGTGGCTCCACCGGCGCGCCCACGCGCTGGAGGCCAACGCCGAACGCTTCGCCGCCTGGTGCAGGGGCACCACCACCTGCGCGTTGCGCGGCGAGGATCCCCTGGCCGTCTGGGACGAGGTGATGGTCAAGGCCCGCCGCGAGCCCATCCCCGCCCCCGAGGCCGGACCCGAGGTGCGCATCAGTGACACGCAGATCGCCTCCCGCGCCAACTTCACCTACGAGGCCACCTGGGAGCGCCTGGCCGCCGGGATCGCGCGGGCCCAGACCGGTGACGCCTCGTTCTTCGCCAAGGTGGAAGGGATGCCCGACCCCGACCTGTCACGCGTCATCCTCTGCGCGGATCTGCCCTACCCCTGCTATGACAAGCTCCAGAAGCTGGAGACGGCGCTGCGCCGCGACACACCGCACATCGGGTGGCGGTCGGTCTGGCCGATGGCCAACCACTGCGCGGGCCTGCCACCCACCGGAACCTACCCGCCGCACCCCAGCTTGTTCCGGTCGCAACGCCGTTCCGGCACGTCACCGTGCGCAGATCGAGCCGATCACCGAGCACATGCGTCGCATCCGCATCACCGGCCCGCGACTGCGCGAGCTTGACCGGCTGCCCGGAACGCACATCCGTCTGCGAATCGGCGCCCCTCGCCGGCCAGCCACTGGTCGCCGTGCCGCCATGATCGCTCGTTCTGTCAATTCAGGAGGTGGCGCCAGCGGTCGGCGGACGCGATGATGTCCAGGCTGACGCGTTCCAGGAAGGCCGCTGTCTTGGCCAGCCGTTGCCCGACGGGGCCGTCGAGCCCGCAGGTCTCGGCCACCGCCATCGTGGCCCGTACCGTCTCAAGGGTCTGCTGCCTGCTGGTCACGACGGCGTGGTACCAGGCGTCGTCGTCGATCACGTAGATGTCGCGCCGGCGCTGCGGATCGCGCTCGCGACGGGCGTACCCCTGCTGGAGCAGGAAGTTCACAGCCACGGAGACGGAGGCCGGGCTGACGTTGAGCCTGCGGGCCAGCTCGGCCGCGGTGCGCCTGCCGTCCTCGGACAGCACCAGGTCGTGGTGCACGCGCGCGGCCGTCCTCGGCATCCCCGCCTTGACCGCCATCTCGATGATCTCCTGTTCCATGGCGGCGATCAGCGGTGTGGCCGCGTTCGGGGGTGCCGGGGTGCCGCGCCGTGCCCGCTGGGTGGTCGCCTGCTGTGCCTGCTGGGGCCGGTAGCCGGTGGGGCCGCCGTTGCGGGTGATCTCCCGGGTGATCGTCGAGGTCGGCCGGTCGAGTCGCCTGGCGATCTCGCGGTAGGAGAGTCCGGCGGTGAGTCCGGCCGCGATGCGCTGACGGTCCTGCTGGCTCAATCGTCGTCGTGGCATGCCGTCAGTGTTGCGTTAGCCGCCATCAATTGCAACAGGGTGTTGCTTTCGGGTGCAGCATCATTGCGCCAATTAATGCGCTTTTACCTGGAGAAACATCCTCCGATAGATTGACGGGATCTCGAATGCAACATAGCTTTCGGGGTGCACCAAATGCGTACTATCGCGAGATGAGGATCAACCATGAGTGCATCCCCCCACAGGGCCAAGAACAACAGAGGCCGGGTGCCGAGGACGTTCCGGCCGGTGGCGGTCACGGCGCTGGCGGCCGCACTGCTGACCGGGGCGGCCGGGCCCGCCTTGGCCGCCGCGGACGGCAAGGCCGTGCCGAAGGCCACCGGTGGACAGAACCGCCCCGAACTCCAGCAGGCCATCCAGGCGATCGTCGATGCCGGTTTCCTCGGCGTGCAAGCGCGCGTGAACGATGAGCGGGACGAGTGGGTCGGCAGCGCCGGACAGCGCAAGCTCGGTGCGAACGCGAAGCCGCCGGCGAACGGGCACTTCCGGATCGGCAGCAGCACCAAGCCCTTCGTCGCGACCCTGGTTCTGCAACTGGTGGCCGACGGCAAGCTCAAGCTGGACGGCCCGGTGGCCGACTACCTGCCCGAGTTCAAGCTGGACCGGCGGATCACGGCGCGGATGCTGCTGCAGCACACCAGCGGGCTGTACAACTACACCGGCGAGTTCCGCCCTGACGGGTCGGTCGAGGCGGGGATCCCCGCGACGGGCAAGGAGTGGGCGGACGCCCGGTTCAAGACCTACCAGCCGGAGGAGCTGGTGCGGTTTGGGTTGTCCAGGCCGGCACGGTTCGAGCCGGGCGAGAAGTGGAGCTACTCCAACACCGGCTACACGCTGGCCCAGCTGCTGATCGAGAAGGTCACCGGCCACTCGATCGCCGAGGAGATGAAGCGGCGGATCCTGGCCCCGCTCAAGCTGCGAGGCACGGTGCTGCCGGGCGCCTCGCCGGAGCTCCCCCAGCCGCACCCCCATGGCTACTTCCGCTACCAAGACGATGCCGGCCGGTGGAAGGTGATCGACGTCACCCGCCAGAACCCCTCCATGACGGCCGCCGCCGGCGACATGATCTCGACCACCCAGGATCTGGCCACATTCTTCTCCGCGCTCAACGGTGGCAAGCTCCTGCCGGCCAAGCTGCTGGCCGAGATGCGCAGGACGCACCCGACGAGCGCCGGCCCCTTCGGCGGCTACGGCCTCGGAACATACGTGCAGGACCTGGGCCCGAACTGCGGCACCGTCCTCCACCACAACGGCAGCACCGCGGGAGGCTACGTGTCGGTGCTGTACAGCACGCCCGACGGCAAGAAAACCCTGACCGCCTCGATCACCTACGGCGACGCCGCACCCGACCTGGCAGAGGCATTCCCGAAGGCGCGGGACAACCTGCTCAAGCAGGTGTTCTGCGACGGGCCGGCCCGGCCGGCCAACGAGGCCAAGCCGGCTCGGTAGACGGGGGCCGGGCACCGGACCCGTACACCTGAAGGCAGACGCCTTGCGGTCGTGCACCAGGACAGCGTGAAAAGGGCCACGCCGAGCTCGTCGAGCGCGGCGTGGCCGGCCCAAGCGGCGCGGACGCCGAGGACCGTCATGACCCGGGCGGGGGGCATCAGGGATCCACTCCCCGAATCGCTCTTCATGCCCGGCCACGTTCGCGCTCGCGACGTCGCACGAGCTACACCCCTGGTAGCGGTCGTTGGCGTGGCCGAGGCACACGTACGCTACGACAACTCCTCAAGATTTCCTGGAAGGACCGCGTGCTTGCGGGCAATCAAGTGTGTGATCACTGCTCCCGGCATCTTCGAGGCCGTCTTCGAGGCCCATTACGAGGAGATCCGGCGCTACATCGGACGCAGGCTCGACCCCGACGTGGCCGAGGACCTCGCCGCCGAGACGTTCCTCATCGCCTTCAGGCAACGTGAACGCTTCGACTCGGGCTTGGGCGAGATCAGGCCATGGTTGTACGGCATCGCGACCAACCTCATCGGCCGCCACCGGCGCGCCGAGGTGCGCCGGTATCGCGCCCTGGCCCGGACAGGGCCGCCACCTGACGACGAAGGACACGACCAGCGGATCGTGGACAGGCTCAGCGCGAGCGTGACGGTCGACCGGTTGGCCGGAGCGCTGGCGCGGCTGTCACAGGGAGAGCGCGACGTGGTGCTCCTCATCGCGTACGGCGGGCTGGGCTACGACGAGGTGGCGGCGGCGCTCAGCATCGCCTCGGGGACGGTCGCGTCAAGGTTGAGCAGGGCCAGGACCAAGCTGCGTGAGGTGTTGGGATGAACGAGTTCCAGGTCATCGACTCGGTCATGCCCGATGTGCCGCCTCCCTCGGCCGAGCAACTGCTGGCGGCGCGGGAGCGGATACTCGCAGCTGCACCGGTGTCCCATGTGTCGATGGCGGGGGCGGGCAGAAGGTCGTGGACGGGGATGGCGCTCGTCGCGGCGGCTGTCGTGCTCGTGGTCGGCGTGGTGGTGGCCCTCGTACCCCGATCCGCCGTGAAGCCGGTCGCGGTCACGCCCATGCAGAAACTGGAAGCCGCGGCCGCCAGGCTGGCGGCCACACCGGAGGCGAACGGCCGCTACTGGCGACGAGCCACCGAGCACGTCGTGCGGACGAAGAGCGATCATGGCTACAAGGTCGAGGAACGCGCCATGGAGGTCCTCGCCTTCGGGCCCGACCGTGAGGTCTACGGCTGGCACGAGCCGGTGTCGTCGAAGCCGTACACGGCCGAGGACCTGAAAGCATGGCGACGGGACGGTTCCCCCAAGCTGTGCCCCGCGCGGGGGTGCGACAAGAACATGCCCGCATACTCCTCAACGGATCTGGAGGCGGGGCTGGAGCTCGCCGATGGGCTGAAGCCGACGCTGACGGAGCTGCGGAGCCTCCCCAAGGAGCCGGCGGCCCTCAAGGCCCGGCTGCTGGAAAGCTACCGCCCTCAGGTGGACGCCGAGCGCGAGCGCTGGCTCAAGGAGGCCGCCTCGCGGCTCATCACCTCACCGGCGGAGCCCGGCACCAGGGCTGCCGCCTACCTGCTCCTCGCGAAGGAGCCGGGCATCACGGTGGTTGACGACGTGCCGCGGACGTTCGGGCTCGACGGGCTGGCTCTCCAAGACAAGACGGGGCAGGGCGTGAGGCAGATCGTGATCGACCGTAAGACCGGCCACGTGCTCGGGAGGCAATGGCCGGCTCCTGACGGTGTCCACCATCGCGCCGAGATCGTGAGGAAGGTGGGCTGGAGCGATGTGCGCCCGGTGCCACCTGCCGGATGTGTCCGGTGCACGACCCGGTTGTAGAAAGCACCGGATCGCGGCGCGGCGAGCACGACATCCTCGCCATGCTGCTCGGTCCGACCGGCGCAATCCCGCATGCCTATTCTGGTCCCGCTCCACCACCTGACCCAGCCACGGAGAACGCGGCTCTCGTGCGGGGAATTCGGAAGAGGAGGGCCAAGCTGGCCAGGTGGAGAAGAAAAAGGGTGAGGCCGGCGGTCGATACCGCCGGCCCGTGCCACCAGGGTGTGATGATCCCCGTGCCCACGTAATTGTGGAAGTAGCTTGTGTCGCTGTGATGCAGGGCCGAGTCCAGCAGACCGCCCGCGTAGGGAATTCCGATAGGACCGGCGAGCAAACCGGCCGCCAGCCGTTCCCGGGCGTGGTGCCGCCAAAGGATCAGGCCCGCTACCACGACAGGGGCCGCGGTGATCCCGAAAAACTCGACGTGAACCTCCATGTCCTGGAGGAAGAGATGGGGGAGAAAATCGGGTTCGCCGCGTTCGATGGCCAGACCGACCACGGCGCCGGGATAGTTCGCCAGGGCGTAGATCAGTAACAACGCGGGGGTGAGCAGCATCAGCAAGGCCGCCTGGCGGAGCGGGCTCATCCACAGGGGCGCGGGGCCCGCCCCGGCGGGCCACTCCCGGTGAACGGTCCACCATTCCACTCCGTGCCTACCGGTCAGCAGAATGAGACCCCATACCTGTGCGACCGCGGCGGCCAGGACCAGGAGCCCGCGGAGCGGGGCGTACCAACCGGGCAGCTTCAGGTTGATGAAGTGACTTTCTTGTCCGCTGTCGGACACGAGCAGGAGCCCCGACGGCTCCATGGCGAATACCTGCCAGAGCATGGCCACATAAACAGCGGTCAGCCCGGTGGCGGTCGCGAGCAGAAAGGTGGGACGCCGCGTGCCACGCCGCACCTGCCACGCCAGCAGCCCGAACACGACGGTGGCCACCGCGGTGAATATGCCAAGGCCGAGCAATCGGTCGTGGAACTCCTTGTCGGATTGGCTCGCCGCGGAACGCCACATCGCCGCCGAAATCTCCCGCGGATTCTCGTCGTGCGGCAAACTGAGCAAGCTCTGCGCCTGGGCGAGCAACGTGATCAGCACCAGCGCGATCCCGGCCGGAGCCGGGGAGAGCAGCAGGGCGGTCGCTTTCCTGATCCTTCCTGGGACGGCCTCCATGTGATCTTCGACGCGCCTGAACTCCGCGACGTTCCCAGATCCCCTGCTCTGGCCGCCCGCTGCCGTCGCCAACGCGCTCATCTCGCTCGCCCGGCGGCAAGCCCACGACCACCCTCAGCCCCCGCCCGAGGACACCTACGCATTCGATGCACGAGATCCAGGTACGGAACCGTCAGCAGACCGCCGGCGGGCGCCCGATCCGCTTGCTTTCCGCTGGCCTTGGGTTCAGCAAGGGGTTGAGGTGGTCTCCGTCGAACCCGGCGTGATTCAGGGCGTGGTGGGGTAGGGAAGCAGGCCGGCGTTGATCTGCTGCCAGCGCGTGCGGAGCTGGTTGAGGATGTCGGGGTGGCGTTTGGCGAGGTTGGCTTGTTCGCGGGGGTCGGCCGGCACGTCGTGCAGCGTTTCGACGTTGTTGGCGCGTAGGTACTTCCAGCGGCCGCTGCGCAGCGCTCCGGCCCGGCTGGTGCGCCAGAACAGGGCGTTGTCCGGGGCTGGGGCTCCGTCGAGGAGGTAGGGCAGGAGAGTGTGCCCGTCCAGTGGGTGGCTGTCGGCGGGTCGTACGCCGGCGGCGTCCAGGATGGTCGCCGTCCAGTCCAGTGTGATGACGGGAACGTCGCTGACCTGGCGGCCGTCGAGGGCGGCGGGCCAGCGCGCGATGGTGGGCACCCGGATTCCCCCCTCGTTGAGCTGGCCCTTGGACCCGCTCAGCGGCCACTGGTAGGACCAGCGTTCGCCGCCGTTGTCGCTGGAGAAGATGACGAGGGTGGTGTCGCGCTGCCCGCTGTCGGTCAGCGCCTTCAGCACTCTGCCGATGCCGGCGTCCATGGCCTCGACCATTCTGCGGTAGGTGCCCAGCGAGCCGCCGTCGGCGTGCTGGAGCGCTCCCGGTTCTCCGGCCTTGATGCGGGCGGTGAGGTCCTTGCTGACGTCCTGGTCGCCGGGCGCCTCCCAGGGCCAGTGCGGGGCGGTGAAGTTGAGGTTGAGCAGCCAGGGCCGCTCGCGATGTGCGGTGACGTACGCCGCCGCGTGCGCGGCCACCGTGTCGGTGTAGTACTCCAGCGATTGCGTCGGCACTTCGCCCTCGTACAGGTCCACCTCGCCTCTGCCGCTGACCTTGGAGTAGTAGTCGATGGCGCCTCCGAGGTTGCCGAAGAAGGTGTCCCAGCCGGACTTGACCGGGCTGAACCAGGGCAGGAAGCCGCAGTGCCACTTGCCGAACATGGCGGTGCTGTAGCCGGCCTGCTTGAGCAGCGAGGCCAGCGTGGGATGCTCGGGAGGGATGCCGTCCTGCTCGGCGGGCTGGTTGATCGGCTCTCTCAAACCGCCGGGCAACCGGCCGGTGTAGAGCGCGAACCGGGTGGGTGAGCACACCGCCGCGGCCGAGTAGCCGTGGGTGAAGCGCACCCCGTCCGCGGCCAGCGCGTCCAGGTGGGGCGTGCGGATGTCCGGCGAGCCGTAGCAGCTCAGATCGGCCCATCCCAGGTCGTCGGCGAAGATGAACAGCACGTTCGGCCGCGCCGGCCGTTCGGTGCCCGCCGCGGCGCGGAAGGGTCGTTCCTGCGCGGACGCGGCGCTCGCGGCGCTCGCGGCGACCGCCGGCGCGGCGAGCGCCGCCGCGCCGGCGGTCAATACGGCTCTTCTGCTGACTCCAGTCACTGGGCCTGCCCTTTCGTCAAGGAATCCGGTAAGGGCAAGAGCGTGGCGGAGTCGCTGTTTCCTCGCTGTTATCCCTGTTTCGGGTCTTTTGTCACTTCTGCGGGCAGAAGACCGCTTCGGCGGCCTTGACCAGGAGCGGATCCAGCGATTCGTCGAGGTTGGAGACGGCCAGGGTGGCCGACAGGGCGAACTGCATCCGGCCGTCGGGCGAGGTGAAGGTGACCGCGTTGAAGCCGGGGGCGCTGCCCTTGAGCGACATGACCGCCGGCTCGCCCCCGCACGGCTTCGCGGGCTGCTGCTGCTGGCCGTCGCCACCTCCGGACGGCTGCCCGGACGGCTGCCCGGACGGCTGCGGCGCGCTTCTCGGCGGTCCCATGAGCACCTTCTTCAGCTCTTCGGGCAGCAGCCGGTTCTGGGCGAAGGCCCGCTGGAAGGCGCTGATGTCGTGCGCGGTGGAGATGACGCCGCCGGCGGCGTAGCCGTAGCTCATGTTCAGCCGGTCCACATCGCGCGGCTTGCCCGTGCTGTCGGGGAAGTAGCCGTGGCCGTGCGGACCCTTGATGCCGCCCGGGAACCTGGTGGGCAGGTAGGAGTCGTCCATACCGACGGGATCGAAGACGCGCCGCTCGAACTCGGCGGCCAGGGAGTGCCCGGTGTACTTCTCGACGATCAGGCCCAGCAGCATGTAGTTGGTGTTGGAGTAGGAGAACCTCTCACCCGGCTCCTGGGCCCTGGGCAGGGTACGGGACTTCTTCACCAGCTCCATCGGCGGGTAGTGGGTGGTGAAGTCGAAGGTGTCGACCAGCTTGTCGTCGAAGAAGTTGGGGATGCCGGAGGTGTGCTGGACGAGCTGCTGCAGGGTGATCTCGCCGGCCCGTTCCACCAGGTCCTTCTCGGCCACCTGCGGGAGCAGGTCGCTGAGCCTGTCGTCGAGCTTCAGCTTGCCCTCCTTGACCAGTTGCAGCACCACGACACCCGTCATCTGCTTGGTCTGGGAGCCGACCCGGAAGCGGGCACCGTTCGGGATCTTGCCGCCCCTGCCGTTCAGCAGGCGGGTGCCGGCCGAGCCCCTGTCGACACGCCTGCCGTCGACGTAGACCTCGCCGATGGCGCCCACCACCTGCGGGGACTTGGCCAGGGTGTCCAGCGCTTTCTGCACGTCGCCCAGCTGAGGCCGGCTCGCGGCTGCCGCGGGCAGGGTGCTCAGCGTCAGCATGGCGCAGGCCAGCCCGGCGAGGCCGGCCGCTGTCGCACGATTCACGAGAGAGTTCCTTCCGTCAGGGAATCGCGGTCCGGCGGTGGCGCCGGCCGCGACGTTCGAGCTCATGCCTAGACCAAGCGGGGTTTCCTGCCTGTTTCCGGCCTTCGGCCGGCGGGGCGACGGAAACCGTGAGGAAACAGGGGCTGCGGTAGAGATGGCTGCCATGACGTTTTTCGCGGCACCCGTACGCCGGCTGACTGCCCTCGTATGCCTGACGCTTCTGGGAACGGCGCAGCCGCCCCCCGCGGCGGCCACCGTGAACCGGCCTGCTCCGATCGTGGAGTGGAAGCCCTGCCCCGCCTACACCGACGAGGTGGTCCGGGCCATGGGCGTGACCGAGGAGCAACTACCGGCCTTCCGCGCCCAGATGAAGCGGCTGCGATGCGGCACGGTCAGTGTCCCGCTGGACCACGATCGCCCCGACGGGCAGAAGATCGACATCGCGGTGACCCGCCTCGCCGCCACCGACCCGAAACGGCGGCTCGGCGCCACCGTCATCCTGCCCGGCGGGCCCGGCAACAGCGGATACCTCGATCCCGTCCTGCGCATCCGGCTCAGGAACGAGGAGATCGCCAAGCTCAACGAGCGCTACGACCTCATCGGCTTCGACCCCCGAGGGGTGGGCGCCAGCACCAAGGTCGCCTGCCCGCCCACGCAAGGCGCCCGGCCGGAGCCCGGACCGCTCACCCAGGAGACGGCCCGCAAGATCTACGACGCCCAGGCAGCCGCCAACGACTCCTGCGGCCGCTCCAACCCCGCCTTCCTCGGCGCGCTCACCACCGAGAACGTCGCCGACGACCTCGACCTGATCAGGGCCGCACTCGGCGAGCGCCGACTCAACCTGCTCGGCGTGTCCTGGGGAACCCACCTCGGCATGCTGTACCGCGGCAACCACCCCCGCAACACCGGCCGCGTCTTCCTGGACAGCACCGCGCCGCCGTGGACCCGCCAGGACGACCACCTCGCCGGCAGCGCCGCCGCCGCCGAACGCAACTTCGCCCGCATGGCGGCCTGGCTGGCGCGCAACGACGAGATCTACGGCCTGGGATCCACCACAAGGCAGGTACGCGACGCGGTACTGCGGTTGGTGCACGACCACGACAAGACGCCGAAGACGTTCACCGACCTGCAACGGCCCATCGACGGCTCGGCCGTCGCCGACCTGGCCCGCCGCAACTCCACCGAATGGGCACGAGCGGGCAGGGCCCTGACCGAACTGCGTGACGCGACCGGCACCACCGCCCCGCCCACCGTCAAGGAACTCCTCGGCCCGCCGAAGGCAGCACCCGTGCCCGGCCTGCCCGAGACGCTGAACCTGACCATGAACCGCGCGGTCAAATGCAACGAGGACGCCGGCCGGCCCGCCTTCACCGCCGCCTGGAACGCCTACCAGGAGCGTGTCAGGCGCCATCCGGTGACCGGCCGGGCCTGGGGGCTGGGAGTGGAATGTCCCGGCTGGCCGCTTCCCGTACAGGAAAGCCCGGTCAAACGCGGCAAGGGCTCGCTGGTGCTGTCCGGGCACCTGCATGAGTACATGTCAGCGTATGAGTGGACGCTGCAGACACAGCGCGCCATCGGCGGCACCGTCTACACCGTCGCCGACGACGTCCACGGCTCCGTCACCCGCCTGCCGGAATGCGCCGCCGACGTGGTCCGGTACTTCACCACCGGCCGCATCGACCGCGGCTGCGACGGCAGCCCCATCCCGAGCTGACAGCCCAGCACACCGACATCGGCCCGCGTCTCGATCGCGTCCGCTTTCCCGAGGCGTCGCCCTCACCCTCGATGCGAGGGCGGCACCGGGAACGCACTTTCAGCTTGTTCTTCATCCTCCGGATTGTTGTGCTGAGTGCCGGGTTGATCGTTTCGCGGACAGCAGGACGGCCGCGATCCAGATCGCCGCCTGCCCGTCGGGACGCGAGTAGAGCGATCATCGATGACGCTCATCTGGCGTTCGCCAGCGTGCGGCTGACCCAGATTCTTGACCTGTGGCCGGCCACCGCCGGCGGGGGCGCCCGGAGGCGCACGGCACTGCGGTGGCCAGCGTGCTGCTCGGCCGGCACGACGGCCCCGTTCGCGGCATCGCGCCGGGCTGCCAGGCGGACAGCTTGCCGACGCGGCCGATAAAAGGGGGCGCGTTCCACCAACGCCGCAACCTCCGCGACTTCCCCCTGTGACCCCGTGGCGAAATGTCAGATGCTGCGGCTGCGGCCGCGCTTGATGCACCTGTAAGAGTCCCCGCGGGGGAGATCGAACCAGAAATCGAGGTCGACGTGGATGCGGTCCCCGCGGTTGACGGCGAACCCGATGCTGCGGCCTCCGGAGCCCTTGCGGGTCTTGATGGACCAGCTCTTGAGGGTCTGGTCACTTCTCCCAGCCCGATGCTTGCGGATCCTGATGTAGACCTTGTTGCCGGTCTGCATTCTCGGGCCATGGCTGTACCAGTTGAGCCGGTTGAAGATATCGTGCGTGGAGGTGCTGTTGTAGTACGCCCGCAGGGTCGCGACGTAGTTGCCCCTGGAGGAGGGATAGGTGCACTGCGCCTCCAGGTAGGCGGCGGCTGCCTGCGCCGGCGCGGGCATGGCCAGCGACCCCAGCGGGACGAATGTAGCGGCGGCGAGCGCCGCGCCGACCTTTTGAATGCGTCTCATGCCGAGACCCCGTCCTGTCTTCCTGTTCCCCGGCAGCAAGCGGTCCCTTTGACTGCTTGTCCCGAGGCCTGTGGCCACCAGGATGGGAGCGGCAGAATTGTTTGGCAGCCCTGACCGGGCAGGCGAACAATCCACTTCTGGGAGAACGGAGAGAATCAGAGACAGCCACTGAAGGGTGAATCGCCTCTATCGTCGCCATCCATGACGTTCGCGAAGGTCGGAACTGAAATGGCAAGCTCAGAGGCCGTTTTCGATCCCACACGGTCAGTATTCAATTGATCTTTGAATCGCGCCATTGGATCACGACCGAGGACAGTTTCTCGGCTCGTGTACCGGCGAGGGATTGCAACCGTTGCTCGCATTGTCGGCTCCTTCGTCCGGCTCGACGATGCCGGTGTCGTGGTCGCGGAGCATGCGCATGGCGGTGGCCGGGGAGGGGTGCCGGCCCTCATGGCCCCGCATCGGGCGCCCCGGTCTTGGCCTCGGCTGCCACCCCTTCGCCCGACAGGAGGCCGTCGATGAGGGCCCTGAGCGTCTTGGCGTCGTCCGGGCCGAGCCGGTCCAGCAGGTGACGCCGGGTGGCCATCTCCAGTGTCGGCAACGTCGTGTCGATCAAGTGCCTGCCTGCCGGGCACAGCGCGACCTCCACCCCGTTCGGAACCTTGTCGCGGGCCACGTAGCCGCGGTCGGCCATCCGGGTCAGCAGGTGCGACAGCCGCGTCCGATCCCAGCCGAGGGCGGCGGCGAGGGCGTTCTGCCGCAGACTCCCGCCGGACTCGTGCAGGCAGACCAGGACGCCCAGTTCCGGCTCAGAGACACCGGACGCCGCCGTGGTTTCGGCGATGACGGCGGCACGGATCAGCTCATGGGCGCGTTTCCACCGCAGCCACAGCTCAGTCGCCTCACCCGGCCCAAGTGTTGACATATCAACAGTCTGCTTTCTAGTGTTCGTCCCGACCACATAGCTCGATGTGCAAGGACTTCTCCGATGCTCGATCCTCGACGGCACTACGCCAGCCTGCGCCTGGTGGCGCTGCTCCCCCTCCTGCTGTTCCTCCCCGCCGTGATCGCCTTCTTCACGGACCCAGACGTAGCATGGGGAGAATACCTGGGCGTCTTCTTCCACCTCTCGATCCTCTTTCTGGTATCGCGCCTGGAGGCGGCGCCCTGGGCCAAAGCCGCAGGCTACGGCTGGGTGGCGCTCGACGTACTCGCCGGCATCCTCATGATCAACGCAGTCGAGTACGACACAGCTTGGGCGGTCCGGCTCGGCGGCCACGTCCTCGCCGGCGTCTGGATCGTGGCGAGTTCCCTGGTCAGCCGTTCCTGGGCAGTCCGCGTGGTCGGCGTCATCACCGGCGTCTGGCTCGCCGGCTACTCCTTCGCCGGCACCCTTCTCGCCGAGGAGTTCCTGCGCCCGGCCGGAATCATGATCCTGGTCTGGTTCGCCCTCCTGGCGATTTTCCACCGCGACGATCCCCGGCACCCGGCGGCACCGGCCAGTCCAGCGCCGGCCTGACGCGCGGTATACCCACGACCGGCGAGCCCTGGCGGCCGGGTTCGCGCGTCACCCGATGGGCAAATCACCCGCACTTCCTACGTGATGGGTGCCTCGCTGGGATCCGCGGCCACCGTGTCCGCTCCCCCGCACTCGAGCCGCGTCGGCAGTTGCCGCCCGTTTCCTGGTGCAGCGCGGGGGCACGGGGCCACCCCCATGAGAGTGAAGGACGAAGTGGCCGTCGTCACAGGGCCGTTCACGACGGCCTGGACCCCGCGGCCGGCCAGGGGCCGGAATCCGGCGGCCGCGGCCGGGTGCGCCGCCGCGGAAACGATCGCCCGGGCCAGGGGGTGCTCACTGTCGCCTTCGATGCCTGCGGCCAGGTCGAGCGCTTCACGTCCGCTCAAGCCGTCGTGGATGGCGACGGAGGTGAGTGCGGGAGTGCCCGTGGTGAGGGTTCCCGTCTTGTCGAACGACACGGTGTCGATGGTCCGTATGCGCTCCAGCGTGAGACGGTCTTCGACGAGGATGCCGGCCTTGGCCCGCGACGGCCGTGGACAGGGCGATGACCAGGCCCAGAGCGTGAGGGCAGGCGATGACCAGCACCGTCACGGTTCGTACGACTGCCTCTTTCGCATCGGGCGGGGTCGCCAGGATGCGTAGGGCGGTGGCCGTGCCCGGGCCGTTGAGCCCGAGCACGCCGCAGACCGTCGCCGGTGGCACCTGAAGGTCCAGGCCGCGCAAGGCCGTCACCAAGCGGCGCGTGGCCGCCGAGATCGGCGCCGGGGCGATGTCGCTGCATCGCTGCGGCGCCCGGCCGCGACGACCTGGTCGTCCTCATGGCCGGCCACCTGATGGGCGGGCTTGACCTGGAGGGATTGCCCTCCAGTACCGGCGCGCGCCCCGGACGGCGCGCGCCTCCGTGTGAGTACGCGCAGCCCCGGTGCCTCAGCCGGCGAGACCCGTCCGGGCGAGCTTGAACAGCAGCTCCCAGCTTTTGGCCTCGGTGTTGGTGTGGAAGGCGACCGCGCGCTCGCCGTCGGGCGTGGCCAGGGCGCCGAACATGTGCCCCCAGTAGCTGCCCGCCACACCGCGCACAGTGATCCCGCCGGTCATCGCCGGGTCGAGCTCGAAGGAGCCGAGCCCGTAGCGGGTGTGCGGCAGCCAGTTGGCGCCCTCGGTGGAGACCGTGGTCCACATCTTGCGGTGCTGCGCGGGCGGCAGGAGGGACCCGCTGGCCACAGCGCTGATGAGCCGGAGCATGTCACTGGTGGTCGAGACGATGTTGCCGGGCTCCCAGGAGGTGTCGAACTCGGTGACGTCCAGGGGCGCTAGTCCGGGCTCCTCGACCATCGACTCCCAGTTGTCCGGGGTGACGTCGGCCGGGTCCACGCCGTCCTTGTAGAACTGGGTGGAGTAGGCGCGCGGGTGCGGGCCGGGGAAGGTGGTCTCCCCTTCGGGCCGCACATAACTGGAGCTCAGGCCGAGCGGCTGGAAGACCGTGCGCTCGACTTCCTGGGCGTAGGTGTTGCCGGTGACCTTCTCGATGAGCGCCACGGACACGGCGAAGCCGCCGTTGGAGTAGATGAAGCGCTCACCGGGCTGGCCGACCGGCGGCTGGGAGACCGCCAGGCGCAGCAGGTCCTGCTGGCTCCAGGCGTCGAAGCGGTGCTGGTCGAACCTGGACCGGCTGGTGTATCTGGCCACCAGCTCCGGCGCCAGGCCCGTGGAGAACAGGCCGCCGGTGTTGCTGAGCAGGTGCCTGATGGTGATCTTGGTGCCGTCGTAGCCGCCGGTGTCCAGCACGCCGGGCAGCCACTTGCTGATCGGGTCCTCGATGTCCAGCCGGCCCTCGGCCTCCAAGGTGAGGATCACGCTGGCGATGAAGGCCTTGTCGCCGCTGCCGATCGGGACCAGCTCCCCCGGCACCCGCTTGGCGCCGGTCGCCAGATCGGCGACGCCGGCGGTGCCGAACCAGGTGGTGCCGTCGGGGTTCTTGACCTCGGCGACGATACCGGGGATGTCCACCTCGGAGACGGCCCACTCGAGCACCTGCTGCGTCTTGTCCTGCATGTCATGCCTTTCACGCATCTGTCGTTTGACGTTCTCCACGATGCGGGCCGGCGGTGACAGCCCTCTTACAGCGCTACGACAGGCGGCTCGGTCGCTGTAAGCGGGTCCTCATAGCCTGGTGGCCATGCGGGTTGAGGTGCTGGGGCCGGTGCGGGCCTTTGGCGATGGCGGGGCGTCGATTGACGTCGGCGGGATCAGGGTGCGTGCGCTGCTGGCCAGGCTGACGCTGGCGGGCGGCGAGGTGGTGCCCGTCGATTCGCTCATCGACGGGCTGTGGGGCGATCGTCCGCCGCGGGAGAGCGTCAGAGCGCTGCACGCGCTGGTGTACCGGTTGCGGCGGGCGCTGGGCGAGAGCGAGGTCGTCGAGCTGGCCTCCGGTGGATACCGACTGCACGTACGCGCCGAGGACGTCGACGCCTACCGCTTCGAGAAGCTGGCCAAGCAGGGTCGCGGCGAACTGGCCGCCGGTGGCGGCCGGAAGGCGGCCGCGCTGCTGGGTGAGGCGCTGGCGCTGTGGCGGGGCGACGCGCTGGCCGACGTACTCGACGCTCCTTTCGCCGGTACGGCTGCCGCCCGCCTGCAGCAGCTGCGCACCGCGGCCACCGAGGACTGGTTCGAGGCGAAGCTGCTACTGGGCGACCACGTGGAGATCCTGGCCGATCTGCAGGCGACGGCCGCGGCACATCCGCTGCGCGAACGGCCGGCCGTACTGACGATGCGGGCGTTGCACGCGGCCGACCGTCAATTCGAGGCGCTGGCCCTGTTCGAGGAGGTGCGCCGCACGCTCGCCGAGGAGCTGGGCGTCGACCCCTCCGAGGAACTGCGCAAGGCGCACCTGGCGGTGTTGCGCGGCCAGAGCGAGCTGCCGGAGCGCTCCCGGGCGGCACCAGGCCGGCTGCCAGCCCCGCTGACCGGCCTCGTCGGCCGGCAGGAGGAGCTGAACCTGCTCGCCGGCCTGCTGGAGAGCTCGCGGCTGGTCACGGTTGTGGGTCCCGGAGGAGTGGGCAAGACCCGCCTGGCCGTGGAAGCGGCGAGCCGGCATCGGGCCCATCGGCGAGGCCGCGTCTGGCTCGTCCCCCTGGCCGGGGTGGACACGCCGGACGGATTGCCCGAGGCGGTGCTGGGCACGATCGCCACGACGGAACCCCTGCCGCCGGGGACGCCGCTTGATCGATCGGTCACCCTGCTGGCCGGTGGCGAGGGCGTGCTCCTCCTGGACAACTGCGAACAGATCTCCGAAGCCGTGGCCGAGTTCGCCTGGCAACTGCTCGAGCGCCTGCCGGCCCTGACCATCCTGGCCACCAGCAGGGAGCCGCTGGAAGTCATGGGCGAAGCGCTGTGCCGGCTGGCTCCGCTCGCCCTGCCCCCGGCACACGCCGATCCCGTTCGGGCCGCGCAGGCAAGCGCGGTACGGCTGTTCCTCGATCGGGCAGTCGCCGTACGGCCCGGCTTCGCGCTGGACGAATCGACGGCGGGCCCGGTGGTGAACATCGTGCGCCGGCTGGACGGCCTGCCCCTCGCCCTGGAACTGGCCGCGGCGCGGCTGCGCACGATGAACGCCGACGAGCTCTCCCGGCGGCTGGATGATCGCTTCCGGCTGCTCGACACCGGCAACAGGACGGCCGAACCGCGGCAGCAGACGCTCCGAGCGGTCATCGGCTGGAGCTGGGACCTCCTCACCGATCAGGAGCGGACACTCGCCCGCCGGATGTCGATCTTTCCGGCGCGAACGGGGCTCGGCCCGATCGCGGCGGTGTGTTCGGATGACTCCGTGGAGGATGTCGCCTATCTGTTGGATTGCCTGGTCGACAAGTCCATCGTGGAGCGGGCCGGTGACGGCTATCGGATGCTGGAGACCATCCGGGCCTACGCGGCCGGCCAGCTCCGCTCCGCCGAGGAGCACCAAGCCGTACGGCACAAGCTCACGCGCCGCTACGCCGGCCTGGCCGAGCGACACGAGCCGCTGCTGCGCTCGCGACAGCAGATGGAGTCGCTGCGGGTGTTCGACCTCGAGTATGACAACCTCCTGTACGCCCTCCAGACGGCCATCGACGACGGCGACGCCGAGGCGGCGGCCCGGATCCTCGGTTCGCTGTACTGGTACTGGGACACGCTGCGTTATGACGGCCGGGCCGATGGCTACGTGACCAGGGTGCTGGAGTACGGCGACGCGCTGCCCCCGGCGGCCAGGGCCGCGTTCACCACGATCCACCTGCTGGCCGGTGAGGGAGACGCCGAGCAGTTGCGGGCGGCGGTCGAGGAATGTGCGCGGACGGGCGCGCTGCTGCGCTTTCCGATGCTGCTGACCATGACGCTGACGGCGGCCTTCATGGCCGGCCTGGACGACCTGGTCGACCGGGAGATCACCCGGGTCCGGGACGGTTCGGACGGTTGGGCGATCGCGCACACCCACCTGGTCGAGGCGCTGCGCAGCCGTACCCGCGGAGACTGGGTGGGCGGCGCGAGCGCGGCGGCGAGGGCCTTGCGCACGTTCGAGGAGGTGGGCGACCGGTGGTGGACCGCGATGATGCTGAACGGCACGGCGCAGATCCACGCCGTCGAGGGCCGACACCACGCAGCGGTCGCCGACTACGAGCGCAGCATCTCGATCAGCACCGGCCTGGCCTGGCAGGAGGAGATCTCATCCCGGCTCGGGCTCGCCACGGAGCGCATGCGCGCCGGCGATCTGAAGGGCGCTGTGCATGACCTCGAAACCGCGCAACAGGCGGCCTGGGAGCGCGGTCAGCCCATGCTGGAGATCCAGGTCCATGCCTGCTCGGCGGAGCTGTACCGCCGCTGCGGCAAGATCGACCGAGCCGATCGAGAACTCGACCGGCTGGAGAGGGTCGCCCGCGAGTTGTCCCTTCCCGCGGAGACGAGCCAGAGCCTGCTGCTGCCGGCCAGGACGGCGAACCTCCTCACTGCCGGTGACGCCACACGCGCGCGCGAGACGCTGCCCGGCGCCGTCCAGGCGGCACACGTGAACATGGACCTTCCGCTGGCCGCCCAGCTCCTGGCCCGGTTGCTGCTGCTCGAGGGCGATCCGGCGGGTGCGGCCACCGCGCTCGGCATGAGCGAGGTCATCCGCGGCACCTTCGACCGCGGCGATCTGGAACTGAGCGCGCTCGTGGCCACCCTCGTGGACCTGCTCGGCCGCACCGGCTATGCCAGGGCCTATCAGCGGGGCGCCGGCATGCCCTGGCATGAAGCGGTCGACAACCTGATCAACAGCCGGATGGAGTCACCGAGCTGATCGGGACGACCAGAGCGGCCCGCCCCTGTCGGTATGGGCCCCGAAAGCCCGACCGGATGGCGGTCTGTGGCCGGGGCCCTGGCGCGTCGTGGCAGAAGGCGGCTGCGGCGGTGGAGGCTGCGCGCCGTCAAGCACCTGCTGTGGCTCCGGCTCTGACGAGGGTGTCGCCAATGATCCCGAGACTGGCGATCTTTCCGTGCCGCAGGCCGTCCGAGCCGAGCCCTCAGCACGACGTCCACGAGTGAGCTGGTCAGTGAGACTCGTCCGCGGATCTACAGGTCATGATCGCGTCCAGGGCCAGGCCCCCGCGCAGCACGCTTTCCACATACCCGCATCCCGCTATGTAGCTGCCTCGAGCGGCGATCGCAGCGAAGACCGCTCCGGAGAACAGCTGCCTGCCGGTGGGATTGGAAATCCGGGGATGGACGCTACACCTGGTGGTGTTGTTACAGGTCTTCGTCTGGCGCTTGGTCGTCATCGGGGTGCTGTGGCGGTTGACGTCTGCCGAGACGATGATGCGGTCCTGGACTCGGTTGCATACGAC
Organism: Nonomuraea sp. GTA35; assembly: GCF_041950525.1. Taxonomy (NCBI): domain Bacteria; kingdom Bacillati; phylum Actinomycetota; class Actinomycetes; order Streptosporangiales; family Streptosporangiaceae; genus Nonomuraea; species Nonomuraea sp. GTA35. Next base: position 1,402,192 of record NZ_JBGNUV010000001.1, on the reverse strand, counting down.
GACGTACGTGGCGACGACGGCAGAGCCGCTGGTGGTGATGCCGGCGACCTGTCCGCGGCAGTTGTCCCGGTTCGCAGCCTGTGCCGGCAGCGCTTCGACGAGCATGGATCCTGCGGCGACCGTTGCCACTAGGGCGACCCTCATGTATTTGTTCATGGGAAACTCCTTTGCGATCAGTGGGAACGTACGAGGACCGGGACGAGAACTGCAAGAGATGGTGCGGAGGGCGTTGTCTGAGCGTCAGGTCCCGAATGGGAACGTCCCGTGCAGGGCAGTGCCTCGCCCGCTCCAGTAGCACCCGTAATCGGCCCGGTGGTGGACATTTTCGAAGGTGGGGATTACGTCACAGGCGGCACCGGGGTGCCGGATGTTGTCATCTCTTATGACAATGGGGCTTCCGATCACACCGGGGCGGGTCTCGAACGGAGATCAGCCTCCGGAGCGCCTATGGCCGCTAACGACGATTCGTCATGCTCGAATTCCTTTGACGCGAGCCCTCCCGGACCGGGGTTCACAGGAGTGATCGTGGCACGCGTCGGTAGCACCGTGAAATATGCAGGGAATATGCCTGGTCACCCGGCTTTGCCGCCGCTCTCAGGCCATGCTCACGTGCGAAGAGCGTGGGTCAACACCGCGTGGTCACCTTGAATTGCCAGATCCCGGAACCCGGAGGGTCAACCCGCTTGTGCGTGGCCGGTGAAGGCGACCGCTCCGATCGCCGCCGTCGCGATCGCGAGAGCGATCACTCCGGTACGGCGCGGACCGAACCGACGAATGGCCATCATCATCGCCTCCACTGTGCCGAGGTTCTGCGGCAGAGCAAAGCACCCGACGGTACACGGCCGGAATACTCAGGTCATGTACCAGAAATGTACCGCAAGTATGCCAGTCAGAGTCATCATCAGGGCACGGCAGAGGCCATTCCACTCTCTGCTCGAAAGGTACCGATAAAGCTCAGACACCTGCAACGGCGGGGATGGCGGCTTGCACGCCATCCCCAACAGCGTGAGCGGAACCGTCGTTCCAAGCCATCCGCGCTACGACTACGGCCGCAGCGGCTGCAAATGGATTCTCGGGGAATCGCTCCTGTCTACCCCGTCGCGTATGCCACGCCCTTGGGGGTGGATCTCGTGGTGGACCTGTGGGCACGAGAGAGCACGCAGCCGTAGAAGTGCGAGGATTGCCAGGGCCATGGTCGCGGCACCATGATCGGGGCAGCCGACACCATGGAGGAGCACCATGCTGACCGTGATCGGCGCGGGTTTCCCGCGCACCGGTACGAGTTCGATGAAGGCGGCGCTGGAGCGGCTGGGGTTCGGGCCCTGTCACCACATGTTCGACGTCGGGTCCGATCCCGATCGTGCCCGGCGGTGGGCGCCGCTGGCCGGCCATGACGTGGTGCCGGACTGGGACCACGTGCTCGAGGGGTTCCGTTCCGCCGTGGACTGGCCGGCCGCGTTCTTCTGGCGCGAGCTGGCCGACGCCTACCCGCAGGCCAAGGTGGTCCTCACGGTACGCGACCCGCACACCTGGATCGCGAGCATGCAGGCGCTCATCGCCAACGGGCCGGCGCGGTTACAGGCCGACAAGCTCGCACCGGAGATGGCCCCTCTGGTCGAGAACATGAACACCACCCGCCCGCTGCTCGAGCGCATGATCCGGGAGGGGCTGGGCAGCGAGCGGGCCTTCGGCGAGCCTCTCGACGAGAAGGACAGCCTCCTGGCGTTCGAGCGGCACGTGGCCACGGTGAAGGCGAGCCTGCCGCCCGAGCGGCTGCTGGTGTTCGACGTGCGGGAGGGGTGGGAGCCGCTGTGCCGGTTCCTCGGAGTGGACGTCCCCGCTGAGGAGCCGTTCCCGCACCTGAACGACAGCAAGGTGATGGAGCAGTCGATCGACAGGCTGCTGCAGGGGGAGAACATCGGGCTGCCGTTCCACCGCGTGAGCTGAACCCCCGGACGCGCGCCGCCCTCGCCCCGCGCGATGCTCCGCGACGCCGCCGTCCTGCTGCTCGACGAGCCGACGGGCCATGTGGACGCTCGTTCCGAGCAGCTGATCATCGAGTCCCTGCGGCAGCTGGGCGGCGCCCGGACGATCATCGTCGCCACCCAGTCGCCGGCGTTGAGCGGGGTCGCGGACCGGATGACTGTGCTCCCGCGAGGCTCCCGAAGGTCGATTCTCTGGCCGTGCCGCGCCCATCACCGGCACACCTCCACCGATGGGATGTCCGGCAGGTGGGCCGCCCACTCCTGCTCGGTGAGCGTCCGGCCGAACCGGCCGCACAGGGCGTCGGCCACGGCCGATGGCGCCACGGGGTACTCGTGCCGCGCGCCGAACTGGTCGAAGGTGATCAGGCGGGTGCCGTCCGGCGTGAAAGCCACCCGCTGGACGGCCCCGCGGTCGTCGTCCGGAACCGCGCCGATGGACTGGCCCAGCGTCAGGTCGTAGAGGCGGGCCTGGCCGTCGCCGCCCACCAGGGCGGCCAGGTCCTCCGTCGGAGAGACGGCGAGCGGCGCCGTGGGCGTGCCGGGTGTGCCTGTGATGACCGTTCTGGGTGAGCCGTCCTGGTTCCAGACGGTCAGGCGTCCCCGGCTGTCCGCGGTGACGAGCAGGCCGGTCCGGGTGAACGCGGCGTGGGTGAGGGTGGTCGCCCGGCCGATGGCGCGAAGCATCGGGCCTGCGTGCTTGCCCGTCGCGGCGTGCAGGATGTCCGGGTCCTGCGCCAGCACGGCGAGCCGAGTCCCGTCGCCGTTGAAGGCGACGTCGGTCAGCCTGGTGAGGTTGACCGACCACAGCGCGCGGCCGGCCTTCCAGTCCCAGAGCTGGAGTGTGGACTTCGTCGAGTCGTCCGCCAGGTGGATTTCCACCGCGACCTTGCCGGCGTCTGGACTGACGCCGCGCAGAAACGCTTGGCCGACGTCGCTCACGGTGAGCCGCTTGATCTCCTTTCTGGTCACGGCGTCGTGGATGCGCAGGCGGCTGATGTTCTCGACGTCGCCGCGCGGCGTCTCGTTGATCTCGAAGGTGGTCAGCGCGATCACGTTGCCGTCCGGGCTGAAGGCGGCGCCGGTGAAGTCGAACTCGCCTGTGGCTCCGTCACGCAGGAGCAGCTCGCGCTTCTGCGTCGTCCGCACGTAGGCGTCGGTGCTCGAGTCGGTGTTGAGCAGTTCCACTGTGAGCTTGCCGCCGGGGCTGATGGCGGCCGTGTCGGATTCGGGGTCGGCCGGTGCGGCCAGCGCGGAGAAGTCCAGGGAGAACACGCGGTCCTCGCTGAGGTAGCGCAGCGTCTTCCCGTCGGGGTCGAATCGCGGTTGCGGCGACATGACCCCGGCTGACCACTGGTGAGGGTCTGGTGCGGAGCGGACAGTCAGTGCGGTGAGGAGCATGCCGTCCCGCCAGAGCTGGATCTGGTCGTCTGTCGCCGAAGCGAACAGCTTCTGGTCGTGGCTGAAGATCAGGCTTCCCTGATTCCATGGGGTCGGGCCGATGCCGATCAACTCGTCGGTCGAGAAGCCCGTCGGGTCCTTCAGGTCGGCCACGCCGAGCCGCCGTCCCGGTAGTGCTTCGACCAGCCGGCCGTCCTTGGTGACAGCCAGCGGACCGGAGCAGGAGTCGCACGACTCCTGCTCCGGCCTGGTGCCGGCGAGTTTCAGGCTGGGCAGTGCGAATCTGCCGATTCGCCTGGTGTTGCGGTACTGCATGTAGATCGCCGAGCCGTCTGGGGTCATCGCGCCGTTCCAGTAGCCGGGGAGCTGCGCGGTGCGTCCTGTCCGAAGGTCCCAGAGGGTGAAGACCTCTCCTCCCTGCCGCACCATCACATAGCGGTCGACCGTGCCGAAGCGGACGGAGGCCAGATCGAACTGCTCGCCGCTGATGGCGCGGCGGAACGACCACGCTCGCCTGCTCTTGCCTGTCTTCGCCTCCCAGGCGTGCACGCCCCTGCTGGTCAGGAGCACGAGGACTGCACCGGACGGGCTCAGCGCCATGTCGATCGGCGTGCCCTTGACGTCCAGCTTCCACGTGCCGATCTGGCGGCGGCCGGCCACGTCCCACAGGCGCACCTCGTTGTCGCTGACGCTGACCAGCGTCCGGCTGTCGGCGCTGAGGGTGCGGATCGTGCCGGGTTGGGCGGCCGGATCCTGGAACATGCCGCTCTCGCGTTGGGCGAGGGAGCCGTTCATGGCCTTGCGGGTCTGCGCGGTCGGGTCGAGCCGCCAGGCGGCCACGCTCAGCAGCCCGCCGAGTTCGGGATCGGTGGCGCGGATCGCTCCTGCGGTCACCGCGATCCTGGCCGCCTCTGCCGCGCGGAGCCGGTCGTCGGCCAGCTTGCCCTGCCACACCGCAACACCGGTCGCGGCCAGCGAGACAACCAGCAGGACCGCGAGGCTCAGCGACACCAGCCGGGCCCTGCGCGCCCTGCGGCGGCCCAGAGCGGCGCCCGCGTTCAGGAAGTCTCGTTCGAAGCCGGCCAGCGAGATGTCCTTGCGGCCGGTGGCGGCCCACTGCAGCGCGTTGTCCAGCGACTGCCCGGCGAACAGGTCGCCGTCCCGCCGACCGCGCTCGTCCCATCGCCGGGCTGCCGACAGGATCTCACGGTGGGCGGCCATTCCGTCCCTGTTGCTCTCGATCCAGCGGCGCAGCCGGGGCCACGCGTGCGGCAGGGCCGGCCGGGCCAGCCGTACCTCATCGCCGCTGATGTCCAGGAGGTAGCCGAAGACCCGCAGCACTCCTTGTGCTTCGGTGAACTCGCTCAGGCGGGCCCGCCGGATGGACAGCTCTCCGTCCTCGTCCACCGTCACCAGCCGCAGGAACACCTTCGCCGCCTGCTCGCGATCGGCCGGGCCGAGCAGGCCGTAGGCCTCCTCGGCGAGCGGGCCGAGGCCGGGGTCGTGCGCCTGCGTCGCGAGGTGTGACGCACGGCCGCCTTCGGCGAGCAGCCGTGCCGTGTCGAGCTGCCCGTCGCCGCTGATCAGGGCGAGCAACAGGGCGCGGGCCGTGGGCCGCTCCAGCGGGTCCTTGCGCAGCGCGGCGTGAACCAGCGGGCGGAGCGGCTCCGGCAGGCAGGTGAGATCCGGCTCGGCCGACATGACCTGGTGCATGACCGCGCCGAGCGTCTCGGCCTTGAACGGGTCCTTGCCGGTCGCGGCGAACAGCATGATCCCGCCCCACGCGAACACGTCCGCGGGCGCCCCGGCCCGCTCGCCGGTGAACACCTCTGGCGCCATGTACGTGGGTGTTCCCGAGATCAGCCCGGTCGCGGTCAGCGACATCTCCAACGTCCGTGCCAGACCGAAGTCGATCACGCGGGGGCCGTCGGGGCCGAGCAGGACGTTGTCCGGTTTCATGTCCCTGTGGATCACGCCCGCGTCATGGATCGCGGTCAGCGCGGTGGCGACGCCGGTCGCCAGCCGGTGCAGTTCTCCCGGGGTGAAGCTTCTGCCGTTCCGTACGGCGGAGCCGAGGCTGGGCCCCTCCACGTACTCGCTGACCAGGTACGGCCGCGGTCCGGTGAGGTCGGCCTCGATCACGGCCGCCGTGCAGAAGGAGGAGACCCGCTGGGCCGCGGTGGCCTCCCGCTTGAGCAGGCCCACGTCGACGCCGTGCAGCATCTTGATCGCCACCCGGCGCCCGGTCCGGTCGTAGGCCTCGTAGACCACACCCTGGCCGCCCGCCCCCAGCCGTCCGGCCAGCCAGTAATCTCCGATCCGCAGCGGATCTCCAGCGATTAGTGTCACGGGATCTTGGATATGCCGTGCCACCACAAAGTTCGCGAATCACCCCGACTTCCCAGGTGTTGGCCGGTGCAAGCCCCCGGCTCGTCATCGGGCCGCCCTCTTGAACGTGGACACCTTGGCGACTGGAACGTGAGGTCCAGGGGAAGAGATGTCCCTGATGGTGATGAAGATCCGCCCGCCCGAGTTCGGTGGGTTCATCCTCGCATGCCGCATTTCGAGCGCCTCACGATCGAGAAGGCCCGAACGCTCGGCCGCCGTGAACTGCTCCCCGGCTCCAGGCACATGTCGCCATCGGTACCATGCCGGCCCCGCTGCCCGGACTCCCATTGGCCGGTGCGACCGCTCGCCCGCCTCCGATTTCGCCTGTCCCAGGCCGGCGTCCCGGTGGCCATGAGGCCGATGTGGAGCCCGGTCACCATGATCCCCCGCCCGGGCCCTGACACCTTCAGGCCGCTTTGGTGGCAGTGCCCGCCCAGGTAGCCAGGGCGGTGCGGAGGCCCTCGTCGTCGGGGCGGTCGGTGGCCCAGGCGAAGTAGCCGTCGGGACGGACGAGGGCCGTGGTGCGTCGGTCGCCGGTCCAGTGGGCGTGGACGACGTGGCCGGGCACGTCCGCGTCCTGACCGGCCGGTGTGATCAGCACGAACCTGCCACCGCGCTGGAGCTCGTTCAGCCGTCCCTCGGCCAGCTCCACGTCGGGGGCGCGCCGTCCGGTCAGCTTGTGCGCGCCGCGCGGGGCCTTGTAGGCGATGCCGATGCCGGTGACCATGGACGCCGCCTTGTCGGCCAACGGACGGAAGTTGCTGACGACCGTCCCGGCCGCGCGGCGCAGCAGCCGGGCGGCGAACCCGCGCAGCAGGGCGGCCCGCACCAGCGTCCCGCTCATCCGCAGCACCAGCTTGCCGACGGCGTGCCGTTCGGCCTGGTAGGTGTCCAGCAGCCTGTCGTCGGTGCCGTCGCGCAGCACGGCCACCAGCTTCCAGCTCAGGTTGGCGGCGTCCTGGAGGCCGGTGTTCATGCCCATGGCGCCCGCCGGGGAGTGCACGTGCGCGGCGTCACCGGCGAGGAACACCCGCCCGACGCGGTAGGCCGGGGCCTGCCGCTCGTCGCTGTGGAACCGGGACATCCAAGGGATCTCGGTGATGCCGTAGTCGGTCCCGAAGTTCATCTGGAGCAGTTCCTTGACCTCGTCCGCCTCCAGCGGCGCGTCGTCGGGAAGCTGGTGGCGCCGGTTCCAGCCGGTCACCCGGTACAGGCCGTCACCCATCTCGGTGAGCAGCGCGAACCCGTCGGAGACGGCGTTCACGACGAAGGGCCGGTCCGGTGCCTCGCCGAGCCTGACGTCGGCCAGGATCAGCGAGCTGAGGATCGTGTCACCAGGAAAGGGCTGACCGATCGCGGGCCGGATCGAGCTGTGCACCCCGTCGGCGCCGACCAGGTAGGACGCGCGGAACGTGGTGCCCGGCTGCCCGCCGGTGTCCTGCGTGTGGGCCGTGACGCCGTCCGCGTCCTGCGCCACCGCGACGACCTTGGTCTCGTACACGAAGGTGACCCCGGCCTCGCGGGCCCGGCGCTCCAGCACCTTCTCCACCTTGTACTGCGGGATGAACAGGACGAACGGGTAGCGGGTGGGCAGCCGCGAAGGGTTGAGCCGGGCCGCCTCGAACAGAGCCAGCCGGTCGATGGGGTGCCCGCCCGCCACGACGTCGTCGGCGATGCCGCGGGCGTCGAACTGCTCCAGCACCCGGGCGTGCACCACCAGCGCCCGGGACAGGTTGCTGACCTTGTGCGGGCGTCGCTCGACGAGCACGACCGACAGGCCCGCCTCGGCCAGATCCCCGGCCAGCAGCAGCCCGGTCGGTCCCGCGCCCACGACAAGGACGTCGGCATTGGTGACGGTGGGTGACATGGTGCCCCTCCCAAGGGGTTGTCAACATCTGTTGGTCAACGCTTGTAGGCATACCGTAGGGTGCCGCGCCCATGAATGTCAACAGCTGTTGGCCTATGTGCCCGCCGGCCCTGGCGCGACCGGCCACGCCCGGGGGCGGACCGGCGGCGGGCTCCGTCTAGAACGGGCCGTTCGCCGGGTCCCTGCCGGTCAGATAGCGCTGGATGACCGGGCCGAGCCAGGCGACGATGTCGTCGTCCGACATGGTGACCGCCGGCGGGAAGCGCAGGATGTAGCGGCACAGGGCCATCCCCAGCATCTGGGAGGCCACCAGCGCGGCCCGGGTCGCCGCCCGGCCGTCCCCGCCGGTCGGGCCGTCCGCCAAGGCGGTGATCAGTGGTGCGAGCTGGGTGGCGAAGACGGCGCGGGTGCGCTCGGCCGCGGCCTGGTTGGTCACCCCGGTGCGCAGCAGCACCCGAAGGGCGTCGTCGGCCTCCCAGCGGTCCAGGAAATGCCGGACCAGGGTCGCGCCCACCCGATCTCGCGGGAGCGCCTCCAGGTCGGGCAGGCGCAGGTCGAACTCGGCCGCGGCGGCGAACAGCCCGTCCTTGCTGCCGAAGTAGCGCATCACCATCGACGGGTCGATGCGGGCGTCGGCGGCGATCGCCCTGATCGTCGCCCTTTCGTACCCGTCAGCGGCGAAGCGCTCGCGGGCCGCGGCAAGGATGACCGCCTTGGTCTCTGCTGCGGATCTTCTCATGCCAACAATTGTAGGCCAACAACTGTTGACGTGGCGCCTCGGGATGGGTGACACTGGAGGACAGCCGGGAACGGGTGTGATGCGCCGTGCTGCAGCAGATCGGCGTCGGTGGGGTGATCGATATCGGCCTCCACCACGGTGGTGTCCATGCGCGGCTTGCGTCCTCGCAGCAGTTCGTCTTCGGCGAGCTTGCCCACCAGCTCGGTGTTGAGCTGCTCGAACACCTCCGGTCCCGCCAGCCGGACCAGTTTGGTCAAGGTGGTGGAATGCGGGACCCGCCCGTCCAGCGGAATCCGGCAGAAGCGCGGCAACAGCGCCTTCCATGACGCGATCTGTTGTCCCGGAGCCGCAGCACCGGCCACCACCTCCGGCGGAAATGACCCCGACGTCATTCTCAACCCGCCCGACCTCCCCGGCATTGATGGTCGCCGGCGAACCATTTGGCGGTCGATGGATGGGGTGTTCGGCGTGCACGGCTCCGGGTTCGTTCAGGAGGGGAGGAACTTGGTCAGGAGGTCGGCGAGTTTGCTGAGCGAGTCGGCGAAATCGGCGATTGGGCGCAGGCGGTCGCGCAGACGGCGGAAGGCGTCGGCGAGGCGGCCCGTGTCCCGCTCCGCCGCCGGGCGGGCGGCCTCGGTGAGGATCTCCTCCGCGTCGCGGCCGGCCCGTTCAGGGTGGTCGATCTCAGTGGAGTGGACCGCGACGCGGGCCATCAGGTCGGTGAGCAGCGCCTGGAGCCGTACCAGATCAGGGTCGGCGCCCTGGCCGCCCGTGTTGACGTTCTGGGTGAAGTGGGAGCCGGGGCCGCCGAACTGGCTGCCGGTGAACGTTCCGCTGTAGGTGTACTTGTCCTTGTCGGTCATGAGTTCGCCTCGCCCCGCTGCGTGTTCACGTTCTGGACGAACTGGGAGCCGGGGCCGCCGAACTGCGCGCCCGGGTAGTTGCCGCTGTACTCGTAGTGGGTCGTGCTGGAGATCGAGACCGCGGTGGCCTGGCGCCGGTAGGCGGTGGTGTCGACGCCCTTGTCCTCCAGGAAGTCGAGGACGGCCGAGGTCAGGCGCTCCTCGACGAGCTTGGTGTACTTGAAGGTGTCCAGCTCCTGGATGAGGGTGTCGGCCCGCTCGGACGCGCCCAGTTCGCGCAGGCTCAGCCGGGCCCCGTAGTCGTAGGCGGTGTACGCCCGCGGGTCGTCCACGCCGATGGCGTGCCGGAACGCCTGCCAGGCCATGCGCAGCAGCCGTACCGGAGCGGCGACGATGTCGCGGAACAGGTACAGCCAGCGCCCGCGCAGCGCGTGGTAGACCAGGAGCGGGGGCGAGGAGAGCGGCAGCTCGTCCACCGAGCGGTACACCCCGGCCACGGGCGGCAGCACCGTGACGACGAACTCGGTGTAGAGCATGCGGCCCTCGACCGCGAGGTGCACGAACGCGGTGACGGAGGTCCCCCGGTCCACGGCCGGGATGACGGTGCGGCCCGCAGTGTCCAGGACGTGCGGGCCCTCGGAGTTGATGTCCAGCCGCTGGTAGTGCCGCGCGCCTGCCTGCGGGGTACGGATCACCGCGGCGACGACCTGCTCCGGCAGGTTCGTCCACGGGCAGAGCTGGCCGGGATCCACCAGTGGATGCAGCGCCGGGCCCTTGCCGTTCCAGCCGTGCAACTGGTTGAAGCGGCCGGTGGCGACGATCTGGTCGCGGATGCGCAGGTTGATGATGCCTGCCGGGTGGGACTGCGCGCTCATCTGCGCCAGCCGCTCCCGTACGAACGTGTGCAGCTCCACCGGGTCGATCTCGACCAGCGGCCGCGCCGGCCCCGAGCCGTCGCGCGGGCCCGGCGTGCGGTCCAGCTCGACCGCGATGGTCCAGGCCCGGGCCGTGTCGCCGGCTCCGAGGAACGGGTTGCGGCCGGAGTAGAGCGTGACGTTCCCGTGCTGCGCCGCGCCGATCCAGCGCAGCCGCTGCTCGGCCCCCGCGTCGGCCGCCGGGCCGGGCGGCGGTGGCGGCGCTCCGGGGCGCAGGTCGCGGCCGATGACGCGGAACACGGCGATGCGGTAGCCGGCCGCCACGCCGAGGGACAGGAGCACCACGAGGAGCAACTGCAGCGACAGCGCGGCACCGCTCGGCGGCGCGCCCCCTTCGAGGAAGGAGCTGATCGCACGCGCGGTGGCGATGGCCACGACGGCGAAGGCGGCCGGTATCGACACCAGCGTCGAGATGACGAACCAGACGAGGATCTTGTACGGGCGGGAGAGCCGGCGCAGCGGCCGCAGGGTGAGCAGCGCGAACGGGATCACCACGGCGAGCCACTGGATCGTGACCTCGGGGAGCAGGAGAAGGCCGCCGGCGAGCACGACGGTCAGGACGATCTCCCGCGCGAGCAGGAACGATCGTGCGCGCAGGCAGTGCCGCAACACCGGGACCACGTCGAAGCCGCCGTGCGAGGGCGCCACGCCCCGGTGCCGGTTGCGGATGAGCTCGCGCAGCGCCGTCTCGCGGAACGACGGATCGAGGTAGGCCGCGACCGCCATGTATCGGGTCGCGTTCCGCATGGCCGCGCCGATGGGGACCTGCGGGGTGGCCGTCGGGTCCGCTGTGGGCGGACTGGTGTACATGCCGGGCTCCTCTCGGGGGAGAGATCAGCCCCACACACGTTAGGCGAACGGTAATCGTACGACTACCGAAAGATGATTCGGGAATGTATCCTTTTCGTCACGCTTCGTGAGTCTCCTTCGGGGTGGGCAGGTGTAGCGCCGGGAACAGGTCACCGACCAGCAGGGTCGCCTCGTGCGTGGCGAGCGCGCGGATGTCTGCTTCCGGGGCCTCGGTGCCTCAGGAGCTGTTCGGGGTTCGGATCTCGGTGATGGTCCGGGGGTGGGCTGGCCGGTCGCACTGCGCAAACAGTTCCACACCCCCGCGGGTCTGCCTCCGATGGCCAACCGGCGGGCGCACAACGTACCGGAACCGGCGACAGCACCGTGACCGATCACGGATTCCTCGTACTTCGCTCCAGTGGAAGTACGGCGCCTCGACCGGATTCCGGTAGCTGTACCCCGCCCGCGACATGCAGCCTTTTCATTCGTCAGCCGCTTTTCGCACCGAGGGGTGTTTCTGCGAGGTCTCCCAACCCTGTTTGTCGAGCCGCGGAACCGCGCCGGAGCGCCTGCTGCCAGGTGCGGTCCAGCCGGGCAGGTCTTCTTCGGCGATGCGGATGGCGGCTTGGAGTTCCGGGCCGCGGTACCAGTGTTCGGCGATGCGGGTGGACCGTTGCCTGTCATCCAGCAGGCCTGGACCTCCGCCGCTCGGTCGGCCACACCGAGGTCCGCTGGGACAACGCGATGGCGGAATCGTTCTATTCGCCGGCGTAGGGCTTGAAGAGCACGTCGCGTTCCATCCACGACTCGTTGAGCAGCTCGCTGTGCACCTCCCCCTGGACGACTCCCAGGAGAAGGTCGGTGGTGAGCACGTCGTACCTCTCCCACACGTCGCCGTTGCGGTCCGAGACCCGGATCGGGTACGAATCGGCTGCCGCCTCGGGTGAGACCTGCCAATAGAGCGTGACCCCCGTGCCGGTCGAGGCCCAGGGCAGCAGCCTGGAATCAGGGGCGAGATCGTCTGGCGGTCCCACGATCTCGTCCTCGAACAGGTCTTGAAGCTGTTCGAACTCCAGCCCCGACCGCTCGAGATCGACGTGCTTGAGACCGGGCCCGGGCGCCGGAACGTAGAGCCTCAAGGAGTTCAGCCAGAGTCCGCCACCTCCCGCGTCGAGAAGCTTGCGGTAGTCCTGCGGCACGGGCGTCCCGAGCCGGTGCTCGACCTGTTCCCAGTCGAACGGGCCGGCCAGCGGTGCGAGGCGTGCCGTTTCGATCAGCTGCTGAGCACTGGTTGTCATGCGGGTGCATTCCTCGGGGTTGCTGGTCCAGGCCCGATCTGTCCGAACCGGATCCCGCCCGCGCCCGGCCAGGCGGGACGCCACCGGCACACCTGGCCGTCGACGACCTCGCGTAGAGGGGTATGGTCATGGTCTTCCAGGGTGGCGAACGACTCCCCGGCGTGGGCCGGCGGATCGCGTTCGTCCGGCCGTTCGGCGACCTGGGTGCAAGATGACCATCGTAGGCGATGCCGGGTGGCCACGTTGCTCCTTGGGTCGATCGTCGGCATCCCGGCAGGCGCTCTGATCGGATGCCCGGGGCAGGCCGCTTGTCGGTGCTCATCCGGCGGATGTCCTTTCGTTGACGTGGATGGCGATGGTGGCCGCGTTCGCGAAGACCGGATCGTACGTGCCCAGCCCCGGCAGCAACGCCCTGCGCATCCCCACCGGCAAGTCCACGAATCCGGCCTGCCCACGCCCGGGATGTCACCGGAGTTTCCATCGGGGTTTGAACACCGACAGCGCGGTCGCGATCAGCAGCATGGCGATCTGTGTGCCCAGCACCGCGACCTGGCCCCACTGGCGAGCCGCGACGGCCTGCCTGGCGCCCGCGGTGGCTGCGGCCATGCCCTCGGGATCGAACAGGAACATGCCTACGCAGATGACGGCCACGAGCAGGACCAGCTTGACCGCCACCCAGTAATGGCGGATCAACCCCCAATGGCTGCCCAAGCCGAGCGTGATCCCGGTGGCCAATGCGGTGAGGCTCAGCGGTATGCCGCCCGCGAACACCAGGGTGGGCATCAGCCGATAGGCCGTGTGCGCCAGATCGAGGTCCTTGGACAGGGTGGCGGCCGTATTCAGCGCCACCAGTCCCCATACCTCGCCGACCAGCGCAACCGAGGCGACGATGTGGATGACCAACAGGGTCTTGCGGATTCGCGGCGCCATGGTCTCACCTCAACTCCGGGTTCAGCGCTCACCGCCATCGTCGCGGCTTCGTTCGCGCGCGGCGTCCGCCCGTGGATGGCGCTCCCGGTACGCCGAACGGCGTACCGGGATGCTCGAAGTTCGGGTGATCATTCCTCATGGAACGGTGCAAGGTTGCCTCCCATCGATCCCGCCGCCGGCCGGATTGGACCGGATCGTGGCGCTACGCCGTAAGGGCCTTGCATTCGGTACCCAGTACCGGTTTGCCGTCGAGGGCATGAGACAAGACACCGCCCTTGACCAGGGATGGGCTCCTGCTGGGGCCCGGCGGCGTGTGGCCTCAGCGGCCGGAGATCAGGTCAGGAGCCGAAGGCTCATGACCACGTGCACGCGCCCGGACGGGCCGCGAAGACCTCGAAGCCGAGATCCTCGACGATCTCCCCGCGTGAGTCGCCCGACGGCGAGGGGTTCGTCGGAGCGGCGGGGCTGCTCGCCTGCGTGCAATCTGTCTGCACGCCGCACCTGGACCGCTCACCCGCAGCCCCATCTTCACCGCCCTGATGAGCACGGCGGCAGGACTGGCTGCCATGGTCCCCGACGCGATCCTTCTGTCCGCCCTGGCTCTGGCCCGCCCCAGTGGCTGGTGCTGTTGCCGGGTTGGGGCGGACGGGCAGGCGGTTGATTGCGCGCCCCTCCCCCAACGATCGGAAGGACCCCGCCGTGGAATACGAGCTCGACGCCGTGCGCACCATGACCCGCTGCCGCCTGCGTCGGCCGCCCTGGGGTGGAGGCCCGGCCCGTGCCGGGAGGGAGCGGTTCGTCAGCAGCTGGGCAGGTCCAGTGGCTGGAAGCGGTGACCTGCCCAGATGCGGCGCGAGACTTCCTCGGGATAGGGAACGACGGCCGGATCGGCGTCCAGCCGCAGTGTCAGCCGCCTGTCCGCGTCGTAGGCGGGCCAGCCTGGGTCGCCGCCGGCGGCGAAGGACGTCCACGCTTTCCGCATGTACGCGGTCAGAGCGACGGCCTCGTCCGAGGGCCGCTCACCGAATTGGGCCGGCCCGGGGCCTACGGCGTAGGCGCCGAACAGGAGCTTGATGTCCAGGCCGTGGCAGGCCCCGTACCCGCCGGCAGCGCTCCAGCACAGCTCGGCGAGGAAGGTCCGGCCCGCGTGCGCCTCGGCCAAGTGGACCGCCGGCATGCGGAACAGCCAGTCGGACTCGGCGATCTCGTGCAGCAGGTCGTCGCCGACTCCCGGGAAAGATCGGCGGTACTGCTCCGCCAGGTGCGGCGCGTAGCTCTCCGGTCCGGGGCGGCCGGGCCCGGACAGCACCGTCCACAGCCGGCTCTCGTCGCGGGTGTGCATGACCAGCAGGTCCACGCCGGGGTCCGGGTGCTCCCACGGCGTGCGCGGCAGTACCTCGCCGTCGACCACCGGCGCGAACGGCAGCTCGGTGGCGGCGACAGCGGGGCCCCACCGGACGGCCTCCTTCGGGATCCGGGCGGCCAGCTCGCCCGCCGCCGCCACCAGCCGGTCCGGGTCGAACCGGGCCAGAACCGTCTCGCCGGGCCGGCCGGGGTCGGTTCCCGCCGGGTTCACGGCGGGCGCGGCCGGGGGCGTCCCGGCTTCGGAAGGAAGCTTCGCGGCCTCGGCGGCCAGCTCGGCGGCGAGCGCGCGAGCCAGCCGGGGCGTGTGGAAGATCGACGACAGGCTCTGGACGATGGCGCGCCGGAACAGGCCGGCCGCGCTCTCCATGACGAGCAGCGACGCGATGCCGACCGCGCCCGCGGATTCCCCGAAGACCGTCACCAGATCCGGGTCGCCCCCAAAGGCGGAGATGTTGTCCCGCACCCAGCGCAGCGCCGCGACCTGGTCGAGCAGGCCGCGATCGGCCGGGGCGCCGTCCACCCAGGCGAACCCCTCCGCGCCCACCCGGTGGTTGAAGGTCACGACGACCACTCCCTGAGCGGCCAGCCCTGCCCCGTCGTACATCGGGTTCGACGCCGTGCCCCGCAGGTAAGACCCGCCGTACACGAACACCATCACCGGCAGGCCCGACCCGCCGGGATCGGGCGACCAGACGTTGACGGTCAGCCAGTCGTCACTGGACCGCGGCAACCCCGCCTGCGGGGGTGGCGGGCCGAACGACAGCGCCTGCCGGGTCCCGTCCCACGGCTCGGGCGGGCGCGGGGCCGCGAAGCGGAGCGGTCCCACGGGCGGCCGGGCGAACGGGATGCCGCGGAACACCGCGATCCCGTCCTCGATCCGGCCCTGGACCTTTCCCTGAACGGTGCGTGCGAGAACCATGATCTGCATTGTCGTGCATGATCACACAAGCCATCGAGGCAGGCAGAGCCGTCGGCGTTGCGGCGGCCACCTCGACCACGAACGAGGCGAACTACCGGCCCGCCCGAACCCGGGACACCGTTTCACCTTGACTGTTGGCCCGGTACGAGGACGGGGCCGGCGGCGGACTGGCGGGTATCGGGTTTCTTGCCCAGCAGTATGTCGAATACGTTCTCGGCGGGCGTTTCCACGGTCGGACCGGTGGCGGCGTGGGCCGGTCCGGTCAGCGTGGTGGAGGCCAGGGTGACGGCCGATGCTGTGCCGGTGGCCGAGACCAGCGAAGCGCGGGCAAAACGTACGCGACATGGCCTGCTGGTTCCGTACGTCACGGGCGCGGGCGGTGTCACCCTGTGGGGGCTGATCGGATGGTTCGGCCACCGCCGAGCCGGCTTCCGCCTACGGCGGCGATGGCCCGCCCACGGGAACGGCCTTCGGGTCAGGCGTTGTAGCCGCCGTGGGCGTCCAGCACCGCGCCCGTGACGTACGAGGCGGCGGGGCTCGCCAGGAAGGCGATCGCGGCGGCGATCTCCTGCGGATGGCCCTTGCGCTGCAGCGACAGCGTGCTGAGCAGCGCCTTGAGGGTCTCGGGGTGGGTTTCCATCCCGCCCTCCATCAGTCCGGCTTCCACCACGTTGGCCGTGATGTTCCGGGGTCCGAGGTCGCGAGCGACGCCCATGGTGTATCGCTCGATCCCGGCCTTGGTCGCCGAGTAGTCGGCGAGGCCGGGGAGGCCGACCCGGGTGCCCAGTCCCGAGCTCACCGTGATGATGCGGCCGTCCGTGCGTAGAGCTCGGGAGGCGGCCCGGATGATCGCGATCACGCCGAGGTAGTTCGTGGTGTGCATGCGGTCCAGCGCGGCGGTGTCGGCGTCCGGGTCGTCCACCGTGCCGGCAACCGAGATCGCCGCGTTGTTGACGAGGATGTCCAGGCCGCCGAAGTGCGCGACCACCTCGTCGATCAGCGCCGGAGCCCCGCTCGTGTCCGCCTGGTCGGACCGGAAGGCCGCGACCTTCGCGCCCGTGCCGCGCACCTCGTCGACGACGGCCTGTGCCTGCTTCTCGGAGTTGACGTAGGTGAACCCGACGTCGGCGCCCTGCTCGGCCAGGAGCCTGACGGTGGCGGCTCCCAGTCCGCGGGACCCTCCGGTGACCAGGGCGACCTTGCCAGTGAGCGGTTTGTTCATTGTTCCCACCTCGCTGTTCGATCCTTCAATAGTCGTAACGCTAGTTGTTACGACGACATGTCGCAACTTTTGTTGTTACGACTGGATGGTCGTAACATGGCGAGTTACGGCCGAGGGGAGGAGATCGTGAGCGCCAACAGCAGGTTGACCATCGCCGCTCACGCGATGGCCTGGATCAGCCTCTACCAGCGCCAGGGTCATGAGGTGGCCACGTCCGAGCAGATCGCGACCAGCGCGAACACCAATCCCGTGGTGATCAGGCGGCTGCTCGGCGAGCTGCGCAAGGCGGGGCTCGTGGAGTCCCGGCGTGGCGTGGGCGCCGGCTGGTCGCTGGCGCGCGAGCTGGAGTCGATCACTCTGCTCGACGTGTACGACGCGGTGGAGCCCGGCCCGCTGTTCGCGATGCACCGCGCCACCCCGGACCAGGGGTGCGTGGTGGGCTACGGCATCCAGCCGGCGATGCAGGGCATCTACCGGGGCATCGAGGAGACGCTGAGAGCCGAGTTGGCCCGCGTCACGATGGAGGACGTGCTCCGGGACATCCTCGCGGCACCCCGCTAGGCAGCAGGAAGGCATCACGAGCCCTGGCACACCTCGTCCGGGCTCGGACCGTCCGGCCGGGCTGAGCAGCCAGGAGAGCCCCTCGCCGACCCTGCGGAGCACCGTAGATCGCGCCTGAGACCCGATGACGCTCGCCAAGTACGAGCTCTTCTCCGCCACCGCCCAGCTCGGCCGGCGACAAGGGAGCTTTTTTGAACACGCGATCCAGATACGCTACGGTGGGGACATGGCAAGGACCCGGGAGTTCGACACCGAGGCGGCGGTGAGCCGCGCGATGGAGCTGTTCTGGACGCGCGGCTACGAGGCGACCACGGTGCGCGATCTGACCCAGCACCTGGGGCTCGGACAGGGGTCCTTGTACGCGGCCTTCGGCGACAAGGACGGCCTCTACCGGGCCGCGCTGGAGCACTACCGCGTCACGCTCGCGGCGGACGCCCTGCGCAGTCTGCAGGAGGGAGCAGATGCCCGCTCGGCGATCCGTACGATGCTGGCCGAGCGGGTGCGCATCGCCGTCGAGCACGAAGGCCGGGGCTGCCTGGCGGTAAACGCCGCCTGTGAACGCCTGCCGCAGGACGCGTCGACCAGGCGCGTCGTGCGCGACATGCAGGACGCCAGCCGGGATGCCATTGCCGAGGTGCTGCGGGTCGCGGCGGAACGGGGCGAGATCGCGGCGCGGCACGACCCGCACACGCTCGCCGCGTTCCTCGTCACCTTTCTCCATGGCCTGCTGGTGTCCGCGAAGATCACGCCGGACGCTCGTGCCCTCGAGCCGCTCGTGGAGGTGGCGCTCGCCGCCCTCGACTGATTTTTCATGCCCGCAATCTGTATCAAGCGATCCACAATAAGGAGTACCCCATGTTCGACCATGCCGGAACACCCGTCCGCACCGGCCGCGCCGCCGTCAACGGAACGAGCCTGCACTATCGGACGGCCGGCTCCGGGCCGGCGGTGGTGCTGCTGCACGGCGTGCCCAAGACCGGTTACCACTGGCGCCACCTCGTCCCGAAGCTGACGCCCCGCTACACCGTCGTCGTCCCCGACCTGCGTGGCCTCGGCGACTCCGCCCGGCCCGCGGGCGGATACGACTCCGCGACGATGAGCGACGACATCGCCGCGCTGATGAGCGAACTCGGCCACGAGAGCTACGCCGTGATCGGCGAGGACTGGGGAGCGGTGATCGGCTACCAGCTCGCCGCCCGGCACCGCGATCACGTGACCGCCCTCGTGTTCGCCGAGGCGCTGTTCCCCGGGTTCGGCTTCGAGGACCACACCGCGCTCACCGCCGAGAACGTCTCCAGCGGCATGCATCTGTGGCATCTGGGCTTCTACTTCCAGCCGGACGTACCCGAGATGCTGATCGCCGGGCATGAGCGCGAGCTGATCACCTACATGATCAAGTTCGAGCGCAGCCGCCCGGACAGCGCGACCCCCGACGCGATCGACGAGTATGTGCGCTGCTACTCCATGCCCGGCGGCATCCGGGCGATGCTCTCGATCTACCGGGCGATGCTCGTCGACGCCGAGCAGAACCGGCAGGCGGCCAAGCAGAAGCTGGACATCCCGGTGCTGGCGCTCGGCGGTTCGGCGTTCATCGGCGACCGCAACGAGTCGCAGATGCGGCTCATGGCCCACGACGTGACCGGTCACGTCTTCGACGCCGGCCACGACCTCGCCGAGGAGGTACCCGACGAGATGGCCGGCGTCGTCCTGCCGTTCCTGGCAGCGCACCGGTAGCCCACAGCCGTCCGCGACCGCAAGGCCCCGGCGGACGGCACTCCAGCGTGGAGACCCTCCGCGGTTCGGGCAGGCCGGTGCAGGACCGGAGGATCGGCGGCGATCGGGAACGCGGCATCGCCGTGCTCAACCGGTCGGTGACACTGTCCCCGCGCGGCGTCGATCCCGTGATCGCCTCGCACGAGCTGACCCATGCGGAGCTTCACGCCCGTTCGGACGGCGCCGAAGTCATCGGGAACACACGTAAGTTCGGTAACGACGTCGGTGAACCAGCGCTCTTGGGCTCGCGGTGGGGCGATGAGTGTGCTCCCGCAGGGTGAGGGGGCGCTGGGCCGGCCTGGACACCGTCACCGGTCCTGACCGGGCCAAGCCGGCCGCTGCAGGGACGATCCAAGCCGACGAGCTGAACCCGGCAGGGAGTCTCCTGGGCCGCTCTTGCGGCAGGAAGCTGACCGCATTCATCTCTAGCCTCGCGGCATGGAGATGACCAAGAAGGATCCCGAGCCCCCGGGTGAGAACACCGTCAACGGATTCGTTGTCGTTGACGGAGCCGCGCCTTTCATCGACTTCCTCGTCGCTGTCTTTGACGGGACCGAGCGGGAGGAAGCCCGCACCCCTGACTTCCACGCCGGAGACGGAACGCTGATCCACGCCGAGGTCAAGATCGGCAACTCGTTGCTCATGGTCGCTGACCGTAAGGCCGGCTGGCCGTTCACCCCGGCCCTGACCCAGGTGTACGTCGCCGACCCCGAGGAGACGATGCGCAGAGCGGTCGAACGCGGTGCGACCGTCGTCACTCCGGTGTCTCCCTTCTACGGCGGGTACGGCATCGCCCGGTTCCTCGACCCTTGGCGCAACCTGTGGTGGCTGTTCTTTCCGGCGGCGGAGACCAGTCCGGCGGCCGAGGGAGAGTCGAGCTGGGAGGAATCCGCTGAACCCGGCACTGTATACACGACGCTGCTCGAGACGATGGTGACGCTGTCCGACCCCGGTGCTGGTGGCACCGGATAACCTGACCGGCGTGTGAGATCTTCTGCTGCGGGCGGGCCGACTCCGAAGGAGCTTTCCACCCACCGCCCAGGTGGCCAACGACAGACGGTGGTCATGGTCTGTGACCTTTGTCCGACCCCAGGGGTGAGGCGAAGACGCTCACGCAAGAAATTGTCCTAGCTGATTGATGCCAAGGCGTCTGGCTACAGTTTGTGGTCATAGGCGATCAGGGACCGCTTGATCGGCTGGCCGGTCTTGTCGTTGGGCCAGATCACGCTGGTCAGCGCGAGGATGCGGGTCAGCACACGAATGATGACGCCGGCAGGGGTACGGCCGCCGCGGCGTTCCAGGCCCAGCCGGCTCTTGAAAGTCCATAAGTGTCCGGTCATGCGTCGCGGTGGTTGATCGCCAGGGTTGCCAGCAGGAGGGACACCACGACGTAACCCACCAGGATGACGGCGGCCGTTGAGGGACCGAAGGCTCCTGCGTCGGGTACGGCGGCCAGTTGCCTGGCCAGTGACGGAATCGTCAGGGAGCTGATCCGGTCGTTCCACGGGGCCGGGAGGAAGCGCTCGAGCACGGTCGGGGACAGCGGGAGGACGACCAGCGCGATGAGCGCTCCCGGTGTCGACCGCAGGACCGTCGCCAGGCCCAGCCCCAGTACCGCGGCGACGGCGGAGCCGGCGCCGGTGGTCAGCACCTCGGCCAGGGCCCCATGTTCGGCGAACGAGGCGCCGATCGGACGCCCGGCCACCACGGCCTGTGCGGTGAAGTAGGTGGCGAACGCCAGCACCTGGCCCGCGACCGCGGCCACGGCGGCCACCACGGCGGCCTTGGCCAGAAGGAGCGTCCACCGGCTCCGGATCGTGGTCAGCGTGAGTCTGATCATGCCGGTGGCGTACTCACCGGAGATGGCGAACACGCCCAGCATGCCGAACAGCACAGGAGGGATGTCGGCGCTGAGGCTGAGACCCGTGCCGACGGGATCGCCGCCGGGGCCGTTGGTGTCGAAGTAGCGCGAGATCGAGTAGGCGGCGAAGCCGGTGAGCGCAAGGGCCGAGAGCGTGGAGGCCAGGACGTAACAGGTGGCTCGGAGCGAGCGTAGCTTGAGCCATTCCGATGCGACGACGTCGCTCATTGGGTGATCTCCATGAAGGCTTCCTCCAGTGAGGTCCGGCGCGACACCAGCTCGTGAACGGCACAGCCGTTCGCCAGGGCGATGTCGCCGATGGCGGCTGCGGTCAGGCCGGTCACCAGCAGTTCCTCTCCGGCGACGGCGTCCCGCACGGGGCGCGCATCGACTCCAGCGGCTGCGGGCCTTCCGGGCACCGGTTGCTCACCGGCTTCGGTGTCCTGAGCGGGGCGGATGGTTGCGCCGGCCGCTTCGAGTGCCCTGGACAGGCGGGCCGCGTGGGGCGATCGGACCAGTACGCCGCTCTGGAATCGGGCCAGCAGGTCCGCCGTCGAGGCGTCCTCGATCAGCCGGCCCTGGCCGATGATGACGAGCCGGTCGGCGGTGAGGGACATCTCGGTCATCAGATGGCTCGACAGCAGGACGGTGCGCCCCTCGGCGGCCAGGGATCTGAGCAGTGTCCTGAGCCAGCGGATGCCGTCGGGGTCGAGGCCGTTGACCGGCTCGTCGAGAATGAGCACGCCCGGGTCACCGAGCAGTGCCGCCGCGATGCCGAGGCGCTGGCGCATCCCCTGGGAGTAGCCGGCGATCCGTTTGCGGGCCGCCCCGGCCAGGCCGACCTCCTCCAGCACCTCCACGACCCTGCGGCGCCCGATCCCGCCCGCGTACGCCAGCGCCTGGAGATGAGCGAACGCGCTGCGCCCGCCCTGCACCTCGGCCGCGTCGAGCATGGCGCCGACCTCGCGCATGGGGTCGCGCAGATCCTGTTTGCGGACGCCGTTGATCAACGCCTTTCCCGACGTGGGCGTGTGGAGGCCGAGGATCATGCGCATGGTGGTGGATTTGCCGGCGCCGTTGTGCCCGAGGAAGCCGGTGACCTGCCCGGGCTCGGCGCGGAAGGTGAGCCCGGACACCGCGCGGGTGGAACCGTACAGCTTTGTCAGTTCTGTGACCTCGATCATTTCCCCACCTTCTGGATGATCTCGGCCGGGCAGCGCGTGCCCGGGGCAGGCAGCTTCCCTGTGGTCAGGTAGGCGCTGACGTGCCGCCGCAGGCAGCTGTTTCGCGCCCACGACGCGTGGCCGTCGCCGTGCCACAGGACGCGCGCGGACGGGATCTGCTCGGCCACGTGCGCCTGCCCGCGATAATTGGTGTTGTTGTCGAGCTCCCCGATCGCGAAGAGGATCGGTGGGGCGTCCTTCACCCGCAAGGGACGCGGTGCCCAGGAGGCGCCTCCGCTGCGTCCCCAGCACCGCCCGAGCTCGAAGCGTCCCTCGAGCCAGCCGATCCTCGGCGCGATCTCACGGAGTCTGGCCTCGATGCCCTGGAACTCCTCGTACGTGGGCAGCTTCGGCATGAAGTCGTTGCACAAGGAGTCTTGGCTCACGGACGCGCCGCCCTCATCCGGGAGCAGTTCTTCCAGGAAGTCGCCGGCGTCGCCATCGAGGGCCTTGCGGATGGCGGTGGCGAGCTGGGGCCAGAATGCCGGATTCATGCCTTTGATCGCACCGGCGTACAGCTGCCCCTCGTGCACCGTCCGTCCGGCCGACGCCGGCAGTGGCGCGCGGCGCACCCTGGCGACGAGCTCATCCCACGCCTTGCCCGCGTCCGTACCGCGAAGGGCGCAGTCGGTGCGGCGGGCGCACCAGTCCCGGAAGCGGGTGAGATGGCGCTCCTGCGTGAGCGCGTAGTTGCGTATCCAGGGCTCGAACTCCTGCTGGGTGTGATCGGCGGTGCCGTCGAAGTACATCCGGCCGACCCGCTGCGGAAACAGCTCCAGGTAGGCCTGGGCGTAGACGGTGCCGTAGGAGTTGCCCGCGTAGACGAGCCTGTCCTGGTCGAGTGCGGCGCGCAGGGCGTCGATGTCGTGCGCTACGTTCCACGCCGTCATCCCGCGCCAGGCCGATCTGGCCATGATGCGGCAGCTCGCCTGATGGGCGGCGTTCTTGGCGGCGTGGGCGTCCCAGTCCTGCTTCGTCCTGGCCAGGAGCAGTCCGTAGATGGAGGCGTCGGGCTCCGCGCAGCTCACCTTGTTGCCGCTCGCGGGCTCCGCGAGGCCGCGCGGATCGATGGCGATGACGTCGAAGCTCCTCCGCAGCTCATCGAGCAGGCCGGGCAGCTCCGCCTGAGCGTCGGGCTGGCTTTTCCGCCTGAGCATCGACGTGCTGGTGCCGGGCCCTCCGAAGTTGACGATCAGCGGCCCGATGCTCTTGCCCGTCGCGGGCAGTCTGGCCACGTGCACCGAGGTTCTCGGCCCGCCAGGATCGGCCCAATCCACGGGAACGACCAGCTCGGCGCATCGCAGGCCGTCACCACAGTCCTTCCACACGAGGCCGTGGGCCTGCGCCGAGGCCAGCGCGATACCGCCGAGCGGCACGGCGAGACAGGCCGCCAGGCACAGGGCGATGAGTCTGCGTCGGTTCATGGCGGCAACGATGCTGCACGGCGGTGGGCCGCGCATCGGAGCCGGATCCGATCTTTGGGGTCGGACCAGGGTCATACGGTACGGGCGGGACGTGGGCGGAGTACGACCCTGGTCCGACGGCCCGTGCTCCGATTCGCGCCCGGGCCGTTCCTCGATAACGTCGGGCTGTGAATCTGCTCGCCCGAAGGCCTCCACCGTGGCTGCTCATCCTGGCCGACACCGTGGTCGCGGTGCTGCTCGCGCTGGCGTTCACGGCGAGTCCGCCGGAGCCGGCCACGAACGCCGTGACCACCGGGCTCTGCTGGCTGCTCGCGGTGCCCGTGGCGGTGCGGCGGACATGGCCGGAGCCCGCCTACTACGGTGCGCTCCTGATCGGCCTTGCCGTGCTGGCGCTGCAGGCCAACCGGCTGATGCCGACGGTGGTGGCGGCCCTGGCCATCTACCCGGTGGCGACGGGCCGGCCGGTGCGGCGATCGGCGATCGCCCTGGTGTCGGGCCTGCTCGTCAACGGAGGCTCGCTGCTGGTCTCGATCTCGGGCTCGCCACGATATGCGAACGGCTGGCCCGACCCCGTCGTCATCGTCGGCGCGGCCTGGCTGGCCTTCGCCGCGAGCTGGAGTCTCGGCACGGCGGCGCGCACCCGCCGCGAGTTCGCCGCCCGCGAGGCCAGGAGGCAGGCCGAGCAGGCAGCGGCCGGCGAGCGCCTGCGGATCGCGCGCGAGCTGCACGACGTCGTCGCCCATTCGATGAGCGTGATCACCGTCAAGGCGGGGGTGGCGGCCAAGGTCCTGGACAAGCATCCGGAGGAAGGGCGCAAGGCGTTGCGGGCCATCGAGGAGATCGGGCGCGGCTCGCTCGCGGAGATGCGCCATCTTCTCGGCGTGCTGCGCGAACCCGGCAGCGCGCCCGACAGCGCGCCGCTCCCCCGGCTCGCCGACCTGCCGTCCCTGGCGCGCCAGGCGGCGGAGGCCGGCGTGCAGGTCGACCTGTCGGTGGACGGAACCGTGCCCGACAGCATGGCGCCGGCCGTCTACCGCATCGTCCAGGAGGCGATCACCAACGTCGTCAAGCACGCCGCTCCCGCCCACTGCCGGGCCAGCGTGTCGGTCGCCGATGGAAGGTTGCGGATCTCCGTGGTCGACGACGGGCCTGGGCAGCGGGTACTGCCGGGGCGGCCAGGTGGGCACGGGCTGGCGGGGATGCGCGAACGGACCCTGTTGTACGGCGGCACCTTCGAGGCCGGCCCGCTCCCGGGAACGGGGTTCGGCGTGCACGCGTCATGGGAGATCCCCTGACCCGCCTGGGACTTCGACGGAATGAGCGGGCGCGGCGCCGGGCGTTCCCGCGGGGGCGCGGGCGTACGCGAGCGGCGGGACGCGGGCGTACGCGGACGGCGGGGCACGGGCGTGCGCGAGCGGTGGGCCATTCGACACAGTGCCGCATGGAGTTGCGTACGGCCGGCGTTCCGAAAGGCATCGACGTGGTGGGAGCGATAGGCGCGGATCGGTCATGATGGACGTGATGACGAGGATCTTGAGCGTGAGCTGGGAAAAGCGGAGTCGGCGGGTCCGGAGAGGACGTCCGCGGACCGGGCCGGGCCTGGTAGGGGTGGGTGCGGCAGGGGGAGGCTCGTGATTCGGGTGCTCATCGCCGACGATCAGGCGCTCCTGCGCGGCAGTTTCCGCTTGCTGATCGATTCGGAGGACGATCTCACCGTGGTCGGGGAGGCGGGTGACGGGCGGGAGGCGGTGGCGCTCGCACGTACGGAGTCACCCGATGTGGTGCTCATGGACGTCAGAATGCCCGAGATGGATGGCATCACCGCGACCAGGCAGATCGCCGGGGACACCCGGGTGCTCATCCTGACCACCTTCGACCTCGACGAGTACGTCTATTCGGCGCTGCGGGCGGGTGCCAGCGGGTTCCTGCTCAAGGACGCGCCTCCGGACGACCTGTTGAAGGGGATCCGCGTGGTGGCATCGGGTGAGACGCTGCTCGCACCGGCCGTCACCACCAGGCTGATCGCGGAGTTCGTACGGCGGCCGGTCCAGCAGCCCCTTCACGGGCTCGACACGTTGACGGACCGGGAGCGCGAGGTGCTCACCCTCGTCGCCCACGGGCTGTCCAACGCCGAGCTCAGCGCGCAGCTCCAGGTGAGTCCTGGGACCGTGAAGACGCATATCGGCCGCCTGCTGGCCAAGCTCAACGCCCGCGACCGCGCCCAGCTCGTCATCGCCGCCTACGAGGCCCGCCTGGTAACGCCGCGTTAGCCGCCCGCGCGCCGTGACCGCAGGCCGCGTCGCCGCATCACCAGGCCGGCCCGCACACCGGGTCTCATCCAGCGCACCCAGGGCGGATTCGGCAACGGCGGCGCGACGGTCACGCGGGCGGGCTCGGCCTTCAGCCGAGCGAACACCGACGCGCAACGCCTGGCAATATCCGCCGAGTCCCCGTGCAGCATCTCGCCGCCGGGCCGGAGCTCCTCGGCGTGCGCGGCCAGCGCACCGATCCGGCCACCGGCGTCAGCGGCCTGGCACACGCAAAACCCGCGCTCGGCCAGCCGGGCCTGCGCCGCGACACACGACGCCGCCCGGCCTTCGTCGGCGCGGCGAGCGGCGGCGGTTGAAGAGGCCGGCCCATGCTCACACGGCCTCCACGCAACGACTTCACCGGCCTTGACCAGGTCGAAGACCGGCTGATCGCCTTCGAGCGCCGTTACAACGAGACCGCTGCCGCTTCGGCCCGCGCGTGCTCAACAGAGGCAAGTTCACCATCGGGTGAGCCGCACGGCACTCAGGCCAGCACGTCGCGCAGCAGCCGGGCGTTCTTCACCATCTGGCTCGACCCGCTGCGCGCCGCCAGCGCGTCCACCTCGGCGATGCCGCCCTTGGCCCCGCACCGCGAAGCGCACTCGACGGCGAGCGCGAGCAGCGTCGCGGCGCCCCGGATCGGCTCGTCGCGCAGCAGCGCGGGCAGGGCGGCCTCGAACACCGACCAGACCGTGCCGTACGCGCCCGTCTCGGCCGCCGCGCGCAGTGCGTCGGCGGCCCGGTTGGGCTTGTGCCATCCCTTGCGCAGCTGGGCCTGCAACACGCCCGCGAACAGCCGGGTGTCGAGCTGCCCGCGCGCGGCCAGCACCAGCAAGGCGTCCACCGCCGCCTCCGGCCGCCAGCTCAGGGCGTTGGCGATCTGCCAGTGCACCGCGTACCCGGCCGGTCCGCCGGATTCGGCCAGGGCCGGGAACAGGTGGGACCTCAACGTCTCGCCCTGGTGGGTGCGTGCCGCCACCTCGTCTCGGTGATGCGGCAACTGCGCCAGCCAGTACGGCGAGGCGTAGGCGTCGGCCGGCGCGAAGGACTTGTCCGGCCCTAACAGGGCCACGGCCGCCGGTGGGAGGCCCGGGGCGACGTCGAGCCCAGGACGTTCCGGATGCCACCGTCCCGGCGCGGCGCCGCACGGGTCATCGGCCGGCCACCCCTCCGGCGTCGAGTCCTGATGGGGCAGGCCGCCGTCCTCCAGCCACCGCGCCAGGCGCCGCCCCGCGTCCGAGCGGAGCTCGCCGGCCGCCTCACACGGTACGGGGGTGACGCGCAGCAGCGCCTGCGCCAGGTCGATGGGGGCGGGGGTGACGTCCAGGCTCTCGTACGCGGCGATCCGCTCCACCAGCACGGCGGCGTCCAGCGCGCCGGTGGCGTCGGTCGGGACGGCCAGCAGGAACGGCCGCGTGCCGGACTCGACCAGGTCGATCGCCTCGTCCAGCCGGGCCAGGAGCATCGTCCCGGCCAGGGAGGGCCGCGGGCCCACGTCGGGGAAGCGGCGGCTGAGGGGGTGGTCGGCGCGCAGGCGGATGTGCCAGTCGCGGGGCTCGTCGCCGCGCACCGCCGCCGCCACGTCGTACAGGTCGGCGGACGTGTAGTCGGTTCGCTGGGGCGGCTCCCTGCGCAGGACCGGTCCGAGCGCCTGAGACAGCGCGGCCCGGTCGAGGCGGGAGTGGCGGACCAGCCCGTCCAGGGCCCGTTCGAACGCCACCACGTCGTGGTCGTTGGCCAGGACCGCCGCGACCTCCTGGGCGACCTCGGCGGGCGTCTCGATGGGGCCCGGCACCGGCCGGGGCTCCGGCACGACCGGCAACACCTCCTCGAAGGGCTCCCCGGAGGGCCGCTCGCAGGGTGCCGGGCCGAACAGCTCCGTGGCCCGCGCAGCCAGCCCCGGGCTGAGCGCCTCGGCGGCCGCACGCAGCTCCGGCAGCACCGCCTGGCCCACGGCCGTGCGCGGCGCCGGTCCGCCGGCGGCCGGCAGGTGCTTGGCGACCAGGTCGAGGGCCTTCTCCTGCAGGGCCACGTCCTGGTGCCGGAAGGTGATCGACACATCGGCCAGCAGCTGTCCGGCGCGGGCCGGGTCCCGCTTGATCAAGCGGCCGATCCAGGAGAGCTGGGCGCGTACCAGCTTCTTCTCGGGACGGAGCAGGACCCGTTCGCAGGCCTCGGTGAACACGTCGTCCTCTACCAGTCCGGCCCCGTCCAGCGCGATCAGCACCTCCTGGCCGTAGGCGGCCACCGGCAAGGACAGGTCGAGCATGGCCACGTGGTCGCGCAGGAAGGGCGCGTTCTCGGCGGGGGTGGGCGCCAGGGCACGCAGGAAGGCGAGGTGCGGCGTGAGGCCATGGCGGCTGCCGTCCAGGAGCAGCCGGGCGATCAGGGGTTCCAGAAACGGCACACGTTCCGGCGCCATCCGGGCGTGCTCGTCGGGGGTGAGGGCGACGGTCTCCAGCATTTTCGCGGCGGCCGCCGGATGCGTGCGGGCCATCGCGGCGAAGAGGCGGCGGACGAGCGCGGTGCGGTCGATCACGCCGTCAGCGGCCAGGACGGTCATCGGCTCCCACCAGCCGATGTCGACGCCCTGCCGCTGCACCGCCAGCGGGAGGAGCGTGGCGGTGCAGCCGTCGTTGCGCAGCCGCTCCAGCAGGCCAGTGCCGCGCGCCCCGTCCAGCACGTGCATGGGCCGCTCCTGCGTAGGGTGGACGGCGCGGTTGCTCAGCCAGGCGTTGATGTAGGAGTCGGAGGTCGGCACCGGGGCGCCGGTGGTGCGGACGATGTGGTCGGCGATGACGAAGCAGGAATCGGGCAGCGGTCCCTCCGCCTGCTCGCCGAGCCGCGCGACGAACTCGGCCTGCCAGGTCGCGGGATACAGGTTCACCACGGCCACCATCCAGTTCGTGGCGGGGCCGGGGTAGACGTTCCTAAACTTGTGACCCAGGGCGAACGCCGCCGTGGCCGTCGCGGTGACCTGGCACGCCATCACGGCGCTCAACAGGGCGGTCCTCTGCTCGGTGGTCAGCGCGACCCAGTCCGGCGTGCTCGTCGCTTCGAGGCGGGCCGCCGGCTCCGGAGCATGGCGTGCGCGCTGCTGCGGCGCGAGGGCGGCCAGTTCCCGGAGCACTCCGGCGACGTCGCCGGCCTCCACGAGTTCGATCACGTTCATTGCGCAGATTATTCCGTCATATCCCAGACCATGCGTGCCGCGAGCACGTGCTTGCACGGCCCGCGCCCGCCCCGGTACTTCGCCCACCACAGGCAGGTGCAGCTCAGCCGCCCCGCGTCGCCGGCGCGTACCAGGTGGGCGTGCTCGCCCTCGCCCACCCAGGCCAGCCCGCCGTCGATCCGCACGGCGCCCTCGTCGACCAGCGCCCGGGCTCCGCGCAGCCGGGGATTGCGCGCCTCGGCGGCGCCCGCCGCGTAGGGCAGGTGCCGGTGGAAGTACGCCTCCTCCGCCAGGTCGTAGCCGATCTGGCCGGAGGCGCCCAGCACCGTCAGCGCGGCACGCACCCGCTCCGGCGGCAGACCGGCCTGGCGGGACAGCTCGGCCACGTCGATCCTCGGCTCCCAGGCCAGCAGCTCCGACACCGCCTCCGCGTCCTTCGCCGCCGCCCCGGTGGCCAGGTCGTTCAGCACGCCGCCCTCGCCGGAGAACCCACGCGCCGCGTTCTGGGACAGCATCAGCGTCAGCCGCATGCCCGGCAGGGCCACCTCCCAGGCCACCGCCGTGGGCTCGTCCTCCGCACGGTCGGGGGCGTACACCCGCAGGCCCGTCGCGTGCCGCAGCACCTGCTGCAGCGTCGCCAGCCGCTCGGGGCCGGGCAGGCACACCGCATCCGGCACCGGCCTGCTCGCCGGCCGGAGGCCGCGGCCCGCCGGCACGACCCAGCGCGTCGTACGGGCGCCCGACGACTGGGTGGGCCGCGGCAGCGACCGCAGGAAGGAGGTCGCCTCCACCGCCGCGACCTCCGCGCGCAGCCGGAAACCGGCCCCCAGCACCTGCGCCTCGGCGAACCCGCGCAGCCAGCGCTGCGGCAGCGGCACCCTCTTCTCCACGAACCGCCCGTCGAACGTCGTGGCCTCCACCTCCTCCGGGCCGACCGTCAGCCGCAGCGGGTCCAGCCCGCCCAGCCTGGCCAGGGCCCGCCGCAGCGGCGCGTTGATGTCCACGTTGGTCGTGCCATGGCCGACCTCGCCCCCGTCCAGGCCGGGCGCGAGCACGTCGAGGCGCGCATAGACGCCGCAGCAGCCGGAGAAGGACTCCATCCGCAGCCGGTCTCCGCCGGCGGTGACCACCGGGTCCAGCGAGCCGGCCGGCCGAGGCTGGTAGTAGCGGGCGGCCGCGACGTCGGCGACCGTCAGCAGCGCCGCCGCCGCGGCGCCCGGCGCGGTCAGAAAGCCCTCGAAGAAGCGCGGATTGGCCGTCTCTCCGGCCGGGGTGGCTCCGCCGGAGGTCTCCAGCGCCAGCGTGCGGCCCGCCGCCGACTCGTGCACGGCCGACTCGTGGAGGTAGGCGTAGGTCTGCATCAGTGAAGTCACCCGCAAACGCTACGGCCCTTTCTCGATCTGCCCACCCCGCGCTTCCCCGCTGCCGACCGCTGTCAGACGTGCACCACGGCGGTACGGCCGTGCCCTCGGCTGCCGCCGACTCGCACCTTCCGTACATGGTCGCCCTCGCGGCGGATCAGCACCGGCCCGCGATACTGAGTGCAGAAATCAGCGGTAGCCGACCTCGCGCGAACCTGCGGCAGTAACGTGCGGCTGTCGCCGTGCGGATCGAGACAGATCCGTGCACGACCGATGAGATCGGCGCCGCGATCCGGTCGAACCGAACGACGCCCCCCGCGCGAAGGGAACTGCGACCATGAAACTGACGACTGTCACGAACGTCTCCGTCGACGGAGTGACGCAGGGACATCGACGGATTGATGCAGGGATCCGGCGCGAAGTCGGCGCGCCGGACGAGGACGGCAGCGGTGGATTCGAGCGCTTCGGATGGGCCCCGCCACTGCTCGACGACGAGGCCTCGACGTTCATCAGCCAGACCTTCCAGCGCGCCGACGCGTTCCTGTTCGGTCGGCGGACCTACGAGATCTTCGCCGGCTCCTGGGGAGCAGGCATGGATCCGGGAAACCCCGTCGGGAAAGCGTTGAACACGCGGCCCAAGTACGTCGCCTCGACCACGCTCACCGATCCGCAATGGGCGCACACGACCGTCCTGTCCGGTGACGTCGCGGGCGCCATCGGCGAGCTGAGAGCCGCGCCGGGCGGTGAGCTGCAAGTGTGGGGCAGTGGCACCCTGATTCGCTGGCTGCTCAACCACCGGCTGGTCGACGAGATCGTGCTGCTCACCTATCCCGTGGTCGTCGGCCAAGGCACGCGGCTCTTCCCCGCCACCGGCTCGGACGTAGGACTCGAGCTGGTCGACTTGCAGTCCACCCCGAAGGGGCTGACGATCCAGACCTACCGCACCACCGGTCGCCCGCAGTACGAGACGGCTACGACCTGAGGCATGCAGGAGTCCGGGCCCACCTGGACCAGCAACTTCGCCGACGGCCAAGGCTCGCGGCCATCCAGGAAGGGCCTGCTCAGCCGCCTTTCCCTGGAGACGGCCACGTGCATGTGCGACGGTCCGATGGTCAAGCCTGATCAGAAGCACGGCGGTCTCTTGGCGTGGTCAGCTCCGTGATCCGATCGTGGTGCCACGCCTGACAGGTGGCCGGGCCGCGGAAGTGCCTGGTCGAGCGGCCAGTGACCGTTCGAGCGCGACGGAGTGGTCCAGGTCGTCTTCGGCCCTCGTCATGGCCGAAGAGCTCTGGGCGGCGGCGCTGTGGCGGGCCGCCGATCGGTGACCCGCCCGCGCCGCGCCGCCGGTCACGGTGTGGCCGTGCCCCCGTCCACGCCGATCGCCGAGAACGGCCGCGCCACCCTGGTCGCCGCCCCCGCGTCAGGCCCGCACGCCGCCTCCAGCAGGTGGTACCCGATCGCGAAGTCGATGGCGTGCGTGACAGGGCTACCGTTCTCGTCGAGCTGCTGGTAGTTCCGCAGGTTGGTGCCGAAGGCGAACTGGCGTCCGCCGCCGGTGTCGGAGAACGCGAAGGTCTGCATGCCGGGGATGCTCCCGTCGTGCCCCCAGAACCTGCCGCACGGCAGGTCGAGGGGGAAGATCCCGAGACCGTAGTCGATCACGGCGCCCGAAAACGACCGGACGGGCACGGTCTTGTGCATCTCGGCGAGCAGAGTCGCGTCGAGCAGCTCGCCGCGCAGCAGCAGCCGGAAGAAGCGGTTGAGGTCCTCCATCGTCGAGGTGACCGCACCCGACGTCCAGGCCCAGGACATGTTGTAGACGCTGTAGTCCTTGGGCGGGTCGAAGTAGCCGAACAGCGCCTCGTACGCCTTGGAGCTCGGCCCAGGCAGGTACGGCGTACGCGGGAACGACGTGTTCCGCAGCCCGGCCTTCCGGAAGACGTGGTCGGTGAGGTACCGCTCGGCACTCGTGCCCGTCACCTTCTCCAGCAGCAGGCCGGCGATGACGAAGTTCGTGTTCGAGTACGACCCGGGTGTAACCCCCGGCTGCCCGGTCGCGGGGGCCCCGAGCCCCGCCCGCGCCAGCTCCTCCGGCGGGAAGGCACGGAAGCGGTTGGCGTCCAGGCTCTCGACCGTCGGGAAGAGCACCTCGGTGTGGTTGGCGATGTGGCTGGTGTGGTTGAGCAGCATGCGTACGGTGATCTGCTGCCCGCGCTCACCCGGGATCAGGTCCGGCAGGTAGCGGCCGATGGGGGCGTCGAGCTCGATCGTGCCCTTGGCGACCTGCTGTAATACGCCCACGGCGACGAACGACTTGGTGATGCTCCCGGCCCGGTGCACCATCCCGGGCCGCATCGGGCGGCGGGTCTCGACGTCGGCGACGCCCGCGGCACCCTTCCAGCTCCGCCGGCCGTCCACGACGTTCGAGGAGATGCCGTACATGCCGGCCTCGTGCACGGCGTCCAGCGTCTGGCGCAGCCGCTGCCGGTCGAGGCCGCCGTCCTCGGCGGCGGCCGCGGGTGCCGCCGCCGCGAGCAGGGCGGCGGCCAGGGTCGCGGCTCCCAGCCGCGAGGCGAGCGTGCTGAATCGACGAATGGTCATGGCGCCCAGCATGGGCCTTCCGCTCGGCGGAGGTCAGTGCGCTGTGTCACAGGTCCCGCATGACAGAAGTCAGCTCTCGTGCCGGGCCGGCGTGTGGCCGTCGTCGGCGGTGGATGCGGCTTCGGGGTGTTTCAGGCGTCGACGGGCAGGCGGGTCTCCGCGTCGATGACGACGGGTGGCGTAGCGGCGGGAGCGGCGCAAGGCGAAGTCGTCACGGCGAGCATCCCTGGCGGCGCGACGGCGCGCAGACGATGGCGATCATCTGCCGCGCCACGAGGCGGGCGGTCAGCGGTGCTCAGCCACGGGGCACGACCTCGATCTCGTACACGCGGGCCACGTCGAGCGCGTTGCCGGACGGGTCGGAGATCGACAGGCGCACCTGGTCGGCCGTCACCGAGGCCGGGACGCGGACGGTGCCCGCGGTGTTCCCGGTGATCGCGGCGACCTGCCGCCACCCGGACGCGGTGTGCGCCTCGACGGCGAAGTCGCGCAGCACGTCCGTGCCGGGGACGGGCGCCTTGGTGTAGCCGGAGTGAACCCGGATCTCGCTGATCGGGTACTCGCGGGCGAGCCTCACGGTGATCGTCGGCGCGGTGTCGCCCTCGGCAGAGATCCACCGGCTGTCGTCCGAGCACAGCCCGTCCACGGCCTTGCCGCCCTCGGTCCCGGCGCGCAGCACCGACGACACGGTCACGGAGGCGTTCAGCGCGACGTTCAGGCCGCCGGCGCCGGAGGCCAGCAGCCGGTCGGCGATCTCCGAGAACGGCCCGCCCGCTCCCGGCTCGCCGCCGCGCGGCACGGTGGCCCTCCACAGGGCGCCGATGACGGGCGCGGTGACGTACAGGAGGTCGGTGCCGTTGACGGAGCGCTCGGCGCGCAGCCGCTGGAGCCCCCGGCGGACGTCGCCGAGTGCGCTGAACGTCCACGGCTCGGTGCCGGACCGCTCGGCGCGCACGACCTGGCTGCGGACGCCGCCGCAGCCGCCCGCCTCGGCGACGAAGTAGATCCGGGTGACGGCCCCGGCGCGGGTGATGCCGATCGTGGCCGAGTTGTCCACGGCGTGGTCGGCCCGCGCGAGGACGGTCTCCCGCTTCCACGCGGCACCGTCCCAGCTCGCGTAGCGCACGTCGAAGCCGGTGAACGTGCTGCCGGAGCGTGCCGTCAGGTACCGGTAGGCGATGCCGGCGAGCTGGTCGCCGTACACGGCGAGCTTGGCGGTCTGGACGGCCCGGCTGGTCGAGGTGATCGTCTCGCCGTCCTCGTACGGCTGGTAGACGACGGTGTTCCCGGCACCCGGCGCGAGCGGCACGGTCAGCGCGGCGCCGGTGACGTCGCGCCAGGAGCCGTCCGCGGGGGCGAACACGGCGTACGAGCCGAGGTGCCGGTGCGTCGTCGCGGGCCACGGGCCCCACTCCCAGAGCACGTGCACCCGCCCGGCGGCGTCCACCTGCAGGTCGTCGGGGTAGAAGGAGGAGTTCGTGCCGGAGGCGATGACGGCGACGCGGCTCCAGGCGTGGGTGGCGGTGTCGAAGCGGTACAGCCGTCCGTCGCGGACGGCCGCCGCGTCCCTGTGCGCCCGGACCATCACGTACGCGGAGCCGTCCTTGCCGCGCGCGGTGACCGGGTAGGTGAAGCCGAGGCCGGCGTCGGGCAGGGTGGAGGACGCCTCGGCCAGGGAGGTGACGTCGCCGGGCCTGGTGGCGCGGTAGTAGCGCCAGCGGTCGCCGTGCATGGAGACGAAGGCGTGGATGACGCCCTCGCCGTCCAGGACGATCGACGGCTGGTTGTGCCCGACGTCGTCCACGTACGTGACGCAGGTGCCGAAGGCGTCGGGCAGGCAGCCGTCGCGCCAGGTGCCGTCCTCGGCGCGGGAGGCTATGTGCACCTCGTGGCGGCCGGCGGTGGAGGCGGGGGCGTTGTAGGCGAAGTAGCTGGTGCCGCCGAACGAGTCGAGCGGCCGCCACCAGCCGGACTGGTTGGAGGAGTCCACGGTGACGGGCACCTGCTCGACGGAGGGATCGGCGATCGCGGTGGGGGCCACGACGGCCGGCGCGGTCGTCGGCGCGGCGGCGGCGGCGGGCAAGGGGGCGAGGGAGGCCGCGAGCAGCGCGGCGGCGGCGGCGAGGATGACTGGACGGAGCACCGTTCCTCGTTTCATGGGAGGGGGGTGGAAGGTGGTCTTCGCGGCGAGGCCGGCCAGGCCGTGGCCGGGGGTGACGGTCTCGTGCGGGCAGGGCTCGGGCGGCCGTCGCCAGGACGCGGCCGGCGGAGCCGATCGTGATCGTGCCCGTGGGGTCCAGGGCGCCCGGCCCGGTGGCGGTGGTCGTGTCGCCGTCGCCCGCGCGGCCGGTTCCGGTCTACCGGGACGGCGGCGTCGAGGTCGAGGCCGAGCGGGGCGCGCGGCCCCGCCGCCGGCGGCGGGGCCGGCGGGGGGCGGGTGAGGAGCGCTGGGCACGCGTTCGTGCGAGCATGGCGGGGACCACCTGTGTCGAAGAGGGCATGCGGTGTCGTCGGAGGCCGCCCGGTGGAGCAGGGGTCGCCGTCCGGGAGTTGCCGCTCCCGGCGGCGCCGGCGTGCGAGGAGTTGCCGCTCCCCGCCGTGCCGGGGCGGGGGCGCTGTTCCCCGCCACGCGCCCCCTGCCGGGCGGCTGTCCTACTTCTGCAGCGGCTTGGCCGTCTCGGCGGCCTTGGCCAGCGCGTCCTTGGCCGACGACTGCCCGACGAGCACGGCCTGCACCTGCTCGGCGATGGCGGTCTCGATCTGGGCGTAGCCGGCGTAGCGCCAGAACGGGTTCGGCGTCGCGGTCTTGGTGATCTTCTCGGTCCACTCGGTGGTGAACGTGTCGCCCGCGACCTTGGGGTCGGCCAGGCCCGCCGTCGTCGTGGGCGGCAGCTTCACCTTCTCGAAGAACGCCGCCACGGTGGCCGTGTCGGACGTCGCGTACGAGGCGAAATCGGCGGCGGCGTCGGAGCCCTCGCCGTCGACGACCACGATGACGTGCCCCCACAGCAGCGCCTGCGGCGTGTCGCCGGCCTTGAGCACCGGCCTGGCGAGCGGCACCATCTTCTCGGTCAGCGACTTGTCGGGCGACTGCGCGGCCACGACGCCCCGCGTGATGACCGCGTCGTCGTAGAAGGCGGCCTTGCCCTGGGCGAACAGCGCACGGGCGTCGAAGCGGTCGACGTCGGGGGCGATGAGCTCGGCGTCGTACAGCTTCTTGTACCACTCGACCGCGGCCACGGACGCGTCGTCGCCGACCGTGATCGTGTCGCCCTCCATCAGGGGGCTGCCGAAGGTGCGCATCCACGGCAGGATGTCCTTGAGCTGCGCTGCCTTGGTCGCCGCCGCGTACGGCGTGATGCCGCCGCCGAGCGCGGCCACCTTGCGCAGGGCGTCCTCGAACTCCTCGACGGTCGCGGGCATGCCCTCGACGCCCGCCCTCTTCAGGATCTCGGTGTTGGCGACCAGGCCGATCGAGCCGGTCGTCCACGGCAGGCCGAGCTGCCTGTCCTGGAACCGGCCGCTGGACAGCGCGACGTCGGTGTAGCCGCCCTTGGCGGCCTGCGCGCCGAGGTCCTTCAGCCTGCCCATGGCGGCCAGGGCGGCCAGCCAGGAGATGTCGAGCTGGACGGCGCCGGAGAGCTGGCCGCCGCGCAGCTTCAGCGTCACCTGGTTGAGGTACTCGTTGTACGGGAACGACGCGGTGTTGATCTTCACGCCGTTCTTGGCCGCGTACGCGTCCACGGTCGCCTGCACGGCGGCCTTCTGCGCCTCCTCGTTCAGCGACCACGAGGTGAAGCCGAACGTCTTGGCCGCGGCGTCGCCCTTGGGCACGCCTCCTCCGGCGGCGTCGGGCGCGCAGGCGGCCAGGGCGGCGCCGAGCGCGGACAGGCCGGCCAGGCGGAAGGCGGCGCGGCGGTTGAGCGTTTCCATGTCTCTCCTACGGGGTGGGGGGTTGGGGGGGTCAGCCCTTGACCGCGCCCGCCGTGAGCCCGCCGACCAGGTACCGCTGCAGGAACATGAACGCGGCGATGACCGGGAGCGAGACGACGAAGGACGCGGCCATGAGGTCCGGCCAGGCGGTTTGGAATTCCCCGAGATAGGTGTGCACCAGGCCCGGGGGCAGGGTCTGCCGGTCCGGGTCGGTGAGGGTGAGCGCGAAGATGAAGTCGTTCCAGGCGCGGACGAACGCGAACAGCCCCGCCGCGATCAGGCCGGGCGCGGCCAGCGGCAGCGCGATCTGGTGCAACGTCCGCCAGCGGGAGGCGCCGTCGATCGCGGCCGCCTCCATCAGCGTGGACGGCACCGTGTCGAAGATGCCCTTCAGCATCCACACGCACAGCGGCAGCGTGAATGTCGTGAACGACAGGATGAGCGCGGTGTAGCTGCCGAGCAGCCCCGACGCGCTGAAGACGGCGTACAGGGTGACGAGCAGCAGCGCCTGGGGGAACAGCTGGGAGGCGAGCACGAGGTGCATGAGCGACTTGCGCCCGCGGTAGCGGAACTTGGAGAACGCGTACGCCATGTACGCCGACACCAGAACGCTGAGGAAGGCCGTCACGACCGACACGACGACGCTGTTGACGAGGTAGCCGAACAGCTGCTCGTTCTCGGCCAGCTTGGTGAAGTGGTCGAAGGTGATCTCGGTCGGCACCAGCGAGGGCGGGAAGGCGAAGGCCCGCTCGTCCGGTGTGAAGGCGGTGACGACCAGCCAGTAGATCGGGGCGAGCCCGAAGAGCCCGATGACCGCGACGGCCGCCCAGGCGGCGGCGCGCGAGCGCGGCCTCCTCCGTCTCGGCGCGCGGGTGATCGGGACGGAGCGCGACAGCGTGGCCGTCACGTGTTCTCCTTCCTCAGGTAGAAGGCCATGAGGACGAGCAGCAACAGCATCCACAGGCCGCCGAGCGCGGTGGCGTGGCCCAGGTCGAAGCCCTTGAACGCGGTGTCGTAGACGGCCACGGCGAACGTCTTCGTCGCCCCCGCGGGGCCGCCCCCGGTGAGGACGTAGATGGTGTCGAAGTGCTGGAAGTTCCAGATGAACTCCAGTAGGAAGGCGATGCCGGCGATCGCGCGCATGTGCGGCACCGTCACCGACCTGAAGCGGCGGATCGCGCCCGCGCCGTCGACGGAGGCGGCCTCGTGCAGCTCCTTCGGCATCGTCTGCAGGCCCGCGAGCAGCATGACCATCATCCAGGGGAAGCTCGCCCACGTCTTCGTCACGATCACCGCGATCATGGCGGTGGTGGGCGCGCCGAGCCAGCTCACGTGCGTGCCGAGCAGGCCGTTGAGCACGCCGTAGTTGGCGTTGAAGATCCACAGCCACAGGAACGAGACGACCACGCCGGGGATCACCCAGGGGAACAGGAACACGCCGCGCAGCCAGCCGGGCAGCCCGGCGTTGAGTGCCAGGGCGAGCGCGTACCCGATGACGAACGGCGCGATCGTCGCGCCGAGCGTGAAGACCAGCGTGTTGCGCAGCACCGGCCAGAAGTCGCCGCCGAGCAGGTCGGCGAAGTTGGCCAGCCCGACGAACGCGCGTCCCGGCTGGACCAGGCTCTGCTCGAAGAAGCCCGTGACCAGCGCGGACACCAGCGGGTAGGCGATGATGGCGAGGAACAGCGCCAGGCCCGGCACCATGAGCAGCCAGGCGAACTGGCCGTCGGTCAGCCGGCGGTTCACGCCGTGCCCGCCGCGACGGCGTGGACCGGCCCGACGTAGCCGAGGCCGATGCTGATGGAGTCGGCGGTCTCGATGACCGTGCGGGCCAGCTCGGCCTCGCGTGCCTCCAGAGCGATCGCCGACAGCGGGCCCGAGATGGAGATCGCCGCCACCACCGCGCCCGACATGTCGCGGATGGGGGCCGCAACGCAGGCCCGGCCGAACGCCAGCTCCTCCACCTCGGTCGCGTACCCGCGCCCGACCACCGCGGCCAGCTCCTGGTCGAGCCGCTCGTGCGTGACGATCGTGCGCGAGGTGAACTGCTGCATCGACGCCTCGGGGATCAGCTCGCGCCGCTCCTGCGCGGTGAGCGCGAGCAGCAGGCACTTGCCGATGCCCGTCGCGTACAGCGGCTTGCGCTGGCCGGTCAGCACGAACGACCTCGGGGCCAGCCTGCCTTCGAAGTTGAGCAGGTAGAACATCGACTCGCCGCGCCGCACGGCCACGTTGACGCCGAGGCCGAGCGTGGCGGCGAGGTCCTGGGCGACCTGGCGGGCCTCGCGGTGCACCGGGTTCTGGTTGAGCGCGACGCCGCCGAGCGTGATGGGGGCGGTGCCCAGCCGGTAGAGGCCGCTGACCTCGTCCCGCTCGACGAACTCCAGTGTCTCCAGCGTCGCCAGCAGGCGCGACGCGGTCGAGACGCCGAGCCCGGTGGCCTTGGCGACGTCCGACACCCGCAGCTCCGGCCGGCCCGTCAGGAACGCGCGCAGGACCGAGATCGCCCGCTCTACGCTCTGGTTGTTGCTCTGATCGGAAGCCACCCTGTCTCCATTGCAATCGACTTGCACTATGTGAGATGGTCACGCACATGGCGCAAATCCGTCAAGTGCGATGTTTTCCGGTGAAGCTACGGCACCGCGACGCCTACCTCGGCGCACCCGCGCAGGAGGAGGGCTACTTCGTGCGCCCGCCGTGGCGCAGCCTCTACTCGGCCCGTTTCGAGACGCTGCTCGTCTCGATCACCGCCGACGACGGCACCACCGGGTGGGG
This sequence comes from Nonomuraea sp. GTA35, assembly GCF_041950525.1. NCBI lineage: Bacteria > Bacillati > Actinomycetota > Actinomycetes > Streptosporangiales > Streptosporangiaceae > Nonomuraea > Nonomuraea sp. GTA35. The sequence continues at coordinate 1,362,501 of NZ_JBGNUV010000001.1, read as the reverse complement.
CGAGGCGCTCGCGCCCGTCGCGCCCGAGGTGCCCGCCGCGATCGTCGAGAGGCTGCTGGCCCCCGTGCTCGTCGGCGAGGACCCCACACGGATCCGCCCGCTCTGGGACAAGCTCACCGGCCTCATGCGCGAGCGCGGCCACCTCACCGGCCACCAGGCCGACGCCCTGGCCGCCGTGGACATCGCACTGTGGGACCTCACCGGCCGCCTCACCGGCCGATCCGTCGCCTCCCTGCTCGGCGGCGCCTTCCGCGACAGCGTCCCCGTGTACGTGAGCGGCCTGCCCCGCCCCACCGACGCCGAACGCGCCGAGCTGGCCGGGGAGTGGGCCGCCAAGGGCGCCACCATGGTCAAGCTCCACCTCGGGCACGGCGTCGAGGAGGACCTCGCCACGTACGACGCCGTCGCCGCGTCGGGGCTGCGCGTCGCCGTCGACGCCCACTGGGTCTACGACGTGCCGCAGGCCGTCCGCCTGGCCCGCGGGCTGGCCGAGCGCGGCGCGCTGTTCCTGGAGGCGCCGCTCGCCCCCGAGGACGTCGAGGGTCACAGGGAGCTCGTCCGCCGCGCCGACCTGCCCATCGCCGTCGGCGAGACCCTGCGCAACAGGTACGAGTTCGCCCACTGGCTGGGCCGCCGCGCCGTCGGCCTGGCCCAGCCCGACGTCGGGCGCACCGGCATCACCGAGCTGATGTCCATCGCCGAGCTCGCCGCCGCGCACCACGTCCGGGTCGCGCCGCACCACTCCACCGGGCTCGGGGTGGCGCTCGCCGCCGGCGTCCACGTCAGCGCCGCCCTCGGCAACCTGGCGTTCTTCGAGTACCAGCCCACCACCTGCGAGGCGGCCGGCTCGATCCTCACCGCGCCGCTGCCCGGCGACGCGACCGGCTTCCCCGTGCCGTCCGGACCCGGCCTCGGCGTGGACGTCGACCCCGGCGCCCTGTGACCACCACCTCCGACGCACCTGAAAGGGAGTATCCGTTGGTTCTGTCTGGACTGATCCCCATCCTCGCCACCCCCTTCTCCGATGGCGGCGGGCTCGATCTGCCGAGCCTGCGCAGGCTGACCGAGTGGCAGCTCGCCTCCGGAGCCGACGGAGTGGCCGTGTTCGGGATGGCCAGCGAGGGCTTCGCCCTGACCGCCGACGACCGCGCGCGCGTGCTCGCCGAGGTACGGGCCGCCGCCGGCGCCGCCCCGGTCGTCGCGGGCGTCGGCGCGACCAGCACCGCCACCGCGCTCGAACAGGCACTCGCCGCCAGGGACGGCGGCGCCGACGCCCTCATGGTGCTGCCGCCGTACCTGGTCAAGCCGTCCGGGGCGCAGCTCGTCGACTTCTACGGCGTCGTGGCCGAGCGGGCGGGGATCGACGTGATGGTGCAGGACGCGCCCGGCGCCACCGGCGTCAGCATGCCGGAGTCGCTGATCGTGGAGCTGAGCAAGCTCGACGGCGTCACCTCGGTGAAGGTGGAGGCGCCGCCGACCGCGCCCAAGGTCGGGGCGGTGGCCGCGGGCGTCCCCGACGGCTTCGCCGTCTTCGGCGGGCAGAACGCGCTGTTCTGCCTGGAGGAGTACGCGCTGGGGGCCGTCGGCACGATGCCCGCCTGCGAGTTCACCGACCTGCTCGCGCCGGTGCTCGCCGACTGGGCGGCCGGACGCGCGGAGCAGGCCCGCGCGGGGCACGCCAGGCTGCTCCCGCTGATCCGCTTCGGCATGCAGCCCGGCCTGGCCTGGGCGGTGCACAAGGAGGTGCTGGTCCACCGCGGGCTCATCGACTCGGCCACCGTACGCTCCCCGGCCCGCCCCCTGGACCACGCCAGCCGCGCCCTTCTGGACGCGCTCACGGCGGAGCTGTGGTGACGGAAGCGCCGGGGCTCGGGAGCGGGCCCGGGGCGCGCGGCGTGCTGGTGGCGGGCGGCAACTCCGGCATCGGCCTGGCCATCGCCGCCGCGTTCGCCGAGCGGGGCGACCGGGTGGCCGGGATCGGCCTGCAGCCGTGCGCCGACCCCGTCTACGACGCCTTCCTCGTCCACGACTGCGCCGTCCCCGCCGAGGCCGACACCGCCGTCGCCGAGGCCGAGGGCCTTCTCGGCCGTCTGGACGTCCTGGTGCTGGCCACGGCCGTGATGCCGGTCGCGTCCGTGGTGCGCACCACCGACGAGCAGTGGAGGTCCGCGATCGGGGCCACCCTGGACGCCGCCTTCCACCTGTGCAGGGCCGCGCTGCCCCGCCTGGCGCCGGGCTCCGCCGTCGTCGCGGTCGGCTCGGTCAACGCGTTCCTGGCCGCGCCGGGCGTGCCCGCGTACGCCGCCGCCAAGGGCGGGCTGGACGCGTTCGTCCGCCAGCTCGCCCTGGAGTACGGCCCCGCCGGGATCCGCGTCAACTCGGTGGCTCCCGGCCTGATCGGCGGGGACGGCCTGGAGAACGCCGCGGAGGGCTACCCGCTCGGGCGCACCGGGACGCCGCGGGACGTGGCTGAGGCGGTGGCCTTCCTCGCCTCGCCCGGCGCCGCGTTCATCACCGGGGCGGTCCTGCCGGTGGACGGCGGACTGTCGATCGCCTCGCCCGCCGCCTACCTGCGCCCGGACCTCCGGGCCCGGTTCCTCCCGTGACCGGCCGTGGACCGGTCACAGTGATGGAGCTTCCGCGCCGGCCACACCTCCGCAGCGCTCCTGCCTGCAGCCGGAACCTTGACCACCTGTCCTCGGGGCGAGACCCCTGCGTTTGACGCGGTACAGATTTGCCCTCAATCCACCAGGTCGGGCAACATTCCGGCCTTTTCGTACGATGCCAGGCGGTCCGCAGGCCGCGGCCATCTCATCGTGCGAAGGGCCGACGACGTGCGGGCGGTAGCCGTACCCTTCCATGAGCTTGACGAGCTCGCCTTCCGGGCTCCTGGCCGGCCGCGGTCAGCTCTCGGCGATCACGGTGAGGACGGTCTTGCCGGTGGCGCCCCCGCCGTCGATGTACCGGTGCGCCTCGGCGGCCTGCGCCAGCGGCAGTTCCCGGGACACGCTGATCCGCAGTTTTCCGGAGTCGGCCAGCTCGGCCAGGTGTTCCAGGCCGCGGTAGTCGGGCTCGACGATGACGGGCGCCACCCGCAGGCCGCGCTCGGCCGCCTCCTGCGAGACGTCCAGCCCGCGCGGCAGCGGGATGAGCAGTCCGCCTTCGGCCAGCACCTCCAGCGAGCGGCGGCGGGTCTCGCCACCGACGAGGTCGAGCACCACGTCCACGGGCTCGACGGCGTCCTCGAACGCGACGGCTGTGTAGTCGATCACCTCATCGGCTCCCAGCGAACGCACGAAGTCGTGCTTGGCGGCGCGAACGGTGCCGATCACGTACGCGCCCCGCGCCTTGGCGATCTGCACCGCCAGATGGCCGACGCCGCCCGCCGCCGCGTGGATCAGCACGCGCATGCCGGGCCCCACCTGGGCGGTGTCGACCAGGGACTGCCAGGCGGTCAGCCCCGCCAGCGGCAGCGCCGCAGCCTGCACGTGCGACAGGCTCGCGGGTTTGCGGGCGACCTGGCGCGAGCGCACCGCGACGAACTCGGCGTACGTGCCGGCACGGTGCGGGAAGTTCGGCATGCCGTACACCTCATCGCCCGGCTGGAAGCGGGTCACGCCGTAGCCGATCTCCTCCACCACACCCGACAGATCCCAGCCGGGGATGAACGGCGGCCGGCCCACTTGGGGGGCGAAGCCGCCGCCGGCGCGGGTCTTGCCGTCGATCGGGTTGACCCCGGCGGCGTGCACCCGTACCAGCACCTCGGTGACCCCCGGCTCGGGCCGGGAAACCTCGGTGAGCTGCAGCACCTCCGGGCCGCCGTAGGCGTGCTGGACGATCGCCCGCATGGTCGCCGTCATGACGTACTCCTTCTGTGAGCCCTTCGGCCGAGCCGAGCCAGGGTGTGGGAGGCGATCTCGCGCCGGCCCGCTACCGATCGATCAGGGGGACGCGGCCGGGCCCCGTCACCATTGACAGCGCCAGAGCCTGGCGCTGGTGCCGATCGTCCACCTGTATGGAATCAAGAATTCCACGGGAGCGTGGACCCTCCCCCGCCATATTCTCCGTGTCCTGGAAAGTCACCCTCACGGCGAGTCCAGCGTTCCGAGGGGCCCCGCGGCGGGTTGCGACACGGGGATCAGGCGGCCTGGGTGGGCGCGTCGCAGCAGGCGGCCCCGAAATTTGACTGTTCGTTCCAGATAAGGCTAGCCTGCGTGGCATGGCACGGGTGAGGGAGTTCGACACGGAGGCCGCGCTGGAGGCGGCGATGTCGGTCTTCCGGCACAAGGGCTACGAGGGCACCTCGGTGCAGGACCTGGTCGACGCCACCGGGGTGGGCCGCGGCTCTCTCTATGCGGCGTTCGGCAGCAAGGAGGGCCTGTATCGGGCGGTGCTCGATCGCTACCGGGAGCGGTATGCGCTGCCTCTGGTCGATCTGCTGCGCAGCGGCACCCCGGCACGGGAGCTGATCCGCGACATCCTGGTCGATCTGGTGGAGACCATCCTGCGGGACGGACGCGAGCAGACCTGTCTGATCGTGAGCGCCGCGACCGAGCGGCTGTGTCACGACCCCGAGGTGGCCACGCGGGTGGGGGCGACGACCTCGCTGCTGGAGGACGAGCTGACCGAGGTGATCGCGGCGGCCCAGGCCCGCGGCGAGCCGGTCGGCATCCGCGACCCCCGGGACTCGGCGAGGCTCATCATGACGCTCATTCATGGGCTGCGTGTCACGGGGGCGATCAACCCCGATCGACGGCACCTGATGAGCATCGTGGAGGCAGCCCTGAGCTGCCTTGACTGATGCTTCACGCCCTTAATCTGTAACGATCATTCAAGATATTTGCCGTCGACGGCCAGGAAGGCAGGCATGGAAGACAGCGACACGGGGACCTTCCGTGGGCGCCCGGGGTTCCCGCTGCGCGGGCGTGCCGATCGGCCGGGCGCGTTCAGCAGCCGGCGGTGAGGGCCATCGGCGGGCTTCGGCTTCGTCGGGCCCGCGCGGTCAATCCGCCGGACGCTCGCGATCACCGGCGCGGCCGGCGGCCTGTTGATCCAGCCGGCGAAGGCCGACGGGCTTCGGGCCGTCGGCGCGACTTCGCTCCTGCCGACCGCGACCTGGTCCGATCTCCGGGCGCGGACTCGGCGGTCGCCAGGGGCGGCGACGTGGCCACGCGGTCCCGCGAGATCGTGCCCGCCGGCGTGCACGCTCTGGCCGACAGGCAGACCCGACACGCTCGACACCCCCCGGCACGACATCGGCATACCGTTCGCCACCGGCGACCGGACATCACCAGAAGGAGCATCATGAAGATCGGCGTCGGCATCATCGGGGCGAGCATCGGCGGCTGGGCGGCCATCAGCCATGTCCCCGCGCTCAAGGCCCTCCCGGACTACGAGCTGCGTGCCATCAGCACCTCACGCCGCGAGTCCGCCGAACGGGCCGCCAAGGAGTTCGACGTCCCGGCGGCCTTCGGCGACCCCGCCGACCTGATCGCCCACCCCGGAGTGGATCTGGTGGTGGTGTCGGTCAAGGTGCCCCACCACCACGCGCTGATCTCCGCGGCGCTGGCGGCGGGGAAGATGGTCTACAGCGAGTGGCCCCTCGGCGTCGGCACCGACGAGGCAGCCGACCTGGCCGCCCGAGCCGAGGCCGCGGGGGTCCGCACGGTGATCGGGCTGCAGGGCGGCTTCCTCCCGGTGATCCGCCACACCCGTGACCTGGTCGCGGACGGCTACGTCGGGAAGGTGCTCGGCACGACGCTGGTCGGATCGGGCCTGTCCTGGAGCCCCGTGACCGACCGCGCGCACGCCTACCTCTACGACGCCACCGCCGGCGCGACGCTCTTGACGGCGTCGGCGCTGCACGCTCTGGAGGCGGTCAACGTTGTGCTCGGCGAGCTCACCGATGTCTCGGCCAACCTGGTCACCAGCCTCGCACAGGCACAGGTGATCGACGATGGCTCCACCATCCCGGTGACGGTGGCCGACCAGGTATCCGTCACGGGCACCTTGCGCAGCGGTGCCGCCCTCTCCCTGTTCTACCGGGGCGGCTTCTCCCGGGGCGACAACTTCCGCTGGGAGATCAACGGCACCGACGGTGACCTGGTCCTGACCGCGCCCGGCATCAACGGCAACCTCCAGGCTCTGGACCTGCGGCTGCAGGGCGGCCGGGGCGACGACCAGGCGCTCACCGACCTCGCCCTCCCCGACAGCCGCTTCCATCCGGTCCCGCGCGACCTGCCGGCAACGGCGCAGGGCGTCGCCCAGGTGTACGCGTGCTTCGGACGGGACCTGCATGAGGGCACGCACACCGTGCCCGGCTTCGACCACGCCCTGCGGAGACACCGGCTCATCGACACGATCGAGCGGGCCTCCCGCACCGGAACCACCCAGATACCGGCCCCGGCGGCATAGGGACGTGCTTCGTCGCATGGAACACATCACCATCACATCAACCGGCCGGCGTGCCCCGGCCAGGCCGGGCGATCCGAAACCGACGGTTCCCGGCTCGCCTGAGAAGATCATCTCGCTCTGACCTGCGGGAAGATGCCAACAACCCCAGACAGCAGAGCACGACCGCAACCGGCAGGGTAAGACGGTGAGCGGCGTCCTGCCGCACGCGACGGAACAGGCGGACGCTGTGCCCTTGGTGCGCCCGTCTGTACTGGTCACTCGCCAGTTCGGTCGTGCTTCCCCACCTACATCCGGATCGAGGAAACGCCCATGTCCGAGCTCTTCCGTAGTCCCTTCGACCGCCATTCGACCGCTTCGGAGGTGATCAAGAGTGTCGACCTCTCCGGCAGACGCGCAGTGATCACTGGCGCCACGTCCGGGATCGGTGTCGAGACCGCCCGCGCACTGGCGGCCATCGGCGCCGAGGTCACCCTCGCGGTTCGGCGTCCCGACGCCGGGGAGCAGGTCGCGGCCGACCTGCGGACCAAGACCGGCAACGACGCGATCCACGTCGCCCGGGTGGACGTGGCGGACCTGGCCTCGGTGAACGCGTTCACCGAGGCCAGGGCCGGTCCCCTGCACATCCTGGTCAACAACGCCGGGATCATGATGCTCCCCGAACTGGAGCGGGGCACCGGTGGCCACGAGCAGCAGTTCGCCACCAACTACCTGGGGCACTTCGCCCTGGCCCTGGGCCTGCATGGGGCGCTCGCCGAAGCCGGCGGTGCCCGCATGGTGAACGTGTCTTCCAGCGGTCACCTGTTCTCCCCGGTCGTCTTCGACGACCTGGACTATCGCTTCCGCCCCTACGACGCGCTGGGCGCCTACGGCCAGTCCAAGACCGCTGAGGTGCTCCTGGCCGTCGAGGCGGACCGGCGCTGGTCAGGCGAGGGCATCCGGGCGAACGCGCTGCACCCCGGGGCGATCGCCACCAACCTCCAGCGGCACACCGGCGGCCTGAAGACCCCCGAGCCCTACCGCAAGACCATCGAACAGGGCGCGGCCACCTCCGTCTTCCTCGCCGCCTCCCCGCTGGTCGAAGGCGTCGGCGGACGCTACTTCGAAGACGTCAACGAAGCCCCGCAGGTCACCTCACGGCCCACACAACTGGGCGTGCCCGGCGTGGCGCCCTATGCGCTCGATGCCGCGAACGCCGAGCGTCTGTGGGAGTCGGCACCACCATCCTGCGCTGACCGCGGTCATGGGACACGGCGGAGATCCCCGGCGATCGGTGGGTGCCGAGCGGATCGGCGCGCACGTCGCACGTCAGGAGGTGGCTGCCGGGTGCGGGTCGCCGAGGTACGGGAACCGGTCCAGGGTGTCGGTGTGCGGCGTCAGCCCGGTGGGCGGGGCCTCGTTCTTGGTGAGGAACGCGACGCGGATGTCGATGACGTCTTCCACGAACGTCCGGCCATTAGGGTACGCGGCCGGCTTGGACGGGTCGAAGCGCAGTACGTCCGGCAGGAGGCCGTGCTCGTCGAGCGCGGTGATCGCCTCCTCACGCGAGTAGCCGCCGGTGTGGCCCAGCAGATGGACGAACTGGTCCGTCCACCTGGTCCGGTCGTTGACCGGCTCGCTGGCGTTGTACTCCTCCTTCGTGTCGTCGGTGTTGAAGAAGCTGCTCATCGACGGGTGTCCGGCTCGGTCGGCGTGGACGAGCTCGCCGTGGCGCAGGACGCTGCACCGGCCCCAGATGTGCAGCTCGGGGTTGGGCGCCAGCTCCGCGGCCGGCAGTTCGATGGCCATGGAGAAGACGTTGGCCGTGCTGTTGGAGTCGACGCCCGTCCACGGGGACTTCCCGCCCAGATGCGGGGCGGTGAAATTCCGGTTGCCGCTGGTGTCGAAGAGATTCTTGATTCCGTCGAAGTCGAAGAAGAAGGCGTCACTGCGGCTACCGGCGGCCACCTTGTAGCCGCCGCTGCTGACCACGTTGGCTTGGGGGCCAAAGGAAACGGCGGCGTCCGACACGATCTCGGTGCCGACCGCCTCCGGGCTGCGGGACTCCGCACCGCTTGCCATGAAGACGCTGTAGGTCTGGGAGCCGTCGGATGCCGGCGGGCTGAAGACCCAGCTGAAGGCGACGTCGGTCAGGTAATCGCCGTCGTTGTCGATGTTCAGGCGGTATACGGCGTCAGGGTGCAGGGCGTCCGCGTTGGGATTGGCGTTGAGGATGAGAACGATCCTGCTCGGATCGCCAGGTGCCCCGAAGGCGTAGAGGTCGCACAGGTCGAGGCGCTGGTCGCCGAGTGGCGGCCCGAGGCTGAGGCCGGTGAAGTGGTTGGACATGTCAGATCCCTCCGTTGCTCGCTCGCCGGAAACCGCTGGAGCGCTCCAGTCGGCCCGCGGTCCTGTCGGTCCACTGGTGGCCGAGGTGGGGCGCTGTGTCGAGCAGTGCATCGGCGAGCCGATCTCGCTGTGCCCGGTCGCGGGTCTGGTCCGTGATCGTGGTCATGTGGTCCCCTTCGCACGCCAGGGGGAGGTGGAATGTCTTCCCGCCGCTCACCCGCGGTAATCCTCCGCGGCAGGGCCAGAGCAGCCCAGCCGATCACGAGGTCATGGATCGGGGACCACCTGCGTGTTCGGTCAGTCGTACCCGATCTCAGGGGGCCGCCCGCCTGCGCCGCATCCCAAGTTGACGGTCAACGAAACCCGCCCGCCCTGGGGGCCGGGCGGGCGGGTGGCCGGGGCGGCTACTTGAGCCACGGGGTGCGCTGGACGATGGGCAGGTTGCCGAGTCCGAGGGTGGTGCCGGCGCCGGTGAGGGCCAGGCCGATGAGGACGATCGCGTAGATGAGGTGGTCGTCCATGAAGGGGTTGGTGGTCAGGGGCAGCTCGGCCGCCCACATCAGGAGCAGCATCGCGGTGCCGGCGCCGGCGGCGATGCGGGTGCCGATGCCGAGCACGAGCGCCAGGCCGACTCCGGCCAGGCCGGCCATGAACAGCCAGTCCACCCACGCCTGCCCGGCCAGGCCGGCGAAGAAGCCGCCGAGGGCGTGCTCGCCGGTGCCCTTGAGGAAGCCGGTCGTCGGGCTGCCGCCGTTGATCCAGGCCTTGGCCGCCGGGGTGGCGAAGCCGAAGCCGAAGGTCTTGTCCAGGAAGGCCCAGAGGAAGACCCAGCCGATCGAGATCCGGGCGACGGCCCAGACGTAGTCGGCCGGCGTCTTGTGCTCCGCCTTGCCCGCGCTGGTGTGCATCACAGGCTTGTCGATGGTGGTGGCCATGGCGGGCCTGCCTTTCCTGTCCTGTCGTGCGTCCTGGTCTCACCTCCATCACACCGGCTGCGGCCGCCGGCGCTCAGTGCCGTACGGCCCGAGGCCTGAGGACCTTGGTCCTCCCCCACGCCAGGATCGGACGGCAGGGGACAAGGGACACGTCGGCAAGCGCAGCCGGCGCTGCTCGACCTGCGCACGGCCGGCCGGCGGCCAATGGTGTGGCGGTTGCCCACGCCCCCTGGCGGCCGTGCGCGTGGGCGGGCCGCTGCCCGTCCCCGAGGGGTATCGCGAGTTGTACGACCTCATCCCCGTACGCCGTACCAGCCGCCGGCCCTTCGCCGATTGTGCTCTGCTGGGCACGCGCAGGCGCATGACCTTCGATGCGAGCGGGCTGCCGCAGGCCGAGGGGTACAACTTTCTCGGGTTCGCCTCCGACGACCGCACCGCCGTCGCGCTGGCCGGCGGGTATTGGGTGCGGTGGGCTCCGCCGGCCGTTCCCGAAGCGATCGACGTGGACTTCTCCGCCGGGCTCGGCAGTCTGTCCAGCGACGGGGCGCACCTGGTCGCGTGGGCCTGGGTGAACAACACCACGAAGCTCGGTGTGATCATGGACGTCACCTCGAAGCGGCAGATCGCGAGCTGGCCCGTCCCCGAGCAGCCCGCGACAAGCCCACTCCTCAGCCACGACAAGACGCGGGTGTTCATGGCCTCCGACCAGTACGCCGGCAACCAGCCCAAGAGCACCCTCATCGAAGGGCTGGCCCGTCCTGGGATGGGCCGGATCTGGTCGATGGTCCTGCCCTACGACGAGGCGGGGCCCGCGTTGGACGGGGCCGACGGGTTCCTCACAGTGCGCACACCCCATGAGATTCTCGTCATCCGTGACGACGGCACGGTCGAGCTTCCGCGCGGACGCGACCACAGCCACCTGCCGTTCGTCGGCAGATGGCGGACACACGGCCTCGCCTTGACCATCGGCTCGGACCTGCGTGGCACCCAGGTCTGGAACGCGGGTCCCTGTCCGAGCGCGGACGGCATGTGCACGGGGCACGCCGAACTCGCCTTCAAGATGGACCCGCGAGGCCTGGTCGGCACAGTGGGTGACGTGGTCTTCAGGAACGGGTCGGGTCGGGCGGTATCCGGACATTCCGCTGTGGACGGCCATCCTCGCAAGGGCGACTCGCTCGTCCTTGAACGTGTGGACACCGGGGTGCTGCGCAAGCTGTTGCCAGCCGGCGACGGCAACCCGTACCTGTGCGGCAGCGGTGCCCGCGCCAAGTGGAAGGCCGAATGCAACGTGTGACAACGGCCTGTACCGCATCAATCCCATCGGATGGCGCTTGAACGGGGGTGGACCCGTCCGAAATTGACGGAGGCTGTCCGTCGGGCCCGGACGCGCCGCCTGGCGCGGGTGGCCCCCGGCGGGCACTTCGTCCATGCGGGTGCTACCTGGCGGCCCGCCCCGCCGGCGTTCCGGACCTGTCCCCGGATCCCGATGGCCGTAGCCGGCCTGCGCGCGAACGGCCGGAAGCCGGCGCCCCGCACGATGCCGTGCCCTCCGATCCGCCATGCCGCGTCCACGACGGCGCTCCTACAGCAACGGCGGGGCGACGATGAGGTCGTCGTTGTCGAAGACCACCTCGCACACCACGTCCATGACGCCTTCGACGGCGCGGGCCGGCTCGGTGACGGAGATGACCTGGGAGCGCCACCGCACCTGGCCGCCGATCGTCACCACGCCCGCGTCGATCTCGACCGTGAACGGGCCTCCCTCGGGCAGCACGGCGCGGATGTCGGCCTCGATCTCGGCGGTGGGCCGGGTGAAGACGCGCAGCACGTCCCGCTGGTGCAGGGTGCCGACGACCCTCCCGGTGACCACGTCGATCACGGGCAGCTGCTTGATGCGCTCGGCGTGCATCAGCCGCGCAGCGTCGCGCACGCTGGTGCCCGGGGTGACGGTGATCGCCGGGGAGGTCATCAGCTGGGATGCCGTGACTGCGGCGGCCTTGTCGTGCTCGCGCCGCCGCCTGCGGGACTCGAACATCGACACGCTGTGCCGCACGGGATCGATCTCCTTGAGCAGCAGGTCGTCCTCGGAGACCACGCCCATCGGGCGGCGGTCCGCGTCGATGACGGTGACCGCGCCGACCGCGAACCGCTTCATCGCGGCCACGATCTCGGCGAAGGACGCGTCCGCCAGCACGGCGATGGCCACACGTCCCATGACGTCCTTGACTTCGATCGACATGATGTCCACCTCACTTCCACGTCCATGCTCGCGTGCGGCGGTCCGCCCGGTCAGCGGCGAACGTCCCCGATGACTCGGGCCGAAGGTCCCGCCCAGCCGTCGACTCCTACGATGATCATGATTGCCTCCTTCGTCACCCTCGTCGCGACCTCGTACGCATCCGCGTGGTGCGGGGGCGGAGGTCGTCGGCGCCCGGGACGAAGGGCCCTGTCTGCGGCCGAGGCGGATGGGTAGCGTCACCACCATGGCCGCTCTCGATCTGACCACGCTCCGGGCCGTGACCTTCGACGGCATCACCCTGCCACGCGGTGCCGGCACCACGATCTCCTGGTCCTGCCCATCTGGCTGTTCGCCAAAGGCTTCACCCTGCCTCGGCCGGCGCGGGTCCGCGCGGCGTAGTCAACCGGCAGGCCTGCCGGCATGTCGATGCCGGCTCCGGCCGAGTGCTGCGGCAAGGTGATCTGAAGCGCGGGTCATGGGACGGTGGTGGGCTGTTCCGACCTGTGAGCGGCGTGTGGTCGGCGTGCTCTGGAGGGATCAGATCACCTGGTGACGAGCGCTCCGATTGGGTTTTGGCATCACCGGAAGGCCGCGGCGTTGCGCTTGGCCCAGTCGCCGAAGGTGGCGGGAGCACGGCCGAGGATCTTTTCGACATCGGGGCTTACGGTCTGTTCGCGGATGGCAGGGGTGCCGAGGATGTCGAGGGTGGTGTCGGCCACCGGGGCGGGCATGAACGTGAGCATCTGGGCGCGGGCCTCTTCCCGGGTCTGGTCGATGAGGGTGACAGGCTCGCCGATGGCGTCCCCGATGGCGGCCGCGCGCTGGCGCGGGGTGGTTGGCGTGGGGCCGGTCAGTTCGTAGATCGCCTTCGAGTGGCCCGGCTGAGTCAAGGTGGTGGCGGCTACGGCGGCGATGTCGTCGGGGTCGATGACCGGGAGGCCGATGTCGCCGAAGGGCGCGGCGATCGTGCGGGCTGCCTTGATGGAGGAGGCCCAGGCGTAGGCGTTGGAGGCGAAGCCTCCCGGGCGCAGGATGGTCCAGTCGGTGCCGGAATCCATGACGGCCTGTTCGAAGGCGGCGAAGGCCTGCCCGTGGGGCAGGGACTCCGGGCGGGTGGCCACTCCCTGGGAGGAGAGCAGGACGATCTTTCCGTAGGCCGCGAACGGGGTGACGACCCGAGCTGGGTCGCCGGCCATCATCAGGTCTCCGCCGACGAGCAGGAAGACCGCATCCGCCGCGGACGGCAGGTCGGCGGACGGCTGGGAGAGGTCGGCGGCGATCGCGCGGACGCCGGGCGGTACGTCGCCATCGGAGATGCGGCGCGAGATGGCGGTCACCTCATGGCCCTGTTCGACAAGGATGCGGACCAGCGTGCGGCCGACATTTCCTGTGGCTCCCGTGACAACGATCATGATAGATCCCTCGGCTCCCGAGTTAGTTAGCTGACTGACTTGCTTGCCTGAGAAGAAGCTAGCACAGATGCAAGCCGTAGAGTTAGTCAGCCGACTGACTTAAAGGATTTGGTTCGAGCACGCACGGCACCTGGACCTGCTCACCAGCCGCCTGAGCCAGCTCTTCGGCCCCCGCGAGCGCCTGCAAGGACTGATCAACGCCTGGGCGAGCCAGCGCGACTCGCCGCCCGCTACGACTGCCCGACCGGAACACTCGCGGTCGAGCCGGACAACCACAACGAGGGCGGCCTGGATGTCGAAGCAGGCAAGGTCATCCGGCTCATGCTCACCTGGGTCGAGCGCCCATTTCGAGAGCCGGCCCGGCCAGCGCGCGCACCCACCGGGAGACCTCGACCCACGCGCCGGACCACGGGCGCCGCCGTTATCGTCATGACCTGCCCCGGCGGAGACACCTAGAACCAGGCCGAGCAGTGGAAGGCTCGCTGCGCCGTACGCACGGGGTGGCTCGCGCGCTCCGGCCGGCCGCGCGGATCACCGGTGAGACGGGCGGGCACGCCACCGCGATGGCGATCTCGCCGCACCCCGGGCTCCTGGCGGCCGGCCACGACGGCGGCCGGAGTCCCGACGGCGCTGAGTGCGGCCATGCCGGACGGCTGCGCGCCGGCGACTACGACATCCCTCTCTGAGGGGGTTCGGCACGATCAGGGGCACGCCTTCGAGGCGGTCACCCGGCAGCCGGACGGCGCCGTGGCCCTGCATGCCGCCGCCCACGGCCGCCCGGGCTTGGACCAAGCGTCAGGCCTGGCTCAGCCCGGGCGGCCTGAAGGTCAGCAGCCCCAGCTGTCGTGATAGACGCCGTAGACATTCAGGTAGTAGCCGAGTTCCACCTGCTTCCCCGCCGGGACGCAGAAATGCTGGTTGTCGGAGGACCTCCTGTAGGTGACCCAGATCTTTTCGCTGGTGTCCTTACAGTTGCGGTAGTACTCCGTTCCGCTCTTGGTGTAGTGGCCGCACGTATCGTCCGTGAGTGCAGTGGGCCGCATGCCGGTTGCCTGCGCGACGGCCGGCGTGCCGGCGCCGGCTGCGGCGGGAAGCGCGAGGGCTGCCGGGCCGAGGGTCAGGACGGTGGCCGCGGTCAGCAGGGCCGCCTTGAGCTGAGCGTGCATGGGACTTCTCCTTCTCGTGCTTGCGGTGGGTGTCCGTACGATCACCGCTGTGTGGCACAAGCGAAGCCGGGCGACGAAGGTGTCCAACAGGGCCTTGGACGGACTCGGCCGGAACTGATCCACTCTGCGTTCCCCCTCGGACAGGGGCGTGCACCTCGAACTCGCGTGGCCCGGCCCGGAGCCGGGAAGGGTCTTCTGCGACCATCACCAGCGACGCCACGTAACATCACCGCGGCGAGCGGTATCTCCTCGGGGCGGTCTGAGGAAACCCACGGATTTCCTGTGGAAGACATGAGGTCAGGGTTTGCACAGGGTGCTGGCCGAGCCGGTGCCTGCCAGGCCCCTGACGATGACGGTGATCTGAAGGCAGCCCCGTTCGGCGAGCAGGATGTTGCCGAAGACCGCCTGGCCGTCGAACGAGGTGGTATACGGCACGCCCTTCGTTCCGGTGGCTGGACGGTGGGCCACGATCGATACTGTGCTGCCCCGTAGGTAGCTCAACCGGTCGCTGGGCGTGAACCTGCCCCAGGCGGCCCGGCAGCGGGGGGAGTAGCGAAGCTCGGCGACCCCGAGGAAGTGTCGGTCGCTGGTGTTGACCTCGATGCTGTCGATCGTGGCGACCGCCGCGTCATAGGAGCAGCCCGTCTCCTTGGGGTCGGCGTTGTCGCCAACCGGCACGCTGCTTCCCGCGAACCGCGCTACCGGCTCCGACGGGCGCGGCGCGGAGTCATCGCCGGTGAGTACGGCGACAGTGACGGTGACGGCGATCACAGTGAGCAGCGCGAGAGCTCCGAGCACAGGCAGCAGCGGCACTCGACGCGCCCGCGTCCGCTCACCCGCCGGCTCGGCGGGCGGCTCGGCAAGCGGTCCTGTAGTCGGCTCGGAGAACGGCTGCGGCTCGGGAAGAGGAGGTAGGCGGAGTTCGCTTCTGACCTCGTGCCAGCGGGCCCGCCACTGCTCGGCGTCACCTCCGCACGCCTCGACGTAGGCCAGCGTGACCTCAAGGGTCGGCAGCCGGTAACCGGCGGCCGCGTCGGCCAGGGTTGCCTTGGAGAAGTGCGCCTGCTCGGCCAGGCGGCGATAGGAGGGGCTGCCCGCCTTCTCCCGCAGGGCCCGCAGCTCTGTCGCGAACCGCGCTACTGGCCCCTGCTCGGGGTCGACGGGACGTTCGGGACGCGGCATCGCGGAGCTCCCTCGCGGTTGTCCGGAGTTCATTGTCCGGGCCCGGACGCGATGTCAGTCAATCGTCCGCCCCTATACACCTGGGTTCATCCGACAGAAAGGAGCAGTCATGCGACGACTGCTCATCGCCCTGGCCCTGACAACGACGGTGGTCACGGGCGTCACGGCGGCGGCCGGACCCGCGTCCGCAGCCGTACGCGGTCTTGACCTCCAGCGCGACGGCTGCGATCTGCAGGCCCCCGGCACCGTCATCAAGCTGCGGGCCTTCAACGTCAACGGATGGAGGTGCTACAACGGCATCTACGACCTCTGGATCAACATCAACACGGCATGCCGCCAGCGGTACGGCAACACCTCGAGCGCCTACTACCTGAACTACAACGACCCCTATTCCTGGCGCTGCACCTGACCCAGCCCGCCGGAAGCGTGGACTCCGCGCTTCCGGCACGGCACGCACGTCATCGCCCAGCCGCGGCGCAGGAGCCTCCGGCGGCCACGACCAGGGCTTGGCAACAACTCCTCACCTACGTCTTCGCCCCGCCCGACGCCGCCGCGGCGGCAGCCGCTGCTACTCGCTGGTACCGCTGTTGGCGGTACGGCTGTTCCCCCAAGGGCGGATCCGGACGCTGGCGGAGCTCCGCGCGATCACATGCTGCCCGAGTTCGAAGGGCTCGGCCGCCGGATCAACCAGGCCCGGCGGCGACTCATCCGGAAGCGGTGGAGGCGGGCGCACTGGCGATCGAGCGTCGCCGACCATCAGCCGAGCTCCGCTCTCGCACGCCGGCATCTGGCCCGGTGCTGGAAGCCGAGCAGCCCGCTGTGTCGGGCGGGTGCGGCGGTGCTGGCACGTTTCGAGGACGAAGGGGCCGACGCCGGCGAGGTGCATCTGCACGGCCAGGACCTGTCCACCAGGCCGACACCGCGCACCACGCCGCGTTCGGCCTGAGAGATCTGCGCGCTCTCCCCCGCTGGATCGCAAAGTACGGCTACGCGCCGCACCTGGAGGTTGTGCGCCCACGACCACGGGTCCGTTGACCTGCCTGCAGCTTTCGACGCTGCGGCCGGGTGACCCCGGCCCGGTCCCCATCCGGTCCGCCGGGTGACCCGGTCCGGTCCCCATGCGGCGGGTCAGCCCGCTCGGCCGCCGTCGAGGTGGGCCTGTCGAGCCGCAGGCGGGTTGCCGTCGGAGACCCGCCCGGCTTTCAGGACGGCAACGGCGGCCAGGGCGGTGAGAGCCGCCAAGAGGGCGGCGGCGGCCAGGGTCAGAGCGTCGGGGCGGATGAGGGGCTGGGCGCGTAAGGCCTGCCAGGTGAGCAGGGCGATCAGGCCGGTGTAGCTGGTGGCCGCCACGCCGATCAGGCGAGCGCGGAGGCGATCCTCCCGCAGGAGGGGATGGCGCGCCGCCAGCGCGGCCAGCAGCAAGGCGGCGATCAGCATGAACTGCAGGCCGTGCAGCCCGACGAAATGCGGGATCCGCAGGTCGCCGCCGGTGGTGCTCCACTGCGTGAGCGGCAGGCCGGGCCCGCCGTCGGGCACGCCCACGCTGTGCCCGCTGCTCAGGAGGACCGTCTCGCCGCCGGCGGTCAGCGCGGTCTGCGCCGTTCCCCGCGCCGGGATGAGGAAGCCCAGGGCCATGCCGAGGACGGCCAGGCCGAGGCCGGTGTGGATCGCCCGGCTCATCGCGCGGTCGGCGTGCACCCGCTGGACGGCCAGGATGATGGCGAGCGCGAGGTTGGCCAGCATGATGCACAGCACGCCGTTGCCGAAGATGACCTGCATGACCCTCTCGGCGGAGGCGGTGGACTTGTTGAAATGGCTGAAGGTGCCACGGGCGGCCTGGATGGCGACGATGGCGGTGTCGACGAGCCCGGTGACGGCGAAGACGGTGGCCAGGCCCGAGGTCCACCTCCTGCCCCGGTGGGGCAGGGACAACATCCAGGCGAGGGTGGTGCCGTAGACGGCCATCGACACCGCGAACTTGAACGGCTTGAGCCAGACGGGGGCGCCGAGCAGGATCCGGTCGTCGAACACGAGCCCGGCGACCGAGACGACCAGCAGGAGCAGCATCGAGGCGACCATGAGCATCAGCGGCCGATGCCACCGCATCACCCGGCCGAGTGGCGCACGGAGAACAGGGGACATCGGACCTCCTGTGGACGACCTGAGCTACGGCCCAGACTCGCCGGTCGCCGGCCCCGGCCACATTGCCGTACACCCCCTTGTCGCAGTGAGGTCAGCCCTACCGTCCAGGGACGTCCCCGTGGAGGTCCCGGACGGGAGGCGGCGATCCCGTCACGCGCGATCTCCGGCGCGGGAGGAGCTGCCGCTGTGGTCATCTGGCGCCTGCGGGCGGTCGGCCAGGCTGAGCGCGCCCGGTCGACGTGACGCCGCAGGTTCTCCAGGCGGTGGGCGGCCGTCATTCGGTCGCCGGCGCTGGCCGCGCGAACTCGCCAGGGGCGTCGCCCTCGCCCGAGCGAGGAGGCGGGCATGACGGCCGTGCGGTGACTTGATGTAGTGCAGCGTTTACATGGCGAAACGGCGGGGGTAGGCCAGTCATGGACTGACAGGGCGCGTCCATGACCAGGGCATCGTGGCCACTCAGCGGAGGGTGTGGTTCCGTCACCGCGGCACGCTGCTGCCTGTCTCGGCGACGCCGGCGGTCTTCGGGGGCGACTTGCGCCTGCGGGCTGCCCTCCGTGGTACGCCGTACGACGAAAGGAAGTCGCATGCTCGATCTGGATCCGCCTTCCACCAGCTGGGCCTCATGGGAACGGCGGGCGTGACAGCATGATCAACCGGCTCGTCATCTTCGGCGCCACCGGCGACCTCAACGCGCGCTACCTGCTGCCGGCGCTGGCCGCCCTGCGGGCCGCCGGGCATCTCGACGACCGCTTCGAGCTGACCTGTGTGGACCGGGCAGACTGGACCGGCGAGGAGTTCCAGCGCTGGGCGGCCGAGCAACTGGACCGGCATGACGTCTCCTCGCCCGCCGAGGCCAGGCAGGCGATCACGAAACCCACCCGCTACCTGCGGGCAGACGCCACCGACGTCGCCGACGTCGCGTCGGCCATCGCCGGCGACGAGCCCGTCGCCGTCTACCTCGCCCTCCCTCCAGGGATCTTCCCCGGTACGGTCGCCGCGCTGCGGGACGCGGGCCTGGTGGCGGGCAGCCGGATCGTGCTGGAGAAGCCGTTCGGTGAGGATCTGGACAGTGCCGTGGCGCTGAATCGGCTGCTGGCGGAGGTCGTGCCGGAGCAGGCGGTGTTCCGTGTCGACCACTTCCTGGCCATGACGACCGTCCAGAACGTGCTCGGCAGCCGCCTGGCCAACCGGGTGCTGGAGCCCATCTGGAACAGCGCGCACATCGCCGAGGTGGAGATCGTCTGGGACGAGTCGCTCGCGCTGGAAGGCAGGGCGGGTTACTACGACGGCGCGGGCGCGCTCAAGGACATGGTGCAGAACCACCTGCTCCAGGTGCTGTGCCTGGTGGCCATGGAACCACCGCTCAGCCTCGGCGAGCGTGACCTGCGCGATCGGAAGATCGACGTGCTGCGCTCGGTACGCCCCCTCACCGACGACGATGTCGTCCGCCGCACCCGCCGCGCCCGCTATCTGGCCGGCCGCATCGCAGATCGTGACGTTCCCGCCTACGCCGAGGAGGAGGGCGTGGACCCGGGGCGAGGCACCGAGACCTTCGCCGAGGTGGAGCTGGAGCTCGAAAGCTGGCGCTGGTCCGGCACGACCTTCCGGCTCCGCACCGGCAAGGCGCTCGGCCACGACCGCAAGGAGGTCGCGGTACGCTTCCGGCCCGTACCGCACCTGCCCTTCGGCCTCGGCGAGGAGGCCGTGCCCAACGTGCTGCGGTTCGGGCTGGAGCCGGAGAGCATGACCCTGGCGCTGACCGGCATCGGCGCCGGCGCCCACACCCTCGCCCCGCTCACCCTCACCGCGCAGCCTGCGCCCGCCGGCCTGCCTGCCTACGGCCGGCTGCTGCTGGACGTGCTGCACGGGGACGCCGCCCTGTCCATCCGCGGCGACGAGGCCGAAGAGGCCTGGCGGGTGCTCACGCCGGTCATGTCGGCGTGGTCCAGGGGCCTGGTGCCGCTTGCCGAGTACCCGGGCGGATCGGACGGGCCTGCCCCGGCGAGGAGGAGCTGATGCCGCCGACGGAACATGCCGGGGGCGGCCTGCGCAGCCAGGCCTGGTGGGACAATGCGGGCAATCCTGAGATGACGGCGCTGTACCTCGAACGTTTTCTCAACTTCGGGCTGACCCCGGCCGAACTCCGGTCCGGCAGGCCGATCATCGGCATCGCCCAGACGGGCAGCGATCTCGTTCCCTGCAACCGCCACCACCTCGGCCTCGCCGACCGGGTCAGGGACGGGATCCGCGACAACGGCGGCATCCCGCTCGAGTTCCCCGTCCATCCGCTGCAGGAGACCGGTAAACGCCCGACCGCCGCGCTGGATCGTAACCTCGCCTACCTCGGGCTGGTCGAGGTGCTCTACGGATATCCGCTCGACGGCGTCGTCCTGACGACAGGCTGTGACAAGACCACGCCCGCGTGCCTGGCCGCGGCGGCGACGGTGAACATCCCGGCGATCGTCCTGTCCGGAGGGCCGATGGTCAACGGTTATCACCAGGGCCGGCGGATGGCCGCGTCGGGTTCGGGACTGGTGATCTGGCAGTCGAAGCGGCTGCTGGCCACCGGGGAGATCGACTACGAGGAGTTCATGGCGCGCGTGTGCGCTTCGGCGCCCAGCATCGGCCACTGCAACACGATGGGCACCGCGCTGTCGATGAACAGTCTCGCCGAAGCGCTGGGCATGTCCCTGCCGGGGTGCGCGGCGATCCCGGCCCCCTACCGCCGGCGAGCGCAGATCGCCTACGAGACCGGCCGCCGGGCGGTGGACCTCGTGCGCGAGGACCTCACCCCCCGCAAGATCATGACCATGCGGGCCTTCGAGAACGCGATCGTGGTCGCCTCGGCGATCGCCGCCTCCACCAACGTGCCCATCCATGTCAACGCCATCGCGCGGCACGTCGGGGTGCCGCTGACCATCCACGACTGGCAGCGCGTCGGAGCCGACATCCCGGTGCTGGCGAACGTCGCCCCCGCCGGCGAGTTCCTCGGCGAGGACTTCTACCGTGCCGGCGGCGTCCCCGCCCTCATGCGGACATTGCTGACGGCAGGGCGCCTGCACGGCGACGCCGTGACCGTCTCCGGCCGTACCGTGGCCGAGAACCTGGCCGACGCCCCGCCCGCCGACCCTGCGGTCATCCGCCCCTTCGACGAGCCTCTCGCCGCGCGCGGCGGGCTTCTCGTCATGACGGGCAACCTGTTCGACTCCGCGGTCATGAAGACCTCGGTCCTCAGCGACGACTTCCGCGCGGTGTCGGACTACCGCGCCATCGTCTTCGACGGGCCCGAGGACTACCACGCCCGCATCCAAGATCCGGAACTGGGCGTCGACGAGGGCTGCATCCTCGTCATCCGCTACACCGGCCCGATCGGCTATCCGGGATCGGCCGAGGTCGTGAACATGGAGGTGCCCGCCGCGCTGCTCCAAGCAGGCGTCGCCACGCTGCCCACGCTCGGTGACGGCCGCCAGAGCGGCACCTCAGACGCCCCGTCCATACTCAACGCCAGCCCCGAGGCCGCGGCCGGTGGCAACCTCGCCATCCTGCGCACCGGCGACCGCATCCGGATCGACATCCACAACGCGCGCGTCGACGTCCTCCTGCCGGATGAGGAGATCGCCGCGCGGTGGGCCGACTACACGCCGCCGGTGCTCGACAACCAGACACCGTGGCAGGAGATCTACCGCGCCACGGTCGGGCAACTGGACAGCGGAGGCTGCCTGGAACTCGCCGTGTCCTACCAGGATCTCGTACACACCAAGGGGATTCCCCGTGACTCGCATTGACGCCAGAGGCACGATCATGATCGCCGACTCCGACTTCGGCGACGTGGACATCGAACGCGAGATCGTCGAGGGCGCCGGATTCGAACTCCTCGCCGCACAGTGCAAGAGCGAGGACGAGGTGATCGAAAAGGGCCGGGACGCCGACGGCGTCCTGACCCAGTACGCCCGGGTCGGTTCCCGCGCCATCGACGCGTTCACCCGATGCCGGGTGATCGCCCGCTACGGCACGGGCGTGGACATCGTCGACGTCGACGCCGCGACCCGGCGAGGCATCCAGGTCACCAACGCGCCGAACGAGTGGTGCGCCGAGGAGGTCGCCGACCACGCCGTCGCGCTCTGGCTCGCCGCCGCCCGCAAGATCTGCGCCTACGACCGGGCGACCCGGCAGGGCGAATGGCAGTGGCAGAGCGGGGAGCCGATCTGGCGGCTGCGGGGCCGGGTGTTCGGGCTGCTGGGCTTCGGCGCCATCGCACAGCTCATCTCCGAACGCGCCAGAGCGTTCGGCGTCGAGGTCTGGGCGCACGACCCGTTCCTCGACGAATCCGAGCTCCGATCGCGCCACGTGCTGCCGGTGTCCTTCGACCAGCTCGTGGAGGGCGCCGACTACCTCGTGATCCAGGCGCCGCTCACGCCCGATACACACCACACCTTCGACCGTACGACGCTGCGCAGAATGAAGCCGACCGCCATCCTCATCAACACCGCTCGCGGCCCGATCGTGGAGGATACGGCGATCCACCAGGCACTCACCGAGGGATGGATCGCCGGCGCGGCACTGGACGACCTCGAGGAGGAGCCCGCGAAGCAACGCGACTGGCGGCCAGGAAACCCCCTGTTCACGCTGCCCAACGTGATCATCACTCCGCACGCCGCCTACTACTCCGAGCAGGCCATCACCACAGTGCGGCGCGTCGCCGCGGAAGAGGCCGTACGGGTCCTGACCGGGCAGGGCGCCCGATACCCGGTCAACGACGTGACGGCCGGCTCTCCCGGTCGCGATCGGTGAACGCCGGAACTCCGCACTCCCCCACCGGGTGGAGTTCGAGCGGCTGAGAACCGACCCTCCACGGACGGGCAGGATGCTGGATCCGCCGCGAGCGGACCGAAGCGGCCGGAACGCCGGCGGCGATTCCTCACCCGGCGGGCTCGAAAATCTCTGAGCCGGGTTGTCCCCCTTCCGGGTCCTCGTTCGTCGCCTGGTTGTATGCGACGAACTTCGACGCGAGACGGGGTAGCGATGGTAACGCAGCATGAGATGGACGAGGCCGAGATCCGCGGACAGATCGGCAGGATCGTCGAGGGGCTACGCGCCAAGGATCTCGAGGGACTGAAGCGGGTCTACGCCACGGACATCGTGTCCTTCGACATCGAGCCGCCGCTCCAGCACGTGGGGATCGAGGCGAAGCTCAAGAACTGGGCGAAGGTGTTCACGCTCTTCGAGAGCGTGAACTACGAGATCCGCGACCTGACGCTCACCGTGGGCGATGGGGTGGCGTTCGGGCACGCGTTCGGCCGGCTCAGCGGCACGCTGGAGGGCGGGCCGGTGACGAGCGGCATGTGGGTGAGGGCCACCTTCGGCTTCCGGAAGATCGGCGGCGCCTGGTGGATCACGCACGACCAGGTCTCGGTACCGCTCGACGTCGAGAGCGGCAAGGGCATGACCGGCCTCGAGCCCTGACCGCCGCACGACGCACGAGAGACGACGTTCGATGAACATCTTCCTCTGGATCCTTCAGGTCCTCCTGGCCGCCATGTTCGCCATGTCCGGCCTGGAGAAGGCTACTCAGCCGAGGGACAAGCTGATCGGGAAGTACCCGTGGACGGGGGATGTCCCCCAGGCGGCCGTGCGGTTCATCGCCGTGCCGGAGCTGCTCGGCGCGATCGGCCTGATCGTCCCCGCCGCTACGGGGATCGCACCGATCCTGACGCCGCTCGCCGCGGCAGGACTGGCGATCCTGGTGGCGCTGGCGGCGGCCCTGCACGTCCGCCGCAAGGAGACCGAGGGTCTCGCGATCACGATCGTGTTGTTCCTGCTCACCGCCTTCGTCGCCTGGGCCCGCTTCGGCCCCTACGGCTGGTAGCCACCGCGCCCGTGCCGCGCCCGTGCCGCGCGCGTGCTTCATGTGTCAGCGGCGCCTACGCCAACTTCCGCTCCTCCGCCACCGGGGAGGACGTCGCCGCGATCTGTCCGCCGCACATCTACCAGCGGTCAGGAGTACTGACCGCTCAGGACGCTGCCCAGAAGTACCAGCCCTGGTCATCGAAGCAGGGATGGGTCTGTGTCCCACCTGCCTGCACACCGTTCCGCCAGTATTCGCAAATTCCCTTGGTGGAGTAGGGGCCGTACCAGTGACCTGCCGCCTCCTTGGCCTGTGCGGGGCTGACGGAGAGCAGCAGAGCCGCGAGGCCGCCGACCGCGGTAATGGCAATACTTCTGGTGACGTTTCTCTTCATTTCTCCCGCTTCCTTTTCTTCGTCATACGACCGCCCATTCGTTTTCACGCGAATTGAAGACTGACGCATGTCTGGAGGTGCCGATAATTTCGTCACCCGCGTGCCATTCACGCTAAGGTCCAGGAAGGCTCGGCTCCAGGTAACCAGCAGGACATTCATAGGACATTCCACCGCCGGCAGGAGCAGTTCACGAGAGCCGGACGCACCTGCTCCCCGCAGACGTTGTCCGCCAATCCCCCGGGCCACGCAAAGGGCTGCCGTCCGGCGTTTCGATGATCGCCGTCCCTCAGGGCGCCGAGCAGTTCGTCAACGCCGGCCGGCTCGTGGAAGCGGGCTCAGCCGGCCGATCGTGCCGCTCCGGGAGCGGCGTGCCCGGCCAGGCGGCGCAGCAGCTCGACGAGGTGCCGCCGCTCGGGCCCGGTGAGCCAGCCGAAGAGCTGGTCACCCACCTGCTCGGCGATCTGCCGCGCCTCCGCGAGGACCTGCTCGCCGCGGAGGGTCAGCACGATGGAGTACGCGCGCCGGTCCTGCGGCGCCCGCTGACGGGAGACGAGCCCGCCTTCCTCCAGCTCGTCGATGATCCGGACCATGGTGGACTTGTCGATGCCCATGTGCCCGGTCAGGTCCCGCTGGCTGACGGGGCCGTACATCGGCAGCGCGAGCAGCACGCCGAAGCTGCGGATGTTGACGCCCAGCGGGCGCAGCGCCTGGTCCAGCCGTTCCCTGCTCTGGTGGTGGGCCTCCGCCAGCAGCATGCCGAGCCCCACGTGATCGGCGGCCGGGCCGCCGCTCCCGGACAGCAGGCGTTCGAGCAAGTCGTGGAGCATGCGCACATCCTAGTGCCACCCAATATAGTCTCAGGTGAGATTATCTCAGCAAGGTCCGTGCGCGTCGAGGAGGAAACCCCCATGCCCGAGCCGACCCACCACCGCGCGTTCCCGGCGCGCGCCCGCACCGGAGGATCCCGATGATCGCGACCCCGGCCGGCGAGCGCGTGCCCGATCAGGTCATGATCGCGACGCGGGTGGTGAAGACCTACGGCACCGGCGACAGCGCGGTGAGCGCGTTGCGCGGGGTCTCGGCGACGTTCGCCCGGGGCCAGTTCACCGCGATCATGGGGCCGTCGGGGTCGGGGAAGTCGACGTTCCTGCACTGCCTGGCTGGCCTGGACACCGTGACGTCCGGCACCATCGTCATCGGCGACGTGGACCTCACCGGCCTGTCCCGCACCGGCCTCGCCGAGCTGCGCCGCGACCGGATGGGGTTCGTCTTCCAGTCGTTCAACCTGCTGCCGATCCTGACGGCCGAGGAGAACATCCAGCTCACCGCGCGGCTGGCGGGCCGCCGGGTCGAGCCGGGCTGGTTCGACACGGTCGTGGACGCACTGGGGCTGCGCCGGCGGCTGGAGCACCGGCCCTCGGAGCTGTCCGGCGGCCAGCAGCAGCGGGTGGCCGTGGCGCGCGCGCTGCTGACCAGGCCGGAGGTGCTCTTCGCCGACGAGCCGACCGGGAACCTGGACTCCCGGGCCGGCGCCGAGGTGCTGGGCTTCCTGCGTACGGCCGTCGACGACCACCAGCAGACGGTGGTCATGGTGACGCACGACCCCGTCGCCGCCGCGACCGCCGACCGGGTGCTGTTCCTGTCCGACGGGGCGATCGTGGACGAGCTGACCGAGCCCGCCATCGACGCCGTGCACGCCCGCATGCGCAAGCTCGAAGGGTGACATGATGGGAAACCCCCTGTGGCTCATCGCGCGCCGGTCCTTCGCCGAGGGCTGGGTGCGGCTGGCTGCCACGCTGCTGGCGGCACTGGGATCGATCGCGCTCATCGCGGGCTCGCTGCAGTTCGCCCTGCGCGCGCAGGAGGCGGTGGCCGGCGGCGACGCCAGCGAGTACTTCCGCGCGGACGTGCTGGTGCAGGGCGGGACGGTGGATCCGGACAACGTGTACGCGCCGCCCGACGGCCGGATCCGGCTCGACCGGCTCGCCTCCCGCCCCGGGGTGGCGGCGGCCGCCGGGGACGCCGCCGTGGCGGTGACGGCCTCCCGCCCGGACGGGCAGGCGATCATGGCGGCGGCCGAGGGCCGCACGCTGCTGCGCCCCTGGGTGCCCGACCCGCAGCTGAACCCCTACCAGCTGGAGGCCGGCCGTGCCCCGTCCGGTGACGGCGAGGTGGCGGTCGTCCGGCACCTGGCGCGCGCCGGAGAGCTGAGCGTCGGCGGCACGATGACGCTGACGCTGCCCCACCGGACGCAGCAGGTGCGGATCTCCGGCATCGTCAACGTCCAGGGCCGGGGCGCGGTGGCCGCGGGCGACCTGGTGCTGGCTTCGCCCGAGACCGTGCAGCGCGCCGCGATGCTGCCCGCCGGCACCTGGCAGAGCGTCTGGCTGAAGGCCGCCCCCGGCGTGCCCGCCGAGCGGCTGCGCGGCGAGCTGGCCCGCGAGCTGGCCCAGGAGCCGGGCGGCGTCACGGTGCGCACCGCCGAGTCCGTACGGCGGGTGCAGCTCGCCACCGCCTCGGGTGAGGGCACCACGATCGCCGGCATCGTCGGCATGCTCGCCTCCGTGGCGATCTTCGTCGGGCTGTTCGTGGTGGCCAACACCTTCGGCACCCTGGTCAGGCAGCGCACCCGCAGGCTCGCGCTGCTCGGCGCGATCGGCGCCACGCCGCGGCAGATCGGCCGGCTGATCCGGCTGGAGGCGCTGGTGCTGGGCGCGATCGCCTCGGTGGGCGGCGTGGCCGCGGGCTTCCCGGTCTCCGAGCTGATCATCCGGCTGTTCGCGCGGGACGGCTTCGACGTCTCCGGCTCCGACCCCCAGACCGGCTGGATCGCGCTGACCCTCCCGGCCGTGGCCGGCATCCTGGTCACCCAGGGCGCCGCCTGGCAGGCGGCGTACCGCGCCGCGGGCGTCTCGCCCGTCCAGGCGTTGCGCAGCACGGTCGCCGAACCCCGGGAGCGGCGCCTGCCCCGGCTGCTGTTCGGGGGCGCGATCCTGGCCGGGGCCGTGGCCTGGTACGCGGTGGCGGCGGCGATCCGCGCCGCCGAGCCACCCGGTCCTGACCGCACGTTCGTCATCGCCCTGATGGTCCTGTTCGGGTCGCTGATGGCCGTGACCGGGCTGGCCGTGCTCACCCCGTTCTTCGTCAAGCCGCTGGGCGGGCTGGTGGGGCGCGTCGGCAGGCTGGTCGGCGGGGAGACCGGACGGCTGGCGCACGCCACCGTCACCCGCAGCCCGCGACGGGTCTCCTCGGCCGCCTCGTCGCTGATGCTCGGCGTCGCGCTGGTCGCCTCGGTGGCGCTGGTCACGATCTCGGTGCACGACCGGTTCCGCGAGGCGGGACGGCAGGTGATGGCGGCCGAACACGCGATCACCTCCACCGCCAGGACCGCCGAGGGCGCGCCCGCGCCCATCGCCCGGGACGTCGCGGCGAAGCTGGCCGGGGCTCCGGGGGTGTCCCGGGCGGCCGTCCTGACCCAGACCGAGGTCACGCTGGTGCCGCCGGCGCCGGGCGGCTCGCCGGAGGAGCGGCCCGAGCCGTTCCGGTTCCTGGTCAGCGGCGCCGAGCAGAGCGGGCTGCGTGACGTCCTGAGGCTGGGCGGCCGGCCACCCGCCCTCGGCACGGGCGAGATCGCGCTGTCGTCGGCCGTCATGAAGGGGCAGGGGCTGCGGCGGGGCCAGGAGATCGTCGTGCGCGGCGTGCACGGACGCACCACGCTCACCGTGGCGGGCACCTACCACGACCCGTCCCACCTGTTCGCCGACCAGGCGCTGGTGGCGGCGGAGACGATGGACCGGCTCGACGCCAACGCCCCCACCCGGGCGGTGCTCGTGCGTGGCGGCTCGACGGAGGCGCTGACCCGCGCCGTGGCCGGGGTGCCGGGGGTGCGGGTCCTCGGCCGCGACGCGTATGTGGACGCGGCCTCGCAGTCGCAGACCCGGGCCCTGCGCTCCACGTACGTCTTCGTCGGCATGGCGCTGCTGCTGGCGCTGTTCGGGATGGCGACCACGGTGTCGATGAGCGTGGCGGAACGCACCCGCGAGTTCGGGCTGCTGGGCGCTGTGGGTGCCACCACGCGGCAGATCCGCGCGATCATCCGCTGGGAGGCGGCCACCGTGGTCGTCCTCGGCACGCTGCTCGGCCTGGCGATCGCGATGGGCACGCTGGGGTTGCTGCACGTGATGAGCGGCAGTTCGTTCCTGCGGCCGGACCCGCCGTGGTGGCTGTTCCCGCTGGTCCTGACGGGTGCGGCGGTGGCGACGCTGGTGACGTCGGCGCTGCCCGCGCGCCGGGCCGCGGCGGTGCCCGTCCTGGAGGCCGCCAAGGCGGAGTAGCGGGCCGTCGCGGATCGCCGAAGGCGAACGCCGCCCCATCGCGCGCCGGATCGTTGCAGGGTGGGCTCATGATCCTCACAACGTTCGAGCACGGCGCCGGCGAGCTGGCGGAGAACATCGTGGTACTCGCCGACGGCACGGTCTGCGCGACGCTGCTGCTGGCGGGCACCGTCTGGCTGTCGAGCGGGGAGCAGGAGCGGGTCGTCCCGGAGCCGGCCGACGCGATCGTGGTCGGGCTCGCCGCCGACGCCGAGGACCGGCTGTACGCCGCGGTGCGCGGCACGGCCGAGGGAGTGGCGGGGATCTGGCGGCGCGAGGCGCCCCGCCGCTGGGTCCGCTTCGCCGCCGCGCAGGCCGGCGCCGGGCTCAACGGCATCACCTTCGCCGGCGACGGCACGTTGTTCGCGGCGGACTCCGTCAACGGCGAGATCCTGCGCTGCGCCCCCGGTGACGACACGCTGCGCCTCTGGCTGGGCGGCGAGCCCCTCCTGGCGCCGCTGTCGCCGGACGACCCGGTGTCGTCCACGGGCGTGAACGGGCTCAAGGTCTGGGACGGTGCCCTGTGGGCGACCAACACCGCCCAGGGCACCGTCCTGCGCATCGCCCTGGACGAGGGACGGCCCGGCGAGGTGAAGCAGGTGCACACCGGCATCCCCGCCGACGACCTCGCCTTCGACACCTCCGGCGCGCTCTACCTCGCCGTCCACCCGCGCGACACCGTGGTGCGCATCGCCCCGGGCGGCGCCATGACCGTCCTGGCGACCGAGGCCGACGGGCTCGACGGGCCCACCGCGATCGCCGTCGTCGCGGACGGGCTCCTCGTGACCAGCCTGGGCATGCTCGGCTCGCGGCACCGGCCGAACATCGTCCGTCTCACCCTGGACGTGGCCGATCCGGCGCTCCCCCGGCCGCGCGTGCCTCGCTGAGCAGCACCGGACGGCCGCCTGCCTCGGGGGCCGCGGGGTTGGCCATGCTGTTGCGGCCAAGGTGTCCCCGCGGATTCCCGCCGCCTCAACCGGTGGACGGCAGGTCGATGACGCCGAGGAGTGACAGCAGCGCGAGTGCCGCCACCACGGCCAGCACGATCCAGGCCACGGGGGTGCCGAGATTGAGCGTCCACCGGCTGCCGGCACGTCGGTGCACGAGGATCGCGGGGTCGTGGCGGTTGACGTAGACGGTTCCGGCCAGGTGCCAGTACCGCGTCGCCGGCATGGTGTCGCTCGACGTCGCCCGGACGGCCGGTTCGTGGGGCTCGCTGCCCCTGGCCCTCATCAGCGCCAGTGGTGACCAGCCGGCCATCGCCCGCCACCGGCAGATCGCGGCCGTGTCGGCCCGCGGACGCCATGCCGTCGCGCCCACGGACGACCATGACCCGCACCTGGCCGAGCCGGCGCTGGTCCTGCGCCACATCCGCCAGATCGGCCGGCAGGGGAAGCCGGTCATGAGGGCCAGGCCGGGCCGGCTTGAGAAACGGTGCGGGGGGTGACGACAGCGCTTCCAGGCCGCAGCCGGTCCCCAGTGCCGACCCCGCGGGCAGGCTTCGGCCGTCCTGGGCCGGCCGCGGAGCGTGGCGCGTTCCATGCGGAGAGCACGGCGAAGCTCGTCAAAGAGATGGTCACGGGCGGGTGCGGGTACCGGCTGGTGGTGGCGGATCGGGGTGCCGGAGGGAAGACCGGAGTCATGGCAGACCTTCCCTTCGGCGACCGGTCCGATTTCGACGCCGCCGACCGCGGATTCGTGGCCGCGCTGAGCCCCGCGACCGTCAGGGCCGACGGCCGTGTCGTGTGGGACACCGACTCCTACGGCTTCCTGGCGCAGGAGTGCCCGGACACCGCGCATCCCAGCCTGTGGCGGCAGGGGCAGTTGTGCGTCAAGCAGGGCCTGTACGAGGTGACGGACGGCATCTACCAGGTGCGCGGCCTGGACCTGTCGAACATGACCCTGATCGAGGGCGACAGCGGCGTCATCGTGGTCGACCCGCTGCTGTCCGTCGAGTGCGCGGCGGCCGGGCTGAAGCTCTACCGCGACCAGCGAGGGGACCGCCCGGTCACCGCGGTCATCTACACCCATTCCCACGCCGACCACTTCGGCGGGGTACGCGGCGTCACCGACGGCACCGTGCCGATCCTGGCCCCGGCCGGGTTCATGGAACACGCGGTGTCGGAGAACGTCTACGCCGGCACCGCGATGAACCGCCGCGCCACCTACATGTACGGCCCGGCCCTGCCCCGCTCGCCGGAAGGGCAGATCGGCTGCGGGCTGGGCATGACCACCTCGACCGGGACGATCTCCCTCATCCCTCCGTCCAAGGACATCACGCGCACCGGGCAGGAGGAGACGCTCGACGGCGTGCGGATCGTCTTCCAGCTCACCCCCGGCACCGAGGCGCCGGCGGAGATGAACTTCCTCATCCCCGGCCGCCGGGCGCTGTGCATGGCCGAGAACGCCACGCACAACCAGCACAACATCCTCACGCTGCGCGGCGCGCTGGTCCGTGACGCGCGTGTCTGGTCGCGCTACCTGACCGAGGCGATCGCCCTGTTCGCCGGCCAGGCCGACGTCGTCTTCGCCTCACACCACTGGCCCACCTGGGGTCAGGAGAACATCGTCGCCTTCCTGTCGCAGCAGCGCGACCTGTACGCCTACCTGCACGACCAGACGCTGCGGATGATGAACAAGGGCATGACCGGCACCGAGATCGCCGAGGCGATGCGGATGCCGCCGGCGCTGGAGCACGCCTGGCACACGCACGGCTACTACGGCTCGGTCAGCCACAACGTCAAGGCCATCTACCAGCGCTATCTGGGCTGGTTCGACGGCAACCCGGCCCACCTGTGGGAGCACCCGCCGGTCGAGCAGGCGCGCCGCTACGTCGAGTGCATGGGCGGGCGCGACGGCGTCCTCGCCTACGCCCGCCGCTACATCGACGACGGCGACCTGCGGTTCGCCGCCTCGCTGCTCAACCACGCCGTCTTCGCCGACGAGCACGACAGCCAGGCGCGCTCGATGCTCGCCGAGGTCTACACCCGGCTCGGCCAGGGCGCGGAGAACGGCACCTGGCGCAACTTCTACCTGGTCGGCGCACTGGAGCTGACCGGCGACGTCGTCCCTGCCAACCTCAACAGCACCTCGCCGGAAATGATCGCGGCCCTGACCGTCGAGCAGGTCTTCGACTCCCTGGCCATCCGCGTCGACGGCCCCAGGGCGTGGAACGAGACTTTGGTCATCGACTGGCGGCTGACGGATCTGAACCAGCGCCACCGCATCACGCTGTCCAACGGCGCGCTCATCCACCAGGCCGACCCGCCGCGGCAGCCGGCGGACCTGACGCTCACGCTCACCAAGCAGCAGCTGCTCGGCCTGCTCACCGGCCGGCAGGCCGACGGCATCGAGCACGAGGGCGACATGGACGTCCTGCGCCGCCTGACCGCCGTCCTGGACGACCCGGATCCCGCGTTCGCGATCGTGACGCCGTGAGCCCTGGGCGAGCAGGCCGCGCAGGCCCTTGGCGAGGAACAGCAGGGCGAACGCCAGGATGAGCAGCAGGGTGAGGGCGCCGTTGTGCTGGATCAGCCAGCCGCGCATGCGCTGGAGCCGCTGTTCGCCGCCCGGGGTGAGCCCGGTGGCGTAGGGGGCGAGCACGCCGATGCTGCCGATGACGACGAACACGGCGGCGAGGACGAGCTGCCGACCGGCGGGCAGGGGCTCGTGGGCGGCGGCGACGGCGCCACCGGCCGGCGAGGCGAGGTTGACCGGCTTGGCCACGATGAGCAGGGCCGCCACAGCGATGATCTTCGGGTTGGTCAGGGTGTCCATGGCGGCGATCCAGCGGGGCACCCCGGGGGCCTTGCCCTCCTTGCGGCGGGCGGCCCTGCGGATGCCGGCGCAGGCCATCGCCAGCAGGAGCACGCCGATGATCAGGGCGAGCCAGGCCACCCAGGCGGGGCTGGCGTGCCCGCCGGCGCCGAGGGCGCCGAGCAGGGCGATGAGGACGAGCAGCACGACCCAGCTCATGACCAGCCAGGTGGCTTCGAACAGCAGGGCCTTGGTGCGGCGGTTCGCGCTGATCAGCAGGGCGATGACGACCACGACCGGGAACGGGCCTCGGACGTAGCGGCCGCGCTGCACCGCCTCATCGACGGCTGCGACCGGCGGGCTCACGCAGCTTCGCGATGAAGCTCGTGTCCGCCGGCACAGGATCGGTCTCGATGCGGGCTCGCCTCATGGGCACCAGCCGCCGGCAGCGCCGCCCCACGGCGACGGCCGTCGTCCAGCGCGGCACGCTCATGCGTGCGGCGCAGGTCCGGGCCGCGGCCAGGACGCTCCGGACGGTGACGGTGTCGAGGCGGCCGGCGGGCCGGCTGACAGGCGTCCAGGCCATCACCAGCATGCCGCCCAGCAGGCCCAGGAGCATGCCGAGCAGGAATCCGCCCAGGTTGGAGTAGACGAACGACGCCATCGACAGCAGCACCGCGATCAGGCCGAGGAACACCCGCTGGCCGGGCTGCAGCCAGACGAGCACCCCCGCGATGATCAGGACGAGGGCGATGAGATAGCCGGCCCCCACCGTGCCGAACCTGACGGCCAGGGGCAGCGCGTCGAGCGCGAGCGGAATGGACAGCAGCTCCAGCCCCGCCACCACGATGAACAGCCCGCCCCAGAACGGCCGGGAACGCCGCCACGACTTCATGATCTTCCGCCCTTCGTCTCGCGCCGTGCCCGCCCGCCGCCGGCCAGGGCGGGGCCTGCTCCGCCTCAGTAGCACTCGTGCACGCCGCGCGACAGCCTGAGGCCGAGGTCGGGCAGGCTGAACGTGGCGGCCGTGACGGCCCTGGCGCCCAGCCTGACGTTGTGCAGCGTGACCACTCTGGCCTGGCCGCCGAAGGTGCCGGCCGGCCCTCTGCCGGCGGGAACCTCGTCCAGGGTGCTGGCATCCCGGCCCAGCTCGAGGTCACGGATGGAGGCCGCGGTCTGTCCCGCCGTCACATCGATCACCAGGTTGTCGATGTTCACCTCGTTGCCGCCCTGGCCGCCGGTCAGCCGGAGCGTCACCGTGCCCACAGGGGTCTTCACCAGCGCGCTCGAGCACAGCTCGGTGACCGCGGCCCGCCGGACGCCGGCCACGATGACGGGGACCAGCCGGCCCTTCCTGGTCCGGTCCACGTCGGTGGCCAAGGAGAAGCCCTGACCGCGCAGCTCACCGGCGAAGAGTTTGAAGCCGTTGCCGGAGATCACGAACGTGGCGGCGATGACCCCTTGGGCCGTGGCGCCGATCAGCAGCGACGTCAGCGCCGCGACAGGAACGAGGATCAGGCCGAAGCGCTTCCATCGCACGCGTCCCTGCTCGGCCATCATGTGCTCCCCTTTGCGTCAGCTCCGGACGAGCCGGCAATCCCCTTACAGACAGTCACAGGTCCGTCTATTGCCGAGCATGCGCGACGTCCACCACGTTCGCCGACATACACGCCGGACGCGCGGAGCTCATGGCTTCAGGCTGGGCAATCTTGCCGAAAACCAGAACGGCGGCTCCCCGCGCACCGGTCGACCGGGAAGCGCCTGTGCGAGCGGACCGGTGGACGGCGATCGCGCCCCCGTTCCAGCCGGAGGACGAGATCGATCGTTCAGGCGGCGGTCATCCCGCCGTCGATCGCGAGGGCCGCTCGGCCAGCCGGCGGATCTGGTGCAGCTTGTCCGTCCGCCCCGCGTAGTCGGGGACGAACGTCGTCCGCACCGTGGCGTGGCCGCCGTGGCCGAATTCGTGGCCGCCGGGTTCATCGGCGCCAGGAACCGCGCGTACGTGCCGCCGTCCCGTACGGCGTCCAGAAGGCGCGGCCCGATCAGCGCCGTGTCGGCGACCGCGTCCACGCCGTCCGGATACCGGTCCCGGAGGCGGGCGGCGACATCGGGCCCCCTGGTGACGACGTCGGCCGCGCCCAGGCGGCGGACCAGGGCCTCGTCGGCGGGCGCGGCATCGGCAACCACGGTGAGCCCGGCGTGCCTGCCCAGCTGGACGAGGTAGCCGCCGAGGGTTCCGGCGGCCCCGGTCACGGCGAGGATCGAACCCGGTGCGAGTGCCGGCTGGTCGAGCGTCAGCTGCGCGGTGAGCCCGTTCATCGGCAACGTCGCCGCCGCCGCGCCATCGGCGCCCGCCGGCGCGCGGACGACCCAGCCGGCCGGCAGCACCACGTACTCGGCGTAGCCGCCCGCGGCCGGGCCGATCGGCATCACCATCGCCATCACCGGCTCGCCGGGGGACAGCTCGGTCCTCGTTCCCGGGCCGATCTCGTCGATCTCGCCGGCGATGTCCATCCCGGGCACGTACGGGGCCGGCACCCCGGCGAACGCCCGCGCGTGCACGCCGGCACGCAGCAGCGTGTCCGCCGGATTCACCGCGGCCGCGCGCACCCGCACCCGGACCTCGCCGGGCCCGGCATGCGGCTCCGGCAGGTCGACGACCCGCAGCACGTCGGATCCCCGAACTCGTACAAGCCGATCGCTCGCATCATGGCAGCTCCAAGACAGTTCTCTTTTGATACCAGGTCCGTTGTCCGTACCATCGCATCGCTGCCGCGAGCCCCACAAGAGAGCACTTCGATGTGCTCAGGTATCACCAGGAGAACCACTCCACCGGGGGCGGCACCTGCGCGGCATGGGCCGGGCAGGCCTCCGTCCGCGGCCCTCGTCCTGCGGCCGTGGCGTCCGGGCCTGCCCGCGGGCGGGGGCGGCGGTGGGGTGGACAACATCCGGTCGACCGGGCGCTCGAAACGGGGAAGGCCTTCTCACCCGTGGCGACGGCGGCGGACTCGGTGACCCATGACAAGGTGGCGAGTTGGGGATCCGTGTTCGCCGTCGGTTCTCAAGGCACCGCCGACCGTGGCCGCCAGGGGCTGACAACGTTGGCTCGTCACTCGATTTCCTGCGGCTCGCGGTAATGTCGGAATCAGGTTCTCCGAGCACCGGCAAGGTCGCTCCTGGTCCCGGTATGTCGTGCGTGAAGTCGGAGGTGATCACGGTGCATCCGGTCTTGTGACAGCCCCATCCCGGGGCGTCGCGGAGCCGAAAGGTGACCGTATGAGCAAGACTGACAAGACCCGGCCCTGGTGGGTGGGGATGGCCGAAGCGCCGATGGTGAACTGCCGGCCCGTGCATGATCATCGGTTCGGGCCGTGCACGCTGCCGGAGGAGATCTCCGCCGACAGCGCGTCCATGAACCGTCGCGGAAGAAGCGGCTGTTACTGGGGCGCCAGCGACTACTTCCTGTTCGATTGCGGCAGCCTCAGTGGTGGCCAGGAGTGGTACTACTTCCGGCGCGAAGAGCGTCGCCGCAGCCGTCACCAGGCGCGCCGCGAACTGCGCGCCTACAGCGGCGAAGACTGAAAGAGAGGGCTGGGCCCGCATACCAGCGGGCCCTGCCCCAGCCGCCGGCTGAACTTCAGCCACACCGCCGGCGCCGGCAGGTGGTGCTCGTCCTGAGCTCATCGCTGCCCTGCGTGCCTGGTTCACCCGCCCCGGCGCCGAAGTCCCCGCCTGACCGCGCGCACAGCGACCTCGTGGTGGGCAGGCCCTGCGGCTGCTCGACGCCGATCCGGCCCGTCCGTGGACGGTTGTACCCTGGCGGCGAAGACCGGCGTGTCCCGCGCGGCGTTGGCCCGGCGCTTCACCGCCCTGGCCGGCCGGCCTCCCATGGCCTATCTGCGCGAGCGCCGGATCACCCAGGCCGCCGAGCTGCCGCGCGAACCCGGTGCGACGCCCGACCGAACGCCGAACAGGCGCGGCTCGGGCCCAGGAGTGAATCGCTCCATGCCAGTAGGCGCCGTGCAGCGTGATGACCGTCGCGCACGGCGACTCCCACACCTGAACGTTTCTGAGAGGCGAAAGCGGCGCCCGGGAGGATGGGGCTTGCGAGCATGGCCGTGACCTGATCCGCGACGTGCTCGAACGGATCGGCGACAAGTGGTCGGTGGTCGTCATCTGCCAGCTGGGTGACACCACCCGGCGGTTCAACGAGCTGCGCCGGATGAGCGAGCCCATCACCCAGCGCATGCTCAGCGCGACGTTGCGGGGGCTGGAGCGCGACGGCCTGGTGACGCGGACCGTCCACGACACCAAACCTGTGCGCGTCGACTACGCGCCGACCCCGCGCGGGATCAGCCTGCTCGAGGTCGTTCGCGCCCTGGCCGGCTGGGCGGAGGACAACGCCGCCGGCGTCCTGGAGTCAAGGACGTCCTTCGACGCCCGATGACCCGGGGGACGCTCCGAAGCCGGCATCCCTCCCCGTCGGCCTTCATGGAAGGCTAGTTTGACATCTCTCTAATCAGTGAGGCATGCTGCTAACTACTTCGACAAACATCTAATCAGTGCTGGTGTGGTGCGCGCTCTCATCGGCCACGGCGCGGGGACAACACGATCACGCTCGGCGAGCAGCCGTGAAGAGACCCGCGATGCCCTGCAGAACCAAGGCGATGACCGATCACGCCCGCGCCTGATGCTCCGCCGACCGGAGACGACGAGACCTGAGAGGCAATCATGGGTAACGGATGCTGCAGCACCACCACGTCCCTGGAGACAGAGCAGCCCACGGCCGCCCTGGAGACCAGCGCGCTGCCCGTGGTGGTCATCGGTGCGGGCCCGGTCGGCCTGGCCGCCGCCGCCCACCTGGCCGAGCGCGGCCTCGACTTCCTCGTCCTGGAGGCGGGCGGGCAGGCCGGCGCGTCCATCGCCAAGTGGGGGCACGTACGGGTGTTCAGCCCCTGGCGTTACAACATCGACGCCGCCGCTCGCCGCCTGCTCGACGCCGCGGGCTGGCAGGCGCCGGACGACGACTGGCTGCCTACCGGCGCGGAGTTGATCGACGGCTATCTCGCCCCGTTGGCCAAGGTCCTGGGTGACCGGGTACGGGTCAACGCGGCGGTGAGCGCGATCACCCGGCTGGGCTTCGACCGGGTCCGGACCAACGGCCGCGAGGAGGTACCGTTCCTGATCCGCCTGCGGGATGGCGAGGAGCTGTACGCCCGGACGGTCATCGACGCCTCCGGCACCTACACCACCCCCAACGTGCTCGGCGCGAGCGGCCTGCCCGCGCACGGCGAGGCCGACGTGGCGGCCCTGATCGACCACGCGCTGCCCGACGTGCTGGGCGCCGACCGGGCCGCCTACGAGGGCAGGCACACCCTGGTCGTCGGCGCCGGCCACTCGGCCGCCACCACGCTGCTGGCCCTCGCCGAGCTCGCCGACACCCCGATCACCTGGGCGATCCGCGCGGCCGACGCCGGCCGCACGTACGGCGGCGGCGACGCCGACGCCCTCCCCGCGCGCGGCGCGCTCGGCATCCGCCTGCACGCCCTGATGGAGTCCGGCCGGATCACGCTGCTGACCGGCTTCTACACCCACCGCGTCCGTGGCACCGACCAGGGAATCGAGGTGGTCAGCCGCGACCCGTCCGGCGCCGAGCAGGCGATCACCGTGGACCGCATCGTGTCGGCCACCGGATATCGTCCCGACCACTCCATCGCCGGCGAGCTGCGCCTCGACCTGGACCCGGTGCTCGGTTCGACCCGCGCGCTCGCGCCGCTGATCGACCCGAACCAGCACTCCTGCGGCACCGTCCCGCCGCACGGCGTGGACGAGCTGGCCCACCCCGAGCCCGGCTACTACGCGATCGGCGTCAAGAGCTACGGCCGCGCGCCCACCTTCCTCATGGCCACCGGCTACGAGCAGGCCCGCTCGGTCGTCGCCGCCCTCGCCGGAGACTGGGAGGCCGCCCGCGACGTGCAGCTCGACCTGCCCGAGACCGGCGTCTGCTCCTCCGGCCTCGCCGAGGCCCAGGAACAGCGCGTCGGCCTGGCCACCGGCATCAGCGGCGGCCTGCTGTCCACCCCACTCCCCCTGGTGACCGCCTCGTCCGGCGGCGGCTGCTGCGGCTGAACGGGGAAGAGCGCGATGTCCGACGGCTGTCCCACCGCGGCGCAGGAGGCGCTGAGCCTGATCTGCGACCACGAGCCGATGCCCGCCGACCGGCTCGCGGAGCGGCTGCTCGCCGCCCCGCGAACCCGGCACCGATCCCGGCCACGCCCGCGCCATCACCCGCATGGCCGCAACCCCGGCCTGGCGGCTGCAGGCGCAAGGCTTCATCACCGCCAACGGCACCGACGCCTGGCGCACCACCTCCACGGGACGCGCGCTGATCGCCTGCCCGGGCGCAAGCCCGTGAGCTCCACCACGACCAGCGGTTCGGCCGCCGCCTCCACGGGGAGCGCGGCGGCCAGGGCCGCTTCCGCCAGGGCCGGCGCATCGTCGCCGCCCTGGCCGTCACCCAGGCCGTCGGCTACGCCGAGCCCCTGCTCGCCTGACACCGCCTATAATTTCGACAAGGTTCGAATTAGGAGGAGGAGCCGGATGGCCGCCACCACGACCCCGTGCTGCGCACCGATCGCGCGCGAGCCGCTGTCGGAAACCGACGCGGCCGACCTCGCGGTCATGCTGAAGGCGGTCGCCGACCCGGTCCGGCTGCGCCTGCTGTCCATGATCGGATCCCACGCGGGCGGCGAGGCGTGCGTGTGCGACCTCACCGACGCCTTCGACCTGACCGCCCCGACCATCTCCCACCACCTGAAGGTGCTGCGCACCGCAGGCCTGATCGACGGCGAGCGGCGCGGCACCTGGGTGTACTACCGGATCATCCCCGAGGCGGTGAACAAGCTCGGCGCCCTCTTCGCCCCGCTGACCGAGCCCTCGCCCGGCAGGCCGGGAGACCTCGAGCTCCTGCCCGTATGACCCGAGCTCCGCGCCCGGTCGACGTCCTGGTCGTCGGCGGCGGTCAGGCGGGCCTGGCCGCCGGCTACCACCTGCGCCGCGCGAAGGCCGACTTCGTCATCCTGGACTCCCAGGAGGAGCCCGGTGGGGCGTGGAGGCACGCGTGGCCGTCACTCCGGCTGTTCTCCCCCGCCCAGTACAGCTCGCTGCCCGGCCGCATGATGCCCATCCCGCCCGGCGGCGGCCACCCCGGCGCCGCCGGCACCGTCGCCTACCTCGCCGACTACGAACAGCGCTACCAGCTCCCGATCATCCGGCCCACGACCGTGCATGCGGTACGGCGAGGCGAGCAGCGACTCCTGGTCGACACCGACGCCGGCACCTGGCAGGCCGGCCACGTGATCAGCGCCACCGGCACCTGGTGGCGCCCCTACGTGCCCTACTACCCCGGCATCGGCGGCTTCCGGGGCGAGCAGCTGCACACCGCCGGCTATCGGGGCCCGGAGCCGTTCCACGGCCGCCGCGTCGTGGTCGTGGGCGGCGCCAACTCCGGCGCCCAGATCCTGGCCGACGTCTCGACCGTCGCCGACACCACCTGGGTCACCCTGCGCCCGCCTCGCCTGCTGCCCGACGAGGTCGACGGCCGGGCCCTGTTCGCCCTGGCCACCCGCCGGACCCGGGGTGCGGACGGGGTGGGCTCGCTGGGCGACATCGTGGCCGTCCCGCCGGTCCGCGAGGCGCGCGACCGCGGCGTGCTCAAGGCACAGCCGATGTTCAGCCGCATCACCTCCACGGGCGTCACCTGGCCGGACGGCACCGGCCTCGACTGTGACGCCATCATCTGGTGCACCGGCTTCCGCCCGGCCCTGGGCCACCTGGCCCCGCTCCGGCTGCGCGGCCCCGACGGGCTCATCCCGGTCGAGGGCACCCGCGCCGCGGGCGAGCCTCGCCTGCACCTGCTCGGCTACGGCGACTGGACCGGCCCCGCCTCCGCCACCCTGATCGGCGCGAGCCGCACGGCCAGATACACCGTCGCGGAGATCATGCGAGAGGCGAGGCCCCGGCGAGGTCGCTAGCCGATGAACGGGGCGTCGGGATACTTCCACTGCGGCCCCGCCGTGGCCTCGGATGTTCGCCGCAGTGCGTCACAGCTTCGCGTCCAACACCGGCCTCGCCTGGCGGACGATCTCCACAGCCAGGGCCCTCCTGCCTGACCTCGCGGCTGCGGGCCCATTGGCGTCACCTTATAGATGTATGTCAATATGAGAAGGACTTCGACAGTCATCTATATCAGGGGGTCACGTGGAGCCGCTGCAGATCCTGGATTGCAGCCCGCCGCTGGTACGCGAGCAACTGGACGCCGACAAGGCCACCGAACTCGCCCGCGTGTTCAAGGCTCTGGGCGACCCGGTACGGCTGCGCATCCTGTCGATCGTCGCGAGCCACGCGGGCGGCGAGGCCTGCGTCTGCGACATCACCGACGCCTTCGACCTGACCCAGCCGACGATCAGCCACCACCTGAAGGTGCTCAGGGACGTCGGCCTGCTCACCCACGAACGGCGCGGCTCCTGGGTCTACTACCGGCTCGTCCCGGAGAACCTGAGCCAGCTCTCGGCGCTGCTGAACATCCCCGCCACGGTCTGACGGCCATCTCACCAGGGAAGAACGACATGTCTTCGGATGCTGCCCGCGCCCAGGTTCCCGCACAGGAGATCACTACAGCCGTCGTCGGCCGGCTGTCGGTCCTCGACCGTTTCCTGCCGGTGTGGATCGGCGCCGCGATGGCCGCCGGCCTGCTGCTGGGCCGCTTCGTCCCCGGTCTGGACACCGCGCTGGAAGCCGTGAAGATCGGCGAGATCTCGCTGCCGATCGCGCTCGGCCTGCTGCTGATGATGTACCCG
The DNA here is from genome assembly GCF_041950525.1 of Nonomuraea sp. GTA35. Taxonomy (NCBI): domain Bacteria; kingdom Bacillati; phylum Actinomycetota; class Actinomycetes; order Streptosporangiales; family Streptosporangiaceae; genus Nonomuraea; species Nonomuraea sp. GTA35. The sequence continues at coordinate 1,321,460 of NZ_JBGNUV010000001.1, read as the reverse complement.
GTGCTGGCCAAGGTCCGCTACGACCGGCTCGACACCGTCACGGGCGACCGCCGGATGCTGATCTCATCGCTCCTGCTGAACTGGATCGCCGGCCCCGCGCTGATGTTCGCGCTGGCCTGGACCTTCCTGCCGGACCTTCCCGAGTACCGCACCGGGCTGATCATCGTGGGGCTCGCCCGCTGCATCGCCATGGTGCTCATCTGGAACGACCTGGCCTGCGGCGACCGCGAGTCGGCGGCCGTGCTCGTGGCGATCAACTCGGTCTTCCAGGTGGTCGCGTTCGGGGCGCTCGGCTGGTTCTACCTGCAGGTCCTGCCCGGCTGGCTCGGCCTCTCGCAGGCCGCGCTCGAGGTGTCGATGTGGGACATCGCCCAGTACGTGCTCATCTTCCTGGGCATCCCGCTGCTGGCCGGCTACGTCTCGCGCACCTGGGGCGAGCGCGCCAGGGGCAGGACCTGGTACGAGGAGCGCTTCCTGCCGAAGGTCGGCCCGCTGGCCCTGTACGGCCTGCTGTTCACCATCGTCATCCTCTTCGCGCTCCAGGGCCACACGATCAGTGAACGTCCCCTCGACGTGGCCCGCATCGCGCTCCCCTTGCTGGCCTACTTCTTCGTGATGTGGGGCGGTTCGTTCCTGGCCGGACGCGCGATCGGCCTGTCCTACGAGCGGACCACCACGCTGGCCTTCACCGCCGCCGGCAACAACTTCGAGCTGGCCATCGCCGTGGCCGTCGGCGTCTTCGGCGTCACCTCCGGCCAGGCCCTGGCCGGGGTCGTCGGCCCGCTCATCGAGGTCCCCGTCCTGGTCGCCCTGGTCTACGTCAGCCTGGCCGGCCGCCGCCTGTTCACCACCGCTTCCAAGGAGCAGATGTCGTGACTGACAAGCCGAGCGTGCTGTTCGTGTGCGTGCACAACGCCGGACGTTCCCAGATGGCCGCCGGATGGCTCACCCACCTGGCCGGCGACCGCATCGAGGTGCGCTCCGCCGGATCGACCCCCGCCGACCAGGTCAACCCGGTCGCCGTCGAGGCGATGCGCGAGGTGGGCATCGACATCACCGCCGAGCAGCCCAAGATCCTCACCGTCGATGCCGTCGAGGCCTCCGACGTGGTCATCACGATGGGCTGCGGGGACGCCTGCCCGATCTTCCCCGGCAAGCGGTACGAGGACTGGAAGCTCGACGACCCCGCCGGTCAGGGCATCGAGCCGGTCCGCGTGATCCGCGACCAGATCCGTACCCGCATCGACACGCTCATCGGCGAGCTGACCGGCTGACGAAGCCAGGACGGCCGGCACGCCGCCCTTCGAGCGCCTGCCTCAGCACCCCGGCCCGGTAGGTTCGGCGGTCATGACCACGATCGCCCATCAGCTCGCCCCGACCCTGGCCGCGGCCGTCGCCATGTTCGCCGGGACCAACGTGGACGACCTGATCGTGTTGACGGTGCTGTTCCTGTCCGCCCGCGCCGGCGGCGCGCTGCGGCCGTGGCACATCTGGGCCGGCCAGTACGCCGGCATCGGCGCGCTGGTGGTGATCTCGGTCATCGCCGCGCTCGGCCTGGCCCTGCTGCCCGATCGCTGGGTGGGGCTGCTCGGGCTCATCCCTCTGGCCCTGGGGGTGCGCGGCCTGCTCGGCGCACTGCGCTCACGCGGCGACGGCGGCGGCGACGGGCCGTCCGGCGGGCCGCCTCCGGCCACCGGCGTGGTGTCGGTGGCCGCGGTGACGATCGCCAACGGAGCCGACAACATCTCCGTCTACACGCCGGTCTTTCGCACCATCGGCTCCGCCGCCTCTGCTCTGACCATCGCAGTGTTCGCCGCCGGGGTCGCCGTATGGTGCCTGGCCGCCTCCTGGCTCGGCTCCCACCGCGCCGTCATCGCCGTCGTCGAACGCCACGGCCACTGGATCGTCCCGCTGGTGTTCATGGCCATCGGAATGGTCATCATCGCCGAGTCCGGCGTCCTGTCGGAGATCTTCTGACCCGAGGTGCGGCTCGGCCGCCGACCGCGGCGTCTTCGGCGCCCGGTACGCCCAGCTGGATCCGTGCAGCGGCCGGTCAGCAGCTCCACCCCGGCGGTCCGCTGCCCGCACCCCAGGCGAGCTTAATTAGATCTACGTCTATCTTGACGAGCTTCTAATCAGAATGCCAAGATTGCCGTTGTTTAGAAGTTCATCTAAGTAAAGGAAAGGCGGCAACGATGACGAAGGAGACGCGCGGGGGCTTCATCGGCAGCCCGGAGGAGGCGTTCGCCCCGGCCGCAGCCGGAGGTTGTTGCGGCGCTCCCGCTTCGCAGGCCGCCTCACCAGCCGGAGGCGACACCTCCGCGGCCTGCTGTGGTGGCCCGGCACCCGCCGTGCAGGCAAGCGAGGACGGCGGCTGCTGCGGCCAGGCGCCGGCCCCCGGCAACGAGCGGGCAGTTTCCGCCTCTGCGGCATGCTGCGGATGACGTCCTCCAGCTCGGTGCCGGCGCGATCCACGCCGGCACCGGCGTCTGCCCTGGAGCGGATGTCCTCCGCGCGCATGCTGGCCACCGTGCGGGAACTGGCCGCCGATCGCTACGCCGGCCGGCGCGTGGGTACGCCCGGCGGCCGGGCCGCCGCCACCTGGCTGGCGGGGAGGCTGGGCGAGCTGGGCGCCGAGGCCGAGCTGATCGGCTTTCCCGTCTCCGGCGTGCGGGAGCTGTACGGCACTCCGGAGCTGCATTGGCGTGCCGAGGGGCAGCCGAGGCGTCTGGAACATCGCCGGGACTTCGTCGAGCACCTCGCTTCGGCCGAGCTGCCCATGGCGCGCACCGCTCCCCTGGCCACGATCGAGGATGCCGACCTGCGCGGCCGATGGGTACTGGTCGCCGCCGAGCGCCTGGGGCAGGCGTGCGAACGGGCCGTAGCAGGCCAGGCGGCCGGGATTCTCACCGCGCGCGGCACCGATGCCGAGGGCTGGATGCCCAAGATGATCGCCGGGCCGGCCGTCCAGCCCGTGCCGATCCTGGCCTTGCGTACCGACCTGCACCAGCACTTGGCCGACGTCTTCCGCGACACCGCGGTGGAGGTGTCAGCATCCATGCCCCTGCGGGTGGTCTCCGCCGACGGCGTCAACGTCGTGGGCCGCCTGCCGGGCCAAGCTCGCCCCGACGGCGGTACCGGCGAAGAGCCGACGCGGGTTCTGCTGACCGCGCACTTCGACGGTGTCGGTGACGATCCGGCGCGCCGTCTGCCCGCGGCGGCCGACAACGCCTCCGGCGTGGCCGTCGTCCTTGAGGTCGCCCGCGCCTTGGTGACGGCCGGCATCCCAGAAGGACTGGACGTGCGGGTCGCGTTACTGGACGGCGAGGAAGCAGGTGCGCGCGGATCAGCGCACCACGCCGCGGCCGTCCCGGCGGACACGCTGGTGATCAACATCGATGGGGCGGCGCGACTTCACGAGGCCGCGTCGGTGGAGGCCGGCGGTCCCGCCCATGTCCTCCTGAGCGCTGTGGATCAGGCCGCTCGGGTAACCGGAGTACCCCTGCGGGCCGGCGCGATGGCCTCGGACAACCGCCGCTACGCCGCGGCGGGGCTGGCGGCGATCGGCATCGGCATGGGCATGCCCGGCTACCAGACTCCGGCCGAAACCCCGGAGCGCGTCGAAGCGGACACCCTCCTCGCAGCGGCCCGCCTGCTGACCGCCACCGTCCTGGAGCTGGCCTCCCTCGGACGGACCTCCGCAACCCGGTCCTCGCGGCACTGAGCGGCGCGGCCGGTGCGCAGCTCGCAGGCATCCCGGACACCGCCCTGATCGGCAGCCCCGGTCACCCTCGTGCGCCCGCCTGTCCCACCAGGGCACTCCAGGGACCGCGAGCTGCTCCCACCCGCCCGCGTCGAACATGAACAGCATTCCCGCGGCACGAGAACGCCATCAGCCACACGCTGAGGTCCCCGCCCCGCAGTCGCCGGGCGGGCAGCAGGCTTGCAGCGTCGCCTGCAGGTCGGACAGGGCCTTGCCGATGCGGGCCGAATCGGCCCTGTAGTAGACGGTCTTCCACTCGCGTCGCGAGGCCAGCACGCCACCGTCGCGCAGCGTGGCCAGATGCGTGGAGGTGGCCGACTGCGCGAGCGACATGCGCTCGGCCACCTCGCTGACCGTCAGCTCGACACCGCCGACGAACAGCTCCATGATCTGCTGGCGCGTCTCGCTGGCCATCGCCTTGAGAAAGGCGCGCGCCTCGTCGCTCAGCTCGAACCCGTTCGTCGTCATGGTCATAGCATCACCCCGCCCTCATCATATTGTGATTTCTGGATATGAGGATATGATGCGGCGGCATGGACACCATCGTCATCGGCGGAGGCCAGTCCGGCCTCGCCGCCGCGCACTGCCTGAGCGCCGCCGGGCTCCGGCCCGTCATCCTTGAAGCGGGCGAACGCCCCACCGGCTCCTGGGCCGGCTACTACGACAGCCTCACCCTGTTCTCCCCCGCCCGCCACAGCGCCCTTGGCGGCCAGGAGTTCCCCGGCGACCCCGACCACTACCCGGGCCGGGACGAGGTCGTCGACCACCTGCAGCGCTACGCCGACCGTCTGGACGTCGAGATCCGCACCCGCACCCGGGTGAGCGCGGTCGAGGGTGACGGCGCGGGCGGCTTCCTCGTCCACACCGCCGACGGCGGCACCCTGCGCACCATGGGGGTGGTGGCGGCCAGCGGCTCGTTCGGCAACCCGTACCTGCCCGAGTTCCCCGGCCAGGAGACCTTCGCCGGTCAGGTGCTGCACGTGGCCGGCTACCGCAACCCCAAGCACTACACGGGCCGGCGCGTGGTCATCGTCGGCGGCGGCAACTCCGCCGTGCAGGTCGGCCACGAGCTCGCCGAGGTGGCCACCGTCACCCTGGCCACCCGCCACCCGGTCGCGTTCATGCCGCAGTTCATCGGCGGCAAGGACGTGCACCACTGGCACACCACCACCGGCTTCGACGACCTGCCGCCGCACTGGCTGGCCCGGATCACCGCCCGCGCCGGCGGCGGCACCCTGGTCCTGGACACCGGCGACTACGCCGCCGCCCTGGCCGACGGCCGGATGGACCGCCGCCCCGTCTTCACCGCCTTCGACGGCGACCGGATCGTGTGGTCCGACGGCGAGCGCGAGCACGTCGACACGGTCATCTTCGCCACCGGCTACCGTCCCGACCTCGGCTACCTGCGCCCGCTCGGCGCGCTCAGCGAGGACGGCACGCCCCTGCACGACGGCGGCATCTCCACCACCCACCTCGGGCTCGGCTACGTCGGGGTGGAGTTCCAGCGCTCGTTCGCCTCCAACACCCTGCGCGGCGTCCACCGCGACGCCCAGCACGTCACCGCCCCGATCGCCGCGTACGCCGGCGGAGCCCTGGCCGGCTACGGTCTGTGACACCTGATGACCAGCGACCTGCCCGGCCCCGGCGCCGCCGTCCGGCCATGGGGACGACGACGCCCTACCGGCGCCCCATCCAGGCCTGAGTAAATAACACGTCACCCACCGCGGCGTCGCAGAAGGGCGGTCTCCGGCGCGTGTGGGTGGGCTGGACGCGTCGGAAGGGCCACAGGTTTACGTGCGACAGGGCAAGAATCCTTGATCGGACGATACGGGGTGGCGAGCGGCCCGGCGGCCTCCGCGAACTTACGTTTCGTTGTGGCTTCACTTCGGGCCGCAACAAAGGGGGATTCCTCATGCTTCGTCGTACTCTTATGGGCTGCCTCACGCTCGCCGCCGCAGGTCTCGCCACCATCGCCGGCCCGGCCGCGCACGCGGACCTCAAAGCCCCGTACGCGCGGGCCGCGGCGATCGTCGACGCGGACGGTTCGCTCAACGAGAGCAAGAACGTCGTCAAGGCCTGGCGGGCGAGCACCGGCCGGTACTGCGTCCAGCTCTCCCACTACATCGACGCGCGCAGCTCGCTGATCCAGCTCACCCCGCGCCACGCGCTGCGCCTGCCGCACATCGCCTACCGTCACCCGTCGCTCACCTGCGAGGAGGACAACACCATCACCGTCAACGTCTACAGCACCCACACCGGGCGCCTCGCGGACAGCGGCTTCGACCTGCTGGTCTCCTGACTCGGCCCGAAAGGACACACAACCGATATGAACACCATCAGGCGATTCGCCACCGGGACGCTCGGCGCCGCCGCCGTGGCGTCCGCCACGCTCCTCGCACCGGTGGCCGCGTCCGCAGAGACTCCGTTCGCCCAGGCCTCCGCGACGATCGAGGCGGACGGGTCGGTGACCGAGAGCAAGCACGTCGAAGACGTCTGGCACCCGTCCCGGGGCGTCTACTGCGTCATCGTGAACCAGCACGTCGACCTGGACGACGACGTGGCCATCCATGTCACGCCCATCGGCCGCTACGACCGCCCGCGCTCGCTGGCGGTGGAGCTCGGCGCCCGCGCCTGCGTCCGGCACGACCTGCACGACAGCGCGGCCGACCGCACGATCGCCGTCTACAGCCAGGCGGGCTACCGGTTGCCCGCGGAGACCGCGTTCTACCTGACCGTCTCCTGATGCCGCCGGAGCGAGGCCGCGCACGTGACCCGCGCGCGGCCTCGCCGCTGATCCCCTCCGGTGGCCAGGCGCGCGAACCCTGAGATCCCGGACGCCTCGGCGGTACGTCGCAGCCGGTGTCCTCCGAAGAGGTGAACGCCTGGTAGTTGCCGGCGTCCGTCTCGCCGGGCGACTTGAGCGCCAGTTCCGTACAGCCGCCCTTGCCCGGCGGCCTCCCCACGCCTGGCCGGCGGGAGCCGGCCCCGGGCGGTGCCGTCCGCGACCGCACCAGCCACACCGGTGACGCGTCTGCGCCGAGCCGGTTCTCGCCCCACCGGACGCCCGCTCCGTTGGCCGCTGACGGGGCGTCGCTCCCGGCTTCCCACCTCTGATGGACCGGGCGGACTCCATGCCGAGGAGTCCGCCCGGTCGCTTTCCAGCCCGCCGGAGCATTGTCTGCGGTGGTCAAAGGGGGGTACCGGACAATTTCCCCGCCCCGGAAGCTGGGTGACGCGACGAACGATCGGCCGGCACGGACACCCGTGCCGTTGCCCGAGATCCCCGGCGGAGGGTTGTGTGAGTGTGAGGTTCTGGCGTGGGACGGGGGCCGGCGTCCTGCTGCTCCTTTCGGCCGCCGCGGGCGGCGGGCCGGCGCGGGTGCCGGTCCCGGACAGGGAGCTGACGGACACCGAACGGATCCTGCTGGAACGGGCGGAGGACGTCCTGACGCGGCAGTGCATGCGGCGCCACGGCTTCCGCTACCACACCGCCACACCCCCCACCGTCGAGGAACGGCAGGGCACCGGGTACGTGCTGGCCGACGTCGCCTGGGCCCGCGAGCACGGGTACGGCACGCGCATCAGGCAAAGGTGGCTGGCCGCCAAGCGGCACAACCCGAACGTCGCCTACTACGCGACCCTCTCCCCCGCCGATCGGCAGCGTTACGACCGCGCGCTGGACGGCGGCCCTGACAGGAGCCGGGTCTCGGTCAAGCTGCCCACCGGCGGCACCGTCACCAGCGTGATGGGCGGCTGCACCGCCACCGCCAACGAGGCGCTCTACGGGGATCGCGCGGCCTGGTTCCGCGCCGACAAGGTCGCCACCAACCTGCGGCCGCTCTACGTGCCCGCCATCATGCGCGACACCCGCTTCACCACCGCGCTGGCCGCCTGGCGGCGGTGCATGGCGGCGCGGGGTCACCGCTACGCCGACCCGCCCGAGATCCGGGCCAGGCTGCCCCGCCTCACCATGGGCCTGGGCCCGGACGAGGCCCACTCCTTCGAGGTACGGCTCGCGGTCGCCGAGGCCACCTGCGCCCGGCGGACCCCGTTGCTGGCCACCGCCCGCGCGCTGGAGGACCACTACCGCGCCGAGGCTGCCCGGCCCTACGCCGTGGACCTGGCGCTGCACCACCGCCTCGAGTTCCAGGCGCTCGACCGGGCCAGGCGGATCACCGGGTCCTGACCGAGGACCGTCCGCGCGACGCGACCGGCGCGCGCGCCCCATGACGCCTGCCACGGGGCAGGCAGAAGGAGAGTCACCATGCGAAGGATCACCACGACCATGTCCGCCCTCGGGCTGGCCGCGATCACCGTCGCGGCCGCGCCGGCGGCCGCCCCCGCCGCCTCGGCGGACGCCGCCCGCAAGCAGGTGGCCAACTGCGACGCCGTCTGGTTCGACGTCCCCACCGAGAACGAGCAGGCGCACCGGGACGGGAAGGTCCGCGCGTTCGGCAGCACCGACTGTGAGGACCCGCTCGGCGCGGACGACGGCAACGACCTGGACTGGGGCGACAACGTCGGCGCGTTCAGGGGAAGCGACACCAACAAGGCCTCGTCCCTGATGAACAACGGTTTCACCAACGAGCAGCTCAAGTACGTCGCCTTCTACGACTACACCCACCAGGACCACAGGTACGGCTACGGCTGCCTCGCCCCCGACGAGCTCTACGCCGACAAACTCTCCGACGACTACCTGACCACCGGCCCGACCATCAACAACAAGATCTCCTCCCACCAGTGGGTGACCAAGAGCGCCTGCACGGACAGTAGCTGGATCGAGTGACCCGCCCGGGGAGCGGCACGGCTCACGCTCCCTTCCGCGGCGGGCAGGTCTGCCGGTAGGGGTGGTCGGGGAAGTGCCTGTCCCACTCCTGCGCCGGCAGGCCGCCGCCGGCGCGACGGCACAGGGTGGCCGCGCCGGCGTCGGGGCTGAGCGCGTACTTCTGGAGGGGGACGTGCCCGCTCGCGGCGTACAGGGTCCGGCCGTCGGGGCCGAAGGCCAGCGCGAGGATGATGTCGCCTCCGGCGGGCAGCGGTGAGCCGATCGGCTCGCGGGAGGCGACGTCCCACAGTTGCAGCGAGCCGTCGCCGCTGCCTGCGGCCAGCATCGTGCCGTCGGGCGAGAAGGCCAGCGCCGTCACGAGCTTGCCGTAGTCGTGGACGGTCGTGCCCGGCGGCGTCAGCACGCCCAGGCGCCGCTGGACGCGGCCGTCCCACAGCACGGTGGCGCCGGTGTCGTCGCCGGCGGCGAGGTGGCGGCCGTCGGGGCTGAAGGCCAGCGCGGTGGTCTCGCCGGGGCCGTGCCGGCCGGTGGCCTTGGTGACCGAGGGCAGGTCCACGACCTCTCCCTGCGAGGTGACGAGCTGCCGCCGGTCGGGGCTGAGGGCGATCCGGTGCGCGCTGGTGCCGGCCAGCGTCCTGGTGGCGACCCGCCGGTCGAGGTCCCAGAGCCGCAGGGAGCCCAGCGTGGGCTGTTCGGCGATCAGCAGCGACCGGTCGCCCGCGGCGAAGGCGATCGCCTCCACGTTCCGGATGTCCTGCGTCCGCAGCGGCAGGGTGTCCGTCGTACGCCCGCGCGAGACCTCCCACAGGGACACACGGGGGGCCGGCGATTCCACACCGGGCGGGGAGGCGCCGAAGGCGAGCAGCCGCCCGTCGGAGCTGAAGGCCAGCAGGGCCGAGCAGCCTTCCGGCGAGCCCGATGCCGGGCAGGGCACGTCCGGCAGGTCGGCGAGGGGCTGCCCGGAGTGCCGGTCGTGCAGCCGGAACCGGACGGTGCCCGCCTTCTCGTCGGTGTAGGCGAGCGCGAGCGTGGTGCCGTCGGGGCTGAAGGCGGCCTCGTGCGCGGCCTGAGGCCGCCAGCCGGAGGTCACCGCGCTGCCCAGGTTCAGGGTGCGGACGGTCGTCGGCCAGGCGCGGCCGGAGCCGGACAGGTAGCGGATCCAGTTCGCCTGCGGGTCCACGCGCAGGTCCATGGCGTACTGGCCGGACAGGGAGTGACGCAGCACCAGGAAGCCGGGGCCGGCGAGCCGCCAGAGCAGGATGTCGGTCGCGTCGGCGGCGACCAGGAAGGCGCCGTCCGCGCTGAAGCCGATCTCCTTGATCCCCGGATGGCGAACCGTGGCCTGCTCCGTCCCGGAGGCGAGGTCCCACAGGCGGACGCCGTCGTCGGTGATGAGGGCCAGTCGCCGGCTGTCGGGGGTGAAACTGACGTGCTCGTACTGGCACTGCCGCATGGTGACGGCAGGGGCCCAGGGCGTGTGCATCCTGCGCCCGGTCCCGACGTCCCAGAGCTGGAGCGGCAGGCCGGGCACGCACACGGCCAGGACGCGGTCGTCGGGGCTGAGGGAGGCGTCGATGAGCGGCGGCATGCTGCGCTCCTCCTCGTAGCGTCGGACGTGCGCCGCTCCCGGCTCCCAGGTGGCCTCGTCCGGCTCGGCCGCCGCGGTGCGGGGAACGCTGACCTCGATGAGCCGCCGCCCGTCGCGGACGTCGCGTACCTGGACGCGGCGGCGGGAACGGCCGGTTTCGTAGGTGATCAGGCTGCGGCCGCTCGCCCCCATCTCGACGCCGCCGGTGACGGGGCCGAAAGTGGTCGTGGCGGGGCGGCCGGCGCGCAGGTCCCACAGCGTCATCTCGCCGTCCCGTACCAGGGGGACCTGCCAGGCGTCGCCTCGGCGTACCCCGGCCTCGGACCGGTCGGCGCGCAGGCCGGGCATGGACGCGGTGCGGCGGTGGGTCTCCAGGTCCCAGATCGTGACCTGGTCGGCGCCGACGCTGAGCAGGGTGCGGCCGTCGGCGCTGAGGTGGCGGGTGGTGCCGGCGCTGCCGTCGGGGTCGGTGAAGACGTCCTGGGTGCGCTGGCCGGCGGCGGCCAGCAGAGCCGAGCGGGTCTCGGGCAGGTCGGCCAGGTGCCAGGCGGCGAGGGCGAGCCGCATGGCCGTGACCGGGTCGGCCTCGCGCAGGCTCTCGGCCACGCCGACGGCGCGGCGGGCCGCGCTCTCGCGTTGCTGGACCAGGCTGGTACGGCTCTGCTGCCAGGCCAGCAGGGCGGCGACCAGCGTCAGGACGAGCAACCCCGAGATCGCCCCGGTACGGCGGCGGCGCCGGCGCCGCTCGCGGTCCCGGGCGGCCAGACCCGCGGTGAGGAACTCCCGCTCCAAGGGGGTCAGGCCGTCGCAGGAGGCGAACTGCTCGGCGGCGATCGACAGGCGGGCCCCGCGATACAGGCCGCCCGGGTCGCGGTCGTGGTCGTGCCAGGCGCGAGCGGCCTCGGTGAGCAGGCGCTGCTGGCGGATCCGTTCTCGGTCCTCCTCGATCCAGCCGCGCAGCCGCGGCCAGGCGGTCAGCAGCGCCTCGTGCGCCAGGTCCACGCGTTCGCCGTCGAGGGTGATCAGCCTGGCCTGGGCCAGCCGTTCCAGCAGTGGCTCGGTGTCGTCGTCGCCGGTCAGCAACTCGGCCCGATCCACCGGCCGGCGGGTGTCCTGGGCTCCGTGGCCGGGGGTGACCAGCCGCAGCAGCAGATGGCGCAGGCGCTCCCGCTGGTCGGCGGTGAGGCCGGTGTAGAGCTCCTCGGAGGTGCGCGCGATGGCGGTCCGGATGCCGCCGGCGGCCTCGTAGGCGGCCGTGGTCAGGACCCGGCCGTGACGGCGGCGCCAGGTCTCCAGCAGGGCGTGCGACATCAGCGGCAGGCCGCCGGGCTCCCCCGCCACCTCGCCGACGATCCTGGCGGTCAGCTCGCGCTCCACGACCAGGCCCGCCTTGGCGGCCGGCCCGGTGATCGCCTCTCGTAGCTCGGCGGGGCTCATCGGGCTCATCAGCGTGGTCGCGTCCCGGACGGCCTCGGCCAGCTCCCGGTGCTCGGCGCAGCGCCCGAAGAAGTCGGCCCGTACGGCCAGCACGACCCGGCCGCCGTCCCCGGCCAGCAGCGCGTCGATGAAGCGGGCCCGCCGTGCCGGGTCGGCGCACAGCGTGAAGACCTCCTCGAACTGGTCCACGATGACCACGTCGTGCGTCCGGCCGGGGAACTCCGGCTCGGCACCGGGTGTCAGCACGCGGATCGAAGCAGGCCGCTCGCCGGGCCGGGCGGCCTGCCGCAGCCACGGCACCAGGCCGGCGCGCAGCAGTGACGACTTGCCGCTGCCCGACGGGCCCACCAGCATGACGAGGCGGTGCTCGCGGACCAGGGCGGACAGCCGCTCGACGAGGGCCGCGCGCCCGAAGAACAGGTCGCTGTCCTCGGTCTCGAACCGGGTCAGCCCCAGGTACGGTGCCGCGGAGTCGTCCGCGGCGGCGGCCTCCTCCCGGGCCTCCCGGCCGGCCTCCCGCCAGCGCCGCCGCCACTCCTCGACGTCTCCCCCGCAGGCCTCGGCGTACGCCTCGGCGACCGCCAGCGAGGGCAGCCGGTCCCCGGCGGCGGCCTGGGCGAGCGTCGCCGGGGAGTAGTGGGCCCGCCCGGCCATCACCCGGTAGGTGGGGCCGCCCGCCTCCTGCCGGAGCTTGCGCAGCTCGAAGGCGAACCGGGCGACGGGCCCGTCCGCCGGATCCAGTGGCCGCTCACGCCGTCCCAACGCTTCCCCCGCTCAGTCGATCCGTCCCGTACCGATGAAGAGTGATCAGTGGGCAGCATACGGACGTCCAGAAGCCGGGTATTTCCTGATGATTCGGCCACCTGTTCAGGCGGTGGGCGGCAACCCCGGCGGGCGGCTCGGGCGCAGGCGGCGTCCTGGCGCATCGGCCGCGGGAGGGGGACTGGCCGGGTCAGCCGGCGAGTGCGGCGGCGATGGCCGGGCCGAACGCGGCGCCGAGCAGGTAGCAGAGGTTGAACTGGCCCATGGCCGTCGATCTGGCGCCGTCGGGCACCGCGGCGGCGGCGCGTGCCGCGAACGCCCCTTGCCCGGAGGCGGCGGCGAGGGAGGTGAGCGCCTGGGCGATGAGCAGGACAGCCGGCCAGGTACTGAGGCATGCCAGCCCCACCCCTGCCGCCGCCAGCCCGGGGAAGAGCACGGCGACGCTCTTCACCGGGGCCTTCGCGGTGACGGCGATCATCCCGTAGGACGCCAGCCCGCCGAACATCAGCGGCCACAGGATGGCGGCTCCCACCTGGCCGCTGGTCCAGCTCGCCTGCTCGGTGAGCAGGGCGGGCAGCAGATAGATCATGCCGAAGTTGATCGCGGCCAGCAGGAACGCCAGCCCGGACGCCAGCAGGAACACCGGAGCGCGGACGATCGACACGGGCACGAACCCGTCGGGCCTGGAGCGCAGGTGCAGCACCAGCAGCCCACCACCGGCCACGGCGGCGGCACCCGCCACCGGCCACGAGTGGGGCACGAACACCAGCGCGGTGACCAGTGCCGTCAGCAGCACCGCGCCCACCGGGTCGAAGGGTGCCTGCGGCGCGGGGCCGCCCGGCCGGTGGCGCAGCACGCCCGGGACGGCGAGCAGGCTCAGCGCGGGCAACACCAGGGCCGCCTGCCAGGACAGCAGCTGTGCGGCCAGATCGGCGATCAGCGGTGCGGCGGAGCCGACGGTCGCCAGCGAGGCCGTGACGAGTCCCATGGAGCGCGCCGAGCGGGTGAGGCTCATGGCGATCGTGGTGAATCCGGCGGTGCCGAGCCCTTGAGCAGCGCTGCCGAGCACGAGCGACGGCAGCGTGGGCACGCTCACCACGAGCACCGCGCCCAGGGCGATCAGCGCGGCACAGGTGAGCAAGGCCCGGCGGATGCCCTGGTGGCTGTGCAGGCTCGCCATCAAGGGGGTGCCGATCGCGATGGCCCAGCCGAAGGCGGTGACGATCCAGGTCACGGCGCCCAGCGTCAGGCCGAGGTCGCGGGCGGCGTCCGGCAGGATGAGGCTGGGCCCGGCGATCCCGAACGAGAGCGGCCCCGCCAGCAGCGCCAGCCAGGCCGCCGGGACCCCGCGATCCGTGGTGCCGGCGCGGGTGGTGGAGGGGGTGCGGGACGAGCTGCTCATCTGTCCGCCCCGTCGGCGGGCAGCACCGGGTAGTCGGTGTAGCCGCGATGGTCGCCGCCGTAGAAGGTGCTCGGGTCGGCCTCGCTGTACGGCCCGCCCGCCGCGATCCTGGCGGGCAGGTCGGGGTTGGCCAGCCACAGCCGGCCGAAGGAGATCGCGTCGGCCAGGCCGGAGCGCAGTGCGTCGGCACCGTCCGCGGGATTCGCCGGCTCCTCGCCGCTCCACGGGTGCGGGTTGAGGATGAGCGGGCCCTGCCACAGCTCGCGGATGAGCTTGGTCACCTCGCGGGTGTCGTTCTCCGAGACGTGCACGTACGCCAGGTCGTGCGGCGCGAGCGCCCGGGCCAGCTCCGTGTAGAGGATCTCCGTGTCGCTCTCGTTCATGCCGTTGTAGGTGATGCCGGGCGAGATCCGCAGGCCGGTGCGGCCTGGCCCGATCGCGTCGGACACGGCCTGCACGACCTCCATGGCGAACCTGAGGCGCCCGGCCACCGAACCGCCGTAGGCGTCGGTGCGCCGGTTGGTGTTGTCCGACAGGAACTGGTGGATCAGATAGCCGCTGGCGCCGTGCAGCTCGACCGCGTCGAAGCCGGCGTCCATCGCCAGCCGGGCCGCCGACGCGAAATCCTCGATGGCCTGGTCGATGTCGGCGAGCGTCATCTCCCGCGGCGTCGGGTGGTCCAGCAGCCCTTCGGGGGTGTAGAGCCGCTCTCCCGAGCAGATCGCCGACGGAGCGAGGGGAAGCTCGCCCGCCGGGTACAGCCAGGGGTGGCCGATGCGCCCGGAGTGCATGATCTGGACGGCGATGCGGCCGCCCCGCCGGTGCACCGCGTCCGTGACCAGCCGCCAGGCCGTCACCTGCTCCGGCGTGTGCAGGCCGGGGGTGTCGATGTAGCCCTGGCCGATCACGCAGGGCTGGGTGCCCTCGGTGATGATCAGCCCGGCGCCGGCGCGTTGGGCGTAGTACTCGGCGGTCAGCTCACCGACGAGCCCGCCGCGGGCCCGGCTGCGCGTCATGGGCGCCATGATCAGGCGGTTGGGAAGAGCCAGCTCGCCGGCGGTCACCGGCGTGAGAAGCTCGTTCACGATCATCCTCCTCGTTACGGGATCGTCTTCGCGCTACGAGGCTATGAATGGGTCTTTACGGGCCGAATCGGTAAGGTTTCGGTACTGAACTACTGAGATCGCGTACGTGTCCCGGATGGCTGCGGTACGTATCCCCCTGACGAAAGGCATGGTCGGTTGCTGTACGGCAGGGCGAGCGAGCAGGCCGCGATCGAGGACCTCGTGGAGGCCGCGCGTGCCGGCCGCAGCGGCGGCCTCGTCCTGCGCGGCGAGCCCGGGATCGGCAAGTCGGCGTTGCTGGACTGGGCCGCCGAGCACTGCGCCGGCAGCGGCGTGCGCGTCCTGCGGGTCGCCGGCATCGAGACGGAGGCAGATCTTGCCTTCGCCGGGCTCGTCCAGCTGCTCTGGCCGGTCAAGGACCGCCTCGAAGCTCTGCCCGCGACACAGGCCGACGCCCTGCGCGCGGTGCTCGGCTCGGGCGGCGCGGCCGGGCAGGACAGGTTCCTGTCCGGGCTGGCCGTGATGATGCTGCTGGCCCAGCTCGCCGACGACGGGCCGGTGCTCTGCCTGGTCGACGACGCGCACTGGCTCGACCACGCCACCGCCGACGCGCTGCTGTTCGCCGCCCGGCGGCTGACGCAGGAACGGGTGGCGCTGCTGTTCGCCGCGCGGGAGGAGGGGTTCGCCGCCCCCGGTCTGCCGGAGATCCGCCCGTCGAGGTTGTCGCAGCAGGACGCGGAACGCGTTCTGACCCACCGGGGCCTCACCCCCGCGGCCCGGGAGCAGGTGATCGCCGAGTCCGAGGGGAACCCGCTGGCGCTGATCGAGTTCTCCGGCGAACGCAGGCGCTACCACGCGGCGGCCGGCCCTGTCCCGATCGCCGACCGGGTGCTCGCGTCCTTCCGCTCGCGCATCGCCCTGCTGCCCGACAGGACCCGCCTCATGATGCTGATGGCCGCCGCCGAGGGCCGTGGCGACCTGCCGATGCTGCTGAGCGCCGCGGACGCGCTCGGAGTCGGGCCGGAAGACCTGGAGGAGGCCGAGAAGGCCGGCCTGGTCGAGGTGAGTGCCGCGGCCATCGCCTTCCGCCATCCCCTGATCCGCACCGCCGCCTACCAGAGCGCGCCGCTGGCTCGGCGGATCGCCGTGCACCGGGCGCTGGCGGGCGCGGCCACCGACGACGACTGCCGGATCCGGCACCGGGCCGCGGCGACGACCTCGCCTGACGAGGACCTCGCGGTGGAGCTGACGCGCGCCGCCGAACGAGCTCGCGGCCGGACCGCCTTCGCCGCCGCCGCCGGGCTGTGGGAACAGGCCGCGCTCTTCACCCCGCACCCGCGCGACCGGGCTGCCCGGCTGGGCCGGGCGGCGGCGCTGGCGCTCTCGTCCGGGCACGCCGACCACGCCGCCGGGCTCGTCGGCCAGGCCGAGGAGCTGCTGGACGATCCGGTGTCCCTCGCCACGCTGACCGAGATACGAGCGGCCGTGGAGTTCGAGCGGGGAGCGGGGCGGCCGGCCGCCCGCCTTCTGCTGGAACGTTGCGCCGCCGCCGATCCGGTGCGGGTCGTGCCCATGCTGCGCACCGCGGCCGGGTACGCCTGGCTGTTCGGCGAAGCGGAGGTGATCCGGAGCGCGGCGGCACGGCTGACCGCCGCGGGCGCGCAGGATCCGATGATCCAGGGGCTGGCGCACCTGGTCGACGACGACTACGCGCGCGGCCTGCCGCTCCTGGGACAGTTCGTCGCGCACACCCTGCCGCACGTCACCGGCCAGGCGCCGGACACGCTGCCTCGCGTCACCGGCCAGGCGCCGCACACCCTGGCTCACGTCACCGGCCAGGCGCCGGACACGCAGCCGGAGGGGGCCACCATGCAGTGGGCCGTCTTCTGTGCGATGGTCATGGCCGACGACGGCGCGGCCGCCGCCCTGGCGGGCGCCGAGGTGACCCGGTTCCGCCGGCAGAGCCTGGTCGGGGCGCTGCCGCAGCTGTTGCAGGATCTGGCCGGAGTGCAGGTTCAGGCCGGCAGGCACCGTGACGCCGAGGCGTCCATCGAGGAGGCCGTCCAGCTGGCCCGCGACACCGGGATGCACCAGCGGGTGCCGCGGCTGCACTCGGTGCTGGCCAGAGTGGCGGCGATCGAGGGCGACGAGCAACGCTGCGTCCGGCTCGCCAGCGACCACCCGGACGCCGGCGGCATGACCGGCCTGGCCGCACTCTGCCTGCTCGACCTGGGGCTCGGACGCTACGGCCAGGTGCTGGAGCGGCTCGAGGCCGCGGCGCGAGGACCGCTGCGCCACCTGACGGTGCTGGTCACGGCCGGAGCCGAGCAGGTCGAGGCGGCCGTACGGCTGGGCGAGCCCGAACGGGCCGAGGAGCCCCTGCGCCGCCTGGAAGCCTGGGCGCACGCCGGGAAACAGCCGTGGGCCGAGGCGGTCAGCGCCCGCTGCCGCGGGCTGCTGAGTGACGACGAGGACGACTATCTGCGCGCTCTGGCCGCGCACCGGCGCGCGGACCGGCCTTTCGAGCAGGCGCGCACCGAGCTGGTGTACGGCGAGTGGCTGCGCCGGTCCGGGCGCCGCGCCGATGCCCGCGCCCCGCTGCGGGCGGCGCTGCAGACCTTCGAACGGTTGCGGGCCGCGCCGTGGCGGGCGCGGGCGGAGGCGGAGCTGAAGGCGACAGGAGAGTCCGTCCTGCCCGCCCGGCCGGCGGCCGCCGACCCGCTGGAGCGGCTCACGCCCCAGGAACTCCAGGTCGTGCGCCTGGCCAAGGACGGGAGCACCAGCCGGGAGATCGCCGCGCACCTGTTCCTCAGCCCGCGCACGGTCGAGCATCACCTGTATCGGGCCTACCGCAAGCTCGGCATCCGGTCACGCCGGGAACTGACCCGCCTGGACCTCACCTGAACCATGCCGGGAAGCTGTCCATGGAGGCGAGCCCGGTGGCGGTGATGTGCCGGCGCTCGGGCATGCTCGCAGAACAGGCCGGGACGCCAGTCTTCGTCCCGGCCCGCCCCGCAGGCGATCAATCGATGACGGGCATCATGGGAACACGCAGGGCCGGCCCTGGCCGTTCACCCCGCTGGACTCCCTGAGGTTCACCGCCGATCCCCGTACCACCGTCGTACCGGCGCCGGGGGTCGAGGACAGTACGGTTCCGAACACGTCCCTGCAGGTGTTGTCGAACGTGACCGCCCCGACCGTCAGACCGGCCGCCACGATCGCCTGCCGAGCGCTCGCGTCGTCGAAGCTCTGCACGTCCGGCACGGCCGTGAGGCCGCACTGGACGCGGAAGATCTCCCACGACTGGATCAGGGTCGCGTTGCTGTGGACGACGTCGGTGATCCGGCCGCCCCCGCCGACGGCGGTGAGGTAGTGGCCGTCGACGGTCCGGATGGCGAACCCGTCCCCGCCCTGACGGATCAGCGCGAACTTCTCCCAGGCCTGCAGGACGGTCGCGTCCGAGTGGACGACGTCCGTGGTCCGGTTGCCCCCGCCGACGGCGGTGAGGAAGTGCCCGGTCCGGGTCTTGATGCCGAAGTGGACGCCGTCACCCGCGTCGACCAGGGTGAACCGCTCCCAGGACCGGGCCACGGTCGCGTCCGAGTGGATGACGTCGGTCGTACGCCCCCCGCCGCCGACCGCCGTGAGGAAGTTCCCGGTGTTGAATGTCTTGAACGTGCAGGTGGTCGGGGTCGCGAAGGGCAGTGCCGCCGCTGCCGCCGAGGCGGGCTGGGGCAGCCCCGCCACAACGGCCGCGGCCAGCGCCGTGCCCGCAATCACGCCGAACACGCGTCTGAGGTTCATTGGCCTCTTCTCCTACTTCCGGCTCCTGCGATGGAGCCCTCGTCAGTAGGGCGTTCCACCGCCGTTCCGGCACGTGGAACGACTCCCCGGCCGACCAGGCCGCCCTCGTCCAGGAGCTTTACGACATGCGGGACAGGCGGACGCCCGAGGGCCGAACGCTTGGGAAGAACGGAATCGGGTGTAAGAAGGCCTTCCCTCGGACCACTTGCTCTGTGAACGGTTGTCCCCGACCGAAGGAACCGGCTTGCCCAACCCCCATGAGCGCTTCACCGCGCTCTACAACACCTATCAAGCGCGGGTGTACGGCTATGCGGTCAGTCGCGCCGGACATCAGCTCGCCGAGGAAGTGGTCAGCGAGACCTTCCTGGTGGCCTGGCGGCGTCTGGACAGCATTCCCGAGCAGGCGCAGTTCCCATGGCTTCTCCACGTCGCTCGCAACGTGCTGCGCGACAACTTCCGGCAGGCCGCACGGCGTGAGTCTCTGGAAGCCGGGCTGAGAACGTGGATGGAAGAGGCCGTCGCCGACGTAGGCGAGCACGCCACCGAGCGCGTCGCCGTACTCCGCGCCCTGGCCCGCTTGTCCGAGGCCGGCAAGGAGATCCCGACTCTGACCACCTGGCATGGCCTGTCCACCACGGAGGCGGAAGTTCCTGCCGACCGCCGCAAACCTCCTGGGCATGCCGCTCAACCCGGCGCAGCGCGCCGCGATCATCCGTGGTCTGGCCGATCTGCCGACCACCAAGGTCGTGGGCACAGTGACGGATCCGCTCGGCAGAAAGGGCATATCCATCGACTTCGGCGAGGCGGAAGGCTCCCTGGTGTACTCCAGCAAGTCAAGCAAGGAGCTTCCGGTCTCCTACAGGCAGATCCTCGACCCGGCGACCGGGGAGACGCTCTCGCGCGTTTCCTACGCGGCTCGCACCGCCTTGGGGGCGACCAAGGGCGAAGTCATGGGCTACCAGGCCCGCGGCCCCGGGTCGGGCTGGACCGGACCGCCGGCTTCTCCCCTGAAGGGGTGCAAGACGGGGAGATGAAGGGGTGCGGCTGCGGTTACCACCGGCCTCCGAGCTCATGGGTGACCGGGGAAGGGCCAAGCGGGTCACTGAGCCATCAGCAGGTCCGCGAGTTCCGTGCGAGCGTAGAGCACCAGGCGTCCGGCTCTGGCGCGGGACACCAGGCCGGCCCGCCGCAGCACGGCGAGGTGCTGGGAGACGGCGCCGGGTGTGACGCCGTGGCGGCGGGCCAGCTCCGTGGTCGACGCCGGGCCGTCCAGGGTCGTCAGGAGGCTCGCTCGAGCGGATCCAATCAGGTCGGCGAGGGCCTGCGGCGGGCGCGAGGCGGGCTGCTCCCACAAGGTGCCGATGCCCCGGCCCCGGTAGATCACGGCAGGTGGATCGTGTGCCGCTCGGGCCGGCGCAGCGCCCACAGGCTGGTGACCGTCTCCAATAGCGGTGAACAGGCGAAACGTACGTTGGCCAGATCGTCCACGGACAGCCGGTAGGTAATCATTGAGGCATACGCTAAATCACTGTCGCCGGTGCGCCGCCACGGAGTTGACTGACGCGCCATGGCTGTCGTTGTGCATCAAGTGGCCCGGCCCCAGGGGTGGCCGAGCGCCGACCAGTTCGCCTCTGTCGAGATCCCCGCCCCGGTGCCGGGCCCCGGCCAGGCGCTGGTGGAGAACCTCTACCTGTCGGTGGACCCCTACATGCGGGAACGGATGGACTTCGAGAAGCTCGGCGTGCCCATGGAGGGCCGGGCGCTGGGCCGGGTGGTCGAGTCGCGCGACCCCCGCCTGGCGGCCGGCGACGTGGTCTTCCACCGTCAGGGCTGGCGCAGTCACGCGGTCGTCGCGCCGGAGGAGACGCGGGTCGTCCGCGAGGAGCCCGGCGTGCCGCTGACGGCGTACCTGAGCGTGCTGGGCGGGACAGGACTCTCCGCGTACGTGGGGCTCACGCGCATCGCGCGGCTCAGCCCGGGAGAGACGGTCGGCGACCGGCACGAGCCCGTGCCCGCCCGCATCGACAACACGACCGGTCACGTGCTGGGCGGGCCTGCGTCCGGATGAGTCGGGTACCGAAGCGGCCGGGGAATCCCTCCCGTCGTCGGCGTCGTCTGCGCCACCGTGTTCCTGGGCGAGACCTTCGGCTTCCTTCAGGGAGTGGGCACGGCCGTGCCCGCTCACGCCGCGGAGACGCGGGGCCCGTCAGCGTGGTTTCGCGTGGGCGCGTCGGGCGTAGGCACGGGCGGCGCGGGCGCGGTCACCGCAGCGGGTGGAGCACCAGTGGCGGCGGCCGTGGCGCAGCAGGTAGCGGTTGCAGGGGGTGGATCCGCAGGCGGTGAGGCGCTCGGCGTCGGGGCCGGTGAGCAGGTCGGCCGTGTTGGCCGCAAGGGTCGCCAGGGCGTGGTCGAGGATCTCGTCGGTGGGGCACGGCACCGCGCGGTAGGGGCCGCTCTTGTCGTCCCACTGCAGCAGGGCGGCCGTCGGGGCCTTGCTCAGCGCCACGTTGACGGCGGACAGAGCCGCGGGCAGGGCGGGCAGCCCGGCAACGCGGGCGGCGAACAACGCCCTGACGTGCTCGCGCAGCGAGCGCAGCTGCGTGGTGCACATCTCCTGCACCCCGGCATCGGCCGGTGCGAGGCCGCGTTCGGCGAGCCAGCGGTTCGTCGTCTCCGGGGTGCCGAGGAGGTCGATGAACTGCCCTCCCGGCAGCGCGATGGCGCTGTTGACGAAGTCGAGGGCGAGGTAGTCCTCCGCCCCCGGCGCGGGCGGCAACACGGACTCCGCGATGGAGGGCTCGTTCATGGCTCTCATGGTACGGCTTGCATTCGTCCGTGAGACACCGCTACGTTCATCACGGATAAACCGTTTCTCATCCGTGAGGTGCCTGGATGTCTCGCTTCAGCACGACCACCGAGCAGTTCCCTGTCCGCGTCTTCGGCGGCTCCACCGCCCTTTTCGAGTACGGCGGCCTGCGGTTCCTGACCGACCCGACCTTCGACGCTCCCGGCGACTATCACGTACCGGGCGGCAGCCTGACCAAGACGGCTCCCCCGTCCGCCGTACCGGCCGACCTCGGCCGTGTCGACGTGGTCCTGCTCTCCCACGACGAGCACCCCGACAACCTCGACCACTCCGGCCGGGCGCTGCTCGCCGACGTCACGCTCACGCTCACCACGCCTGGCGGCGGTCAGCGCCTGGGGGACGGGGCCCGGGGGCTGGCCGACTGGGAGCCGATCGAGCTGGACCGCCCCGGCGGCGGCACGATCACCGTCACGGGCGTGCCCGCCATTCACGGGCCCGGCCCGCGCGAGGAGGTCGAACCGATCACCGGTCAAGTCGTCGGATTCGTCCTGACCGGGGAGGGCCTGCCCACGGTGTACGTCAGCGGCGACAACGCCTCGCTCGACCTGGTCAAGCAGATCGCCGGCCGATTCGGCCCCGTGGACACCGCCATCCTGTTCGCCGGCGCCCCCCGATTCCCCGTCCTGTTCGGCGGCGAGCTGATCGTCATCGACAGCGCGCAGGCTGCCGAGGCCGCCAGGATCCTCGGCGCCCGCCGGGTGGTTCCCGTCCACTACGACAGCTGGGCCCACTTCACCGAGGGCCGTGACGAGCTGGTGGCCGCCTTCACCGAGGCCGGGCTGGCCGACCGCCTGGACCTGGGCGACCGGGGCTGATGGCCCCGGGCGCGCGCCGGGGGCGATGCGCCGCCGCTTCTTCGCCGGGCCCCGCCGCGTCGGCTCCCGCCGGCCTGACCTGTCGGAACCGCGCCACCGGAGGCGGCCGGCCCGGTCACTCCTATCGAAAGAACTCCCTCGTGACGATGAACGTGCCTGTCCGGATCGGGGACGGCCCGCGCCTTCAGGCGCAGCGCCGCGCCTTGATCGTCCTGGTCGCCGCCCAAGTCCTCAGCGGCGTCGGATTGGCGGCCGGCGTGACCGTCGGCGCCCTGCTCGCGCAGGACATGCTCAGCTCCACCAGCCTCGCCGGCCTGCCCAGTGCCGTGGGTACCGCCGGTTCCGCGCTGGCGGCCGTCGCCGTCGGGCGCCTTTCTCAGTCCCGCGGCCGCCGCCCCGGCCTTGCCGCCGGGTACCTGGCCGGTGCCGTCGGCAGCGCCGGCGTCATCGCCGCCGCCGTCGCCGGCAACCCCGTCCTGCTGTTCCTCGCGCTGTTCGTGTACGGCGCAGGCACGGCCACCAACCTGCTGGCCCGCTACGCCGGAGCCGATCTGGCCACCCCCGCACGCCGAGCCCGTGCTGTGTCCACCGTGCTGGTCGCCACCACCCTGGGCGGCGTGCTCGGCCCCAACCTCGCCGCACCCACCGGCGTCCTCGCACAGAGCCTCGGCATCCCCTACCTGGCCGGGCCGTTCCTTCTGGCCGGCGCCGCCTATGCGATGGCCGCCGCGGTCCTGGCCGTCTGGCTGCGCCCCGATCCGCTGCTGCTGGCCCGCGCCCTGGAGTCCGAACGCGCCGTTGCGCCGCGCGCCCAGCCCGCCGATGCCGACGGCCGGTCGCGTCCCGCGGTCGAAAGGCCTCGCCCCGGCGTGCCGGTCGGTGCGCTGATCATGGTGCTCACCCAGTTCGTCATGGTCGCGCTCATGACCATGACACCCGTCCACATGCACGACCACGGCCACGGCACCGCCGCCTCCGGCCTCGTCGTCGCCGTCCACATCGGCGCGATGTACCTGCCCTCGCCCCTGACCGGCTGGCTCGCCGACCGCTACGGCCGCCTGCCCATGGCCGCCGCCTCCGGACTGACCCTCCTGGCCGCCGGAATCGTCGCCGCCGGCGCCCCCGACGACTCCGTCGCCGCGTTCGCGGTGGCCCTCGCGCTGCTGGGGCTGGGGTGGAACCTCGGTCTCGTCACCGGCACCGCGATCATCACCGATGCCGTCCCGCTGGCCCGCCGCGCCAGAACCCAGGGCTTGGTGGACGTCTCCATCTCCATCGCCGGCGCCGCCGGCGGCATGGCCTCGGGCCTCGTCGTCGCCGTTGCGGGCTATCCCCTTCTTGCCATCGGCGGCGGCATCCTGGCGCTGGTCATCGTGCCGGCGGTTGTCGCCGCAGCGCGCGGCCGGTGAGCGGGCGTCGATCCGGTCGAGATCCCGTGCGGCTGGAGTTCGTCCGCGACCGCAGATGAACCGTCCCGTGCTGCCGCCGAACCGGCTCAAGCCCGGCCGGGGTTCTCACTCGCCGCAGCCGTCTCCCCGGGAGCTCGTGCGGCGGTGTAAGTGCCTGAGATGACGACCGCTGCTGGGGACGCGGGCGCCGCGCAGCTCGCGGACGCGGGGCTGGTGCCGGGGCAGCGGGGCAGGCGGGCCGTCGAGCTGGCAGATCTCCACATCCGTGGCCGACAGGGCCGCGGCCATGCTGGCGTATGCGGCGATGGCGGGCGCTGTGTCGTGCTCGGCCTGCAGGGCGATCAGCCGGCACAGCGGCGGCTGGGCTTCGGCAACGGCCAGGTGTCCGCCCTTGGCCCGCAGGGTCCGGTGCGTGCGAGCGAGTTGGTCGAGCCCGCTCAGGTCGCAGAACGACAGCTCCGCGGCGGCGACGACCACGTAGACGACGAGGGTCTGCGCGATCGGGGCAAGAGGAGCGGCCAGGATGGGCCGCGTGGTCACGTCGAGTTCTCCGGCCAGGACGATCACCAGGGTGGTGTCCCCCACGGGAACGAGCCGTACGGAGAGCGGCATCACGACTGACGCACCTCCGCCCCTTCGAGACCGCCGCCGCCTGACAGAGGTCCGGCGGCCATCTTCCTCCGTTTCCGGGCCATGGGCGAGAGTTGCGCTGATGTCCCATGGCCGATACCCCCCATACAGTCGCGTCCAGCCGATGAACGCAACACGGGGGACTGCCGCCCCCGCGCCACCGGGCCGAGTCGGTGCCAGGCGGTCAGACCAGCCTGCTCCAGATCAGTTCGGCTGTCCGTTGCGCACCCCAGAGCCGGGTGGGGGTGGCGATGCCGAGTTTGAGGAGCTCGCCTGCGAAGCTCACCTTCCGCACCTGGCGCCGTCCCATCCAGTTCGGGAAGAGACTCGTCGTGACGTGGTGCTCGACGGTCGTGGCATCGACGACCTCGAACGACCCGGCGTAGGCGACGGGCTTCCTTCCTTGCTCGCCGGCTGGGCCCCGTCCGGGAGAACGGACGGGGCCATGGCGGGTGATCAGTGCTGGGTGAGTTCGCCGTCGACGAGCCGCCAGAGGCGCAGCGGGTTCGCCTCGCGCAGGGGCTGCGGCAGGAGGTCGTCCGGGAAGTTCTGGTAGGTGACCGGACGGATGAACCGCTCGATCGCGCCCATCCCCACGGAGGTGAAGCGGCTGTCGGAGGTGGCCGGGAACGGGCCGCCGTGGGTGGAGGCGTAGGAGACCTCCTGCGGGATCGAGAAGGCGTTGAACACGATGCGGCCCGTGCGGCGCTCCAGGGTCGGCAGGAGCCGCTGGGCGGCGGCGCGGTCGGCGGCGTCGGCGTGCAGGGTGGCCGAGAGCTGTCCGCGGAAGGCGCGGGCGGCTTCGAGCAGCTGGTCCGTGCCCGTGAGCCTGACCAGCAGGATCGCGGGGCCGAAGACCTCCTCGCGCAGGGCCGGTTCGGCCAGGAACTGGTCGCCGGTGACCTCGTACAGCAGGGACTGGCCGTCCCAGGCGTGGGCAGGAGCCGTTCCCGCGCCGATCAGGGCGGCGCCGTCGTCCTCCAGGCGCTCGGCGTTGCGGAGGTAGGAGTCGTGGATGCCGGGGGTGAGCATGGTCCTGGCGGCCGCCTTCCGCACCTCGGCCGTGGCCGCGTCGCGCAGCTCCCCGTAGCCGGGCCCGTCGGCGGCGAGCAGGACGGCGGGCTTCAGGCAGGCCTGCCCGACGTTGAACATGGCCCGCTGGACGAGGTTCGCGCCGATCTCGGCGCCGCGGGCGGCCAGGGCGGCGGGCAGCACGAAGGTGGGGTTGACGCTGGTCATCTCGGTGAAGACGGGGATGGGGTCGGGGCGCCGCTGCGCCCGGCGGTAGAGGGCCATGCCGCCGGCCTCGGAGCCGGTGAAGGTGACCGCCCGCACCAGCGGGTGGTCCACCAGCGCCTCGCCGATCTCGTTGCCGGCGCCGCGGACGAGCGAGAAGACGCCCTCGGGCAGTCCGGCCTCGGCGACGGCCTCCTGGATGACGCGGCCCTGGATCTCGGCGGCGCCGGGGTGCGCGTTGTGCGCCTTGGCGATGACGGGGCAGCCGGCCGCCAGGGCGGAGGCGGTGTCGCCGCCCGCCACCGAGTAGGAGATCGGGAAGTTGCCGGCGCCGAAGATCACCACGGGACCCAGAGCCACCTTCTGCAACCGGTGGTCCAGGCGCGGTGCGGGCTGCCGGTCCGGCTGCGCGGGGTCGATGGTCGCCTGGAGGAAGCGGCCCTGCCGGACCACGGTGGCGAACTTGCGGAACACCGCGGCGCTCCGGACGATCTCGCCCTCGAACTGGGCGGCGGGCAGGCCGGTCTCCAGGGCGGTGCGTGCGGCGAGTTCGTCCTTGACCGCCTCGAGCTTGCCGGCGATGAGGTCGAGGAACGCGGCCCGCTCGGCCAGGCCGGTGTGGCTGTAGCTGTCGAAGGCCTCGTCGGCGAGGCGGACCGCGCGGTCGACCTCGTCCGCGCCGCCGAAGGCGAACTCGGGTCCGATCAGTTCTCCGGTGGCGGGGTTGAGCGCCTTCATGGTCCCTGCGGTGGCGGGCACCTGGGCCGCCCCGATCAGCAGTGCACCGGTCAGTGTCATGCGTGCGCTCCCTTGAACGCGGCCGTGAGGTCGCCGGTGGTGGTGATGGCGTGGGCGAAGGTGGGGCCGTTCAGCTCGTGGGCGGCGTGCATCATCTCGGGCAGGAACGCCGCGGTGGCGTCGCGCACGAGCGTGACGTGGTAGCCGAGCTCCATGGCGAACCGGCCGGTGGACTCGATGCAGGTGTTGGCCAGCAGGCCGACGAGCACGACGTGGGTGATGCCGTGCTGCTTGAGCTGGAAGTCGAGGTCGGTGTTGGCGAAGCCGCTCTGCGCCCAGTGCTCCCGGGCCACGATGTCGCCGGGGCGCGGCTGGAAGTCGGGGTGGAACTCCCCGCCCCAGGTGCCGCGGGCGAAGCTGTGCCGCTCCATGATGCCGCGCTGGGTGGGATTGGGGTGGTCCCACGTCTCGTAGTCGCCGGGTTCCCAGCGGCGGTGCGGCACGATCATCACGCGGACGCCCGCCTCCCGGGCGGTGGTGACCACGGAGCGCAGGTGGTCCAGCAGGCCGACCTGCTCGGCCACGGGCTGCACGCGCGGCCAGATCTTGCCGCCCTCCGACAGGAAATCGTTGTACGGATCGACCAGCAAGACGGCTGTACGACGGGGGTCATAGGTCGGTGACATGTCTTCCACTCCTTCCTGTGGATGATGAACAACATCCAGAATCTGGATTATGCCCGTCATCCGAAATTTCGTGGAAGTGATGCTCAGGAGGCCGTGCGGCGCCAAGATGGATGATGTCCATCGTCCAAGGCTGCGCGGAAGGTCAGGACCGGCGAGGTCTCAGTCGAGATCGTCGGGGTCGTGGCCGGCGGCCTGGTCGAAGGCGCGGCGGTTGCCGCGGAGCGTGTCCTGGTTGTCGGCCGCCCACCGGGTGAGCGCCAGGACGGGTTCGGACAGGGTGCGTCCGAACGGGGTGACCTCGTACTCGACCCGGGGCGGGATCTCCGGAAAGACCACGCGCTTGACCAGCCCGTCCCGCTCCAGGCCGCGCAGCGTCAGCGAGAGCATGCGGCGGGAGATGCCGGGCGCCGTCCGCAGCAACTCGGTGAAGCGCATCGGCCCGCTGTCGAGCAACCCGATGAGGATCAGGCTCCACTTGTCGCCGACCCGGTCCAGCACGGACCGCAGGACGTCCGGGTCGTGATCAAGGCACGCCCTGCCCAGGGAACGCAGCACCCTGTCCGCCTCGGTCTGGTGCGACATGGGCTCCCGCCTCCTCCGTATCCCGAAAGTGACCAGGTCACGTTGCTGTTACTGGTTATCGAAGAGTACATCGGTGACCAAAAGTAACTCGCGAGGAGGTGCACCATGCCCGTTGTCGGACCTCGGCCTGGTGTCCGCGTCTTCCCCGGGATGACTCTCAGGTCCCCATGGCCACCCGCCGGCGGGCGCGTAACCGCCGGCGCTCTTCGGGAGTGCCGGCCACCGCGGGCCGGCGCGTCCGCCTTGTTTCCCCGCCGACCGGCTTCACCTACGCCCGGGCGAGCAAGGAAGCCACGTCGGCGGGAGCGGGAACGCCGCCCGCGGCCAGGACGCGCCCGTCCCGTCCGGTGACCACCGCGTAGGGCGGCCACGGGATGCCGTTCGCCTCGAAGACTCCCGCATCGACGACCAGCGGCAGGTCCACTCCGTGTCCAGCCAGATAGGGGCGGGCCTCTTCCGCGTCAGCGGCGGTGACCAGCACCACGTTCATCCGCCGGGCGGCGTCGGTCAGGGCCGGGAGGACGCCGGTGCACAACCCGCAGGCGGGAGAGATCAGCGCGTACAGGACCGGTTCCGGACGGGGCCCGGCCTGCCGGCCGGACAGGATGAAGGGCTCACCCGGGCGCGGTCCCGGCGGGAGTGCCGGGGAGGAGATCCGGGCCGGCAGGAGCGCCGGCGCCAGCAACGCCGCCGCCGTGAGCAGGGGCGCCAGCAGCACGTGCACGGGCTCGAACGGCGCGTCCCCCGCGAGCACCGCCATCAGGGCGAGGACCAGCAGCAACCCCGTGCGCACCAGCGTGCGCACGCTCACCCGGTCTGCCGCGCCGCCGAAACAGCCGCACGCGACGTCGAGGCGGCGTCCGAGCGCCGAGCCGATCGCGGTCAGGAACGTGGTGAACAGCAGCGCGGCCAGCACCCCGCCCCAGCGCCGGGTTCCGGGGAAGCCCAGCAACGCAGCCGTGACCACCTCCGCCGCGATCACGCCGGGCGCGGCGGCCGTGGCGAGCCGGCCGGACAGCAGGCGGTAGCCGGCGATGTCGCGGGCGAAGGCGCGCACGTCCCGGGCCTTGCTCAGCGCGGCGGCCAGCAGCACCACGACAAGGCCCAGGGACGCGGCGGCGCAGACGGCCGATCCCGGCGACAGGGCGTCCTGGTACGCGGCTCCGAGCACTGCTGCCACGCCGTCCGGCACCACCGCACCGCTGACCTGCGCCGCCACACCGTCCCCGACCGCTGCACCGCCCAGCGTCGCCACACCATCGTGGGTCACCGCACCGCCTCCCGGGGCCGCGCCGCCTTCCCGTCGTGCTGGTAGGCGGCGGACTGCAGGCCGTACAGGTCGGCGTAGAGCCCGCCGAGCGCCATCAGCTCGGCGTGTGTGCCCTGCTCGGCCACCCGTCCCCGGTCCAGGACGTAGATCCGGTCGGCGTAGCGGACGCTGGCCAGCCGGTGCGTGATCAGGACGACGGCCCGGCCGTCGGCGTGCAGCCGGATGCGCTCGAACAGGGCGTGCTCGGCGCGGGCGTCCATGGCCGAGGTCGGCTCATCGAAGATCACCAGCTCGGCGTCGTGGTAGAAGCCCCGCGCCACCGCGATGCGCTGCCACTGGCCGCCCGAGAGGTCGTGGCCGCCGCGGAACCGGCGGTCGAGCAGCGCGTCGTAGCCGAGCGAGAGCGTCGACACCACCTCGTCCGCCCCCGCCGCGGCGGTGGCCGCGGCCAGCCGCTCCTCCTCCAGGGGGCGGCCCATGAGGATGTTCTCGCGGACGGTCAGCGGCCAGCGGGTGTGGTCCTGGGCGATCACCGAGACCATCCGGCGCAGATCCAGGCCGGCCAGGTCGCGGCCGTCCCAGCGGATCGTGCCGGACTGCGGCCGGTACAGCCCCGCCAGCAGCTTGGCCAGCGTGGTCTTGCCCGAACCGTTCTCGCCGACCAGCGCGATGACCTCGCCGCGCGCGACGGTCACGCTCACCTCGCGCAGCGCGGGCCGGTCGGCCCCGGGGTAGGCGAAGGTCACCCCGTCGGCGGCCAGGCGGGTGAGTCCCGATGGGGTCAGGGCGGGCGCGGGCACCGTGCGGGTCTCGGCCTCCTCGCGGAAGGTCAGGTAGTCGCCGAAGTACAGGCCCGCCTCGTACAGGCGGTTCAGCGTCTGGACCAGCCCGGCCAGCGAGGACTGGCCCGTTCTGAGGGCGAGCACGGCCGTGCCCGCGACGGCGAGCGGGATGACGCCGGCGGCCAGCAGCCAGGCCAGCGCGCCGTAGACAGCGAGGGTGGCCGCGCCGGTCAGCAGATCGCCGCCGGCCTTCACCATGGTGCGGCGGCGTGCGACGTCGAGCTGGACGCCCTGTTCCAGGTCCGCCACCTTGGCGTACTCGCCGAGGAGGAAGTCGCGCAGCGCGAACGTGCGCACCTCGGCGGCGGGCTGCCGCTCGGCCATCAGGTCGGAGAGCATGAACTTGCGCCGCCGCGCGACCGACAGCCGGTAGAAGGCCTGGTAGCCGAGCCGGGCGGTGCGAATCGCGGCCCAGCCCGCGGGCACGGCGGTGACCAGCAGCAGCGGCATGAGCGCCGGGTGCAGGAACCCCAGCGCGGCCGTCGCCGCCACCACGCCGACCGTTCCGGTCAGCGCGGACACGGTGGTCTCCACGACCGTCGCGGTGTCGGGCACCCCGCTGTCGCGGGCGCGGCGCATCGCGTTGTGGAAGTCGTCGTCGTCGAACGCGGCCAGTTCCACCCGGGTCGTCAGCTCGAACAGCCGGGTCTCCGCGAGCCGTTCGACCTGCGGCTTGAGCCGGGCCTGCGCCCAGCCGGCGGCGGCGAGCAGCGCACCCCGCAGCCCCGTCGCGACGGCCACGAGGACCAGGGCGGGCAGCGCGGCCCGCACCCGCTCGGGAGTGGGGCCGCCGGTGAACAGCGAGGCGAGCACGTCCGAGGTCGCCACCAGCCCGTAGACGGTGAACACACCGGCCAGGACGTTGCCCGCCAGGGCGACCACCGTGTCGAAGGGGGCGGCCTGCCATGCCAGCCGCAGGGCGGAGCCGACCAGGAACGGCAGGCGGCGAGCGATCTTGCCGAGGCTCGCGGTCAGCAGCTCCTCGTCGCGGCTCTCCCAGTACGCCGCCGCCAGCCCCAACCGGTCCCCCATCGGCGGGCCGGAGGCTTTACGCCGCGTTTTTCCCCAAAACCTCATACCGCATACGAAATAGGGCAGATCATCCCGTCAATCTAGGTCAGCCTTGCGGGCCTGTAAAGGTGCGCCGCAAACACAATTCGCACTGTTACAACGCATTGCTGCATGCTTATGGACATATCAGAGCAGACATGCTCATAATGCCTCCGTTTGGCCGTGACTCTCATAGTGAGTCATGGTCAGGGCAGCGGTCACGGCACCCATCGTGTGCACGTGCCATGCCCGTACCTGCTACGACCGCTCACAGCGGTCAGGGAAGGAGACTTCATGTCGGTACTGGCTCTGGAGCCCCGCGACGCCGGTGTGCTGGAGTTCGAGGACCTCGACGTCGACTTCGACGGTGAGCTGGCCAAGCTCCTGCACGGCCCTCAGGCCTGCGTCAACACCTGCAAGCGCACGGTGTGCAGCAGCTTCCCCTGCTGCCCTTCCATCGTGTGACCCCTCGGTAACCGGCGTGCGGATCCGCGGTAATGCGGAACCGCACGTTCACCGTGGCCGGAAAAGGCCGAATTTCTTTGGGTCGACCTCAGTTCGAGCCGGTTACCGGGGTGAGAGATATGAGCGCGTCCGCCGTTGTCAATGTGCCGGACGTCCTGGCCGAGTTCGCCGCCGCGCACGGCCGCGACGTTCACCAGGACGAGACCTGGATCAGCGT
The DNA here is from genome assembly GCF_041950525.1 of Nonomuraea sp. GTA35. NCBI lineage: Bacteria > Bacillati > Actinomycetota > Actinomycetes > Streptosporangiales > Streptosporangiaceae > Nonomuraea > Nonomuraea sp. GTA35. The sequence goes on along the minus strand of NZ_JBGNUV010000001.1, from coordinate 1,290,048 downwards.
GCACGATCCCGCAGGCGGCATGCCGGCACAGGGGTGGAAGATCCACGTGTCGGCGCGTCCGGGCACGCTCGGGGAGACCCTCGCACGCGCGCTGCCGGTGCTGCTGGCCCACGGCTGCGATTTCAAGGTCGCCCGGTCTCCGGACACGCTCAGGGAGCTCAACTCCGGTGACCTCGACGCGGGTGCGGTCGGCAAGGCCATCACCGCCTACCCTGCCCAGGACCGGGTGGTCGCGCTCGGGCACGCCCTCGCCGACGCACTGACCGGGCTGGCCGCCCCGCGCATCGTCAGCGACCGGCGCGTACGCGCCGACGCCCCCGTCTACTACAGGTACGCGCCCTTCGCTCCCCAGTACCGCGTCGACGAGAACGGCGACTTCGAGCTCGTCGTGGTCGGCCCGGACGGCGAACGGGTGCCCGGCGCCGCCGGCCCGGAGTTCTCCTGCCCGCCCTGGGCCACCGACCCGTTCCGCGCTCCCTCCCGCGGCCAGCCCGGAGAGCCCTCCCGCGACCGGCCCGCGGAGCCCGCTCGCCTGATCGGCAACCGCTACCGGATCACCTCGGGAGTCGTGCGCGGCCCGCGCGGCAACGTCTACCGCGCCACCGCCCCGGACGGCCGCCCCGTCATCGTCAAGGAGGCGCGTGCGTACGTCGGTGAGAACACCGAAGGCTGGGACCTGCGCATGTACCTGCGCAACGAGCTGCGCGTGCTCGGCGCGCTGCGCGGGCTGGAAGGCGTGCCGGCACCGCTCGACCACTTCCGGCACGGCGAGGACGAGTTCCTGGCCATGACCGACGCGGGCAGCCTCGACCTCAACCGCTACGTCGGCGAGAACGGCCTGTTCGCCGACGGGAGCGCCACACGCGATCTCGGCGCGCTCGCCGCGCGGCTGCTGGCCGTGCTCGACGCCGTGCACGCGCGCGGCGTCGTGGTCCGCGACCTGTCGCCCAAGAACGTCGTCCTCGGCGACGACGGCGGCTGCACCCTGATCGACTTCGGCAACAGCAGGTACGACGGCCTGCAACTGCCCGGCTGGACCCGCGGCTACAGCGTGCCCGACCAGCACACCGGCCGCGACTCCGAACCCGCCGACGACTACTTCTCGCTGGGCGCCACGCTCTTCTTCGCCTGCACCGGCATGAACCCGCTCATGATCGACCCCGATCCCGCCGCCAACGCCGAGCGCACGCTCCTGTGCCTGGAACGCATCTTCCCCGGCGTCACGACGGGAGTCGTCGGGCTGGTGCCGCGGCTGATGAGCCCGGATGCGGACACGCGCGCCGCCGCGGCCGCCGACCTGCGCGCCGGGCGGCTCACCGGGCAGCTCACCAGGCGTCCCGGGCCGGCGGCGAGGTCCGTCCGTTACACCGGTGAGCTGCTGTCGCGGGTGCTGGAGCACACCGTACGGGAGTGTTCCCGCTTCGCCGAGAGCCTCATGGAAGGCCCGGACGACGCCCGGCGCGGCACCCCGCCGGTCACCAACGTCTACGCCGGCTCGGCGGGCCTCGGGATGGAGCTGCTGCACCACACCGAGAGCAAGGACGTCGCCGCCGACCTGGCCCGCTGGACGGCACGCGTCATGCCGGCCGCCGTCCTGCCGCCCGGCCTCTACTTCGGGCGCACCGGGACGGAGGTGTTCCTGGCCACCGCCCGGCTCGCGGCCGTGCCCGAGCTGCCCGGACCGCTCCCGTTCGACCTGGCGGGTGACCAGCGGGCCGACCAGGCGCACGGCGTCGCCGGCATCGGCAGCGGGCATCTGGCGCTCGCGGCGCTCGACCCCGATCCGCGCCATCTCGCCGTGGCCGCCGAGTGCGCCAGGAGGCTGATCGCCGGCGAGGTCACCGCGTCCGAGGACGCGGTCGCCCCGGCGCAGCCGGGAACCGGTGTGGCGGTGGACGCCGCCTACGCGCACGGCGCGGCCGGCTGTGCCGACTTCCTGCTCTCCTACCACGAGGTCACCGGCGACGGCCCGGCCGGCGCGGCCGCCGCCCGCGAGATCGCCGCTCTGGCCGTGACGGCGGAGGCGCTCCTGGACGAGCTGGCCGGCCCCGACGCACGCCCGATGGGGGCCTCCTGGTGCCAGGGCATGGCCGGCATCGTCACGACCCTGGCCCACGCCGCCCAGGTCTGCGGCGACGAGCGCTACCTGGACCTGGCCGAGCGGGGCGCGCGAAGCTGCCTGGCCATCGCACCGGGGGCCTGGGTCGTCTCGCAGTGCTGCGGATTGGCGGGGATCGGTGAGGCCCTGGTGGACCTGGCCATGGTGACCGGCGAGTCCGCCTATTGGCGTGGCGCGGAGGAGATCGCCGAGCTCATGCTGCTGCGGGCGGGCGGCGCGTTCGAGGCTCCCGCCTTTCCGGGGAACGATCTGGACAAGGCCGGGTACACCTGGGGCACCGGAGCGGCGGGCGTCCTGTCGTTCCTGCGCCGCCTCAACCTCCGTACCGGCCCGCGCCTGTGGACGGCCTGGACGTCCGTCGGCGCCCCCGCTCGCTGATGCCCTCTGGAGCCCCGCAGGCAGCGAATTGACCGGATGCTGCCTCCGTTTTAGACTGCGACACGAGTACGGAGACAGCCTCCGTTTCGATGGCGTCGCCGAAATCGCAGGCGAGGGGCACATGAGCGACAGCAGGCAGCAGGGGCGCAAGCCCCGCGCGGACGTGTTGCGCAACCGTGCCGCCCTTCTGGAAGCGGCTCAGCGCCATTTTCTGAAGTACGGGATCGGCACGTCCCTGGAGGCGGTGGCCAAGGAGGCGGGCGTGGGGCCGGGCACGTTATACCGGCACTTCCCCACCCGGGAGGCGCTGCTGGCTGCCGTGCTGCAGACGCGCACCAAGCAGCTGGCGGCCCGCCGGGCGGACATCGCGCAGCTCGAAGACGCCTCCGAGGCGCTCCGGCAGTGGCTGAGGGCGATGGAGGAGTACTTCAGCGCCTTCAGCGGGCTACCGGAGCCGCTCATGGCCGCAGCCAGGGCGCAGGATCCCGGCAATCCGCTCACGGTTCCCTGCGCCGCCCTCATCGCCACCACCGACGAGTACGTGCGCGCCGCGCAGCTCGCGGGACACGTGCGCCCGTCGGTACAGGGCTACGACCTGTTCCTCGCGGCCGTCTCGGTCGCCTGGGTCAAAGGCACCGGCGCCACCGACGACGTGTCCCTCGACCGCCTTCGTGCTCTCGTCGAGAGCGGATACCGCGAGCGGGACGACGCGGCGTAGGCCACCGGTCGCCCCGCTTCCTCGCAGCGTCGAGCCTTGTTCCTGCGAACCCGGGCCCCGTCGTGATCGCAGGACTGGGTGATCCTCGAGGTCGCCCCGGCCCGCAGAGCCGCAAGAGAAACGATCCGTCCGCGCCGCCTGATCCGCACGGCCGCGAGCCAGCCACCACAGAACCCGCCCGGACCGCTTGGTCCTGGGCGCACACACGAGCGAGGAGCAGCGATGCCTACTCTGGGAATCATCGGAAGCGGGAACATCGGGGCCGCGGTCGCGCGGCTGGCGGTGGCAGCGGACATCGACGTGGTGATCGCCAACTCGCGCGGCCCGCAGAGCCTGACGGGCCTGGTCGAGGAGCTGGGGCCGCGAGCCACGGCGGGCACCGTCGAGCAGGCCGCCCGCGCCGGGGAGGAGACCCTGCTCAGCATCCCGCTCGCCGCGTACCGCTCCCTGCCCGCCGACCTGCTGCGGGACCGGATCGTGCTGGACACCGGCAACTACTACCCCCACCGCGACGGCCGGATCGCCGAACTCGACTCCGAGGAAGTGACCACGACCGAGCTGGCCCAGCAGCTGCTGCCCGGCGCCCTGCTGGTCAAGGCCTTCAACAACATCCTGGCCCACCACATCCCGCAACTCGCCCGGCCTGCCGGGGCCCCGGACCGCACCGCCCTGCCTGTCGCCGGCAACGACTCCGGCGCGAAAGCTCGGGCAGCGGAGCTGATCGACCGGCTCGGCTTCGACACCGTCGATGCCGGAACTCTGGACGAAAGCTGGCGCTTCGAGCCCGAGTCCGGCGCTTACACCCGGATCTACCTCGCCGACCCCGACGTGCCTGCCGAGCACATGCTCCGGTCTCCCGCCGCACCACTCCCGGCCGGCAAGCTGCGCGCGGTGTTGCAGACGGCCCAACGCGTGAAGGTGGCCGAACGCACCTTCTGAGCGCCACTCGTCCAGGCGGTCTCGGCGTTCTGACACGCCTGTACATCGCGTCGTCCCCGACGGCCTCCACCATGTCCCCCGGCGGAGATGCGCGGGTGGGAGAAGGGGGCGCCGACCCGTAGAACGCCGGCCTGCCCGCTCGTCGATGACAGTCCTGCCCTCCACGCAAGGGCGTCTACTACACGCTGTAGCATTACACGCCGTAGTAGAGATGGCCCGTCCGGGGGCTGTCCTGTGAAGGAGACGTGATGCGGCGCTCGGCTCAGCTGGTCATCTCGGCCACGGTCTTCGTCGACCTGCTCGGCTTCACGCTGATCCTGCCCGCGCTGCCGTTCTACGCCTCCGGGCTCGGGGCCACCGGGGTGTGGTTCGGGGCGTTGATGAGCGCCTACTCGGTGGCCCAGCTCGTCGCCGCGCCCGTGCTGGGCCGGCTGTCCGACCGGTACGGGCGGCGGCCGCTCGTGCTGCTGGCCCTCGCCGGGTCGGCGGTCTCCATGACGTTCACCGGCCTGTCCACGTCGCTGGCCGGGCTGCTGGCCTGCCGGCTGCTGGCGGGGGCGTGCGGCGGGAGCATCTCGGTGGCGCAGGCGTACCTGGCCGACGCGGTGCCGGCCGGGCGGCGTACCGGGGCGATGGCGCAGCTGGGGGCCGCCATCGGGCTGGCGTTCGTGATCGGGCCCGCGCTGGGAGGCGTGCTGGCGCCGCTCGGGTTCGCCGCGTGCGCGTACGCGGCGGCCGGGCTGGCGGCGGCCAATCTGGTGGCCGCCCTCGTCTGGCTTCCCGAGCCTGACCGCCGCCCGGCCGCCGAGCCGCACGAGGCTGCGGCAGAGCGGCGCGGCTCGGCGGCCGGGGTCACGGGCAGGCCCGTGGCGCTGCTGGCCGGAAGCGGGTTCCTGGCCATGGCCGCCTTCGTGGGGATGGAGACCACGCTGGCCTTCCTCGGCCGCGACCGGTACGGCTGGGACGCCACCGCGATCGGCCTGGCGCTGGCGGCGGCGGGGCTGGCCATGGCCCTCGTTCAGGCAGGACTGGTCGGATGGCTGGCACGCCGGTGGGGCGACGCGCGGGTCGCGGCGGCCGGGGCGGTGACGATGGCCGCGTGCATGGCGGCCGTGGCGGTGTCGGTGACGTGGTGGCAGTGCCTGGCCGCCGTCTGCCTGCTGGCCGCCGGGCACGGCCTGCTCACGCCGACCGTCTCCAGCCTGCTGGCCGCGGCGGGGCCGCCGGAGCAGCGCGGCGCGCGGCTGGGGACCGGGCAGTCGGCGGGCGCGGCGGCACGGATCGCCGGGCCGGCGGCGGCCGGGTTACTGTTCGACGCCGGGGCGGCGCTACCGTACCTGGCGGGAGCGGCGGTGGCGGCGCTGGCGGCCGTGGCCGTGCTGGCCGTGCCCACCCTGGAGCACGCGGGAGGTGAGGAGAGGGCGTGAACAGCCTCGGCGAGCTGGAACGGTCGATCATGGAGGTGCTGTGGAGCACCGGCGAGTGGCTGACCGTGCGCGAGGTCGTCAACCGGCTCAGCGACCGCAACAACGCCTACACCACGGTGATGACCGTGATGAACCGGCTCGTCCGCAAGGACTTCATCCGCCGCGAACGCGACGCCGACGGCCGTACCTGGCGTTACCGCCCGGCGGCCGGGCGGGAGGCGTACGTGGCCGAGCTGATGCTCTCGGCGCTCGGCGAGACCGGCGACCGGCTCGCCGCGCTGGGCCACTTCGCCCGCTCGGTCAGCCCGGAGGAGGCCGAGGCGCTGCGCCAGGCCCTGCCGCGGGAGCTGTCGTGACCTACGCCGTCCACCACGTCCTCACCCTGCTGGCGGCCCTGTCGGCCATGGCGGCCATGCTGCGCTCCCGGCTGCCCTGGCGGGCGCCGCGTACCTCGCTGCTGATCTGGCAGGCCACCGGCCTGACCCTCGTGCTGTCCGTGATCGGCGCGGCGATCGCGCTCGGCCTGGCCCCCTACCGGCTGGGCGTCGTCCCCGCTCTCGTGGCCTTCACCCGCGACCTGACCGGCGGCTCCCTGCCCGCCGCGCTCACGCCCCTCCATCTCCTGCTCACCGCCGGCGGCATCGCGGTGACCGGCTGGGTGGTGGCCGCCTTCGCCCGCAGCGTCAGGTCCGTGGCCGCGCTGCGGCGCCGGCAGCGGTCGCTGCTCGGCCTGATCGCCCGGCCACATCCCGAGCTCGCCGAGGCGCTGGTGGTGGACCATCCGGCGGTGGCCGCGTACTGCGTGCCGGGACGCAGGTCCGCGATCGTCGTCAGCACCGGCAGCCTCGACCTGCTCACCGAGCAGGAACTGCGGGCGGTGCTCGCGCATGAGCGGGCGCACGCCCGCGAACGCCACGACCTGGTGATCCTGCCGTTCGCCGCCCTGCACCGCGCCTTTCCCGCCAGCCGCCATCTCAGGTCCGTGCTGGACGCGGTCGCGCTGCTGGTCGAGATGCGCGCCGACGACCACGCCGCCCGGCAGAACGGCCACCTGGCCGCGGCGCTGCGCCGCTTCCGTACGTGCGAGCGCCTCGTCCCGCCGCCCGGCACCCTCGGCGGCACCGGCCACGACCTCGACGCGCGCATCGGCCGGCTCGCCACCCCCGCGCGCGTCTCCTGGCAGGTCCGGGCCCTGCTCCTGGTCATCGCGGTGACAGTGGCGAGCACCCCGCTCAGCCTGTTCCTGCTCCCCCTGTGACGCCGCCAGAGCGGCGAGGGCCGGCGGGAGAGAGCGCGCTGTCCGGGCGGGGCATCTTCACGGCAGCAGGAGCGTCCCGATGCCGAGCAGGGCGCAGATGCCGAGGATGCGCAGCATCGGCCACTTGAGGATGAACGTCATGACGAGCGCCGCCGCGGTGATCGTCGCGGCGACGGGGCTGAGCGTGCCCGGGTCGGGGAGCGGGATGGTGAACGGGCCCCATGCCCAGGTGAAGGTGCGCCCGAACAGGGTGTGCTCGGCGAAGTAGAGCGCCAGGTTCGCGATGACGCCCACCACGGAGGCGGTGATGCCGGTCAGTGCCGCGCTGATGGCGGCGTTGTGGCGCAGCTTCTCGACGTAGGGGGCGCCGAGGAAGATGAACAGGAAGCACGGCACGAACGTCACCCAGGTCGTCAGCAGCGCCCCCAGCAGGGCGCCCGCCCATGGCGTCAGGGCGCCGGGGTCGCGGTAGGCGCCGAGGAAGGCGACGAACTGCACCACCATGATGAGCGGGCCGGGCGTGGTCTCGGCCAGGGCCAGGCCGCGCACCATCTCCCCCGGGCTCAGCCAGCCGTAGACCTCCACGGCCCGCTGGGCGACGAAGGCCAGCACCGCGTACGCGCCGCCGAAGGTGACCAGCGCCGTGCCGGAGAAGAACAGCCCTTGGGTGGTGAAGACGCTGTCGGTGCCGAGCAACAGCGCGACCGCGGCCACCGGCAGCCACCACACGACCAGCCCCACGGCCAGGATCGTGCCCGCCGAGCGCAGGCTCGGCTGGGCGTGGTGCAGGGCGTCGTCGGGGATCAGCGGCGCCGGGCCGCCGTCGCCGCCGTGCCCGTTGCCCTTGGCCAGCACGTGCGGGGCCAGCCTGTGCACCGCCCAGCCGATCAGGGCGGCGACGGCGATCACGATCGGGAACGGCACCCCGAACAGGGCGAGCGCGCCGAAAGCGGCCACCGCGACGGCGACGAACAGCGGATGGGTCAGCGACCGTTTGGCGACCCGGATGACGGCCTGGGCGACGATCGCGAGCACTGCCGGGGCGATCCCGGCGAACAACGCGGTCACCACGCCGGTGTCCTGCCACAGCACGTACACCGCCGAAAGCACCAGCAGCGCGAGCATGCCCGGCAGCACGAACAGCGTCCCGGCGACCAGGCCGCCCCGGGTGCCGTTCAGCAGCCAGCCGACGTAGATGGCCAGCTGCTGAGCCTCCGGGCCTGGCAGCAGCATGCAGTAGTTCAGGGCGTGGTTGAAGCGTTGCTGGCCGATCCAGCGTTTCTCCTCCACCAGGGTGCGCTGCATGACGGCGATCTGCCCGGCGGGGCCGCCGAAGGTCTGCAACGAGATCAGGAACCAGGCCCGCACGGCCTGCCGGAACGGGATCACATCACGGGGAGCTTCGATGGTCATGACGGCCTTTCAACGGGGCGGGCAGGAATCCGGCCGGCCGGGAGGTGGGTGAGCGCCATCGTGCGCAGCAGGCCGGCCACCCGAGTTTTCGGGCTCATGCCGGTTCCCGCCCGAGCAGCAGGGCGCGCCGGTGGAACTCGTACAGCCCGTCGAAGAGCGGCCCGGTGATCTCCAGCACCCGCTCGTCGTCGCAGATCATGGACAGCCCGCGCAGGATCACGTCCACGCCGCGCGCCTCCGGCGCGTCGAACCGCTCGTCGTCGATGTCGGCCTCGTGCACGATCTCGGCCAGCTTCCACAACACCGGATCGTCGAGCTCGTAGCGGCGCAGGATCGTCTCGAAACTGCAGTCACCGCCGTGATGCGACAGCTCGGCCCCACGCATGTCGAACGGCGTCGCGTCCGCCGGCACCAGCGCCGGATCGCCGACGAACACGAACTCCGGCTCCGGATCGACGTGCCGCCGGATCAGCCAGGCGCACGCCGCCCGGTCGATGTGCACGCCCGCCCGCGTCGCCCACTTCATCGGCCACCCTCCACGACGGCTGTCTCCGCCAGCGCGCGCACCGCCCGCTGCGCCGTCTCCTTCTCCGCGGGCGGGAAGTAGTCGCGCCGCCCGATCCGGCGCAGCTCGGCCTGCAGCCGCTTGACCGTACGGCTCCGCTCCCCCGGTCTGGCCCGCTCCGCTGCGCCCGCCTGCTCGATCACTGCCCGGTACTCGGCCGCCCGTGCCTCGCGCATCTCGGCGGCGATGGCCTTCTCCTGCGCCGTGTTGCCCGCGACGGCCAGCCACACGGTGGCGGTGCCCGCCATCTCGCCGATCTCCTCGGCGATCCAGTCCAGCTGCTCACGGGTGCGGGCGTCGGCGGGCAGCGCCACCAGCCCGTCCCCGAGCCGCGCCACGCCGAGCCGGTCGAGCTTGCGCCAGATCGTGATCCGCAGCGTCGAGGGCTGGCGCGGGATCCGGTACGCCAGCAGCACCCACTGCCCCGCCATCCCCGTCACTAAGCCTCCATCATGCAACCATAGTTACTGAAACCATGGTTACACACGACGGCTGTCACGTAAAGCGGCTGCACGTGTACGGGGCAGCGGGGCAGGAGACGAGGCCGCCGGTGCGGCAGGCGGCCACGACCCGGCGGGCGGCGAGATCGCCGTCCACGATCGCGACGGCGTGCGTGCGGGGGCGAGCAGGTTGCGGTCGGCGGCCATGCCCTGATCTCGGCGCGGGATGATCCCGGGTCCGCTTCACCGCCGGATGCCCTCACGCAGGCGATGCCGGGGACCGGGATGGCGGGCGTGTCAGCCAGGCGGTCGGGTGCTGCCTGATCTGGTCGATGGAGGTCAGGGCGGCGCCGATGACGGCGGCGTCGGGCCCCAGGAGGGCGGGCCGGATCGTGATGGGCGCCCACGCGGTGCTGAGGACACGCTGGGCGATCTCCGCCCTGATGTTCGTGGTGAGCCAGGACGCCAGGAGGGAGAAACTGCCGCCGAGCAGGATGGTGTCGATGTCGAGGATGTTGAGCATGTCGGCCAGGGCGATGCCCAGTGTGGTGCCGGCGGTGTCGAGCGCGGCCAGCGTGGCGGGGCTGCCGGCCTCGGCGTGTTCGGTGACCGTGACCTCGGGGGTGGCGCCGCCGGGTACGGGGGCGTCGCTGAGGATGGCCTGGAGGCTGGCGTAGGTCTGCAGGCAGCCGCGCGAGCCGCACGGGCAGGGCTTGCCGTCGGGGTGGACGGTGACGTGTCCGAGCTCACCGCTCCAGCCGCGGGCGCCGCGCATGAGCTGCCCGTCCACGACGATGCCGGCGCCGATACCGAGCCCGCCGGAGACGTAGACGAAGCTGTCGAGGGTGTTGTCGCTGGCGTAGAGCTCGCCGAGCGCGGCGAGATTCGCCTGGTTGTCGACGGTCAGCGGCAGGTCGAGCGGGGCGATGGCGCCGCGCAGCAGGGCCCCGGCGTCGACGTTGCGCCAGCCGAGCTCGGGCGCGGACCGCGCGATGCCGTCGTGGACGGGGCCGGGGACGGCCAGGGTGGCGGTGACGACGGTGAGGTCTTCCGCGGCCATGGCGTCGAGCGCGGCACGTGCCATGTGGGCCAGGCGGGTCAGCACGTCGGGGGCGCTTCGGCCGGCGAAGGTCGACGGGGTGAAGGCCAGGTGGCGGACGGTGCCGGTGAGGTCGACGACGCAGGCGGCCAGGGCGTCGGCGCGGATGTCGAGGCCCAGCCCGGCGGGCCCCCTGCCGGACAGGGTCAGGCCGACGCGGGGGCGGCCGGCGCGGCCGTTGTGGGTCAGGCTCGTCTCGGCGATGAGCTGTCCGGCCAGGAGTTCCTCGGCGATGCGGGTGATGGTGGGGCGGGTCAGGCCGGTGCTCGTGGCCAGCTCGGTGCGGGAGATGGGCTGCCCGGCGGCGAGGATGTGCCGGAAGACCAGTTCGAGGTTGAGGGTGCGCAGGTTCTCCTGCCGGACGGGTCTTTCCGGTTGCCGGGGCCGGCTCGGCCGGATGTTCCCGGTCATGTCGCCTGCCGGGCGGTGGCGGCGAGCTCGGCGGCGGTCGCGGGAGACAGGGCGCCGTCGGCCACCACGGCGACGACATGCCGGTCGACGCTCTCTCCCGGAGCCAGCACGAACGGCTTGTCCCAGCTCAACGACGAGCAGACGCCGAGGTAGTCACGTGCGCGGACGAACCACCGGCTGCCCGCGGTGATCTCGTCGGCGGCGGTGAAGACCATCGTCCAGGCAAGCCCGGCGCGGTCGGCGCCGGCGATGGCGATCCAGTCGGCGGTGTGGCCGTGGACCTGGTGCAGGCCGTCACCGGCCGGGCTGAGGACCCGGGCGATGTCGGCGACGGCCGGGCCACGCCAGAAGATGCCGCCGTTGCCGGCGCCGACCCGGCCCAGCGCGGCCGGGCTGCGAAAGGTCAGCGGGCGCTCGGCGACGTTGGTGAGCCGGGTCCGGACGCCGAGCGACCAGGCGCTCTCGCTCATCCACCGGCAGGTGATCGAGCGTTGCTCCGCCAGCAAGGTCGCCTCGTGGGCGCCGATCCACTGCAGGGTGTGCGCGAGTTCGGTGTTGGTGCGGCGTGTCCACCGTTGGTGGCGTTGTGTGCCGTGGTTGTCCAGCCAGGCCGGGCCGTGGCCGGCGACGAAGGTGCGGCCGCCCCAGAAGTTGCGCCCGTCGAGCTCGGGGAAGGCGACGCTGATCCCGAACTGGTGGGGGTGGGAGTCGGGCGCGGCGTCGGTGACGGTGATGCCGGCCAGCGTGCGTACGGGGTGCAGGTAGGGCCGTGGCGAGGAGGACAGGGGCAGGTCGGGCTCCCATACGTACTGTGCGACGTCGTGTCCGCGCAGGCGCAGCACGGCGACACCTCGTGACCGGCCGGCCGGCACCGGGTGAACGCCGGAAGCATGCATGATCGCATCGCCGCCTCTCCTTGCCTCGATGAAGCCGAGGTTCTCTCCCCAAGGTCGATGTGCTTGTCGAGCGTACGGCAATCGCCGTCATCGCCCGGTTCGAGAGACCTCCGCGCTGGGTGCGGTAAGCGCTTGCCCCCGTCGGGGACCCCGCTGCGAGAGGGGGCTCATATGGGAGGTCGAAGACTTTGGGCTTTATTTGTTTCATGGATTGACGTAACCCGCCTGCGGCCGTAACGTGACCGTCAACTCGGGGGAGACATAGCGACACATTTCACGAAGGGACCGCGCCCCGATGATGGATAGAGCCCACATCGCGCCCAGCCGTCGCGATCTGATGAAGATGGCCGGGCTCTCCGGCCTCGGCCTGGCCCTCGCCGCCTGCGGCCGGGGTTTCGGCGGGGGCGGCGAGTCCTCCGGCGGCGGGATCGAGCTGAACATGGCCTGGTGGGGCGACGCTGACCGCGCCACCAAGACCCAGGCCGCGCTCGACCTGTTCATGAAGCAGAACCCGACCATCAAGATCAAGACCGAGTACCAGGACAGCGGCCCCTACAAGGACAAGCTGGCCACACGTTTCGCCGGGGGCAACCCGCCCGACCTGATGATGATGCGGATGGACTCTCTGCGGGAGTACGCCGACCGCAAGGCACTGCTCAACCTCAACGACCACGCCGGCGTCGTGAACACGGCCAACCTCAGCCAGGCGGCCAAGGACCTCACCAAGGTCGGCGACGCCACCTACGGCATCCCCTCGGGCCTGAACACCATCGGCTTCGTCGTCAACAAGGCGATCACCGACCAGTACGGCGTGGACATCCCCGACGGCAACACCTGGACGTGGGAGGACCTGGCCACGTTCGCCAAGGAGATCTCCGGCAAGAGCGGCAAGAAGGTCTACGGCACCCTCGTCGACCCCGCCACCATGGCCAACGTCATCGTCTATGTCGCCCAGCAGGGCGAGGACTTCTTCACCGCCGACGGCAGGTTCGGCGCCAGCGAGGCCACGCTGACCAGGTGGTTCCAGATGTTCGAGGACATGCGCAAAGAAGGCGGCTTCCCGCCCGCCGGCTTCGTGGAGACCGTCGGCTCCTCCCCCGAGCAGTCCTACATCGCCAAGGGCTCGGTCGCCTCGCAGATCATCCCGACCAACAACTTCCTGCGCTACAACCAGGTCTCCGGCGGCAACCTGCAGCTGCTACGCATTCCCGGCGAGGTCGGCGGCAAGCGCCGCGGCATGAACATCGGCACCCCGGCCCTGTGGTCGATCGCCGCCGCCTCCAAGCACCCCCAGGAGGCGCTCGAACTGCTCGACTTCCTCATCAACGACGTCGAGGGCGGCAAGGCGATGAAGACCACCCGCGGCGTCCCGGCCAGCAGCGCCGTCGCCGACGCGATCAAGCCTTCGCTGGACAGGGAAGACCAGGTGGCCACCGACTACCTGATCGGTCTGCAGAAGGAGGAGCTGCTGGTGGTCCCGCCGTACCCGAAGGGCGCCAGCGCCATCCAGGACGCGCTGACCGCGGTCGCGCCTGAGGTCGAGCACGGTCGCGTGACGTCGGCCGAGGCCGCCAAGAAGATCATTGCCGAAGCGGCGAAGGCCCTGCCGCAGTGACGGTGACGCACGTCAAGGACCGGGCCGTGTCCACGGTGACGGCAGCGCCCGGCAAGCCGCGCCAGGACCGGTCGGGTTACCTGTTCATCCTGCCCTGGCTCCTCGGGATGGCCTTCACGGTCATCCCGTTCTTCGCCTCGCTGTACCTGTCGTTCACCGACTACAACCTGCTGAACGCGCCGAGCTGGATCGGACTGGACAATTTCGCCAAGATGTTCTCCGACGCCACCTGGTGGCAGTCGGTCAAGGTCACGGTGGTCTACACGTTCGTGTCGGTCCCGCTCTCGCTGGCCATGGCCCTGGGGATCGCCATGCTGCTCAACCGCGGCGTGCGCGGCCTGCCGGTCTACCGGGCGGTCTTCTACCTGCCCTCGCTGCTGGGCGGCAGCGTGGCACTGGTACTGCTGTGGCGCTACATCTTCGGCCTGGACGGCATCGTCAACAGCTTCCTCGGCTTCTTCGGCATCGAGAAGATCGCCTGGACCTCCGACCCGGACTTCACCCTCACCACGCTGATCATCCTGCACATCTGGACGTTCGGCTCCCCCATGGTGATCTTCCTGGCCGGACTGCGGCAGATCCCGGCGATGTACTACGAGGCAGCCGCGATCGACGGGGCGAACAAGTGGATGCAGTTCCGCAGGATCACACTGCCGCTGCTCAGCCCGATCATCTTCTTCAACCTGATCCAGTCGCTGATCTCGTCCTTCCAGACCTTCACGCAGGGCTACATCTTCAGCGGCGGCAAGGGCGGGGCGGCCAACTCGACCCTGTTCTACAACCTCTACCTCTACAAGCAGGGCTTCGAGCAGTTCCACATGGGATACGCCTCGGCCATGGCCTGGATGCTGTTGATCATCATCGCCGCGTTCACCGCGCTCAACTTCCTCCTGGCCAAGAAGTGGGTGCACTATGACAACTGACGACAGCTACGTCGAGCGCCTCGGCAACAGCCGCGGCAAGCGATTCGGCAAGCACCTGCTGCTCTGCCTGGCAGGTGGAGTCATGCTCTACCCGCTGGCGTGGCTGGTGGCCAGCTCGCTCAAGCCCAACGATTTGATCTTCAAGGACCTGTCGCTGTGGCCCTCGGAGTGGGACCTGTCCAACTACACCGAGGGCTGGACGGCCCTGGCGTACCCGTTCGATCTCTACCTGGTCAACTCCCTGGTGATCGCGGTCCTGACCATCATCGGCAACCTGATCTCGTGCTCGCTGGCCGCCTACGCCTTCGCCCGGCTCAACTTCCGCGGGCGCAAGCTGTTCTTCGCGCTGACGCTGGGCACCATGATGCTCCCCGGTCACGTGCTGCTGGTCCCGCAGTACATCCTGTTCAACAGGATGGGCTGGCTGGACACCTTCTACCCGCTGATCGTGCCGAACTTCCTGGCCACCAGCGCCTTCTACATCTTCCTGATGGTCCAGTTCATCCGGTCGCTGCCCAAGGAACTGGACGAGGCCGCCCGCATCGACGGCGCGGGCACGTTCCGCATCTTCTGGAGCGTCATCCTGCCGCTGTGCAAGCCGGCCTTCGCCACCACGGCGATCTTCACCTTCATCTCGTCCTGGAACGAGTTCTTCAGCCCCTTGCTCTACCTGACCGAGCAGGAGCTCTACACCGTGCCGCTGGCGCTGCGACAGTTCATCGATTCGGAGGGCCAGTCGCAGTGGGGGCAGATGTTCGCCATGTCGTTCGTCTCGCTCGCGCCCGTCATCGGCTTCTTCATCGCCGGCCAGAAGTACCTGGTCAAGGGCATCGCCACGACAGGACTGAAATGAGACGCTACGCCTTCGTCGGCACCGGCTCGCGCGCCCAGATGTACCTGAGCGCCCTGCTCGGCCCCTTCGCCGACGCCGGAAGGCCGGTCGCCTTCTGCGACACCAACGAGGTGCGCATGGCCTACTACGACCGATTCGTCCGGCTCCCCCACTTCGGCCCCGAGCAGTACGACCAGGTTCTCAAGCTCGCGGACGCCGTCGTGGTCACCTCCCCCGACCACACCCACGCCGGCTATGTCAGCCGCGCGCTGCGGCACGGCGTGAACGTGATCGTCGAGAAACCCATGACCATCGACGTGGCAGGGGTCCGCGAGATCCGCGAGGCCCTGGAGTCCAGTACGGCCGAGCTGACGGTCACCTTCAACTACCGCTACTCCCCGCGCAATTCCCTGGTGAAGGAGCTGATCCCGCAGATCGGCGAGGTCACCTCGGTGAGCTTCGAATGGTGCCTGGACACGGTGCACGGCGCCGACTACTTCCGCCGCTGGCACCGGGACAAGTCCGCCTCCGGCGGGCTGCTGGTGCACAAGTCCACCCACCACTTCGACCTGGTCAACTGGTGGCTCGACGACGTGCCCGAGGTCGTCTTCGCCCGCGGCGGGCTGCGCTTCTACGGCGCGGAGAACGCCCGGCGGAGAGGGCTCGGGCCACGGCCGGAGCACGGTCAAATGGACGGGGATCC
The DNA here is from genome assembly GCF_041950525.1 of Nonomuraea sp. GTA35. Lineage (NCBI taxonomy): Bacteria > Bacillati > Actinomycetota > Actinomycetes > Streptosporangiales > Streptosporangiaceae > Nonomuraea > Nonomuraea sp. GTA35. The sequence goes on along the minus strand of NZ_JBGNUV010000001.1, from coordinate 1,274,312 downwards.
CTTCGGCATCGACCTGGCCGCCGACGATCGCCTGCGCGAGCTGTACCGCGACGCCGAGCACCTGGACGGCTACATCCGCGACCGCGACGTCTTCTCCGACGGCATCACCATCGAGGACAACCTCAACGTCGTGGTGGGCTACCGGCGCGGGGCGTCGATGTCCTACTCGCTGCACGCGCACTGCCCGTGGGAGGGATACCGCGTCGCGATCAACGGTACGGCGGGGCGTATCGAGCTGGAAGTCGTCGAGCGCCCTCACGTGGAGGCCGGGGGCGCGGGGGCCAGGATCGGCGCGGCCACCGCCTCGGCCGTCCTCGACCCCACCGCCGAAGACGACGGGAGCGCCGGCCGTAGCCCGGAAGAAGAGCCACGCACGCGCGGCAGCCGCCTGCTCCTCCAGCGGCACTGGGAACCGGCACGTCTGGTTCCCGTACCAGAAGGAGCAGGCGGCCATGGCGGTGGCGACGCGATGCTCCTGAACGACGTCTTCCGCGGCCCCGCAGGCGACCCGTTACGCCGGGCGGCGGGGTTCGAGGCGGGCGCCGCGAGCGTGCTCACCGGGATCGCCGGAAACGAGTCCCTGCGCACGGGCCGTGCCGTCCACCTGGAGGAGCTCGATCTGGGGGGATGAGTGTCCTCATCGATCTGCCGTACGCTGGGGAATCGCAGCGGCTGAGACGGAGAGTCGGCGAGGTGACCATGCGAGTTCCTCCGGAGGGCGCCGCCATGCTGAGCGTGTCAGGGCAGGAGGTGGCCCGCTACGTCTGGCACAGCGAGCTGCCCTTGTCGAGCTCACCCCGGCCGTTCCTGCACCCGGTGCGCACGCTCGGCGGCCACACGGTCACCGACGCCGCGCCCGATTCCCACTCCCACCAGTTCGGGATCAGCATCGCCTTTCCCGACATCGAGGGGACCAACTTCTGGGGTGGGCGCACCTTCGTCGCCGGGCACGGCCCCGCCTGGCTGGACAATCATGGTCAGGAGGTGCACCGGCGCTGGCTCCGCCGAGCCGGCTCCCACCTGTCGCACCTGCTGAACTGGGTCGGCGCGGACGGAAACGTCCTGCTGCGAGAGAGGCGCACGATCACCTGCCGGGCGCTGGACTTGACCGCCTGGGCACTGAGGGTGGACAGCCGGCTGACCAACGCCACCGACCGGCCGCTGACCGTATGCAGTCCGGCGGCCAGAGGCCGGATCGGCGCCGGATATGGCGGGCACTTCTGGCGAGGCCCGGCCGAGGCCGGGGCAACCGTCCTCTCGCCGTTCGGCGAGGGGGTGGAACGGATCCACGGGCGGGAAGCGGACTGGGTCGCGGTCACCACGAGCCGGTGGAGTCTGATCTTCGTCCCCGGTGACGCGGCCACCGCGCGCGACAGGTGGTTCGTGCGCGCCCGCGACTACCTGGGCGTCTGCTCCGCGCTGGCCTGGGACGAGCCGCTCGCGCTGCCTCCCCTGCAGACCGTCGGCCGCCAGGTGGTCACCGTCGTCGTCGACGGGCGCGTCGATGCCGAGCTCGCCGCGAAGCTCGCCCGGACGGCGGCATGACGGGACGCCTGCAGCCCAGCCCCCTGCCGAACGGCGCCGTCCGGCAGGAGAGCCTGCGCAGCATCAACCTGGAGCTGGTCTTCCGCCACATCGCGGCGGCGAACCGCCCCATCTCCCGCACCGAGCTGGCCACCGTCACCGGCCTGACGCGGCCCACGATCACCCGCATCGTCGAGGAACTGCTGTCCGGCCGCCTCATCATCGAGTCCTCGGTCGCCCACAACGGCCGCGCCGGGCGGCCCCGGGTCGGGCTCACCCTGTCCAGAACCGGCCCCGTCGGCCTCGGCCTCGACATCCGCGCCGACGAACTGGCCATCTGCGTGGTCGATCTCAGCGGCACCGTGCGCCACCTGTCCTTCCACCGCGCGGCAAGCCGCGACGCGCCGACCGTACTGGCCGACCTGGCGGCGATGGCTCGCACCACGATGGAAGCCGTCGCGACCGATGAGCTGACCGTCGTCACTGCCACCCTCGCCGCCCCTGGACCAGTCCACGACGGCGTCGTGCAGTCGGCGCCCGCGCTCGGCTGGCGTGGCGTCCAGGCCGCCGGCCCGCTGCGCGACAGCCTCGGCATTCCGGCCTTCGTCGACAACGAGGCCAACCTGGCCGCCCTGGGTGAGATGTACGCCTCCGGCACCACGGACGCCAGCTTCGTCTACGTCTCCGGCGGGCTCGACATCGGCGCCGGGATCGTCCTGGACGGGCAGCTCATGCGTGGCACGCGCGGCTGGAGCGGCGAACTCGGGCACGTCACGGTGTATCCGGAGGGCGAGCCGTGCCCGTGCGGATCGCGTGGATGCCTTCAGACCTACGCCGGCCTGCCGGTCATCCTGGGCAAGGAGCGCCCGCCGACAGGCGTCACGCCGGAGGCTGTGATCATCAATCAGGCCGAGACCGGCGACCCTCAGACTCTGGCGGCGCTCGAGCGGGCCGGTACGGCGCTGGGCATCGCGCTGTCGAACGTGCTGAACATCCTCGACATCAACACGGTTCTGCTGGGAGGCAGCTTCTCGCTGCTGTCGTCGTGGATCATCGCCAACGTCAGGGCAGAGATCGACAGGCGCGTGCTGACCGCCTCATGGGCGCCCATCGCGATCCGGCCCGCGATGCTCGGCCCCGACGCCGCGGTCATCGGCGCGGCGCTGACCTCCATCGACCAGATCCGGCAGCATCCGACGACCTGGCTGGCGCAGCAGCCGCGTCCGTCCTGGTCGTGACGGGGTGGCGTCGTCCGAGTCCAAGAGGTCGAGTGGTTGACGCGCTCCCGGGCCGAAGGCCCGGAGATTGTCGCCCGTGCCGCGGATGATCTGCGCGAAGGACCGGTGATGGAACTCGCGGCGCCGCGTCGGCGGCCTTCGCGTGCAGCCGGGCGATCTTGAGGCGCTGAGGCGCAGCCCGGCGCGCTCGGTGTCGTGCCGGGCTCGGTTCAGCGGTTCCGGTTGCCGGTTCGGGCGCCGCAGGTGCGGAGGTGCGCGACTACGGCGTCACGTTGACGACGCCGACGCCGGCGTTCCGCATGACCTGGGTCTTGGCGTCCTGGGGGGTGAGTGCGGTGTAGGCGTACGGCACGGTGAAGTCCGTGGTCGACTTCAGATGCTCGTGCGGGGTGTTCACGTAGGCGTTGTTGACCAGGTTCCAGTACCCGGTCGTGTTGCTGCCGTAGAACCAGCCGACCGGTCCGTGGATGTCGCCGGTCACCTCGTCCACCTGCCCGGTGCCGACGTTCTCGAAGTAGTTGCCCTCGACGAGTACCTGCGCGCCCATCCGGGCGTTCACGGCGGTGTCGGCCACGTCCTGGAAGTAATTGTTCAACATGTGCACATGCGAGCGCCTGATCAGCGGCACGCGGGAGTTCACGTTGCGGAACCAGTTGTTGGCGAAGGTGATGTAGTCGCTCGCCGAGCTCTGGCTGTCGCCGCCGGCGGTCAGCGTCGTCTTCCACGAATCGTGCAGGTAGTTCCACGAGATCGTGACATACGCCGCGCCGTCCTTGACGTCGATCAGACCGTCGTAGTAGTCCTTGTCCACGTCCGGGAACTCGTTGTAGATCTCGTTGTGGTCGATCCAGACGTTGGAACTCGATTTCTGGACGGTGATGCCGTCCCGCTCCCCGGTGTCGACGTGGTGGATCCTCAGGTTCTGGATGACGACGTTGCGGGAATTGCGGAGGCTGAGCCCTACCCCGTCGAACTCGCCCCGCGTCCCGACGCCCAGGATGGAGACGTTCTCCACGTCGTTGACATGCATCTTGTCCCGGCCGAAGTCGGCCGCCCTGATCGTCTCGTCGACGTAGACGACCAGGCCCTCGCCGGACCCGGTCCGGTCATCGTGCTCCTTGAACAGGTCGTACATCGCGTCGCCGGGGTTGGAGTAACCGGCGCTGCGCCAGTACTCGCTGAGGGTGTACTCGTGAACCACGTCGGCTCCGAACCCGCCGGTGGTCCCCCCGTTCATCGAGGCGTACCCGACCGGCTGCCCGGTCCGTGCGGAGGCCGCCGGGACCCTGGCCTGCGGGGCTGAGCCGGCCCGGCCGGCTTCGGAGGCCGCGAGCTGGCGGGCGTTGCCGCTGTCGCTGAAGGCCGTTGCGGCGCCTACCGGGGAGACGAGGGTGGTGGCAGCCACGGCTGCCAGGATGGTGAGCCCGGATGCCAGAACGGCCGCCCGCCGACGACGGCGAGATGGCCAGGATAACTTCACGATCTTTCCCTTCCTTCGGACGGATGCGGATCACCGCCGGGCGGCGGGGGACGCCCGCCGCCCGGTGTGCTGAGTCGGTTTGAGGCGTGGTGCCGGTTCCGGCTCGGCGTTCGTCAGGTGCCGATGTTGGCCTGGGGGCCGGCGTAGGTCCGCAGGAGGCCGGGCACGTCGGCGGCCGGGTCGAGCGTGTAGGAGTAGAAGCTCCTGGGGTCGAAGGCGGTGCCCTTCTCCTTGACCTTGCCGCTGCCCCAGGTGCTGTTGACCACGATGTTGCCGCGCTGCACCAGCTCGCCGGCCTCGACGTAGTAGGGGTCCTTCACGGTGTCGTAGTAGCTGTTCTCGATGACCGCCTTGGTCTTGCCGCGCACGAAGTTGCCGTACCCCGTGATGTTCTGCAGGTAGTTGTTGTACATGTGCAGGTTGGCGATGTTGTCCGCGCTCGGGTTGCGCGAGTTGGTGTTCTGGAACCAGTTGTGATGGATCGTGATCTTCGAGGTGACGTTGTCGGTCCAGCCGATGCCGAAGGTCTTGTTGTTCTCGACGAAGTGGTTCCACGACACGGTGAGGTTCGTGGTGTCCTTGCGGCTGTCGAGCAGGCCGTCGTTCATCCGGGTCAGCCGGTTGTGGTCGATCCAGATGTGATCGGCGGTGTCGATCTGGATGGCGTCGTAGTCGTAGGAGTCGTCGCCCGGGTCGTCGTCGGGCATGCGGGTGTCGCGGATGGTCAGGTTGCGGATGATCACATTGCTGACGCCGGCCTTGAGGAAGAAGCCGCCGCCGACGATCTCGCCCTTGGTACCGACTCCGACGATGGTCTTGTTCGAGCCGACGCGCAGCTCCGTGCCCTTCGGACTGATGTTGATCGTGCCGGCGACCTTGATGATGTACGGCTCGGCGGCCGTCACGTACTTGTTGAGGTCGGCCTGGTTGGTGACCGTGACGGTCTGCCCGCCCGCACCGCCGGTGGTCGGGCCGCGGCCGTTGCCCGGCAAGGCGGCGAAGCCGTCGGGAGTGGACGGCCAGGAGCGCGCCGCGGCGGCCCGCTTCTCGTTCGTGGTGGCGCCGGCCGGCGCGACGGCCGTGATGACGGCGACGGAGGCGAGCAGCGACAGAGCCGCTGCCGAGGCCAGTGCGGTGACTCCGCTACGGGACGGCATGATCGACTTCACGGTGTTCTGTTCCTTCCTGTGGGGGCGACCCGGCAGTTCACCGGGCCGGTCGGTTCTGGAACATGTGTTGACGGTTGCGGCCACCGCCGAAGCCCCCTGAGCATGCGCGCAGGCGGACGCCGACGTGCGCAGCAGAGAACAGGGGCGGGCAGAGACGCGGGGCCGTACGAAACGCGGTCCGGCCGGTCCGGGAACCGACGCAGCATCGCAGTTCAGCGGCCTGGACATCTCACACACCGCTCGCGAGCGTCGTGAGGGCCCGAATCCCGGCGATGCTCTCACATGATCGGGGGTGCGCCCTCACTGTAAGGAGCACCTCAATTAGAGTCAATGGCTTTCGGTAATTATTTGTTACATGCGTTTCCCCAACCTGACATCTCCCGGAGCGCCGGCACCCACCTCGCCGGCGCCCCCGTTGGCGCAGGTCAGCATCAGGACGCGCACCGGAGCCCGTGGTCATCACGCCTTACAGAAGGATCGCCGGCCTGCCCCGCCTCCGGGAGCACGAGCCGCCGGCAGCGGCGGGCAGGTCGATGCCCCTCCGGGCGCTCGGGGACCACTCCGGCCACCGCCGCGACGCAAGACCGTCCGCCGGGGGCACGCCTCGACGGAGGCGGCGTGACAGACGTGGAAGAGGACGCACTTGTCCATGTTCTTGCAATCGGTTGTTGCAGAAATACCGACACAACCAGGCATAACTCCTAGTAGCGTTTGCAGTTTTACCTAGATGTATTGACGTTTCCAGCATGTAACGTCAAGGTGTCTGCAACCGGTTGGCATCGGAATGCACAAAGGTGACATCGTGACAGCACCCCTGATGATCCTCCCGCGCACCTCACCACTCCATCCGGCCTGCTTCACCGCGCTCGCCCACCGGACCGCAGCCACCGCAGTGCCACTCGGACGGCCGTTCCGGACCCGGAAGTCATCCGTCCCGCGGACGCTCCCAGGACGGCGTGCTCCTCCTCCGGGACCAACCTCAGTCAGGCCGGCAGTGATCGGCTCGTCTTCGCGAACATGCGATTACTCTCTGGCGAGTAAATGCCCGACGCCTCGCCGTCTGCGGACGCGCTCTCCCGGCAGCGCTTTCGCGGCTGCCGCGTCGAGGGCCTCTCCTTGCGGCGAACGGGTCCTTCTCCCGGCGCCGCGGGCACGGTGAATTTCTCACGAGTGACGCTCCGGTCGTTCCGACCGAATATCGCGTCCGAGGAGATTCGCCGTCTGCTTCTGTTCACGCTGGTCCCGTTCTGCCGAAGGCTGGACTTCGCCCCTCGGGGGCCTGGCCTTACGACCTCGGCGAGACAGCGGCGCATCTGACATTCGACCACCGATTTCACGGTGCCCCATGTCCACGATCCGCTCAGCCCGCAGCAGTTCTCCAGAGCCGGCGCGATGAGGTAGCCGGCACAAAGGCAGAAGAACCACCCCGAAAGCCCGCGGCTCCTGCCACCTTTCCTCACTCAACCGCCTCAGCCCTCTCGCTCTGCTTCGTCATGCCTTGAACCGACACATCAGCAGCACGATCGTCTGAATGGAGCTGGACGTGCGTAGAAGAGAACATCTCGGCAGGAGGCCGCCGGTCGTCCTGACCGCTGGGCTCCTCACCACCGGCGGAATGGTGGCCGCGCTCAACGGGTTCCGCGACAACACCTCCTCGCCTACGCCTGCGGCCCGCCCGAGACCAACACCACCAGCCCCACCTCGGGTCCGCGCGGACCTTCGGCGGCATGCCGTTCGCGGCAGGGCGAGATGATCGGCATGGGCGGCTTCATGGGGTCCGACCCCGCGCCGACCGCCGAGCAGCTCGACCCCGCTGGGTCGAGAGCGACACCTCGGACAGGTCATCGTTCGGCGGCGGCCAGGCTCTCTACCGATGCGACTCATGATCCGGCGGCGACGCTTCACACGTTGCTCTCACCATGAGCGTGTAGAACGAGGTCGTGAACGAACAACCTGCCGCGAAAGTCCTGGTCGTCGATGACGAGCCGAACATTCGCGAGCTGCTGTCGGAGGCTCTGGAGCTGAACGGCTTCGCCGTGCGGACCGCCTGCGACGGGCGCCAGGCGCTGGCGGAGGTGGCCCTCGAGCGGCCCGACATCATCGTGCTGGACGTGATGATGCCCGGCCTGGACGGGTTCACGGTCGCCCGCAAGCTGCGCGAAGCCGGCGACAACCCCATGATGCTGTTCCTGACCGCCAGGGACACGGTGTCCGACCGGATCGCGGGGCTGACCGCCGGTGGTGATGACTACGTGACCAAGCCGTTCAGCCTGGAAGAGGTGGTGCTGCGGCTGCGGGCGATCATGCGCAGGATGCGGCCCGTGGAGGAGCAGGTCGACGACGGTGTGCTGCGGTACGCGGATCTGGAGCTCGACGAGCAGGCCCACAGCGTGCGGCGGGCCGGGCGGCCGATTCATCTGTCACCGACGGAATTCAGCCTGCTGAGATACCTCATGATCAACGCCGAGCGGGTGGTCAGCAAGGCGCAGATCCTCGACCGCGTGTGGGACTTCGACTTCGACGGCGAGAGCAGGATCGTCGAGTCCTACATCAGCTACCTGCGACGGAAGATCGACGCCGAGGGCCCGCCGCTGATCCACACGCTGCGCGGCGTCGGCTACCGGCTGCAGGGACCCTCGTGAGACCGGCCTTGCCTCTGCGGCATCGGCTGCTGATCGCGCTGCTGGGGCTGTGCGCGGCCGGGCTGGCGGCCTTCGCCACGGCGAGCGTGCTGCTCCTGGACCGCTCGCTGTTGGCGAGGGTGGACGCCCAGCTGACCGAGGTGGCCACCACGTTCGGCCGGCGCCCGGTACCCCCTCCGCCGCCGGTCGGCAGGGGCCGGGCCGTAGAGCTTCCGACGCAGTTCAGGATCGCCTTCTACGATCCTTCCGGGACTCTGCTGCGCAACCTGCCCACGGAGGACACGAGCGGCCCGGCCATCCCGCCTGCCGTGGTCTCCACGGCCCCGCGGGGTCCCGTCACCGTGCCCGCCAGGACGGGCCCGGAGCAGTGGCGGGTGCTGGTGAAGAGCCTGCCCGACGGCACCCGGATGACGGTGTCGATGTCGCTGGAGCCCAACCGGGCGACCGTGCACCAGATCCTGGTCATCGAGGTGGCGGTGGGCAGCCTGGTGCTGCTGCTGCTCGGCGCGCTCGCCCTCGCGGTGGTGCGCCTCGGGCTGCGCCCGCTCACCCGCATGGAACGCACGGCCGAGGCCATCGCCGGCGGGGACCTCGACCGCAGAGTCGATGACACCGACCCGGCGACCGAGAGCGGGCGGCTCGGCAGGGCGCTCAACATCATGCTGGAGCGCCTGGCGACCGCGCTGCGCGAGTCCGAGCGTTCCGAGCGGCGGCTGCGGCACTTCGTCGCCGACGCCTCCCACGAACTGCGCACGCCGCTCACCTCGATCCGGGGCTTCGCCGAGCTCTACCACCACGGCCAAGGCTCCCGGGACCCGGCGGCCGAACGGCTGTTGCGCAGGATCGAGGCCGAGGCCGCCCGCATGGGCGTCCTGGTCGAGGACATGCTGCTGCTGGCCCGCATGGACCAGGAGCCCACGCTGGAGCCTGCCGTCGTGGACCTGCACGTGCTGGCCGGGGACGTGGTGCACGCCGCCCGGGCCCGAGACCGGGGTCGGCCCATCCGGCTGGCCGTCTCCGACGAGCCGGTGTTCGTGCTCGGCGATGAGCACCGGCTGCACCAGGTCATCGCCAACCTGGTCGGCAACGCCGTCCAGCACACGGCCGCGGGAGCGGAGGTCCGGGTCGAAGTCGGCCCGCGCGCGGTCGCCGGGGTGCCCGCTCCCGGGGTGGTGCACGTCGGTTCCGGACCCGCCCCTCACGCCAGGGCCGCGCTGATCGAGGTGCGCGACGAAGGGCAGGGCATCGATCCCGAGCACCTGCCGCACCTGTTCGACCGCTTCTACCGGGCCGACGCGGGCCGCTCGCGCGACAGCGGCGGAACCGGGCTGGGCCTGGCCATCGCCGCGGCGCTCGTGCAGGCGCACGGCGGCCGGATCGAGGTGACGAGCGTTCCAGGCCACGGCACCACCTTCCGCGTCGTTCTACCGCTCGAGCAGCCGCAGGGCGACTGAACCCACCGGTCATTCACCTTCACGTCAGACGCGGTTCACACACTATTCCCAGCTTCGTGCTGTCAGATGTGTGCTGGCGAAAGGAGGGACATGCTGAAATGGTTCCGCAAACCAGCCGTTTCCGCAGCTGGCAGCAGCGATCAGCCCTTGTCCGGCGCGGAGATGGACGGTGACCAGGGCCACCGGCTGCGGGCACCGAGCAAGCTGCACGCGTTCAACCGGTACGAGATCAAGTACCTCGTGGACGCGGCGGAGGCGGTCGAACTGCGGCAGGAGATCGAGCAGCGGCTCGATCGCGACCGGCACAGCGGCGATGCGGGCTACGGCGTCTGGAGCGTCTACTACGACACCCGGCAGCTGCGCTTCTACTGGGAGAAGATCGAAGGGCTGAAGTTCCGCAGGAAGCTGCGGGTGCGCCACTACGGCGACAGGTTCGCCGTAGGCGACGACACGCCGGTGTTCATCGAGATCAAGCAGCGGGTCAACCGGGTCACGCAGAAGCGCCGGGTACGGCTGCCGTACCGGGACGCGCTGCGCCTGTGTGACGGACGGCAGATGGCCGAGCACGCCCCTTCCCAGCGGGCCTTCCTGGAAGAGGTGCTCGACCTGGTGCTCCGCCTGGACCTGCGGGCCGTCGCGATGACCGGCTACCAGCGGCACGCGTACCTGGGGCGCGACGCGGACGTGGGCCTGCGTGTCACCTTCGACCACCGCGTCCGCGGCCGGGACCGGGACTTCCACCTCGGCGCCGACGCCGAGAACCGGCTCATCGTGCCCGCCCGCAAGGCGATCGTGGAGGTCAAGGCCAACGAGCGGGTGCCGTACTGGCTGACCGACCTGACCGCGAAGCGGAACCTGCAGGTGGTGCGGGTCTCCAAGTACTGCCAGAGCGTGGAGGCCCACGGCCTGGCGCCGCGCTCGATCTTCCACGTTCCCGACCATGATCTCGATCTCGGCCGCGACCGGTCGAGCGTTCTCTCGGAGGCCTGACCCCCCATGGACTTCTCCTTCCAGGACCTGTCCGGCACGTTCAGCGTGGCTGACATCGCGATCGCGATGTCCCTGTCGTTCGTGCTCAGCGCGGTGATCGGCTGGGTGTACCGGGCGACGCACCGCAACGTCTCCTACAGCCAGTCGTACGTGCAGACGCTGGTCGTCCTCGGCATGCTGATCTCGCTCATCATGCTGGTCGTCGGCTCGAACATCGCCCGCGCCTTCGCCCTGGTCGGCGCCCTGTCGGTGGTGCGCTTCCGCAACGCCATCAAGGAGACCCGCGACGTCGGGTTCATCTTCCTGGTGATGGGCGTCGGCATGGCCGTCGGCACCCGTTTCTACCTGCTGGCCGTCGTGGCCGCCGCGGCGATCTCACTGATCATCATGGTCATGCACCGGTTCAACTGGTTCGCGCTGAACGTGCGGCGTCAGGTCGTCAAGGTCCAGGTGCCGTCGGACGAGGACCTCACCCCCTCGATCCAGGACGTGCTCATCCGGCACACCGACGAGTTCGAGCTGGTCAGCATGGAGTCGATCAGGGCGGGCGCGCTCACCGAGCTCATGTACACCGTGAAGGTCAAGAAGGGCAGCGAGCCCGCCGACCTGATCGCCGCCCTGCGCGAGCGCAATCACGGCCAGTCGGTCACCGTCCTGACCGGATACGACCAGACCGACCTGTAGGCACCGCACATGGCGCACTCCAAGCAGCTCAAGCACCGCATCCCGGTCAAGCTCCGGCACAACTGGAAACTGCTCGCGCTGTGCGTGGCGTTCCTGGCGGCGTGCTGGGGCGTGTTGGGCAGCGGTACCATCCGCCCGTACGTCACCACCGCGCGGGCCGCCGAGGCCGACACCGTCACCACGAACCTGACCGGCACCAAGAACCTGTTCGACGCCTCCGTGGCGCACGAGGTGCAGCTCACCTTCACCGACCAGGCGTACGAGGACATGCTGACCGAATACTTCAAGGAAGGCGAGAAGAAGTACGTCGAGGCGGACCTGACCATCGACGGCACCCGCATCCCCAGCGTGGGCGTCCGGCTCAAGGGCAACTCCACCCTGGCGGGCCTGACCTGGAGGGGACAGTCCAAGCAGCGCGCCATGACCGGCGGCGGTCAGCGGCCGGAGGGTCTGCCCGAGGGCTTCCGGCCGCCCGGCATCGGGCAGCGGGGAAACGGCGGGCCGCCCGGAGGCGGCATGATGCGGTCGACCCTGAAGGCCGAGGAGCCGGAGAACCTGCCGTGGCTGATCAGCTTCGACGAGTTCGTGGAGGGCCGCCGCTACCAGAATCACAGCCAGGTGGCCGTGCGACCGGCCGCGACGGGCTCGACGACGATGCTGAACGAGGCACTGGGCATCGCGCTGGTCGGCGCCTCGGGCGAGCCGACCCAGCGCTCCGCCTACAGTTCCTTCACCGTCAACGGCCGCTCCTCTCCCCCGCGCCTGGTGGTGGAGTACCTGGACGAGGGCTACGCGGAAGGTCTCGGTGACGGCGTGCTGTACAAGTCGCTGGCCACCGGCTCCTTCACCTACAAGGGCGAGGACCAGACCGAGTACACCACCGACTTCAAGCAGATCAACAAGGTCGGCGGCAAGGATCTGCAGCCGGTCATCGAGCTGGTCAAATGGGTGAACGAAGCCTCCGGCGCCGAGTTCGCCGAGGGCCTGGCCCACCGCCTGGACGTGCAGTCGTTCGCCCGCTACCTGGCCCTGCAGCACATCATGGCCAACTTCGACGACATGGCCGGGCCCGGCAAGAACTACTACCTGTGGTACGACTCGGGCACCGAGAAGTTCAAGGTCATCACCTGGGACCTCAACCTCGCCCTCAACGGCGACGCCACGAGCGGCGTGAACGACACGATCACGATGGGCGGCTTCGGCCGGGGACGTCCCCAGCAGGAGCAGCAGCAGGGCCGGCCCCCTGAAGGCTTCACCCCTCCCGGCGGCGGGGAGCAGGGGCGTCCAGGCGGCGGGGGCATGATGCGCATGGGCCACCCCTTGAAGGAGAAGTTCCTCCAGAACGCCACCTTCAAGAAGCTCTACGAGGAGCAGTACCGCGCGCTGTACACCAACCTGCTCGCCGACGGCACCGCCTCCGGCCTGCTGGACGACCTCGTCGCCGCCTACAAGCTGAACGAGCGGGCCGACACCGCCAAGGCCGACGCCGAGGCGAAGACCCTGCGCACGTTCCTGCGGACCCGGATCGAGACTCTGCGCTCCGACGAGGCGATCACCGGCGCCTGACACTCACGCGGTGATGGAACCCCAGGCCCGCCCCCGTCGATCGCAGGACCCGGGGCGGTTCGCCTGGGGCGTGTGCCCCTGCCATGGCGAGACGCTCGCCGTCCACGGCGACGTCTCGAGGAGCCCTGGGTGACCGACCGCGACTGGCCGGTTCCGGACAACGACCTCGTGCGGCGGCGGAATCCGGATAGGGTCGCCTCAGCAGGGAGGGAGTCGGCCGTGGTGGCAACCGCGTCGGTGGTCACGCCGGCGGTGGCTGCTGTGGCAGCGGTCGTGACTCTGGTGAACGTCCAGGAGTTCAAACGCCGGTGGTTGCCCTCGCAACTGCCCAAGGAGATCGCGCGGCCTGTTCACCGCACGTACAGCCCGGGCGTGGCGGTGCTCCTCGGGGCGATCGGCGTCGGGGTCACCTCGCTGCTCGCTCCGCTGCTCGCCCGGCTCGGGCACGCCGGTACGGCGGGGATCGTGCTCGGCTCCGTCCTCGGGCTCGCCCTCGGCGTCGCCGGGCTGAGCTTTCTCGGGCTCGGCGCCGCCGCCCACGCTCTGCTGTGGCCGCTGGACCCGTTGATCGTGTACGGGTGGGCGGCGCCGCTGGCCGCGGGCGGCATCGTCAGGTTCCTCCATCTCGCCGAGCACGACCGCCGCGGCGCCTGGGGGATGATCGTCATGATGAACCGGTACGGGCCGGTCATCAGGGGCACCGCTCCGGCCGAGCCGTTCTGGCGGGCCGCCGGGCTGCTGGGCGGGCTCGCGCCGCTCGCCGTCGTGGTCGTGGCCGGTCAGGGACTCGGCCTGGCCGACCGCGCCGCCCTGGTCGCCGCCGGCGTGCTCGTAGCCGTTCACGCCGCCTGGACGGACGTGCGTTCCCTGGTCATCCCCGAGCGGCTCGCCCGGCTGATCCGCCTGGCGTGCACCGCTCTGCTTCGCTGCGGCACCGTCGTGGTGGCCGCCGGGCCTGTCGGCGCGGCCTGCGCGGAGCTGTGGAGCGGTGGCCCCACCGGTGTCGCCGGAGGGTTGCTCCTGGCCGCTTGGGCGACCCTTCCGTGGCTGCTGCTCGAGCTGGCCTCGCGCCTCGGCCGCGTTCTGCCGGCACCCGTACGGATCGCCGCGACGCTGATCCGCGCACCCTTGACCGGCGGGTTCGCGGCTGTCGCCGTGGCGGCCTGCCACCCGCGTCCCGGGCTCGCCATCGCCGCCCTGTTCCTGGCCGCCGCGGAGGCCGCGACCCTCGCAGCCGGACGCGGCCGAGCCGTTCCGTGGGACCTGTCCTACCGCTCGTCCGCCGGCTTCCTGGCCGGCGACCCCGACCGGGCTCGAACGCTGGCCGGGAAATGGCTGCGCGACTCGATACTCAACCGCCCCGCCCGTCCGGACCTCAACCTGATCCGCGCCCTCGCCAAGCGCGCGGCCCTCGCCTCGCGCGGCGACAGCACAGGAGATCCCGCTCACCGGACCGGCCTGGACGCCCTGTGCTGGACCGACCTCGCCGATCGGCTGCTCGACCTGGTCGACAGTGAGGTGAGCCCCCGCTACCCGGCCAGGCACCGGGCCCGGCTGGCCCTCGCCACCGGCAACGCCCGCGCGGACGTGTCGTGGAGCCGCGCGATCGTGCTCACCCGTGCCGCGGCCTGGGACCAGGCGTGCCGCCAATGGCGTGACTGCGCGACCCGCCACCTGCTCCTCGGCCATCCCGCGCACGAGCTGTTCGCCCACACCATGATCACCCTTCTGCTCGTCCGCCTCGGGCGGACCGCCGACGCGGCGAGGTCCTTCGAACGGCTCCAGCGGGCGGGAACGACCGTCCCCGTCTTACGCGCCTGCGTCGCACTGGCCGGAGCGGCCGTCACCGGTGGCCCCGCCCTCCCGGAACCGCCGGTGACGGCCCGCGCTCTGCGCTCCGCGTGGCGGGGCGAGCCCGCAGGCCGCCTGCGTTCCAACTGGACCCCCGAGGAGAGCGCCCTGGTCCTGGCCGGCCAGGCGGCCCACCCGCGCACCGGCTCCGCCGCGGGCGTGGCGAGGTGATCGGCCGATGACGACCCCCCGCTCCGCCCGCGCCCTCTACCTCTACGCCGCGATCCTGCCCCTGGTCATGACCGCCATCGCGTGGACCACCGGCCGGCTGGGCCGCCCGGACGTCACGGTCGCCGCGGCCTTGTGCGTCACCGCGAACTACGTGCTGCAGTACCGCGCCTACGGGACCCTGACGGAGGTCATGCGCGGGCTGCGGCTCAGGAGCGAGCTGTCGTTCGCGAGCCTGCAGGCCTTCGTCGGCCTGTTCCTCGGCAGCCTGGTCGGGAAGCTGTGGGACGCGCTGCCCGCCCTCCACGGGAACGAGCTGTGGACCGCCCTCGCCATCGTGCTGGTCACGTTCCTCGCCGCCCCGGTCTACAAGCTCCGCCTGCATCCTGTCGTCTGGCTGCTGTCCGGCCCCTACCGGGCCCTGTTCGACAAGGGTGTCCTGGTGTTCTACGCCGCGCTCGTCACCTCCTCTCCCGGGCTGTTGTGGCTGGCGTTGTGGCTGGCGCTCCTCGACCTGCCCGGTTCCCTGGGCATGGCGATCCAGTCGCGTTCCCCGGGGTGGGAAGCCCGGGCCAACGACGCGCACCAGTACCTCGTCGGTGACGCCGAGGCCCGGCGGACCCTGTTCGAGGAGCCCTGGCTGAGAGACTTCGTGCTCGCCCGGCCCGACCGTCCCGACCTCGGCTTCATCCACACGCTCGCCCACGAGGCCACCCGATCGGTCCAGCAGACGCGTGCCATGACCCTCGACCTCAGCGGGATGAGCGCGTTCACCGGCCGTCCTGGGCTCCGTTCGCTCGACTGGGTCGATGCCGCCCTCGCCCTCCTCACCCGTGCCGAATCGGCGATCCCCGGCACGGCCGGGGCCCGCCGCCGGTTCCGGCTCGCCCGCGCCCACTGCGCCTACTCCCGGGCCCTCATCTACTTCGCCACCGGCCACCGCGACGAGTTCCGGGTGTCCTTCACCGAAGCGTGCACGATCTGGCGGCAGGAAGGTCACCAGGACCTCGCCGCCGCGGAGAGCGCGGTGACCTATCTCAGCTCGGGCGGCGAGAAGCTGTTCCGCCTCCTGACGCCCGCCGACGGCCTCGCCCTCCTCGACCCGCTCGTCCACGACCCCGCGCTCACCCCCCTCGCCCGGCGCCGCGTCCTGCTCGCCGCCTCCCTCGTCCACCAGGAGCTCGGCGACCCCGAACTGGCCACGCGGTTGAAGGCCGAAGCCTTCGCCCAACGGCAGCGCCTGGGCGACAGCCGCCGCCTCCTGAGCCAGTACCGAGCCGCCGGCCTGCCCCGCAAGCGGTCGGCGATCGCCACCGCGGGCCGGCTCCTGGACGCGGCGACCGGCCCGTTCGCCGATATCACCCTGTTCGCACCCTCCAGCGCCCCCGCCATCGCCCTGGACGGCTGGCCGCCGAGCCAGGCGCGCGACCGCGCCGCGCTCGGCCGGCGGATGTGGGATCTGGGACGCCGCGACCAGGCGGAGGCGCTGCTCATGGAGGCCGCCCGGCTGCTGCGGGCCGGCGACCAGCTCATCACCGCGTTCTACGTCCTGCTGGAGCTGGGCCGCGCCCAGCACGGCACAGCACCCTCCCGCGCCTACCGCGCGCTCGATCAGGCCGCCGAGGTCTATGAGACGCTCCGGATGCGGATCCTGGACGACGAGTTGCGGCTCAGCACGGGAGCCGCCGTAGAACGTCTGACGCTCCTCACGCTCGATCTGCTCCTGGACGCGCCGGGAGGCGACGGTGACTCCTGGCCGCGAGCACCACGCGCGGAAGCGTTCGCCCTGATCGAGCGGGCCCGCTCCCGCGAGCTGCTGGAACTGCTCGGCACCACTGTCCCGCCCGCCGGCACCGCCCCGCCGGACCTGCTCGCCGCCGAGGCCCGGGCGCGGCGGGCCGTCGCCGACAGGCGGGCCGCCCTCGCCGTCGCGGACACCCCGGCCGGCAGCGAGAGCGCGCTGCGGGGCCTGCGCGAGGCGTTGTCCGCCCTCTCGGCGGCCCGGGCCCGCATCGCCGCCGTCGACCTGGCAGGGGAGGAGTACGTGAGCCTGTCGCGCGGCACCCCGCTCACCTTCGCCGAGGTGAAGGCGTTGCTGCGCCCCGAGGAGTCCGGGTGAGAACCGTTCTGGCCGAGTACTTCGTCACCGAGCGGGAGACCCTCCTGTTCCTCCTGGACGCCGACGCCGACGAGCCACGCACCGAACGCATCCCTCTCACTCGTGAGGCCCTGCGCGCCCACACCGCCGACCTGGCCGGCGCCGTGCACGCCGGCCGCACCTCACCCGCCGAAGGGCCGCTGGCCGCGCTCACCGCCCCGCTCGCCCAGGCCAGCGCGCCCGGCGACCTCCTATGGATCGTCCCGCACGACACGCTCCACTATCTGCCGTTCAGCATGTTCCCCGTGGACGGCGCTCCCCTGGCGGCCCGCAACCCTCTGTGCACCACGCCCAGCGCCACCGTCATGGGCTACTGCCAGGCCAAGCACGACCCGTCGCGGCGACGCGTGCTCGCCTACGCCGACACCGCGCCCGACCGGCCGCTGCCGCATGCGCGCCGCCAGGCCGAAGCGCTCGCCCTCGTCTTCGGCGACGACACCGTCGTCCGGCTCGGCCCGCACGCCACCTCGGCAGCCCTCGACACCGACCTCGCGCCGGGGCCCGCGCGCATCCTCCACTTCGGCTGCCACGGAACGTTCGTGCCCGGCTCACCTCTCCGTTCCGGCATCACCCTCGCCGACGGCGATCTCACCGCCGAGCGCATCCTCAGCCGTTCCCTCCCCGCGGACCTCGTCACGCTCAGCGCCTGCGAGAGCGGTGTCAACGCCCGCCATCCCGGCGACGAGCTCGTCGGCCTCACCCGTTCGCTGATCTACGCCGGGGCGGCCTCGGTCCTCGTCACCCTCTGGTCCGTCGACGAGCTGTCGACCAGCCTGCTGATGGCCGACTTCTACCGCGAGCTCGCGGCCGGCGCCGGAAAGGCCGTCGCGCTCCAGCGCGCTCAGAACACGCTGCGGTCGATCACCGGCGACGAGGTGATCCGCCGGTGCGAGCAGGCGCCGGGCTCCTACGCCGAGGACATCGCCGACGTACGGTTCCGCTGCGGCGACTTCGCCGCGGCCCGCGCCGCCTACAGCCGCCTCCTCGACGGCGCCGGTCCGGACGACGACCGCGCGGCCCGGCTCCAGGCGGCGGAGACGCGCAGCAGGTGGGCGGCCACCGCCGCGGACCGTCCCCCCGACTACGAACGGCAGATCTACCGTGATCCCTATCATTGGGCCGCATTCGTATTGGTTGGTGACTGGCGATGAGCCCGACACTGCTGTCCGAAGCCGATGGCTTCTTCACCGCCCTGCCGTGGCGGACGGGGCTCGAGGCGGCCCGCACGGCTCTGGAGTCCGGCAGCCTCGGGATCGTCCACGATGACGCCGGCCACCCGGTCGCGGCCGTCCGGCACGCCGACCTGATCGACGTCGCCGCACCCGACCTGCGCGCGGCCGTGCCGCGCCTGGCACCCGTCATCGAGGTGGACGCCGACATGACCTTCGCCGAGTTCGCCGCCTCGCCCTCGGTCACCCTGCTCGACCTCGGCGCGAGGGTTCTCGTGCTTCGAGAGGGGGCGCGTACCGTCGGGGTCGTCCCGGCCGAGGTGTTCGCCGCGCATCTCGCCTCACCGGACTTCAGGCCACCGGCACCCGTCATGGCCGGAGCGGGCGGCCTCGGCGACCCCGCCCTCCCCGGACAGCCGCGGACCGGCCTGGCGCCCGTCGTCTGTCAGGAACCCGGATGCGGCCATCTCAACCGGCTCGCCGCGTACCGGTACAACGCGCCGCCCTGGTGCCAGCGTCCGGAACCGCCCCGCCACCGGCTGCGGACGGGAGGCTGAGGGCGTGCTCGGCGCCGTGGTCAAGGAGGCCGGTGGGCTGCTCGACCGCCGCTTCTTCCTCAACGGCCTGCTTCCCGTGCTGGCGTTCCTCGGCTGCTGTCTCCTCACCGTGGCCGCCGCGCGGGGAGGAGTCGTCGCCGCGGTGACCGCCTGGCAGCGACAGGACGCCACCATCAAGACCGTTCACGTCCTGGCGTTCCTCGTCGTCGCGCTCCTCGCCGCCGCGTGGCTGGCCAGCGCCGCGACCACCCTCGTCCGGCTCTACGAGGGCTACTGGCCCGGCCTGATCGGCGCTCCCCTGCGCGCCCTCGGCCTGCGCTGGCACCGCCGCCGCCTGGGCGCGCTCGACCCCTGCGACGACGCGGACTACGCCCGCCTCCACACCAGCTATCCCGGCGACCCCTCCGAGGTCATGCCGACCCGCCTCGGCAACATCCTCAAGAACGCCGAACTCCACCCCGAGGACCGTTACGGCCTCGACGCGGTCGTCGTCTGGCCGCGCCTGTATCCGCTGCTTCCCGAGGAGCAACGTGCCGCGCTCATCGCCGCCCGCACCGAGCTGGAGTTCTTCCTCACCGTCTCCGCCCTCGCCGCCGTCTACAGTGCCGCCTCCGGAATCTTCCTGCTCATCGCCGGTGCCGCGCCCGGCCTGTTCCTCCTCTGCCACGCCACCGGCGGCGCCGTCGCCCTCCTCACCTACCGGGCCGCTCTGCCCAGCGCCCGGCTCTACGGCCAGCAGGTCAAGGTCACCTTCGACGTCCACCGCGCTCTCCTGCTCACGGCCATCGACCGGCAGGACACGGCAGACCACGATGAGCGCCTTGTCTGGCAGGCTCTGGCCCGCCACTGGTATCGCGGCATCCCCCTGGCCGCCACCTTCCACGCGGCCGCGAGCCTCCCTCCCGACGAGCCGCCCCCGGACGACCCGCCCGGCCATCCCCGCCGGGCGCTCCCACCGACGGCCGTCGTCCTCGCCGCCCTCCTCGCCACGAGCGCCCTCGGCACCCTGCTGCTCCGATGAACCAAGGGTTCTGCCGCGCGGCCCGGCACCCGGCGATCTTCGAGCGGCGCACGGTGGCAGAGCGGCCTCGAACGGGACGTGCGGGTGCGACGGCGTCTCGGTGGCCGCGGCCTAGGTGGAGGAACGCCGGACGACCTGCG
The DNA here is from genome assembly GCF_041950525.1 of Nonomuraea sp. GTA35. Lineage (NCBI taxonomy): Bacteria > Bacillati > Actinomycetota > Actinomycetes > Streptosporangiales > Streptosporangiaceae > Nonomuraea > Nonomuraea sp. GTA35. The sequence continues at coordinate 1,254,501 of NZ_JBGNUV010000001.1, read as the reverse complement.
GGATGACGGGGGTGAGAGCGGCGTCGAGCCGCTGGCCCGACAGGCCCGCGACGACCGCTTCGGCGCGTTGCCTGCCGGCTTGGTGCAGGTCGTAGCAGACGGTGGTGAGCGGCGGGGTCGCCAGCCGCGCGGTCGGGATGTCGTCGGCTCCGATGACGGCCAGGTCGGCGGGGGCGGACAGGCCGTGGTGCCGCAAGCCGGCCAGGACGGCGATGGCGGTCTCGTCGTTGAAGGCGCAGACGCCGGTGACGGATCGCTCGGTCCAGCGGGTCACGGCCTGGGCCGCGCTCGCGATCTCCAGCGTCGTGGTCTGCACGACGGGCGGGTCGATGCCGGCTGCGGCGCAGGCGTCGGCGACGCCGCGCAGGCGTTCCTCGGCCATCTCGCGGAAGCCGGCGTGTCCTGGCGCGGCATAGCCGAGGCGCCGGTGCCCGAGGCTGATCAGGTGGTCCGCCTGCGCGCGTCCGACATGCCCCGTCGAGGCGGGCCTGTCGGCCTCGGAGGGAATCACGACGCGCGCGCCCGCCCGGTAGAGAGCCTGGACGGTGTCGTGGTCGAACGGGTCGAAGCCGATGACGGCCGAGGCGTCGACGCTCGCGCACACGTCCGGCAGCGGCCGCCCGTGGGCTCCGGCGAGGTGGGTGACCAGAGTCAGGCCGTAGGCGGCGAGTGCGGTGGCGAGCTCCTCGACGAAGCGGCTGATCCCCGACCCGATGGGCAGGTCGGGGATGGACAGCAGGACGACGTCGCTGCGCCCGGCCGCGAGGGAGCGCGCCGAGGCGTGCGGCCGGTAGTCCAGCCGCTGAGCGGCCTCCAGCACGCGGCGCCTGGTCTCCTCGGTGATCGACAGTCCCGGCCGGTCGTTGAGCACGAAGCTGACCGTGGCGCGGGAGACGCCGGCGGCCCGGGCCACGTCGGAGCTGGTGATCCGCTTGGCGGGTCGCGTCATGCACCCTCTCCTTGAGCTGAGCGGCACGGCCTTGCTGACGTCTCATGGTAGAGCTTGCCGGGTAACGCGCGTAACCAGAGCCGAGCCGCCCTGCTTCCGGGCGCTGTGTGGCTGTTGCGCAGTCGTTACGGGATGACGTCTTGCCTTCGTCGCGACACTCGCTGTTAACGTATTAACGCGCGTAGGTAACGCGCGTAAACGATGCGAACCGGTTCGGTTCGCCGTCTCTTTCTGTCATGCCGTTCGCGAAGCCTGCCTCGTTCCGGTGAGGCGCCCAGAGCTCGAAGGATCAGAACGTGAGCGATCATCTCCAGAGGTGCATCCGGCCGGGGCAGCCGTGGCTCGACACCAAGGGCGAGCGCATCCAGGCCCATGGCGGGTCCATCCTGCACCTCGACGGCACCTTCTACTGGTACGGGGAGAACAAGGAGAAGACCGTCACCGGCAGCGGCATCTGGCATTGGGGCATCCGCTGCTACGCCTCCAAGGACCTGTACAACTGGGAGGACCGCGGCCTGATCATCCCGCCCCGGCCCGACGACCCCGACAGCCCCCTGCATCCGGCCAGGCAGGTCGACCGGCCGCACATCGTCCACGACCGGCGAACCGGCCGGTTCGTCTGCTGGCTCAAGATCATGGGCGAGGTGCAGGAGTCCACGGTGCTGGTCGCCGACGCCCTCGAGGGGCCGTACCGGATCGTACGCACCGGCCTGCGGCCGCTCGGCATGAGCGCCGGCGACTTCGACCTGGTCGTCGACCCCGACGACGGCAGGGGCTACTACTACTTCGAGCGCGTGCACAGCGAGCTCGTCTGCGCCGACCTCACCGCCGACTACACCGACGTGAGCGGCTCGTACTCCACCCACTTCCCGCACCCGCACCCGCCGTACGTGCGCGAGGCCCCTGCCTACTTCCGCCGGGGCGACAAGCATTACCTGTTCACCTCGGGAACCTCGGGCTACTTCCCCAACCCGAGCGAGGTCGCCGTCGCCGGCACCTACCACGGCCCCTGGACGGTGCTGGGCGACCCCCATCCGGGCGATGCGACCGGCACCTCCTACCGGTCGCAGATCTCCTCGGTCTTCAAGCATCCCCACAAGCAGGACCTGTACATCGCGCTGGCCGACCGGTGGCTGCCGGACCTGCCCGCCGAGGTCTCCGCCAAGGTGCTCGACCGCATGGCGGCCATGTACGGCGGCGCACAGGACGACGGCGCGAGCGCGGCCGAGGCGCCGCCCGGCCTGCTGGAGCCGAGCACCGCGGTCGCGGACTACGTCTGGCTGCCGATCCGCTTCGACGGCGACATGCCCTACCTCGATTGGCACGACGAATGGCGCATCGAGGATTTCGGCTGATCGCACACCCTGCCGGCGCCGGGGACGGTCGTCACGCGCTGGGCGCGACCCAGAGCACCTGGCCCCGCGGCCCCCTTCCCCCTCCCGTCTCACCCTCTGTGAGGTTGCCATGGCTTCCACCCCCGCCGACCAGCCGATCCTCGATCCCCCTCACGATTCCTCCGACACCACCGCGGACCGGCCCGGCCTACCGGCAGCCGGCGCCGATGACCTGCAGAAGGTGGGCGCCACCTACATCTGGCTGATCGTCCTGGCCAACTTCGGGGTGTTCATGGCGCTCGTCACGCCGATGGCCCTGTCCCTGGCGATCAGGGTCTCCCAGCTCGCGCCGGGCCGTGACGAGTACCTCGGTTACGTCATCGGCGCGGGCGGCATCGCCTCGGTCCTGGCCGCGCCGCTGATCGGGATGCTCAGCGACCGCACCCGCAGCCGGTTCGGCCGTCGCCGGCCGTATCTGCTCGCCCTGACCGTCCTGGGTGTCGCCGCCCTCGTGGTCATGGCGCAGGCCCCCACCGTGCCCGTGCTCGGCCTCGGCTGGGTGCTGGCGCAGATCGGCTGGGGGTCGATCCTCGCGCTGCTGATCGCCTCGCAGGCCGACCGGCTGCCCGAGTCGCAGCGGGGCAAGGTGTCCGGCCTGGGCGGCATGGTCGGCCAGCTCGCGCCGGTGGCCGGCGCCCTGCTGGCCAGCGGCCTGACCGGCAACCCCCTGCTGCTGTTCCTGCTGCCGGGCGCGGTGGGCGCGGTGGTGATGGTGCTGTTCGTCCTCCTCGTTCCCGAGCCGGACAGCCGCGGCCAGAGGTGGACCGGTGAGCCGTGGTCGCTCGGGGCGCTGGCCCGGACCTACGTCTTCGACCCGCGCCGGAGCCCCGACTTCGCCTGGAACTGGCTCGGCAAGTTCCTGTTCATGACCGGGCTCACCTTCAACACCACCTTCACCGCGTACTTCGTGGCCTCCCGGCTGGGCATCACGGTGGAAGAGGTGGGCGGCCTGGTCGCGGTGCTGTCCATGGGCGGCATCGTCGCCGCGATCATCGGCGCGGTCGGCGGCGGCTTCCTGTCCGACAGGCTGCGCCGTCGCCGGGTCTTCGTGATCCTGGGCGGCTGCGTGTACGCCGTCGGCGCGATCACGATGGCGCTGGCGCCCGGCCTGCCGGTGATCATCGCGGGGGCGGTGCTCGGGAACCTCGGCATCGGCGTGTTCGCCGCCGTCGACCAGGCGATCGCGCTGGACGTGCTGCCCGACCGGACCAACGCCGGGCGCTACACCGGCATCTACAACTTCTCCACCACGATCGCCCAGGGTGTCGCGCCGCTCATCGCGCCGATCTTCCTGACGATCGGCGCCACCGGCGGCGCCAAGAACTACACGCTGCTGTACTTCGTCGCCGCCGCCTTCACCGTCGTGGCCGGCCTGGTCGTCCTGCTGCGCGTCAAGTCCGTCCGATAAGAGCCCTGGAGTACGTGTGATCCGCACCTCGTTCAACGACGGCTGGCAGTTCCGGCCGAAGGTCAACCCCTTCGCCGAGCTGGGTGGCCACAGCGTTCCCTACCGGGAGGTGACCCTGCCGCACGACGCGATGCTGGAGCAGGAGCGGCAGCCGCACGGCGAAGGCGCGAACGCGTACTTCCCCGGCGGCGCCTACGAATACCGCAAGACGTTCCTCGTCCCCGAGGAACTGCGCGGCAAGCGGGTCATCGTGGAGTTCGAGGGCGTCTACCGCGACGCCACCGTGCACATCAACGGCGACTACGCCGGGCAACGTCCCTACGGCTACTCCCGCTTCACCGTCGTGGCCGACCCCTACCTGCGCCACGGCCAGGACAACGAGATCCGCGTCGAGGCCCGCAGCCACCAGGACTCCCGCTGGTACACCGGCGCCGGCATCTACCGCGACACCTGGCTGCTGGTCGGTGAGGTGGTCCGGATCGTGCCCGACGGGGTGCGGGTCAGCACGCCCGACGTGGAGGCCGGGCGTGCCGTGACGGAGGTCGTCACGACGATCGCGAACGACTCCATCGCGATCCGCACCGCCGAGCTGACCACGACGATCCGCGACCACGCCGGGAACGTCGTGGCCGTCGAGACCGCGCCGGTCACCGTGCTGCCCGGCGAGACGACGAGCGCCCGGCACCGGCTCCACGTGCGCACGCCGTCCCTGTGGAGCCCCGGCTCGCCGTACCTGTACACCTGCCACGTCACCCTCGGCGACCTCGACGCGGAGACCGTCACCTTCGGCATCCGCAAGCTGCAGCTCGACCCCGAGCACGGCCTGCGGATCAACGGAGAAGGCCACAAGCTGCGGGGCGCCTGCCTGCACCACGACAACGGGCCGCTGGGCGCCGCCACCCACACCCGCGCCGAGGAACGCCGCATCCAGCTGCTGAAGCAGGCCGGGTTCAACGCGGTCCGCATGTCGCACCAGCCGATGAGCAAGGCCATGCTGCACGCCTGCGACCGCCACGGCATGCTCGTCGTCGACGAGACCTTCGACATGTGGACGTCCGGCAAGCACCCCTTCGACTACAGCCTCGCCTTTCCCGAATGGTGGGAGCGCGACGTCGAGGCGATGGTGGCCAAGGACCACAACCACCCCAGCGTCATCATGTACTCGATCGGCAACGAGATCCCCGAGACCGGCACACCCGCCGGCGCGGCGCTGGCGCGCAAGCTGGCCGAGAAGGTCCGCGCGCTGGACGGCACCCGTTACGTCACCAACGCCGTCAACACCATGCTGGCCGTCATGTCCGACCTGGCCGAGCTCAGACAGCAGCAGGAGCAGCCGGGGATCAACACGGCGATGGCCGACGCCGGCGACATGATGAACGCCATCGCCGCCTCCGACCTGGTCACCCGCCGTACTGCCGAGGCCTACGCGATGCTCGACGTGGCGGGCATGAACTACGCCGACAGCCGCTACGCCCCCGACGGCGAGGCGTTCCCGAACCGGATCATCCTCGGCACCGAGACCTTCCCCACCCGGATCGCGCACAACTGGGCGCTGGTCGAACAGCACGGCCACGTCATCGGCGACTTCACCTGGACCGGCTGGGACTACCTGGGCGAGGCCGGCATCGGCCGCCCGCAGTACGGCGAGCTCGACCGGCGCGCCTTCACCGCCGCCTACCCGTACCTGACGGCCGGGTGCGGCGACCTCGACATCACCGGCCACCGGCGGCCCGTCTCCTACTACCGGGAGATCGTCTTCGGCCTGCGCGAGCAGCCCTACCTCGCGGTGTGGCGGCCCGAGCACCACGGCGAGCCCTTCGTCGGCACCCCGTGGGCGTGGAGCGACGCGATCGCGAGCTGGACGTGGCCCGGCTTCGAGGGCGCGCCCATCACGGTCGAGGTGTACGCCGCGGCCGACGAGGTCGAGCTGCTGCTCAACGGCCGTTCCCTGGGCCGTGCGCCGGCCGGGCTCAAGACCGTCTTCGAGGCGGTCTACGAGCCTGGCGAACTGGTCGCCATCGCCTACCGCGACGGCGTGGAGACCGGCCGGAACGTCCTACGTACGGCATCGGACGCGGTACGGCTGCACGCCGAGGCCGACCGCCCGGAGATCACCGCGACCTGCGGTGACCTGGCCTACGTCGCCCTCACCCTCACCGACGCCGGCGGAACCGTGCACACCGCCGCCGACCGGCCGGTCAGCGTCGAGGTCTCCGGTGCCGGCGAACTGATCGCCCTGGGCAGCGCCGACCCGAGCACCGAGGAGCGCTTCGACGCGGTGCGACGCCGTACCCATGAAGGCCGGGCCCTGGCCGTCATCCGCCCGACCGGCCCCGGGAAGATCCGCCTGGTCGCCTCCGCCGAGGGCTGCCCCCCGGCCGAAATCGTGATCAACGTTCAGCAGGAGCGCTCGTGACCCCCATCGACCGCGAAGGCGTGGTCCGCCGCCACACCGTCAAGATCACCCGGCCTGACCCGGCGACGGTGCTCACCGTCGGCAACGGCGACTTCGCCTACACCGCCGACATCACCGGCATGCAGACCTTCACCGCCTTCCACGACCAGGCCGCCGCCCGCGCCGAGGGGCGGCTCGCGGTGAACACCGCGACGATGTCCACCTGGGGCTGGCACTCCATGCCCAACCCCGAGGGGTTCGTGCTCGCCGACGCCATGTCCACCTACGAGACCTCCCGAGGCCCGGTCCAATATCCGGACAGGTTCGACATGGCCGCGATGATGGGCGGCGGCGAGGTCGCCCGCGAATGGCGCGCCGGAACCTGGCTGCACGTCAACCCGCACCGGCTCGACCTGGGCCGCATCGGGCTCGTCCTGCGGCCGGAACCGGGAGCACCGGCGGAGACCGACCCCGCCGTCCTCACCGGCCCGCGCCAGCGCCTCGACCTGTGGACGGGCACCCTCACCAGCGTCTTCTCCTACGCCGGGCACGAGGTCCGCGTCACCACCGTGGCCGACCCGCGCCACGCGCGCGTCGCCTTCCGCATCGAGTCCGACCTGCTCGCCACCGGCCGGGCCGCCGTCGCCGTGCGCTTCCCGTACGCCAGCGACGGCTTCTTCGCCACCTCCGACTGGGACGCGCCCGACCGGCACACCACCACGCTCCACCTGCTGGACCAGCACGCCTGCCGGTTCGGCCGCATCCTCGACGACACCAGCTACGCGATGCGGCTGGACTGGTCGGAAGGCGGCATCGGCCCGGCCGCGCAGCCGCACACCTTCGAGCTGACCACCCCGGCCGCCACCCTGGACCTCGTGGCCGGCTTCGCCCCGGGCGGCGTGCTCGGACGCGGGGAGTTCACCACCATCGAAGGCGCCGCCATCTCCTGGTGGCGCGAGTTCTGGACCTCCGGCGCCGCCGTCGACTTCGCCGGCAGCACCGATCCGCGCGCGGCCGAGCTGGAGCGCCGCGTCGTGCTGTCGCAGTACCTGACGGCGGTCAACTGCTCCGGCAGCATGCCGCCCCAGGAGACCGGGCTGATCACCAACTCCTGGCAGGGCAAGTTCCACCTGGAGATGCACTTCTGGCACGCCGCCCACTTCGCCACCTGGGGACGTCCCGGACTCCTGGAACGCAGCCTCGGCTGGTACGGGTCCATCCTCGACGCCGCCCGCGAGACCGCCCGCCGCCAGCGCCACGACGGGGTTCGCTGGCCCAAGCACGTCGGCCCGGACGGCCGCGAGAGCCCGTCCGACATCGGCTCCCTGCTCATCTGGCAGCAACCGCACCTGCTCTACCTCCTCGAACTGCTGCACCGCACCCGCGAAGAGCCGCACGGCCTGGTGACCCGCTTCGCCGGCCTGGTCGAGGAGACGGCGGCGTTCATGGCCTCCTTCGTCGAGGAACGCGACGGCGTCTTCCACCTGCCCGCCCCGCTCGTGCCCGCCCAGGAGTTCTACGACGCCAGGACCACCGAGGACCCGACCTTCGAGCTCGCGTACTGGTGGTGGGGCCTGGAGATCGCCCAGCGCTGGCGCGAACGGCTCGGCCTCGAGCGGCACAAGCGGTGGCAGCACGTCCAGGACCACCTGGCCCTGCCGCGCCAGGAGGAGGGCCGCTACTCGGCGATCGCGACGGAGCCGTACCTGCGCCGCGACGACCACCCTTCGATGCTGTGCGCGCTCGGCGTCGTCCCGGCCACCCCGCTCATCGACCCCGCCGTCATGGAGGCCACCCTCCTCGACGTCCGCGACCACTGGGACTGGAACAGCGCCTGGGGCTGGGACTTCCCCGTCATGGCCATGACCGCCACCCGCCTCGGCCGCCCCGACCTGGCCGTGGACGCCCTCCTCGGCGACAGCGCCAAGAACACCTACCTGCCCACCGGCCACAGCCCCCAGATCGGCAGCATCCTCCCGGTCTACCTGCCGGCCAACGGCGCCCTCCTCGCCGCGGTCTCGCTCATGGCCGCCGGCTGGGAGGGTGCCGGCCGCGACTGTCCGGGCTTCCCCCGCGACGGCCGTTGGACCGTACGGCACGAGGGCTTCACCCCATGGCCCCGCGGCCGCGGCACCGCGCATCCTGAGCAGGACCGGAAATGAGCACGATTGGCTGAAAGGCACCCTTGATGACCCGCTCGCTCCTGGACTTCTATGCCGACCCCGACTCGGGGGCCTGGGAAGAGATCGGCTTCGACCCCTACCCGGCGGGCCGCCCGCCCGTCGACGTGCCCTTGGTGCAACGCCCTCCCGCACGCGCGCCACGAGATCTGCGCGACCGCTACGACGCCGTCGTGGTGGGCAGCGGTGCCGGAGGCGGCGTCGCCGCATTCGTGCTGGCCAGAAGCGGGGCGTCGGTCCTGGTGGTCGAGCGCGGCTCGTGGTTCGGCGCCCGCGACCTGGCGGCCGACCACGTCCACAACCACCGCTTCTTCTGCGGCGGCGATCTCGACACACCCCCTGGGCACCCGCGGGCCGTGCCCGGTGACGGCGGAGAGGTCGCCGTCGAGTACGACGACCCGCGCTACCACCACAACGCGATCACCGTGGGCGGCGGCACCCGGTTCTTCGGCGCGCAGGCCTGGCGGTTCCTGCCCGACGACTTCCGCATGGCGTCGCTGTACGGCGTCCTCGAAGGCTCGGCGCTGGCCGACTGGCCGATCACCTACGACGACCTCGAACCGTACTACGACCAGGTCGAATGGGAACTCGGCGTGGCCGGCCACGCCCACGCCGGGGAAGGGCCCCGCAAGCGCGGCTACCCGATGGCGCCGTTCCCGCCGACCGCCGAGGCCGCCGTGCTCCAGGCCGGAGCCGAAGCACTCGGCTGGCCCACCGGAGCGGTCCCGCTGCTGCTGAACACCGAGCCCCGGGGCGGCCGAGCCGCGTGCGTCCGCTGCGGGCAGTGCGTCGGCTTCGCCTGCCCCGTCGACGCCCGCAACGGCACCCACAGCACCGTCCTGCCCCGCGCGCTCGGCCTGGGAGCCCACCTGATCACACAGGCGCAGGTCACCCGGATCTCCGACGCCGGCGACGTCGAGATCGCCGCCGGCGGCACGGTGCGCGCCGTCCACGCCGGGCGGATCGTCCTGGCCGGCGGCTCGATCGAGACCCCCAGGCTGCTCCAGCTCAGCGGCCTGGGCAACGACTGGGTCGGCGACTGCCTCCAGGGCCACCTGTACGCCAACGTGTTCGGCCTGTTCGACCAGGACGTCCACGGCGGCCTCGGCCCCGGGCCCTCCGTCGCGACCCGGCACTTCTCCCACGGCAACGACGGCATCGTCGGCGGCGGCCTGCTCGGCCACGACTTCATCAAGATCCCCACCATGCACTACGCCCTGGGCCTGCCCTCGGACGTCGACCGGGCCGGACCCGGCGCGCGCCGCGCCCTGGCCGACGGCTACCGGCACACCATCAACATCCAAGGCCCGGTCCACGAGATACCGACCCGCGAGGCGCGCGTCCGGCTCGCCTCCACCGTCACCGACCACCTCGGGCTCCCCGTCGCCCGCCTCGAAGGACTCCAGCATCCCGAGGACCTGCGCACCTGCGCCTTCCTGTCCGATCGCGCCGAGGAATGGCTGCACGCATCCGGCGCCACCCGTACCTGGCGGGCGGGCGCGCCGCACCGCAGGCTGTCCGGGGGCCAGCACCAGGCCGGCACCGCGCGCATGTCCGACTCCCCGGGGCACGGCGCCACCGACCCGCACGGCAAGCTCTGGGGAACCGACCGCGTCCATATCGCCGACGCCAGCCTCCACGTCACCAACGGGGGCGCCAACCCCGTCCTGACCATCATGGCCCTCGCCTGGCGCACCGCCACCCACGCGGCCGCCGCCGGCTGACGACGCCCACCTGCCCGACCTCTCGATCCCGCTGGGGGCCTTCGGCCGGGCCCCGGAAGCTCCACTCGTGCACCCGCGGAACACGCCTCGACATGCCTCCTAATCGCGTATGACGTCCGCGTTCTGGATCAGGGCGTGGAATCCGGCCAGCAAGGCGTTGAGGCCGACCTCGAACTCGTCGTCGCTGCTGACCTCCGCGAGAGTGTCGGCGTGCTGGACCAGCAGGGGGAAGGCCGCGGCGTCCCGGGAGCGGTACAGCAGGCGTCGGTGACGGCGCTCTTCGGGATCCGACGTGTCCAGGCCGAGGTTGAAGTGCACCGAGCCGATGATGAACGTGGCCAGCGACGACGCGGCGGCGTACGCGAGCCGGGGGCTGAGGCCGGCGCCGATGAACAGGTCGAGGGAGTACTGCACCCCGGCCAGCGAGTTGGGGCCGAGCCGCTCGGTCCCGTGCAGGAGCGAGGCCACGCCGGGGTGCCGGAGGAGGTGCTCGCGGAACAGGCGTGCTGACCACGCCGCCTTCTCGGCCCAGTCCGCGTCGGCGGGCGGGACCGAGCTCGCCACGCTGAGCGCCCGGTCGATCAGCAGGGTCACCAGTTCCTCGCGGTTGCGCACGTGGCGGTAGAGGGACGCCTGCGTGCAGCCGAGCCCTTCGGCGATGTTGCGCATCGTCAGCGCGGCGGCCCCGCGCGTGTCGAGCAGGGCCATGGCCGTGTCGAGGACGGCATCGAGGGTCAGCGATCTGCGCCGCCGCCGCCGTGCGGGCTCGCTTTCCCGGGCGAGCCACCAGGCCGCCGTGCCCGGCCTCGGTTCCGGCCGCTGGTTCGTCCGCGCATTCTCCGGCGGCAGTTCGCCGGCCGTGCCTGTCGTCATCGGTTCGTGCACCGGTCAAGAATAGGCGTTATGCGAACACCTATCACTTAGCATAAGCTAACGGCGTTCACATAGTGGCGGGTCGAAGGGGTCACCATGCGCGCAGTGCGCAACACCGATCAGGGCATCCTCGTGACCGAGACCGACGAACCGGAAGCGCCCGGGTTACGCCTCACCGTCGCCTCGATGGGCATCTGCGGGACCGACGTGGACTTCGCGGCCGGCGGCGTGCAGGGCTTCATCTATGGTCACGAGTTCGCCGGCACCGCCGCCGACGGCCGGTGCTACGCCGTCGAGCCCACGGTCCACTGCGGAGCGTGCGCCCCCTGCCGCGCCGGCCACGTCCAGCTGTGCACCGCCCCGGAGCACGGAACGCTCGGGATATTCCGGGACGGCGGCATGCGCGATGCCGTGACGGTTTCCGAGAACATGCTCGTCCCGCTCCCGGCCGGCCTGGACGTTCGCGACGCCTGCCTCGTGGAGCCGGCGTCAGTGGCCTGGCACGGTGTCCGCAGGGCGGCGCTCGCGCCGGGAGAGCGGGTGGCGGTCGTCGGTGGCGGCAGCATCGGGCTGCTGGCCGCGGCCGCGGCCCGGCAGCGCGGCTACGACGTCGACATCGAGGTGCGCCACAAGCACCAGAGGACGGCCGCGGAACGTCTCGGCATCGGCCCGGCGGAAGGCGGCTACGACGTCGTGATCGACGCCGCGGGCAGCCAGACCGGCCTCGCCCGGTGCGCCGAGCTGACCCGCCCCGGCGGTCGCGTCGTGCTGCTGGGCGTGTACCGGCAAACCGTTCCCGTCCCCGGCGTCGTCAGCCTGGTCAAGGAACTCACCTACATCCACTCCATCGCCTACAGCCGGCACGACGGCATCCGCGACACCGAACAGGCCGCGGCGCTGCTCGCCGGCAACCCCACGATCGCGCGGACGGTGATCACCCACCGCTTCCCCCTCGACGAGGCCGCGGAGGCCTTCCGCGTGGCCGGCGACCGGGCCTCCGGAGCCATCAAGGTCGTCCTCCACCCCTGACGGCCCTCCGCTCGGGCCGGCCTGCCGGCCGCGTTCCCGGTGCGTTCACCGGTTTCGACGTATCCCCGCGCGGGTGCACGAGCACGCCGCTCATGGAACTGTCACGGACGTGCGCCGCCCCACCAGGGCGATCGCCTGCTTCCGCCATCTCACCTGGGCGCCGGCCTTGACGGTGCCCATCCCCCTTTGCACCCGGCTCCGGCGTCCTGCGCCTGCCATTGCTGGTTCTGCCAGGCAGACTGGTCGCACGCCACTCCGGCACATGCCTCGACGTCCCGAGCGGCTTCACCGCCGACGGCGAATGGCCGGACATACCGGGAACATACCCGGGCTCCCTAGCATCGCTCCCGTCTCAGCAACCGACCGGATGGGCGTACGTGGAGCGAACCCTGGAAGTGATCGGTGGAGCGCTCGTGGCGTCCACGGGGTGCGGCGCCGCCGAGCCCTCTGCCGCCGTGACCACCACGCCCGGCGGCACGCCCACCCCGCCTCCCCTGCACACGCCCGGGGAAGGGAGACCGGCCGGCTGAGCGGGTGCGCACCGAGCGCGCGGGACGCGCGGACCGGGAGGGTGCGCTGGACGATCCCCACCGAGCGTGTGCCGCGCATCTCGGCCGGGGACGGCACGACACCTGGAAGGGCCTGATCGAGAGCACGGCGGCTTCCCGGGCGGCGGCCCTGCCCTCGTGGCCGGGGGCGGCAGCCTGACGCTGAGCGCCCCAGGGGCCCTGGAGGAGCGACCGGCCCGGCGGGTCCTCGCCGCGGGCGGAGGGCCGGAACGCAGGGTGTGGGGCCCCGATCCCGGCATGACCGAAACACGGCAAGGAAGTGAATGCGAATGCTACGAAAGTGGTGGAAGGCCGGCCCGTCCATCTACCAGCACCTGCGTGACGGCGGCGGCGAGGACCTGCCCGACGAGGCCCGCGGGCCGGGAACGACGTGGATGCCGGGCGCGCGCGACGGCGTGCTGGTCTACCACTGGGGCGGCCAGGCCGACGAGGAGGAGCTGCGGCGCCTGTCCGCGGCGATCGCGACGCTCAAGCCCGCCACCGTACGCAAGGCGATCGGGGAGGCCCGGATCATCGCCCTGGTGGACGCCCTGCTGTTGGAGGTCAGCTCCGCCGGCCTTGATCCCGACGGGATCTACCACCTCGGGTACGCGCTGGCCACCGAGTCGGACGAGCGCGAAGCCGTCAAGCTGGGGATCGCGCTGCTGGGCCTGTTCGACGCCGCACACCACCGCGACGAGCTCATGACGCTCGGCCGCCACGACGAGTTCACCCTGTTCGCGCTGAACGCCCTGCGCAACACCGACGGCGATGCGACCGCCGGCCTGTGGGCCCTGGCCAGGCAGGTGCGCGGGTGGGGGCGGATCCACCTGGTCGAGCACCTGGCCCAGGTGCCCGACCCGGCCGTGCGCGAGTGGATCGTTCGCCGGGGCTTCCGCAACGCGGTGAGCACCGCCTACCTCGCCGGGACCGCCGCCGAAGCCGGTGACCTCGCGGGCAGGCTCGCCGGGACTCCGGACGACGAGCTGCTGGAGGCCGCGGGCGAGATCCTCGCGACGCTCACCGACGAAGGCGGGCCTGTCGCCGGCATGTCCGGCTACCAGGAGGGCAGGCGGGCGGCCGGGCTGTATCTCGGCCACGTCGAGGCCCGCACCGGCGGTTTCGGCCGCGCCGCGGGGCCTGACGCCGGGGAACTGCGCCACTTCCTGCACGTGCACGCCCTGCGCGAGTACGCCGCCGAGCACTGGCCCGAGCTGCTGCCGCGATGCGCGGAGATCCTGGCCCGCCCGGTCTGGGCCGAGCTGGCTCCGGGCGCCCTGGCCGCGGCGGACGACGACGACGCGTTCCGCCGTGCCGTACAGGCGTGCGAGCTGCTGGGCATCCCGACCGCCGGCGCTCTGCGGGCACGGCTGCGCGCCGATCCGTACGGCGAGGCGCACTGGCACGCCCTGATGCGGCAGGCGGCACCGCAGGACGTGGACGAGGTTCTCGCGCTGGCCGCGGAGCTCCTCCCGCTGGCCGAGATCGCCTCAGGACCCGGCCAGGACGACGGGGTCGGCCCCCGCTTCCGCGCCCACCGTGCCCTCGACATGCTCCTGCAGAGCCTGGACGCCTGGCCGGGACGCGGCTGGCCCCTGATCGCAGCCGGCCTGGCCAGCCCTGTCGTCCGCAACCGCAACCTGGCCGTTCGCGCGCTGTCCGCCTGGGACCACGCCACGCTGCCGCCCGAAGCGCGTGCTGCCGTGGCGGCGGCCCTGCGCGCAGAGCCGGACCCCGGCGTACGCGAGCGCCTCGAGCGCCTGCACGAGGGGCTCTCTCAGTCGCCCGCCCCACGATGACACCGTCCAGGTGGGGCGGGACGTCGCGCGAGCCACGCCTCGCATGACGGCGAGGGTGTGTCGCGCCGGGATTACGGTCATCGGCCGGGGTGAGCGGGTGCGGCCGCCGGGCACGGACCTGTCACCCGGACGTCGCGAGCCTCACGCCGGCGGCCGGGCGAGTTTGGCGGCCACGGCGTCGAGGACCCAGTCCAGGCCGGTCGCGAAGGACGTCTCGGCGTCCACCTCCGTGCCCTCGCGCACGAACCTGGCCAGCGCCGGGAAGCGGCCCGTGGCCAGCATCCTGCTCACATGCGGGCCGGAGGCGCGCTGCCAGTCGCGCTTGGACAGGCCCGTGGCGCGCTCGGCCCGCAGGTTCGCGATCTCGCGCCTGATCGCGCCGGTGATGTAGGCGCTGACCGTCTCCACGGCGCGCATGACGGTGTCGAGGTCGGCGAGGCCGTCGAGGGCGGCCAGCGTGACCTCGGTCACGGCCATGGCGTTGGGGCCCAGGGACGGGCGGCGGCCGAGCAGGTCGGCCAGCCATTCATGGCGGAGGGTGGCCTGCCTGGTGCGGTGGGCGTGGACGCGTAGCGCCTCCCGCCAGTCGCCGGGCTGCTCCTCGGGGAGGATCTCGGCGTAGACCTCGTCCACCATGAGGTCGAACAGCTCTTCCTTGGTGGAGATGTATCCGTACAGCCGCATCGGGCCTGCGTCCAGCCGGGCGGCGACCTTGCGCAACGACACCGCTTCCAGCCCGCCCTCGTCGGCCAGCGCGATGGCGGCGGCAACGATGCGCTCCCGGTCGAGCGGCACGGGGCGAGTCGGCGGCTCCGGCCGGTCCCACACAGTCATGGTTACATCGTACTGTTGCGATACAGCGTATTGCGGAAATACGGTGTATCGACATGAGACATCGTATCGCCGTTGTCGGAGGCGGCCCCGCCGGCCTCACCTTCGCCCGCGTCCTGCACCGCCACGAGCACCCCGTCACCGTCCTCGAACGAGATCCCGCCCCCGACGCCCGTCCCCCGGGCGGCACGCTCGACCTGCACGAGAACCTGGGCCAGCTCGCTCTGGCCAAGGCGGGGCTGCTGGCGCGGTTCCAGGCGCTGTCCCGTCCCGAGGGGCAGGCCATGCGCGTCCTGGACACGGACGGGACCGTCCTGCGCGACTGGCGACCCCGTCCGGATGATCGGGCCCATCCCGAGATCGACCGCGGGCAACTCCGTGACCTGCTGCTCGGCCCCCTCGACGTTCAGTGGGGGCGGGGCGTGACCGAGGTGGTGCCGGGGACCCGGGACGGCGTGCTGGTCCACTTCGCGGACGGGCGGCAGGAGACGTTCGACCTCGTGGTCGGCGCGGACGGCGCCTGGTCCCGGGTCCGCCCGGCCCTCTCGTCGGCGACGCCGCGCTACACCGGCATCACCTATGTCGAGACCTCCCTGGACGACGTCGACGATCGCCACCCCGACCTCGCCCGGCTCATCGGCGACGGTTCCATGGCCGTGTACGGCGTGAACCGCGCCCTCGTCGCCCAGCGCAACAGCGGCGGCCACGTCAAGGTGTACGCCCAGTTCCGCGCGCCGCTGGACTGGCACACGGACCCGGAACGGCACTTGGGCCTGAACCGGCGCGCGGGCCTGAGCGCGGGCCTGGACCCGGGCCTGGACCCGGGCCTGGACCCGGGCCTGGACCCGGGCCTGGACGCGAGTCTGGGCGCGGGCCTGGACCTGGCCGACGTCGAGGCCGTGCGATCAAGCCTGCTGGCCCTGTTCGACGGCTGGGCCGCTCCCGTCCTCGACCTCCTCCGCCACGGCACCGCCTTCGTCCACCGCCCCCTCCACGTCCTGCCCGTCTCCCACACCTGGGCCCACGTCCCCGGGGTGACGCTCCTGGGCGACGCCGCCCACCTGATGCCCCCGCTGGGGGCGGGCGCGAACCTCGCGATGCTGGAAGGCGCCGAACTCGCCGAGTCCGTCGCCGCCGCCTCCGGTCCCGACGATCTGGACAAGGCCGTCCGCGCCTTCGAGGAACAGATGTGGGCACGGGCGGGCAGGTGGGCGAAGTTCACGACGGCCGGCCTGGAACGCCTCGTGAGCCCGGACCCCACGGCAGCCCTCGCCCTCTTCGACGAGGTCCAGTCCCCCTCCTGAAGCGCCGGTTCAGAAGGAGAAGCGGCTGAAGCCGCGGCGGTCATCCAGGGGTGCCTGATGGCGCGGCGTCACATCGTGAAGGGCGTCGGCGCGGGCGCCATCAAGCGGACCGGTCCCGGGTGACGTCGCAGCGGGCGGTGTCCAGCGACGACAGCGCCGGGACGACCGTGCGGAGGAACTGGCGGATCGCGGTCTCGACCTTCACGGTGTCGCGGTCGAACAGCCACTGCGCCTGCAGGCCGTTGATGAGCGAGACGGTCATGGTGGCGAGGGTCTCCGGGTCGATCGCCGGGGGCAGCCCCCGCTCGGCGAGCGCGGTGAACGTCTCGGCGTAGAAGCGGCGCAGGTTGCGGTACCGGTCGGCGTAGTAGGCGTGCGCGGGGTGGTCGGCCGAGGTCGCCTCGCCGGAGACGACGCAGTGCAGCTCCATGAGGCCGGGCTGGAGCTCGTTGTCCACGATGACGGCGATCATGCCGTCGAGGATCTCGACGGGGTCGGCCGCCGGGTCCAGGACCTTGGCCGACTGCAGGAACTCGGTGCCTCGTTCGTCGCGCAGTGCCAGCACGCCGAGCAGCAGGTCCTCCTTGCGCGGGAAGTGGTGCAGCAGGCCTGTGTGGCTGATGCCGGCGCGCTTGGCGATGTCCTTCATGGTGGCGCCGTAGAAGCCGGTCTCGCCGAAGGCGTCCACGCAGGCTTCGAGGACGCGGCGCCGTACCGCCGCGGTCTTCGCGTACGGGCCGCGGTTGCCGGATGCCGTCATGGACGCCCCTCCAAATTAGTATCGCGATTCGGTTTTCATGCTAGCGTGTCGCCAGCGTCACCCCCATGGTCTCGAGCAAGGAACTCAACCATGCCCAAAACCCCCTCCGGTTTCCTCTGGGGTGCGGCGACCGCCCCGCACCAGATCGAAGGCAACAACCTCAACAGCGACTGGTGGGCACTCGAACAGGCGATGCCCGGCATGCAGCGCAGCGGCGACGCCATCGACAGCTACCACCGCTACGCCGAGGACATGCGCCTGCTGGCCGAGGCAGGTCTCAACGCCTACCGCTTCGGCCTGGAGTGGGCCCGCATCGAGCCGATCCCCGGGGAGTTCTCCCGGGCCGAGCTGGCCCACTACCGCCGCATGATCGACACCGCGCTCGACCTGGGCCTGACCCCCGTCGTCACCCTGCACCACTTCACCAACCCGCGCTGGTTCGCCGAGTCCGGCGGCTGGCTGGGCGAGGAGGCGATCGAGCGCTTCCGGCGCTACGCAGGCGAGGCCGCGAGCATCCTCGACGGCGTCCCATGGGTGTGCACGATCAACGAGCCCAACATGCTCGCCCTCATGATCGGCATGGCCCGCGACGCGCAGGAGCAGCGGTCCACCGAGGAGTGGATGAGCCCCACCGTCGAGGGCGCCGCCCGTCCGGTGCTGCCCGACCCCGACCCGAAGATCGGCGCCCGGCTGGCCGAGGCCCACCACGCCGCCCGCGAGGTGCTGAAGGAGCGGACGGGGGCCGCCGTCGGCTGGACGGTGGCCTGCCAGGCGCTCACCCCGACGCCGGGCAACGAGGCCAAACTGCGCGAGGTGCGCCAGGTGCGCGAGGACCTCTACCTGGAGGCGGCCCGCGACGACGACTTCATCGGCGTGCAGTCCTACACCAGCCAGGCCGTGGACGAGAACGGCGTCGTCCCGCACCCGCAGCACCCCGACAACACGATGACCGGCAACGCCTACCGCCCCGACGCCCTCGGCATCGCCGTCCGGCACGCCTGGGAGGCGACCGGCCACACGCCGATCCTCGTCACCGAGAACGGCATCGCCACCCCCGACGACACGCGCCGCGTCGCCTACACCGCAGAGGCGCTCGGCCACCTGTTCGCCGCCATGGACGACGGCATCGACGTGCGCGGCTACCTGCACTGGAGCGCGCTGGACAACTTCGAGTGGGGCCACTGGGAGCCGACCTTCGGCCTCATCGCCGTGGACCGGGAGACGTTCGAGCGCCGTCCGAAGCCGAGCCTGGCCTGGCTGGGCGAGGTCGCCCGCCGCGGGGGGATCTGATGCTCAAGCCCCGCTCCACCCCCACCCGCGAGCTGGTGAACCTCGACGGCCTGTGGCGGTTCGCCCTGGACGGCGGCCCCGGCCCGCTGGACACCACCCTGGAGGCCGCCGTCCCGGCCAGCTACAACGACCTGTTCACCGATCCCGCCATCCGCGACCACGTGGGCTGGGTGTGGTACCAGCGACAGGTGCGGGTGCCGCGCGGCTGGGCGGGCGAACGTGTCGTCCTGCGCGTGGACGCCGCCACCCATCAGGGCCGGATCTACGTGGACGACGTCCTGGTGGCCGAGCACGCCGGCGGCTACACGCCGTTCGAGGCCGACATCACCGAGCACGTGCGCGCCGGGCAGGAGTTCCGGCTCACCGTCGCGGTCGGCAACGAGCTGACCGATGTCACGATCCCGCCCGGGACGATCACCGTCACCGCCGACGGGGGCAGGAAACAGACGTACCTGCACGACTTCTACAACTACGCCGGGCTGGCCCGCTCGGTCTGGCTCTACAGCCGCCCGCCCGTGCACGTCCAGGACATCACCGTCGTCACCGCCCTCGACGGGACGGTGGAGTACACCGTGCGGACCAGCGAACCCGCGCCCGTCCGGGTGCGCGTGCTCGACGCCACCGGCGCCCAGGTCGCGGCGGGCGAGGGGGCCACCGGAACCGTGCGCATCGACGACGTCACCCTGTGGCGGCCCGGCGCGCCGTACCTGTACGAGCTGGTGGCCGAGATCGACGGCGACTCCTACCCGCAGCCGTTCGGCGTGCGGACCGTCGAGGTGCGGGGCACGCAGTTCCTCATCAACGGCGAGCCGTTCTACTTCACCGGCTTCGGCAAGCACGAGGACAGCCCCGTACGCGGCAAGGGCCACGACGACGCCTACCTCGTGCACGACTTCCAGCTCATGGACTGGATCGGCGCCAACTCCTTCCGCACCTCCCACTACCCCTACGCCGAGGAGGTGCTGGACTTCGCCGACCGGCACGGCATCGTCGTCATCGACGAGACCGCCGCCGTCGGGCTCAACCTGGCCGTCGCCTCCGGGCTCCTGGGCGCGCCGCCCCGTCGCACGTTCTCTCCCGAGACCTTCGGCGAGGCCACCCGCGAGGCGCACGCCCAGGCGATCCGCGAGCTGGTCGCCCGGGACAAGAACCATCCCAGCGTCGTCATGTGGTGCGTCGCCAACGAGCCGGCCTCCAACGAGGAGGGCGCGCGCGAGTACTTCGAGCCGCTGGTCGAGCTGACCCGCGAGCTCGATCCGACCCGCCCGGTGACCTACTCCGCCGTCATGTTCGCCACGCACGACAACGACCGCATCGCCGACCTGTTCGACGTCGTGTGCGTCAACCGCTACTACGGCTGGTACATCGCCACGGGGGACCTCGCCACAGCCGAGGCGTATCTGGAGGCGGACCTGCGCGGCTGGGCGGAGACGTTCGGCAAGCCGATCATGATGAGCGAGTACGGCGCCGACACGCAGCCCGGCCTGCACTCGGTGTGGGACACCCCGTGGACCGAGGAGTACCAGCAGGCCTACCTGGAGATGCACCACCGCGTGTTCGACCGGATCGAGGCGTTCGTCGGCGAGCACGTGTGGAACTTCGCCGACTTCCAGACCGCCCACGGCATCCACCGCGTGGACGGCAACAAGAAGGGCGTCTTCACCCGCGACCGCCGCCCCAAGGCCGCCGCCCACGCGCTGCGCGACCGGTGGAGGCCCCTGGCCGGCCGCAGGCCACCGAGCACCGGCTGAGCATCCGCTCCCCCTGCGGCCGGCGCGGCTCGCTCGCGCCGCACCGGCCGCCCGCCGCCCAGGCGGGCGGTGTCGCCGCTCAGGCGGTGTCGTCGCTCAGGCGGTGTCGCCGCCGTCGGCGAGCAGGGTGCTGCCGGTCATGAACGCCGACAGGTCCGAGGCGCAGAACAGGGCGACGCGCGCGATGTCGTCCGGCGTGCCGACGCGGCCGATCGGGCTGTTCAGCATGAGGTCGGTCGGCGGGAGTCCGGCGAGGTCCACGCCCGCGGCGGCAGCCATCGCCAGGTTGCCCTCCGTGGGGACGAAGCTGGGCGCGACCCCGAGCACGCGGATGCCCATGGGGGCGAGTTCGAGGGCCAGCTCGCGGGTGAGGCCGCGGGAGGCGTGCTTCGACCCGACGTAGGCGGCCAGGCCGGGGGCGCTGCCGCGGAAGCCGGCGGTGGAGACGATGTTCACGATGACGCCGCCCGTGCCCGCCACCGCCATGCGGCGGGCGGCCTCGCGCGCACCGGTGAACACGCCGCGCGCGTTCACCGCGAACACCTGGTCCCACGTCTGCTCGGTCATCTCCAGCAGGGGGACGGCCGGGAAGATCCCCGCGTTGTTCACCCAGACCTCCAGGCCGCCGAGCTCGGCGACCACGCGGTCGGCCGCGTCGGACACGGCCGCCGCGTCGGTGACGTCCATGGCGGCGCCGATCGCGCGCACCCCGTGGCGCTCGGCGATCTCCTTGGCCGCCGCCGCGGCCAGTTCCTCGTCGAGGTCGCCGATCAGCAGGTCGGCCCCGGCCTCGGCCAGCCGTGCGGCGATGGCCTTGCCCAGGCCGCGACCGCCGCCGGTGACGACCGCGCGCCGTCCCTTCAGCGAAACGAGCTCGGCAAGGGACTTGCCCGACACATCAGCAGTGGACATGAAACATCTCCTTCAGTTCAGGAACCAGTGGTGGCGCTCGGGCGCTCAGCCCCGGCTCGCGCTGACGCGGTACTGCGCGTTCAGCAGCGGCCAGGTCACCTCGGCCATCTCGGCAGGGGGGCGGGAGCAGCCGCGCTCCAGCCAGTCCATGGCAACCCCGATCAGCGCGCCGCCGGTGAACGCCGCCGTCACGTCGTGCGGGACGCGCTCCGGCCACGCGCCGGCGTCGGCCTGCCTCAGGCGGTCATGGATGACGGCGGCGATGCGGCGGCGGATGTGCCCGGCGACGCGCGCGCTGCCCTGCGAGCCGAGCAGCGCCCGGTACAGGCCGGCGTGCCCGGCCAGGCTCTCGAAGAACGCAGTCAGCGACGCGATCGCCTCCCGCACCAGGTCCGCCGAGTCGAGGGCGGGGCCGGGCAGGGACTCGATCAGCTCGTCGATCATCGCGGTGCAGGCGTCCTCGGCCAGCTCGTGGACGTCGCGGTAGTGGTCGTAGAAGGCCGAACGGCTCACTCCCGCGCCCTCGGCCACGTCCGAGACGCTGATCCGGGACAGGTCCCGCTCCTCGGCCAGCTCGATCAGCGCCCCGGCCAGGGCGGATCGGGTGCGGCGCACGCGCCGGTCGGTGTTCTCCCTGGCGGCCACGGCGCATCCCATCCGTCAAATAACTACAGCTGCAAGTTTTCTTACATGTGTAGCTTAACGTGCCTCGGCGGCGGCGCCCTCCTCCGGGGTGACGACCAGCTTCATGAAGACCTCGAGAAGCCCCAGGGGCTCGCGGGACGGGTCGAGCAGGGCCTGGATGCGCAGGCCGTCGACCATGGCCAGCACCAGCGTGACCTTCTCGTCGGCCGACAGGTACGCGCTGTCCCGCGAGGTGGGCAGCGGGCTGCTGTTGAAGCGGGTGCGCATGCGCTCGCGCCTGGTGACGAAGAACTCGTGCGCGGGATGCGCGGGGTCGGTCGCCGCGATCGACAGCGCCAGCCAGTTGCGCTGGTAGCCGGGGTTCTCGAACTCCTCGCGCAGCACCGCGCTCAGCACGCTGCCCCCCGTCAGCCCGGAGTGGAGGATCTGCTCGGCCAGCTTCTCCTCGTCGGCCTCCCGCTGGGCCAGCGCGGCCAGGAGCAGCTCGTCCTTGCCGGAGAAGTGCCGCAGCAGCGCCGCGTGCGTCACGCCCGCCCGGGCGGCGATGTCCCGCAGCGACGCCCGCTCGTAGCCGTGCTGGGCGAAGCTCTCCAGCGCGGCCCGGACGATCTGCGCACGCCGGGCCGGGGTGGCGGCGTTCGGGCCGCGGCGGCGTCTTGCGGGTTCCTTGCCCTGTTCAGGGCCCTGTTCAGGAGCGGTCACGAACGTCCTCCGTCTGCTGTCGCGCCCGGGGCGGCGATTGATCCAGATTCTAGTATTGCTAAAAAGTTTCCACTGTGGTTACTTTTGCCTTGTGCGGGGGAGTCGCGCATCGACGCGACCGCTAGAGATCTCGAACGCGCGCTGTATCTCGTGGGGCCTGCGCGCCGACAGCACCACCCCAACCCCAGAGGAGCCCCAGTGGTCGAAGAACGACCGGACAGTGATGCCCTCGCCGTCGGAGCCGCGGCATCCCGGCCCGTGACGGCGCCCGGCACCGAGCAGGCGGACCTCGCGGCGCCGCCGCTGCAGCGCATCGGCGCGGGCTACCTCGCGCTGCTGATGACCGCCGGTTTCGGGGCGTCGATCGCGCTCATGGTGCCGCTGACGTACGCGCTCGCCGTACGCATCTCGGAGATCGCGCCGGGACAGGAGGAGGTGCTGGGCTACGTCACCGGCACCGCACAGCTCGTCTACCTCGTGCTCAGCCCGCTGATCGGCATGTGGAGCGATCGCACCAGGTCGCGGTACGGGCGGCGGGCGCCCTTCATGGTGGCGGGGGCGCTGCTCGGCCTGGCCGCGCTGGCCGTCGTGGCCGTCGCGCCGACCGTTCCGCTGATCGGCCTGGGCTGGGTGTTCGGGATGATCGGCTGGTCGGTGGCGGGTGGAGCGATCCAGACGCTGCAGGCCGATCATGTCCCCGAGGAGCAGCGCGGCCGGGTGTCGGCCCTGACCGGCCTCACGACGCAGATCGCCCCGGTGATCGGCATCGGCGTCGCCTACGCGGTCTCGTCGAGCACGTTCCTGGTGTTCATGGTGCCCGGGCTGATCGGCTTCTTCATGATCGTGCTGTTGCCGCTCCTCAAGGCGGAGGGCAGCTCGTACGATCTCGTACGCTCCACCCACGTCGGCGCGAAGGAGCTGTTCGCCGGCTTCGTCTTCAATCCCAGGAAATATCCGGACTTCGGGTGGAACTGGCTCGGCCGCTTCATCTTCTTCATGGGCCTGTACTTCAACACGACCTTCGGCACGTTCTTCTACGCCCAGCGCCTCGACCTGCCCGTCAAGGAGGTCGCGGGGGTCGTGGCGTCCATCGGGATCCTGGGCGTCGTGGCGGCGTCCGTGGGCGCCCTGGCCGGCGGTTTCCTGTCCGACAAGCTCCGCCGGCGCAAGCTGTTCACGTTCATCGGCTCGCTGCTGTTCGTCGCCGGGGCGTGCGTCGACGCGTTCGCGTACTCGTTGCCGCCGCTGATCGCGGGCGCGGTGCTGATGCAGCTCGCCATCGCCGTGTTCGCCGCCGTGGACCAGGCGATCGTCTTCGCGGTGCTGCCCGACCGGGCGCAGGCGGGCCGGTACATGGCGGTGGTCGCGTTCGCGCAGAAGATCCCCAGCGCGATCGCCCCGCTCGTCGCCCCGTTCATCATCACCGCCGGCATGACCGGCGCGGAGAGGAACTACACCCTGCTCTACCTCACCGGAGCCGTGCTCGCCCTGGCCGGCGGCCTGCTCATCCTCCTCAAGGTCAAGTCCGTCCGATGAGGCAGAAAGAGATCATGATCAGCCAATCGCCTTACGACCTGCGCATCGACAGCGGCGGAGACCAGTTCCCCGTCTCCGGCCCCGCGCCCCGGCTGTCGTGGAGGCTGCCGCGCGAGTGGAGCCGCCAGGACGGCTACGACCTGCAGGTCCGCGTGGACGGCGCCGAGCAGGCAGTCGAGGGCGCCGGTTCGGCGCGGCACCTGTTCGTGGAGTGGCCGTTGCCGCCGTTGCGCAGCCGGCAGCGCGTCGCCTGGCGGGTCCGCACGCACCTGGACGGCTCGTCGTCGCGGTGGTCGCCGTGGCACACGTTCGAGTCGGGTCTGCTGGACGGGGACTGGTCGGCCCGCTGGATCTCCCCCCAGGACGGCGCCTCGCCCCGCGTGCTCTCCGGCAGCGTGCGGCTGCGGGGCGACCTCGCCGAGGCCCGGCTCTACGCCACCGCGCTCGGCGTCTACGAGGCGTTCGTCAACGGCACGCGCGCCGGCACGGCGGAGCTGACCCCCGGCTGGACGTCGTACGCCGACACCCTCCACGCCCAGGCCATGGACGTCACGGCGCTGCTCCGCGACGGGGACAACGACCTGGAGATCCTGCTGTCGGACGGCTGGTACCGGGGCAGCGTCGGCACCTGGCGCAGGCGCGACTCCTGGGGCACGATCACCGCGGCGCGGCTCCAGCTCCACGTCCGCCACGCCGACGGCACCGAGACGGTGGCGGTCACGGACGGGAGCTGGACCTCACGCCGCGGCCCCGTCGTCGCGGCCGACCTCATGGACGGCCAGACGACCGACTTCACCGCCCCGCCGGGCGAAACCCGTGCCGTCCTGGTGGACGCGGTCACCGCGCCGCCGATCGGCTGGTCGCCGGCTCCGCCCGTGCGCCGCGTCGAGCGGCTCGCCCCGCACTCGGTGACCCGCCTGGACGACGGCGGCTGCGTCGTGGACTTCGGCCAGAACGCCTCCGGCTGGATCCGCCTCGCCGACCTCGGCCCGGCCGGCACCCGCACCGTGATCGACCACGGCGAGCACCTCTCCCCCGCCGGCGACCTGACGACCTCCCACCTGGACAGCCAGAAGCCGGGCGAGCAGCCGATCCCGTTCGTGCAGCGCGACGAGGTCGTCTCCGCCGGCAGGCCCGGCGAGGTCTTCGAGCCCCGGCACACCGTGCACGGCTTCCGCTACGCCCGCCTCTCCCGCGCCGTGGACCCGGCGAGCGTGACCATGGCGGTGGTCCACACCGACCTGCGCCCCACGGCCACCTTCGCCTGCAGCCACGACGACCTCAACCGCCTGCACGAGGCGGCGCGCTGGAGCTTCCGCGGCAACGCCGTCGACATCCCCACCGACTGCCCCACCCGCGAGCGCCTCGGCTGGACCGGCGACTACCAGATCTTCGCCGCCACCGCCGCCCGCCTGTTCGACGTGGACGGCTTCAGCCGCAAGTGGCTGCGGTCCGTACGCGACGACCAGCTCCCGGACGGCCGCGTGGTCAACTCCTCCCCGGACGCCAACCGGCTCAAGACCCGCTCCGACCCGATGGCGGAGGCGATCACCGGCTCGGCGGGCTGGGGGGACGCCATCGTCCACGTCCCCTGGGTGCTCTACGAGACCTACGGCGACACCGCCGCCCTCGCCGAGAACTGGCCCGCCATGCGCCGGTGGGTCGACTGGGCGCTCACGACCGCCCGCACCGCCCGCCACCCCTCCCGCGTCGAGCGCTCCGCCGAGCCGCTCCCCCACGAGGAGTACCTCTGGGACGGCTCCTTCCACTGGGGCGAATGGACCGAGCCCAGGCAGCGGGCCGCCGACGGCTCGCTCATCGACCCCGTGCTGAGCGACCCCGTCGCCTGGTACACCGCCGACAAGGGCGAGGTCGGCACCGCCTACCTCTACCGCTCCACCCGCACCCTCGCCGCCGTCGCGCGGGTACTCGGCCACACCGGCGACGCCGCCCGTTACCACGCCACGGCCGAGCAGGTGCGCCACGCCTGGCAGCGCGAATTCCTCGACGGCGACGGCCGTACCGCGGCGGGCACCCAGGCGAGCTACGTCCGCGCCCTCGCCTTCGGCCTCGTCCCCGAGGACGTGCGGGACAAGGCCGCCCGCCACCTCGTGGACCTCGTCGACGCGGCCGGCGGCCACCTCACCACCGGCTTCCTGTCCACCGCGGACCTGCTCCCCGTCCTCGCCGACACCGGCCACTCCGACGTCGCCTACCGGCTGCTGTACCAGCGCACCTCCCCCTCCTGGCTGGGCATGCTCGACCGGGGCGCCACCACCATCTGGGAGGACTGGGACGGCGTGGACGAGAACGGCACCGCCACCGCCTCGCTCAACCACTACAGCAAGGGCGCGGTCGTCCGCTTCCTGCACACCCACACCCTCGGCCTGTACCAGGCGCCCGGTTCCATCGCCTGGGAGTCCTTCGTCGTCGCGCCCGTGCTCGACGGGTCGATCACGTGGGCGGAAGGCACGTTCGACAGCCCCCAAGGCAGCATCACCGTCGACTGGCGCGTCCAGGACGGCCACCTGACCATCTCCGCCGACGTCCCCGGAGGCTCCCAGGCGCGGATCAGGTTTCCGGACGGCACCGCGTACCGCGCCGGGCCCGGCCGCTTCTCCCGGCGGCATCCGGCCTCCTGACACGACCGCACAAATCCATAAAATATGGCGGCTTTCCACGGAATAACGCGAAAAAAATGGCAGAAAAATAAAGCCGTTGAGCATCCAGGTTGCGCGGGCTCAGAATGATGAAGTGGTAAGCACGCTTTCCGAGATCGAGGCCGGTGATGGGCGCATGGCTCAAGAGCTGTGTGCCGCCGTCGAATCGGCCGGCGGCCCGGCCGTGGCAGGGGCGGCCATCTCGCGGATCATCCGGCGCAGGGTGCCCCACGACGCGCTGCGCCTGGTCGGCCTGAACCCGGCGACCGGGGTCGGCCTGGGCACCTTCAGCTTCTGGCACGCGTACCAGCCCGCGCTCGTCAGCGATCTGGTGCTCAACAGGCATCTGGACGGCGACCCCTGCCCGCCACCGCTGCTCGCGCGGCGCACCGAGCCCGGTCGCGGTGGTGGGAGCCGGAGGCTGCGGCGGCACGCGCATGCGGCGGCTGCTGGCGTCGCACGGCGTGGGCGCCGAACTACGGCTGCTGATCACGGACCGGCACGGGCCGTGGGGCATGCTGGGCCTGCTGCGCGCCACGGACGTCAGGCCCTTCGGCCCGCAGGACCGCCGGCGGGCGCAGCAGCTCGTCCCCGCGCTGCTGGCGGCGCTGCGCCGCTACGTCACGGCGGGACCGCTGGCCCCGTCGATCCCCGCGCTCCCGACCGGCGTCATCACGGTCGGTCCCGACCACGCCGTCAGGTCGGTCTCGCCCCAGGCGCGAAGCTGGATGCGGCAGATGTGGCCGGGCCTGGGCAGCGGAGTGCCCGACTGGATCGCCGACGCCTTCTGGGTCGGGCTGTCCCTGCACGCGCGGGCCCACGCCCGCGACCCCCGCGCCTGGCAGCCGCTGCTCTGCACGCCGACCGCCAACTTCGGGCGCTCGGTCCTCATGCACGGCCAGCCGCTGGACGACAGGGGCGACGGTGACGTCGCCATCGTCGTCCAGGCGGCCGGCGGCGGCCTGTTGCTGCCGTCGTTCTGCGACTGGTACGGCATCACCACCCGGGAACGCCGCGTCCTCGAACACCTCTACGACGGGGCGGCCCCGAAACAGATCGCCCGAGCCCTGGGCGTGTCCGCCTACACCGTGAACGACCACCTGAAATCGGTGTACGGCAAGACCCGTGCCCAGGGCAGGGACGAACTCATCGCGGCGCTCTCCGGCTGAGCGCCCCCTCAGGCGACGATCGAGATGACCTTGCCGATCGCCTGCCCGGCCGCGACCAGCTTGATGACGGCGTCGAGGAAGGGCACGAAGTCGGCGTTGACCCGGGCCTCCCAGCGCCAGGACCAGCTCCGGTACAGCTCCCCCCAGTGATCGTGCATGAAGGTGTTGATCTCGGACTTGCCCCAGTCGTCATCCCGCGAGCCGGGCTCGAAGGTTCCGTGCACCCGGCCCGTGTGCTGGAAGGTGTAGATGTTGCCCACGGCGTCCTTGACCGCCCAGACGAAGGCCGTGTCGTAGCTGATCGCGCCCGACACGTGGAAGTGCCCGCTGAAGTTGACCGATCCCGTGTCGCTCAGCCCCAGGTTGGCCCAGCCGCCCACGGCCACGCCGTCCTTGAACCCGATGCTCGCGTTCCACGGGCCGAGCTGCTGGCTGTCCATCAGCATCGGCGGTCCGATCCCGGACGCGCTGGCGACGCGCTGCCCGAGCCCGCCCTTGGGGGGCGACTCCGGCATGTGCAGCGAGGCGCCGACGGATGCGCGCACGTTCGGCGCGGTGTCCCATTCGCGGAGGGCGGCGGCGACCCCTTGTGCCTCATCGGCAGTGAATTGCGACATTTCTTGAGATGTCCTTCCGTGTGTTTCCCGTTCCTTGCCTTCTCAGGATGGGAAATCGACCAAGGAAGAGAAATCCCCAGCATTAGGGATTCAGGTGCGGGCGCCGGTCTGCAAGATCTGGCCGGCCGCTCGAAATCGTCGGGATGCGGCCGCCGGCACGTCCATCGGCTCTCTGGTCAGTCGCAGCTACAGCCGTCGCAGCAACAGCCGTCCCCACCCGGACAGCAGGAGGAGCAGTTGCTGCAGTTGCCGCAGCAGTCGTAGCCGGAGCAGTCGAAGCGCTCGCAGCAGGAGCTCTCACGGTCCTCGTCCCAGGCCGGCCGGTACAGGCCGCACGTGCAGCAGGACAGCGCGGTGCACGCCAGCGACAGCAGCCCGCCGGGGTCCTGCTTCGGCGGGCGTTGCCGGGGCGGCGCGCCGGGATCGCCGGGCGGGTGGCCGGTACCGTTCGAGCCGATGGTGCCGTGCGGGCCTGCGGAGGCATGCGGGCCTGCAGAGGCGTAGATGCCGGCGGTGGCGAAGGCTCGGGAGACGGCGCTGCCGGTCTCCCGCACCAGCAGGGCGCGCGTCAGGCCGGGGCGGGGCAGGTCCAGCTCGTCCACGGCGGCGCGCAGCTCCGCGTGCGCGGCGTCGCAGTGGCGGCGGGCCTCGTCCAGGCCGGTGCCGGTGGCGGCCAGCGGGTTGTACGCCCCGGACGCCTGGTCGCCGGCCAGGTCCTCCACCGCGTCGATCAGGTGTGCCAGCCTGCCGAAACCGCGACCGGCCGCCTCCAGGGCCTCCCGGTTGTGCGGCTTCCCCGCGAGCACCGCCGTGTGCCCGAACGCGGCGGCCACGGCGTCCTCGGTGGGCCCCGTCAGCTCTCGTAACCCGGGGGACAGCTGGGCGGGGGCTCGTTCCAGGAGGGCCTGGCGGCCGGCCGCCGCCGTCAGCGGGGTGGGGTCGAAGCCCAGCGTGCCGGCCATGGCCGTGCCGGCCGAGGACCAGCGGCCCGCCAGGCGGGTGGCGCCGGCGGCCACCGGGCGCCGGGCGTAGACGCCGTCGCCGTCCGCCACGTGGTCGTTCACCTTTCCGGCCGCCAGGAGCAGCGACACCGAGGCGGCCAGCCGTACCCCCTCGGACTGCACCACGTCCGCGCCCTTGAAGCCGCGCAGCGCACACGGGCCCGCCCTCCGGCGCGACGCGGACGCAGGCGACTGCCCCTCGGTGAGGACGGACACGAGCAAGCCGTCGTAGTTGGTCACCAGACGGGACAGGTGTCCGTGCTCCTCGCGGAGCGCCAGGCAGAGCCCGCACAGGTGCCCCATCCAGTCCGTGTAGAGCCCCTTGCACAGGACGTGCCGACACGGGCGGACAATGCCGAACATACGTCCCCTTATGCGCACAGTAGACAGCCAACCGTAGCACCAGGCCGCCGGCGGACACCCGGCCTTCGCCCTCTGCCCGTGGCCAGAGGGCGGGTATCCCCGGGGGCGGATGCGCGCGGCACCGGCTGTTCCTACGATGTGGTGATGACTCCCCGCTGGCTGTTACCCGCCGGCCTCGGGCTGCTCGTGCTGCTGATCGGGCTGACGTGGGCGCAGACCAGCACGCGCGGCAGCGACTGTGCGTGGCCTTTCGCCACGGCCTGGTCGCTCGCCGGAGGGGCCGCCTTCGTCGTCGCCTGTCTCGTCATCGTGCGTACGGCGCCGGGCCGCCCTGCCGAGGTGGCCGGTCTGCTGGCTCCCGCCGCCATCGCCGCGCTCACGACGCTCGCCGTCAACAGCATCGGCTGGTTCATCCTGGTTCTCTACATGGGGCTCGTCGCGCTGACCCTGCGGCTGTGGCCGGGCGTCGTCATGTGGCTCGCCTCGCTCGCCGTGGTGGGCGCGGCGGCGTTCACCACGCCGGACCCCGGCTGGCCGAACTGGCTGGCCGCCGTGACGCTGGTCTTCTGGGGCGGCTGGGCCGTGCGATACCGCATCGCGGTGGGCGAGCGGCTGCACCGGGCGGAGAGCGCCGCCGCCGCTGCCGCCGCCCTGGCCGAGCGGCAGCGGCTCGCCGCCGACCTGCACGACATCGTCGCGCACACCCTCGCCGTGACGGTGCTGCACCTGGGCGGTGTACGGCTGGCGCTCGAACACGACCCCAAGGAGGCGGCGGCGGGCATCGCCGAGGCGGAGCGCCTGGCCCGGCAGAGCATGGCGGAGCTGCGCAAGGTGGTCCGCGTGCTCGCCGAGGAAGGCCCCGACCCCGCCGTGGTCGCCCCCCAGCCGACCGCGCCCCGGCTGCCCGAGCTCTTCGAGGAGTACCGGACGGCGGGGCTGCAGCTGGACTCGAACGTCGACGGCGAGCTGCCGGCGGTGGGCCTGACGACCGGGATGGTGCTCTACCGGCTGGTGCAGGAGGCCCTGGCCAACGCCAGCCGCCACGCTCCACGGTGCTCCGTCGAGGTACGGCTGCGCATCTCGGAGCAGGGCGCCGTGCTGGCCACGGTCTCCAACGCCCTGCCCGGCCGCCCGTCCCGGCACAATGGCGGCATGGGACTTCGCGCGATGGCCGACCGGGTGCGCATGGTGGGCGGCCACGTCACCGCCGGCCCCGAGGACGACCGGTGGGTCGTGCGGGCGGAGCTGCCGGCATGATCTCGGTGGTGCTGGTCGACGACCAGGAGCTGGCCAGGGCGGGGCTGCGCACGATCCTGCGCCGGCCGTACGGGTTCGACGTGATCGGCGAGGCGGCCGACGGCCGGGCGGCGCTGGCGGAGGTCGCGCGCGTCCGGCCCGACGCCGTGGTCATGGACATCCGCATGCCGCGGATGGACGGCGTCGAGGCCACGCGTGCCCTGCTGGCCGCGGATCCGG
This sequence comes from Nonomuraea sp. GTA35, assembly GCF_041950525.1. Taxonomy (NCBI): domain Bacteria; kingdom Bacillati; phylum Actinomycetota; class Actinomycetes; order Streptosporangiales; family Streptosporangiaceae; genus Nonomuraea; species Nonomuraea sp. GTA35. The sequence goes on along the minus strand of NZ_JBGNUV010000001.1, from coordinate 1,223,185 downwards.
CCGCCCGCGTCCTGGTGCTGACCACGTTCGGCGAGGACGGCGTGCTCGCGGCGGCGCTGCGGGCCGGCGCGTCGGGGTTCTGCCTCAAGGACGCTCCGGCCGAGGACATCCAGCGGGCCGTGCGCGCGGTGGCGGCGGGTGACGGCTGGCTGGATCCCGCCGTCTGCGGGCGGGTCCTGCGGCGCTACCGTACGGATCCGGTGACCGACCCCGACGCGGTCCGGCGGCTCGGCGAGCTCACCTCCCGCGAGCTCGACGTGCTCAAGCTCATCGGCCGGGGGCTCACCAACACCGAGATCGCCCGCCACCTCGTCATCGGTGAGGGCACGATCAAGACCCACGTCGGCCGGATCTTCACCAAGCTGGCGGTACGCGACCGGGCCGCGGCCGTCGTCTTCGCGTTCGACCACGGCGTGGTCCGCCCCGGGGAACCGCCGCCTATGCCTGGGGGCTGACTCCAGGTTCCGTCCCTGGTCGGACGACGGGCGGGGAGGTCGTCGGCGACCGTGAAGGCATGCTTCTTCAGACGCCCGGCCGCCAGCGCGCCGCCCCTGCCTCGCTCCCGCCGATCGCCTGGCGGACCACCGGGCCCGTCGCGGCCGCCGTCGTGGTCACGCTGCTCCTGCTGAGCCCGTGGTACGGCTACCACCGCGACGAGCTCTACTTCCGGCTGCTCGGTCAGACCCCCGCCTGGGGGTACTTCGACCAGCCTCCGCTGACCCCGCTCCTGGCCAGGCTGTCCACGGAGCTGTTCGGGGACACCGTCGTCGGGCTGCGGGTCGTGCCCGCCCTGTGCACGGGGGCGCTGATCCTGCTCGGCGCCGCGATCACGCGGGAGCTCGGCGGCCACCGCGGCGCGCAGTCGCTCGCCGCCGCCGGGCTCGGCACCGGGATGTTCCCCCTGCTCACCGGGCACACCCTGCTGACGCAGTCGGCCGACTTCGTGTTCTGGACGGCGTGCCTCCTGTGCGTGCTGCGCGCCCTGCTGCGAGGCGACGGACGGTGGTGGCCGGCGGCCGGGGCCGTCGCGGGCGCCGCCACGTACAACAAGCACCTCATCCTGCTGCTGCTCGCCGGGCTGGCCGCCGGCCTGCTCGTCACCGCCGGGGCGGCGGCGAAGGGGCCGCGTGCCGTCTTCGCCGGCAGGTGGTTCTGGTCCGGGGCGCTCCTGGCCGCGGTGCTCGCGTCGCCGAACGTGGTCTACCAGGCGGTCAACGGCTGGCCCCAGCTCACCATGGCCGCCACGCTCAGCGAGCCCGTCAACCGGATCGTGTTCGTGCCGATGCTGGTGGCGCTGCTCAGCATGGGAGCGTTCGTGATCGCCGTCGCCGGGTGGGCGTGGTCGTACCGGCGGCCGGAGACCAGGCCGCTGGCGATCGCCGCCCTGGTGACGATCCTGCTCGGCTGGGCGTCAGGAGGGCGGGCGGACTACGTCGCGGGGAGCCTGATCTTCGCCTTCGTGGCCGGCTGCGTGCCCGCCGCCACGTGGATGCGGGCCCGCCGCGCCCGGCTGCGGACGGTGTGGTGGGGGCTGCTCGGCAGCTCGGTCGTCGGGATCGCCGTGGCGCTGCCGCTGCTCCCGCTGCCGGCGCTCAGCTTCTCGCCCAACGAGGTGTCCAGGGAGTCGGTGGGCTGGCCGCAGTTCGCCGCGCAGGTGGCGGCGGTGCACCGGGCGCTGCCACCAGGGACGATCGTGATCACCTCGAACTATGGCGAGGCCGGTGCACTGAACCGGTTCGCGCCGGGCATCCCCGTCTACAGCGGGCACAACGAGCTGTGGCACCAGGGGCCACCGCCGCGGACGGCGCGGACGGTGGTCGCCGTGGGGCTGCCGCCCTCGCGGCTGCGGACGCGCTTCACCGCCTGTGAATCCGCCGGGGTCATCGATCACGGCACCGCAGTCGCGAACGAGGAGCAGGGCCTGCCCATCACGGTCTGCTCGGGGCCGCGAACTCCATGGACGAGCGCCTGGGCCGACTTCCAGCACGCGAGCTGAGGAGCGATCATGAGCACCGTTCTGGTCATCACGCCGACCTACAACGAACGGGACAACCTGCCCGGCATCGTGGCCAGGATCCGCGCGGCCGTGCCCGCCGCCCGCGTCCTCGTCGTCGACGACAACAGCCCCGACGGCACGGGCCTGGTCGCGGACGAGCTCGCGGCCGGGCTCGACGGCGTGCACGTCCTGCATCGGGAGCGCAAGCAGGGGCTGGGCGCCGCGTACCTGGCGGGCTTCCGGTGGGGGCTCGAGCGCGGCTTCGACCTGCTGGTGGAGATCGACGCCGACGGCTCGCACCCGCCCGAGCGGCTGCCCGCCATGCTGCGCGCGGCGGAGCGGGCCGACCTCGTCATCGGCTCACGCTGGGCGCCCGGCGGCCGCGTGGCGAACTGGCCGCGCAGGCGGGAGCTGCTCTCACGGCTGGCCAACCGTTACGTACGGCGGGCGCTGCGCCTGCGCGTCGCCGACGCCACGGGCGGGTTCCGCGTCTACCGGGCCGCCGCGCTGGAGGAGCTCCTGCTCGGCGGGGTGGAGTCGCGGGGTTACTGCTTCCAGGTGGATCTCACGCTGCGGGCCGTCCGTCACGGGTACACGGTGGCGGAGGTGCCGATCACCTTCGTCGACCGGGCGAACGGGGCGAGCAAGATGAGCGCCGGCGTCCTGTTCGAGGCTCTCTGGCGGGTGACCGTCTGGGCCTGGTCGCCGCGGCGTCGGCCCGGCGGGCGGGAGCGGGCTGGGCCGGCTCGGTCCTGGTCCGTTCCTAGGGTTCCCGGACCGTGACGACGAGCTTCTTCCCGGCGTGGAGCCCCTTCTCGAGGTGGCGGTGTGCCTCGGCGACGTCGTCGAGGGCGAACACCCTGCCGACGGCGGGCCGCAGTGCGCCCAGGCGTACACCGGCGTTCAGGAAGGCCGCCATGCGCTTCACCACGACGGCGTCGAGGGTGTGCTCGAAGCTCCGGTAGCTGAAGATCGTGAGCGGTGTGCTGCCCGGGAAGGGGGTGGGCCGAGGGTCCAGGAAGCCGGCGGCGACCAGCGTCCCGCCGGGGCGGGCCGCCTTCAGCAGCTCCTGCTGGCCGGGGCCCATGACGAGGTCGAGGACGATGTCGGCGCCGGCCCCGCCGGTGTGGTGGCGGACGGCTTCGGCGACGTCCGCGTGGTCGGTGGCGATGACCGCGGCGGCGCCGGCCGCGAGCAGGTCGTCCTTCCGCGCAGTGTGCCGGGTGACGGCGATGGGCACGGCGCCGAGCTGGTTGGCGATCTGCATCGCCGCCCGGCCGACGCCGCCGGACGCGGCGGTGATGAGGACGTGGTCGCCGGGCCGCATCCCCGCCTTCTCGACGAGCGCGCCGTAGGCGGTGGAGTACGCGACCCAGATCGCCGCCGCCTCCGTGGTCGCGAGCCCGGCCGGCCGGGCGACGACCTGGCTCGCGGGGACCGTGGTGTATTCGGCGTAGCTGCCCCTGACGCCTGCGTCCGGGACGGCCGTGAGGATGACCGGATCGCCGATCCTCAGCCCGGTGACCTCGGGGCCCAGCGCGTCGACGACGCCGGTTCCTTCGACGCCGAGGCGGGCGTGGGGCAGGGAGACGGTCGCGGGCAAGGCGCCGGAACGCATCATCAGGTCGAGCGGGTTGACGGCGAACGCCTCGATCCTGACCCTTACCTCGCCGGCCGCGGGCTCGACGGCCGGCTCCTCGGCGACGTGCATGACATCCGGCCCGCCGAACTCGTCGAACACGACGACTCGTGGCATGGTGGCTCCTTCGCGGCTGGTGCTGGTTTCGTTGCTCGCGAAAGACGTTACGGAGCCGTGGGTTACCTCCTGGTACCTTCGAATTTCATGCAGAACGTGGCTGGACCAGCCTTCCTCGCCGACTGCCCCACGCGCCTGGCGGTCGACATCATCTCCGACAAGTGGGCCGTGCTCGTGGTCTTCGGGCTCAGCCTCCAGCCTCGAAGGCACGGTGAGCTGGTCGACCTCATCGGTGGCATCTCGCGCAAGGTCCTCACCCAGACGCTGCGCCGGCTCCAGCAGTACGGTCTGGTCGAACGCCGTGCCGAGGCGCCCCGGCGGGTCGAGTACCGCCTCACCGACCTCGGCCGCACCCTCGTCGGGCCCATCGAGGTCCTGACGGACTGGGCGAGGGACCACGGCGGCGCCATCGTCGACTTCCAGGAGGCGGCGGAAGCCGCGGCTTCGGCTCAGGCTCGCGCGGCGGGTTGATCCCGGCGATGGGCGGCCTCGCCGGCGGGGCGGATCGGGTGCGCTTCAGCTGGGCCGCTTCCCGTCTCGGACGTGCGGAATGTCCTTGACGCGAGGAAGGTTGAGCATGCATATGAAGAAGATCGGTTTCCTGAGCTTCGGGCATTGGTCGTCGTCGCCGTACTCGAAGGCGCGCAGCGCGTCCGACACCCTGTTGCAGTCGATCGAGCTGGCGGTGGCCGCCGAGGAGCTCGGTGCCGACGGCGCCTACTTCCGCGTCCACCACTTCGCCCAGCAGCTCGCCAGCCCCTTCCCGCTGCTGGCGGCCGTCGGCGCGCGGACGAGCCGGATCGAGATCGGCACGGGCGTGATCGACATGCGCTACGAGAACCCCCTCTACATGGCCGAGGACGCCGGCGCGGCCGACCTCATCGCGGGCGGGCGGCTGCAGCTCGGCATCAGCCGCGGATCACCCGAGCAGGTGATCGACGGCTGGCGCTACTTCGGCCACGAGCCGGCCGAGGGCGAGACCGAGGCGGACATGGCGCGCAGGCACGCGGAGGTCTTCCTCAAGGTGCTGGAAGGCGAGGGGTTCGCCCAGCCGAACCCGCGGCCGATGTTCCCCAACCCGCCCGGGCTGCTGCGCCTCGAACCGCACTCGCCAGGGCTGCGGCAGCGGATCTGGTGGGGCTCCAGCTCGAACGCCACCGCGAAGTGGGCCGCCGGGCTGGGCATGCACCTGATGAGCTCCACGCTCAAGGACGACGAGAACGGCAAACCGTTCCACGTGCAGCAGGCCGAGCAGATCGCGGCCTACCGGCAGGCGTGGCAGGAGGCCGGCCACGAGGGCGAGCCGCGGGTGTCGGTGAGCCGCTCGATCATGCCGATCGTCAACGAGACGGACCGCGCGTACTTCGGTCACGAGCGCGCCAGTTCCGACCAGATCGGCTTCATCGACGCCACCACCAGGGCCATCTTCGGGCGCACCTACGCCGCCGAGCCCGACGTGCTCGTCAAGGAACTGGCCGCCGACGAGGCGATCGCCGCGGCCGACACGCTCCTGCTGACCGTGCCCAGCCAGCTCGGCGTGGACTACAACGCCCACCTGCTCTCATCGGTCCTGACCCACGTCGCCCCGGCCCTCGGCTGGCGCTGACGGGGCAGGAGCTCGCGGCGTGCTCGATGGCCTCCGGTGCGGGACAGGGGAATGACCACGATCGATGTCCCTCCTGCCGACCAGCCGCACCGTGAGGACGTCGCTCAGCCTGCGGAGGACGTGGTTCCCGACGTAAGGGTCCTGGTGTCGGAGGCGCACGCCCTGGATGCACCCTAGGAAGCGACGCATCCCCCTGCTGCTGGCCGGACTCGCGGTGGTCACCGCCGCGTCGGCCGGATGCGCCACGGGCGACCAGAACGGCCGGGCCGCCCGGAGCGCGGCGGAGCGGCAGGCGGAGATCGCGGCCAAGAGCCGCCAGGTGATGGACCTGGAACGCGCCATGCACCGCTTCGCCAAGACCGGCACCGGCGGCGCGCAGATCACCTACACCACCTCGGACGCGTCCCTGATCAAGGCGCTGCACGCCTGGTTCGACGCCCAGGTCTCCGACCACGGCCGGCACGCCGAACACGGCTGACCCCCTCCCCCTGCACGCCACCGAACCAGTGCCGCAGAACGCGGCCTTCATACCCAACCGCGGTACGGTTTATCGGGCATGTCGGCCGCCCGGCCTGACAACATGCCGGCTCCTCGAGCCCCTCCCTGGAAGGACCACTGTGATCAACATCCGCCGCGCCACCCCCGACGACGCCACCACCGTGCACGGCCTCATGCGCGAGCTGGCCGAGCATCAGGACCAGGCTTGGGGCGTCACGGTGAGCGCCGACGAGCTGAAGCACCTGCTGACCCGCCCCGAGATCACCTACCTGATCGCCGAGCGGGACGGCCAGGCCGTCGGCTACGTCTCCTGGCTGGAGCGGATCAGCTTCTGGTCCGGCCAGGACTACCTTCACCTGGACGACCTGTACGTGACCGCCGCCGAGCGCGGCCACGGCGTGGGCGAGCGACTCATGCACGCGGCGGCCGAAGCCGCCGACGGCAAGGTGATCCGCTGGGAGGTCGCCGAGGCCAACGAGGCGGCACAGCGCTTCTACACGCGCATCGGCGCCACCCTCATCAGCAAGAAGATCGGCCGCTGGCAGCCCAGGTAGAGCGACGCGGGGATGGTGCCTACCGGTCGACCGCGAGGGTCACGACGTATCCGACGAATTTGCGGTCACCGGCATCTGGATCCTGCCCGTCGGCGGCGGTCTGCGGAGAGAGCACGCCATCGACCGGGTGATAGGCGTTCTCGCCGGGGAGGGGTTCCATCCGAGCGTGGACCGCGGCGATCCGGGTGACCTGGGCCTGGACACGGAGCCGGTCAGGAGACGGGTCGCCGTGGTGTTCCTCGCTCCACTCGATCGTGGCGGCGGTCTGCTCTCCCAGGACGCGGGTCAGCCAGTCGCGGTCAGCCGGGATGAGGGTCCAGGAGACCGCTGATCCGACCTGGAAGGGCTCGCCGCAACACTGCATCTGCCAGTCGTCGACCCAGACGTTCCATCTCATCCCGCCAGTCTTGCCAGGCAGGCCGGTTCGCACCACTACCCGAGGGGGTGCGGCGTCCACCTGAACGAGCCGTCCAGGAACTACCCATGAAAGATCAAAGTCCGGGCCGGACGCCGAGAGGCGCCGATACGTTGCGCACGCGTAGTGATCAGACGCTTCCGGGGGGCAGGACATGCGCAAGAAGCTTGAGCGGGCTCGTGGACGGGTGTCCGCGAAGGCTCTGATGCTGGTGGGGGGAGCCGCCGCCGTCGTGGCCATCGCGGTGGCCGTGGGCGGGGCTGGGCCGACCACGTCCGCCGGGCGGCAGAACGAGGGCGCGGACGCCCAGCAGGACGTCGCTCGCGATGGCGCCCCTCCCGCAGTCGCGCAGCTCCGGCCCGGGCCGAGCGCCCCGGCTGCCTCCCCCTCTCCGGCTCCGGAGGCTCTTCCCCGGGCGAAGACCGCAGGACGAGGCGGTCGAGCCGGCGGCACGAACCAGGAGGGTACGGTCAGCGATCGCGGGCGGGCCGACGAGCCGCGTGGTCGCCGCGAACTCGTGCGGCCACGCCCGCCGGCCGGCCCCGCGGGCGATCGCCACCCTTCCCGGCCGGGCCGTCGGGCAAAGCACGGGTCGAGCGCCTCAGCCCCGCACTCGCCGGCGCCGTCGGGACGCGGTGAAGGCGTTTCGCTGCTCGGGGTGAAGTGCGATGAGATGTTCCCGCCGCACAGGCAGGAGCTCGGGGTGCGCAACCTCGCGTGCCATCGCCTCCTGGGCTGACGAGCCGGCGATGCGGGGGACGACCGTGCCGGCCGTCAACGGCTCACCGGCCCGGGTCCGGCCGATGACGCCTGCCGGGCCATCCGCAAGGACTTTCCGCACATACCCGGATGACCTGGAATTCTTCGGGTCTCGCGCCTGCCGCCGGGTAGCGCCGGGGGCGTGAAGAGGGCGTAGTGTGGGCGGTACTCGGACACATGCCCGTCCCCCCTGGGCTCTGATGGAGGTCCGTTGCTGTGCCGTCGCTGACGTTCAGTTCCCAGTATCTGCCCGGCGTGACCGTGATCGCGGTGGCCGGGGAAGTGGACATCACCACCGCTCACCTCTTGGCCGACTACATCAGCCGTACCCGCCGCCACCAGGGCGACCACGTCGTGCTCGACCTGAGCGAGGTGCCGTACATGAGCACCTCGGCGCTGCCCGTCCTGCTGCAGACCCACATCACCGCCCGCCGCAACCGTGCGAGCCTGCACCTGGCGGCGCCGGCGCGCGGGCCGGCGCAACTGCTGCACGTCACCGAGGTCGAGTGCATGCTGAACGTGCACGACACCGTGGAACAGGCCATCCGCGCCGCGTTGCAGGCGGCACAGCCGTCCCCGGTCGGCGGTGGCGTCAGCTAGCCGCGGGCCTGCCCGGGGCAGGAGCACGTCCCGGCCGCCGTTCGGATCCGGGGTTGCCGGCGATGCCCTGATCAGGCCCGGCGTCACTCGCCCAGCGATCAAGGCGTTCGCCGACCGGCTCGCCCAGGGTCAGCGGCGACGCCTCCTTCTGCGCGCGCTACGGCTGGTGTCCGAGCCGCCCCCGCCGGGTGCGCGGGGATCCGGGTAGGGGGCCAGCGAAGGCCGCAGCCCCAGTAGCCCTAGATACTGTCTGGTCTGCATGATGTCCTCCCGTGTTGTCTACCGACCTTTTCGGCTTTCTCCTTTTCGGCCAGTACTCGCGACAACACGGCGGGTATAACGAGACTTCCCCAATCGTCCGATATGCGTTTATCTCGCCCTAAACTTTGCGATCCGGTCTCGCGGCGGGCCCGCGTGCCAGCCGACGGCCGAGACGCTGCATCGGGCGTTCGACGAAGCGGTGGCTGAGCCAGCTCGCCGGCATCAGCAGGCCCAGGAACGCCACGCTGACGCCGATCTGCAACGGCGGCGGCGACCACCGCATCTCCCCGGCCACCTGCATGACGACCAGGAGGATCGGCAGGTGCGCGAGGTAGAGCGAGTAGCTGATCGTGCCGAGCCAGGTGAGCACGGCGGGGATGAGCCGGGCCCGCCACGCCATGGCGGCGGCGAAGGTGAGGGCCGCGAGCAGGACGGTCAGGCTCCACACGTCCGGCCGGACCCACCACCAGCCCGCGTTCAGCGCCCACAGGGGCGTCGCGGCCACGAGCGCCACGGCGGCGGCCACCGGCCACAGCGGCCCCTGGCCGCGCTCCCATCGATGGACCGCCGTGCCGGCGAACATCACGGCCAGGATCGCCACGCCGAACCAGGGAACCCGGCTGCTCGACAACACCAGCGCCAGCGCCATCACGCCCAGCGCGTACGCGGCCGGGGTGCGCCCGCGGCCCGCCACCACGCAGGCGAGCCCGACCACGAACACACCGCACGAGACCGAGGCCGGCCATCCGCCCGACAGCGGCGGCCCCGGCAGCGCCAGCGCGGCGAAGGCCGCGACGAGCGCGAACAGCGCCGGCAGCAGCCCCAGCCGGTCACGCACGCCGGCCGTGAACAGCGCGACGACCAGCAGGTAGAAGACCATCTCGTACGACAGCGTCCACATGGTGTTCAGCACGCCTGCCGCCCCCACCGCGTCCAGGAGCATCGTCGCGTGCGCGGCCACGGACGACAGGTCCCTGGACACCTCGGGCCGGACCGGGATCCACCAGGCCAGCGCGAGGACCAGGGCGATGACCGCGAGATAGAGCGGGTACAGGCGGAAGAACCGTCCGATCCAGAAGGCCCGCACGTCGCCGTGCCGTTCCAGCGAGGTCGGGATGATGTAGCCGCTGACCAGGAAGAACACCAGCACGCCGTAGACGCCCAGGTTGAACGCGGTGGGCCGCAGCCAGGGCATGGCCCAGGTCGTCAGGTGCTCCCCCACCACCGCGAGGGCGCCGATGCCCCGCAGGGCGTCCAGCCAGGCGAGCCGGGGCGGAGTCTGGGGCGCGACACCGTGAGCTCCAGGAAGGGCCAGCGACATATGGCCCAACGTATCGGAATCGTGATCCTTTGCCTGCGGTGTCCCGGGCCGGATCTCTCGTCGTCCCGCGAGGGCAGCGCGGTCCGGCGCCTGCGCCCCGGCGTGGCGCGCGCCGCCATCGGGGCCGGGCTCAGGAGGCCTCTGGCTCCAGGGTCCTCGTGAGCCTGGCCAGCGCCTCGGTGATCTGCTCGGGGGTGAGGCCGAGCACCGTGCGCTGGTAGCCGTACACCTCGGGAGCCAGGGGGGCGAGCAGGACGTCGACCAGCGCGTCCGGGCGGGGTGTGCCCGCGGCGGCCAGGAGCGCGCGCACGTGGGCGCGCCAGAAGCCGTACGCGCCCGTCTCGAAGCGGGAGCGGCCCACCTCCGAGCCGAGCACCAGGTGGGAGTGGTCCTCCAGCAGGCGGACCATGGCGGCGTAGAAGGCGGCCAGCCGCTCGGCGGGCGGCGCTCCCGGGCCCAGGGGCGGCTCGCCGCGCAGCAGGTGTTCCTGCAGGTCCCTCTCGTGCTCGTCGAGCAGTGCCACGGCGATCGACGCCCGGTCGGGATAGCGGCGGTAGAGCGTGCCCCGGCCCACCCCGGCCTTCTTGGCGATGTCGTCCATCGTCACCTCCTGCGGGGACCGCTCGGCGAACAGCAGGGCGGCCGCCTCCAGGATCCGGGCGCGGTTGCGTGCGGCGTCGGCTCTCTCCATGCACGCGATTGTATCCGGACACGGCGTCCGGTTATAGTGAAGTGGACATCGTGTCCACATATCTGTGACGAGGAGAGATCATGCTGCTGCACCTGGACGCCAGCGCCCGCCGGGCGTCGTTCTCGCGGAGGCTGTCGGGCGTGTACGCCGAGACCTGGCGAGCGGCCCACCCGCAGGCGGGCTACGTCTACCGCGACCTGGCCGCGCAACCCGTGCCGCACATCGGCGAGGCCTGGACCGAGCTGTGCGACCACATCCTGGAGCACGAGATCACCGACATCTCCCGCTATCGGGAGGCGGTTCGCACCCCCGCCCAGCGCCAGGCGTGGGCCGTCGTGGAGCCGCTGCTGGAGGAGGTGGTCGCGGCCGAGGTGATCCTCATCGGCACGCCGATGTACAACTACTCGATCCCCTCGGCGCTGAAGGCCTGGCTGGACCAGATCACCTTTCCCAAGATGTCGCTCGAAGGCCGCTCGTTCGTGGTGACCAGCGCGCGCGGCGGCGCGTACGGCCCCGGCACGCCGCGCGAGCCGTACGACCATCAGGAGCGCTACCTGCGCGACTTCTTCAAGGGCCACTTCAGGGTCGAGGACGTCACGTTCATCCACGCCGAGCTCGTCAACGCCCGCCTCGACCCGGCGCTGGCGCACCTGCGGGACCAGCATGAGGAGTCCCTGGCGGCGGCGCTGGAGGAGGCGGCGCGATGAACTGGCTGATCCTGCTGCTGGCCGGGCTCGTCGAGGTGGCGTGGTCGCAGTCCATCAAGCCGACGCAGAACTTCACCCGGCCGCTGCCCACGCTGATCTGCCTGGTCCTGATGGCCGCCGCCGTCTGGCTGCTGTCCCAGGCCATGAACACGCTGCCGGTCGGCACCGCGTACGCCGTCTTCACCGGCATCGGCGCCGTCGGCGCGATCACCTTGGGCATCGTGCTCAACGACGACCCCGTGTCGGTGGGCAGGATGGCGGCGCTCGCCCTGATCGTCGGCGGCATCGTGCTGGCCCGGGTCACCGCCTGAGCCGGGTCGGATGGTGGGCGCGAGATCGCTACCGGGCGGCGTCCTGGATGGCCTGGATCAGCGCGCTGGTGGCGGGTGGATCGGGTGGGTCGCCGTAGGTGGCGGCGTAGAGGCGGCGGGTGAAGCCGGTGAGCTCGGTGGTGTGCACGCCGGGATTGCGGTGGGCCCGCAGCGCGAGACCGGGCAGGGTGGTGACGCCCACGCCGGCGGCGACGAGGGCCTGCACGACGACCATGTCGTCGCTGAGCGATGCGATGCGCGGAGTGAACCCCGCGTGCCGGCACAGCGCGATCAGTTCGTTCTGGCACCGTTCGCAGCCGCCGATCCAGGCGGAGTGGAGGTGGTTGGCGATGCTGTCCTCGGGTCGCCGGCTCACGAGGTGGATCGAGTCGTCGCCGACGTGGACGAGGCGAAAGCCCTCTTCCTCCTCCTCGACCGGGGCGCCGGCGTACCGGTAGACGAGCGCGACGTCGATCTTGCCCTGGCGCAGCAGCTGCAGTGCTTCGACCGGGTGACGGTCGAACAGGATCAGCTCCAGCCCCGGATGCGCCCGGGTCAGGGCGGTGGCCGCCTTCGGCACGATCGTGCTCAGCGATGAGGCGTTGGCGGCCAGGCGGACCCGCCCTGCCCGCAAACCGACCTGCGCCGCCAGCTCGCTGGTCGCCGCCTCGACCCGGCCCACGATCTCGGCGGACCGCGTGGCCAGCAGTTGCCCTTCCGGGGTCAGCCGGATCCCGCGCCCCACTCTCTGGATGAGCTTGACCCCGGTGGCTGCTTCCAGGCGGGACAGGTAGTGGCTCACCGACGGCTGCGAGTAGTGCAGCTCTCTGGCCGCTTCGGTCACGGATCCGTGTCGCGCCACCGCGGCCAGCACCTTGAGGTGGATCAGGTTTAGCACATATTAAGAATATGCATACGAATCTTGAAATATTGGCATGAGACATCATCCATGCCTCCGGCCATGTTCTCTGGTGGGAGGGCACCGGGCATCGGCGCCCCGCCGGCGATCTCGCTGGACGGTTTCGTCGCCGGCCCGAACCAGAGTGAGCGGAACCCGCTCGGCAAGGGCGGCGACCGGCTCCACGACCGGGTGGTTCCGCCGGCCGCCTCGATGCGCCCGGCGTCACCCACCTCAAGTACCGGATCTTGCCCGGCGCCTCGTCATGAGCGGGGCTCCGCGGCCGGGGCGGCGGCTCAGCCGAGGATCTCCACGTACCCGTCGGTGCCGTGAACGCGGATCCGCTGCCCGTCCCGGATCAGCCGGGTGGCCTGCTCCACCCCCACGACGGCCGGCAAGCCGTACTCCCGCGCGATCACCGCGCCGTGCGTCATGAGGCCGCCCACCTCCGTCACCAGCCCGGCGACGGTGACGAACAGGGGAGTCCAGCTCGGGTCGGTGTAGGCGGTGACCAGGATGTCGCCCGACTCCAGGTCGGCCCGCGTCATGTCCATGACGACACGGGCACGGCCCTCGACGGTGCCGGCCGAGACCGGGAGCCCGGGCAGCGCGCCGGGCGGGGTGTCGTCCCGCCGGTACTGGCCGGTGATGGCCTCGCCGTCCGAGGTGAGGACCCGGGGCGGGGTGAGCGCCTCGTACGACCGGAACGCCTCCCGCCTCTCCAGGATGAGCCCGGCGTCCGCCTCGCCGGTGCGCACCACTTCCCGCAACTCCTCGAACCGGAGGAAATAGATGTCCTCCTTCTCGCGCAGGGCGCCGGACCGGACGAGGCGATCGGCTTCCCGCAGCAACGCCTGCTTGTAGACGAAGTAGCGGCTGACCATGCCGTACTTGGGGTACTCGCGGTATCCGGCGAAGGTGCGGACGCGGTCGATCATCCGCTTGGTCTCCTCGGCCTTCTGCTGCCCGCCGGGCAGGTCGCGCAGTCGCGTCAGCAGCTCCTGTTCCTTCCGCCGCGACTCTTGACGTCCTTGTTCGAGGTGTCGCCTGCCCGCGCCCGGCTCGAAGTTCCTGACGTTGCCGAGGATGACGGGCACGAGCGTGGCGGGATCCTCGCTCCAGCGCGTTCTGGTGATGTCGATCTCGCCCGCGCAGCGCATGCCGTACTCGTCGAGGAAGCCCCGGACGGCGTCATGCGCTTCCCGCCCGCCGGGCAGTTCGGCCAGCTCGTTCAGGAAGCCGTCGCCGGCCCGGCCTTCGTCCACGACGCGGTGCAGGAACGCCACGACGTCGGCGTGCGGCCGGATGGCGTCCGCGACGTCGAGGAGCGCCCGCCCCATCTCCGACGTGACGTTGTGGGGGACGGACTGCGTGAGCGCGTCGGCCGCGTTCTTCTCGCCCAGCCACGCCTCCAGGTGGTCGTTGAGCCACCAGGTCGCCTCCATCGCCGCCGTGATCACCTGCATGCTGCGCGGGTCGGACAGCAGGCGCCGCAGCTCCGCGAGGTCGGCCACGATGAAGTCGAGCAGCGCGGGGCCGGACAGCGCCCGGATCTCGCGCCGCAGGGCGGCGACGGACTCCTGGTTGTGCCGGATCAGCTCGGTGACGACGTCCGGATCGGCCTCGATCGGGGTGGGCGGGCCACCGGCGGGTGCCCTGCCGGCGCCCTCGTCCGGACGGGAGCGGATGAAGTCTCCGCGGTCGACCACGGTCTGGAGCGCGTCGCGGATCAGCGGGTCGGACCTTCCCAGGGTCCCGATGAGCCACTCGCGGCCCGCGGGCGTCGCCAGTGTGGGGGCCACGTCGACGAACAACCGCCCGCCCGCCTCGTGCATCGGTCGCAGGGTCGTCAGCTGCCACACGGACAGTCCCAGCGGCTTCATCGCGTCGGTCATCATCTGCTGGTGACCGACCGAGACGTAGACGTGGTTGTCCCGGTCATCGGTGGCGGGGATCGGGAACAGGGTGGTGATCGGCCGGCTCTGGACGATGTGGAAGTCGTCGCCGGCCAGGCACCATTCGATGTCCTGGGGCCGGCCGAAGTGCGCCTCGATGCGCCGGCCCAGCCGCACCAGGCGCACGGCCTGCGCATCCGTCAGCACCGGCTGCCTCTGCCGCCGCGGCTCGACGGGTGTGTCGTGCGTGCCGCCGCCCGGTGACGCCTGGACGGACCGCGGCTTGGTGGCGACCGTCGCGGCGATGACCTGATCGTCGCGCACCGTGTAGACGTCGCCGGCCACCAGACCGGAGACCAGCGTCTCGCCGAGCCCCCAACCGGCCTCCACGGTGGCGACCTTGCGATTCGAGGTCACGGGGTCCGCGGTGAAGAGGATCCCGGCCGCGTCCGGGAACACCATCCGCTGGACGACCACGGCCATCCGCACCTTCCGGTGGTCGAAGCCGTTGCGGCACCGGTAGGTCACCGCCCGCTCGGTGAACAGCGAGGCCCAGCACCGCCGGACGTGGCGGAGGATCTCCGCCAGGCCCGCGATGTTCAGGTACGAGTCCTGCTGGCCGGCGAAGGACGCGGTCGGCAGGTCCTCCGCCGTGGCGCTGGACCGCACCGCGCAGGAGGCCCCCTCCCCGAGCCGGGCGAGCGCCGCGCCGATCTCCGCCGCGAGATCGTCGGGAACCGCGACGCCCTCGATGGCGTGGCGGATCTCGGCGCTCAGGGTGCGGATCGCCGCGTGGTCGTCCGGTCTCACGCGTGACAGCAGGCCGAGCTGAGCGTCGATCGACGGCGCGGCGGCCACGACCCGCTGGAAGGCGTCCGTCGTGACGCAGAAGCCGTCCGGCACGCGGATGCCGTCGATGCGCGAGAGCTCGCCCAGGTGCGCCCCCTTCCCGCCGACTTCCGCGACATCCGACGACCCGATTTGCTCAAAACCCATCACGTAGCGCAATTCCACTGCTCCATCGTTCGCCCGGCCGGTTCGCAACGGGCAATTATGAAGCACTTTCTGGCGCCTCATGAGGCTCGCGAATCTGCTATATGGTGAAAGTGGCGGCAGAAGCCGCCCGCGACCGTCCCGCGGTCGCCGGCGTGACGGATGGTCTGGAGGAAGACGACCGGGCACGTTCGCGGTCACCTTTCACTGCTTTACTGCGTCAGCGGTATGACGTTGCCGAAGTGAGAGGACCGAGACCGTGACGCCCCATGACTTCCTGGCCGACCAGTTCCAGGGCCACCGCCCCCATCTGAAGGCGGTCGCCTACCGCATGCTCGGCTCGCTGAGCGAGGCCGAGGACGCGGTCCAGGAGGCGTGGCTACGGCTGGCACGTTCGGACTCGTCCGACATCGACAACCTGGGCGGCTGGCTGACCACCGTGGTCGGCCGGGTCTGCCTGGACATGCTGCGCAGCCGCAAGTCCCGGCGCGAGGAATCGCTGGAGGAACGACTGCCCGACCCGGTGATCAGCCGTGCCGACACCGCCGACCCCGAACAGGAAGTGCTGCTGGCCGACTCGGTCGGGCTGGCGCTGCTGGTCGTGCTGGAGTCCCTCACCCCGGCCGAACGGCTGGCGTTCGTGCTGCACGACATGTTCGGCCTGCCGTTCGAACAGATCGCGCCCATCGTGGACCGCACCCCGGCCACCGCCAAGAAGCTCGCCAGCCGCGCCCGCCAGCGCGTCCGCGGCGCGGCCCCGAACCCCGACCCCGATCTGAGCAGTCAGCGCCGCGTGGTGGACGCCTTCCTGGCCGCCGCCCGCGGCGGCGACTTCGCCGCGCTGGTGTCCATCCTCGACCCCGACGTGGTGCTGCGCGCCGACGGCGGCACGCTCACCGGCGGCCTGAAGGTCATCCGCGGCGTCGCGGCCGTGGCCGGACAGCTCGCCACCTTCCAGCGCATGGCCACCAGCACCACCACCCACCCGGCGCTCGTCAACGGCCTGGCCGGCCTGGTCAACACCATCGACGACCAGCTCTTCTCCGTCATGAGCTTCACCATCTCCGACGGCAGGATCGCCACCATCGACATCCTGTCCGACCCCGACCGGCTGGCCCGGCTCGACCTCGCCGACCTGGAGCCGTGATGCCCGGCCCTGTTCAGCCCACGGCGGCTGGAGGCTGCCGAGCCTTGCACCCTTGCTTTCTATTAGTAAAATTAACTAACAGTTACGCATGAATCCGCAGGTCGGGAGAGTCATGAGAAGAGCAGCCTTACGCCTCGTCGTCACCGGCCTAGGGGTCGCCGCGCTCCTCGGCGGCACGGCCCCCGTCAGCGCCACGGCCGCCTCCGCGCCGGTCAGCATCTACGGCTACTACCCCACCGCCGAGAGCTGCCACCACGTCGGCCAGCAGGGCCGGAGCACCGGCATGTGGCCCTGGTACACCTGCTTCCAGTCGAACCAGCTTTGGGCCCTCCAGATCCCCTGGTAGCCCCTCCGGCACCAGCGCCGACCGGTCCGGGGGCGGCCGGCTCGGTCATACTGGGCTCTTATGAAGATCGCGCGGCTGGCGGCGTCCGTGGTGGTGTGTCTTGGCGCGACGGCCGGGTGTTCAGGGCCGGAGACCGTGCGATCGGCCCCCACGATCGTCACCCCTTCGGTGACCATCCAGCAGGTGCAGCCCCGCTCGCAGCGGTGGAAGGATGTCGCGGGTCCGCGGCTGCGGGCGCGGGCGGAGCTCGTCGACGTGGTCGCCGAAGGGCCTCGGCAGGCGTGGGCGGTGGGTTTCGAGGACGGCGCCGAGGACCGTGAGGGGACCGTGGTCGTCGAGCGGTGGGACGGGACGGCATGGAAGAAGACCACGCTCGATCGCGAGCTCTACGTGAGCGGGTTCGACGTGGGCGGGCCCGGCGACATCTGGATCGTGGGCGATGGGGTGGCCATCCACGGGGACGGGCGGCGCTGGTCGTACCCGCGCCTGTCCGGGCTGGGAGAGCACCGGTTCACCGACGTGTCGGCCGGCAGGGGGCGAGCGGTGCTGGTCGGTACGGACCCGGCCAGGCAGACCTCCTTCGCCGTCGAGTGGATCGGCCGGAAGTTCGTCAGGAGGGCCACCGTCCAGGGCCAGTTCGGCGCGGTGACGGCCAGGCACGGTCAGGTGTGGGTGGTCGGCGCCGGCCTGCGCGACGGGTGCTCGGGCGTCAGGCCCGCGGTCTGGCACGCCGGCCCGGACGGGACGTACGCCGAGATGCCCCTTCCTGACGTGCCGGGCGGCTACCTCGGCCAGGTCTGGGCGACCTCGCCGGACGACGTGTGGGCCGTCGGCGGGATCGGGGGCGAGACGACGCCGTGGTTCGCCTGCCGGACCGGGGGAGCGGCGCCCGGGCGGGCGGAGGCGCTCGTCATGCACTGGGACGGGTCATCGTGGCAGCGGGTGGCCGTGCCCGGCGGTGACGGGCCGCTGGTGAGCGTCACCGCGTCCGGGCCCGGCGACGTGTGGGCGGTCGGGTCCGGCAGCGGCGACACCACCGTCGCCCTGCACTTCGACGGACGGGCCTGGACCCGCGAGCGGATCTATGACTACCCGCTGGGCCGCGTGGCCGTGACGGCGGTTCCCGGCACGCCGGAGCTGTGGGCGGTGGGGGCCGCCAATCATGAGGCCGACTACGGCAGGGACGTCATCCTTCGGCGGAGGTAGGGCCGGCCAGCGCCGCTCGCACGCCGGGCAGGACGGCCGCGCGGAACGCGGCGTCCAGCTCCGCCGGCGAGGCGTCGGTGTCGCCGTCCACCCAGGCCCGCAACAGCCCCATGAACGCTCCCACCACGCAGACCACCAGCAGGTCGAGCGAGGCCGACGCCCGGCCGCCCGCCGCCACGAGCTCGGCTCTGACGACGGCGGCGAGCAGCTGCTCTCCGCGCGCGTGCACCAGCCCGCCGCCGCGCCGGCCCATCAGCGCCCGCACCAGCCGCTCCTGCTCCCGCACGTGCTCGAACATCGGCCGGCTGAACGCGAGCAGGTCCCCCGCCTCGCCCGCCGGCGCCGGGTGCAGGAACGCCAGTTGCTCGAGGTTGCTGAACAGCACGTCCTGTTTGTCGGTGAAATGGGCGTAGAAGGTGGACCGGCCCACGTCCGCGCGGTCGATGACGTCGGTGACGGTCACCGCGTCGTACCCCTTCTCCAGGATCAGCGCCACCAGCGCCTCCTGGATCAGCCGCCGGGTCCGCCGCACCCGCCGGTCTCCGGACACTTACCCGCCCTCCGTTCGGTACGGCACACCGCGACCGATCTGCTCGTTGACCGCTTCCCATTATGAACGCATGATTCATAACCGAACACATCGTTCGGAATCAAAGGAACAGCCATGGGTTTGGGCAAACTGCTGCACAGTCACGACGAGCACGCCGACGCGGGCGGCACCCTGGACCGCCCCCGCGCCTACGAGGCCTTCGCCTCGATCGCCTACCTCGGCGGCCGGCGGGCCGCCTTCACCCGCCTGGCCACCGCCGCCCGGCCACGCCCCGGGGACCGGATCCTCGACGTGGGCTGCGGCACCGGCTACCTCACCCGCATCCTGTCCCCCGTGGCCGGCCCCGGCGGCCACGTCACCGGCCTCGACCCGTCCCCCGCGATGATCGACCACGCCACCGGCCGGGCTCCTGCGAACTGCGCCTACGTCGTCGGGGAAGGCCAGCACCTGCCCTTCCCCGACGGCTCGTTCGACCTGGTGGTCTCCAGCCTCGCCGTGCACCACATGCCGCGCGAGGCCCGGCCGGAGGCGCTGCGGCAGATGTTCCGCGTGCTGCGGCCGGGCGGGCGGCTGCTCATCGCCGAGTTCCGCCCGCCGGCCGGCCGCCTCGCCCGCCACCTCGTCGGCCTGCTCAGCGGCCCCGCCATGCGGCATGACCCGCGCGACCTGCTCGGCACCATGATCCCCGACGCCGGCTTCCGCGTGGCGGCCGAAGGCCCGCTGCCGCACCTGCTGTACTACGTCCGCGCGACCCGCCCCGAATAGCCGGCACGGGCGCCGGGAGCGTTGCCGGGATTTTCCTCACGGCCCGGCCGGTGAGGCCGATCCGGCGGCCTCGCCATGACATCGCCTGAGGATGCCCATCGCCCGCCCCGCACGCGGCCATATTAGGACAAACAGCCACATGACACCCGAACATGGCGGATAGCGTGACCGCATGGCCGACGCAGGGAAGGGTCAGAGGCCGACGCCCTCGCCGGGGAACAACGAGCCCAGCACCTCTCCCCCATCAAGCATGTCCAGCGCGCACCTCACCGCCGCGCTGGACGAGACGCTCATGTGGGCGGCACGCGCCACCGCGGCCCACATCGCCGTGCTGTACCTGCTGGACGACACCGAGCAGCTCCTGCTGATGCAGGCCGAGCTGGGGCTGCCCGGCCCGGTCGTGGAGCCGTGGTCCAGGATGCGGCGCGGAAGCGACACGCCGGTGGCCGCGTCCGTCCGCCAGGGGGAACGGATCTGGGTCGCGGATCCGGAGGAACTGGCCCACCGCTTCCCCGCCGCTTCGCTGCTGGCGCCGTACCACTTCGCCATCATGGCCTCCCCGATCACCGTCGACGGGCAGGTCAAGGGCACCTGGGTGCTCATCTGGCCGGCGCCGCGCACGCCGCAGCCCGGCTCGCATGAAGGCGAGGCCATCGATCGGGCCTCCCGGCAAATGAGCGAGCTGCTGCGGGACGGCGGACCGCCGGTCCTGGCCGCCGCGCCGCCCCGCGTCCTGACCCCGTCCGCCGCCCCGGCGCCGGAGCCAGGGATCGCCACCGAGGCCGCCGGCTTCGCCGAGCGGCTGCGCGACGGCTGTGTCGCGGTCGACCTGCACGGCCGCGTCACCTACGTCAACCCGCCGGCGGCCGAACTGCTCGGCGGCAGCGTGCCCGCCATCTGCGGCCGGGTGCTGTGGGAGGCCGTGGGGTGGCTGCGCGACCCGTACTTCAAGGACCGCTTCCGGGCCGCGGTGGTCGGCCAGCGCCTCACCTCCTGCACCCTGGCTCCCCCGCACGGCGACCCGATCGAGATCCGGCTGCATCCCGGCCTGTCCGGCGTCAGCCTGCAGCTCACGCGCGTCGATCAGGTGGCGCACGAGCCGGACGGCTCTCCCGCGTCGGCGCAGCCGCACGGCGTTCACAACCTCCTGCACATGGCCGCGACGCTGACCAGCGCGCTCACCACGAACCAGGTCATCGAGGTGGTCACCGATCACATGCTGCCCATGTGCGGCGTGCAGGCCATGACGATCCTGGTCGCCGAGGGCGGCAGGATGAGGATCATCGGCTCGCACGGCTGCAGCCCCGAGCTGCTGAGCCACCTCGACTGCCTGCCCCTGACGTCCGTGGGTCCCGTCGGCGACGTCGCCCGGACGGGCCGGCCGGCGTTCCTCGGCGACGGGCAGGATCCCGGCGGCCAGGGCCTGGACGCGATCCCAGGCGGCATGGCCGCCTGGGCGTTCCTGCCACTGGCCTTCGCCGACCGGGTGATCGGGGTGTGCGTGCTGGCCTTCGACCACCCGCGCCGCTTCGCCGGCGCCGAGCGCGCCACGCTCACCTCCCTCGCCGGCATGATGGCCCAGGCCCTGGACCGCGCCCTGCTGTACGAGGCGAAGGACAACATGGCCCATAGCCTGCAGACCACCCTCCTGCCCCGCCGGCTCCCCGAGATCCGGGGCCTGGAGACGGCCGCCCGCTACACGCCCGCCACGCGCGGCGCCGGCATCGGCGGCGACTTCTACGACCTCATCCGCCTGCACGACAGGGCCGCCGTGGCCGTCATCGGAGACGTCCAGGGCCACAACATGGCGGCGGCGGCGCTCATGGGGCAGGTCCGCACCGCCATCCACACCTCCGTCGCCGCCGACGCCGATCTCGGCGCCGATCCGGGCGCCGTGCTCCGGCACACCAACCGGCTGCTCCTGGACCTGGACACCGACCTGTTCACCAGTTGCCTGGTCGTCCATCTCGACCTGCGCCTGCGCGCCTTCTCCGCCGCCAACGCCGGCCACATGCCGCCCCTGCTGCGCGTCCCCCACGGCAGCGCCGAGCCCGTCGACGTCCCGCCCGGTCCGCTGCTCGGCATCGATCCGGACGCGGAGTACCACCCGGTGCAGGTGCCGTTCTCGCCGGGCGCCGTCCTCGCCCTGTACACCGACGGTCTCGTCGAGAGGCCGGACACGCACCTGGGCGAGGCCATCGCCGGCCTGGCCGCGCAGCTCACGCAGGCCGCCGGCCAGCCGCTCCACCTGCTCAGCGAGACACTGCTCGACTGTGCCCCCGGCGCCGAGCAGCGCTGCGACGACATCGCGCTGCTGCTGCTCAAGCACCAGCCGCCCCCGCCCTGACCCGCGGCCGAGCCCTTCTGGCGCGTCCCCGCGACGTCGAGCCCGTCGCTGCTTACGTTGAGAACATGCAGCCAGACAGCACCGCCCCGGCGAACGACGGGCACGACCAACCCGGCGACCCCCGCTACCTGCCGATCGGCGAGCACGGGCTGATCGGCGACCTGCGCACGGTCGCGCTCGTGGGCACCAACGGCACCATCGACTGGTACTGCTGCCCCCGTTTCGACGCCCCGTCGGTGTTCGGCTCGCTCCTGGACGCCGGCCGGGGCGGCTCCTTCGAGCTGGCCGCGGACGTCCCGTACACGACCAAGCAGTTCTACTTCCCCGACACGAACGTCCTGATCACGCGCTTCTTCGCGGACGACGGCGTGGGCGAGATCCAGGACTTCATGCCCATCGAGGGCGACACCTCCGAGGCCGACCGGCACCGGCTGATCAGGCGCGTCACCTGCGTGCGCGGCACGCTGCCGTTCCGCGCCCTGGTCGCTCCCCGTTTCGACTACGCCCGCCAGCCGCACAGCGTCACGCAGGAGGGCGGGCTGACGTTCTTCGAGTCGCCGTCGCTCACCCTGGAACTCGTCTCCAGCGTTCCCGTCGAGCACGACGGCCGCGACGTCCGCAGCCGGTTCGTGCTGCGCGAGGGCGAGCTCGCCGTGTTCGCCCTCGACCGGCTCGTCTCCGGCGTCGAGCCCCGCGGCTGCCCGCTGGAGGAGGCCGAGAGGCTGTTCACCGCCACGGTCGCGTTCTGGCGCAGGTGGCTGTCGGCCTCCCGCTACCGGGGCCGCTGGCGGGAGATCGTGCACCGCTCCGCGCTCACGCTCAAGCTGCTCACCTACGCGCCGACCGGCGGCATCGTCGCCGCGCCCACGACCAGCCTGCCCGAGCAGATCGGCGGTCGGCGCAACTGGGACTACCGGTACGTGTGGGTGCGCGACGCCGCGTTCTGCGTCTACGCGCTGCTGCGGCTGGGCTTCACCGAGGAGGCCGAGGCGTTCATGGGCTTCCTGGACAAACACGTCCGGATGGAGGGCACCGGGCCGAGCGGGCCGCTGCAGATCATGTACGGCATCGACGGCCGCAGCGACCTGCCCGAGGAGGAGCTGCCCCACCTGGACGGCTACCGCGGCTCGCGGCCCGTCAGGATCGGCAACGCCGCCGTCGACCAGCTCCAGCTCGACATCTACGGCGCCCTCATCGACTCCGTGTACCTGTACAACAAGTGGGGCACGCCCATCTCCAGCCGGCGCTGGGACGAGCTGTGCACGCTGGTCAACTGGGTCTGCGACAACTGGGACCAGCCCGACGAGGGCGTCTGGGAGACCCGCGGCGGGCGCAGGAACTTCACCTACTCCCGCCTGATGTGCTGGGTCGCGATCGAGCGCGCCATGCGCGTGGCCGGCCAGCGCGGCCTGCCCGCCGACATCCCGCGCTGGCGCGAGAACCGCGACGCCATCTACCGCGACATCATGCGACACGGCTGGTCGGAGCGGCTGCAGGGGTTCGTCCAGCACTTCGACGACGAGCTGCTCGACGCGGCCGTGCTGATGATGCCGCTGGCCAAGTTCGTCTCGCCGACCGACCCCAAGTGGCTGTCCACCCTGGACGCGCTCGGCGGCAGCCTGGTCTCCGACTCCCTGGTCTACCGCTACGACCCCGAGCTCAGCCCGGACGGCCTGGAGGGCCCGGAAGGCACGTTCTCGATCTGCTCGTTCTGGTACGTCGAGGCGCTGGCCCGGGCAGGCCGCGTCGAGGAGGCCCGCCTGGCCTTCGAGAAGATGCTCACCTACGCCAACCACCTCGGCCTGTACGCCGAGCAGATCGGGCACACCGGCGAGCAGCTCGGCAACTTCCCGCAGGCCTTCACCCACCTGGCGCTCATCAGCGCGGCCTTCAACCTCGATCACGCCCTCGGTTAGGCGTGCTCCCTTCATGACGACCGTTATGCGTAGCCGCGTACCGCTCGTGATCGGGTGTCGGCGGCCGGACGATCAGGATCGCCCCTCGGGTGGTCGCTCACGGGTGCGCCGAGGACGGGGTGTAGATCACCACGTGCAGGTCGGGGTGGTCGGCGGGGGCCAGGCGGTGGTGTTCGTAGCGCAGGACGCCCGCGGTGGGGTGGTGGAAGAGCCGCTCGCGGGAGGTGAAGCCTTCGATGTGGTGGTCCTGCCAGGCGGCGCGGAACCCCTCGCTGGCCGCCAGGAGGCGCTGGATGACCGGGGTGCGGGCCAGGTCGCCGAGGCGGGGGCCGGCCTCGGCGCGGAACTCGGCGAGGAAGCGGCGGCTGGTGGTCTCCCAGTCGGGCAGGAGGTCGCGGACGTAGGGGTCGGTGAACACCAGCCACAGCAGGTTGCGCTCGCCCGGGTCCACCGTGGCCACGTTCGGGTACAGGGCGGCGTAGGCGGTGTTCCAGCCGGTGATCGTCCAGTCGGGGGCGATGGCGTAGGCGGGGAAGCCGGCGAGCGCGTCCAGCAGCCGCCGCACGTGGCCGGGCGCCGTCCGCCCGGCGCCCGCGGTGGCCGCGGGCAGCGGCGCGTACCCGGCCAGGGAGAGCACGTAGGCGTGCTCGGCGGAGGTCAGGTGCAGGGTGCGGGCGAGGGCGTCGAGGACCTGGCGGGAGGGCTGGATGTCGCGGCCCTGCTCCAGCCAGGTGTACCAGGTCGCGCTGACCCCGGAGAGGGTGGCGACCTCCTCGCGGCGCAGGCCGCCCCTGCGGCGCGGCCCGGGCGGGGGCAGGCCAACGGAGACCGGGTCCAGGGCCGCGCGTCTGGCGCGGAGGAAGCTGCCCAGTTCTCTGCGTCGCTCGGCCGCCGTGTTCACCCGGACAAGGGTAGTGCTGGTAGCGGGACTGCTAGCAGTACGGGCGTCTTCGCCGCACGCTCGCGAGCCGCCAGCATTGCGGCATGCCACAGTTGAGATCACGTACGGTCACCCACGGGCGGAACATGGCCGGCGCCCGCGCCCTGATGCGCGCCTCCGGCGTCCCTGCGGCGGACATCGGCGTCAAGCCGGTCGTCGCGGTGGCCAACAGCTTCACCGAGTTCGTGCCCGGCCACACGCACCTGCAGCCGGTGGGCCGCATCGTCTGCGAGGCGGTCACCGCGGCGGGCGGGATCGCGCGCGAGTTCAACACCATCGCCGTCGACGACGGCATCGCCATGGGCCACGCCGGGATGTTGTACTCGCTGCCGTCGCGGGAGTTGATCGCCGACTCCGTCGAGTACATGGTGCAGGCGCACTGCGCCGACGCGCTGGTGTGCGTCTCCAACTGCGACAAGATCACCCCCGGGATGCTGATGGCCGCGCTGCGGCTGAACATCCCCACGGTGTTCGTCTCCGGCGGCCCCATGGAGGGAGGCCGGACGGTCCTGAGCGACGGCACGGCCCGTACCGGGCTGACCCTGATCACCGCCATGTCCGAGGCCGCCAATCCCGGCATGCCGGACGAGGACCTGGCCAGGATCGAGGAGGCGGCCTGCCCCACCTGCGGATCCTGCGCCGGCATGTTCACCGCCAACTCCATGAACTGCCTGCTGGAGGCGCTCGGCCTGGCCCTGCCCGGAAACGGCACCACGCTGGCCACCCACACCGCCCGCCGTGCCCTGTACGAGCAGGCCGGCCGGACCGTGATGGAGCTTGCCGCCCGCTACTACGGCAAGGACGACCCCGGCGTGCTGCCCCGCGCGATCGCCTCCCGCGCCGCTTTCGACAACGCCATGGCCCTGGATCTGGCCATGGGCGGCTCCACCAACACCGTGCTGCACCTGCTCGCCGCCGCCCGCGAGGCCGATCTCGACTTCACGCTGGCCGACATCGAGGCCCGCTCCCGCACGGTGCCGTTCCTGTGCGAGGTCGCCCCCAACGGCCCGTACCTGATGGAGGACGTGCACCGCGCCGGCGGCATCCCCGCCATCCTGGGCGAGCTGCACCGCGCCGGGATGCTGCGGCCCGGCGTGCACGCCGTGCACGCGGACTCGCTCGACGCGTGGCTGGCCGCCTGGGACGTACGCGGCGCCTCCCCCTCGCCCGAGGCGGTGGAGCTGTTCCACGCCGCACCCGGCGGTGTCCGCTCGCCGGCCGCGTTCTCCCAGTCGGCCCGCTGGGAGTCCCTCGACCTGGACGCCGCGACCGGCTGCATCCGCGACACCGCCCACGCCTACTCGCCGGACGCGGGCCTCGCGGTGCTGCGCGGCGACCTCGCCCCCGACGGCGCCGTGGTGAAGTCGGCCGGCGTACCGGAGGGCATGCACGTCTTCACCGGCCCGGCGGTGGTCACCGAGTCGCAGGAGGAGGCCGTGGAGGCGATCCTGTCCGGCCGCCTGTCGCCGGGGGACGTGCTCGTCATCCGCTACGAGGGGCCGCGCGGCGGGCCCGGCATGCAGGAGATGTTGTACCCGACCGCCTATCTCAAGGGGCGGGGCCTGGCCGGGGTGTGCGCGGTCATCACCGACGGCCGCTTCTCCGGCGGCAGTTCCGGCCTGTCGATCGGCCACATGTCGCCCGAGGCCGCCGCGGGCGGGCCGCTGGCGCTCGTCCAGGACGGCGACACCATCACCATCGACATTCCCGCCCGTGAGCTGCGCCTGGACGTCGCCGAGCAGGAGCTCGCGGCCCGGCGCCACCGCCTGGAACAGCACACCGGCTACCGGCCCCGGCATCGCGACCGCCCCCTGTCCACCGCCCTGCGCGCCTACGCGGCCCTGGCCGAGTCGGCTGACAAGGGCGCCGTACGCGAGGTCGCAGGGCGCTGAGGGCCCGCGTGAGCAGGGCGCTGACGTCCGGGCGAACAGAGCGCTGACGCCCGGTGAGCGGGGTGCGGCGTCCCGTGCACAGGCCAGGGCTTCTTCCTGGGGAGCCGCATGGCGGCGGCAGTGCGCGGGTCTCCTCGCCGCAGGAGCGCCACTCTCGCTCGGTGCGATCGGGGGCCGTACGAGAACGACGCCATCGTCCACGGCGTTCGCGGACTCCCGGTCACCTGGTGAGCGGGAGGCCGGGCCAGGCGAGGTCGTCGACCGCCAGGAACGGCTCGCCGGCCACGCCCGTGGGCGTCACCCCGATGTACGCCATGACCTCCCGATGCAGGTGCGACTGGTCGGCGTAACCGGCGTCGGCCGCGACCCGGGCCGCGCTCTCGCCCGCGACCAGGCGGTGGACGGCGTGGTCGAAACGGACCAGCTTCACGGCCTGCTTGGGCCGCAGGCCGAGCTGCGAGCGGAACCGGGACCACAGCCGCTTGCGGCTCCACCCGGCCTCCCCCGCGAGCCCGTCGACCCGGACCAGGCCGCGGCTGCCGGCGATCCGTTCCCAGGCCCAGGCCACTTCCGGGTCCACCGGCGCCCGTGCCTCGTGCTGTCGGGCGAGCAGCGCCTCTGTCAGCGCGAACCGGTCCTCCCAGGAGGGGGCCTCGGCCAGCCGCTCACGGACCCGCGACGCCTCCCGGCCCCACAGGTCGTCGAGCGTCACCACGGCGCCGTCGAGTTCGGCGAGGCCGACGCCCAGGACCGCGCGGGCGATCACCGGGGACAGGCGCACCTGCACGCACTCGACGTTCTCGCCCCGCGCCCAGACCGCTCCTCCCGACCCGAACCCGGGCCCGGCGACGATGCTTCCCAGGTGCCGCCGCCCGGCGGCGCCGTCGAGGACGGGCGAGCCGGCGCCGAAGTCCAGCAGCAGCGTCACGGCCGGGTGCGGGACCATCCGGAGCGCGTCCAGGGCCCGGACCCGGAACCCGGCCATCGCGACCCCGGCCATCCGGCTGGGCCGCCGCGGGCACACGACGCCCCACACAGCCTCACCGTGCACGAACGTCCGCACGGCCCCATGCTACGCGAGCCGGTCGAGGGAACATTTGTCCAAGCCGTCCCACGGGTCCGCCTCCTCGGCCCGCTCGTGGGACCAGATGGTCCCGCTGCTGACCGGATCCCATCGCGTCATCAGGATCGACCTGCTCGGGCACGGCCGGTCGGCCAAACCGGACGACCGGAGCTACGCGACCCCTGACCAGGCACGCAGGGTCGGCGAAGCACTGGACCGGCTCGGCGTCCGGCACGCCGTCGTCGCCGGGCACTCCAGCGGCGGCGCGGTCGCCACCGCTCTCGCCGAGCTACGGCCCGGCCTCGTGACCGCGCTCGCGCTCGTCAACACCGGCCCCGGCCTGGACGCCTACCTCGCGCCGCAGTCCGCCGCCGTCTCGCCCGAGCAGTGGCCGCCGTCCGGCGAGCAGATCCGCCTGTTCGCGAGCACGGGTTTCAGCCGGCCTGGCTACCAGGTCCCGCAGGAGCTCCTGGACGAGGTGCGGCTCATGACGTACCACACGCTCGCCGTGACGATGCTGGGCACCACCGAGTACCTGAAGGAGCGGCCGCTCCCGGACCGGCTGGTGGCCCTCGGCAAGCCGCTGCTGGTGATCTTCGGTGCGGACGACCGGAGTGGCGGTCCTCGTCCGCCGCGGACTACCGCCCCGCTCCTGGCCTTCACCGCGGTCCGCGCCACGCGAGCGGGCTGAGCCTCGGCGAGCGCGATCGTGGGCGCGTTGGCCGGGCGGGCGGCTGGTTCGTGGTGCGACGGGCCCGGGTCAGCGCGTCAGGGTACGGCTCGGCGGCGCGGGCGCCCACCAGGTGCGGAAGTCGGCGTCCCGTACGGACAGCTCGCCGACGAGCCGGGCGAGCTCGGGATCGTCGGGATTGGCGGCGGACTCCATGCGCAGGGCGGCGACGGCGTCGCGGGCGTCGTGCTCCCACTCCAGGTGCATGTCCCGGATGACCGGGTCGGTGAACAGCAGCCGCAGGTAGTTGCGCCCGTCCGCGGGGAGCTGCGAGAAGTCGGTGTACAGGGCGACGGCGCCGGCGTTCCACTCCAGCACGTCCAGCCGTTTGCCCAGCACGATGGCGGGGGTCGCGGTGAGCTGGTCGAGCAGGCGCCGCATGGCGGGGCGCACGCGCTGCGCGGGCCGGCGCCTGCGCGGCCTGGCGTCGGTCTTGCCGGCCAGCTCGTACAGGTACCGCTGCTGGTCGTCGTCGAGGCGCAGCGCGCGGGCGAGCGTGGCGAGCACCGAGGCGGACGCGCGGACGCGGCCCTGCTCCAGCCGCGTGTAGTAGTCGACGCTGATCGCGGCGAGCTGGGCGACCTCCTCACGGCGCAGCCCCGCGACCTTGCGCCGCGAGTCCTGCTCGGGCAGCCCGAGGTCCTGCGGGGCCAGTTGTGCCCGGCGGGCCTTGAGGAAGGCGCCGAGTTCCCCCGGCCCGGATGTGGTGCTCATGTCATCCATTGTCGGGCTTGGGGTGCTGAAGTTGAGGGGGCAGGTTCTTTCCCAGGCAAGAACCCGCCGCTTTTGCCCGCCCCGGGATGCGACGACTGTGGACTCGTGCCCGGCACCGCGCCGGCTGACCACTGCAACGGAGAATCCCCTGTCGAAGATCGACGTCACCTTCCCCAGCGCCGGCATCCCGCTCGCCGCCCACCTCCACCTCCCCGACGCCCCGGCCGAGGGGCCCCGCCCGGCGATCGTCGTCGGGCACCCCGGTACCGGGGTGAAGGAGCAGGCCGCCGGCCTCTACGCCCGCGACCTGGCCGAGAGGGGGTTCGTCACGCTCGCCTACGATGCTGCCTACCAGGGCGAGAGCGGTGGCGAGCCCCGTGGCCTGGAGGACCCCGCGCAGCGCGTCGAGGACATCAAGGCCGCCGTCTCCTTCCTGAGCGGCCGAAGCGAGGTCGATCCTGAGCGCATCGGCGTGCTCGGCATCTGCGCCTCGGGCGGCTACGCCCTCGCGGCCACCGCGGGCGACCGCCGTGTCAGGGCGCTGGCCACCGTCAGCGCCGTCGACGTCGCCCGCCAGTTCCGCCTGGGCGCCGACGGCATCCAGGACCCGGCCGTGTTCCTCGGCATGCTGGACGCCGCGGCGCACGCCCGTACCGTGGCGGCCCGGGGCGAGGAGCCGCCGGTGCTGGCCCTCTTCCCCGGCACCGTGGAGCAGGCCTACGCGCTCGGCGGGGAGCACGGCGCCGAGGGCTTCGAGTACTACCGCACCGAACGCGGCCTGCACCCCCGCTCGGCGGGCTTCCTCACCTGGGACAGCGTCGACAGGATGGCTGCCTTCGACGCCTTCGCGCCGATCCCGCTGATCGGGGGGCGGCCGCTGCTCATGGTCGTCGGCAGCCGCGCCGTCACGTCCTGGATGAGCGTGGAGGCCTTCCAGCGTGCCACCTGCCCCAAGGAGATCTGCTGGATCGACGGCGCCAGCCATGTCGATCTCTACGACAGGAAGCAGTACGTGGACGTCGCCGTGGAGAGGATCGCCGGGTTCTTCGGCGAGAACCTGGGCCAGGCAGCCTAGCCCGCGCTTGTCCGCCGTCGGACCGCGAAGGCGGCACGTCGCGAAGGCGGCCGCCCGGTGCGGGCGGCCGCCTTCGCGGGAGAACCGGGCGCTTACTTGACCAGGCGCTTGCTCAGAAGCTCCTTGCCCTGCTCGGCTCCCTTCCGGCTTTCGGCTTGGGCGCGGCGGAAGAAGCTCGCCAGCTCCCCATCACCGGTGCGCTCGGCGTCGGCGATGTAGTTCTCCAGGCGAAGCACGTTGCTCAGGCACTGCTCCACGAACCAGATCAGGTTGTAGTCCTTGTCCTGAGTGCCGGTGACCTTGCCAGTCTCCTGGCTTGACGGATCCATGTGTCTCCTCCTAGCCCTTCGACGGTCAGATCCCCCTGCCGGCCCGGCCCGGCCGGGCCGCCTCTGTCCTCCTGCCCACCAGGCACGAGGTATGCCCGCTGCCGCCATGATGTGGCGGGTGATGACTTCTCCCCGGAGGAAATGCCCGCCCCGCCCCGGGCGTTGGCCGGGACATGGGGAACCGTTTCGCGGACGAGAACGTCATCCGTCGCCTCCTCGCCGAGGCGCGCACGTGGGCGTTCGTCGGACTGTCAGACAATCCCGGCCGTACGGCCTACGACCAGGCGGGCCTGCTCCAGTCGCGGGGGCGGCGGATCATCCCCGTCCACCCCGCCGCCGAGCCCGTGCTGGGCGAGCCGGGCTACGCGTCGCTGGCCGAGGTGCCGGGCAAGGTGGACGTCGTGGCCGTGTACCGCCGCTCCGAGCACGCCGGGCAGGTGATCGACGAGGCCATCGCGATGGGCGCCGGCGCGGTCTGGCTGCCCCTGGGCGTGATCGACGAGGCGGCCGGCCGGCGCGCGCTGGACGCCGGCCTCGACGTCGTCATGGACCGCTGCCCCGGGGTCGAGTGGGCCTTGCGCCGCATCGCCTGAGCATCCGGCGAGGCGCCGCCTTTCCCAGGATCCTAGGCCTGCCCGCGACGGATGACCTTGGTGGCCTGCTGACCCTCCGCCGCCGCCGGGCTCCGCGGGACCGCGGACACCAGCAGGTCGGGCGGGTCCTGGCGGTAGAAGAGGTCGATGTCGACCTCCTCACCGCCCATGATCAGCGTGTCCCACGCCCCGCTGACCAGCAGCGCGCGCAGGGTCTCCGCCTTCAGCCCGCGCAGGTGGCGGCGGAGCGTGGCGTCGTCCGGCATGCCGGGGATACGCGGGGCCAGGCGGTCGCGGATCTGCCGCAACCGGTCCATGAGCGCGTCCAGGTCGGCGTCCTCGCGCGCCTGGAGGTCGTTCCGCGCGGCGGTCTCGGCGATGCCCTGCGCGATCTGGTCCTTGATCGCCCGAGTGACGCCGTGCCCGTCGGTGGTGACCATCGCCTTCCAGGCGCGGCTCTTGTGCCGGTACTGCAGCATCGACATGGCCGCCTCGTGCCGGATGAAGTCCGCGTCCCGGAAGGGCCGGGCCCGCCAGCCCTGGCTGAGCGTCCTGGCCAGCGAGATGGCCGAGGCCAGCCCGCTGTTGAGGCCACGGCCCGGCCAGAAGTGGATGGCGTTGGCGGCGTCGCCGAGCAGGAACCCGTACGTGCCGGGCGTGGTGGCGGTGGGCGGGTGGAGCTGGGCGGTGAAGCGGGGCCGCTGCACCATGTCGAGCCGGAACGCGGTGACCGCGCTCAGGTTCTCCTCCGCCACTCCGAAGAACCGCAGCCCCTCCATCACCCGCCCCCACAGCGGCGAGCCCTTGACCAGGGCGGGCAGGAACAGCGTGCTGTGCGTCGAGCAGCGGAACTCGCCGTGCTCCGTCCGGTCCATGAGGCACGGGCTGGCGGCCACGCACTGCTCGAACACGCGCCGGACCGGGTCGATGCCGATGACCTCCTCGGCCTCGGCGTCGGTCAGCCGCATGTTGAGGAAGCCCTCGCCGCGCAGGGCGTTCAGCAGGAAGCGGTTCTGCGCCACGGTGAGCAGGACCGTCATGGGGTCCGGCAGGTCGGACTTGACCCGCAGGCCCAGCACGACGTCCCGCACGTGGTGGCCGTCGAGCGAGTAGATGGAGGTGTCGGCCTTGCCGAACTTGGCGGCGAAGTGCTCCCGGGTCCGCGACCGGCCGCCCTCGCAGATGGCCAGCACGTGGTCCCGCGCCGCGGCCTCCCGGTGCTCGCCGGCGTCGAACCGCTCCGGGACCAGCCGGATCCGGCCGGGCCGCTCGCCGGCCATCGCCAGCAGCGTGTCCTCGATGTGGGCGATGCGCAGGTTGCGCGGGCTCCGGCCGCGGATCGAGTCGGGGCCCGCCGGCCACATCTCGGTGTACGCGCCGGGGCCGAACAGCCGTGCCTGCACCTTCTCCGGCAGGTTCAGGTACTGGCGGCTCTGCACCGTCACCACCTGCTGCCGCCTGACGTTGCCCTGCTCCTTGCCCTTCCACACGACCCGGTCGCCGTCGCGCATCCAGCGGCCGTCGTACACGGTGACCGCCACCCGCTCGCCCATGAGGTGGTCGAGGAGCAGGGCGAAGCCGAGCCCGACGGGGCCGCCGCCGCTGATCGTGACGCGCAGGACCGCGGCGGGGTCCACCGCGCGCGCCGGCCGCCGGCCGATCTCCCGAATGAGCGCCGGATCCATGATCGTCTCGGCGTCGTCGGACGCCTCGAAGCGGAACACCTCGTCGCCGATCGCGATCAGGTCACCGGGCCGGAGCTCGTGCCTGGTCACCCGGACGCCGTTGACCAGGGTGCCGTTGCGGCTGCCCAGGTCGTGCAGGACGTACCGGCCCGCCTCGTGCCGCACCTCGGCGTGCGCGCGCGAGGCCCGGCCGCTGGCGATGACGATGCGGCTGTCGTTCCTGCGGCCGAAGGTCATCGGCCGGTCGTCCATCGGAAAACGCTGTCCGGACAGCGGGCCGTCACGCCCCACGATCACCGGCGGCATAGGTCACTCCCATTTCCCAGGCCTGTTGACGTAGTTGCGCCCCCAGCGTGAACCGGATCCCGGGAAACGACCGCTGAAAATTACGCACGCCGCCGATATCACCGGTGAAACAGCGGCTCGGGAAGAGGGGTCCTCCAGGCGGAGGACATCGGCCTCGTCCTGGACGCGTACCGGCGCGAGCCGCGCTCCACCTGAGCCGGTCAGTGGTGGTAGGCGTGGATCACCGCGTGACCCTTGCCCCGCCCGATGATCCACTTGTTGATGGGCGTGGTGACGAGGAAGGCCACGAGCAGCGAGAACGCCAGGGCGCCCCAGAAGAGGGCGGAGGCGAGGCCGGAGTCCATCGCGCCGGGGATGATCAGCATGATGCCGTTGTCGACGATCTCCATGACGAGGATCGACAGGGTGTCGGCGGCCAGCGCGAGCCGCAGCGCCGTACGCCACTTCAGGCCCGCGCGGAACAGGCCGCGCAGGGTGAGCGCGTAGCCGAAGACGAACGCCAGGAAGACGGCCAGCAGGATGCTGGGCAGGTCGTGCCAGCCCAGGGCGGTGGCGATCACCATGCCGAGCACCTCACCGATGGCGCACCCCGTGAGGCAGTGCAGCGTCGCGGACGCCGCCACTCCCCACGTCGCCTTCATCGGCCCGTGAGCCGCGCCTTGATGCTCGCCGTGCTGGCCCTGCTCGCCGTGCTCGCCGTGCGCGTCGGGACGAGGAGCAGAGGAGCCGTGGGCGTGCTCCGCATGCCCGGCGTGCTCGGCATGCTCGCCATGTTCACCGTGATGCATAGATCCGGACATTGCCACCTTCCAGGCAAATCATTCGCATTTAAGCGCGGCCCAACATATACCCCCACCAGGTATACATGCAATGCCGCAAGGTCTCGCCCGAGCGCGGCCGGCACACGAACGGGCCCACGGGTCAGCGCCTGTCGAGGATCTTCCGCAACTGCTCCACCCCTGCCTGCTAAGTGTGGGCGATCATCTGCCGCGCCGGCGTGCATGCCGCCCACGCCCAGAGCGCGGGCCACGAGCAGGACCGCATGCCACCCGCCATCCACGGACCAGCCGCATAGGCCCCACCACCCCCATCGTCAAGCAGCACGTCAGGACGCTCGCAAGCGTACTATCATTCATCGTAGATAATGGCAGATGGGGGGAAGGGCCGGCAGGTGGGGCGCGGCCTGGGAGAGGTGGAGTCCACGATCATGGAACGGATGTGGGCGATCAGGCGACCGGCCTCGGTACGGGACGTGCTGGAGCACCTCCAGCAGCGCCGGACCATCCTGCTCAAGCGGAGGTCAGCCGGGCGCGCCTCCATCTACGAGGCGGTGTCGTCGATGAGGCCCACACCGCCGACGTGATGCGCGAGTCCCTGGCGGGCAGCGGCAACAGGGCGGCCACGCTGGTGTACTTCCTGGAGCGACTCACCCCCGAGGAGGCCGGCGCTCTCGAGGCGGCGCTGCGGGTGTACCCACCGGGCTCCGCGCCCGCCGCGAACGACGGCGGCACGCCGACGCCCTGCCCCTTCTCGGGAGACATGACCACGAGCTCGACGCGATGGTGGTCGAGTACGAGGAGCGCCTGGCGTACTGCCTGCCCGGCCGGAAGGGGCACGCGGTCATCACCACCGGGGCGCTGCGCTCGCTCCCGCGCAGGTCGCCGCGGTGCTCGCGAACGAGCAGGCGCATCCGCCCGGCCGGCACCACCTGGTGCCGGCCGGCGCCGAGGCGCCGGCGCGGGCGTTCCCTCGGCTCCCGCTGTTCGAGCAGGCGCGGGTGGAGGTAGGGCGGCTGGTCGAGCTGCTGGCCGACGACGTGGCGGCACGCCGTCACCAGCGCGTCCACCTCGCGGCCGCGCTGGTCGGCCTCGCGACGGGGAGCTTCGTCGCGGTGTTCACTGGTTCGCCACTTCGTAACCGGCCTCCTCGACCGCGGCGACGATCTTCGCCGCGTCGACGGGGCCGTCACTGTCCACGGTCAGCAGGCCGGTCGCCAGGTCCACCTCGACGCCGGTGACACCGGCCACCTCGCCGACCTCCTCCTTGACCGAGCTGACGCAGTGACCGCAGGTCATGCCCTTGACGGTGTAGGTGGCGGTGCTCATATCGATCTCTCCTTCAATCCGCGGGTCAGTCAGGAACGAGGGTCAGCCGCTCGCATAAAGACCATACCCCCCTATGGTATTGCCAGCAACCGCGGGGCGACGTGACCGGGCGAGCATCTTCGCCGACTGCCACGCACGCCCGGGACAGAGCTCCCGATCCCCGCCGTGCCCCTGGGCCTTGATGGCGGAGGGCCCGGGTTGCGATCTCATATTTCCAACTGGCAATATGAGCACGTGAGCGCCTATGCAGCCCTGGCCGAGCCGCACCGCAGGCAGATTCTCGACCTGCTGCGTGAAGGCGAGCGGCCGGCCGGAGAGCTGGTGAAACGCCTTGATCTCAGCCAGCCCGGCGTGTCCAAGCACCTCAAGGTGTTGCGCGAGGCCGGACTCGTCGTGGTTCGCACGGAGGGCAAGCAGCGCATGTACTCGCTGCGCCCGGAGCCCCTTGCCGAGGTCGACCAGTGGCTGGCGCCCTATCGGGCGCTCTGGTCCAAACGCCTCGACGCCCTGGAACGACACCTGGAGGAAAACCCATGACCGACGGAACCCTGGAAACGATCGACGGCCGCCCTGCGCTGCGCTTCGAGCGCACGCTCCCCTACCCGGTCGAGCGCGTGTGGCGAGCCGTCAGCGTCCCGGCGGAGCTCGAACGCTGGTTCCCGGCCGCCGCCGAATGGACCCCTGCGGCGGGCGAGACCATCGAGGCCGCCGGCGGGACCGGCGAGGTGACCGAGGTCGACCCGCCCCACCGCCTGGCCTGGACCTTCGCCGGCCAGTCCTACAGCTTCGAGCTGACCCCTCACGGGGACGGCTGCCGCCTGGTGTTCACGCACGTCATCGACGACCGCGGCCTGTCCGCGCAGACCGCGGCCGGCTGGGAGGCCTACCTCTCGCGGCTCGAGCCCCATCTCGCCGGCAAGCCCGTGTCCGAGATGGATGCGCACGGGCAGTGGGAGGAGGTCCACGAACGCTACGCCGCGCGCTTCGGGGTCGACCCGGCGCCGGGCCGGCGCTTCGCGGCCGCGCTGCGCGGGGAGAACGGCGACGCCTGAGCGTTCCTGGGCGGCCCGAAGGACCTTCGCCAGTACGGCTTCGGGACCTTCGTCCTTTCGGCGCCACCGCCGCTTCGGTAGCGTCGAACGTATGATTCGTGTGTTTCTCCTCGACGATCACGAGGTCGTCCGCCGTGGTGTCGCCGCCCTGCTGGACTCGGAGGACGACATCGAGGTGATCGGCGAGGCGGGCACGGCCGAATCCGCGGTCGCGCGCATCCCGGCGCTCATGCCCGACGTGGCGGTGCTGGACGTGCGGCTGCCCGACGGCAACGGCGTGGACGTCTGCCGCGAGGTGCGCTCGCGGGTGCCGGGGCTGGCATGCCTGATGCTGACCTCGTACGCCGACGACGACGCCCTGTTCGACGCGGTCATGGCCGGCGCCGCCGGCTACGTGCTCAAGCAGATCCACGGCTCGGACCTGGTCGGCGCCGTGCGCACGGTCGCCTCCGGCCAGTCGCTGCTCGACCCTCAGACCACCGCCGCCATGCTGCAGCGGCTGCGCGACCAGGCCGCCAGGAAGGACCCGCTCGCCGCGCTGACCGAGCAGGAGCGGCAGATCCTCGACCTCATCGGGGAAGGGCTGACCAACCGGCAGATCGGCGAGCGCATGTTCCTGGCCGAGAAAACGGTCAAGAACTACGTCTCCAACCTGCTGTCCAAGCTCGACATGCAACGCCGCACCCAGGCCGCCGCCCTGGCGGCGCGGCTACGCGCCGACCGCAGGCGGTGACCGCCCGCTCCTGAACGGTTCGAAGGAACCGGGCCACCGTCGTGGGGCGGGACGGCCACGCCTGTGCGGGACGAGGTCACCGCCCCGCGTGCGTGCCCTCAGCGGCTGTCGCCGGCATCCGTCGGCACAGCGTCGTCGGCCACCTGGGCGGCCGTGACGGCGACGGTGGTGACGATGTCGGCCACCGTGGCGCCGCGGGACAGGTCGTTGACCGGCTTGCGCAGCCCCTGCAGCACCGGCCCGACCGCGACGGCCCCGGCGCTGCGCTGGACGCCCTTGTACAGGGTGTTGCCGGTGTTGAGGTCGGGCACCACGAAGACCGTGGCGCGCCCGGCCACCCGGCTGTCGGGCATCTTGGCCTGTGCCACGGTGGGGTCGATCGCGGCGTCGTACTGGATCGGCCCCTCCACCTGGAGGTCCGGGCGGCGCTCGCGGACCAGTTCGGTGGCGGCGCGGACCTTGTCGACGTCGGCGCCGGCGCCCGAGGCGCCCGTCGAGTACGACAGCATGGCGATCCTCGGCTCGACGCCGAACAGCGCCGCCGTGCCGGCCGAGGCGATCGCGATGTCGGCGAGCTGCTCGGCGCTCGGATCCGGGTTGACCGCGCAGTCGCCGTAGACCAGCACCCGATCGGCCAGGCACATGAAGAACACGCTGGAGACCAGGCCCAGGCGCAGGATCTCGAACGCGGGCCTGATCGTGTGCGCGGTGGTGTGCGCCGCGCCCGACACCATGCCGTCGGCCATCCCGGTGTGCACCATGAGCGTGCCGAAGTAGGAGACGTCGGTGACGGTGTCGCGGGCCAGCTCGACGTTCATGCCCTTGTGCGCCCGGGCGGCGGCGTACTCGCGGGCGAACCGCTCGCGCAGCTCCGGGTCGAACGGGCTGAGCACCCGGGCGTCGTCCAGGTCGAGGCCGAGCTGGGCGGCCTGGACCCGGATGCGTTCCTCGTCGCCGAGCAGGGTGAGCTCGGCGACGCCGCGGCGCAGCAGGATGTCGGCCGCGCGCAGGATGCGCGGCTCCTCGCCCTCGGGCAGCACGATGTGCCTGCGGCGGGCGCGGGCCCGGTCCAGCAGCTCGTACTCGAACATGAGCGGCGTGACGACGTCGGTCTTGGCGATGTCCAGCCGCTCCAGCAGCAGTGCGCCGTCCACGTGCTCGGCGAACAGCCGCACCGCCGTGTCGATCTTACCGCCGGCCTCGGGCGTGAACCGGCCCTCCACCGTCGACAGGCGGGTCGCGGTGTCGAAGGTGTCGTGGTCGGTGGCGATCACCGGCAGGGGGATCGTCATGCCGCGCAGCAGGCGTTCGACGGGGGCGGGCAGGTCGGTGCCGCCGGTGAGCAGCACGGCCGACAGGGCGGGGAACCCCGGCGACGTGTGCGCCGCGATCAGGCCGGGCAGCAGCGCGGCGGCCCGGTCGGACGGGATGATCACCGCCGCGCCCTCGGTGAGGCGGTCCAGGATGCCGGGCAGCGACATCGCGCCCACCATCAGCGCGCTCGCCTCCCGGCCGAGCCCGTCGCGCTCGCCCAGGAAGAACCGGCCGTCGCAGGCGTCCAGCAGGTCGGCCACCGTCGGCGCGCGCAGCGAGGGGGTCTCCGGCAGCACGAACACGGGCGTCGGATGCGCGATCGCGAGCCGCTCGGCCGCGCGGGTGACCACGACCGCGAGCTCGCGGGCGTGGTGGTGGGCCAGTTCCCTGGCCGACAGCTCGACCGCCGCGGCGATCTGCGCGGCCGTCCGGCCCCTGCCGCTCACCACGT
Organism: Nonomuraea sp. GTA35; assembly: GCF_041950525.1. NCBI lineage: Bacteria > Bacillati > Actinomycetota > Actinomycetes > Streptosporangiales > Streptosporangiaceae > Nonomuraea > Nonomuraea sp. GTA35. Next base: position 1,184,665 of record NZ_JBGNUV010000001.1, on the reverse strand, counting down.
TGACCACGGGCGTGCCCAGGTCGGCGGCCAGCCGGGCGTTGAACCCGAACTCCGTGGGCGCGCCCACGTCGGTGTAGTCGGTGCCGACCACCACCACCGCGTCACACCGCCCGGCCAGCTCGCGGAAGCGGGCTACGACGTCCCCCGCCGCCCGCTCGACGTCGGCGTGCACGTCGTCATAGGTGACGCCCGCGTACGCCTCGTAGGGCAGGGCGAGCTGGAATCGGCTGCGGATGGTGTTGATCAGGGCGTCCGCGCGGCCGGCACGTACCACCGGGCGGAACACGCCCACGGTCTCCACCTGCCGGGACAGCAGCTCCACCAGGCCCAGCGCGACGGTCCCCTTGTTGCTTCCCGCCTCACCCGCGGCGACGTACACAGCACGTGTCATGTCCCTCATTGTTCTCGCCTCCGGCGGTCCCCTCATCGCAGGGTCCGGGCCAGGCGCGGGGCTTCGGCACGCAGGGCCTAGGCTCGTGGGCATGGCCGACCCCATCCTCGTCCTGAACACGGGATCCTCCTCGATCAAGTACGAGCTCGTGGACCCGCACACCCGCGAACGTTCGGCCAAGGGCCTGGTCGAGCGGATCGGGCAGGAGCAGGGGCGGCTGACGCACCGCAGCGGGGACGGGCCGCCGTACGTCCGTGACCGCGCCTTCGCCGATCACGGCGAGGGGCTGGCGGCGATGATGGAGGCGTTCGCGGCGGCGGGGCCGGAGCTGGCCCCGGTCGCGGTGGGGCATCGGGTGGTGCACGGCGGCGACCGGTTCGCCGAGGCCGTGCTGATCGACGACTCGGTGGTCGCCGCCATCGAGGAGCTGGCGCCGCTCGCGCCCCTGCACAACCCGGTCAACCTCACCGGCATCCGGCTCGCCCGCAAGGTGTTCCCCGACGTGCCGCAGGTCGCCGTGTTCGACACCGCGTTCCATCGCACGCTGCCGCCGGAGGCGTACACGTACGCGGTGCCGGGCGAGTGGCGCGAGCTGGGCGTGCGGCGCTTCGGCTTCCACGGCACGTCCTGCGCCTACGTCTCCCGCCGCGCCGCGGCGTTCCTCGGCCGGGACCTCGCCGGGCTCGACCTGATCGTGCTGCACCTGGGCAACGGCGCCAGCGCCACCGCGATCTCCGGCGGCCGCAGCGTCGACACCTCCATGGGCATGACGCCGCTGGAGGGGCTGGTCATGGGCACCCGCTCGGGCGACGTGGACCCCGCCCTCGCCGGCTACCTCGCCCGGACGGGCGGCCTCGACGCCGAGCAGGTGGAGCACGGGCTCAGCCACCGGGGCGGCCTGCTGGCGCTCACCGGATCCAGCGACATGCGCGAGGTGCGCGCCCGCTCCCGTGACGACGACGGTGCCCGGCTGGCCCTGCGGATCTACACCAGGCGCATCCGCAAGTACGTCGGCGCCTACCACGCGCTGCTCGGCCGGGTGGACGCCATCGTGTTCACCGGCGGCGTGGGCGAGCACGACGCCGCCACCCGCGCCGAGTCGCTGGCGGGGCTGGAGCGGCTCGGCATCGCCGTGGACGCCGCGCTCAACGAGACGGCCTCGGGCGGGGAGCGCGCGGTGTCCCCGGCAGGGGCGGAGGTGCCCGTCCTGGTCATCCCCACCGACGAGGAGTGGGAGATCGCCGCCCAGACCCTCGCGCGGCTGGCCGGCCCGCCTGCCCCTTCCGCCGGGTGACGGGGCCGGTGCGGGGGCGGTCCGGGCTGGCTCGGGTAGGGGTGCGGCGGGCATAGCATGGCTTGGTGGGGTCGTTGTGGCCGGTGTGCCGCTCACGCGGCGGGCACCGTTCCCGGTGATCATTCGTGCGGTCGCCATCATGAGATGCCCTGCGCCGTCCCTTGATCCGCCGCTGTGCCAGGAGTGTGCATGAGCAACCGCCTCACCGCCACGATGATCAACCAGGCGGCCGAACGGTTGCGGCCGGTGATCCGCCGTACCGCGCTGGAGCCGAATGAGCGGCTGTCCGGCCTGCTCGGCGGCCGGGTGCTGCTCAAGCGCGAGGACGCGCAGGTCTGCCGGTCCTACAAGGTGCGCGGCGCGTTCAACCTGATCGCCTCGCTCACGCAGGAGGAACGGCGGCGCGGCGTGGTCTGCGCGAGCGCGGGCAACCACGGGCAGGGCGTCGCGTTCGCCTGCGCGCGCCTGGGGATCAGCGGCCGCGTGTACGTCCCGTCCACCACGCCGCGGCAGAAGCGCGAGCGCATCGCGGCGCTCGGCGGCGACCGGGTGGAGATCGTGGTCGGCGGCGGCACCTACGACGAGGCGAGCAGCGCCGCGCACGACGACAGCGAGCGCACCGGCGCGGTCTACGTGCATCCGTTCGACGACGTCAGGACGATGGCCGGGCAGGGCACGGTGGGCCTGGAGATCCTGGAGCAGTCCGGGGAGCGGCCGGGCACCGTGGTCGTCCCGGTCGGCGGGGGCGGGCTGATCAGCGGCCTGGCCGTCTGGCTGCGCGAGCACTCCCCCGGCACCCGCATCGTCGGCGCCGAGCCGGCCGGAGCGGCCAGCATGCGTGCCGCGCTCGACCACGGCGGCCCTCTCGCCCTGCCCGAGCTGGACACCTTCGTGGACGGTGCCGCCGTCGGCAGGGTCGGAGACGCCACGTTCCCCCTGGTCAAGGAGCTGGTCGACGAGGTCGTCGCGGTCGATGAGGGCGCGATCTGCACCGAGATGCTGGATCTGTACCAGACCGACGGCATCATCGCCGAGCCCGCCGGTGCCCTCGCGGGCGCGGCGGCCCGCGAGGTTCTGCCCTACGCCCCGGCGGGGCCGGTGGTGTGCGTGGTGTCGGGCGGGAACAACGACGTCAGCCGGTACAACGAGGTGCTGGAGCGCTCCCTCGTGCACATCGGGCTGAGGCACTACTTCCTGGTGACCTTCCCGCAGCGCCCCGGCGCCCTGCGCCACTTCCTGGACGAGGTGCTGGGCGAGGGCCAGGACATCATCGCCTTCGAGTACATCAAGAAGAACAACCGCGAGACCGGCCCGGCCCTCGTCGGCATCGAGCTGGAACGGGCGGGCGACCTCGACGATCTCCTGTTCAGGATGAAGGCCGGCCCGCTGGCGGTGGAGCGCATCCCGCCGGGCTCGCCGCTGTTCACGTTCATCCTCTGACGGCCGTGGCCGGCGGGGCCGCGGCGTCGAGGAGGGCTTGGAACAGGCGCGCGGGGTCCTCGGCGATCCGGTTGCAGACGTAGAGCCACCACTCGGTGCCGAACACGACGTACTCGCGGACCGGGTGCCCGCCGTCCTGTGCCGCGCGCAGCCGCTCCGTGCCGAGGCCGAGCAGCATCTCGAACTCGTAGTGGCGGGCGCCGGCCGGCAGGCGCGCGGTCAGCTCGCCGATGAGGTCCGCGTCGTGGGTGGCGATCGAGCACGGGTGGCCGCTGTCCAGCAGGGTCGTGGCCTGGTCGAGGAAGGCGGTGCGCAGGGCGGCGCCGCCGCGCGGGTGGGCGATCGTCTCGGGTTCCAGGTAGGAGCCCTTGACCAGGCGGATGCGTCCGGGACGGCCGAGCAGCGCGGGCAGGTCGTCGGCGGTCCTGTGCAGCCGTGCCTGCACGGTGACGCCGACGTGGTCGAAGCGCTCGCACAACCGCTCGTGCGTCCACAGGATGAGGTCGGTTCGGCCCGACCCCTCCATGGAGATCATCATCTCCTGGCCGGCGGCGGCCGTCGCGGCGGCGAGCCGGGTGGCGTTCCTGAGGCCGAGGTCGGGGTCCACGACGGAGCCGATGTGCGAGAGGTCGAGCGAGATGGAGCAGTTCAGCCGGCGGGCGGCGACCTCGCGTGCGAGCTCGGCGAACACCTCGGTCTCGGCCGTGGCGCGGGCGGCGTCGCGGCAGCTCTCCCCCATGTAGTCGATGGTGGCGGCCTGTCCTCGGGCGTTGATGCGGGCGACCCGGTCGAGCGCCTCGGCCGCGGTTCGCCCGCCCACGTAGCGTTCGGCCACCCGCCAGGCCAGGCTGCGCAGGGCGGGGTCGGACGCGACCCGCTCCTTGAGGTCCTCGTCAAGAGCCAGGGCGCGCATCGTGTCGGCCGCCTGATCCAGCAACGTCATGATCATCCTTTCGTCGCACCCGGACTCTATCACCAACAGATATTTTTTTAGAAGGCCGGATCCGTCACGCCCCGCGGCTGTAGAGCCGGAGCGCGATCGGCGCGAGCACGACCGTCATGACGCCCGAGATCCCGAGGACGAGCAGTACGTCCCCCGCGTCCGGGACGCCGCCGAGCAGGCCGCGCGCCGCCTCGACCAGGAGCGTCACCGGGTTGACGGTCACGAACTCCCGCACCCAGGCCGGCATGGTCCCCGGCGGCGCGAACGCCGAGCTCACGAACGTCAGCGGGAAAAGAATCATGGTGGATGCCCCCATGACGGCGGCGGGCGTCCGCACGGTGAGGCCGACGATCAGCCACAGCCAGCTCAGCGCGAAGCAGAAGACCAGGAGCAGCGCGACGGCCCCGGCGAGGCCCCCGAGCCCGCCGGGCGCGCGATATCCGATCAGCGTCGCGATGCCGAGCACGAACGCGGAGGCGATGCCGTAGCGCAGCGTGTCGCCGAGCAGCGCGCCGACGAGCGGCGCGGGCCGCCAGATCGGCTGCGAGCGGAAGCGGTCGAACGTGCCCTGCCCGATGTCGGTGTTGAGCGTCACGGCCGTGTACATCGTCATGAAGACGATCGTCTGGGCGAGGATTCCCGGCAGGGCGTAGCTCAGGTACGCCTCCGGCGATCCGATCATCGCCCCGCCGAACACGTACGTGAACATCAGCGTGAACATGATCGGGAACAGCGTGGCGTCGAGGAGCTGCTCCGGCACGTGCCTGATCTTCAGCAGGACGCGCCAGGCGAAGGTCAGCGTCGCGCCGAGCGGGCCGGCGCCCCTGCCCGGTGGTGGCGCGCCGGCGACGGCGGAGACGAGCCGGGTGTCGAGCGCGGGGCGTTCGGCCGCCTGGTGGATGGTCACGTCGATGCCTCCTCGCGGCCCGGCGCGGCGGCGTCGGCCGGTTTGCCGGTGAGAGCCAGGAACACCTCGTCCAGGCTCGGCTGGGCCAGCGCGTACTCGCCGATGCCGAGCCCGCGCCCGGTGACGGCCGCCAGCGCGCTCGCGACCGCGGACGGTTCGTGCACCCGCAGGGAGAGCGCGGCGGGATCCGGCTCCAGGACGGGATCCGCGCCGAGCAGCTGCGCCAGGAGGCGGGCGACCTCCGGGCGGTCGGCGCTGTCGGTGACCCGCACGCGCAGCGCGCCCGCGCCGACCAGCGCCTTGAGCCGGCCGCTCGTGCCCTCGGCGATGACGCGGCCGTGGTCGACGACGGCGATGCGGTCGGCGAGCTGATCGGCCTCCTCCAGGTACTGCGTGGTGAGCAGGACGGTGGTGCCGGCGCCGACGAGCGCCCGCACGCTCTGCCACACCTGGCCGCGGGTACGCGGATCAAGGCCGGTCGTCGGCTCGTCGAGCATCAGCAGGGCCGGGCGGACGACGAGGGAGCCCGCGATGTCGAGCCGGCGCCGCATGCCGCCGGAGTACGTCTTCACCGCCCGCCTGGCGGCCGGGGCCAGGTCGAAGGCCTCCAGCAGGCCGGTGGCGCGCTTCCCGGCCGCCCTGCCCCGGTGCCCGCGCAGGCGGGCGAGCAGGATGAGGTTCTCCAGCCCGGTCAGGTCCTCGTCCAGGGAGGCGAACTGCCCGGTGAGCGCCAGCAGGGCCCTGACCCGGGCCGCCTCGGTGGCGACGTCGTGGCCCAGCACGCGAGCGGCGCCGCCGTCGGGACGGATCAGCGTGGCGATCATCCGGATCAGGGTGGTCTTGCCCGCCCCGTTGGGCCCGAGCACGGAGTACACGCACCCGGCGGGCACCGCGAGGTCGACGCCGTCCACCGCCCGGGTGGCGCCGAAGACCTTGACCAGGCCGCGGGTCTCGATCGCCCAGGTCTCCTGGCTCATGCCGCGGGGCCTTCCCCGCGCAGCCGGAACGCCGGCCTTCCGATCAGTGATGTCATGCAGGCAGCGTGCCCCGGCGCCGTGGCCGCGGTCTTGAAGGAAGGTTCAGGCGGCGGGCGCCCGCGCCCAGGCGACGCTGTCGACCGTCCACAGCGGGTCGGCGGCGATCGCGCCCGGGGTGCGGCCGGCGAACCGCAGCACCTCGCGGTGGAGGTGCGACTGGTCGGCGTAGCCGAGCTCCGCGGCGACCTCGGCGACGCCGGCGGCCGTGCCGAGCCGGCGAAGCGCCAGGTCGAACCGGACGATCGTCGCCGCCCGCTTCGGCGAGACACCGATCTGCGACTTGAACCGGCTCCAGAAGCGTGTGCGGCTCCAGCCGTACAGGCCGGGCAGGTCACCGATCAGCACCCGCCCGTGGCCGGCCCTGATCCGCCGCCAGGCGTCGGCCACCTCGGGGTCGAGGCGGGCCGTGGAACGGCGCCGCCGGGCGAGCGCGGCGCGGACCAGCGCGAACCGGTCGTCCCAGGACCGCGTCTCGATCAGCCGTGCGCGCAGCCGGGCGGCGTCGCGCCCCCAGACCTCGGCCAGGTCCAGCGGCGCGCCGTTGAGCTCGGCCGGCTGCACGCCGAGCAGGCCTGGCGCGGCCGGCGGATCCACCTGGAGCTCGACGCAGTCGATGGCGCGGCCGGCCATCCTGACGGCCGCCGGGGCGATGCCGGCGACGAGGCCGCCCTCGATGGCGCCGCTGCCGAAGGGCTCGAGGCTGCCAGGCGTGCAGTCGATCACGATCGCGATCGCCGGACCGGGGGGAACGCGCTCCTCGAACGTCCCGCCGGAGCGATCGCGGAAGCCGGCCATCCTGACGCCGGGGACCGCGTGCGCCGCGCTGGGGGCCGCCACCTCCCAGCCGCCGTGGGCCCGCGGCTCCGGCCCGGTGTCGTCGGCTCTCATGCACGCGAGCCTAACCCGTGCGCGTCCGTGAACCGGAGCGGCGTGAACCGGAGCGGCCTCCCGCCCGACTGAGCCAGGTGACGGAAGGACGAACCCGAGAAGGAGGCAACGGCCATGGTCGAGCGAGGAGCGATCGCGGACACGCGGGCGGGCGGGGTCCTGGCATGAAGGCGCTGGAGGCCGACGGGCTGGGCAAGCGGTACCGCACGCGCTGGGCGCTGCGCGAGGCCACGTTCGAGCTGCCCGCCGGGGCCCGGTGCGCGCTGGTCGGGCCGAACGGGGCGGGCAAGACCACGCTGCTGAACCTGGTGACCGGGCTGCTGGCGCCCACCACCGGCCGGGTCCGCGTCCTCGGCCGGCCGCTGGAGGTGTCCAGGGTGGCGTTCGTGGCGCAGGACAAGCCGCTGTACCGGCGGTGGAGCGTGGCCGACCTGCTGCGTTTCGGCGCCGCGACCAACCCTCGCTGGGACCGGCACGCCGCCACCTCGTTCCTGCACGACCACGACATCCCCGTCCAGGAGCGGGCCGATCGCCTGTCCGGCGGGCAGCGCACCCTGGTGGCGCTCGCCCTGGCCGCCGGCAAGCGGGCCGACCTGCTGGTGCTGGACGAGCCGCTGGCCGAGCTGGATCCGCTGGCGCGCGTGCAGGTGATGGACGCGGTGCGCGCGCTGCGGACCACCGTCCTGCTGTCGTCGCACATCCTCGCCGACCTGGCCGGGGTGTGCGATCACCTGATCCTGCTCGGCGCCGGCCGGATCCGGCTGTGCGGCACCTTCACCGACCTGCTGGCCTCCCGCCCGGACACCACCATGGAGGACCTCGTGCTCGACCACCTGCGCAACCCCGGGCCCGCCCGATGACCGGGCCTGTCGCGGGGCCGCTGTGGGCGGCCTGGCGGGGGCAGCGCGCCCAGGCCGCCGCGATCGCCGCCGTCGTGCTGATGTACGGGCTGGCCGCCGCCGTGGAGCGGGCGGAGCCCGGCCTGTCCGGGCTGACCCGGCAACTGGCCGGGCTGCTGCCGGGGGCGGTCTGCCTGGTGTGGGGCGCGCCGCTGATCTCCCGCGAGTTCGAGACGGGAACGTACAGGCTCGCCTGGACGCAGAGCTTGACGCGCGGCCGCTGGCTGGCCGCGGTCGTGGCCGTCCCGGTGGCCGGCGCGCTGGCCGCGGCGGCGGTGCCGGCCGCGCTGCTGGCCTGGGCGGTGCCCGCCGCCGGGGGCGATCCGATGGCCTGGCCGTACTACGAGAGCCACGGCCCGGTACCGTTCGCCCGGGTGCTGTTCGCCCTGCTGCTCGGCGTCGCGATCGGCGCCGTGACCAGGCACACCCGCATCGCCATGCCGCTGTCCGTCCTGCTGGTGGGCCTCGGCCAGCTCGCGGGGCGGGCGCTGCGGGGCCGTCTCGACCTGCCCTACTGGCCGGCGCAGTGGATCGAGACGGCCGCCTGTCTCGTCCTCGCGCTGCTCCTGGCCGGCGTCGCCCTCCTGGCGATCCGGCGGCGCGCCTGAACGGCGCCGGATCCCGGGCGGGCGCGGTGGCGGCGCCGTCGCACGCCGGGCGTGGCCTTGGAGCAGCAGGAACGGCGTGCCGTCCAGCACCAGTACGAGGTCCGTGGCTGCCCTCGGGCTCCCGGGTGAAGCCGCCGCGCTTGGCACTGCGCGAGCGGGGTAGCGAGCGGCCATGGCAGCCGACGTCATCACCCTCATCAAGGCCGACCACCGCAAGGTGGAGGAGCTGTTCGCCAAGCTGGCCAGCGGCAGGGGCGACCCGCGGGCCATCGTGGCCGCGCTGCACGCCCTGCTCACCGCGCACGCCCGGGCCGAGGAGGACGTGGTCTACCCCCGCCTCGACGCCCACCACGGCCTGGAGCAGCACAAGGAGGCCGAGGTACTGCTGGACAGCCTGAAGCGGGCCCAGCCCGGCGGCACGGAGTTCACGAGCGCCCACGCGCTGCTGGCTCTCACGGTGAGCCATCACGTGCAGGAGGAGGAGAGCACCCTCCTGCCGCTGCTGGCCCGCACGGCGAGCGAGCGAGAGCTGCGCGACCTGGGCCGGACGTTCCGGCAACGCCGGCAGCAGGAGCTGCGCGCGCTGACCACCCCCAGGAAGGCCCGCACGGCCTCCCCCAGGAAGGCCCGCGCGACCTCCGACGGCGGCCACCTCACCAAGACGGAGCTGTACGAGCGGGCCCGCAAGGCCGACATCCCCGGGCGCTCCCGCATGAGCAAGGAGGAGCTCGAGAAGGCCCTGGCCAAGACCCGTTCCTGAGACCTTCGCCCCAGCTCGAGCACGATCCACCCGGCAGCGGCCCCGACGGCGAGCAGCTCTGGACGGTCCGGCACGGCGCTGGAGCGGTTCCTCCAGGCCGACCGCGGTGCAGGATCGAGCTCGCGATCCGAGCGGCCCGGGCTGCCGGGCCTCGCTGCCGGGGGAAAAGGGTGAGACGGCGCCCTGGCGTCCGTGCCAGCATCTCGATCATGGCTGAGTACGAGACGAGCGACGAGACCCTGGCCGCCATCGCCGCCCGGCACGGTGTCGCCGCCGAGCAGGTGCGGCCCCTGCCCGAAGGGGTGGCCAACCGCGTCTTCCTGCTCGGGGACGACCTGGTCCTGCGTATCCCGCGGGCCGAGCGGTTCCTGCCGGACCTGGTCAAGGAGGCCGCGGTCATCCCGGTCGCGCTGCGGGCCGGCGTGCGTACCGCGGAGGTCGTCGCCTTCGACGGCACCTGCTCGGAGGTGGGCGTGCCGTACATGGTGCTCACCCGGACGCGGGGGGTGGATCTCACCCGGCTCGACCCGCGCTCGGCAGGGCTGGCCGGGGTGCTCCGGCAGGTGGGGCGGGAGCTGGCCAAGCTGCACCGGCTGTCCCCGCCGGCCCCTTCAGCCCGGCTCGGCCACGCGGCGGCGTCGGCCTCGTCCACCCCTTCGGCCCTCGCCGCCGTGCCGGTGGACGACGGCGGGGCGGACCCGTGGGCGCTCACCGGCCGGCTGGTCGAGGAAGGCTGGATCGACGCCGAGGCCGGCCGGTGGCTCGGCGGCTGGTTCGACCGCCTCTCGGCGCACCTGCCGGCGAACCCGCCGCCGGCCCTGATCCACGGCGACATCGCGCCGCAGAACCTGCTCGTCCACTCCGGGACGGCCCGGCTCGGCGGGATCGTCGACTGGGGCGACGCCGCCTGGGCCGACCCCGCCGCCGACTTCGCCAAGATGCCGCTCGAATGCGTCCCCGCCATGCTCGACGGCTACCGGGAGGAGACCCCGGCGGGCGCGCCGGCCTGGGAGGCCCGGGTGCTCTGGTTCCACCTCGCCTGGGCGCTGGGCCGCCTGGCCGCTCCGGTGCCGCGCCCTGGCGAACGCCACTGGACCGCCCCTCCGGCCGGCCGCCTCCTGGGCCTGCTCCGCTTCTTCGCCTCGTCACCGCCGGCCCCCTGGGCCGAACTGGCCTGCCCGGCCGCCTCGGCTCAGGCATGAGGTACGCCGGGGCCTCGGCGCCGGGCGGGCCGCTCCGGCGCGGTGGCGAGCCGTTCACCGGCCAGGGGCAGTCGGACGATCGTTCAGCCCGGTGTGCGAGGCTGGAGTCGTGATCGACACGCGAACCGTGGTCCTGGTCGAGGGAGCCAGCGACAAGTCGGCCATCGAGACGTTGGCCCGGCGCCGGGGCCTTGACCTGGCCGCCGAGGGCATCTCCCTCGTGGCGATGGGCGGCGCCACCAACATCGGGACCTACGTCGGCGAGCTCGGCCCCTCCGGCCGCCGGCTCCGGCTGGCCGGCCTGTGCGACGCCCGGGAGGAGGGCGACTTCCGCAGGGCCCTGGAGCGCGCCGGCCTCGGCTCCGGGATGGGCCCGGGCGACCTGGAGAAGCTCGGGTTCTTCGTGTGCGTCGCCGACCTGGAGGACGAGCTGATCCGCGCCCTCGGCACCGACGCGGTCGAGCGTGTCGTCGACGCCGAGGGCGAGCTCGGCTCCTTCCGCACGATGCAGATGCAGCCCGCATGGCGCGGAAGGGCCGCTCACGACCAGTTGCGCCGGTTCATGGGAGCGGGGAGCGGGCGGAAGATCCGCTACTCCAGCCTGCTCGTCGCGGCACTCGACCTCGATCGGGTGCCGAGGCCGCTGGACCTGCTGCTGGCCCACCTGCTCGACGGCCGGGGAGGGTGAGCCGGAGCCCTCGGGCTCGGGCCGGGCGGGTCAGGCGTGGCCGGCCTGCGTGAGGTGGAGCTGGGCGTACCGGCCGCCGGCCGCCAGGAGCTCGTCGTGCGTGCCCTGCTCGACGACGCGGCCGCGGTCGAGCACGACGATCCGGTCGGCTTGCCGCACGGTGGACAGGCGGTGCGCGACGACGAGGGTCGTCCGCCCCCGCATGAGGCGGGCGAGCGCGTCCTTGACCAGCTCCTCGGACTCGGAATCCAGCGCGGAGGTCGCCTCGTCCAGCAGCAGGATCCGCGGATCGCGGACGAGCGCGCGGGCGATCGCGAGCCGCTGCCGCTGGCCGCCGGACAGGCGCGCGCCCCGCTCGCCCACGACCGTGTCCCAGCCGTTCGGCTGGTCCTGGACGAACGACCACGCGTTGGCGTCGCGCAGCGCCTGGACGATCCGCTCGTCGGGGACCTCCGGCAGCCCGTAGGCGATGTTCTCCCGGATGGTGCCCTCGAACAGCACGGACTCCTGCGGGACGACCGAGACGAAGCGGCGCACGGTACGCAGGTCGAGCTCCTGGATGTCGGCGCCGTCGAGCAGGATGCGGCCACCGGTCGGCCGCACGAAGCCGAGCACCAGGTTGAGCAGCGTCGACTTGCCCGAGCCGGACGAGCCGACGAACGCGACGGTGGTCCCCGAGGGGATGTCGAGGTCGATGCCGTGCAGGGCGTCCTCGTCCGCTCCCGGGTAGCGGTGCGACGCGCGCTCCAGCCGGATCGTGCCGTCCACGGCGGCGACGACCCGCTTGCCCTCGTTCTGCTCCAGGTCGGGCTCCTGGATGACCTCGGCGATCGACCGGATCGACTCCACGCCGCGCGCGGCGACCGGGATGAGCAGGAGCAACTGGGTGAGCCCCTGCGTGAGCAGCGCGAAGTAGCTCGACAGCAGCACCACCTCGCCCGCGGTGATCGGGAGGAACCCCGTGAGGGAGAACACCGCGGCCAGCACCAGGCAGCCGACCCCCAGCAGCTGCATCGTCACCCAGGACAGGGAGGCGACGTGCCCGTTGAGCATGTCCAGGTGCAGGCCGGCCCTGCGGACGCCGTCGGCGCCGTAGGCGACGCGCGTGACCGCGGTCTCCTCCAGGCCGTGCGCGCGGGTGACGGGAATCAGGGACGCCATCTCGCCGACCCGGGCGGCCAGCCCCTCCATCTCGCGGCGCAGGGCCTCGTTGCGGCGGCGCGAACGCCTGCCGAGCGCGGTGCGCAGCACGAGCGCGATCGGGACGGTGAGCGCGTAGACGGGCAGGAACTGCGGCACGGCGATCGCGGTCATCGAGATCGCGCCGATGAGCACCATGGTCGCCGACAGCAGCGGATGGGTCACCTGCTGGAGCATGAGCTCCACGTTCTCGACGTCGCGCACGACCTTGTTCTGCACGATCGACGAGCTCATGCGGGTGTGGTAGCCGATCGACAGGCTCTGCAGCCGCGCGGCCAGCGCGTTGCGCAGGTCGGCGCCGATGTCGCGGACGACCGTCATGAAGCTGCGCGTGTACAGGATGTGGTTCGGATAGTTCTGCAGCAGCAGGACGCCCGCGAGCGCGAACCACCACAGGACGGCGGTCAGGGACCCGCGGTCGGCGACGACGTCGATGATCGCGGCGGTGATGACGGGGAGGAACCAGAGCGGGATCTCCTTCAACGCGAACGCCAGGAGCGCGAGTGACATGCGGCCGGGCCGGCGGGCGAGCAGCCGGGCGACGGATCGGGCCGGGTGGGCGCCGTCGATCAGAGCGGAGACGTGGGAGGGAGGTTTCACTGCGAGGGTGTCCTTTCTCGCCGTCACGATCGACGACGTGACGGCGAGGATCATGCAACCACACCCTCCCCCGCCGACCTGGACCGGCCAGGCGGTTCAGACACCTGCCCAGGCGAGGTGGACGGCACTCGCCCCGGCTCTCAGCGCCTCGTCCGGGAGGACGACGGGCTCAGCGCTCGGTCAACGCCAGCTTCGCGCCGAGGGCCACGAAGGCGGCGCCGAAGCCGCGCCGCAGCCACGTCAGCACCTTGGGCCGGGAGATCACCTGGTTCCTGACGGCGGCGGCGCACAGCCCGTACCCGGCGAAGACCACGAACGTCAGCAGCATGAACACGGCGCTGAGCTCCAGCATGCGCGCCACCGCGGTCTGCTCGCCCGCGCTGACGAACTGCGGCAGGAACGCGAAGAAGAAGATCGACAGCTTGGGGTTGAGTATGTTGACCAGCACGCCGTCGGTGATCACGCGCAGCGCGGGGCGCGGCTCGGCCTTCCCCTCGACGTTCAGCGCGCCGCGCTCGCGCAGGGTGTTCCAGGCCATGTACAGCAGGTACGCGACGCCCGCGTACTTGATGACCTGGAAGGCGACGGCGCTGGCGTGCAGGAGGGCGGCCAGGCCGGTGACGGCGGCGGCCATGTGCGGGACGATGCCGAGCGTGCAGCCGAACGCGGCCACGACCCCGGCCCGGCCGCCGCGGGTGAGCCCGGCCGCGAGCGTGTAGAGCACGCCCGTGCCGGGGGTGGCGACGATGACGAGCGAGGTCAGCAGGAACTCGATGCTCACGGAGGGCAGCCCTTTCCGGGGGGTCGGTGTCCCCCGGAGCCAACCACCCTCCACCTTCTATGTCAATGTTGATTTGATTTAGATGGTGATGGAGGCCAGGCGTCGCCCCAGTCCACGTCGCGGGCCTGGCGGTAGAGCTCGCCCTGCCGCTTGGAGACGATCACGTCGCGCAGGCCGTCGCCGTCGGTGCACAGGCGCAGCGAGACCACGCCCTTGCGTTTGTGCGGGTGACGCAGGACGCGGGCGGCGGGGCGCGGCCAGGAGCCGGTGATGGCGGCCACGTACGAGAACTTCTCGTCCTCGAAGCTGAGCGTGCCCGCCTTGATGCGGCGGTGCAGGGACGTCCGGGGCAGGCGTACCGAGAAGTGGCACCAGTCGCGCCCCTGCTGGATCGGGCAGGCGCCGTCGTGCGGGCAGGGGGCGACGATCGTGCGGCCCTGGGCGGCGAGGACGTCTCGGGCCGCGGCGACGGTGGCGTGGCCCGCCGGGGTGCCCGGCTCGATGATGATCACCATGGCGGCCTGCTGGGCCAGCCAGGTGACGACGCCCGGACGGTCGGGCTCGGGGAGCTCGCCCAGGGCGTACGACATGGTGACCAGGTCGGCGGCGGGCCGGTCGAGGCCCGCGCTGATGGACGCCTGACGCCAGGTCGCGCCACGCAGCGGCTCCGGGCCACCCCTGGCCAGGCGGCGGCCCAGGTCGATGATGTGCGCGTCGTGCTCGACGACGGTGATCCGCTCGATGGACGGCCAGATCCCGGCCGCGGCCCAGATCGCCGCGCCGGTGCCACCTCCGGCGTCGAAGTGGCTGGTGGGCTCGAAGCCGGGGGTCAGCGTCGCCGCCTGGCGCATGGCGGTGGAAGCGGCGGCGTACGTGGCGGGCATGCGGTAGGCCGCGTAGGCGGCGATGTCGGCGCGCGAGCGCAGGTGGTTGCCGCCGGTGGAGACGCCGGCGACGCGGTAGCGCTCGGTGAGCCGGGTCACCGAGTCCGACAGCTCCTGGGGCGAGAAGCGGGCCACGGCCTGGTCGAGGGCGGTTCTGAGGTCATCGGGGAGCATGGCTGGGGTTCACCTGACGCGCGGGGGTGGGGAGAAGGGGCGAGGTCTGGACATGGCTTGGAGAGGTCCGCGCCGGGCGCGCGGACATGAAGGCACGCAAAGGGACTCCTCGAAGGGAAGGGGAAACGGTCGGTTATGCGAACGACCGCTTCAGACGAGGAGCATTCGCCGCCGGACGGGCACGCCGGACGGGCACGCCTGCATGCGTGCAGCGGCGACCGGCTGACCGGCTAGAGCGTGCGGCGCCCTCGCCATGAAGCGGTGGCACAGACCTTGGCGAGGCGCATACGAACCCCCATCAATCGCGCGAAGACAACCGTGGACATTATCGGCCATGCGGCGCGGTCGGCGGTATCACCCTCTGCCTGCGGCGCCCTACGGCGGTGGCGCCCAGCGGGAGGTGTCCCCCTCCCGTTCAGGGTGTCACCCGCCGGCGGCCTGGCAGCCGGTGCGGAAGAGCCGCCAGAAGGCCAGCGCCGCCTCCTCGGCGGACCCCCCGTCCGCGACCCAGTGCGCGATCACCCCAACCAGGGCGCCGGCCAGGTACGCGGCGTGCATGTCCACCGGCACGTCATCCCATCCGGAGGGCCGCCGGCCATCGGCGAAGCGCTGCGCGAGCTCGGCCGTCAGGCGCTCGCGCATCCGGGCGCCGAAGCGCGCGCTGCCGTGGGACCCGAGCATGCGCCGGTACATCCCGGCGTTGACGGCCACGTGCTCGAACAGCTCCACCAGCGGGCCGGGCGCCTGATCGCGGGGCGCGTCGAGCGGGCACAGGGCGGCGGCCCTGGCGACGGCCGCGACGGCGTCCTCCATGGCGTCGGTGACCAGCGAGTCGACGTCGGGATAGTGCAGGTAGACCGTCGCCCGGTTCACCTCGGCGCGCTTGGCCAGCGCGGACATCGTGATGGTGGCGAGCTCCTGCTGCAGGGCCAGCTCCAGCACGGCCGCCTTGAGACGGGCGCGGGTGCGCTGGGCGCGTGGATCATCGGGGTTCACGCCACCCACTATACGACAGCCATCGCTTATGCGACATGTGTTGACTATTCAACATTTGTCGCATACTTTGGCGGCATGAGAGTGGAGATTTGGGCGGACGTCGTCTGCGGATGGGCTCACATCGGGAAGCGCCGACTGGAGAAGGCGCTGGCCTCCTGGGAGGGGGAGCCGGTCGAGGTGGTCTGGCGGCCGTACCAGATCGATCCGTCGGCGCCCGCGCGGGCCGTCCCTATGGCGGAGCTGCTGCGGGACCCGATGGCCGACGAGGCCCTGCGCGCCTGCGCGCCCGGGCTGTCCCCCATGGAGAACCGGGCGCGGGTGGCCGAGGTGGCCGCCGCCGAAGGGCTCGGCGAGCAGTGGGGCTCCGGATGGCGGGCCGGCACGCTGGAGGCGCACCGGCTGATCGCGCTGGCGTACGAGAAGGGCGGGGCCGAGCTGCAGGACCGCGTGGTGGAGCGGGTGCTGCGGGCACATTTCGTGGACGTGCAGGACATCAGCGACCTCGCCGTCCTGACCGCCATCGCCGCCGAGGCGGGGCTGGCCGAGGAGGCCGGCTACACCGGCGAGTCCGCCCTGGAGACCCTCCCGGGGGCCGAGCTGGTGCGCGAGCTGCTGCTCGTCGGCAAGGCCAAGGGCGTGCGGACCTCGCCGACGATCGTGGCGAACGGGCTCGCGCTGGAGGGCGCGCAGCCGCCGGAGGCGCTGCGGGAGTTCCTGGAGGACGCCGCGCGGCACACGCCCCGGCAGCTGCCCGCCGAGGTGGAGCGGCTGCGGTACGCGGAGTCGCTGCTCGACCAGCGCGACCCCCTCGGCACGCTGACGTTGCTGCGTCCGCTGATGGAGGAGCACGGCGACGACCCGGGCGTGCGGCTGCTGGCGGCGCGGGCGTACTTCGCCTCGGCCCAGCTCAACCGGGCGCGCACGGCACTGGAGTCCCTGGTCGCCGAGTCACCGGACGACTCCTACGCCCGCCACCTGCTGGGCCGCACCCTCCAGCGCCAGGGGCGGCACGAGGAGGCCGCCTCCCACCTCACCCTGGCCGCCGTCATGACCCCGGACTACGGGAACGACTGACCCTCGTGGCGGCCCGCGCCTTGGCGGAACGGGCCCAGGCACGGCGGCAGGCGACCGCTCACCTGCCGCCGCCCCCGCCCAGGGCGAGCTACCGGATGCGGGCACCACAGTCACGCGCGGCGGCTCACCGCGGGCCGGTGCCGTTGCCGCAGGTCGCGGGTGGCGAGGAGGAGCAGGGCGGCCCACACGGCGCAGTACCCGCCGAAGAGCGCGCCTCCCCGGTCCGTGAGCAGCGCGCCGCCGAGCATGCCCACCGCACCGGCCGCCGCCATCGCGGCGCAGAGCCAGTGCGTGCCCAGCAACGTCCGGTACGCCCACCGCCGGCGAACGCGGAACCGCCCGGCGAGCAGGACCACCATGACCAGCACCCCGGCCCCGGCGTTCCCCCACTGGGCCAGCGCCACCTCACCCGGCCCGTACGCGAGGTGGCTCTCCGGCGACACCACCGGCCCGCCGGTCACCCCCAGCCGCCCCTCCCAGGCGTGAACGACCTTGGAGGCCACGTACAGCCCGGTCCACCCGATTCCCAGATCCGCGTATCTCACGACCTTGACCCTGCCGCCCACCCCCCTTCGCCGGGCTCCCCCGCACGGGGGATCCCCCTCCCCTGCGGGAGCTGTGCCCGTGGCGAACACCCGCTCCGCAGTCCCCGCCACCCCGCTAGCGTGCGAGCCGTGGACGATCTCGACATCGCGTACGAGGAGGCGGGGCCTCCGGCGCCGGCGGGCACCGTCGTGCTCCTGCACGCGGGGGTGGCCGACATGCGCATGTGGGAGCACCAGTTCGCCGCCCTGGCCGAGCGTCACCGGGTGATCCGTTACGACTGGCGCGGCCACGGCAGGTCCGGCGACGCCGCCGGCGAGGTCTGCCACCACGAGGACCTGCTCGCCCTCATGGACGCCCTCGACGTGGACCGGGCGGCCCTGGTGGGCTGCTCGATGGGCGGCGCGTACGCGGTCGAGGCCGCTCTCGCCGCACCCGGCCGGGTCGCCGCGCTCGCCCTGATCTGCTCGGGCCTGGCCGGTCACCAGTGGCCGCGCGCGATGCTGGAGCAGGCGGCCGAGCGCGTGCACTCCTCGGTGCCGCCCGACCGCCTGGCCCGCTACCGCGCGGGCACGGCCGAGCGGGTGGTCCCCGCCGACGTGCGGGCGATGGCGGAGGCGCACACGCTCTGGCAGGTCGCTGGGCCCGATCGGAGCCGTGACGTGCTGCCGGAGCCGGTGTGGGACGCGGCCGTGGAGATGTGCCGGCTGGTGTTTGAACGCGCCTGGACCGGCCCCAGGTCCAGCGAGCGCCGGCTCGTCCCGCCCGCCGCCACCCGCCTGCACGAGGTGACGGCCCCCACGCTGGTGATCAACGGGCTGTCGGACGTGCCGGGCATCCAGGAGGTGTCCGCGCTGCTGTCGGCGGGGATCCCGGGCGCGCGCCGCCTCGACCTGCCCGAAACCGGCCACCTCCCGCCCCTGGAACGCCCGCGGGAGGTGACCGGCGCCCTGACGGCCTTCCTGCGGGAGGTCTTCGCCACCTGACCGGCAGCCTGGCCGGCGGGTTCCACGACGTCGAGGCGGGGTTGCCGGCACCGGTGATGATCGGGTTCTTCGCGGCCGGGCGGGGTGACACCCGGGCTCGTCGTCGGCGGTCTATTGAGGGAAAAGTCGGTGTGGCGCTACTGGAAGCGCCAAGATCGCTACGTATAGTGATGGCCGATGGCACTCCGTGATTACAGGGGGAGATCATGAGAAAGAGCCTCACCGCCACTGGCGGGGCGCTGCTCGCCGCGGCCGTACTGTTCGGCACGGCAGGCTCCGCGTCCGCAGACGACAAGAAGGACCACGCCTGGGCCGAGCACTGGAACAAGCACCCGCAGCACTGCGGCCTGGGCATGAACGACGACTCGACCTACTCGCACATCACCAAGCACGGCGTCTTCCTCGGCACCCGCGATGCGGACGTCTGCAAGAAGTTCGAGTCCAAGGACTACAAGGAAGACTGGTCGGGCGACGAGGACGACGATTACGGCTATGGCGACGATGGCGACGACGCCGACGGCTGACGAGAGCTGAGCTCTCGGCGTACGGCTGTCCCGGTACCCGCTCTGCGCGGGGCCGGGACAGCCGCCGTTCCGGCCCTCCGCCGCCCGCGGCGCCCCTCGGACGGCCCGGCTCACAGCCTCATCGAGTACCCTCGACCCACCTGGACGCCATCGCATGATCGGCACGGCTGATAGCCTTATGCCGTAAGGAATTGTCCGCCCCGGGAGTTCCGCGTTGGTCGTCTTCGCAGGTCAAGGTGATGCGCGACGGTCGATGGCGCTGTTGTGGCGCAGCGGCGAGGAGCCGGGCGAGGTCCGGCCCGGCCCCAAACCGGGGCTGAGCGTGGACGTGATCGTCGAGGCGGCGATCGAGGTGGCCGACAGCGAGGGCATGGCGGCCCTGTCGATGCGCAAGGTCGGCGAACGGCTGGGGCGCACGGGCATGGCGCTCTACACGTACGTGCCGAACAAGGGCGAGCTGGTCGACCTGATGTACGACCGCGTGCTGGCCGAACTGCCCACCACGTACGACGCGAGCGCGGGCTGGCGCCCGGCCGTGGCCTCGTGGGCCGAGCACACGCTGGCCTTCTACCTGCGTCACCCCTGGGTGCTGCAGGTGTCGCAGGCCCGGCCGGTGCTGGGGCCCAACGAGTTCGCGACGCTGGAGAGCGTGGTGTCGATCCTGCGCGGCACGGGGCTGGGGCCGCGGCGGACGCGCGGGGTGGTGGCGCTGCTGTTCGACTTCGTCCGGGGCGCGGCCAGGACCGTCACGGAGTCGCGGCTGGCGCCCTCGGCGACCGGGGTGTCGGACGAGGAGTGGTGGCGGACGCGCTCGCACCTGCTGGAGGAGGTGGCGCCGGGCTTCACCGACCAGTACCCGATGGTGGCGTGGGTGGAGTCGGAGGACGGCGGGCCCGGCACGGCCGACACGTTCGCGATCGGCCTGAACGTGCTGCTCGACGGCATCGAGGCGGCGGTGGCGAAGGGATGAGCGTCCGGCTAGCCACGGCCTGACAGGCGGGCCGCCAGCTCGGCCTCGTCGCGGACGAACCAGAGGTGCTCCCCCCGGTTGGCCTCGGCGATCCAGGCGCGCACCGCGTTGCTGGCGGCGGCCTGACGGCCGGTGTCGCCCACGATGGCCAGCCCGAGCCGGTAGTTGGCGAACTTCTGCGTGATCTCGCCGGCCACGCCGGTGCTCAGCGTGAAGAAGTCGGCGGGCAGCCGCTCGATGGGCACGGCCACCCAGGTGACGTCGCGCCCCCAGGTCTCGCCGATGAGGTCGAGCACGTCGGCGGTCCCGTTCAGGGGCTCGCCGTCCGCGTAGTGATAGCCGTCAGGCATGAAAGCTCTCCAGGAAGTCCATGATGTCTCAGCGGGGGCGGCCCGGCCGTTCAGTCCCGCACCAGCGCGTCGAGGATGCGCAGCACCTGCGCGCTCTCCTCCAGCCCGCCCAGGACGACGACCTTGAGGTGCTCGCGCTCCTCGTCGTAGACGAACTGCACGCGCAGGCCGTGCGGCCGGCCCGTCAGGGAGCCCATGACCATGGTGCTGACGCGGTCCATGTCGCGCCTGGCGATGCCGTCGATCTGCACGATGCTGGACACCTCGGCGTGGCGGGCCCTGGCGGGCGCGCCGACGGGCAGGCCGGTGAACGCCGCGAGGTCCTCCTTGGCGATGCGGTACTGCCTGCCGATGCGCACGGCGGGCAGCCGCCCGTCCCGTACGTAGTTACGCACGGTCTTGACGTGCAGGCCCAGGAGGTCCGCCACCTGCTCCACGGTGTATTGCTCCATAACACTCCCCATTATGCCCTAGCTGAGGGAGTGAAAGGGAAGGATCAGGCGTGCGCCCCGACGGTGACCGGCCCGATCGTGAGATGCGGGCGGCCCTCCAGCACCTCGCCCACCCGCAGCACCTGCTCCTGGAGCTCGCCGAGCTGGGCCGGCGTGAGGTCGCGCAGCGGCTCGACCGTGACGTCGATCCGGCTGCCCGAGCGCCGCTGGTGCCAGACGCCGGCCACGTTCCCGTCCACGAGCAGCACGGGGAAGTTGCCCGCCTGGCCGCCGGCCAGCGCCCGCTGTGCGGCGGCCCCGGCGTACAGCAGCTCGCGGGGCCGGCCCGCCACCACGTACGCGTCGAAGTACGGCAGCAGCCGCACGCCCCGGGGCGGTTCGCCGGGCACCGCGGTGTCGCCCGCGAGCACCCAGGCCGGCCGCCCCTCCAGCCGCACCTCCTCCAGCTCGACCCCCTCGAACGCCGCCTTCGCCCACCCGACGGAGCCGCCCGCCCACTGGGCGAACTCCGCGGGCGTGGCGGGCCCGTACGCCCGCAGGTAGCTCCTGGCCAGCCAGGCGGGCCCGTCCGTCGCTGGCGGGGCCTCCGGCGCGGCGGTGTAGGTGACCTTGCGCCCGCGGCCCGCGCCGAAGACGAATGCGCCCCGGTGCGCCGCCAGGTGCATGACCTGCCGCCACCGCGGCCAGTAGGTCTGGAACGCGGGCATGACCAGGTCGCCCGCCCACGGCCCGGTGGCCGCGACGACCGCCTCGCTCAGCTCGTCCATCGTCAGCTCGGCGCCCTGCACCGCCTGGCGGATGGCGGCCACCACCTGGTCGCTCTGCCCGTCCGTCATCCGCATGGACGCCGGCGAGGGCGTGGCGGGCAGCGTGGACAGGGCGGCGACCCACCTGGGCAGGTCGCGGGCGGGCAGCAGGTGCACGGTGCCGCGCGGGCCGTGCGTCTTGACCAGGCCGCGCTCCTTCCACAGCGCCTCGCGCACGTGGACGCGGGTGGCGCCGTCGAGCCGCAGCCCGATGGACAGCTCGGCGGCGGACATGACCTGGGCGTGCGCGCCGCACATGGCGGCCACGGTCTCCTCGGGGCCGCCGGCTGCGGTGACGAGCCCGGCGCGCTCCAGCCGCCTCGCGCTGACCTGCGGCCACGACAGTTCGATCACGGGAATGTGCCTCTCTTCCGTTCGACGGCACCCACGCTACGGCGCAATGCGGAAAGCTTTTTTCCGCATGGGCGAATGCGTTGAAAGTGGACGACAAGTGATCTTCCAGTCGATCCCACTAGTCTCACGGGTCATGATCCGCCTCAGTCCCGCCCTCGGGCCGCTCACCCCCCGTCAGCGCTGGCGCCGAGCCCGGCTCCAGGCCTACTCCTGGGCCCTGACCGGCGCGTACCGGCTGGGCACCCTGAACCCCGCGATCTGGCGCATGGTCGCCCGCGGCTACCACCCCGCGCTCGACCGGGTGGCGGCCCGGCACGCCAGGGTGGCCTGCCAGTTCGCGGCCGTGGACGTGCCCGCCTACCGCCACTTCCTGCGCGCGCACGGCGCCGAGCGGGCCCGCCGGCTGGCCGACTTCCCCGAGACGACCAAGCAGAACTACGCCGGCGCGTACGACGAGGCGAGCCGCTGCCAGGAGGGCAGGCTGCACCGGCCCGGCGTGATCGTGGACGAGTCTTCGGGGTCCAGCGGCAAGCCGTACAACTGGGTTCGCGGGCCGCGCGAGCTCCAGGGCATCTACCGCAACGCCGCCGGGTACATCGAGCTGGTCTTCCCCGGCAGGCGGCTGTTCGTGATCAACGCGTACTCGATGGGCGCGTGGGCCACCGGCACCACCACCGGGGCCGCCATGGCCCGCATCGCGATGGTCAAGAACACCGGCCCCGACCTGGAGAAGATCTCCGACACGCTGGAGCACTTCGGTCCCGGTTACGACTACGTGGTGGCGGCGTACCCGCCGTTCCTCAAGCACCTGCGCGACCGCCTCGACGAGGCGGGCTTCCCGTGGGAGGACTACCGCATCCGCGGCATGGTCGGCGGCGAGGGCATGACGGAGGCGCTGCGCGACTACCTGGAGGAGCGCTTCGAGGAGGTGCGCTCCGGCTACGGCGCCAGCGACCTGACGATCGGGATGGGCGCGGAGAGCGGCTTCAGCGTACGGCTGCGCAAGCGCCTGGCCACCGACCGGCGGCTGCGCGACGCCCTGCTCGGCCCCGGCGAGCAGCGGCTGCCGATGGTCTTCCACTACAACCCGCTGGAGACGTTCCTGGAGGTGAACGCCGGCGGCGAGCTGCTGTGCACGATCAACACCAAGAGCTGTCTGCAGCCCAAGCTGCGCTACAACGTCGGCGACGAGGCCCGGCTGCACACGCTCGCCGAGGTCCGGAAGGCGCTGGGCGAGGACGACTACGCGGCCATGTGGACCGACGAGCGGATGAACCTGCCGCTGCTGTTCCTGTTCGGCCGCAAGGATTCGACGATCTCCTACATGGGGGCCAACCTCTACCCGCAGGACGTCGAGTACGGCCTCTACCAGGGCAACCCGTACGCCGCCGCGATCAACCGGTTCTGCCTGTCCCTGGAGGAGCTGCCCGGCCTGGAGTACCGGCCGGTGATCAACCTGGAGGTACGCGGCGAGGTGGATCAGGGGGCGCTGGCGGAGATCTGCCGCAAGGGGGTCGTGGCGCACCTGAGCGCGGTCTCGCGCGACTTCGCCGAGTCGCTGAAGGAGGACCCGACGGCCGCCGACCTGCGGATCAAGGTGTTCGGGCTGGGTGAGGGGCCGTTCGCGCGGCTGACGAAGACGAAGAACGTCTATCTGGTGAAGGACGCATGAGGACCACCGATTTCAGCAGGACGCCGCCGCAGGGGCAGGCGACGGCGATGTTCGTCGGGGCGACCCGTTACCGGGGACCGCTGTCGATCCTGACGCTCACGCTGACGTGGTTCCGGATGGTGCGCGACATGAAGCGGATGCGCGGCTACCGCTGGCACAAGATCTACTGGGAGTTCCCGTACACGCTGGGCACCCTGGCCTTCTTCGAGGACCGTGACGCGCTGCTGCGCTTCGCCCGCAGCCGCCACCACCGCAAGCTCATGCAGTGGGTGACGGACGGCACGAAGAACGCCACCGGCGGCTACATCCGGCTCTACAACGCCGAGCCCGAGGGGTACAGCAACGGCATCTGGCGAGCCGAGGGCGGCCCGATGGCGCACATCGAGACGTTCACGCCGCTGTCCACCGAGGACGGCGAGGGGCCCCGGGTGAAGCGCTCGTGACCGGGCTGCGGCCCGTCGAGACCCGGCGCGACCTGCGCGACTTCCTCGCCTTCACCGATCACCTGTACGCGGGCGAGGAGCGGTTCGTGCCGCCGCTGCACGCCACGGTGCGCGGGTGGCACCGGCGGGGCGTGCGGCTGTTCCTGCTGCGGCGCGGCGGGCGGGTGGTCGCGCGCACGACGCTGCACACCGACGCCGCGCTGGACGCCAGGCTGGGGCGCGACACCCAGCTGTTCGGGCTGACGGAGTTCGCCGAGGAGGCGGCCGAGGAGCTGTTCGAGGCGATCTGCGCGGCCGGGGCCGCGGCGGGCAGGAAGGCGGCGTTCGGACCGGTGTCGCTGCTGCCCAACCAGGCGGGCGGGGTGATCACCTCCGGGTTCGGGGAGCGCGGGTTCATCGACAGCGCCTGGAACCGGCCGTACTATCCGGCCGCCTACGAGGCGTGCGGGTTCAGCCGCCGGTTCGAGTCCGACACCTGGATCTGCCCGGTGCCGCAGGAGCCGGTGTTCGCCTTCGACGACGCGCGGATCCGCGCCGAGGAGCTGCGGGTGCACCGCGGGGACCGGCGCCGGGTGCGCGAGCAGCTGCCGATCCTGCGGGAGATGCTGAACACCAGTTTCGCGCAGCTCGGCTACTACACCGAGATCTCCGCCGAGCAGCTCGCCGAGCAGACGGACGGGCTGGCGTACCTGCTGGACGAGGCGCTGCTGCTGTACCTGACGAAGGCGGGGCGGCCCGTCGCGTTCGTGCTGTGCCTGCCCGACATCTCCCGCTTCATCGCGGGCATTCGCGGGAACCTGCACCTCGTCCACCAGCTCCGGCTGCTCGCCACCCGCTCCCGCTACCGCCGCGAGGCCGTGCTCATCATCAAGGGCACGGTCCCGGACGAGCAGGGGCACGGCTACATGCGGCTGCTGTCACGGGAGCTGCACGACGGGCTGCGGCGGGGCGGCTACCACACGCTGCGCAGCACGTACGTGGAGCGCGACAACCCCGGCTCGGCCGCCCAGTACGTCGCGATGGGCGGGCGGCCGCTGCACGGCTACACCTTCTATGACAAGGATCTCGCGTGAGACAGCTCCGGGCGCTGGAGCCCGACTTCTGGCGCGCGCCCAGCGCGCACAACACGCAGCCGTGGACGCTCACCTACGCCGACGGTCAGGCGGCCGTCGGCTGGGACCCGGCCAGGGCGCTGCCCATCAGCGACCCCACGGGGCGTGACCTGCGGCTCAGTCTGGGGGCGTTCGTCGAGTGCTGCCTGATCGTGTGCGCGGACGCGGGCCTGTCCGTCGCCTACCGGCCCGACCCGGGGCCGCTGCGGGTGGGCTTCCTGTACGGGGCCGAGGAGCCGTACAGGACGCCCTTCACCACGGCGGACGTGCGGGCCCGGGGCGCCAACCGCGGCGAGTACCACGCGGGGCGGCTCCCGGACGAGGTGGCCGGCGCGCTGGCGGGGACGCGCCGGCTGCCCTGCCGCGACCTGGCGGACCTGCTGCACGCCGCGGACCTGCACCAGTTCGGGGACCGGGAGGTGACGCGGGAGCTGCGGGCCTGGCTGCGGCTGACCCGGCGGCACCGCCGCTACTTCCTCGACGGCCTCAGCGACCGGGCGCTGGCGCTGACCAAGGTGGAGGCGCTCGCGCTACGGGCCTCGCTCGCCCTCTACCCGGCGCTGCGGCGGCTGGGCCTGCCCCGGGTGCTGGCCGGGGCGTCTCGGGGGCTGCTGGACTACGACGGGGACGTGCTCGTCCTGGTCGGGCCGGTGGACGAGGAGGTGGAGGCGGGGCGGCTGCTGATGCGGCACTGGCTGACGCTGTCGGAGCTCGGGTACACGACGCACCCGCTGAGCCAGGTCATCGACTGCGAGGGGACCCGGCGGGAGCTGGCGCGGCGCGTCGGCGTGGCGGATCCCCGCACGCTGCTGCACGTGGCGCGGGTGGGACGGCCCCGGGCGCCCGCCACGCCGTCCGCCCGGCTCCTCAGGGCCTGACCGGCTCGGGCCGCTCGCGCCCCGCGGCCCGGCGGCTCACACGGGGACGCTCATGGGGACGGGCTCGGCGCGGGCGGCCCAGCGGCCGTCGTCGCTGCGGACCAGGCGTACCGGATGCTCGAAGCAGGCGCTGACCAGCTCGCTGGTCAGCACGTCCGCGACCGGGCCGGCGGCCAGGCAGCGGCCGTCGCGCAGCAGCATGGCGTGCGTGGTGGTGGCGGGCAGCTCCTCCAGGTGGTGCGTGACCAGCACGGTGGCCAGCGAGGGGTGCCGGGCGCGCAGCGCGTCGATGCTGGCCAGCAGCTGCTCGCGGGCGGCCAGGTCGAGCCCGGTCGCCGGCTCGTCGAGCAGCAGCAGCCGGGGCTGCGGCATGAGCGCCCTGGCGATGAGGGCGCGGCCCCGCTCGCCCTGGGAGAGGGTGGCCCACGTGGCCTGCGCCCGGTGGCTCATGCCGAGCATGGCGATCAGCCGGTCGGCCCGCTCGCTCTCCTGCGCGGTGGGCGTCCAGCGGGGCACGGGCGCGGCGGTGTTGGTCAGCCCGGTCAGCACCACGTCCCGGGCCCGCAGCGGCCCGTCAGGGGTGTGGCGGGGGTTGACGTGCCCCAGGTACGAGCGCAGCTCGCGCACGTCCACCCGGCCCATGGTGCGCCCGAGCACCTCGACCACGCCACGGCTGGGATGGGTCACGGCGCCCAGCAGGCTGAGCAGGGTGCTCTTGCCGGCGCCGTTCGCCCCGAGCAGCGCCCAGTGCTCGCCGGGGTGCACGGTGAGCGAGATGGCGCGCAGCAGGTGGCGCCCGTCGCGGACGAGTTCCACGGCGTCGGCCCGCAACACGGGGCCGCTGTCGGCAGGGCGCGAGACTACGGTCATGCGCCCCAACTTATCAGGTCCTCAGACATCTGATGTTTCATGCCAAGGATTCCCCAGGAATTGATGATCGGCGCGTTCCACGTGCGTAGGTCACGCTCCCGTGCGGTACGACCTGGCCTGATGGCGGCGAGCTCTCGGGGGAACGGTGAAGAGGACCTGGCCGGCCGTGGCGACCGCGTTCGCCGCCGCCGCAGTACTGGCGGGCGGCTGCGCGGACGGCCAGGGCGGGGCAGGACAGGCCGGACCAGGGGCTCCCGGACAGACACAGACACCGGCACAGGCACAGGCACGGCCGATCATCACCCCGGACGGCGAACTCCCGACCGAAGGCAGCGGGGACCTCCCCGAGGCCACGGCCAAGGTGGGGCTGGACTGCCAGAAGATGCTGAAGGAGCGCGACTTCGCGGGTGCGGAGCAGAGGATGGGCCGGGTGGCGTCCGGCGGCGGCACCGCCGGCGAGAAGGCGGTCGCGAAGGTGTGCCAAGCGGCGGCACAGGCCAACCAGGGACAATGGCGGAGGGCGCGCCGGACCATTCGCGAGGTGGAGGAGCATCCCGAGGACATTCCCGCTCCGATGCGCCCGGCGATGCTGAGGATGCTCAGCGAATCGAAACTGGCCAGCGCCCTGGCCGTGGGCGACGCCGAGAGCGCCGAGCAGGCCTGGGCAGAGCTCGAGAAGCGCGGCGGCATCCCGCCGGAGTTCCTCAGGAACGCCTGCTCGGTGGCGTCCGATCCCGCCGCCATCCTGCCGGAGTGCGCGGCCGTCACGTCGCCGCCCGCCACGACCGAGTCCTCGCCGGACGGGGGAACCCCCTCCGACGAGGGGTCCCCGTCGGACGGCGAGCACCCGTCGGACGAGCACACGTCCCAGCCCGTGGAGCCCACGGGGTCCGGCCCCGGCCCCACGGACACCGGCGGCCCCGCCGGGACACCCGGTGAAGACGGCTCCACCCCGCAGGAGGACGACGGCCCGGCCCCCGACGAGTCGTGAGCACGTCCCCGGACGAAGGCCGCGGCGCGGGCCAGGACTTCACCCGCGCGTGGGCCGTCCTGGCGCACGTCGTGACGCCGACCACCTTCGTCGCGGCGATCATGATGTACTTCGGGGCGGTGCGCGCCAACACCATGTACGGGCAGCTCGGCGTGGACCAGAGCATGCTGGGCCTGTCCTTCCAGGACTACGTGCTGCGCAGCGTCACCCTGACGATAGAACCGCTGATCCTGCTCCTGGTGCTGGCCATGATCGCGCCGCTGGTGCACGGGTGGGTGGTCCGGTCCGCGAGCAGGCACCGTACCGCCGTTCGGCGGGCGATCGTGGTCCTGGCCGTGCTCGGGGTCGCGAGCGTCGTCGCGGGACTGGCGGCCATGAACGGCCGACTGAGCTTGCCGTCCTACGCCGTGCCCTTCTGCCTGGGGCTCGGCGTCTTCGTGCTCGTCTACGGCCTCTCCCTGTACCAGAGGGTCAGTACGCGCTCCGTCGTCTCCCCCGCCGAGCAGGTCCTCCAGCGCACCCTCTGCGTGGTGCTCCTCCTGATCCTGCTGCTGTGGACGGTCAGCGAGCTCGCACAGCGGCAGGGAATGGAGGCGGCCCACGAGTACCGCTCGGATCCGGGAGCGCTGCCCAGCACGGTGATCTACGCGCCGCGGCGGCTGCATCTGGAGGGGCTCGGGATCGCCGAGACCCCGCTGCCCGACCCCGGGGCGCTGTACCGCTACCGGTACACCGGCCTGCACCTGCTGCTCCATTCCAACCAGCGGTACTTCCTGCTGCCCGCCTGCTGGGCGACCGACCCGTGGGCCCGGGCGATCGCCCTTCCCGCGGACGCTTCGCTGCGGCTGGAGTTCTCCGTGCTCAAGTGGCCGCCCGAGTGCCCGGCCTGATCGCCGGCTTCAGGCGCCGCAGGCGGCGCGGACGTCGGCGACCAGCTCGGCCGCCGCGTCGATGGTGCGGGTGATCTCCTCCGGCGTGCTCCCGACGCCCGCGAGCAGCGCCTGCGCCCGTTCCCCGAACCCCTTCGGGGCCGACGGCAGCCGGTCGGCGGCGGCGACCATGCCCTTCTCGTTGATCAACCAGGCCCCGTCGGCGGCGTGCAGCGCGTGGCAGGCCACGCCGATCGCGCGGAACAGCGCCCCCGCCGCGTACGCCGGGTCCCGTCCGGCTGCCCCGTACCGGGCCGTCATCAGCGCGAAGTCGCACTCCCACAGCCCTGCGACCAGCGCCTTCCGCAGGGCCGGCGGGTAGTGCGCGGCCTCCTGCCGCAGCGCGGCGAGCTCGCCGGCCGGATCGGCGAGCACCTGGCAGAGCGCCACCTCCCCGGCGTAGGCGTGGGAGTAGAAGCCCAGCGGGTGGCCGGCCTGGACGCCGATCTCGTAGCGGCCGTCCCGGCAGTCGCGCCAGATCCGGTGCACGCGGTCGAGGTCGCGGTAGATCCAGTCCACCCGCAGGCCGTCAACGGTGAGCCAGCCGCCGCCGTCCACCCACGGGCCCCAGCCGCCGGGCTCGGTCACGTCGGTGTCCTCGCCCGTCACCTCCCGCGCGAGCGCGCGCAGCCCGGCCACGTCGAGCCGGCCGCGGTAGTAGAGGCCGAGGTCGACGTCGCTGTCGGGCCGATGCGTGCCGCGGGCGCGGCTGCCTCCGAGAGCGACGGCCACCACGCCGGGCACCTCGACCAGCCGGCCGGCGATGGCGTGCAGATCAGGGTTTCGCACGGTACGAGCCTAGGGGACCTTGCCGAGGATGCCCGGAGGCGATCGCCCATCCGGGCCGCTGAGCTGGTATTTCCCTGATGTCCGGATGGTGGGGCACCCCTAGGATGGGGGAGGTGACGTACATGCTGGTGATCTACACCGACGAGGTGGCGGGCTGATGCCGGTCGCCGTCGAGGGGCTGCTGCGGGAGCTGGCGCCGCAGGTGCTCGGCACGCTCGTGCGGCGCTACGAGCAGTTCGACATGTGCGAGGACGCCGTGCAGGAGGCGCTGCTCGACGCCTCCGTGCAGTGGCCGAGGGACGGCGTGCCGGACAACCCGCGCGGCTGGCTGGTGACCGTGGCCGCGCGCCGGGTCATCGACCAGATTCGCAGCGAGCACGCGCGCCGGCGCCGCGAGGAGAGCGTGGCGGTCACCGTGGCGGCCGACGAGCTCGTGGCCCCGGCGCCGGGCGAGGAGCGGTCCGGGGACCGGGACGACACGCTGACGCTGCTGTTCCTGTGCTGCCATCCGTCGCTGTCGGAGGCCTCGCAGCTCGCGCTGACGCTGCGGGCCGTGGGCGGGCTGACGACGGCGCAGATCGCCAACGCCTTCCTGGTGCCGGAGGCGACGATGGGGCAGCGCATCAGCCGGGCCAAGCAGCGGATCAAGGCCAAGGGGGCGGAGTTCAGGATGCCGCCGGAGGCCGAGCGCGGCGACCGGCTGCGGGTGGTGCTGCACGTGCTGTACCTGATCTTCAACGAGGGTTACACCGCCACCTCGGGGCCCGAGCTGCACAGGGCGGAGCTGACGGGCGAGGCGATCCGGCTGACCAGGGCGGTGCTGCGGCTGCTGCCCGACGACGGGGAGATCATGGGGCTGCTGGCGCTCATGCTGCTCACCGAGGCGCGCCGCCCCGCGCGTACGGACCGCGACGGGCGGCTGATCCCGCTGGCCGAGCAGGACAGGAGCCTGTGGGACCGGCGGCTGATCGCGGAGGGCGTGGAGCTGGTCACCAAGGCCCTGTCCACGACGGCGCTCGGGCCTTACCAGCTCCAGGCGGCCATCGCGGCCGTGCACGACGAGGCGGCCACCGCCGGGGAGACGGACTGGCCGCAGATCCTGGCGCTGTACGGGGTGCTGTCCGGCGTCGAGGACAATCCGGTGGTCAGGCTCAACCAGGCGGTGGCCACGGCCATGGTGCAGGGGCCGCGCGCCGGGCTCGGTCTGCTCGACGAGCTGGCCGCCGACGACCGGATGGCCGGGCACCACCGGCTGGCGGCCGTACGGGCGCACCTGCTGGAGATGGACGGCGACGCGGAGGGGGCCGTGGCCGCGTACCGGGAGGCGGCGAGGCTGACCACCAGCCTGCCCGAGCGGCGCTACCTGGAGGACCGGGCGACCCGCCTACCTTGACAACGATTTTTGTCGGTGCGATCGTTTGACCATGCACGAAGTGGCGGTGATCGAGGACCCCGCGGCCGCCGAGGCGTCGCTCGACCCCATGCGGTCGAGACTCCTGGCAGAGCTGGTGGAGCCGGGCTCGGCGACCTCGCTGGCGGCCAAGGTCGGCCTGGCCAGGCAGAAGGTCAACTACCACCTGCGCACGCTGGAGCGGCACGGCCTGGTGGAGCTGGTCGAGGAGCGCAGGAAGGGCAACGTCACCGAGCGCGTGATGCAGGCCACGGCTGCCTCGTTCGTGATCTCCCCCACCGCGCTGGCCTCGGTGCAGCCCGACCCCGCCAGGTCGCCCGACCGGCTGTCGGCGCGATGGTTGCTGGCGCTGGCGGCGCAGCTCGTACGGGATGTCGGCACCCTGATCACCGGGGCCGCGAAGGCGCAGAAGCGGGTGGCGACGTTCGCCATCGACGGCGAGGTGCGCTTCGCGTCGGCGGCGGACCGGGCGGCGTTCGCCGAGGAGCTGGCCCAGTGCGTGACCTCCCTGATCAGCAAATATCATGACGAGTCCGCTGAGGGTGGGCGCGATCACCGGCTGGTCGTGGCGGTCCACCCCTCCGTGACCGCGAAGAGGGAGCGCTGAGGTGGGCCGCGACTTCGAGATGCCGCTGGAGGCCACGGTCGAGGCCACCCCGGAGGAGGTCTGGGAGGCCATCTCGACGGGGCCGGGCATCGACTCGTGGTTCATGGGGCGCACCGAGGTGGCCGAGGGGGTCGTCCGCACCGCGTTCGGCCGGTTCGAGCTGCCGCCGTCCGCCGTCACGACCGCCGAGCCGCTCCGGCGCTTCGCCCACTCCAGCGACAAGGCCGGCGACGGAAGGTTCGTGGCCTACGAGTTCATGATCGAGGGGCGGGAGCGGGGCAGCACGCTCGTCCGCATGGTGACCAGCGGGTTCCTGCCCGGCGACGACTGGCAGGACGAGTTCGAGGCCATGTCCAGGGGCCTGGAGATGTACTTCGCGACGCTGGTGGAGTACCTCGGCCACTTCGCGGGGCGGGCGGCGACGCCGCTCACGGAGTTCGGGCCGCCGGTCGCCGACTGGGCGGTCGCGTGGGAGCGGCTGTACGCCGCGCTCGGCGGGGCGCCCGAGGTGGGCGAACGGGCCAGGGCCGGCGGGGTCGAGGGGGTCGTGTACCACCGCAACTCCCAGACGCTCGGCCTCCGATCGGGTGACGGCATGTACCGGTTCCTGCAGGGATTCGGCGGGGCCATGATCGCCTCGCATCTGCTGTTCGAGGGCGGGGCGGACCAGGGGCCGCGGTGGCGGGCGTGGCTGGAGGAACTGCACGCCGGCTGATCGGCGCGGGACCGGCTCCCACCCGACGGATCATCGCTTGCTCCGGCTCGTTCAGCCGGCCGCGGCGCACCCCGCGAACCTCACCCGGGCACCTCCTCGGCCGACGGCACCTGCTTGCCGTCGATCGAGGCCCGTTCGGCCTCCGTCAGGCCGGCCGCGGCGAGGATCTCCTGCACCATCGTTCTTGCCCCGCCGTACGCGAGAATGTGATCATGACAGCAGCCTAGCGATTCCGGGTTCTCCGGTCGCGGCCTATCCTGCTGAGCATGCCGACCCGCCTGTCGCCCCGCCTCGCCGCGATCGTGGACGCGCTCCCCCTGGAGCCGCACTTCCGTGTCCTGGAGATCGGATGCGGTCCGGGGGCCGCCGCCCGGGCGGTGGCGGCCCGGCTCGGCGCCGGGCACATCCTGGCCATCGACAGGTCCGCCACCGCGATCGCGCAGGCGCGGGCGGCGGCGGCCGGCGAGATCGCGGCCGGTCGGATGAGCGTCCGCCAGGTCGCGGGCGAGGACTTCGTCCTGCTGCCCGGCGAGGAGCCGTACGACCTGGTGTTCGCCGTCCGCGTCGGCGCGCTCGACGGGCGGCATCCCGAGGCCGGGCAGCGCCTGCTGCAGCGCGTCGCCCTGGCGACCAGGGCAGGGGCCAGGCTGTTCATCGACGGGGGCGATCCGCTGCGGGAACTGCCGATCCCGAGGTGAGAGCGCTCGGCTCCCGACGCGAGGGGGCGGGACTGCCGAGGTGTGGGGGCGCGGCATCCCGAGGTGAGGGGGCGGGGCTGCCGAGGTGAGGGGGCGCGGCGGGAGGGCATGAGTGACGGGTGAAGGTCGTCGCGATCTCCGACACGCACGCGCCCAGGCGCTGGCGCGCGTGCCCGCCCCGGGTGGCCGAGCACCTGCGCGGCGCGGACGTCATCCTGCACGCCGGAGACGTCTGCGTGGCCTCGGTGCTGGCCGAGCTGGCCGCGTACGCGCCCGTCCACGTCGTGAAGGGCAACAACGACGGCCCCGACGTGGTGGCTCCGGAGACGCTGGAGCTGACCCTGGACGGGCTGAGGATCGGCATGATCCACGACAGCGGCCCGGCCAAGGGCCGGCTGGCCCGCATGCGGCGCCGGTTCCCGCATGCGGACCTGGTGGTCTTCGGCCACTCGCACATCCCGCTCGACGAGTCGGGCGGCGGCCTGCGGATCTTCAACCCGGGCTCCCCCACCGACCGCCGCCGCCAGCCGCACGGCACGCTGGGCCTGCTCACGATCGAGCACGGCGCCCTGACCAGGGCCGAGATCGTGCCCGTCACTCCTTGACGACGTCGTCCCGCGACTTGTCCAGGTTGGCCCTGAGTTCCTCCATGACCTTGGCGTAGCCGAGGTAGCTGTAGCGCTCGGCCGCGTGCCACGGGTAGAGCTGGCCGGCCTTGACGGCGGGCAGCTTGGCCCAGGTGGGCTTCTTGGCCATCTCCTCGATCTTCATGGACTGGGAGCGTGCGTCCACGAGAATCACGTCGGCCTGGTACTTGTCGGCGTTCTCCCAGCTCAGCACCTCCCAGAAGCCGCCCTCGCTCTCCGTCGGCCGCTCGGGGTAGACGATCTTGAGGCCCAGGTCGTCGCCCCAGTACTTGATGTCGGGGTGGTCCGGCAGGTAGGCCACGTACAGCGACTCGGGCGTGCCCGTGACGATCATGACGCTGAGGCCGGGCTTGGCGGCGGCGAGCGCCTTCAGCGCGGCGCCGGCGTCCTCGAAGCGCTTCTTGGCCTCGGCCACGGGCGCCGCGTTCAGGTCGGCGCCGAGGGCGGCGGCGAGCCGGCCGTACTGCTCGATGATCTGCACCAGGGGCTTGCCGCTGAGCTGCACGCCGGCGGTCGGAGCGATCTGGTCGACGGTCGCGAGCGACTGCTCGGGGACGTACCAGAGCACGTCCTTCTGGTACATGCCCGAGACCAGCAGGTCAGGCTGGAGGGAGGCGTACTTCTCGACGTTGAACTCGCCCCACACGTTCCCGATCGACTCCACCTTCGTGATGTCGACCTCGCCCACCTCCGGGTCGCGCCCGCCGTCCTTGAGCTTGTGCGGGCCGAACACCCCGACCGGCCGCACGCCGAAGTCCCACAGCGCGGCGGCGGCGGCCGACTGGGCCACGACGCGCTGGGGGCGCTGCGGCAGGGAGATGTTCTTGCCGCGGTCGTCGGTCCAGGTCCACGGGCCCTGCGAGGCGGCCTGCGAGGACGGCTGTGCGCCGGGAGAGGAGGCGGGCGGCGAGGCGGTCCCGCCACAGGCACTGACGCCGAGCAGAGCGGCGGCACCGAGGGCGACAAGGGTGCGTCGCGGGACATTGGCCATGGATTCTCCTCATGGGACAAGCTTTGCCCTTATGGTCGGCATATTAGCTTAGCCTTACCTAACCAAAAAGTCCTCTTGGTGGAGTACGGACCCCGCCCCGTACGACGGGCGGCGTAGCCGGGGCGGCGACGGCCGGCCGATGTGCGGGCGGCCCGGCGGCAAGATCCTGGAGACCTTAAGGGCGGCGGTAAGGCGACAGGAACGCGACCGTAAGCGCCCTCCAGCACTCTGATCACAGATCACAGAGCAGAGCAGAGCAGAGAAGGGCCAGAGAGATGAGCCAGCCGTACAGCATCCAGGACGAGATCCGCCTCCCCGGCTTCACCGGGACCGTGCACCTGCCGGGCGAGCCCGGCTACGACGAGGCCCGCCGCTCGCTGAACCCGGCCGTGGACTCCCGCCCGGCGCTGATCGCCGAGGCGCAGAGCGTCGCCGACATCCGGATCGCGCTGCTGGCGGCCCGCGCCCACGGGGTCCCGTTCGCGGTCCAGGCCACCGGGCACGGCACGCACGCCCCCTGTGACGGCGGCGTCCTGGTCAGGACCTCCGCGATGGCGTCGGTGCTGGTGGACCCGGCCCGCCGGATCGCCCGCGTGGGGGCGGGGGCGCGCTGGAGCGAGGTGATCGCCGCCGCCGCGCCGTTCGGCCTGGCGCCGCTGTCGGGCTCGGCGCCGTCGGTCGGCGTCACCGGTTACACGCTCGGCGGCGGCCTCGGGTGGCTGGGCCGCAGGCACGGCTTCGCGGCCGACAGCGTGCTGCGGGCCGAGGTGCTGCTGGCGGACGGCCGGCACGTGACCGCGAGCCCCGACAGCCACCCCGAGCTGTTCTGGGCGCTGCGGGGCGGCGGTGGCGGGTTCGGCGTGGTGACCTCGCTGGAGTTCCGGCTCTACCCGGTCCCGGAGGTGTACGCGGGGTTCGTGTACTTCCCGATCGAGGCGGCGGCGCGGACGCTGGAGGCGTACCGGACCTGGATCGACGACGCCCCCGACGAGATCAGCACGGCGGTCGTGCTCAAGCGCATGCCCGACGACGAGCAGGTGCCGGTGGCGGTGCGCGGCAGGCACGTGGTGCTGCTCAAGGTCCTGCACGCCGGGACGGCCGAGGAGGCCCGGCGGCTGCTCGCGCCGCTGTTCCTGGCGGCCGGGCCGGCGCTGCTGGACGAGACGCGGACCACCACCTACGCCGCCGCGGCCATGGGCGGGACGCCGAACCGGCACATGGACATGTTCGACACCGTGCCCGGCGAGGTCGTCGACGCGCTGGTGCGCGCCTCGGAGCAGGCACAGACGATCGAGATCAGGCACTGGGGCGGCGCGATGAGCCGGCCGGGGCCGGACGCCGGGCCGGTGAGCCACCGCTCCACCAGGCTTTCGGTGATCGTGGACACCGTGGTGCCGGGGCTGGCCGAGGAGCTGCGGCCGTACGCGAACGGCGGGACGTTCCTGAACTTCCTGGCGGACCCGTCGCGGACGGCGGCGGCGTACACGGGGGCGGACTACGGGCGGCTGCGCGAGGTCAAGCGCGCCTACGACCCGGACGGCTTCTTCCGCGTCGGCCACGTCACGAAGTGAACGTCACTTGCCACGATCGCGTACCCCGCACGAGACCGGCCGGCCGGAAAACAACTGAACAGCGTTCTTCAAGGCCGGGCCCTGTGCCGCTAACGGTAGAAGTTGGGCGACACGACGGCCGGATCGTAGGAGTCGTGGAAGACCGGCGTGGCCGAGGCCGCCGTGGGCGGGATGATCCAGCTCCAGTCGGCGTGCACCTCCTCCCCCGCCCGCCGCCGCGCCCCCACGTACCGGTGGAAGTGGTCGGCCATCGTGTGGTGGTCGAGCATCCGCACCCCGGCCCGCTCGTAGGAGGTGAGCACCGCGACGTTCAGCTCCGTCAGCGCGCGGTCCTTCCACAGCGTACGGTCGTTGCCCGTGTCGAGCCCGAGCCGCCGCGCGACCACCGGGAGCAGGTCGTAGCGGTCACGGTCGCCGAAGTTCCTGGTGCCGATCTCGGTGCCGACGTACCAGCCGGTGAACGGCGCGGCGGGATAGGTGACGCCGCCGATCTCGAGACGCATGTCCGACACCGTGGGGCAGGAGTACCAGCGCAGCCCCAGCTCGGCGAACCACGGATGGTCCGGGTGGGTGATGGGCACGTCGGGGCAGGCGTCCTGGGGCAGGTCGTGCCGGGTCAGACGGCCGCGCGAGTCGCGGATCAGCACCGGCAGGCGGTCGAAGTCGCCGCCTTGGCCGCTCCAGCCCAGCTCGCGGGCCAGCCGGGTCAGCCCGGCGTTGGCGGGGTCGCCGCGGCGGGTGCCGTCCTGCCGCTCGTAGCCGGCGTACCGGACGAGCTGGGGGCTGACGATCCGCGGGCCGGGGGCGGCGGGCGTGTCGGGCGGGAGCACGGTGATGATCGGCCGGATGGCGCCGCCGTTGTGCGCGCGTACCAGGTGGGTGGTGAGGGCGGCGGCGATGGCGTCGGGGTGGTGCAGCCTGCGGCAGTCGCGGACCATGAGCGTCTTCCAGTACAGCTTGCCGATGCACCGGGTGTGGTTGCGCCAGGCGAGCTTCGCGCCGAGCAGCAGCTCGGCGGGTGTGTGCCGGTAGGTGCCCGTCCGGGCGAGCTCGTCCAGGACGGCCGCGCGGCGGCGCGCGTGCCGCTCCCGGTCCCAGCCGAGCTCCTCGGCGCACAGGCTCAGGAACGACTCCGCCTCCTGACAGACGGTGGCGGCCGGTGCGGTGATGACGCTCATGTGTCCCCCGAAGTGGTGGCCGCGGGTGCGGCCTGGTCGATGTCCCGCAGCGGTGACAGGGCGGTGCCGACGGCGACCGCCGTCTGCACCAGGGCCGCGCACAGGAACAGCATCCGCCCGGGCCCGCCCCACGCGGCCAGCGCGCCGCCGACGACCGCCCCGCCGACCACGGCGCCGGCCGGGATGGTCGCGTACGCCGCCGCCCTGCTCACCGAGGCGACGCGGCCGATGGCGTCGGCGGGCACGACGGTCTGGCGGGCGGTGAACCAGGAGACCACGATCACCGACGTGGCCACGCCCTCCACGGCCCAGGCGGCCGCGATCACCCAGACGGCGGGTAAGACCACGGGCAGGGCCATGGCCAGCGCCGACAGCGCCATCCCGTACGCGAGCAGCCTCCCGGTCGGATGGCGGTCGATGAGCCGGGGCGCCACCAGCGCGCCGAGCACCGCGCCCAGCCCCTGCGCGCCGAACACGACGCCCAGGGCCACGCCGGGCAGGTGTTCGACCTCGAGGATGAGGTAGACGAGGTTGCCTTCGATGACGAAGCCGGCGAAGTTCGCGGCGGCCATGAGCAGGGTGCCCCACCAGATCGGCCTGATCGAGCGGAGGATGCGCAGGCCCTGCAGGAAGTCCCTGCCCACGCCCGACAGCTCGGCGCGCACGCCGCCCGCGGGCGCCACGCGCGTGTGCACGTTCGCGATCTGGAGGATGAGCAGCGCCGAGATCGCGAACGTCAGCGCGTTGACCAGCGTGGCCAGCGGCACGCCCAGGGCCGCGATGAAGGCGGTGCCCACGACGGGGCCGACGAAGGCGAGCGAGCTGTCTACGGTCTGCGTCCAGGCGTTGATCCTGGACAGCCGCTCCTTCGGCACGATGTCGACGACGAAGCCCTGGAAGGCGGGGAAGTAGAAGGGCCGCACGCTGGCCAGCAGGAAGGCGCACAGGTAGAGCAGCGCCACCGACGGCCGGTCCGCCGCGGCCACGAACACGATCACGAGCGCGATCGCGAAGGACAGGCAGTCACAGATGATGAGGATCCTGCGGCGGTCCCACCGGTCCGCGATGACGCCCGCGACCAGCCCGACCACGATGTAGGGGATGAACTCCAGCACGTACGCCAGCGCCGCCGACAGCGCGGACCCGGTGATCTGCAGGATCAGGGTGGGCGCGGCGAACCGGTAGATCCAGTCGCCGACCGACGAGACGAGGAACGCGCTGCGCAGCCGGATGCCCCCCGAGCCGGAGGGCGTGCGTGACAACAAGCGTGCCATGGCAGGGTCCTCCCACGGGCTGACAGGGGTTTCACGGGCGACGGTAACCGCGCGGAACGTCTCCAGGCGAGGGTGGGGCGCCCCGGAGGCGCCCCACCTGGTGGCGGAATCAGGCCTTCTGCGTGCCACCGGCGATGCTGTAGCGCTTCGTCGACTTCTTGATCATGGTGTTCACCTCCTTCCAAGTTCCGCTGGGAGCGGCGGCTCGCGGCCCCGGGCCGCGGGCCGGGCGGCGCGAACGGTTTCACAGGGGCAGCGGCCCGACGTCGCCGGCGAGCCACTCCAGGCTCGGCTTCGGCCGGGCGTCGCCGCACACCGCGCAGCGCGGGTCGCGCTTCCACGTCTCGGCCTCGCGCAGGCGGGGGTCGTGGAAGGTCATCTCCAGCATCCGGCCCACCGACAGCGGCGGGCAGACCCGGCTGGCGATCCGGACCATCTCGGCGACCAGGAAACCCGCGCCGAACAGCACCAGGCCGTTGAAGGCGGCGGTGTCCTCGCCGAACGTCCCGCCCTCCCTGTCGATGTCGTCCAGCACGTTCATCACGGCCAGGGAGGTGGGGTCGTTGCCGCGCACCTGGTCGTACCAGCATTCGATGCAGCCGGACACCCCGGGCACGATCGTGTAGTGCAGGGCGCGCTGGGTGTCCACGCCGCCCATGATGAGCGCCGTGCCGGCCCGTACGCAGCCCTCGTTGAGCCAGTGGGCGATGTGCACCTTGGGGCGGTCGACCACGGCGATGACGATGTCGCGGTCGCGGACGACCTCGTACACGTCGTCGCCGGACATCAGCTTGCGCTGCACCGGGTCGATCCGCACGGCGCTGTTGAGGGCGCGCGCCCGCTCGGCAGCCACCTCCACCTTGACCCTGCCCACGTACGGCTCGCCGTAGAGGATCTGCCGGTTGAAGTTCGACAGCTCGATCCGGTCGAAGTCGACGATCCGGATGTCCTCGAAGCCGATGGCGACCAGGTCGATCAGCGCGTGGCTGCCGATCCCGCCGACGCCGAGCACGGCGACGCGGGCGTCGCGGATGCGGCGCTGGAAGTCGTACTTGGAGGCGTTCAGCGAGGCGTAGGTCTCGAAGAAGCCGAGGTTGTTCGACCAGCGCTCGCGGGCGAGCCGGTCGAAGTCCTCGCCGGCGTCGTCCGCGCTCTGGATCAGCCGGAGCCCGTCGAGCTCGTCGATCGCCTGCAGGACGTCGTCCGCCGTCACGTCGGGGTGCACGGCGTGCAGGTCGCGGTGGACCTCCTCAGGGGTCCGCGTGCCGTCCAGCAAGGACAGCAGCCTGCTGACCCGGCCGTCGGCATCCTCCAGCGAGGTGAGCTCGCCGCACAGTCTGAAGTGCACCGACCCGTCGGCGATGAAGTAGGGGATGCTCGTCTTGAGCACGGGATGTGTCATGGCATTCCTTCAATGATCGGCCCCGGGGGTGGGGCGCCCCTGAGGACGCCCCACCTGCAACGGAATCAGCCCTTCTGGGTACCACCGGCGACGCTGTACCGCTTGGTCGACTTCTTGATCATGGAAGTTCACCTCCTCTCGGTTCGGTCGGGGTGATGCTCGCGAGTCCCAGCTGGTGGGCGAAGAACGCGAGCACGTCTGCGAAGTAGGACAACCGGCCGGTGCGTCCCCGCTCGCCGTGCCCCGCGCCGGCCTCGTGGCGCAGCAGCACCGGGCGCGGCGAGGTGGTGGCGAACTGCAGCGCGGCGGTCATCTTCCGCGCGTGCAGGGGGTCGACGCGGGTGTCCTCTCCGAAGGCCGACAGCAGGACGGCCGGGTACGGGGTACCGGGCACGACCCGGTGGTAGGGCGAGTAGCCGAGCAGCCAGCCGAGCTCGTCCGGGTCCTCGCGGCTGCCGAACTCCTCGCGCCAGTACTCGCCGAGCCCGGTGAGCTCGTAGCGGGCCATGTCGAGGAGCGGCGCCGTGCAGGCGACGGCGGCGAACAGGTCCGGACGCTGCGTCATCGCGGCGCCCGCGAGCAGGCCGCCCGCGCTGGTCCCGAACGCGCCCAGGCTGTCGCGGGTGGTGTGCCCGGCCGTGACCAGGTGGTCTGCCGCGGCGATGAAGTCGTCGATGCCGCGCTGCTTGTGCTCGCGGCGGCCCGCGTGGTGCCAGGCCTCGCCGCCCTCGCCGCCGCCGCGCACGCAGGCGACCGCGAACAGGCCGCCCCGCCCTGCCCAGGCCAGGGCCGCGGCGTAGTAGTCGGCGACGCGCGGCTCCCCGAACGCGCCGTACCCCTCCAGGATCGTGGGCAGCGGCCCTGCCCTGTGCCAGGCCGGGGCGAGCAGGAGGATCCGTACGGGGGTGGCGTCGGGGGCGGTGCAGACCGTCTCGGACGCGATCACCGGCGGGGTGACCGGGGCGGGATGGCGGCGCCATGGCGTGCTGGAGCCGGTGCGGGCCTCGTAGCGGTAGACGGTCTCGGGGGTGACGCGGTCGGAGTACTCGTACCAGGCCTCGCCGCCCTGCCCGCCGGGGGCCAGCTCGGTGACGATGCCGGGGCCGGGGAGCTCGACCTGGCCCAGGAGCCGTCCGGTGGCCGGGTCGTGACGGGTCACGGCGCCGCGCCCGGCGACCGTCCAGTGGGCCAGCAGCAGCCCGTCGAGCACCGCGAACCCGTCGAGCACCGCCTCGGGGTCCTCGGGGATCAGCAGGCGCGGGGTGAGCGCGCCGTCTACCGGCGGGCCGTCTACCGGCGAGGCGTCTACCGGCGAGGCGTCTGCCGGCGAGGAGTCTTCCGGCGAGGAGTCTTCCGGCGGGCCGGCCACGAGGAGGCGGCCGCGGGGCGCGCCGGCGTCGGTCAGCAGGTACAGGCGGCCGTCGGGCGCCGGCCAGGCGGAGGTCCAGCCGTCCTCCGGCAGCGGCAGCCTGCGCAGGCCGGGCTGCTCGATCGAGCCCTCGCGCAGGCCGGCCACCCACACCTCGTTGGCCGCCGACAGTCCGGAGGCCACCTGGACGACCAGCAGCCGCCCGTCCGCCCCCACCAGCGCGTCCAGCTCGGCAGTGCGGTCGGAGCCCGCGCCGAAGATCACCGGATCCGCTCCGGTGGGCTGCCCCACCCGGTGCAGGTGGATCCGCGCGCCGGACCGCTCGTCGTACCGCGTGTAGTAGAACGCGTCCTGGCCCGGCACCCACGCGACCGCGGAGTAGCGGCAGCCGGCGATGGGCTCGTCCACGTCCGCCCCGGTCTCCACGTCGAGCACCCGCAGCGTGAACCGCTCGGAGCCGCCCACCGCCGTCTGGTAGGCCATCAGCCGGCCGTCGGTGGAGGCGGACCAGTAGCCCAGCACCGTACGCCGCTCCGGATCCGCGCTGTCCGGCTCGAACAGGGCGCGGTCGCCCCCGGCGTCGCGGACCATGAGCCTGTGGTGCTCCGCGCCGGGCCGCAGGCAGGTGTAGAAGGCCCGCCCGCCGCGCCACTGGGGCACGGACAGCCGCTCGAACGAGGTCAGGTGCCGCAGCTCGCGGAACCAGCCGCCGGCCGGCCAGCCGTCCCTCGCCCTGGCGAACAGGTCGGCCTGCGCCGCCAGCCAGTCGCGGGTCTCGGGCGTGTCCGGGTCCTCCAGCCACCGGTACGGGTCGGCGACCTCGCGTCCGCCGAGCAGTTCGCGTACGTCGTCCCTCCGTGCCGCCGGGCTGGCTGCCGGTACGGAACCCGTGTCCATGACTCCCGAAGACCTCGCGACCTTGGACACTGTCCGGCTCCCCTCCGTTGCCGTGATGGCTGGATCCGTTCCGCTGCCACCGAAGCTTCGTCGCGGGGGCTGGACGGGGTGCTGGACCTGCCCATGGACGTCACGCTGGCCGCCGCCCTGGAAGGAGTACTGGACCTGGTGCCGGTCGATGGCCTGGGACATCGTTGGAGGGGGCGCTGGAACGGGACACTGAACACGGAAATTTCCCGATTTGTCATGAACTCGGACCCGTCCGCGTCATCCCTGTCCGGCTGGACGACGAATGAGGGGGCGTCCCCGGCGGATCAAGCCCGGGGCGGTCCGGCCACACCTCGCGGACAGCAACACTCGTGTTACTTCTGAGGAGGCGGGATGCCCGAAGAGCATGGAGAGGATGTCCGGTTCGAGGTGCTGGGGCCGCTGCGCGCATGGCGTGCGCGGACCGGCCTGGCCCTGGGCTCGGGGCGGCGGCGGACCCTTCTGGCGGTCCTGCTGCTGCACGCCAACCGCCCGGTGAGCCGCGACAAGCTCATCGACGAGCTGTGGGGCGCGAACGTG
Organism: Nonomuraea sp. GTA35; assembly: GCF_041950525.1. Taxonomy (NCBI): domain Bacteria; kingdom Bacillati; phylum Actinomycetota; class Actinomycetes; order Streptosporangiales; family Streptosporangiaceae; genus Nonomuraea; species Nonomuraea sp. GTA35. Next base: position 1,141,903 of record NZ_JBGNUV010000001.1, on the reverse strand, counting down.
CCCGCGTACGCCGTGAACCTGCTGCAGAAGCACGTGTCCAGCCTGCGCGCGGGGCTGGAGCCGGGCCGGCGGCGCGGTGGCGTGCCGTCCGGCCCGCTGACCTGGACGGAGGCCGGGTACGTGCTGCGCGTGTCCCCGGGAGGGCTGGACCTGGAGGTGTTCGAGCGGGAGGTCCGCCGTGCCAGGGAGGCGCACGCCGCCGGGGATCTGAAGGGGGCCTCGCAGGCGTTCCACACGGCACTGCGCCTGTGGCGGGGACCGGTCTGCGACGGTCTGGGCAGCCCGTTCCTCGACATGGTGCGGGATCAGCTCGCCGAGCGGCGGATCGGCGCGATCGAGGAGAGCATGGAGGTGGACATGAACGGGGGCATGACTCTGGGCGGTCATGCCGACCTCGTCGCCGAGCTGCGCTGGCTCGTGGCCCACCATCCGCTGCGCGAGCGGCTGCACGCCCTGCTCATGCTGGCCCTGTACCGGTCCGGGCGCCAGGCGGAGGCGCTGGCCGCCTTCCGTGACGCCCGGGGGCGGCTGCGCGAGGAGCTCGGCGTCGAGCCATCGGCCCAGCTCCAAACCCTCCACCAGCGCATCCTCGCCGCCGACCCCGACCTCATGACCTGCCCTTCCGCACCGGCGTCCTTCCCCTCCCTCACGCCGCCCCACCGGGCCTCACCACCACCAGCACACGCCTCACCAGCGAAGGATGAGGAACCGGACGGTTGCGGACCACGCGACGCCGCAGCGGGCGGCCCGCCGGCATCACGCCGCTCGGCGGCACGCGGCGAGGCTGCACGTGGCGAGGCGGCACGTGGCGAGGCGGCACGTGGCGAGGCGGCACGTGGCGAGGCGGCACGTGGCGAGGCGGCACGTGGCGAGGCGGCACGTGGCGAGGCGGCACGTGGCGAGGCGGCACGTGGCCGGGCGGCGGGCAGCGCGAAGGCAGGCGGGTCAGCGGCGGCGGGCGGCTCGGTGGCCGGGCGGGGGCGGCGGGCCGCGGCGGGTGCGCTGCGGCACTGGCCGACGCCGGCGCAGCTCCCCCATGGGGTGCCGCAGTTCGTCGGTCGGGAGGCGGAGCTGGAGCGACTTGACGCGCTGCTGGCCGATGACCGGAACCTGAGCGCGGCCGTGGTGCTCACCGGCATGGCGGGCGTGGGGAAGACCGCGCTGGCGATCCACTGGGCGCACCGGATCCGGGACCGGTTCCCCGACGGTCAGTTGTACGTGAACCTGCGGGGATTCGACCCGACGGGGACGGCGATGGAGGCGGCGGAGGCGATCCAGGAGGTCCTCCACGCGTTCGCGGTCAGGCCGGACCAGGTCCCCGGGGGTTTGCACGCGCGGGCCGCGCTCATGCGCAGCCTGCTCGCGGGCCGCCGGATGCTGATCGTGCTCGACAACGCCCGGGACGCCGAGCAGGTCCGCCCCCTGCTGCCCGGCGCGCCCGGCTGTCTCGTCGTCGTGACCAGCCGGGACCAGCTCACCGGCCTGGTGGCGGCCGAGGGAGCGCACGCGTTCCCGGTGGACCTGCTGCCGAAGGAGGCGGCGCGTCTCCTGCTGACCCGCCGCTCCGGGATCCGCCTGCCCGGAACGTTCCAACCGGGCATCCTCCAGCCCCGCAGCCCTCGATCCGGCGCCCGCCGCGCGGCGGTTCGAGGCCCGGCCGCGACCACGGCACCGGACGGCACCGCGAACGGGGCCGAACACCGATCAGCCGGCGAGGCCACGGCCGTGGACGAGCACGGATCAGCCGGCGAGACCGTCGCCGTGGACGAACACCGATCAGCCGGCGAGACCGCGGCCGTGGACGAGATCGTCGCGTACTGCGGCCGCCTGCCGCTCGCCCTGTCCATCGCCATCGCCCGCGCCCTCACCAGCCCGCGCCTGCCGTTCGCCGCCCTGGCCGCGGAGTTGCGCGGTGCGCGTGCGCGCCTGGACCCGTTCGACGGCGGCGAGCAGGCCACGAACGTGCGGGCGGTGTTCTCCTGCTCCTACGGCCGTCTCACCCCGCCGGCCGCCCGCCTGTTCCGGCTGCTGGGGCTGCATCCGGGCCCGGACTTCAGCCAGGCCGCCGCCGCCAGCCTGGCCGGCCTGCCGCCGCATGACGTCCGGCCGCTGGTGGCCGAGCTGGCCAGGACGAACATGCTGAGCGAGCGCGTCCCCGGCCGGTTCGCCTTCCACGGCCTGCTCCGCGCGTACGCGTGCGAGCTGAGCGACGCGCAGGACACCCGCGACGAGCGGCGGACGACCCTGCACCGCCTGCTCGACCACTACCTGCACAGCGCCCACCAGGCCGGCCGGGTGCTGAAGCCCGGCCAGAGCGCCGACGCCGGCCTCGACCCTGCCCTGCCGCTGGTGACGCCGGAGGCGCCAGCCGGCAGGAGCGAGGCCAGGATGTGGTTCACCGCCGAGCACCTGGTGCTGCTCGCGGCGGCCCGGCGGGCGGCGGAGGCCGGCTTCCCCGCGCATGCCAGGCAACTCGCCTCGTCCCTGGCCTCCTTCCTCGACCACCGGGGGACCTGGCGCGTGCAGGTCGCCCCCGCCTCCCGATGAGCACGTGCACGCAGCCCCACCTCCGGATGTGCACGTACAGGCAGCCCGCGCCGCCGATGAGCACGTACAGGCAACCCCTCGACGAGGCCCCGCGGCCTACGCGTCCGGGCCGGGGCCGCCCGAGGTCAGGTCGGCGGTGATGCGGTCGGCGCTGAGCGGCACGCCCGGCAGCGGGGTCGCGGCGGCGGGCCGCAGGCCGTCCAGGAGCGTGGCCAGCAGCCGGGCGCGTACGGCGTCGTCGAGCGCGGGCGGCACCGACGGCAGCGGCCGGGTCAGCACGGTGAGGAACATGACGAGGTCGGCGGCGCTCACGTCGGCACGCAGCGCGCCCTCCGCGCGGGCGGCTCCGACCAGGGCGTCGAGCGCGGTCAGGAGGCGTGCGCGCGCCTCGTGGAACTCGGGGCCCGGCTCGACGTGGTCGCCGAGGATCGGCAGCATCGCGACGATCCGCCGCTCGACGACGCCCGCCGCGAACGCCGCCAGCGCCTCACCGGCCGCCTGCCCGGCGGACAGGACCTCGGTGGCGAGCGCGCCCACCTGCGCCATGTTGTCCACCACCACGGAACGGATGAGGTCGGCCCGGGTCGGGAAGTGGCGGTAGAGCGTGGCGTTGCCGATGCCCGCGCGGGTGGCGATCTGGTCGAGCGGCGCGTCGGGCCCCTGGTCGAGGAAGGCCAGATGCGCCGCGTGCAGGATCTGCTCGCGGTTGCGGCGGGCATCGGCGCGCAGCTCTTTCACAGGACCTCTCCAGACATAACCGTGGACACTTTCCCCGGTTATGTTACTGTGCGGAGCAAACGGGGAGTTTCTCCCCGCTTATCTCCATGGGAGGGATCGGATGGGATCGATCACGAGGACCTCGGTCGCCTGTGTCGTCGCCGGTGGCGGGCCCGCCGGGATGGTGCTCGGCCTGCTGCTGGCCCGGTCGGGCGTCGAGGTGGCGGTGCTGGAGAAGTACCCCGACTTCCTGCGGGACTTCCGCGGCGACACGGTGCACGCCTCCACGCTGGGACTGCTGGACGAGCTGGGGCTCGGCGAGCGGTTCGCGGCGCTGCCGCAGCAGCGGGAGCGGCGGCTGACGATGGCGTTCGACGACGGCGCCATCATCGAGGACTTCAGCCGCCTGCCGGGCGCCCACCAGCACATCGCGCTGGTGCCGCAGTGGGACTTCCTCGACCTGCTCGCCGCGGCGGGCAGGGAGTCGCCGCACTTCCACCTCGCGCAGAGCGCCGAGGTCGACGGCCTGCTGCGCGACGGCGGGCGGGTGTGCGGGGTGCGCTACGCCGACAAGGACACCGGCCGGACGCACGAGCTGAGGGCGCCGCTGGTGGTGGCGGCCGACGGGCGGCACTCGACCGTGCGCGACCTGCTCGGCCTGCGCCCGCGCGCCTCGGCCGCGCCGCACGACTGCCTCTACGTACGCATCCCCCGCCTGCCCGGCGACCCCGACGGCACGTTCCTGCGCTTCTCCGCCACCGGCGGCCTCATCATGATCAACCGGGGCGACTACTGGCAGGGGGCCCTGCTGATCGCCAAGGGCATGGCGGAGGCCGCGCGGGCCGACGACGGCGCGTGGACCCGCCGGACGATCAGCCGGCTGGCCCCGTACACCGCCGCGCGGATGGCCGCGATCGGCGCGGCGGACATCGCCGTCCTGCAGATCCGCATCGACCGGCTCGCCCGCTGGTGGGCGCCAGGGGCGCTGCTCATCGGCGACGCCGCGCACGCCATGTCCCCGATCGCCGGCGTGGGCGTCAACCTGGCCGTCCAGGACGCGGTCGCGGCGGCCCGCGTCCTGGTGCCCGCGCTGCGGCGCGGCCGGGTGAGCGAGCGGGAGCTGGCCCGGGTGCAGCGGCGGCGCCAGTGGCCCACCGTGATCACCCAGGCCCTCCAGCGCACGGCGCAGCACCGCTTCGTGGCCGCCTCGATCACCGAGGAGGCCGGGGCCGCCCCGCTGCGCCTGCCGCAACCGCTGCGGACGCTGCGGCGCTGGCGCGGCCTCCCCCACCTGCTCGGCCGGGTCGTGGGGCTGGGCATCCGTCCCGAGCACCTGACCGGACCGCTGGCGCCGCTGAGCCACGGGTGACCGGTCTCAGCTCACGACGCCGGTCAGCTCGTTCGGGGGCTGTGGCAGGGGCGTGCTCCTGGTGACCTTGCCGGAGGCGAAATCCACCGCGTGCAGCCGCCTGCCCTCCGGGTCGCTCACGTAGACGACCTGGTCACGCACGAAGATGTTCGGCCTGGGCCGCTGCCACTCCAGGGGCTCCTTCCACTCGTCGAGCACCTTGACGGTCCTGACGACCTTGCCCGCCGCCGGGTCGATGACGTGGACGGCGCCGTCGGTGCCGAGGACGAGGGCCTCGCCGCGCGGCCCGCAGGACGCCGTCCTCGCAGCCGAGCACGACGGCCTCGTCCCGGGCGGTGGCCCCGCCGTGCACGCCGGGGCAGTCCTCGCTGCGGGTGATCTCCTTGCGGTCCTTGTCCAGGACGGCGATGCAGGTGCGCTTCTCCTCGGTGCCGAGGGTGACGACGAGCTCGCCGTTCTCCAGCTCGATCGCGACGCCGTGATGGGCCGTCGCGGCCTTGAACTCGTCGTCCTTCAGCGTCGCCGAGGCGGCGTCGAGCACCCGGAAGCCGGTCGCGGTGGAGACGAGCACGTGCCGGGCGTCCCCGGCCGGGTTGACGCGGTTGTACCCGGCGAGGGGGATGTCCTTGACCGGCTCCAGGCTCTGCCCGTCCAGGACGTACAGGCCGCCGTCGTAGGTCAGCACGACTGGGTCCGTCACCGTCCGCTGAGGGGCAGTCGCCCGCGGCTGGGTGGCGGCGGCGGGCGCGGCGGCCTCGGGCGCGGGCTCCTGCGCGGAACCGCAGGCGGTGAGCAGGAGGGCTCCGCCTTTTCAAGACCGTTTTCGGCTTCTTCAGCCGCTGGGCCAGAGGCGGTGTCTTCAACCGGATCCGTGACGAGCTCCGCCGCGCCATCCGGCTGCGCGCCGGACGCTGCACCCGCAGCTCACCCTCATCTGGGGCGACAGCGCCCACGCCGGCACGCTGCTGGAGTGGGCCCGCCGCTTTCTACGCCTCACCTTGAAGATCGTGACTAAACGACCTGGTCAGACGGGGTTCAAAGGGCTCGCGAGACGGTGGATCGTCGAGAGATCCCTGTCCTGGTCGATGAACTCCCGACGCAACGTCGTCGACTTCGGACGCAAACCATCGCACAGCGAGGCCCACCTGAGCATTGCCGCGATCACGCTCATGACGAGACGGCTGACCAGGAAGAGGCCGCCGGCATGGACTCGAAGGCCAGCGGTCGCGTCGCGGGCCGCCTGAGAGTACCCCTGGTTCAAGTCGCCGTGGTGGGCCCGACCGACACCGAGTCACGCGTGTCAGCGTCACGTGGCCGGCAGGCGTCGGCGATGGCTTTGGGGTCCCAATAGAAGGGGCGGCATTCGAGCATGCGTCCGTTCCTGACGGTGATCAGTTGCACGATCAATGTGTCGACTTCCTGGCCAGTGACACGGGCGCGAAAGCGCACCCGGTTCCGCACGACCACGGTGTCCTCGCCACCCCAATGCTCCTGCTCCAAGAACTCCATCGACTCCCAGACCTCACTGAACCGGGCCAGGAATCGCTCCATGCCATCGTGGCCGCGCCAGGTTCCAGAGCCGGTGAAGGGCAGCCCGGGAGCTTGATGCAAGATCACCTCTGGATCCAGGTAAGCAGCGACATGGTCGTAGCTCGCCTTGCCGAATCCACCTGCAGCCACATACGCGGCCTCAGCCTCGTAAAACTTCTGCATCACCGCCCAAGCGTCAGCCGGCGACTGCTCATCTGCTCTCGGCCCGCCGACCTGATCCCTTGCCAAATCCGCTGTACTCATGGCGCTAGCATCGCCGACCGGGACAGTTCTCCGCTCGCGGCAATCAGACCTCCAACCGAACCGCGCCTTCCATGATCTCGACAGAGACGCTCCCGGACATTGCCGGAAAGCCAAATGATCAACTCTGGGCGATCGGGTTCAAAGACACCTTCTCAGCGCGTTGTCGATCGCGTTGAACTCGGCGCTGCGCAGCGCGATCCGCTCGATCTCGCCGCGCCCGGCGCGCTGCGCGCGATCGGCGTCGTACCTCGATGATTCGATCATTGCGCAACCCTATCCACGGCGGTTCTCCGCCCGGCTTCCTCGGAGACACTCGGGAACCGCATGCCTGCGAGGGTGAAGGGCCGGCCTACGGGGCAGGCTTCATCCCTATACTCCAGTCCTGGCCGTTCGACGAGGTCAGGCGCCCTTCCGCTGGGAGATCGCGGCGGAAGGAAATATTTCACGGCAGCGGCGCAAGAATCCGATACCGGCTCCGACCCCATGGTGAACGGCGCCCACGGAGGGTGCCGCCCGGCCCTTGAGGAGATGACATGAAATTCCTGTTGATCATGCACTCGAACCCGCAGGTGTGGGACGCGCTCTCCGAGGAGCAGCGCAACGAGGTGATGAGCGGCCACGGCGCGTTCATGGAGACCATCACCAAGTCCGGCGAGATGATCAGCACCACGGCGCTGGCCGACCCGTCGCAGAGCGCCGTGGTGCGGGTCCGGCGTGGCGCCCCCGTCGTGACGGACGGGCCGTACCTGGAGGCCAAGGAGTTCCTCGGCGGCTACTACCTGGTGGAGTGCGACAGCCGGGAACGCGCCCTGGAGCTGGCCGCACTCATCCCGGACGCCGGCGTCGAAGGTCTCGGCATCGAGGTGCGGCCGGTCGTCTTCGCGGGCACGGCCGACGGCTGAGCACGGTGAAGTTCCTGCTGAACGTCTACGTGACCGGTGCCGCGCAGCCAGGGGAAGGCCTCGACCACGAGCGGATCCTGGCCACGGCGGCACGGTCGGGCGAGCTCATCAGCGGCCACGCCCTGGCCGACCCCTCGATCAGCGCCTTCGTACGCGTCCGCGACGGTGTGGCGGAGGTGAGCGAGGGCCCGTACCTGCAGGCGCTCCACCATGTCGCGGGCCAGTACCTGCTCGACTGCGCGAGCCGTGAGCGCGCCGTCGAGCTGGCCGGGCTCATGGCCGGCGGCCATGCCTGGGGTGTGGAGGTGCGGCCGCTGATGGACACGGCCGGACTGGAGATGTGAGCACGTTCTGACACATCGAGGACCTGCTGTGCGGGCTCATGCCGTGCGCAGGTCCTCGACGCGGTTCCGCACCGTCACGCCCTGCCGCCCAGGCAGCTTCGGGTCGCCTTAAATAGGTTCGGCCTGGGCGCGGGCCTGGGTTAGGCTGCGCCAATGCCGCAGGGGGACATTGACAAGATCGCCGAGGAGACCGGCTTCTCCGGTGTGGTCTGGATCGACCGGGCCGGGCAGATCGAGTTCGCGAAGGCCTACGGGCTGGCCAACCGCACCTACGGCGTCCCCAACACCGTGGACACCAGATTCGGCATCGCCAGCGGCAGCAAGGGGTTCACCGCCCTGGCCGTGCTCTCGCTGGTCCGTGACGGCGCGCTGGGGCTGGACACCACCGCCCGTTCCCTGCTCGGCAGGGATCTGCCGCTGATCGCGGACGACGTGACCGTCGAGCATCTGCTCACCCACACCTCCGGCATCGGTGACTACCTGGACGAAGAGGTCGACACCGAGATCACCGACTACTTCATCGGCGCCGCGCACGAGCTGACCACCACCGAGGCGTTCCTGCCGCTGCTGGACGGGCATCCCACCAAGTTCCGCGCCGGTGAGCGGTTCGGCTACTGCAACGGCGGTTTCGTGGTCCTCGCCCTGCTGGCGGAGCGGGCCGGCGGCGCCGGCTACCACGACCTGGTCCGAGAGCGGGTGCTCCGCCCGGCCGGCATGACCAGGACCGACTTCCTCCGCTCCGACGAGCTACCCGCCGATGCGGCCGTGGGTTACCTGCCCTTGGACGGGGTGAACCGCTCCAACGTCTTCCACCTGCCGGTGCTGGCCACCGGCGATGGCGGCATCCACACCACCGCCGCCGACATCTCCTCCTTCTGGCGTGCGTTCTTCGCCGGCGACATCGTGGATTCCGTCGAGGAGGTGGTACGGCCGCGCTGCGCCGTACCCCAGGAGTCGATGCGCTATGGTCTCGGCTTCTGGCTGCACGAGAGCACCGACACGGTGATGCTGGTCGGGTACGACGCCGGCGCGTCGTTCAAGTCCACGCACGACCCGCACACCGGCACCACCTGCACCGTGCTCTCCAACACCTCCCCCGGCGCCTGGCCCATCGCCCGCGCCCTCGCACGTTGATCGCCCTCGCACGTTGATCGCCCTCGCACGTTGAGGACGCGACACGTGCTGCCGAACGGCGCTGTCGGGCTCGCCTCTCACTGAGCCTCGCGCATCAAGGCGACCACTTACCCACGCTCAGGCATCGGGTCGCCGTCGCCAGGAAGCCGGCAGAGCCGCGGGTGCGTGCCCTGCCGGCTGCCTTTCGTCAGGCGCAGGGGCTCGCGGACCACGTGATGTAGCCGGTGACCCTGCCCCAGGTCGAGACCTCACCGTCACAGAATTCCGTCTTGACTCCGACCAGGTTGGTGCGGGCGGGGTCGGAGAAGTACTGCGTGTTGCACAGGTAGCCGGCCCGGCAACTGGGGGCCGCCTCAGCGGCGGCCGGTACGGTGGCGAGCGCGGCACTCGCCAGAGCGGCGACGGCCAGCACACGGCGGATCATGAATCGTCCTTCCTGAGCGCGGGGAACGGCGGGGTCGGCCGCAGGCGTTCGATTCCGTCTTCGACGGACGGCCCGCACGCCTCAACCCTTTGCAGGCCATGCGTACACCTCGGCCCCTCCCAGACCGTACGCACATTCCGGCCCTTCGCGGGCAGGGCGCACACCTCGGCCCTTCGCAGACCATGCGCACATCCCGGCCCTTCACACACCATGCGCACGCCTCGGCTCCTCGCGGGCAGGGCGCACACCTCGATCCCTCGCAGGCAGGGCGCACGCGCCAAGTCTCCGATCAGAAGCAGGGGCTCTCGTACCAGGTCTGGTAGGGGCCGCGGACTCCCCAGGTGCGGGTGGTTCCGTCGCAGTCCTCCTGCTTGCCGCCGACGGCGTTGGTGAGGGCGGGGTCGGAGTAGTAGGTGGTGGTGCAGTAGTGGTCGATCTTGCAGGCCCTGGCGTTGGCCGCGCCGACCGGCAGGGCCGCGAGGGTGGCGGCGGCCAGAGCTGCGGCGAGGAGCGCACGACGGATCATCGACGGTCCTTCCTGAGTACTGAACAGCACAAAGGTTTTCGCGGCTTCGTGGGCGCCCCAGCCGATGATCGAAATAATGCGTCTTGCGGGAAGAAAAGGCAAGAGGGGCTCATATTCATCATGCCCGTATTCTTCGCAGCGGCACATCGGCCCGAAGCGCTCTCGAGAATCCCGCAGGCCGGGCGCGCAACCCAGCAGCTCGGCCCCGGCTGCGGCGGCTCCCTGGGTGCTCGATAATTCGGGGCGTCGAAAAGCGATTATCGGCCCGCCGGACGCGCTTTTCGGCTCAGCTTCCCGCGCGACGGTCATCGCATTGCGCAGAAATGAACTGCCATCCGCACGTTCCGGCAGTGGTCGGCCTGGCGAGATCGACCCCGGCCACCGCCGCACGGGGCTCTCTCGACGGGGACGGCGTAACGTGCCCGCCGGTGGCCACAAGCGCACCGCCGGAGCGGAACGCTGCATCGATCGGATCGAGGAATGGCGCACGCCGTCCTTCCACTTCGGCAAGACTCTCGGAACCCACCTCGCAGGCCTTCACCTTCGGAGCGCCGTCTTCGGGTCCGAAGCCTCCAATCCATCGGAAGATCCGAAGCCGTGCAGGCCCGGGAAGATACGCGTCAGGAGTCGCCGCCGTTTCCAGCGTCCTTCCCCGAGTCGGCCAACGGCGCAGGAGTGAAGACACACGACAGCGCGTTGCGGAGGGTCGCGGCGAAGGAGGCCGTGACGCCGGGCTGGAGCCAGTGGCGCCCCGCCACGCGGATGGCGCCCGCGACCGCGGCGGCCGTGACGGAGGGGAACAGGTCGCGGCGGGGGTCGGTGCCGGTGCGCTCCGCGATGGCCTCGGCGAGCGGACCCTCGGCCATGCTGAACGCCTTGAGCGCCTCGCCCTCCAGCGCGGGCGTCGACATGATCATGGCGAGGCCGGCCCGGTCGGGCTCGGGATCGGTGTAGAGCTCGATCACGGCCGCGAGCACGGCCTCCTCCAGCGGCTCGCCGGCAGGCCTGGAACGCAGCGCCTGCCCCACGCGCCGCGACTGGTCGGCCTGGAAGGCACAGATCGCCTCCTCCCTGCTGGAGAAGTAGTTGTTGTACGTACGCGGCGAGACGCCCGCGGCCGTGGCGATGTCATGGACGCGGACGAGCGCCAGCCCGTTCGGGCCCTGCTCGATGGCCAGCCGCAGCGCGGCATGACCGATCGCCTCCCGGGTGGCCTGCTTGTTGCGGGCTCGCAGATCCATGGCGTCGTCGTTCATGGCTGGAAGCTTACCCCGAAATGCGCGCCACGCAACTTGTGCGCGACACGCAGGTTGTGGGTAGAGTGCGATGCGGCGCCTGGCACTTCCCCCCAGCGGAGTGCCGACCATCTGGCGTGCGCCGGGGCGGCGAGGCCCCGCAGGCAGGCTCTCATGCCCGCGCTGCGGGCCGTCCGTCGCGGGCTCCGTCCCGGCCGCACCCCGGCAAGAGCGTCGTGGCACGCGGCGCAGCGGAAGCAACGCAGCGGAAGCGTCCGCGGCACGCAGCGCAGCAGAAGCATTCCTTGGCCGTACCCGTACCCGACAGGAGCTCGACCAGAGCTCGAAAGACACTTCGACCAGAGCAGGAGCAGCAATGACCTCGAAGATGATCGCGTTTGACGAGGACGCCCGGCGCGGTCTCGAGCGCGGTATGAACCAGCTCGCCGACGCCGTCAAGGTGACCCTCGGCCCCAAGGGCCGCAACGTCGTGCTGGAGAAGAAGTGGGGCGCTCCCACGATCACCAACGACGGTGTGTCCATCGCCAAGGAGATCGAGCTCGAGGACCCTTGGGAGAAGATCGGCGCCGAGCTGGTCAAGGAAGTCGCGAAGAAGACCGACGACGTCGCCGGCGACGGCACCACGACCGCCACCGTGCTCGCCCAGGCGCTGGTGCGTGAGGGCCTGCGCAACGTCGCCGCCGGCGCCAACCCGATGGCCCTGAAGAAGGGCATCGAGGCCGCCGTCGAGCGCGTCAGCGAGGAGCTCTCCAAGCTGGCCAAGGACGTGGAGACCAAGGAGCAGATCGCCTCCACCGCCTCCATCTCCGCCGCCGACGCCGAGATCGGCTCGCTCATCGCCGAGGCGATGGACAAGGTCGGCAAGGAAGGCGTCATCACCGTCGAGGAGAGCAACACCTTCGGCCTGGAGCTCGAGCTCACCGAGGGCATGCGCTTCGACAAGGGGTACATCGCCCCGCTCTTCATCACCGACGCCGACCGGCTCGAAGCGGTCCTGGACGATCCGTACGTCCTGATCGTCAGCGGCAAGGTCTCGGCCAACAGGGACGTGCTGCCGCTGCTCGACAAGGTCGTGCAGTCGGGCAAGCCGCTGCTGGTCATCGCCGAGGACGTCGAGGGCGAGGCGCTGGCGACCCTGGTCGTGAACAAGATGAAGGGCGTCTTCCGGTCGGTCGCGGTCAAGGCGCCGGGATTCGGCGACCGCCGCAAGGCGATGCTGAACGACATCGCGATCCTGACCGGTGGCCAGGTCATCGCCGAGGAGGTCGGCCTCAAGCTCGAGACCGCCACCCTCGACCTGCTGGGCCGTGCCCGCAAGGTGGTCGTGACCAAGGACGAGACCACGATCGTCGACGGCGCCGGTGACGCCGAGCAGATCTCCGGCCGGGTCAACGAGATCCGCGCCGAGATCGAGCGCACCGACTCCGACTACGACCGCGAGAAGCTGCAGGAGCGGCTGGCCAAGCTGGCCGGCGGCGTGGCCGTGATCAAGGCCGGTGCGGCGACCGAGGTCGAGCTGAAGGAGCGCAAGCACCGCATCGAGGACGCCGTGCGCAACGCCAAGGCGGCCGTCGAGGAGGGCATCGTGCCCGGCGGTGGCGTGGCGCTGCTGCAGGCCGGCGCGAAGGCGTTCGACAAGCTGGAGCTGAACGGCGACGAGGCCACCGGTGCCGCCATCGTCAAGAAGGCGCTGGAGGAGCCGCTCAAGCAGATCGCGGTCAACGCCGGTCTCGAGGGCGGCGTCGTGGTCGAGAAGGTGCGCAACCTCACCCCGGGTGAGGGCCTGAACGCGGCCACCGGCGAGTACGTCAACATGTTCGAGTCGGGCATCATCGACCCGGCCAAGGTGACGCGCTCGGCGCTGCAGAACGCCGCCTCCATCGCGGCGCTCTTCCTGACGACCGAGGCCGTCATCGCCGAGAAGCCCGAGAAGACCCCCGCCGCCCCGGCCATGCCGGGCGGCGGCGACATGGACTTCTAGGTCATTCTCATCCCACGCCCGGTGCCGGCTCGTGAATCCATGCTGAGGGAGGTACGCCGAATGCGCCAAGTCCGGCCGCGTGGCCACACACCTCAGCCCGTGCGGGCCGACCAGTGGGCGAGGGCGCTACGGACGGCCAGTGTGGTGGGGTGGACGGTGCCGACGACGCGCTCCAGGTCGGGCAGCAGGGCGGCGAACTGGTTCCGCGCCAGCCTCCTCCTCCGCACCGGCCGGGAGCACCCCCTGTAACAGGGCGCACGCGGCTCTTCGCCACGCGGCCCGGGCGGCGGCCGGGAGGTTGTCGAGGGTGACCGCCTGCACCAGCCGATGGATCGAAACGTGATCGGCGGCCGGGAGCCTGATCAGGCACTGTCGGCGGAGGAGGCTGATGGCGCGGTTGACGTCCAGCGAGGTCGGCGAAGGCGGCCGACAGCAGGGCGGTGTCCTCGGCGGGCAGTTGCCACACCAGCGTGTACTCGTGCAGGTATCGGTGGGCGTACTCGACCACCAGGCTGGTCTTGCCCACCCCACCCAGCCCGTGCACCGCGATCAGGTTCGGGGAGTCAGTGCTCCGGTGAGGCGTTCGTGCAGCTCAGCCAGGGTGCGATCGCGGCCGGCGAGCTGTGGCGGGCGGGGCGACAGGCGGACCGGCCGGGTGGGCGCCCGCGGGCGGGGCGGCTGCCGGACGGCCGCCGCGAGGTGACCGCCGGTGATGGCGATCTCGTCGGCGCCGCCCATGGTGCTGCTCCATGAGGGCACGCTCGTCCCGCTCCGCCGCTGGGCCGCCAGGCGCAGTCGCGCGTACAACGTGGCCGTGGAGATGAGCAGCCCGCAGACGCCGGCGAACATGCTCACCACGCCGGCCCTCTTGTCGAGCATGTCCAGCACCACGCCGGGCCCGCCGAGGGCGTCGGAGAAAGAACGCCCACACACCCACGCCCAGCAGTGTCAGCGACACCAGCGCCGCCGCCCTGGCCAGCACGCGGGGCCACCGGTGTTCGGCGGGCTCCGATGGCGGAGAAGAGGCCGTCACCCCCTCAGCGTGAGCCCTGCTCCATCAAGAACACCAGTACGGCGTGGATACCGGTTGCGAAGAGCCCCGGCCGGGCAGGTGTGGACGCCCTTGGCGAAGCCGCGTACGTGGCAGCCTAGGTCGCGGTAGCCGGACATGTTCTCCGCGCCGGCGCCGAGCACCCCGATTACACCGGGGTCCGCGCGGCCACGGAGCCCGGGCGGGACCTCGGTGACCCGAGGGCGACGCGCGGCCCGATCCTGGAGCTGGCCGACACCGACGACCCGCCGGCGAGGTTGTTCTTCGGCAAGTCGTTCGAGCCGGTCGCGGCCGAGTACGGGGAACGGCTCGCCACGTGGCGGAAGTGGCAGCCGGTCGCGCCGGCCGCGTTCCGTTGGATGCGGCTCAGGCGTCGAAGCGGCGGCGGGCTGATTCGATGTGGCCGAAGTACTCGTGGGTCCAGCCGCAGATCAGGTCGACCGTCGCCCGCAGGGCCTGGCCCGGCTCGGTGAGGGTGTACTCGACGCGCGGCGGCACCGTCGGGTGCACCTTCCGCTCGGCCAGGCCGTTGCGCTCCAGCATGCGCAGGTTCTGGGTGAGCATCTTGTGGCTGATGCCCTCGACCTCGTTGCGCAGTTCGCTGAAGCGCAGGGTGCGCTCGCCGAGGGCCTCGATGATCAGCAAGGCCCACTTGTTGGCGACGTCCGAGAAGATCTCCCGCGCCAGGGAGTCGGCGCGCCTCAGGTCCGCCTCGTCCGACATACCGCTGAGCTGCTTGGTCACCATCTGGTTCCCCAGTCACTGAAAAGTGCGTTCTTCCACGTCAGCGAACACTCTCCTACAGTTCCTGAGTAACTACAAGAGAGCAATGGAGATCTCGTGGCTGTTTCGCTCATCAACCCTGACAGGCATGTCCAAGTCCCGCTCTACCACCACGTCGCCGTGGCGACCGGAAGCAGGCAGGTCCACATCGCGGGCCAGGTGGCCTGGGACGAGAACGGCGAGCTCGTCGCGCCGGGCGACCTCGCCGGGCAGGTCGCCCAGGTGTACCGCAACGTCGCCAAGGCGCTCGACGCGGCGGGGGCGACGTTCCACGACGTCGTCCGCTTCACGTGGTACGCCGCGGGCTGGAAGAGGGAGATGTACGACGCCTTCAACGCGGGCGTCGAACAGGCGGCACGCGAGTTCGACCTCGCCACGCCACCGGCCGCGTTGATCGGGGTCGACGTCCTCTTCGAGCCGGGCATCCTGGTCGAGGCCGAGGTCACGGCGGTCATCGACTGAGCCGACGCGGGATGGCACCCTCGCCCGGCCGGCAGATCAGGACGGGCCGGCGGATGAGGGCGCGCAGGTCATGCCTCCCGGATCAGGCCGAGCTGGTGAGCAGGGCGCGCAGGTCACGCCTCCCGGATCAGGCCGAGCTGGTGAGCAGGGCGTGCAGGTCGCGGGCGTGGCGGACCAGTTCGCTGGTGCGGGGCCGGCCGGCAAGCTCGGCCACCACCGCCAGCTCGCCGCGCGCGCCCGCCCAACCGGCGACCTCGGCCCCGAGCCGCATCAGCCGCGTGTGCGCGCTGGTGGCCCGCTCCCCCGGTCCCGGCAGGTACGCGGGCAGCAGCCCGGTCATCACCTGCCACACCTCGCGGTGCGCACCCAGCCTGGCGGCTTCGGTGAGCGCGGCGATGGCGTCGGCGGGCCGGTCCTGGCCGCGTCTCAGCAGGACGGCCAGCTGACGGCCCAGCTCGGCGCCCGGCAGCCCGCCGGAGGCGGCCAGGAGCAGCAGTGGCCGCATCCCGTCGCCGTCGGGCCCCTCCAGCAGGTGGCGGGCCAGCAGCAGCGCCAGGCCAGGCCCGCCGGGGCCGTCGGCGAGCACCAGCCGGTCGAGGTCGCGTGCCGTGGGCTTGCTCATCGGCCAGTACGACATCAAGGCGTAGACCGAGTACGCGGCCGCCAGCTCCCGGTGCCCGGCCAGCACGGGCAGCAGCAGCTCGCAGATCTCGTCGCCTGGGCGCGGCACGAGCAGGCCCCCGAACAGCTGCGCGTACTCCGGCCCCAGCACGAGCTCGGCGCCGACGCGCGGATCACCCTGATGCGTCGTCCAGCGCAGCACCACCTCGGGGTCGGCCGGCCGGTCGGTGAGCCACCGGTGCACCCGGCGCCCGGCCGGCGCGGTGAGCCGCGCGGCCCGGCGCACCGCCTCGGCGGTCACGCTGCTGCGGCCCAGCCGTAGCAGCGCCTGCCCGAGGTCCAGCGGCAGCGCCTGCACGCTGTCGCGCTCGTAGCCCTCCAGCCGTTCGACCAGCGCCTCCGCGTCCAGCAGCCCGTTGGCCCGGGTGGGCGTGGCCAGCAGGTACGGCGGCATCCGGCCGTCCAGCAGCGACTGGTAGACCTCGGCGAAGCGGGCCAGCGGCATGAGCCGCCACACGGCGGCGTGTTCCGCCTTCGGGACGCGCCGCGCCGGGTCGGCCCGCCCGTCCGGCATGGCTCTGCGCTCGGCCCCCGGCTCGATCAGCTCGCACGCCATGGCGGCGGCCCAGTCGGAGGTGTCCCACCACGGGACCCGCTGGTACTTTTGGTCACCGCAGCGCGCGGCCAGCGGAGCCAGCTCGGCGGTCAACGAGTCCCGCTGCTCTCCCGACGCCAGCCGGACGAAGCCGTCGAGCCACCGCTCGGGCTGCATCCAGTCGAACTCGCGCAGCGAGACGCGGGCCAGGACATGGGCGTGCGTGATCAGCGGCATCGGCCCCGGCTCGGGCACGGCCGGCAACGGCGGTGGCTGGAAGCGGGGGCGCGGCTGCTCGGGCACCGCTTCACCGCCGAAGACGCCGGCCAGCACGGCGCCGGGGCCGGGCGGCAGCATCGCCACGGTGTCCCTGATCGTCGCGGCCGCGTCGGGGCCGAAGCGCCCCGCGTGCTCGACGGCCAGCTTGACCGCCCGCTCCCGGGCCTCGGCCGACTCGCTCACCAGCGCGGCGGCCAGCGCGGGCGCGTACGCGTCGACGTCCTCGGACGGCTCCTTGAGCACCCGGTCGAGCAGGGCCAGCCCGGCGCGTACGAGCCTGCCTTCCGAGCGGAACAGCAGGCTCTCGACGGCCTCGGCCGGCGGCGTGGCCTTCGACCGGCGGAGCTGCCGTAACGCCAGGCCGGCGACGTTGGCCGCGGGGAGCGAGAGCATCGCCGCGTAGTCGCGCACGTGTGGCGCGACCTCCTCGGCCGCCGGGTCGAGCAGGTCGTGCAGAGCCACGAAGAAGCGCAGGTCGGCGGCCTCGCCGCCGCGCAGGAAGCGGGTGCGGCAGCCGTCGAGCAGCGCCGCGCGCTTGATGCGGCCGTCGGCGGACAGCGTGGCCAGGGCGGGGCCCAGCTCACGATCGCCACGCAGCAGCCGCCCCGCGCCCTCGGCCTCGAACAGCCTCGGCACCATGGCGTCGAGCAGTGGATCCGTGCTCAGCTCAGCAGGCGTCGCGGCGGCGATCCAGGCCAGGGTGAGCGGGTCGTGCCGGGGAGGCTCGGCCCCGGTCGCACGCAGCAGCGCGAGCGCCAGCCGGACGCGCCCGTCGCCCGGCCTGGGCCGGGCGGCGCGCAGGCGCAGCGCCAGCCGGACGGCGAGATCCTCCTGCCAGGCGGCCGGCCTGGCGGCGACGACCTGGAGGATCGGCGGGACGTCGTCGAGGCCGGCCCGGGCCTCGCCGCGGACGAGCCGGGGCTTGTTGAGCCAGGTGGCGACGGCCGCGGCGCCGGCGATGGCGCCCGCTCCCGCCACCCGCATGGGCTCGATCCAGCGGACGCCCACGTGCTGGTGGTGGTGCATCATCGCGAGCCCCTCGGGCAGCTCCCAGATGCCGATGCCCGCCTGCTCGGCCTGGACGGCCAGCTCGCGCCACCTGGCCTCGCGTTCCTGGTGGCGCTCGAAGGCGGCGCGCTCGCCGGCCCGCTCCGCCTCCGGCAGGTATCGGGGCAGCTCGCGCGCCACCTCGCGCCGCTGGGCGTCGTCGAACCCGGTCAGCAGGGCGGCGATGGCGGCAAGGTCCTCGGCGTCGATGGCCGCGCGGACCGCGTCCCAGGCGTTGGTCATGCCGGCGACAGTAGGGCACCCCACCGACAATCCCGCCCCGAGCGGTGACGCCCTCACCGTCAGCGGAGGTAGCCGTGCAGGAACGCGCGGACCCCCGAGGTCACGGTCTCGGTGATCTCCCGTTCCGTGGGTACGGCGCCCTGGTAGGACGGGTCGGCGACCGAGATCAGCAGCAGGAGGTGGACGGCGGCGCGGTCGGGGTCCTCGGCGTGCAGGAGGCCCTGCTCGGTCCATCGCCGCAGGTACCCGGCGAGCTCGCGGCGCACGCGGCGCGGGCCGGTCTCCTGCCAGGCGTCGATCGCGACCTGCGGGATGTGCCCGGCCTCGGCGTTGATCTGCCGTACCAGTGCGAAGTGCTCGGCGTGCCCCTCGCCGACCGGTGCGGAGATCTCGCGGCCGAAGTCGACGAGATCGGCCTCCAGGTCGGTCACCTTGCGCAGGTGGCGCTCGATCACGGCGAGCTGCGCGTCGGCGGCCCGCGCGGCGCTCTCCTGGATGACGGCCTGGAACAGCACGGCCTTGTCGGCGAAGTGGTTGTAGATCGTCCGCGTCGACACCTCGGCCGCGCGGGCGATCGCGTCGACGCTGGCCCGGGTGTAGCCGTCGCGGGCGAACACCGTCAACGCGCCGGACAGGATCGCCTTGCGCTTGTCTTCCCTGGTCACCGCAGCCCTCTCCCAAAAAGTACATTGAGCGTTTTACTTTTTGCCACGCTCGTTGTACTTTACCGGACGTCGAGCACAAGAGCACGAGGAGACAGACATGATCAGGATCGCCATCGTCGTCGGCAGCACCCGTCCCCACCGCCGCACCGCGGTCACGGCCGACTGGGTCGCCGAGGTCGCCGCCCGCCACCCCGCCGTCACGGCCGGCGAGGCCGCCTTCGAGGTGGTGGACCTCGCCGGCTACGGGCTGCCCGTGCTGGACGAGCCGGCGCCCGCCCTGTTCGGCGAGTACCGGCACCCGCACACCAACCGCTGGGCGGAGACCGTCGCCTCCTTCGACGGGTTCGTGTTCGTCACGCCGGAGTACAACCACTCGGCGCCCGCCGCGTTGAAGAACGCCATCGACTTCCTGTTCGCCGAGTGGAACAACAAGGCGGCCGGTTTCGTCAGCCACGGCGTGCACGGCGGCGTGCGCGCGGTGGAGCACCTGCGCCAGGTCATGACCGAGGTGCAGGTGGCCAACGTACGCACGCAGGTGGCGCTGTCGGCGTTCACCGACTTCGAGATCACCGACCCGGCCCAGCCTGGCGTGATCACCCCTGGCCCGCACCAGGAGCCGACCCTGGTGGAGCTGCTGGACGAGGTCATCGCCTGGTCCGGGGCGCTCAGGACGCTGCGCCACCAGGTGGCGGCGGCATGACGGGCCGCCGCGCGGGAACGCTGGCCGCGGTGCTGCTCGGCTTCCTGGCGCTGCCGATGCTGATGTCCGGCACCACCGTCGCGCTCCCCCTGATCGGCGCCGACCTCGGCGCTTCGGGAGCGGCCCTGCAGTGGGTGATGGTGGGGTACTTCCTGGCGGCCGCCGCCATGATGCTGGTGGCCGGATCGCTCGGCGACCTGTACGGCCGGCGCCGGGTCTTCGCCGCGGGAGCCCTCGTCTACACCGCGGGAGCGCTGGCCAGCGCGCTGGCCGGCGACATCCTGACGCTGAACGTCGCCAGGACCCTGTCCGGCGTCGGCGCGGCCGGGGTGATGACCGGTGGCGGCGCCGTGCTCGGCGGCGCCTTCACCGGCCGCGCCCGCACCCGGGTGTACGCGGCGATGGGCACGACGGCCGGCGTGGGCATGGCCATCGGCCCGACCCTGGCCGGGTGGCTGGTGGGCGCGCTCGGCTGGCGGGCCGCCTTCGCCGTCTTCGCCGGGGCCGGCCTGCTCATGCTGGCGGGCGCCGCCGCCATGGCCGATTCGCGGGCGGAGGACAGGCCGCGGGTCGATGTGGGCGGCGCGCTGGCCCTGATCGCCGCGCTCAGCTTGACCATGTTCGGCGTCAACCAGGCCGCGGCGGCCGGCTGGGCCGACGCCCTGGTCCTGGTGCCGCTGGTCGCGGGGCTGGCCATGCTGGTGATGTTCGTGCTGGTCGAGCGCCGGGTCCGCCATCCGGTGCTGGATCTGGGGCTGCTGCGCGATCGCCGCTTCGTGGCGTGGACGCTGGCCGGGCTGGTCCTGGCCGCCGGGCCCGCCGGGGTGACCGCGTACCTGCCGACCTATCTGCAGGGGGCGGGAGGCGTCTCCGTGCAGGCCGCTGGGCTGACCATGCTGGCGCTCACGACGCCCGTGCTGCTCCTGCCGCAGGTGGGCGGGCTGCTGATCAACCGCGGGGTGCCCGCTCGCGCGCTGGTCACCGCGAGCCTGCTGCTGATCGCCGCGGGGAACGTCTGGCTGACCACGCTGCGCCCCGACCTCGGAGTGGCGGGGCTGCTCGGACCGCTGGCGACGCTCGGGACCGGGATGGGCCTGATGATCGGGATCACCGACGCGCAGGCGGTGAACCAGGTCGCCCAGGAACGGATCGGCATGGCCACCGGGCTGCTCAACACCGTGCGCGCGGGCGGCGGCACGCTGGCCACCACCCTGTTCGGCACCGCCCTCGCCACCGTGCTGCACGCCCGCGCCGACGATCCCGCACGCGCCGCGCGCATCCTCGCGGGCAGCCTCGCCGGCCCCGGCCGGGCCGTGGAGGCCTCCTGGCTCACCGGGGCCTGGCAGGTGGCGCTGTGGGGCGCGAGCGGGATCTGCGCGGTGGCCGCGCCGGCCGTGTGGGCGCTGCTCGCCCCGCCCCGCCCCGGCCGGCCCGCGGCCTCGGCCGCCCCCGCCGCACCCCGGCCACGGCCGTCGGCGCTGCCGTAGCCCGCCTGCCACGGCCGTCGGCGCTGCCGTAGCCCGCCCGCCCGGCACCGGCAAGCCGGACCAGCCGCGGGCCTGGAGCAGCCGACGAGGCGGATCAGCCGGCGGCCTCACGATCAGCCGACGAGCTGGATCAGCCGGCGTGCCTCCTGCACCAGGCGGCTCGACCCCTTGCGGCCTGCGACCGCCGCCACCTCCGGCAGTTCCCCCCGCACTCGCGCGATCCTGGCCGCCCGCGCCCCCGCCGCCAGCAGGTCGGCCGCGCCCGCGCGGGGACGCTCGCCCTCCTTGGGCAGCAGGCCCGCCAGCACGCCCGAGATCACCGCCCACACCGCCTCGTGCGCCCCCGCCTGGGTGGCGTCGTCGAGGACGGAGACCACCCGGTTGAGCTTGACGAGGTCGGCCGTGACCAGGGCCGTCACCGCCGCCGCCAGGGCCCCGGCCGGGGTCTCGCCGCGGGCGGCGAGGGTGAGGAAGGCGTCGGTGGCGGCGGCCCGCTCGGCCGGGTTGACGTGCCCCATGCCGCACACCAGGGCGTGGGCGGTGGCGGCGCCGAGGGGCCCGTCGCCGCGGGCGAGGGCGGTCAGCGCCTGCGTCTGCCGGTCGTTGGCGTCCATGGACCACGGCAGGTAACCGGCCAGGTGGGCCGCGGCCAGCTCCCGGTGGGCGGGGAGGGCGAGCGGCCACCAGGTCAGCGAGTACGTGTGGCCGTCCTGCACCTCGAACAGGGCGCGGATCTCCTCGGGCAGGCCCGGGGCCGGCGCGCCGAGCTCGGCCTCCAGCCGCGCGCCGTGTGCCGTCTCGCGCACGGTCACGGTCGCCTCGGGATCGGGCATGCCGCCGTCGCGCATCCACGCGGCGCACGTGCGGCCCGCCTCCGACGTGAGCCGGACGGCCCGCTCGACGTCGGCGGGCGCGAACCGGCGGGGCAGCCGGAGCAGCGCCTGGGCCAGGTCGGCCGGCAGGGCCCGCACCCCGGCGGCCTCCAGCCGCTCCAGTCGGTCGAGCAGCGCGGACGGGTCGAGGTGCCCGGTGCCCGCCGTGGGCGTGGCCAGCAGGACCGGATAGCCGGTGCCCTCCTCGAACGGGGTCACCAGCTCCAGGGCGCGGCGCCGGTAGAGCAGCTCCGGCGCGCCGGGAGCGTCGGGACGGCGCCGCCGCCCCGGTGCCTGCGCCGTCAGCTTCCTGCTCCGCTCGGGGGCGGCGAAGGCGAGGAAGGCCCGGGACACGGCGGTGAACAGGCTCTCGTGGATCTCGCCGCCGTGGTGCCCGTACGCGCCCGGCGTGAACGGGTGCCACCACGGCCGCAGCGCCTGCCTGAGGCGTTCGGGGTCGCGGTGCGACCACTCGGCCAGGCCCGCGAGGAGGCGTTCGAAGGCCCACACGTCGGGCGGCCAGCGAAACCCGGCCAGCTCCAGGACGAGTTCCTCGGGCGAGGCGATGGGCGGCGGCAGCGGCGGGCACTCGCCCACCGGCAGCGGCGGGGCGGCGGGCGGGGCCGCCTCGGCGATGCCGCCCCCGTACGCCGCCGAGACCTGCTCCCGCAGCTCCGACGGCAGCTCCGCCGCCGCCTGCCGGACCGCCTCGCGCCCGGCGGGCCCGGCCTGCGGGGCGAGCCTGACGGCCAGGCGCACGGCGCGCTCCTGCAGCGCGAGCGTGTCCTGCGTGAAGATCGTCGAGAGGGCGTCCAGCACGGTGTCCACGCGGCCCGCCTCGCGCAGCACCGCGTCGCCCGCCCATGACACGGCCGCGCGCAGCAGCTTCTTCTCGGGCCGGAACGCCAGCGCCGCCATCGCCTCGGCGAACAGCTCCTCCTCCAGCCGCCCCGCCTCCTCCAGCCGCCGCAGCTGCGCCAGCGCCACGTCGGCCACCGCGACCGGGCCGGCGGGCAGCAGGCCCGCGTAGTCGGCGGCGTACCTGGCCGACTCGTCGATGTCGAGGTCGAGCCGGTCGTGCAGGCCGGCGAGCTCCGCCCGCGCCGCCGGGCCGTCGCGCAGCAGCCGCCTCACGACGGCGTCGATCACGGCCGCGCGGTCGAGCAGGCCGCCGTGGACGAGGTGCGCGACCGTCTCGACCACCTGCCAGAGCGGGGTCTGGGCGAGGGCGTCGATCTCGAGGATGCGGGGCCCGTACGCGGCCAGCAGCGGGTCGCGGCCGGCCGTCTCCGGGCGCAGCCGGCGCAGCCAGCCGACGATGAACGGCTCGCCGTCCGGCGGCTCGATGCCCGTCTCGCGGACGAGCGCGGCGGCGATGTCCCAGTGCCGCGGCTCCGGCAGGCGCATGCGGGCGGCGATGCGGCGGGCCACGTCGGCCTGCCACTCCACGGGCCGCCGCCGCAGCAGGCCGACGAGCAGCTCTACTTCGTCGTCATCGAGCCATCGCGGCAGCTCGCGCCGGAACAGCCACGCCGCCACGGCCGACGCGCCGCCCATGCAGGCCACGCCGGCCACCAGCAGCGGCCTGCCCTGCCTGGCCCACTCCTGCCACCCGGCGGTGCGCGCCGTGGCCGTCACGTAGCCGGGCAGCTCGGCCGCGACCTTCCTGCGGCCCGGCTCGTCGAGCGTGACCAGGTAGGCCGCCAGCCCGGTGGCGTCGCCTGACGTGACCCTGGCCAGGGTCTCCTCCCAGGCGGTGGCGGGCGAGGGTGAGGGGCGGGCGCTCGAGTGCGCCACCAGCGCGTGTGCCATGACCCGGGACACTAGCGAGCGGCCACGACAATTCCGGGATCATGCGAGGCGAGACCGGAATGTGATATGATCATTTTGTCATGAACAGTCATGACACTTCCGTGCCGCGCACGATCCTCGCGGGCGGCCCCGACAGTCCCGCCGCCCGGTTCGTCGCGGCCATGAACGCCGGCGATCCCACCGCGCTCGACCACGCCTACGAGGACGGCGCCGTTCTGATCCCCGTGCCCGGCCATCCCGTCACCGGCCCGGCCAGGGTGGCCGCCAACCGGCATCTCCAGAGCTTCGGCCTCCCGATCGAGGCCCGCCCCCGCCACGCGTACGTCGCGGGCGACATCGCCCTGCTCATCGTGGACTGGTCGATGCGCGGCACCGCCCGCGACGGCAGCGAGGTGGATCTGAGCGGCACGGCCACCGACGTCGTACGGCGCGGCGCGGACGGCCGATGGCGCTACGTCATCGACAACCCCCACGGCACCGCCTAGGCCGAGCAATGAAAACCGTTGTCGTCAGCATGTCATACTAAATCCCCTCATTTGATCGCGCGTCGCGGGGAGGATGATGACTCAGGCGGCGGAGCGGCGCGGCTCCGGGTTGCCGTGGGCGTTCGTGGTGCTGGCCGGGCTGCTGGTGGCGGGCAGGTTCGTGCTGGCGCCGCAGCTGACGCATCCGGCGCTGCAAACCTGGGCCACGGTGTTCGTGGCGGTGTGCGTGCAGGCGCTGCCGTTCCTCCTGTTCGGGGTGGCGCTGTCGGCCGCGATCACGGCGTTCGTGCCCGCGTCGTTCTGGACGCGGGCGCTTCCCCGCCGCCCGTACGCGGCGGTGCCGGTCGCGGGCGTGGCGGGGGCGGTGCTGCCGGGGTGCGAGTGCGCGTCCGTGCCCGTCGCGGCGGGGCTGATGGCGCGGGGCGTGGCGCCGCCTGCGGCGCTGGCGTTCCTGCTCGCCTCCCCCGCGATCAATCCCGTCGTGCTGGTGGCCACCGCCGTGGCCTTTCCCGGTGAGCCCTCGATGGTGGTGGCGCGCTTCTGCGCCTCCCTGGCGGTGGCGGTGACGGCGGGGTGGATCTGGGCGCGGTTCGGGCGTGCGGAGTGGCTGCCCGCGCCGCGGGGGGCCGCCGGGCACCGGCATGGGCGCGGTGGGCGGTGGGAGGCGTTCGTGGGGGCGATGTGTCACGATCTCATGCACGCGGGCGGGTTCCTGGTCGTCGGCGCGCTGGCGGCGGCGACGCTGAACGTGGTGGTGCCGCGTGAGTGGCTGACCGCCGTGGCGGGGGTGCCGGTGGTGTCGGTGCTGGTGCTGGCGTTCCTGGCGGTGCTGCTGTCGATCTGCTCGGAGGCCGACGCGTTCGTGGCGGCGTCGCTGACGGCGTTCTCGCCGACGGCGAAGCTGGCGTTCCTGGTGGTGGGGCCGATGGTGGATCTGAAGCTGATCGCGTTGCAGGCCGGCACGTTCGGCGGCGCCTTCGTACGGCGCTTCGTGCCGCTCACGCTGGCCCTGGCGATCGCCGTCAGCTTCGCGGCCGGGTGGGCGCTGCTGTGAGCGCATGGTGTCAGCCGTCGCCGGATGGGTGGGCGCTGCTGTGAGCGCATGGTGTCAGCCATCGGGTGGATGGGAGCTGCTGTGAGCGGGCGGTCGCAGGCGAGCCTGCTGCTGGTGCTGGGGGCGACGCTGCTGGCCGTGTCGGCGTTCACGCCGATGTACGCCAACTACGTCAGGCCCGGTTACCGGCCCGCGCTCGTGGCGGCGGGCGTGGTCCTGGTGCTGCTGGCGCTGCCGGCGTTCGGCCGCCGGGAGCGCGCGCCGCGGGTCGCGTGGCTGCTGGCGGCGCCGGTGTTCGCGATCGTGGTGGTCGTCCCGCCGCCGCTCGGCTCGTACGCGGCCAGGAACGGCGTCGCCGCTCCCCCGCCCGCCACCGGCTACCGGGCGCTCGGGGAAGGCGTGACGGAGCTGACGCTGGGCGAATTCACCGGCCGGGCCGCGTCGGGGGCGTCGCTGGCGGGCCGCCGCGTCAGCCTGACCGGGTTCGCGGTGCACGCGCCCGGCGGCTGGTACCTGGCCAGGATGCGGATGGCCTGCTGCGCCGCCGACGCGTTCGTGCTGGAGGTGGCCGTGGAAGGGGCCGGGGCGCCGCGCGAGGATGCGTGGGTCCGGGTGACCGGCACCTGGGTCCCGCGGGAGGAGCCCGCGATCAAGGCGGACGCGGTGGTGCCCGTCGCTCCGCCCGAGGAGCCTTACGAGCTGGTGTGAAGCATTCTCCCGAGGTGATGCGCGCATGGCGCCGCGCTCATCGCCGCGCCTGCTCCGGTGCCGGGATCGTCCGCAGGAACGCCTCGATCGCCTCGTTGACCGCCTGCGGGTTGTCCTGGTTGGCGATATGGCCGGCGTCGGGGATGACGACCTCCTCGAGGTTCTCGGTCCCGGCCCACCGGGGCATGGCCGAGGCGATGTTGCCGGTGCCGTCCCGCTCGCCGCGGATCAGGCACAGGGGCACCGGTGTGCGGTAGCCGGGATCCGGGGAGAGGAACTCGACGGTTGCCCGCCACACCTGGAGGAACTCCTTCTTCGGCACCTGGCCGAAGGCCCGCCGGGCGTCCGTCCGCGCGGCCTGGGTGATCGCCGAGGCTTCGGCCATCAGCCGCGGGAGATTCCTGGCCGGCATCACCGACAACATCGGCGCGGCCGCCCGCACCAGCAGGCGTTCCTTCCAGGACAGCGGTGCCGTGTTCGACGTCGCGCCGATGACGACCAGGGCGCGGGCCAGGCCGGGATGCCGCTGGACGACGGCCTGGCCGAGGTTGCCCCCGAGCGACTGCCCGACGAGCACCGGCCGGTCCAGCGCCAGGTGATCGATCAGCGCGCACAGGTCCGCCATCGCCCGCTCGGCGGTGAACCGGACACCGGCCGGGCGCGACAGGCCGTGACCGCGCAGGTCCCAGGTGACGACGCGATACCCCCGGTCCCGCAGGTACTCCCGCTGGGCGTCGAACATCACGTGGTCGGCCCCGGCCCCGTGCGAGAACAGCAGCGGCAAGCCGTCACCGCCGCTGTCGGCGTAACGCAGGTCGCAGCCATCGAGCGAGAGCACGGACGGAAGATTCACCATCTTCACAACATAGTGAACGAAACTCCGGCACGGACGCCGGCGGTCCACCGCGGGCCGCTCAGTGGCGCCAGTAGCCGCAGGACACGATGCGCCTTGTCAATTTAGGTTAGCCTTACCTTATATTCAAGCAAGCCCGAGGCTGTGCCCTGATGTCAGACCGGAGGTCGTGAAGAATGACGCCCCCATCCCCCGCCGGCCCGGCCACTCCCGTCATCGAGCCCGCGGACACGCCGGGCAGGTACAAGGTGACGTTCCTGTGGGAGGCCGGCTCGTCGGACGAGCGGGCGGTCGTGCTGATCAACACCGTGACCGACCGCGACCGGCACGCCGGCGACATCACAGGTCACGTGATGACCCCGCTGCCCGGGACGGGCCTGCTGCACCTGACGTACGAGCTCGACGCCGACCTGCGTGCCAGCTACCAGATCCTCCCCTGCACCACGCTGCCGGGCACCGACAGGGACTCCTGGCTGAAGGTCATGCGCGCCGCGCTGCCCGACCCCCGCAACCCCCGGACGGTCCCGAACTCCCCCGACCGCCACCCGGCGTCGCTGCTGGAGCTCCCCCAGGCCCCGCCCCAGCCCTACCGCGACGCCAGGCCCGGCGTTCCCCGGGGACGCGTGACCGAGGCCGGGGTCGCGGGGCGGCGGGTGTGGGTCTACACGCCGCCGGAACACCGGACGGGGCCGTACCCGGTCGTGGTGCTGCTCGACGGCGAGGTGTGGGCCGGGCGGATCGGCCCGACCATCGACAACCTGATCGCCGACGGCCACCTCCCGCCCGCCGTCGTGCTCATGCCCGACTCCGTCGACCGGCCCACCCGGCACCGGGAGCTGGCCTGTCACGAGCCGTTCGTCCGCTTCCTCGCCGGCGAGCTGCTGCCGTGGGCGGAGCGCGAGTGGCAGGCGAGCGCCGACCCCGGCCTCACCGTGATCGCGGGGCAGAGCTTCGGCGGCCTGACCGCCTCCTATGCCGCGTTCGTGGCTCCCGAGCGGTTCGGCAACGTGCTGTCGCAGTCCGGCTCGTACTGGTGGAGCGACGGCGACCCCGAGTGGCTGACCCGCAGGTACGCGCGGGCTCCCCGGCTGCCGGTGCGCTTCCACGTCGAGGTCGGCGCGCTGGAGTGGATGCTGCTGGAGCAGAACCGCCGCTTCGCCGAGACGCTCGCCGCCCAGGGGTACGAGGTGAGCCTCACCGAGTACAACGGCGGCCACGACCCCGCCTGCTGGCTCGGCGGCCTGGCCACCGGCCTCACCACGCTGGCGGCCGGATGGCTGTGAACGTCACGGACGCCGTGACGCTCGCCCAGGCGGAGATCGGGCCGCTGCGCGGGCAACTCCCCCGCGACCCGCTCCACGCCCGGTGCTGGTGGACGCCTTCGCCGTGATGGCCGCCCGCGCCGACGGACCGGGCCCGAACGGGAGGTCCGAAGTCCGCCAGCGCCGGCCGGGGGCAGGGGCGAGAGTGATTGCCCATGAACAACACCGTGACGAGCGAGCATGTCCGTATCGAGCCGAGCATCCTATATTTCGGCACCCCCGTCGTGCTGATCTCCTCGTCGAACGAGGACGGCACCCCCAATCTGGCCCCCATGTCGTCGGCGTTCTGGCTGGGCTGGCGCGGCATGCTGGGGCTGGGAGCCAGGTCGAAGACCGCCGCGAACCTGCGCAGGACCCGCGAGTGCGTGCTGAACCTGCCGTCCGACGCGCTCGCGGCGGCGGTGGACCGGCTGGCGCTCACCACGGGCTCCGACCCGGTTCCCGAGCGCAAGTACGAGCGGGGTTACTGGTATGTGGGTGACAAGTTCGGGCACGCGGGGCTGACGGCCGTGCCGTCGGAGGTGGTGGCGCCGCCGCGGGTGGCCGAGTGCCCGGTCGCGATGGAGTGCGTGGTGGAGGCGGTGCATCCGGTGGCGGACGGCGGCACCCTCGCCTTCGAGGTGCGGGTCGTGCGGGTGTGGGCGCACGAGGAGATCCGGCTCCCCGGGTCGGACGACCACATCGATCCCGACGCGTGGCGGCCGCTGATCATGAGCTTCCAGAAGCTGTACGGGCTCGGACCGCAGGTACATCCGTCCAGGCTGGCGAGCATCCCGGAGCGGCTCTACCGGACGACCGACATCGACCGGGCCCGCTCGGAGGCCCAGGCGCCCTGAACCCCGCCCGGGCCACGGCACGTCAGGCGGGCGGGGTGACGTCCAGGACGGCCTTGCCCGCGACCCGCCGCTCCAGCAGCGCCTGCGCGGCCTCGGCGATGCGGCCCCAGGGGCCGCGCCAGCCGATCTCCGGCGAGAGCCGCCCCGCCGCGGCGAACCCGAGCAGCGTCGCGAGGTCCGGCCCGACCTCGTGAACGTCGCCGAACGTGCTCATCGTCTTGGCGGGCCCGATGGAGAACAGCGAGTACGGCTCGAACACCGCCGGCTCGCCGGACGCCCAGCCGATGTTCTGCACGCTGCCGCCGGGTGCCAGGAGCTGCCAGGCGGCGACGAGCTGGGGCCCGCCCACGTTGTCGAGGATGAGGTCGACCTGCCGGTCGATGCCCTCCAGCCCGACCACGACCTCGTGGGCGCCCAGCTCGGCCAGGCCCTCGCCGCGTGCCGGCGAACCCACCGAGGCGATCACGTGGGCGCCGCCCAGCGCGGCAAGCTGCACCGCGTACCGTCCGACGCCGCCCGCGGCGCCGGTGACCAGCACCCGCCGGCCCAGGATGTCGCGGGTACGCAGCGTGCGCAGCGCGGTGAGGCCGGCCATCGGGAGCGCGGCGGCGTCGGCGAGGTCCACCTGGTCGGGCACCTCGGCGACCGCTGTGCTGTCCACGGCCATGCGCTGGGCCCAGGCTCCGGCTCCGAACGCGGCGACCCTGGTGCCTGCCGCGGGGCCGCTTCCGTCGGCGGCGGCGCGTACGACGATGCCGGCGGCGTCGTAGCCGTGGACGGTTCCGGCCGGGCGGCGGCCCGCGAAGGCGACCTCGCCGCGGTTGAGCGAGAAGTGGTGCACGGCGAGGAGCAGCTGGTGCGGCTGGGGTTCAGGATCGGGGGCCGGGCCGAGGCGAAGGGAGCCGGGGGCGTCGGGGGTGACGATGAGTGCAAGCATGTGCGTTCGTCCTTCTTCTGCGGCGGTATGCGGACCGCTAGTCCGGTTGGCAGGACGGTAGCATAATCGGACCGATAGTCCGCATCGGTCGCGAGGGGTCCCATGGCCGGCCGCCGCACCGACGGCACCGAGAGCACGGCGAGGGCAGCGAGCACGGAGGGCGTCACGCCGATGGAACGCACGGAAGGCATCACGCCGGTGGAACACCGGGAACCCACGGACCCCGCCGAACCCGCCGAACCCGCGGAGCGCGGTGAACGCGGTGAACGCGCCGACGCGGCGCGGAACCGGCGGGCGGTGCTTCGCGCGACCGAGCAGCTCCTGGCGGAAGGCGGCGGGGACCACGTGTCGCTCGATCGGGTGGCCGCGCTGGCCGGGGTCGGGAAGGGCACGGTGTTCCGGCGGTTCGGGAGCCGGGCGGGGCTGCTGCAGGCGCTGCTCGAAGAGCGTTCGCGGAAGCTGCGCGAGGCGGTGGCGAGCGGCCCGCCGCCCCTCGGGCCCGGCGCGCCCGCGCGCGAGCGGCTGCACGCCTTCCTCGACGGGCTCGGCGCCATCGCCGAGGGCAACGCCGTCCTGCTGGCGGCGCACGAGCAGGCGTGCGCGCAGGACAAGTACGGCGACCCCAGCTACCGGTTCTGGCATGCCCACCTCGGCGCCCTGCTCGCCGCCGAACGCCCCGACCTCGACGCGGACTTCCTGGCCCACGCCCTGCTCGCGCTCTTCGACGGTGACCTGATCCGCCACCTGGCGACGTCCGGCGACCCCCGCCGCTTCACCCGTTCCGTCCAGGAGACGGCGGCAGCCCTGCTCGGCCCGGCGGGCTGATCCCGCCCGCGCCCACTTCCACGCCGGGCGGCCACGACGGCGCCGCCCGCCCACGTGGCCGGACCAGGATTTCCTCACCCTTCCCGGCCCGTTCCTCATGCGAGCGTCCCCCTTCCCCGGCAGGCCGCACCGGCCGGCGTGCCGCCGGCCGGTGCGGCCTCGTCGTGCCACGGCCCCTCAAATGAAACATCTGTGCCGTTAGTGTGCTACCGTTCTTAACGGGAGATCCGACCCGTTAAAGGATGGAATCATGGAATATCGGCAGTTGGGAGCGTCCGGTCTCAAGGTGCCCGCGCTGAGCTTCGGCGCGGGCACGTTCGGGGGCAGGGGTGAGCTGTTCGGCGCATGGGGCAACACCGACGTGGCGGAGGCCAGGCGGCTGGTGGACGTGGCGGTCGAGGCGGGGGTGACGATGTTCGACACCGCCGACGTGTACTCCGACGGCGCCTCCGAGGAGGTGCTCGGCCAGGCGATCAAGGGCCGGCGGGACAAGGTGCTCATCTCCACCAAGGCCGGGCTGCCCGTTGACGACACCCCCAACGGCGCCGGCACGTCCAGGCCCCGGCTGATCAAGGCGGTCGACGACGCGCTGCGCCGGCTCGGCACCGACTACATCGACCTGTTCCAGTTGCACGCCTTCGACGCGGCCACACCGGTCGAGGAGGTGCTGTCCACCCTGGGCGACCTGGTCGCGGCCGGCAAGCTCCGGTACGTCGGCGTGTCGAACTTCTCCGGCTGGCAGCTCATGAAGTCCCTCGCCGCGGCCGACCGGCGCGGCTACCCGCGTTACGTGGCGCACCAGGTCTACTACTCGCTGGTCGGCCGCGACTACGAGTGGGAGCTGATGCCTCTCGGCCTCGACCAGGGCGTCGGCGCGCTGGTGTGGAGCCCGCTCGGCTGGGGCCGCCTCACCGGCCGCATCCGGCGCGGCAGGCCGCTCCCCGAAGGCAGCCGGCTGCACCGCACCGCCGCCTTCGGGCCGGCCGTGGACGACGAGCGGCTGTACGCGGTGGTGGACGTGCTCGACGAGATCGCCGGGGAGACCGGGCGGAGCGTGCCGCAGATCGCGCTCAACTGGCTGCTGCGCCGTCCGACCGTGGCCTCGGTCATCGTCGGGGCGCGCAACGAGCAGCAACTGCGCGAGAACCTGGGTGCCGTCGGCTGGTCCCTCACCCCCGACCAGGTGTCCCGGCTCGACGCCGCCAGCACCGTGACCGCCGCCTACCCCTACTACCCGTATCGCAGCCAGGAGGGGTTCGCCCGGGTGAACCCGCCGATCGAGCGACTCGTCCACCAGGTGTGACTGCCGGGGTCACCGCCGCGCGGCCGGGCCGGGCGGCGGTGACCCGCCCACGCGGCCGATCCCCCGCTGGTGGGCGACACAGGCACTCAGTCATGGGCAGGGGGAGTCGCCCGGACGGTCGCGGCTTGGATCACGCCGGCGCAGGGCGTCTCCGCGACCAGGATCCGATGAACCACCCCGGTGGTGAACGGACCCGCGATCGAGGCGGTCCCGCTCCACCTTGCCGGTCTGGTTCCGCGGTACGGACGGCACGAACTCGACGTCGCGCGGCACCTTGAACCCGGCCAGCTCCTCCTTGACCGCCCGCCTGAGCTCGTCCGCCGACAGCCGGGTCCCCTCCGCCGCCACCACGTACGCGGCCAGCCGCTGCCCGTACTCCTCGTCCGGCACCCCGAGCACCGCCACGTCCGCCACGCCGGGGACGCGGGCCAGGACGTTCTCCACCTCCTGCGGGAACACGTTCTCGCCACCGGAGACGATCATGTCGTCGTCGCGCCCGTCGATGAACAGCAGGCCCCGCTCGTCCCGGTGCCCGAGGTCGCCCGTGGCGAGCAGCCCGTCCGGTCGTCCTCCCGCCGCGAACGTCAGGCCGCCGCCGACGAGCACCCGCCCCACCTGCCCGGCCGGCTGCTCGCGTCCGCCGGCGCCCTCGATCCGCACGGTCGCGCCGCGCGGCGGGCGGCCGACGGTGTCGGGCGCGGTACGCAGGTCGGCGGGCGTGGCCAGGGCGGCCCAGCCGGCCTCCGTGGAGCCGTAGAGGTTGTAGAGCACCTCGCCGTAGGTGTCCATGAACGCGGTGGCCAGGTCCGGCCGCAGCGCCGAGCCGCCGGAGACCACCACGCGCAGGTGCGGCAGCCGCCGGGGCGCGCAGGCCAGCAGGCGCTTCAGCATCACCGGCACGGCCACCAGCGTCCCGGCCCGGTGCCGGTCGAGGGCGTCGAGCACGGCCTCGGGGTCGAAGTGGCGCATGAGCACGACCGGGCAGCCGAGCACGAGCGCGGCGGCGTACCAGAGCAGGCCGAGCCCGTGGAACAGCGGCGGCGCGATGAGCATCGGCTCCCCGCCGCGTACGGGGACGGTGGCCAGCATCGACAGGAACGGCTCGATCACGGCGGCCGGGGAGAGCCGCCGCGGCGCCCCCTTGGGCACCCCGGTCGTCCCGGACGTGAGCAGCACCAGCCGCCCGGGCCGCCGCGGTACCGGTGCCGTCGCCGTGCCGTTCTCGCTGATCAGCGCGTCCAGGTCGCCGGTCCGGGGGCCGTCGAAGTCGACGCGCGGCAGGCCGGGGTCGGCGATGAGCGCGTGCACGCCCTCCCGCCGCAGCACGTCCCGCAGGCGCGGCCCGGCCAGCCCGGTGTTGAGCAGCAGCAGGTCGGCCCCCAGCCGGGACACGGCCGCGACCGCCTCGGCGAATCCGCGGTGGTTGGGCCACATGACCGCCACCGTCCTGCCGGGCCCCACCCCGAGCCGGCGGTGCAGGCCCGCCGCCAGCGCCGCGGCCCGGGTGTCGAGCTCGGCGAACGTGAGCGTCCCCGACTCGTCCATGACGGCCGGCCGGCCGGGCCAGCGCGCCGCCGCGGCGGCCAGGCCCGTGGCGGGCGTCAGGTGGAAGTGCCGGTACGCCTCCACGACGCGGGCGAGTGCGGTGGGGTGCACCGGGCCCAGCAGCCCGTTGCGGATGAGTGCGGGGGCGGCCTCGAGTCCGAAGCCGCCCAGGTCGACCAGCCTTCCGAGCATCTGCGCACCAGGCCTTTCCTCACGACAGGAGGTACGCGTACCCGCCCATGCCGCGACGGAACCCGCCGCGCCCGCGTCACGTCACTGCTGGCCGGGACGGCGCGCCGCGGCCGGGGCGGGCCCGGCCGTGCCGTCGGTGAAGCGGCCCGGCCGGAACGGCGCCAGCAGCGCCGACTCCTCACCGAACACCTCCCCCGCGACCTCCGCCATCAGCAGCGGCGCCAGCGTGACCCCGCTGTGCGTGGCCACCGTGTACACCCGCCGCTCCGCGTCGGCGAACCCCGCCACGGTGAGCCCGTCCCCGGGCATCGCCCGCTGCCCCACCACGGCCCGCTCGACCACGGCCCCCTCGGTGGCGCGCAGCACGCCGGGCAGCAGCGCCATGATCTCGGCGAGGACCGGCTCGGGCACCGGCGCGGCGGGGTCGGCCAGCCCGTCCAGGGGCAGGGACTGCAGCAGCAGCCGGCCGCCCCCGTCGGGCCGCAGGTTGAGCGCGGCCGTGGTCAGGACGCGTGACAGCCGGGCGGGCACCGGCGAGGTCGTGACCAGGAACCCGTTGGTGACCGTGCCGGACACGGCCGGGTCCAGCATCGGCACCGTCAGCCCGGCCATGGCGGCGACGTGCTGGGTCCAGCGGCCGGTGCAGGTGACGACCGCGTCGCCGGCGAACGTGCGCCCGTCGGCCACCGTCACCTTCGCCCCCGACGCGGTCGCCTCGATCGCGGTGACCTCCGCGCCGCACTCCAGGGTGGCTCCGCCGTCGCGGGCCTCTCCGAGCAGGCGCCCGAGCAGGCGCAGCGGCTGGACGTACGCCTCGCCGGGGAAGAACACGTACTCGGTGCCGGGGGGCGGCGGCACGAGGTCGGGCTCCAGGGCGAGAGCGCGCCGGGCGGTGACGCGTTCGACCGGGTAGCCCATGCCGAGCAGCCGCGTGACGCGGGCCTCGAGCAGCTCCTGGTGCTCGTCGGTGACGGCGCACTCGAGGTTGCCCGTGGGGAAGAAGTGGTCGCCGGGCAGCTGGTGATGAGCCCAGACGGCGGCGTGGTTGAGGTCGAAGTACGCCTGGGGCGTCTTGTTGTTGGCGTTGATCCACGCGACGGAGGTGGAGCTCGTGCCCGCCCCCGGGGTACGCGCCTCCAGCACCGTGACCTGGGCGCCGCGCCGGGTCAGGCCGGCCGCGACCGCGGCTCCGACCACTCCCGCGCCGATGACGACGACTCGCACGCTAGCTCCTTTCCTGGGTGTCGGCGCCGAACAGCTTGGCGACGCCGACGAAACGTTCGATGACGACCACGGCGACCACGGCGAACAGCACCATGAGGGTGCCGATGGCGGTGACGGTCGGGTCGTAGTCGTACTGCATGTAGTTGAAGATCCGTACGGGCAGCGTCTGCAGGTCGGTGGTGACCACGAACAGCGCCACCGTCAGGTCGTCGAAGGAGGTGATGAAGGCGAAGAACGCGCCCCCGATCAGCGCCCCGCGCACGGCCGGCAGCGTGACGTGCCAGAACACCAGGAACGGCGGGGCGCCCAGCCCGGCGGCGGCCTTCTCCGCCGACCGGTCCAGGCCCGCCAGCCCGGCCAGGACGAGCCGCACCGCGTACGGGACAGTCAGCACGAGGTGGGCCAGCAGCAGCGTGAACGGGCTGGAGGCCAGCCCCATCTGCGCGAACCACTGCAGCAGCCCGATACCGAGCACGATCGTGGGCACCGCGAACGCGCTGGACAGCACCGCCTCCAGCGCGGCCCGGCCGGGGAAGCGGTAGCGGTGGATGGCCAGCCCGCCGGCCAGCCCCACCACGGCGGAGACGGCCGCCGCGGCCAGCGCCACCCCGGCGCTGAGCGCGAACGACGACAGGAACTCCGGTTTGGCGAACACCTCGGCGTACCAGCGCAGCGTGATGCCCTGCGGCGGGAACGTCACGTACGAGGTGGCGGTCAGCGAGGAGGCGACGGTGACGGCGACGGGCGCGATGAGGAACAGCCCGACCAGCGTCGCGAAGGCCGCGCCGAGCACCCGGGTCAGCCGGCTCATCCGAACACCGCCTCCCCGTTGCCCCGCCGCAGCAGCCGCGAGTAGCCGAGCAGCAGCCCGGTCGTGACGATCACCAGCACGAACCCGATCGCGGCCGCGTACGGCCAGTCGAGCGTGGTGGTGGCCTGCGTGTAGACGAAGTACGGCATGAGCTTCACCTTCGGCCCGCCCAGGATGGCCGGCGTGACGAAGCTGGAGGCGGTCAGGCTGAACACGATCATCGCCCCTGCCAGCATGCCGGGCGCGGACAGCGGCAGCGTGATCCGCCAGAAGCAGGTCCAGCCGGGCGCGCCGAGGCCCTTGGCGGCCGGCACGAGGGTCGGGTCGATCCGGTCCAGGCTGCCCATCAGCGGCAGCACCATGTACGCGAGCATGACGTGCACCATGCCGATCAGCACGGCCGTGTCGTTGTAGAGCAGCTGCGGCGGCGTGAGCCCGAGCCACTGGATGACGGCGGCGATGGGTCCGTTGGGGCCGAGCACGACCAGCCAGCCGTACGCGCGGATGACCATGCTGATGAGCAGCGGCGACAGCAGGAGCAGCGCCAGCCAGTTGCGCACCCGCGCGGAGCGGCCGCGCAGGTAGAGCGCGAACGGGTAGCCGACGAGCAGGCAGCCTGCGGTGGTGAGGGCGGCGACCTTGAGCGTGTTCCACAACACGTCCCGGTAGAAGGGGTCGCCGAGGAAACGCGCGTAGTTGCCGAGCGTGAACGCGCCGGTCTGCGTCCTGAAACTGTTGGCGACCAGCGTGAACAGCGGCGCCACGAACAGCAGCGCGAAGATGAGGATGGCGGGCAGCGCGAGCAGCAGGCCCGTGCGCCAGCGCGGGCGGCTCAGCCGCGCGCCGCCAGCGAGGCGTCCGACGGCCGCCATGAGCAGGTCACCTCCTCCCCTTCCCGCGGCACCCGGGCGTCGTACGGCAGCGCCGCCGTCACCTCGCCGGCCGGGGTGGCGACCACGCAGCGGATGCGCGAGCCGAGGAAGCGGGTCTCGCGGACGGTGCCGCGCAGCCCCTCCCCGCCGTGGCCGGCCTCGTGGCTCACGCGGACGACCTCGGGCCGCACGTACACGCGCACGGCGGCGCCCTTGGCGGGCGGCTCGCCGACCGGGGTGGCCGTCACGCTCTGCCCGGCGACCTCGCAGGCGCCGCCGTCGAGCGCGGTGCCGTCGAGGGCGTTGACCTCGCCGATGAACTGGGCCACGAAGTCGGTGGCGGGCCGCAGGTAGATCTCCTGGGGCCGGTCGAGCTGGTGGATGACGCCGTCGGCCATGACCGCGATCCGGTCGGAGACGGCCAGCGCCTCCTCCTGGTCGTGGGTGACGAGGATGGCGGTGGTGCCGATGCGGCGCTGCAGCGCGGCGACCTCGTCGCGCAGCCGTACCCGGAGCTGGGCGTCCAGGTTGGAGAACGGCTCGTCGAGCAGCAGCAGGTCGGGCTGGACGACCAGCGCCCTGGCCAGGGCGGCGCGCTGCTGCTGGCCGCCGGAGAGCTGGCGGGGGTGCCGCTCGGCCATGCCGTCGAGGCCGACCAGCTCCAGCATGTCGGCGACCCGGCGCCTGCGCTCGGCGGCGCCGACCTTGCGCATGCGCAGCCCGAAGGCCACGTTGTCGGCGATCGTCAGGTGCGGGAACAGGGCGTAGGACTGGAAGACCATGCCCATGGAGCGGCGGTGCGGGGGGACGGCGGTGATGTCGCGGCCGTCCACCTCGATGAGCCCGCCGTCGGCGGTCAGGTGCCCGGCGATCATGTTCAGGGTGGTCGTCTTGCCGCAGCCGGACGGGCCGAGCAGGGTGAGGAACTCGCCGGGCTCGGTCTCCAGGTCCACGGCGGAGACGACCTCCTTGCCGCCCAGCACCTTGCGCACGCCGTTCAGGCGCAGCCGCCCGCGCCGCACCGCCGTCCCGGCGGGGGCCTGTGTCGTGCTGGTCACTGTTCGACCTCCTTGGTCCAGCGGTCGGTCCAGGCGGCGCGGTTGCCGTTGACGTCCTTCCAGTCCAGCGGCGTCATGCCGGCCGCCCGGTCGGGCCCGACGACCCGCGTGGCGAGCGCGGCGTCGAGGGTGGCGTCGGTGACGGTCGGCCCGTCGTACCCCTCGGCGGCGAGTTTCTGCTGGATGGCCGGCTCCAGCAGGGCGTTGACGAACTTCTGCGCCAGGTCGGGGTGCGGCGCGTTCTTGACGACGTTCGCGGTGGCGAGCAGCGGGATGGCGCCCTCCTCCGGGTAGGCGAACTTGATCGGGAAGTTCTTGTCGGCGAGCGTCTCCACCCGCGAGCCGCCCCACACCGAGGCGACCGCCTGCCCCTGCAGGAAGTAGTTGGACACGTCGGCCGTGGTGTCGAAGGTGAAGGCGTTGGCGGCGACCTTCTTGATGCCCGCGAAGCCCGACTCGACCGTGCCGTCGCCCTCGCGGGCGGCCAGCATGAGCGCGCCCACGCCGTAGGTGTTGCTGATCGACGGCAGCACCACCTTGCCCTTGAGCTTGGGGTCGGCCAGGTCGGACAGCTTCTTGGGGGCGGGCAGGCCGTTGTCGGCGTACCACTTGCTGTTGTACGCCAGCCCGGTCGCGGTCATCGCGAACCCGACGCCGACGTCCCCGGGCAGCCGGGCGACCTTCTCCACCTTGGCCAGCCGGGTGACGGCGGCCGGGTCGAGCCCGGCCAGCAGCCCGGCCGCGGCGGCCTGCGCCTGCGGCCCGTCGTCGATGAGCGCGACGTCGATCTGCGGCGCGTCCTTCTGCGCCTTGAGCTTGGCGACGGTGTCGGTGGAGCTGCCGGCGATGTAGGTGACCTGGCAGCCGCACGTCCGCTCGAAGTCGGGCAGCACGGCCTGCTCGAAGGCCTGCTGGTACGAGCCGCCGTACCCGGCCACCACGAGCTTGCCGGCCGACGCGGTGGGGCTGGGCGGGGCGCAGGCCGTCAGCCCGATGAGGGCCAGCGCCGCGGCGAGCAGCCTTGTCATGAGGTCTCGATCTCCTTGTTCCAGCGGTCCGTCCAGGCGGAACGGCTCTTGTTGATCGCTGCCCAGTCGAGTTTGCGCAGCTCGGCGGCCCGGTCCTGGCCGACGACCTTGGCCGCCAGGTCGGGGGCGAGCTGGACGCCCTTGACGGTCGGGCCGTTGTAGTTGGACTCGGCCATGGCCTGCTGGGCCGACGGCTCCAGCAGCGCGTTGACGAACTGCTGGGCCAGGCCGGGGTGCGGCGCCTTGTTCACCACGTTGACGGTGGCGATCAGCGGCAGCGCGCCCTCTTCGGGGTAGACGAACTTGATCGGGAAGCCCTTCTTGGCGAGCATCTGCACCCGGGAGTTGCCCCAGACGCTGGCCACGGCCTGCCCTTGCAGGAAGTAGTTGGACACGTCCGCGGTGGTGTCGAACGTGACGGCGTTCGCGGCGATCTGCTTGACGCCCGCGAAGCCGGGGTCGATGCGGTGCTCGGAGCCGCCGCCGACCTTGGCCGCGATGAGCAGCGCGCCCAGCCCGTACGTCTGCGTGATGGACGGCATCACGAGTTTGCCCTTGAGCTCGGCGTCGGCCAGGTCGGCGAGCCGGGTGGGGGCGGGCAGGCCGTGCTCGGCGTAGTAGTCGGTGTTGTAGGCGATGCCGGTGGCGTTGAGCGAGAAGCCGACGCCGACGTCGCCGGGCAGGCGGGCGAGGTCGATGACGTCGGCCAGGTTCGTGACGGTCTTGGGGTCGAGCGGGGCGAGCAGGCCGGCCTCGACGGCCTGGTTCTGCACGCCGTCGTCGATGAGGGCGACGTCGATCTGCGGGGCGGCCTGCTGGGCCTTGAGCTTGGCGACGGTGTCGGTGGAGCTGCCGGCGATGTAGGTGACCTTGCAGGAGCAGGTCCGCTCGAAGGCGGGGATGACCGACTGCTTGAACGCTTCCTCGTACGAGCCGCCGTACCCGGCGATGACCAGCGTGTCCGGCGCGGCCGACGGGGTGGGGGCGCCGCAGGAGGTGAGGGCCAGGGCTGCGATGGCGAGCCAGAGCGGTCTGGGGTTCATGGCGACCTCCGAAGGGGGCGATTCGGGGTGAGGTGGTCGATGTGGCGCGTGGTGGTGCCGGTCTCGACCAGGTCGGCGACGATGTCGCCGAAGACGGGGGCCAGCTTGAAGCCGTGCCCGCTGAACGCGGCGGCGATCACGGTGCGGCCGCGCGTGCCGAGCAGGCCGTGACCGTCGGGGGTGAAGGCGTCGGCGAAGGTGGCCACGCGGATCGGGTCGGGCCGCAGGCCTGGCAGGGTGGCGGCGACGGCGCCGGCGACCTGCCTGACGTACGCGGGCGGGGCGGAGCGTTCCAGCGCGCCGGGCGAGTCGATGTCCCGCCACGGGACGTGCAGGTTGACCTTGACGCCTGCGCCGTCCAGCGAGGGGAAGCAGGAGTAGGCGGGCTCGCCGACGCGGATGGCGATCGGGCAGCGCCCCGGGTCGAACAGGGTCTCGTCGCGGCGCGGGAACCAGGTGGAGGTGATGGCCCTGGCGGCGATGGGCAGGTCCGGCAGCAGCCGGCTCGCCCAGGGGCCCGGGGCCAGGACGGCGTGGGTGAAGCGGTGCTCGCCGCCGTCCTGCGTCACGACGGTCACGCCGGTGGTGTCCTGGCGTACCTGCTGGACGGGGGTGTAGCGCAGGACGCGGGCACCGGCGCGTTCGGCGGCGGCCGCGGCGGCGACGACGGCGGGCTCGGGCCGCAGGTAGCCGACGTCGGGGTCGGCCACCATGACCTCGCCGTCGCGCAGCGGGTGCTCGGGCGCCCGCTCGGCCGCCTCCCTTCCGGTCAGCACCCGCACGGGCAGGTCGTGGGCGCGGGCGGCGGCCAGCACGGCCACCACCGCGGGGTGCTCGCGCGGGCCGACCGTGATGCCGCCGACCCGGGTCAGCAGGCGGCGGCCCGCGCCGCGCTCCAGCTCGGCCCACAGGTCGCGGGCCTCGCGCAGCAGCGGCACGTATTGGGGACCCTCCTTGTACGCGGTGCGGAAGATCCGCGACTCGCCACCGGCGGCGCCGCGGTCGTGGCCGGGCGCGTAGGCGTCGAAGCCGACGGCCGGGATGCCGCGCTCGGCCAGCCGCCACAGGGCCATCGAGCCGACGGCGCCGGTGCCGACGACGGCGACAGAGGTCATGTTCCGCTCCTTTTCGGGCATGGCTGGGGACCGTGGCGCCGGCGGGCGCGACGGGTGGGTGGTCCGATCGGGGTGGGGTTGACTCAGGTGTGGTCGGGGGAGCCGCTCAGGTCGGTCTCCACGTAGAAGCGCTCGTTCCCGGGCGGGACGATCTCCTCCAGGAGCTCGGCGATCTCGCCGCGGCGGGTCCACGTCTCGCGGGTCCAGCGGAAGACGGGCGTGCCCGCGGGCAGCCCGAACAGCTCCGCCTCGTGCTCGCCGAGCGCGTACGGCTCCACGTAGAGCCTGGCGCGTACCAGCTCGACCCCGCGGTCGCGCAGGTAGGCGTGGCTCGTCAGGGGCGCTAAGTCCTGGTCGAGCAGGTCGGGGGCGAGCCGGAAGGGCAGCACGTGCAGCTCGGTGTTGCTCACCTTGCCGTCCGCGCCGAGCTTGTGGCGCTCCATCTGGACGACCGCCTCCTCGTCGGGCACGCCCGGCAGCCGCAGGCGCGCCGCCCGCGCGGGCAGCACCTCGGCCGAGACCACCCGGTGGTCGCCGTGCGTCTCCGGCCCCTGGATCAGCAGGCCGGTGAAACGCAGCAGGTTGTGCTGCCCCACGGCCTGGGCCACGAAGCTGCCGCGCCTGCGGAAGCGGACGATGAGCCCGGCGTCGGCGAGGTCGCGCAGGGCCCGCTGCACGGTGATGCGCGAGACCTCGAACTCCTGGCAGAGCTCGACCTCGGTGGGGATCCGGGTTCCCGGCCCCCACTGGCCGGTTCGGATACGCGCCTCCAGCGCCCTGCGGATCCGCACATGAAGCAAGAGGTCGCGTTCTGACATGACAAAATACTCGTCGTGACGATTAGTCATGTCAATAGGGGATTAGATATAACTTATCGGCGTTTGTCGTGGTGAACGGCTTTTTGCCTGGCTCAGCGGACGGCCGCGGTCTCCCGCACCCAGGGCAGCAGCAGCCGCTCCACCAGCACCAGCGCGTAGAACAACGCGACGCTCATGATGCCGAGCAACCCGATGGCGGCGAACGCCAGCGCCGTGTCCGAGCTCCCACCCGCCTGCACGATCACGAACCCCAGCCCCGCATCCCCCGCGCTGAACTCCCCGATCACCGCACCCACCGAGGCCAGCGGCATCGCCACCTTCAACCCCACGAAGACCTGCGGCAACGCGCCGGGGAACCGGATCTTCACGAACGTCTGCCACCGCGGCGTGTCCAGCGACCTGGCCAGCTCCACCAGCTCCGGCGGCGTCGAGGCCAGCCCGCCCGCCACCGACAGCACGACCGGGAAGAAGCACACCAGCAGCGCCATCACCACCTTCGGCTGCTGCCCGAACCCCATCCACACCACCAGCAGCGGCGCCAGCGCCACCTTCGGGACCGCGTTGAAGGCCACCAGCAGCGGATAGAACATCAGCTCCGCCACCCGGAACGCCGCGATCGCCATCCCGATCAC
The DNA here is from genome assembly GCF_041950525.1 of Nonomuraea sp. GTA35. Taxonomy (NCBI): domain Bacteria; kingdom Bacillati; phylum Actinomycetota; class Actinomycetes; order Streptosporangiales; family Streptosporangiaceae; genus Nonomuraea; species Nonomuraea sp. GTA35. The sequence continues at coordinate 1,099,631 of NZ_JBGNUV010000001.1, read as the reverse complement.
CAGCCCGCACACCACCGACAGCACGAACCCGAGCACCGTCTCGCCCAGCGTGATGCCGGCCTGCTCCAGCAGGTAACCGGGAATCCGCAGGAACGCCGCCACCACGCCGGCCGGCGACGGCAGGACGATCTCCGGGATCGCGAACGCCGACGCCACCAGCGCCCACGCGCCGACCGCGACGACCACGCCCAGCGTGGACCAGCCCGCCGCGACCACCGCGTCCCGGCCGCGCTCCACCCGGCTCAGCCCTTGGGCAGCAGGTCGAACGAGACCACCGACTCCGGCGCCAGCTCCTCGTCGAACGCGCCGGCCGTGCGCAGCACGGTGATCGCGCGCTCCACGCGCTCCCTGGTCATCGCCCCCATCGGCGTGCCGTCGGCCGGGCGCACGTAGGAGGCCATCAGGGCCAGCTCGGCGGCGGCCACCTCGGCGTTCTGCGCGGGCTGCTTGCCGACCAGGATCCGCGCCGCCTCCTGCGGGTGCTCCACCGCGTACGCCAGGCCCTTGAGCAGCGCGCCGGTGAACCGCCTGACCAGGTCCGGCTGACCGGACGCGACCGTGGCGGAGGTGGTCACGGCCGAGCCGTACAGGTCGGTGATGACGTCCCCGAACGGCAGGACCTTGATCTCCTTGCCCTTGGCGGCGTTGCGCACGGTGGGCTGGCCGACCACGTACTGGCCGATCGCGTCCACCTGCCCGGAGGCCAGGTTCGCGGCGAGCTGGGCCGGCTGCAGGCTGACCCACTTCACCTTCGACGCGTCCACCCCGGTCAGCCGGGCGTAGCTGGGGAACATCATGCTGATCACCGACGACGCGGTGTCGCCGACGGTCTTGCCCTCCAGATCCTTCGGCCGGCTGATCCCGCTGCCGTCCAGCGCCATCAGCGCGGCCAGCGTGCGCTGGTGCAGCGCCGCCACCGCGACCGCGCCCTCCGCCTTGCCCCCGGCGGCGGCCATCAGCGTGGCCGTGAAGTCGACGGCGGCGAACTGCGCCCGGCCGCCGAGCACCGCGGCCAGGTTCTCGCCGCTGCCCTGACCGGGCTGCACGGTCACCTCGATCCCGGCCTGTTCGAAGAAGCCCTTCTCCTGCGCGACATAGACATAGGCCTCGCGGCCGAACGCGCCGAACCCGGTCACCCAGGTGACCCGATCGGCCGCCGGCCGGGCCGGCGACGGCTCCCGCTCCCCCGAGCCGCAGGCGGCAGGGAGGGAGAACGTCGCAACCAGAACGGTGATCGTGATGACGCGCGGCAGTCGCCTCATGCCCCAGATCATGACGGACCCTGGGCAGCGGTCAATATGCCCGGACCCGCGAGGTTGCGACTCGGCATACCATCGGGATCAGGAGGTCGCCAGGTGATCCGGCTACGCGGCGTTTCCCAGGTGTTCGGCGGACGCCGAGGCGCCGTGGAAGCGCTGCGCGAGCTCGACCTCGACGTGGCCGACGGCGAGTTCACCGCCGTCGTGGGCCGCTCCGGCTGCGGCAAGTCCACCCTCCTGCGCCTCATCGCCGGCCTGCTCAGGGCCACCTCGGGAGAGGTACGCGTCGGCGGCGAGCCCGTCGTGAGACCGCGCCGCGACGTCGCCATCATGTTCCAGCGGCCCGCCCTGCTGCCCTGGCGCAGCGTGCTCGACAACGTGCTGCTGCCCGTCGAGATCTTCGGCTGGCCGCGCCAGGAGCACCGCACGCACGCGCACCGCCTGCTGGAGATGGTCGGGCTGGAAGCCTTCCACCGGCGGCTGCCGCACGAGCTGTCCGGCGGCATGCAGCAGCGGGTCGCGCTGTGCCGGGCGCTCATCCAGCGGCCCCGCGTGCTGCTCATGGACGAGCCGTTCTCCGCCCTCGACGCGCTCACCCGCGAGGAGCTGTCGATCGAGCTGCAGCACATCCACATGGAGCACGCCGCCACGGTCGTCCTCGTCACCCACTCGATCGAGGAGGCCGTGCTGCTGGCCGACCGGGTCGTCGTCCTCACCCCGCGCCCCGGCCGCATCCTCACCGTCGTGGACGTGGAGGTGCCCCGCCCGCGCACGCTCGGCCAGCACGCCTACGCCGCCGACCTGGCCCGCTGCTCGGCCGAGCTGCACGAGGTGCTCGGCGCCCGCCGCGCCGCCACCGAACCGCCCCCGGCTCCGCAACGGTAGACGGCGCGGATCCGATCCGCGGACGCCGGCAGGTCCAGCGCTCCCGGTGGCGGCGAATACCGGTTGCCTGGCACCTGCTGTTGCCCGAATCATGTGCGTGTGGTGCGGATGGCCTTCGGCGTGGTGACGGGACGGGATCAGCAGGTACGGGACGCCGTTGGGCGGCCGGTGACGGACGAGCACCTCCCCGGGCCCGCTGCCGGTGACGGTGGCGATGGCGATGGAAGAGGCGATGGAAGAGGCGATGGAGGAGGCGATGGAGGTGGCGGCGGGGCGCCCGTCGCCGTCGGCCCCGCGGGCGCCGACCCCGGCCCCGCCGTGACGGCCCTGGCCCGGCTCCTCCAGAGCGGCGACGACGGTGTGACGGCGGCCGGGGCCGGCATCGCGCTCTCCCCCGGCTTCCTCTCCGCCCGCCTCCACGGCGCACGCGGCGACCGGCGAGACGCCGTACTGGCCGCCCTGCGCCTCCTCGGCCTGGACAGCCTGCACCGCCTGGGCGATCGGGCGGGCGTCCTGGTCGCGCTGTTCGGCACGGAGGCCACCAGACCGCTGGCCGCCGCCGCGAGCCGGACCATCGCCGAAGGCCGCTGGACCGCGCTCCAGCTCGCCTCCGCCGCCAGCGGCGTGCTGGGCGCCGAACAGCTCGTCCACCTCCTGACCGTGGACGCCCCCGCGCTCGACCCGACCCCGCGGGCCGCCGCCTCCACCATGGCGGCCCACCTCGAACAGGTCCTCGCCCCCTACCCCCGCAAGCGGCGCCTCGACCTCCTCCTCGACCTGTGGCAGCAGGTCTCGGCCCACCAGGAACAGCTCCGGCTCAGGCAGCGGCGACGCGCCACCCAGGGCAGGCAGAGCAGGCTCGAAGAGCTCACCACCCGCTACCGGGCCTACGACGACGCGCAGCTGATCAAGCAGATCCGCCGCGAGCTCGGCCACGACCCGTCGATCGCCGAAGCCGCCCGCTGGCAGCCCCAAGCCTGGCAGGTGACCGTGTTCATGCGCCGCATCCTGGACGACGCCCTGGCCGCCACAGCCTTGCTGCGTACCGCCGTCAACGTGGGCGACCATGGCGTCGTCCAGGGCATGAACCGCTCCACCGCCCTGCTCACCGCCGGCGCCCGTGCCATCGGCCCCGAGGAGGCCCGCGACGCCGCCCGCCGCGTCCCCGGCCTCGCCGGGCTCCCCGCCCGCCCCGGCTGCTACGTCAGGGACCTGGCCGCCCAGCTCGGCAACCCCTCCGAGCCGTACGTCCGGCAGCGCCTGGCCAGAGCGGCCGAGTACGCCGACATCGTCATGGACGTCGTCACCGATCGCCTCCTCGAGTACCAGGATCAGCTCGGCGGCTGGTCGCTGGGGAACCTGCGCGACTGGCGCGACAGCGTCGGCCATCTCAGCCACCGCGACCCCGCCCACTGGGCCCAGCCGCCGGTCGCCGGCGGCCGCCCCCCGCTCATGGAACGCCTGGAGAGCCGCCCCGGCACAGCACCGGCCGAGGAGGAGACGGTGGGCGACCTGCTCTGGTACGCCGAGCTCGCCGACGCGCTCGCCCAGCTCAACGGCCACGACCAGGCCGATGTGGAATACGGCCCCGGCTACCCCTACGTCGACTGCACCCCCGTCCCGGACGACGAGCAACAGCTCGTCCCCTCGCTCGGCTCCATCCCCTCGGCCCTGGCGGGAGCGGCGCAGCTCGTCTCGTTCGGCGGACGACCCTCCCGGCAGTGCCGCACCTGGCCGGACCTCACCGACCGGCTCCTCGCCGGCCTGGGCATCACCCAGCGGCTCACCACCGCCTTCCACACCCCCGAACCGCTGCTCGCGCTCGACGGCACCCTCCTGCCCGGCACCCAGGCACGCCTGGAGTTCGCCCGCAACGCGCGCATGCTCGCCCAGTGGGCCACGTACATGGGCAACTGCATCGCCTCCCTCCCCTATGTCGAAGCCGCCGAGCAGGGCAGGTCGGCCCTGGTGGCGCTGCGCGACGAGAGCGGCCGGATCGTCGCCAACATCGAGCTCGAACGGCACGCCCGCGGCTGGCGCGCCAGCGAGATCCGTGCCCGGTTCAACGCCGACCCCGATCCTGACCTGCGCCGGCGGATCCTCGCCTGGGCCGCTGCCCTTCCCCCGTCCGCTCCTGACGAGCCGGCCGGGCCGCCGGCCCGCGAGCACCTCCCCGAGCCCCGGCCGGCCGGCCGGCGCCGCGCGGACCGCACGTTCCAGGAGGTCAGCGGGCCCTTGGCGCGGCTCGCGGCCGACGCCCTGGCGGCCCAGGACACGTCCGACGCCCTGCACACCCTGCGGTCCCTGTACGCCCTCCGCCCGGCCACGCCACCCGCCACCGCAGCCGACGCAGGTACAGGTGCAGGTGCTGCTGCCGGTACTGCTGCCCGCAACGGGGCCATGGCCAGGGGCGGCGGCGCCGGGGCTGACGCGCATGCCGGTCCCGGCCAGGCTCGGGACGTGCTCCCGGACACCGAGCCCGTGACCGCGTTGCGCCGCCTTCCCGCCGACCGCGTCGAGCGCCGCTGCCGGGACGAACTGCCGTCGGTGGGCCTGGCGGCTCTGTGGCGGGCCACCGGGGTGCGCCCGCTCGAACGGGCCCTCGCCGCACTCCCCGCCGCCCAGCACCCCTACCCGGCCGAACCCGGGGAAGGCCCTGACGCGACCGGGCCCGGGAAACGCCCTGACTCGGCCGAGTCCGGAGGCCGTCCGCAGCTCGCACTTCTCCTGCTCGACGCTCCCCTGCCCGGCTCGCTCCGGAAGCTCGCCCGCTACGAGGCCGTCGCGCCCGCTCGCTCGATGGAGCTGGTCGCCCGCAGGATCCGCGCCGCCATCGGCCGCCTGGCGCGCACCGGGGATCCCGTGCTCGCCCAGCAGGTGACCCGCCGCGCCGACACTGCGGTGCTGTGCTCGCTGGTCGTCGCGGTCACGTCCTGGCCGCCGGATCCCCGCCTGCCTACCGTGGCGGTGAGCGAGCCGGGCAAGACGAGCGTGCCCGGTTTTCCCCGTTCGGACCTCGAGGACCCGTCCGGGCCGTGGCAGCGCGCGCTTGCAGGGGCCGTGGAGCTCGGCGCGGACCTGGACGCGTTCTGGGCGCGCGTCGCCGGTGAGGGGCTCAACGTCCCGGTCGCCTGGCTGGGGCACGGCGGCTGGAACGCGCTGTGGCAGCGCTCCGCCCGCTGAGGTTCATGCTGCGGCAGCTCGCTGCCTGCCGAGGTTTCATCGTAGCGGACGCCTTTACATTGTAGATTTCCAGCTGCGGCCCTCTAGGCTGAAGGCCATGGACATCGCCACGGCCGCCAAGCTCTGGAACGCCGACCCGGGCTGGCTGAACACCGCCTCCTACGGCCTCCCCCCGCGCCGCGCCTTCGACGAGCTCCAGGCCGTGCTCACCGACTGGCGCCACGGCCGCACCGACTGGAAGCCGTGGGACGCCTCCGTCGGGCGTGCCCGGGCCGCGTTCGCCCGCCTCGTCGGGGCCCCGGCCGCCGAGGTGAGCGTGAGCTCGACGGTGTCGCAGATCATGTCCGTGGTGGCCACCGCGCTGCCGCCCGGCGCCAAGGTCGTGGTGCCGGAGATCGAGTTCACCAGCAACCTGTTCCCCTGGGCGGTGGCGGCCGAGGTCGAGACGGTGCCCGCGGACCGGCTGGCCGAGGCGATCACCCATGACACCGCCGCCGTGGCGTTCAGCCTGGTGCAGTCGGCCACCGGGTACGTGACGCCGCTCGCGGACATCGTCGCCGCCGCCCGGGACCATGACGCGCTGGTCATCGCCGACGCCTCGCAGGCGTGCGGCTGGCTGCCCGTCGACGTCGCGGGCGTGGACGCGCTGGCCTGCGCGGCGTACAAGTGGCTGATGGCGCCGCGCGGAGCGGCGTTCGCCTACCTGTCGCCGCGGCTGCGCGAGCGCATGCGCCCGCTGGCCGCGAACTGGTATGCCGGCGCCGACGAGGGCGGCTCCTACTACGGGCCGCCGCTGCGGCTGGCCGGTGACGCGCGGGCGTTCGACCTGTCGCCGGCCTGGTTCTCGTACGTCGGCGCCGCGCCCGCCATCGAGCTGCTGAACGAGATCGGCGTCGAGCACATCCGCGACCACGACGTCGCCCTGGCCAACCGCTTCCGAGCGGGCCTCGGCCTGCCACCGTCCGACACGGCCATCGTCTCGGTGGACGCGCCCGGCGAGCGGCTGGCGGCGGCCGGGATCCGGGCGGCCGTACGGGCGGGCAGGGTGCGCGCCAGCTTCCATCTCTACACGACGGAGGACGACGTCGATCGCGCACTCGACGCCCTGACCTGACCGAGGCGCCGCCATGACGCGCACCACCCCGGCCCTCACCACGACACCGGCTCCCTGACGGCCGGGCCCCGGTGGCGTCACGGGTTCGCCGATGGTGTGTACCTGCCGGCCAACGCCGCCCTGACCGCCCTGCTCGTCCCGTTCGGCGTGGCCACGTTCGGCGGGAGCGCCGAGGTGGGTCACCTGCTGTCCGCGCCGGGGCTCGACTTCCTGCTCGGGGCGCCCGCCAGCCGCCGTCTGGTGGACCGCTTCGCGCCGAGGCGGGTCATCGCCACGGCGCAGGCGCTCGTCGGCGCGGCTTCCTGCTGCTGTTCAACAGCACCGCGCTGGCCGCCGCCGTGCTGTTCGGGCTGCCGGGGGTGACGGTGCTGGTCGCCGTGCAGACGTACGTGCAGCGCGCCGCCCCCGGCCACCTCCTCGGCCGCGTCACCGCCGTGTTCCTCACCGTGGAGGCGGGCCTCGCGCCGGGCGCTCAGGTGAGCGGGTGCTCGAACCCGCGCTCCGACATGCGCCTGGCCACCTCGACCAGGTCCGCCCTGAACTCCTCGACGCGCTCGTCGCCGAAACGGACGGTGGGCCCGCTCAGCGTGAGCGAGGCGACGGTCGCCTTCGAGCCGCCGGTGACCGGGACGGCCACCGCCGACAGGCCGGGCTCGCGCTCGCCGTGGCTGACCGCGTACCCGTCGCGCTCGGCCTGCGCGGCCCACTCCCGCAGCGTCGCCACATGCCCCTCCCCGTACGGCGAGGAGCGCGCCACCCGTTCGAGCAGCCGCTCCGGCGCGTCCTTGAGCAGCACCTTGGAGGACGCGCCCGCCCACAGCGGCAGCTCGTCGCCCACCCGCACCACGTGCCGCAGCGGCTGCGGGCTCTCCTGCTGCGCGATGCACACGCGGTGCACGTCCCGCAGCACGTAGAGGTTGACGGTCTCCCGCTGCCGCGCCCCGAGCTCCCGCATGAGCTGCACGGTCTCCGGCGGCAGCTCCCAGGCGTTGCGGGCCAGATGGGCCCACCGCCACAGGGCCGGGCCCGCCGCGTAACCCTTCGGCGTGGCCCACAGCAGCCCCATGTGCTCCAGCGTCTGCAGCATCCGCAGGGCGGTCGTCTTGGCCAGCCCGGTCTCCTCCACCACCTCGCGGATCGTCAGCGTCCGGCGGTCCTCGGTGAGCAGCGACAGGATGTCGAACGCCCGCTGCACGCTGCGCACGCCGCCGGCGTCTTCAGCCTGGTTCGAAGGCACGGGATCCTCACTCGTCGGTCGAATGGTTACCTGCCGCTCACCCTCTCATGCGACCGGACCGCATGCGTTCGTCAGCGGAACTGCCGCGTGGGAACGTTCCGCGCAAGGGGCGAACCCGTCGCGCGCGCCGGTGGCGCGAGTGCGGCGGTGCGCCGTCAGCTCCGGCGGCCGGGAGCCAGCGCGGCCAGCTCGTCCGCTCTCCGGAGGTCCTTGGGGCGACCCAGGGCGCGGCGCATCAGGATCAGGTCCTCCCGGGAGACGTAGTGAACTTCCAGGCCGTCCGGGCCGAGCGCGGTGATCGCGCGATCGAGGAAGTCCTGGACGCGATGGTCGCCCCAGGGGAGCTCCGGGGTGCAGCAGTCGCCGCCGGCGCCGGGCGCGGTGAACTGCACCTTGGGGCGGAGGAAGGAATCGGGGCGGATCGCCACGGGCCTGCCCGCTTCGTCGGCGAGCCGGGCGCCGACGGAGGCGAAGGCCGCCGCCAGGGCCGGGGCGTGCGCCGGGACGCCGTCCCAGAGCAGGTCCAGGTCACCGGTCAGTTCGGTGGACCCGTGCATGATGCCGGCCACCTGCCCGATCACCACAGCCCGGACGCCGTTGTCATGGAGGGCTCCGAGCAGGGGGAAGGGGTCGAACCCGAGGGCGCCGTCCGTGCCGATCGTGCCGACGTCGTCGTCGGCGTCCTCGTGGCTCAGGCCGGTGGCCGCCCGGTTCAGGGCCAGTTCGCGGGTGCGTCGGGCGGCGGCGCGGAGCCGTTCCAGCGGTTCGTCGATCATCCGGCTCATGCAACACCAGGACGCGCTCGTGCCGCACTCGAATTTCCCCGCTCGGCATCGGTTTCCGCAGGCAGGGCGTGCGGAGGGCCTTAGACGTACGGGATGGGGTTGCGGGTTCGACAGCCCTCGGTCGCACCTATGACAGCGCACCGTAACTGGCCGCTACGTTCTGTAACCATCCCCACCGGCAAGACCAATCACGGAACACATCGCCCCCTCCACTCACAGAGAGGCACCTTCATGCGTCACTCAGCCCGCATCGCCACCGTCACCCTCGCCGGCGCCTTCGCGCTCGCCGCCGTCGCCGGCCCGGCGTCCGCCAACGTCCCCAGCGGCATCGAAGGCACCATCAGCACGCTCAACGGGAACAGCGTCCTCAACGGAAACCAGGTCCCGGTGTGCATATCCGGGGTCGAGGCGGCCGGCGTCGGGGTCAAGGTACCGGTGGGCTCGAAGGAGTCGTCCGGCTGCGTCCAGCACTGACCCCTCCCCCCGCGGTCCCTGCCCGGGACCGTCCGTAAGCCCCGCAGCGCGGCGTTCGTCCTGGTGCTCACGGCCGGCGTCGATGTCCGGCACCACCGGACGCCGCGCTGCGGCCCGACAGCGTGTCCCGGGTCTCCGCTGCGCGGCAAGGAGCCGCGCAGCGGAGATTCCCCTTACAGCCCGTAGCGGCTCTTCAGATGCCGCCACCAGCCGCGGGACATCCATGCGTCGAACTCCGTGATCGACGACGCACTGCCCGCCTTCATCGGGAAGCAGCACATCCCGGTCGGCCCGGCGGTCGGCGCCGGTGGGCCGCCCGCGGTCTCGGCCGGGGATTGTCGGTGCGGCCGCGTAGGGTTCCGGCATGGCCATGCTCATCGGACGCGAACGACCCGCCGCCATCCTGCGCGGCGAGGTGGAGCGTGCGCTGACCAGCCACGGAGCGCTGGTCCTCGTGACGGGCGAGGCGGGCATCGGCAAGAGCACGCTGGTGGCGAGCGCCGCCCGGGAGGCCGTGCGCGGGGGCGCCAGGCTGCTCACCGGCGCCTGCTGGGAAGGCGACGGCGCGCCGGGCTACTGGCCGTGGGTGCAGGTGGTCAGGCAGCTCGCCCCCGGGGCCACGCCGCAGAGCCTGGCGGGCGCCGACGGGGAGGCGTTCCAGCTCTACGACGCGGTGACGGGCCTGCTGGTGGACGCCTCGCGGGAGCAGCCGGTGGTGGTCGTCCTCGAAGACCTGCACTGGGCCGACGCGGCGTCGTTGCGGCTGCTGGAGTTCGTGGTGGGGCACGCCTGGTTCGAGCGGCTGCTCGTGATCGGCACCTACCGCGACGCGGAGGTGGACGGAACGCTCAGCCTCCCCCTGGAGGCCAAGGCCACCACCCTGACGCTGACCGGGCTCGACCTCGAAGGCGTGGCGCGGCTGGTGGCCCGTACGACGGGGCTGGTCCCGGGGGCCGAGCTGGTCGCGGAGATCCATCAGCGCACGGGCGGCAACCCGTTCTTCGTGGAGCAGACGGCACGCCTGTGGCAGGGCGGCAGCCCGCTGGCCACGATCCCACCGGGAGTGGGCGCGGCGGTCCGGCGGCGGCTGTCGCGGCTGGCGGGCGACGTTCTGGACGTGCTGCGGATGGCGGCGGTGCTGGGGCGCGAGTTCACCGAGGACAGCCTGGTCACGGCCTTGACCCACGCGTCGTCACCGGCCCTCGACATCCGGCCCGGCCCCGCCGCCCCTTGCCTCGGCATCCGGCCCGGCCCCGCCGCGCCTGCCCTCGGCATCCGGGCCGGCGACGCCGTTCCGAGCCTCGGCACCCGGCCAGGTGGCGCCGTTGCTGCGACAGCCGACGCGCCGGCCGGGGGCGCTGCACCTGGGCTCGCCGTCACTCGGCCGAATGGCATCACGGACACCCGCCCGCTTTCCGGCGGCGGCTCCCTACCGGCGCCCCAGGGCGGCGCCGCCCCAGCTTCCCGCGGATCCGTCCGCAAGGCGCTCGACCAGGCCGTGTCGGCCAAGCTCGTCGTCCCGCACGGCGCCGGGCGCCACGCGTTCGTGCACGACCTGGTGCGCGAGACCCTCTACGCCGAGCTCGACGAGCCGTGCCGGGCCGCCCTGCACGCGTCCGCCCTGGTGGCGCTCGACACGGCGCTGCCCGCCACCCGCGCCCACCACGCCTACCTGGCCGCCGTACCCGACGCGGCCGATCTGCTCCTGGCCGCGGCCAGGGACGCCGAGGGGCGGATGGCGGACGAGGAGGCCGCGGGCCACTTCCGCCGCGCCCTGGACCTCACGCCCGCCTCCGACCTGCGCCGGCGGGCCACGATCGGGCTCGACCTGGGCGTGGCCCAGCACCGCGCCGGCGACACCGCCGCGGGAGTACGCAGCCTGGAAGCGGCCCTCGTACTCACCCGCCGCCTCGACACCCCCGACCTGCTGGCGATCGCGGCCCTGAAGCTGCACGACCTGTGCTACACCGGTCAGGGCCGCTGGACCGGCTTCGTCCACGAGGCCCACCACAAGCTGGTGCGTCGCGCCGCTCCCTCCCCGCCCCCGCCGACCACCCCACCGCCCGATCCGGCCACCGGCGCAAGCCTCGGCCCGGGCGCGGGCACGAGCTTCAGCGCGGGCACGGGCATAGGCCCAGGCGTGGACCCGAATGCGGGCGCGGCCCCCAGCACAAGCACGGGTGTGGCGGCGGGCGCACGCAAGGGTGGTGGTCCGGAGGTGTCGGCGGGGGCGGTGAAGGGCGAGGATCGGCTGAACGTGGCGGCGCGCGAGTTGACCGAGGTGGCCGCCGACCTGGCCAGGCAGGGCGAGGACGACGAGGCGCTCGGGTACAGCCTCCTGTCCAGGCTGGGCATCATCTGGGCTCCGGGCACCACGGCCGAGCGGCTGGCGATCACCGAGGAGCTGTCGGCGGTGGCCAGGCGCACGGGTGACGATCAGCTCGACCTGACCGCCCGTTCCTGGCGCATCGGAGCGCTGCTGGAGCTGGGCGACCCGCGCTGCCTGGCGGAGCAGCGCGCGTTCACCACCCGGGCGGAGTCCTCGGGGCTGGCGCTGTTCCAGCACGAGGCCGCCGTGCTGGAGGCCGCGTTCGCCACGCTCACCGGCCGCTTCGACGAGGCGGACGGCCACATCGACGCCGCCTACGACCTCGGCGAGCAGCCGGGCATCGGCGGGCGCGACCTGCGCTGGATGCAACGCTGGTCGGCCGCCCTGCTCAGGGGGCGCTTCGACGTGGCCGACACCGTGCTGGCGGAGATGCGGAGCGGGGGCAGCCAGCACTTCCCGCTCTATCAGGCCGTGACGGCGGTGCAGCGGGGCGGTGGCAGCGAGGCCGCCATGCGGCACCTGGCGCAGATCATGGCGGCGGGCGAGCAGTACCTGCGCTGGATGGCGCCGCTGTGGCTGAGGTTCCAGGCGCAGGCGGCCGCCCGTTCGAAGGATCCGGTGCTCTGCGAGCACGCCCGGGCCGCGATCTCCCCGTACGTCGGCCAGTGGGGCGTCACCGCGACCGTCGCCGTGGAGGGCCCGTACGCCCATTGGGCGGCCGTGCTGGACGCGGCCCAGGAACGCTGGGACGACGCGGTCGCCGGCTTCACCGCGGCCTACCGGGCGGCCGACGTCCTGGGCGCGCGGCCCTGGTCGGTCGAGTCGCGGGCCCGCCTGGCGGAGGTGCTGCTGGCCCGCGGCGACGACGCCTCCGCACTGATCGAGCAGGTGGAGCGGGAGGCCGCGGAGCTCGGCATGCTGGTACGCCTGCCGAGCTCCGGAGCCGCCGCCTTCCGCTTCGACGGTGAGGTGTGGACCCTGACCTTCGCCGGCCGTACCGTGCACCTGCCCGACTCCAAGGGCCTGGCCGACCTGCGCGTCCTGCTCGCCCGGCCGGGAATCGACGTGCCGGCGGTCGAGCTGCTCAACCCGCCGGGCGGCGAGGTGGTGATCGCGGCGCGGAGCATGGGCGGCGACGACGTGCTCGACGAGGAGGCCAGGGCGCGTTACCGCAGGCGGCTGGAGCTGCTGGACGAGGAGATCGACCGGGCGGTGGAGCTGGGCGAGGAGCGCCGCGCGGCCGAGTTCGACGCGGAGCGGCAGGCGCTGCTGGACGAGCTGCGTACCGCCGCCGGCCTGGGCGGCCGTCCTCGCCGCCTCGGGGACGAGGCCGAGCGGGCCCGCAAGGCGGTCACCAACCGCATCCGCAACACGCTCCGCCAGCTCGACCAGCGCCACCCTGAGCTGGCCGCCCACCTGCGCGCCTCGGTCTCCACCGGCTCGACCTGCCGCTATCTCCCGGCCTCGGAGGTCCGCTGGTCCACCTGACCGTTCGTACCGGCCTCGCGGGAGCCGCCGCCGCGCGGCGCCTCAGGCGCGGCCGCGCGACACCGGAGGCCGGCGGAGCCGTGGCGGAGGAGGGTCAGCGGAGCTTGGTGAAGAAGGTCGTGACGTCCTCGGCGAAGACGGCGGGCTGTTCGGCGGCGAAGAAGTGCCCGCCCTTGTCGTATTCGGCCCAGTGCACGATGTTGTGGTCGCGTTCGGCCCAGGAGCGGATCGTGACGTCGCACGCCTTGGACACGAGCACGCCCGTGGGGACGGTGCCCCGGGCAGCGGCGGCCCAGTCGCCGGCACCGGCACCGGCACCGGCACCGGCCCAGTCACCCGCCTCACCGGCAGCAGCCCACTCCCCGGAGCCACCCGCTTCGCCAGCGGCATCCCAGCCCCCGGAGTCCCCCCAATCCGCGGCGCTCATGTTCTCGTAGTAGAACTGCGCCGACGACCCCGCCGTCCCCGTCAGCCAGTAGATGGTCACGTTGGTGAGCATGAGGTCGCGATCGAGCGACTCCTCCGGCAACCCCGCCACGGGCTCGGTCAGCTCCTTGAACTTCTCCATGATCCACGCCAGCTGCCCCACCGGCGAGTCGTGCAGCCCGTACGACACCGTCTGCGGCCGCTTGGACTGCGTCTGGAGGTACCCGTCGTTCATGTTCTCCATGGCCGACCAGCGCCGCCGCTCCTCATCCGACAGCCCGTCCATCTCCCCGTCCTGGCCGATCGGGAAGGTGAGTGCCGCGTTGAGGTGGATGCCGACGACGCGGTCGGGGGCGTGCTTGCCCATCTCGGGCGCGATGAAGGCGCCGGCGTCCCCGCCCTGCACGCCGTAGCGGGTGTAGCCGAGCCTGGCCATCAGTTCCGTGAACGCCCGGGCGGAGCGGGCGGCGTCCCAGCCGGTCGCGGAGAGCGGGGCGGAGAAGCCGAAGCCGGGCAGTGACGGGATGACCAGGTGGAAGTCGCGCGAGAGCGGCTCGATGACGTCCAGGAACTCCACGAACGTGCCCGGCCACCCGTGCAGCAGCATGAGCGGCAGCGCGTCGGCCCGGCCGGAGCGGACGTGCACGAAGTGCAGGCGCTGGCCGTCGATCGTGGTGATGTGGTGCGGCAGCTCGTTGAGCCTGGCCTCGTGCGCGCGCCAGTCGTAGCCGGTGCGCCAGTACTCGGCCAGCTCCCTGAGGTAGCCCGCGGGGACCCCGCGCTCCCAGCCGGTGCCGGGAAGCTGGTCCTGCCAGCGGGTCATGGCCAGGCGGGCACGCAGGTCGTCCAGGTCCTGCTGCGGGATCTCGATCCGGAACGGGTGAATTGTCATGATATTTCCTCTCCTTAGCTCTTAAATGCGGAATGCGGCGGCGTGCTCGGCGGCCCACTGCGCGAACGTGCGCCCGGGGCGGCCCGTGACCCGTTCCACGGTCGGCAGCACGACGGAGGCGGCCTCCGGCGGGTTGGCGCCGAGCTGGACCCCGAACTCGATCAGGTCGTCCCCCACCCCCGCCGCCCGCATGGAGGCGCGATACTCCTCCTCGGTCAGCTCCTCGAACCGGATCTCCCGCCCGGTGGCCGCGCCGATCAGCCGCACCCGCTCCTCCGGCGTCAGCGCCTCGGGCCCGGTCAGCGCGTACGTCTCCCCCGCGTGCCCCTCCTCGACCAGCGCCGCCACGGCCACGGCGGCGATGTCGGCCTCGTGCACCACGGCGCCGGGATGGTTGCCGAAGACCCGCACCACGCCCTCCTCCCGGATGGATTCGGCCCAGTCGAAGGCGTTGGCCATGAACTCGACGCACAGCAACTGCGTCCACCCCAGGTCACCGGCTCGCAGCGCCTCCTCGACCGAGGTCTCGTCGAAGCTGCTCAGCACGCTGACGCGCGTCACGCCCGCCTTCGCCGCCAGCTCGACCAGCTCGCGCCCGTTCTCGAGCGGCGCGTAGTCATCGCCCCCGAACGTGATCAGGTGCAGCCCTGTCACACCCTCCAGCGCCGGGGCCAGCGTCTCGGGCGAGGTCAGATCGCCGCAGGCCACCTCGACATCGCCGGGGAACGCGGCCTTGCCGGGGTTCCTGGTCAGCGCCCGTACGCGCGCGCCCCGCTCGACGAGCTGCCCCACGATGCGGCGCCCGACAGTACCCGTGGCGCCGGTCACGAGAATCGTCATCCGTGTTCTCCTGTCCGATGGTGTTCTCCTCTGTCGAACAGGAGGCGCTACACGCGAAATAGCACCCGCTAGACGGCGGAAACGCGGCGGGCGGTTGCATCGTGCCCACCCTGCGAAGACCCCGAGGAGAAGAGGCATCCATGACCGGACACGAGCCCCGGCCGTCCAGGCGGACCGCGCTCGGCCTGCTCGGAGCCGTCCCCCTGACCGCGAGCGGCGTGCTGGCCGCCTCCGGTGTCGCCGAGGCCGCGGCCGGCAGCTCCGGCAGGATCCCCGCCGACCTGCGCCCGGGCGGCGCCTTCGACCGCTCCATCAAGGATCTGGCCGAGCGTGACCAGTTCTCCGGGACGGTGCTGCTGGCGCACCGCGGCCGGCACGTGCTGGCCCGCGCGTACGGCATGGCCGACAAGGACAGGCGCATCCCCAACGAGATCGACACCATCTACGCCATGGCCTCGGCCTCCAAGCCCTTCACCGGCCTGGCCGTGGTGCAGCTCGCCGGGCAGAGGAAGCTCAGGTTCTACGACAAGGTCGGCGACCACCTGGACGGCTTCCCGGCGGAGATCGCCGAGCACGTCACCGTGCACCAGATGCTCACGCACACGTCCGGGATGACCGACCCCACCAACGACAGGCCGGAGCCGCACGTCTTCACCAGCGTCGAGGAGCGGAACCGGGACATCGCCGCCCGCGCCAGGTCACAGGAGCTGCGCTTCACTCCCGGCACGAGCAAGGAGTACTCGAGCATGGGGTACGAGGTGCTCGGGGAGCTGGTGGCCGCGGTGTCGGGGCAGCCGTTCCACGAGTACGTCCGCGAGCACGTCTTCGAGCGGGCGGGCATGGTGGACTCCGCCTATCACACCAGGACCGAGTGGCTGGCCCGCGAGCGCATCGCGCATCCGTACATGCTGCAGGAGGACGGCTCGCGCGTCGACGGCGTGCGCCGTCTGGACAAGGGCGGCGCCGGCGGGGTGAAGGGCAGCAACTCGGCGCGCGCGTTCATCGGTTCCGGCGGCGGGAGCGGCTTCACCACCGCCCCCGGCATCTCCCACGGCGGCGGCATCGCGGGCGGCTCGACGAACTGGAGCATCTACCTCGACATCGACTGGGTCGCGGTCGTGCTGTGCAACTACGACCTGCAGATCGAGCCGATCATCGAGGCGGAGCGCAGCCGGATCACGGCGTGAGCGGCTGCCCGCCGCCCGTCAGGTAGTGCTGCACCACCGGCCCGATGTCGCGGGCGAGCGTGTCGACGTCGGCGTCCACCATGGGCGGGAACCGCAGCACGTACCGGGTCAGTGCCAGGCCGAGGAGCTGGGTGGAGGTGAGCGCGGCGCGGTGCTCGGCGTCGGGCGCCCCCGTCAGGCGGGCCACGAGCGCGGTGATCTGCGTGGCGAACACCTCGCGCATCCGCTCGGCGGCCATCGGGTTCGTGCTGGCCGAGCGCAGCAGCAGGATCAGCACGTCGTCGGCCTGCTCGCCTTCCCAGCGGGACAGGAAGTGCCGCACGATCAGCTCGCCCAGCCGCTCGCGCGGCGGCTGGGCGAGTCTGTCGAGCCGCAGGTCCACGTCCACGGCCGCGTTGAACAGCCCGGCCTTGCTGCCGTAGTAGCGCATGACCATCGACGGGTCCACGCCGACCAGCGAGGCGACCGCCCGGATCGTCATCGCCTCGTAGCCGCGCTCGACGAGCAGCTTCCTGGCGGCCGAGAGGATGGCGTTCCGGGTGGCTGCCGATCTCTCGGTGAAAGCCATGACAACGAGTGTAGGCCAACATGCGTACGACTCAGGCCCGTCAGCGGTGCTTGGCCGTCCATTCCGCGATGGCCTCGGCGATGACCAGGGGCTGGTCCTCCGGGGTGTGATGGCCCGCGACCTCCTCGCGCTCCACGATCTCGAGGGAGGCGATGGTGTCGCGGCACCAGGCGATGGTCTCGCGCGTCCACATGGAGCCGGGGCCGGGGCGGAAGCCGATCAGCAGCTTCGGCACCTCGGCGCTGGTGGCCAGCCACCGGCCGAACGCCTCGATCCTGGCCACCACGCCGGCGGGCTCGCCGTCCAGCGGCATCGAGCGGGCCCAGCGCAGCAGCGGCAGCCGGCTCTCCCTCGTCGGGTACGGCCGCAGGTACGCCTGGATGTCCTCGTCGGCCATCGGCGTGACGACGCTGCCCGGCAGGCCGCGCAGGAAGGCGTTGTCGTCGAGCAGCATGGTCTCCCCGACGCCCTCCGTCTTGATCGCCCGGAACAGCGGCCGGCCGCCTTCGGGGAACTCCTCCCAGGTCATCGGCTTGACGATGGCCTCGGTGAAGGCGATCCCGCGGACCCGCTCCGGGTGGCGGGCGGCCCAGTCGAAGGCGAGGGCGCCGCCCCAGTCGTGGCCGACGAGGAGCACGTCGTCCAGGTCGAGGGCGTCGAACCAGGCGTCCAGGTAGCGGGCCTGGTCGTCGTAGGTGTAGTCGATGGCGGGCTTGCCCGACTCGCCCATCCCGATCAGGTCGGGGGCCAGGCGGCGGCCCTGGCCGACGGCGGGCATGACGTGGCGCCACAGGTGGGAGGAGGTCGGGTTGCCGTGCAGGAAGACGATCGGCGAGCCGGAGCCGAGCTCACGGTAGGACATGGTGGAGTCGAGTACGTGCTGGATGGGCATGGCAGGGTCCTTTCAGAGGTTCAGGTGCAGGAAGCGGTCCACCGCGATCTCGATCACGACCCGGCCCGGCGGGCCGGGCGGCGGTGACAGGTAGCGCCGGGTGTAGCGGCGGGCGGCCTCGGCGATCCGGCGCGGGTCGTGCGACACCGTGGCCGGGCCTTCCAGGGTGGTCCAGCGGAACCCCGCGACCTGGCAGAGCGCCACCCGGCCGCCGCCCGGGGCGCCGGCCAGGTTGCGGGCCTTGCGGGAGGTGGCGACGGTCAGCACGCGGGCGAGGCCCGCCTCCCGGTCCCAGGTGAAGCGCACGGGCGCCACGTGCGGGGATCCGTCGGGCCGCAGCGTGGTCAGAGTCGCCAGGGCCGGCCCGGCCAGGAACTCCTCCACCGCACGCGGCGGGCCGCCGCTCACGCCGCCGCCCCGTCCGTGCGACGGGACATGCCGGAGCTGGACGCGCGATCGCACGCGCCCGAGCCGAACGCCAGATCACACGTCACCGAGCCGGACGCCCTGCCGAGCACCTGCGGGCCGGACGCCCGGCCGAGCACCTGCGAGCGGGATGCCCGGCTGAGCACCGGCGGGCTGGGCGCCCTGGCGGGCGTCGCGGCCACCCGGGCGTCGGACGGATGGGCAGGTGCTCCGGCCGCCTGGAGGCGGGGTAGACGCGCGAGCGTCCTGGCCGGCTGGACTGTGGACGGACGGGTGAGCGGCCCCGACGTCGGAAGGCCGCGATGTTGCGGGTGGCCCAGGCGGCGAAGGTGCTCGGGACGCGGCCCAGGCCCTGGCCGCAGGGAGACCGCGGTGACCGGCTCCCCCGCCGCGGCCGTCAGCCGGACCAGTTCGCCTCCGACGTGGCCGGTGGCACCGGTGACAACGAACATGGGTTCACTCCCAGGAGTTAGTTAGTTGACTGACTCAATCCCGAGAACATAGCGGGCACCGGGCGGCTTTGTCTATAGTTAGTCAGGTGACTGACTCAACACGGGCGGGAAAGCGGGAGCGGCTGGCCGGCGCCGCCGTACGAGTGCTCCATGAGCAGGGCGTCGAGAAGACCACCCTGGCCGACATCGCACGCGCGGCCGACGTGCCCGTGGGCAACGTCTACTACTACTTCAAGACCAAGGACCAGCTCATCGAGGCGGCCATCGAGGAGCACGGCCACCACCTCGGCACCATGGTCGAGGCCCTGGAACGGCTCGGCACGCCGCAGGAGCGGCTCAAGGCGCTCATCCAGGGGTGGATCGGGGAGAGCGACCTCACCGCCCGGTACGGCTGCCCGACCGGCACCCTCGCCGCCGAGCTGGACAAGCGCGACGACGGCCTCGACCGGGCCGTCGCCAAGGTCATGGGGCGGCTCCTCGACTGGGTGGAGGGCCAGTTCGCGGCCATGGGGCGGGCCGACGCGCGGGAGCTGGCCGTCGCGCTGTTCGCCGCGTACCAGGGGGTCGCGCTGCTGACCAACACCTTCCGCGACCCCGGCCTCATGGAGATGGAGGGCCGGCGGCTGGAGCGCTGGATCGACTCGCTCACCCTCGCCTGATTTCGCCGCCCGGCCACCGGGGCGTTCCCCGCGTGACAACGCGATGAAGCCGGCCTGAAGCCCGCGCCCCGTAGTCTCGCGTCCCGGGCCGGAACCCGCCGCCGCGGCGGCGCCCACGGCCCGCGCGCACGGCCCTGCTTCGCGGGGGTCTCCCACGCGCGGGGGCGGGAGACCCCACCGGCGGAAAAACCGCTCGTGTACGCAGAGTCATCGCTCCTACACTGTCCATTACTGGCACGGTGGTTTGCGGGCGGAGGGCCCCGGTCGGGAGAGGCAGGGTCTGCGGCGATGGGCATGGAGCTGGAAGGGGCCGAGGACATCGCGGTCGCCGGGGCGGAGCCGCCCCGCGGCCTGGAGTCGGTGACCCGTCACGAGGAGTTGGTGCGGCTGCTGGCGGAGCAGTTCGCGCGGGCCGACGTGTCGCTGCGGGAGCTGCAGGCGCGGGCCGACCGGGCGGGCGGCACCCGGCTGCCGCGCGCCACCTGCGCCGACATGCTGGCCGGCCGGCGGTTTCCGAAGAAGGCGGTGATGGTGGCGTTCCTGCGCGGGTGCCGGGTTCCCGAGCAGCGGCTTCCCGCGTGGGAGCAGGCGTGGGAGCGGGTACGGGTGGCCCGGCTCGCGACCATGGCGGCACGGGCGCAGGCGGAAGCCCAGGCGCAGCTCAGCGCCCTCGCCACCGCCACCCCGCCCCGCCCGGCCACCCCTGCCGAGGCCGCCCCGCCCCGCCCGGCCACGCCCGCCGAGGCCGCATCGGCCCAGCCGGATGCGTCGGTCGCAACGATCCAGGCGGACGCACCCGCCGCACCGCCCTGGGCGGAGGCGCCCGCGGTATGGACGCCGGACCGCTTCCAGCCGTACGACGCGACGATGCCGGGCGGGCCGCCGGCAGGCGCGGGAACGACGCCGGAGGGGCCCGGCGTGCCGCCCGCCGTGATGCCGCCGCAGCCGGAGACCCCGGCAGCGGGCGAGCAGGCACGGCGGAAGGTGGCCGGGCAAGCGCAGGAGAGAGCGTCCGGGCAGGCGCAGGAGAAGGCGCCCAGGCAAGCGCAGGAGAAGGTGGCCGGGCGAGCGCCACGGAAGGCGGCCGCCCAACCCGGTCCGGAGGGGAACGGGCAGGAGCGAAGCCGGTGGCGGGCGTTCGCGGTCGCCGTTCTCGCCTCGCTCACCGCCGCCGCGCTCGGGCTCCTGGTGGGCATGTGGGTGTCGCAGCCGGCCGCATCCCACCAGCCGGGCCGCTTCGTCGTGGACGACGGCCGCGCGTTCGGCCCCGGCGGTTCGAGCCGGTTCACCGTGACCGTCGATCCGGCCAACACCGGGGTGCGGCTGATCCGCCGCCTCGACGCCGGCATCGGCAGGCAGCGTGCCGCCATCACGGTGAACGGTGTCCCCGCGGGCACCTGGCAGCCGCTGCCCGTGCAGCAGGCGTTCCGGTGGCAGGACCAGAGCGTGGACCTGCCACCGGCGGTGAGCGCGGGCCGGCGCTCGCTGGCCGTCGTCAACACATTCGTCTCGTCGGACCAGGACTTCAACGAGTTCCGGTACGTCGTCGAGCAGCGGCTCGACGGCGTCTGGGAGACCGCCGGCACCCTCGACGTCGGCCCTCAGCACCTGGAGAGCGAGGCCGCCCACGGCTACGAGATCACCGGGCCTCAGACGTTCGCCGGGGTGCAGGAATTCGCCTATCCACCGTCGGAAAGGGACAGCTGACACCGCCCGGCGAGGCCGCGGCCGCTCAGCCTTGGCGAGGGCGGGCGGCCGCTCGACGCTGGTGAGGGCAGGCGGTGCTCGCAGCGCGAGCACCGCCGCGACGGGCCTTCGACCCGGCCGGCCGGGCGAACGGGGGTCCACCGATCGGTGGATATCGGGACGGGCCTGCGCCGAAGATCCTCGATGCATGACAGTCATCGAGATCAGCGACCTGCGCAAGAGCTACCAGGGCCGTCAGGCCGTGAACGGCGTCTCGCTCACGGTGGAGCGCGGCGAGATCTTCGGGCTCGCCGGCCCCAACGGCGCGGGAAAGACGTCGATCGTGGAGTGCGTGTCGGGGCTGCGGCGTCCCGACGGCGGCACCGTGCGGGTGCTGGGACTGGACCCGCACGGCGGCGACCGGCGCGCGCTCCAGCAGCGCATCGGCACGCAACTGCAGGTGGCCGCGCTGCCTGACGCGATCAAGGTCGGCGAGGCGCTGCGCATGTACGCCTCCTTCTACGACGAGCCCGCCGACTGGCGGGCGCTCATGGACGAATGGGGCCTGACCGGCAGGAAGGGCAGCCGGTTCGCGGGGCTGTCCGGCGGCTGGAAGCAGCGGCTGTTCATCGCCCTGGCCCTGGTGGGCAACCCCGAGGTGGTCCTGCTCGACGAGCTGACCACGGGCCTGGACCCCGACGCCCGCCGGACCACCTGGGGTCTGGTGCGCGCCATGCGCGACCGCGGCGTGACCGTCGTCATGGTCACGCACTTCATGGACGAGGCGGAAGCGCTCTGCGACCGCGTCGCCATCATCGACGGCGGCCGCGTGACCGCCGAGGGCACTCCCCGCGAGCTGATCGGCCAGGCCGGCGCGGGCTCGCTCGAGGACGCCTACTTCGCTCTCACCGGAAGGAACTGACCATGAAGGGTTTCGGGAACGTCGTCGCCGTCGAGCTCAAGCTGGGCCTGCGCGACCCCATGTCGGCCTTCTTCGCACTGGCCTTCCCGCTGATCATGTTGTGGGTCAAGCTGCGCGGCGGGAACAAGCCGCTGTCCAGCGGGGTGCCGACGGTGGACGCCACCGTCCCCATGCTGGCCGCCTTCGTCATCGGGCTGGCCGCCCTGGTGATCCTGCCCGCCACGCTGGCCGGGTACAGGGAGCGCGGCGTGCTGCGGCGGCTGCGGGCCACCCCGGCCGCGCCGGGCATGCTGTTCGGCGCGCAGTGGATCGCCCACATGCTGCTGGCGGTGGCCGGAACGGCCCTGATCGTGCTCGTCGGCGCCTTGGGGTACGGGCTCGCGGCCCCCGCGAACCTGGCCGGCGTGCTCCTGGCCTGGCTGCTCGGCGCGCTGAGCCTGGGCGCCATCGGCCTCCTGGTGGGCGCGCTCGTGCCCAGCGGGCGGGCGGCGACCGTGATCGGGCTCGGGCTGTTCTTCCCCATGGTGTTCCTGTCCGGGGCCGTCATCCCGCGCGAGACGATGTCGGGCTCCATGCGCGCGATCGGCGACCTGATGCCGATGGCTCCGGCGGTGCAGGCGATCCGCGACGGCTGGGCGGGCGCTCCTGCCTCGGCGGCTACGCTGGGAATCATGGTCGCGATCGCGGTGGTGGCGGGCGGCATCGCGCTGAGGGCGTACCGGTGGTGACGCTCGGACGCTGGGACCGGGTCCTGGCGGCGCTGCCGTACCTGCTCGTCCTGCTTCCCGCGCTCTTCTCCCTGCTGCGGGAGTGGCGGGCGGAGGTCCTGGCCCTGGCGCTGTTCGTGGCGGCCTGGCACTGGCTGGTCGTGACCGCGCACCCCGGCTGGGCCACCCGGCGCTGGGTGGTGATCGTCTACTTCGCCGTC
Source organism: Nonomuraea sp. GTA35 (assembly GCF_041950525.1). Lineage (NCBI taxonomy): Bacteria > Bacillati > Actinomycetota > Actinomycetes > Streptosporangiales > Streptosporangiaceae > Nonomuraea > Nonomuraea sp. GTA35. The sequence goes on along the minus strand of NZ_JBGNUV010000001.1, from coordinate 1,076,999 downwards.
CTGCTCGCCGCCGTCGCGGCGCTGGTCAGGATCGACACGGTGTTCACGGTGACGGGCGTGGGGACGTTCCTGCAGTGCTTCGCCCTGCTGCCGGGCCTGTGGGCGTACGCCGGGGTGGCGGTGACGGTCGGCGTGATCGTCGCCGCCCGTCCCGCCGACGGCCGGACCCCCGTGGAGTTGCTCGCCTCCTTCGTCGTGGGCGTGCTGATCTCCTGCATGGCCGGCCTGCTCTTCCAGACCGTCTCGGAGCAGAACGAGCGGCTCAGGCAGACCACCGCCGAGCTGGCCGCGCTCGCGGAGGAGAACGCCGGCCTGCAGGCCCAGCTCCTGATGCAGGCCCGCGAGGCCGGCGTGCTCGGCGAGCGCCAGCGGATGGCCAGGGAGATCCACGACACCATCGCGCAGGGCCTGACCGCGATCCTCACCCAGCTCGAAGCCCTCGGCGACGTGCCGGGGGCCGGTGAGCGGCTGGCGACCGTACGGGCCCTGGCCAGGGAGAGCCTGACCGAGGCGCGCCGCTCGGTGCACGCGCTGCGGCCCGTGCCGCTGGAGGACGCCCCGGGGTTCGCCGCCGCCCTGGGCGAGGTGGCCGAGCGGTGGTCGCGGATCTCCGGCGTGCCCGCCGCCGTGTCCGTGACCGGCGACGCCCGGCCGCTGCACGCCGAGGTGGAGACCACGTTGTTACGGGTGGCGCAGGAGGCGCTGGCGAACGTCGCCAAGCACGCCTCGGCCGGCCGGGTGGTCCTGACGTTGTCGTACATGGACGACGTGGTCGCCCTGGACGTCCGCGACGACGGGGCCGGCTTCGTCCACGAGCCCGGGCGGTCGAGCGGCTTCGGGCTCATCGGGATGCGCCAGCGCGTGATCCGCCTGGCCGGCAGCTTCGAGATCGAGACCTCCCCTGGCCAGGGCACCGGGATCTCCGCCACCGTTCCCGCCATTCCCGCCGCTGCGAGGTCGTGAGCCATGCCGATTCGCCTGATCATCGTGGACGACCATCCGATCGTCCGCGACGGCCTGCGCGGGATCTTCGACACCGGCGACTTCGAGGTCGTGGGCGAGGCGGCCGACGGGCCCGAGGCTCTGGCGGTGGCCCTGCGCACCGAGCCCGACGTGGTGCTCCTCGACCTGCGCATGCCGGGGATGAGCGGGGTCGAGGTCATCCGGCACCTGCGTGAGCGGCAGCCCGGCGTGCGGGTGCTGGTCGTGACCACGTTCGACGACGACGCCGACGTGGTGCCCGCGATCGAGCAGGGGGCCACCGGCTACCTGCTCAAGGACACGCCGCGCGACGAGCTGCGCCGGGCGGTGCTGGCCGCGGCCCGCGGCGAGACGGTCCTGTCGCCCACGGTGGCCGGCGTGCTGACCCAGAAGGCCCGTGAGACCCCGCGCCGGACGTTGAGCCCCCGGGAGGCGGAGGTGCTGGCCCTCATCGCCAGGGGGGCGACGAACCGGGAGATCGCCGGGCGGCTGTTCATCACGGAGGCGACGGTGAAGACGCATCTGCTGCACGTCTTCGCCAAGCTCGGGGTGAAGGACCGGGCGGCGGCGGTGGCGGCGGCGTACGAGAGCGGCCTGCTCAAGCCGGCCTCCCAGGGCTGACGCGCCCCCCACCTGCACGGAAATCTCCGCATGATTACTCTCAGTGACGGGCATAACACTTCTCGTCCCGAAGAGGGGCTACCTGATCGGAAATATGCCCACATGTCGGGAGAAGTGGAGACATCGGCGATGCGGAACAGCGGCATCATTCTCATCAGCACCTGCACCGTGGGGCTGCTCCTGGCCGCCGGATGCACCACGGCCCCCTCCACCAGCCCGCCGGAGAAGCAGCAGGTGCAGGTCCCACCGCCCAGGCTGGCGATCACGCCGGTCGACGGGGCGAAGAAGGTGCCGCCGGACATCGGGATCGGCGTCAGGGTCGCCGACGGCAAGGTCACCGCGCTGGTCGTCGCCGACGCCAAGGGACGCGAGGTCAGCGGGAGCCTGGGCGCGGACGGGACGTGGCGGCCCCGGTGGCCGTTGAAGCCGTCGACGGCGTACACGGTGCGGGCGCAGGCCACCGGCGCCGACGGCAGGCAGGTGGTCACGAGGCAGGCCTCGTTCACCACGCTGAAGCCGAAGCAGGTGCTGGAGACCGGCATGTCGCCGCTGGACGGCGAGAAGGTCGGCGTCGGCATGCCGATCCAGCTCCTGCTGTCGAAGCCGGTGACCGCGCAGGAGGACCGGGCCGCGGTCGAGCGGTCGCTGACCGTTCACATGTCGAAGCCGGTCGAGGGCGCCTGGAGCTGGGTGAGCGACCGGGAGGTGCAGTTCCGGCCGCGCGAGTACTGGCCGGCCGGCGAGCGGGTCACGGTGGTCGCCCACCTGGCCGGCCTGCGCATCGGGCGGAGCGTCTGGGGCGCCAAGGACCGTACCGTGTCGTTCACCGTCGGTCAGGAGCACATCACCACGATCCGCAACAAGGCCCACCGGGCGATCGTGCGCAAGAACGGCCGGGTCGTCAGGACCATCCCGGTCAGCCTGGGCAAGCCGGGCTTCGAGAGCTACTCCGGCACCATGATCGCCCAGGAGAAGGCGGCCGACTTCCTCATGGACTCGGCCACCGTCGGCATGCCCGGCGAGTACCTCCATCACACCAAGTGGAACGTCCGGATGACCTACAGCGGCATGTTCTTCCACGCCGCACCGTGGTCGACGGGCGCGCAGGGCCGCCGCAACGTCAGCCACGGATGCGTGAACGCCAGCATGGCCAACGCCCGCTGGTTCTACAACTTCACCCAGCGGGGCGACATCATCGAGGTCACGGGGACCTCACGCAAGCTCAGGTTCGGCAACGGGCCGACGCCCTGGGCCAAGACGTGGCAGGAGTGGCTGGCGGGCAGCGCCCTCGGCACCTCGACCGACGCCTGACCCCTCTGGCCCTGGGGCGAGGCCCGGTCCCCTCGTCCCCTCGTCCGCCCGTCCGCCCGTCCGGAAGCCGCACCGCGCCGTGCGCCGGCACGCCATGCCGGGGGTCAGGAGCGGACACAGCCCGTGGCGTCGAATTCGGCCTCCAGCGGCGCGTAGGTCACGCGTCGGCACACGTAGCTGCCGGCGGCCTCTCCCGACCAGACGAGCACGGGCACGTCGTAGCTGCCCGACCCCGAGCAGCCGGTGCTGGACAGGGAGTAGGCGCCGCCCGCCTGGACGGCTGTGGCCGTGAGGCACAGATACCCGGGCGCCGCGTGAGCGGGCGACGGCAGGACGGCCGCGGTCAGGAACGCCGCAGTGGAGACGGCGGCAACGCGTTCGGCGAACATGCCTCGAACCTAGGAGCCCGTCGCGGGGCCGCCTAGACGCGGGTGTCACCGGGGGATGTGCGTTTCTCACACGTGAAGGGCTTCCCCGCATCGCCGTCAGCCGGCCTTCCGCGTCGTGGAGAGCGGTGGCGGCGCCGCTCAGGAACGAGGGCCGGTGCGCAGGACGGCGAACAGGCCCCGCGCCCGGGTGCCGTCCGGCAGGCTCCAGGAGCCGGCGACGTGGCCGGTCGCTCCCGGCGGGAGGGCAGGCGCGCCGTCCTCGGCGGGACGCAGGACCCGGTGCAGCCGCAGGGCCGCGCCGTCCGGCGCGGGCAGTTCGGTGCCCTCGCGGTTGTCGATGGCGGCGGAGAAACCCGTCGGAGCGGGCCCGGCGCAGGAGCGGGTGACGTCCAGGTCGGGGGTGTCGCTGGTGTTCTGGTCCTGGGCCTGGACGCGGCCCTCGATCAGGGCCACCAGCTCGGCGACCAGCACCGGGTCGTGGCAGCCGTCGTAGGCCCAGCGCCGCCCCAGCACGCCGTGCTCCATGGTGCCGACGAGGGCGTGCTCGGCCCCGTCGAGCGGGGCGCCCCGGTAGGTGAGCGGCACCAGGTAGGAGATCGGCTCGCCGCCGGAGGTGTCCGTGACGACCATGAACTCGATCCCGACCTCGCCCGCGGGATCGTCCAGCCGGAAGCCGCCGGCCTTGGCCAGTGCCGGCCCGCCCGCGCCGCCGTGGTACCACGGCCGGGAGGGGAGCCAGGAGGTGAGCAGGTCCAGCTTGGTCGGCTTGAGGAACGTGTGGTGGATGACGGCCATGCCGAAGGTTCTCTTCCGTTGAGCGCTTACGATCTTCACATCTTCGCATCCGCCCGGACGGACAGGCGCAGCACAGCGGCGTCACCTGCGGCCATCGCGCCGAGCAGGGCGGTGCCACGCTGCCGGAGCAGGCGCAGGGCGAGCCCGGGGATCACGCCCAGGACGGCGGCGGCCACGACGGCGGCGACGAGGGCGGTCGCCCACCACGGACCGCCGACGACGCCGGGCAGGGCTGCGGCGAGCAGGGTCACCGGGAAGACCGTCATCTGGCCGCCGGTCGGATCGCCCGCCTGCTGGCCGGGGTAGACGCGATCGCGGGCGTCGGCGCCCACGGCCGGCATCAGGAGCGCGAGCAGCGGCGCCATGGCGCATCCGGTCGCGGCCGCGGCGACGGCGCCGCCGATGGCGGCCTGCCCCACGGGCGAACCGGTCGCGATCTGCAGGGCGACGGCCAGCACGACGGACGGCACGCCGAACAGCAGCGCCCAGGCCGCCATGCGTCCGCGTACATCGGCCTTGAGCGCGCCCGGCGTGGTGAGCAGCTGCCACAGGGCGGTGCCGTCCAGGGCGTAGGTGTTGATCGCGGCCATCGTCCCGAACACGGCGGCGGCGGGCCCCACCAGGGGCACCGCCCAGCTCCAGCCGGTGGACGCGATGATGGCCGCCATCAGCAGCGGCGTCAGCCAGGCGGTACGCAGCTCCACACCGCGCGCCGGATCCCGTAGCCAGGTGGCCAGCTCCCGCGCGACGACCGCGGACACCTGCGGGGTCGAGAAAGGCAGGGCCGGCCCGCCTCGTGACACGGCGGGCCGTCGCGGGCTCGCCCGGCGAGGCGGCCGGCGCAGGGCGCGAGCCGTCAGCGCGATCCAGCCCACCTGCAGCCCGGCGCCCACGGCCAGCAACGCCGCGAGCGCCAGGGCGACCGCACCGAACTGCGCCCCGTCGCGGGCGGCCGCCACCGCGCCGTACCCCCATCCGGTGGGCAGGGCGGCGAGTACGTCGATCACCGGGCCGGGCAGCCGCCCCAGCGTGGGAACGACCACGGCGGTGTTCCCCTCGCCGAGACGCGGCAGCAGCCAGGCCGCGACCGGCACCCAGCCGGCGAACGACAGCGCGAGCATGATCGCGGTCTGCACGGCGGCCAGCGTCATCCCCGCCCTGGTCTGCAACAGCCGGCCCGCCAGCGCCGCCACCGTCTTGCCCGCCCAGATGAGCAGGTACAGCTGCGCCGGCACCGCGGCCACGGCGACCGCGACCGCCGCCGGCCCGCCGGGCGCGGCCAGCACCACCAGGGACGACAGGCACGCCAGCGTGATCAGCGGGCCGACGCCCAGCAGCTCCGTCCACGACAGGGCCCGCGCCAGCCGCCATGGTCTGATCGGGTAGCCGCGCAGCCACTCGCGCGAGATGACGGACGGATCGTGACGGGGCTGCGCCAGCGGCCCGAACAGCCACATGCCGCCCCACCCGGTGATCGCGACCACGATCCAGCCCTCGTGGATCACGCCACGGCCGGCCAGGAACGCACCGGCGATCACCAGGGCGGCCAGGACCAGCCCGGCCACCAGGCCGAAGCCGCGCTCGTTGTGCGGGCCGTTGCGGAACAGGCGCAGCTTGAGCGCGAACAGCGTGCGGGTCATGCCAGCCACTCCAGCGGTCGCACCGGGTCGGCGCCCACCAGCTCGACGAACCGCTGATGCAGCGTCGTCCCGGCCGCCACCTCCGCGACGGGCCCCTCGGCCAGCACCCGCCCGCCGGCCACCACCGCCACCCGGCGGCAGTTGCGCTCGACGAAGTCCATGATGTGGCTGGACAGCAGCACGGTGCCGCCGGCGTCGACGTACTGCTTGAGCACCAGCTCGATGGAGTGGGCCGAGATCGGGTCGATCGCCTCGAACGGCTCGTCCAGCACCAGCACCCGGGGCCGGTGCAGCAGCGCCAGCGCCAGATTGATCTTCTTGCGCATGCCGGTGGAGTACTCCACGATCAGCGTGCGCGGGACCGCGTCCAGCCCCAGCACCTCCAGCAGGTCACGGGCGCGGGCCTGCCATCCGTCGCCCAGCCCGCGCAACCCGGCGCTGTAGCGCAGGACCTCGGTGGCGGTCAGCCGCTCGGGCAGCGACAGCCCGTCCATCATGACGCCGAGCTGGGCCAGCGCGGCCTCCCGCTGGGTACGCAGGTCGTGGCCGGCGATCCTGATGGAGCCGGACGTCGGCTCGCGCAGCCCGCACACCGCCATCAACGTGGTGGTCTTGCCGGCGCCGTTGGGGCCGACGACGCCGTAGAACATCCCCGCCGGGATGCTCAGGCCGAGCCGGTCGACGGCGAGGACGTCGCCGAAACGCTGGGTGAGGTCTGCCACCTCGATGGCAGGAACGGAGAGATCGAACACGGCGGTCATTCTGGGCAGGTTTCGCCAGAGGTGTCAATACGGCACGTGCCGTGCCGCTAGGATGGCGACATGCCAGACAACCGTGAAGACCGAGCCGCAGCACGCACCGAGATGATCATGCGGACCACGCTCGCCCTCGCCCAGGAGGCCGGCTACGCGAAGCTCAGCATCGAGGCGGTCGCGGCCAGGGCCGGGGTCGGCAAGCACACGATCTACCGCCGCTGGCCCTCCAAGGGCCTGCTGTTCCTCGACTCGCTCCTGTCGCTGAACGAGCCCGCCCTCGACTATCCCGACACCGGCGACGTCATGGCCGACCTGCGCCGGCAGATCCACGCCGCGGTGGACCTGCTGGCCGGCCCGCCGTGGGGCCCGCTCTACCAGGCCCTGGTGGGCGAGGCGCAGCACGACCCCGCGGTCGCCGCGGGCCTCGGCGAACGCTTCATCCGGCCGCAGACGGACAAGACCGTGGCCCGCCTCAGGGCGGCGCAGGAGCAGGGACAGGTGTCGCCCGGCTTCGATCTCGACCTTGCCATGACCATCCTGTCCGGCCCCCTGTACTTCAGATTCCTGATCAGCCAGGAGCCGCTGACCCACGAGTACGTCGATCGTGTGCTCGAAGCCCTGTTCGCCGGGCTGAGCCCGCGGGGTTGACCCCGGGGGCGCCCCGCGTCGCACCTCATTCGCCTTTCGGATCACACCGCCATGACCGGTGATCTACGGTGATAGACCGTCGGTGTCGCTTTCCTCCTCGGCGGCGGCGCGGCGGCCCTGGCCTTCGACTGCCTGGCCGTTCTGCCGACGTTGATCCATCTCACTGATGACGACGAAGCCTGGCAGCCCGCGTCGCTCCTGATCACCATCGTCATGCTCATCACGGGAGGCTGGGCCTGGGAGTCGCGGAAGTTGCGGCGCTCCGGACTCGGCCCGGAGCCCAAGACAGCGCCAGCGGACAGGAAGCCGGTCGGCCTGATGCGGCGCCGGTCAACGGCGATCGAGGTGGCGGGCATCCAGGAGCCGCTGATGCGGGCCGTCCGCGCCACCCGCCCCGGCGGCGCAGGCTGTCGCGCCCGGGTACCGCCGGGCCTCCTGGCTCAGGCCCGCTCGAAGGTGAGGTCGAAGTCCTTGCGCCAGGTCTCGCCCCGGTCCTCGGAGACCTCCCAGCGTCCGGAGATCCGGTCCGGCTCGACGTCGGCGATGAAGCGCTGGTGGAAGTCCGGGTCCTCGCGGGACATGGTCCAGCGCGTGCCGTCGAAGCTCATGGAGAACTGGCGGCACACCCCGCGGTCGTCGTGGTAGAGGACGACGTAGGCGTCGTTCGCGTCGCTGCGGCCGATGACCATGCTCAGCTCGGAGCCGCCCGTGGGTGCGCGCAGCTCGGTCCGTACGAGCAGGAACGACTCGCCGAGCCACTCGATGGTGGTCGCGCCCGTCACCTCGACGCCTGGAGGTTCGAGGAACCAGGCGTCCGACAGCGTGGTCGTCCACTGCCCGGCGAGGCCGCTCAGCTTCTCCAGCTCAGTGTTGCGCATCGACACCTCCGGCCGGTCGGATCCCTGCGACGGTACCCAGGTCGCCATCGCGCCGCAACGGGTGATCGGCCGGGAGCCCTTTCAGCCCGCCGCCGGCAGCGCGGCCGGACTGGATCCGGTACCAGCCGAGCGAGCCCGTGAGCCGGGCGGCCAGGCGGGTGTCGCCCAGGAGCCGGGCCGATTCCAGTGCCGCGCGCAGGTTGGCGGCCTCCGCGTCCAGCCTGCGTACCCAGTGGTGCCGCGCGGGGCCGCTCCTGTACGCCTCGGCACACTCGGCGAGCTGGGTGTAGTAGATGGCGTGCCGGCGCAGGACGCGCTCGTGCTCGCCGGCCTCGCGCAGCCGCTCCAGCGCGTACGCCGCCACGGACTCCAGCAGCCGGTACCGCTCCCCCGCCCGCACCACCAGCGACCGGTCCACCAGCCGGCCCAGCAGATCCACCACGTCGGCGGGATCCAGATCCTGCGGGACGTGCGGCTCCGCGTCGCCCGGCGGGCCGCCGGGGATCGGCACGGGGGCCGCGCACACCCGCTCGGCGGCCTCCAGCGTGCAGCCGCCCGCCTGTACGGCCAGGCGGCGCAGCACGACGCGTTCGGGCGCGGTCAGCAGCTCCCAGCTCCAGTCGATCGCCGCCCTGAGGGTCCGCTGGTGCGCGGGACCGGCCCGGCGCCCGGCCGACAGCAGGCGGAAGCGGTCGTCGAGCCGCTCGGCCAGGACGCGTACGCCCAGCGACCGTACCCGGGCCGCGGCCAGCTCCAGCGCCAGCGGGATGCCGTCGAGCCGGCGGCAGATCGTCTCCACCACCCCGGCATCCATGGTGAGGCCCGGCCCGGTCTCGGCGGCGCGCAGCACGAACAGGCGTGCCGCCGCGGCGCCGTCCAGCGGCGGAACCTGCCGCACGACCTCGCCGGCGAGGCCGAGCGGCTCCCTGCTGGTGGCGAGGAGGCGGGTCTCGGGACCGGCGCGCAGCAGCAGCTCGGCGAGCTTGGCCACCGGTTCGACGACGTGCTCGCAGTTGTCCAGCACCAGCAGCGTCCGCCGGGTGCCCAGGGCCGCGGCGATCCGCTCTCCCTGGCCGGCCGCTCCGCCGCCGTCGCGCAGGCCGAGCGCCGCCGCGACCGCGTCGGCCACGTCGGTCGGCGATCCCGCGGGCACGCCCGACAGCTCCACCATGTACGCGCCGCCGTCGAACCCACCGGCCAGCCGGTGGGCGGCCTCCAGCGCGAGCCGGCTCTTGCCCACGCCGCCGGCGCCGGTGAGCGTCACGAGCCGCGCCGTGCCGGGCAGCGCGACCAGCTCGGCCAGCGCCTCGTCCCTGCCCACGAGCTCGGTGAGCGGCTGGGGCAGCCGGGCGGGCACCGGCGCCGGGGCGCGCGGCGGGCGGCGCAGGCCGGGGTCCTGCCCCAGGATCGCCTGGTGCAGCGCGACGACCTCGGGGCCGGGGTCGAGGCCCAGCTCGTCACGCAGGCGTACGCGCAGGGCGCGGTAGACCTCCAGCGCGTCGGCCTGGCGCCCCGACCGGTAGAGGGCCCGCATGAGCAGCGCGTGGAACCGCTCCCGCGAGGGGTGCTGCGCGGCCAGCTCGGTGAGCTCGCCGATCTGCGAGGTGTCCTGGCCGAGCTCCAGGCGTACGTCGGCGTAGTCCTCCAGGGCTGCCAGCCGCTGCTCCTCCAGCCGGAGCGCGGCCCTGCGCACCAGCGGCACGTCGGCGAAGTCGGCGAAGGCGGGCCCGCGCCACCACGACAGGGCCTCGGCCAGCAGCGCGGCCCGCTCGCCCGGCTCGGCGGCGGCCCTGGAGCGCTCGACGGCCTCCTGGAAGCGGCGCGCGTCGGTGTCGCCGCCGACGAGGTAGCCGGGGGGCCGGGTGACGACCAGCTCCCTGGCTCCCGGCTCCGCCTCCTCGAAGGCCCGGCGCAGCTGCGACACCCTGGCGCGCAGCGCGCCCAGCGGCCTGCCCGGCGGCTGCGCGCCCCACAGGCCCTCGATCAGCCGCTCGGCCGGCACCGCCCGGCCATGGTGGGCGAGCAGGCAGGCCAGCAGCGCACGGACCTTGAGCTCGGGCACGCGCACGGCCCTGCCCCCGTCCGTGCTCGCCTCCAGCGGCCCTAAAACGGCGAAGCGCATGAATCTCACCCTAAGCAGTTCCGAATCAGACCCGAACTCCCAGCCAGCACGCTGATCGCATGACGACCATCGAAACCCGTCCCGGGACGCGCGCGTGGCTGGGACTGTCCGTGCTCTGCCTGGCGACACTGTTGCTCGCGGTGGACAACACGGTGCTGATGCTGGCACTTCCCCACCTGGCCGCCGACCTGGATCCCACCGCGACCGAGCTGTTGTGGATCACCGACGTGTACGGCTTCATGATCGCCGGATTCATGATCACCATGGGCTCGCTGGGCGACCGGATCGGGCGGCGCAGGCTCCTGGTGATCGGTGCGGCGGCGTTCGGGGTGGCCTCGGTCGTGGCCGCGTACTCCACCTCGACCACGATGCTGATCGCCGCCCGGGTGCTGCTGGGCGTGTCGGGCGCCGCGCTGGGGCCGTCGGCCCTGGCGCTGGTGGCCGGGCTGTTTCCGGACGCCAAACGGCGGGCCATGGCCATCGGCGTGTTCACCGCCTGCTTCATGGGCGGGGCGGCGGCCGGGCCGGTGATCGGCGGGCTGCTGCTGGAGAGCTTCTGGTGGGGATCGGTGTTCCTGTTGGGGGTGCCGGTCATGGTGCTGGTGGTGGCGGGCGGGCTGGTGCTGCTGCCGGAGACCGCCAAGAGCACCGGCCCTGGCCGGCTCGACCTGGTCAGCGCGGGCATGTCGCTGGGGGCCGTGCTGCCGCTCGTGTACGGGCTGAAGGAGCTGGCCGACGACCCCGCGCAGGTGGCCGCGTACGTGGCGCTCGGCGTCGGGCTGCTGTTCTGCGTGGCGTTCGTCCGGCGGCAGAGCCGGCTGGCCGAGCCGCTGGTGGACCTGCGGCTGTTCGGCGATCGTTCGTTCACGGCGGCGCTGCTGATCCTGGCGGGCGCCTTGGTGGTGCAGGGCGGCGTCTACCTGTTCATGAGCCAGCATCTGCAGCTCGTCGAGGGGCTCTCGCCGCTGGTCGCCGGCCTGTGGATGGCGGCCCCGGCGCTGGGCCTGGTGGCCGGGTCCCTCGCCTCGCCGATGCTCGCCGGGGTGTTCCGTCCCGGGCTGGTCGTGGGGGCGGGGCTGGTGGCCTCGGCGGCCGGGTTCGCCGTGGTCCTGGTGGGCGACGGGCTGGGGGCGCTGGTCGCGGGCGTCACGGTGGCGTTCCTCGGCATGGCGCCGGTGGGCGCCCTGGGGCTCGGTCTCATCGTCGGGGCGGCGCCGCCCGAGCGGGCCGGCTCGGCCTCGGCGCTCGCGGAGAGCGGCGGGGAGCTGGGGGTCGCGCTCGGCATCGCGGTGCTCGGCAGCGTGGGCACCGCCGTGTACGGCGGCTCGGTCACCTCTCCGCAGGCGGGCGGCTCCCTGGGGGAGGCGCTCGACGCCGCCGCCGGCCTGCCGCCCGCCGAGGCGTCGGCCCTCGTCGCGCAGGCGCAGGCCGCGTTCGCCCAGGGGCTGCTCGTGGTCACGGCCGTCGGCACGGTCCTGGTGCTGGGCCTGGCCGTGCTCTCCTTCACGCTGCTGCGGCACCTGCGCCCCATCGGCGAGCAGAGCCACGGCTGAACGCGCCGCGGGGCGCGGTCAGAGCGCCAGATCGGCGAGGTTCACCGCCTTCCGCCATGGCGCGGGCGCCGGCGTCGTTGAGGTGCACGCGCTGCCGGACGACCTCCGCTGCGCCTGGACGTCTTCACCGCGGCCCCCGGCACGCCGTCCCGGGCGGCCCTGCGGCGCCTGGCGGCGACCAGCACGCGCCGGGCGGCGGACGGATGCTGACGACGCCGCACCTATGTACGCTCGTACACATGACACCAGACGTGGACGGCCGCACGATGCGCGAGCGGATGCTCGCCGGTGACCTGTACATCGCCGACGACCCGGAGCTGGCCCAGCACATGTTGCGGGCCATGGACCTGATGGAGGCGTTCAACGCGTCGTCGGCCCGCGATCCGCAGCTCCGGCACCGGCTGCTCACCGACCTGTTGGGGGCGGTCGGCGAGGGCACGGTGATCCGGCCGCCGCTGTGGGTCGACTACGGCAGCCACCTCCGCATCGGCGCCCGGTCGTTCGCCAACTACGGTCTCGTCGCCCTGGACGTGGCGCCGATCACCATCGGCGACGACGTGCAGATCGGCTCGAACGTGCAGCTCATGACGCCGACGCATCCCGTCGATCCCGACCTGCGCCGGGCGAAGTGGGAGGCCGCCCGGCCGATCACCATCGGCGACAACGTGTGGCTGGGCAGCGGGGCGATCGTCCTGGCCGGGGTCACGATCGGGGACAACACCGTGGTCGGCGCCGGCGCGGTGGTCACCCGCGACCTGCCCGCGAACGTCGTCGCGGTCGGCAACCCCGCCCGCGTGATCCGCACGATCGGTCCGGGCACCGGACCTGGAGGCGGCGCGGGCGCTGGGCCGGGCACCGGGACGGGCGCTGGGACGGGCGCTGGGGAGGCGGGCACCACATGAGCGGTCCCGCCTCGCCGCGACGGCCGCGGCGGCACGACCCCGGCCGGCGGGACCGGCTGATCGACGCCGCGCTCGCCGTCATCGCCGAGCGCGGCGTCGCCGGCACGACGCACCGGGAGATCGCCCGCGCCGCCGACGTGCCGCTGGGCTCGATGACGTACCACTTCGCGTCGCTGGAGGAGGTGCTCGCCGAGGCGTTCACCCGGCACGCCGACGCGGTGGCCCGGGTCTTCGACGAGCGCCTGAGCGCCGCCCGCGACCGCGACGAGGCGACCGAGGCCGTCATCGCGCTGGTGTCGGACGACCTGCTCGGCTCGCGGCACGAACTCGTGCTCTCCGTGGAGCTGTACGTGGCCGCGGCGCGCAACCCCGCCTTACGGGCCGTCACCCAGGCGTGGATGGCGCGCAGCCGCCAGGCGCTGGAGCGTCACTTCGACGCCACCACCGCCAGGGAGCTCGACGCGCTCATCGAAGGGCTCGTCCTGCACAGCGCCCTGTCGACCGACCCGATGACACCCACGCAGATCCGTCACGCCATCCTCCGCTACCTGCGCTGACGTCTCACGCGCCGGGGGCGAGGGCCTTGTTCGCCCGCCAGTCCGGCGCGAGCACGGACCAGACCTCGACGTCGAACCGCTCGCCCCGGTGCAGGTAGCTCTCGCGCAGCACGCCGTCCCTGGTCATGCCGAGCCGGCGGGCGACGGCGATGCTGGCCTGGTTGGCCGCCGCGGCGAGCCACTCCACCCGGTGGATGCCGCGCTCCTCGACGGCCCAGTCGATGATCAGGCGGGCCGCCCTGGTGACGAGCCCCTTGCCCGCGGCGGCCGGCTCCAGCCAGCAGCCCGCCTCGGCGGTGCCCATCTTGACGTCCATCGTCCGGAAGAGGACCCCACCGACCAGGGTGCCATCCTTCCAGATGCCGTAGATGCGGGCGGTGTCGGCGGCGGCCTTGTCCGCGTACGCCTGCAGGAAGGCCCGGCTCGACGCCTGGTCCACGACCGCGTCGGGCAGCGCGATGAACCTCCCGATGAACTCCCGCCCGCGCTCCATGTGGGCCAGGAACTCCTCGGCCCGCCACGGCTCCAGCGGGCGCAGCACCGCGCCGTCGTCTCCCAAGGAGGTCGCGAACATCAAGCAGCTCCACGGTCACGAGGTGGGGGATGGTCCTACGGGCATCCGTCCACATCCCCCGTAGAGGCGACATAACGTACCAAAGACCGCACACCGCTGCCATGGCGGCCCCGCCCCACGCCCACTTCGCTGGGTAATTGTACGATAACTAGATGTGAGCACTGAAGAGATAGAAATGCCCGTTAAATCCGTCCTCGGAGAGCGGGTGGGTGGCCGGCCCACGACGTATCCCAAGATCCCGCACCAGCAGCTCGACCAGATCTCCCCGATGGAGCTGCAGGAGGAGCTGTGGCGGCGCATGTCCGGGCTGGACCACGTACGGACCGGGCCGAGCGTCGTCTCGCTGCCCGAGACGCGGGCGCTGCACCTGGAGCAGGAGCACGCGTTCGGGCCCGGCACGGCGTTCATGCGCGACAGCACCGAGTTCGCGCACCTGCACGGATTGCTGGACGGGAGCCTGCACGTGTCGCTGCCGGAGAGCGACGCCGCCGAGGCGGTGGCGAAGGGCTGGGCCGAGATGCACCCCGTCGTCCGCGACAGGGGGCACCCGCCGACCCTGGTCATGCTGTACGGGCCGCGCGACGAGGCGGAGCTGGAGACGGTGTGGGAGCTGGTGCGCCGCAGCCACGCGTACGCCTCCGGCCAGATCCTCTGACCAGCCGGAGGCGCCCGCAGGGCCAGGACGGGGAAGGCCGCCCGGCCCCGGGAACCGGCTCAGGCCAGGACGGGGTAGTTGGCGCGCAGGACGCCGCGCGGGTCGCGGGCCCGCTTGATGTCCCGCAGCCGGGCCAGGTCCCGCTCGGCGAAGGCCGCCGCCGCCCGCTCGCCCGGCCCCAGCATCGTGTACGGCTTGCGCCCGCTGACCAGCGCCCCCAGGTCGTCGGCGAAGCGTTGCTGCCGTGCGCCCACGGCCGCAGACAGCTCCGGATCGAGCGCGAGGCCGACCAGGTAGAGCAGGTACGGCTCGGTCAAGGGGCCGCTCGGCCCCGAGCCGGGGCGGGCGGCGGCCAGCGCCCCGCCCAGGTGCCTGACCTGCACCGCGAGCACCGGCTCCAGCGGCGTGTCCAGCAGCGCCTTGGCCGCCGTGTCGTCCAGGCCGGTGAGCAGCTCCGCGCGGGAGCGGCCGGGCGCCGGGTCGGTGGGCTCGTCGGTGATGCCGCCCAGGTTCGCCACGGGCAGCGGGCCCCGCTTGTCGGCGATCACGTCCTCGATCCTGTCGAGGCGGGCGAGCAGCGCGCGCCCGTCGCCCTCGGCGCCGAGGAAGGCGACGTCCACGGCCACCATGGGCGGCGCCTGCGGGAACTGGAACCTGTTGAACCACACGGACAGCTCGTCCGGCGCCTCGGCGGTGATCTCGCGGAAGGCCTCGAACACCTCCCGGGTGCGGTGCCCCGGCCAGATCATCCGGCCCCCGTACAGGGCGGGCGCCGGGTGCAGGTCGAACTCGATCGCGGTGACCAGCGCGAAGTCGCCACCGCCGCCGCGCAGCGCCCAGAACAGGTCGGGGTCGGAGCCCGCGGTCACCGTGGCCGGCTCCCCGTCGGCACCCACCACGTCGAACGAGCGCACGCTGTCGGCCGCGAAGCCGTACCTGCGGCCGAACCAGCTCACGCCGCCACCCAGCGTGTAACCGGTCACGCTCACGACGGGGCTGCTGCCCGCCAGCCCGGTCAGGCCGAGCGGCCCGGTCTCGGCCAGCACCTCGCCCCACTTCACCCCGGCACCCACCCTGGCCACCCGCTCCTCGCGGCGCACCGCCACGCCGCCCAGCCGCCCGGTGCGCAGCAGGATGACGCCGTCGGTGTCGCCGGAGGCGCCGTGGCCGCCGGGCTGGGCGGTCACCGTCAGGCCGGTCCTGGCCGCGTACCGGGCCACGGCCGCCACGTCGGCGGCGTCCTCGGCCACCACGACGGCGGCCACGGGCTGGCGCACGGACAGGTTCCACGGCTTGGCCGCCTGCTCGAAGCCGTCGTCGCCGGGGAGCAGCACCCGGCCTCGTACCGCGGCGCGCAGATCCGTGTTCGTCATGTTCTCCTCAGTCCTCACGTCATCGTCGGCCCCGGCGGTCCGGGGGCACGGATATGACGGATACCGCCGGGGAAGTGTGACGGGCACGTCGAAATTTCTGGACACGAGGAATGGCGCGCCGGCCCGTTTGTCGTCCTGACTCCCGATGCGGCATATTGCGCCGGATGGAACGTCACCTGATCAGTCACCACGCCCACGCTGACCACCCCATCGCCGCCCCCATCAGCGAGGACAACCTGGAGCGGCTGCTCGCCCGGGCGAAGCTGCCGGCGCGGGCCCGCATCCTCGACCTGGGCTGCGGTGAGGCGCCGTGGCTGGTCAGGGCCCTGTCGCTCTACCCCGACGCGACGGCCGACGGGGTGGACCTGTCCGACGCGGGATTCGCCGGGGCCGTCGAGGAGGCGGAGCGCCGCGGGGTGTCCGACCGGCTGCGCCTGCACCGGGCCCCGGCCACCGAATTCACCGCCGAGGAGCCGTACGACCTGGTGTTGTGCGTGGGCGCCACGCACGCCTTCGGCGGCCTCGCGCCGACGCTGGACGCCGTGCGCGGCCACCTGCGTCCCTCCTCCGGGCTCGCCCTGGTCGGCGAGGGCTTCTGGGAGCGCCCGCCCTCACCCGAGCAGCTCGCCCGGTTCGGCGCCGAGCCCGACGAGTACGCCGACCTGGCCGGGACGGTGGCGCGCGTGGAGGGCGCCGGATTCGCCACCGTCTACGGTCACACCAGCACGCTCGACGAATGGGACGAGTACGAGTGGTCCTGGACCGGCACGCTCACCCGATGGGCCCTCGACCACCCCGGCCCGGACGGCGAGGCCGCGCTGGCCGCCGCCCGCGAGCACCGCGACCTGTGGCTCGGCGGTTACCGAGGCGTCCTGGGCTTCGTCACGCTCCTGCTGCACCAGGCGTGACGTTCAGCGCAGGAACGCGGTGACCAGCTCCCGGTACGTGCCGTGCCGGAGCCGGCGGTGCCGGCGGGCACACGGCGGTGCCGGTCGGGTCGCCAGGGTTCACCAGGTGACGTGGAGGGCGGCCGGGCCGACGTCGACGCCGTCGCGGGCCCAGGCGATGTCGTCGGCCGTGCCGAGCAGGCGCAGGCCGGGCAGCCGGCGGGCCAGGGCGGCGAGCGCGGCGCCCACCTCCAGCCGGGCGAGGGGCGCGCCGAGGCAGTAGTGCACGCCGTGCCCGAACACCAGGGACGGGCTGGAGCTTCGCCCCGCCACGAACGTGTCGGGGTCGGCGAAGTGCCGGGGGTCGCGGTGCGCCGCTTCGAGCCGGACCAGCACCAGGTCACCGGCGGCGATCTCGACGCCGGCCAGCTCGAGGGCGGTCTGGGCGAAGCGGGGGAAGGGCTCGCCCGTCAGCCCGGACTGCAGGCGCAGCACCTCTTCGACGACAGCGCCCAGCCGCCCGCCCACGGCGGGCAGCCGTCCCTCGGCCGGCCGCTCCTCCCCGGCGGCGGGCGGCCCTGCCTGCGTGCGCGGTGCGTCCGTGACGTCGGCCAGCCGGTCCTCGGCGAGCAGCCGGAGCACGGCGGTGGAGATCGCGTTGCGGGCCGAGAGGTAGCCGGCGGAGACGACGGTGGCGGCCATGGCGACCAGCTCGCCGTCGCCGAGCCGCCCGTCCTCCGCGTCCCGCACGGCGATGAGCGAGCTGAGCAGGTCGTCACCGGGAGCCGCCCGGCGGGCCTCGACCAGCGTGGCGGCGTACGCGGCCAGCCCCTCCCACGCCTTCGCGGCCCCGGCCATCTCCTCCTCGTCGCCGAACACGAAGTCGGCCCCACCGGCGCCCGCCAGCTCCTGGACGTGCGCGCGATCACCGGCGTCCACGCCGAGCAGCTCCCCGATCACCGTGATCGACAGCGGCGCGGCCAGCCCGGCCACGAGGTCGGCGGGCGGGCCGGCGCCGGCGAGCGCGGCGACGTGCTCGTCCGCCACCCGCTCGACGCGGGCGCGCAGCCCCTCGATCGCACGCGGCCCGAACGCCTTCGACACCAGCCGCCGCAGCCGGGCGTGCGCCTCGCCGTCCTGGAACAGGGTCTCGTTGCCCGGGTACGCGTCGCCGGGCGGCGCGAGGCCGAACCGGCGGTCGGACAGGACGGTCGCGACGGCGTCGTACGAGGTCACGAGCCACGCCTGGCGGCCGTCGGGGGTTCGTACGCGGGCGACGGGGGTGGTGTCCCTGAGCCGGGCGTACTCGGGTGGGGGCGTGAGCGGGCCGGGCCGGTCGAACGGGAGGATCATGGGTTGCGCGCCCTTCTGCGTGGTCGTCGCGGTCGTCGGTTCCAGTCAAGACGTTGACGTCGCGGCAAGGTCAACCCGCCCGAGCCGGAGCCGCCGGGCAGTCTGGCGCGGCTCGCGGGCGTTGGGTAGCGTGCGGCGATGAGTTTCCGACTGGCGGCGTACGCCGTGTGCATCGAGGACGGCCGGGTACTGCTCGCTCACTACTCAGGCCGGAGCGGCGAGCTGCACTGGACGCTTCCCGGCGGAAAGGTCGAGCACGGGGAGGACCCGTTCGACGCGGTCATCCGGGAGCTCTCCGAGGAGACCGGCTGCGACGGGGTGGTCGAACGCCTGCTGGGGGTGGATTCGAGGGTGATCCCCGCGGACGACCGGCTGCCCGGCCTGCCCGAGCACCAGAACGTCGGCGTCTTCTACCAGGTCCGGATCACCGGCGGCCGGCTGCGGCCCGAGCCGGATGGCGACATCGTGGAGTCGCTGTGGACCCCGATCCCCGGCGTCACGCACCTGCGCCGATCATCGCTGGTCGATGTCGGCCTCGCTCTGGCCCGGAGCCTGCCCGCGACCGGCCACGTGGCTCCCGTCCCGGTCGGCGGTCTGATCCAGCACTGAGCGTGGCGCATCCGCGCGGCTGACGCCGTGCCGGCGGCTGACGGAAAATGCGTTGCCGGAGGATCGGCCGGCTGGCAGGATCCGGTTCCCGTGAGCGTGAACTCCGAGGTGCCGGCCGGTCCCGTACCCGTTCCCGAGGTGATCGCGGCGCTGGCGCGGGACGACGCCGTCACCCCGGTGTGGCGCAACGAGCTGGGCGGGCTGACGTTCCGTCTCGACGCCCCGGGCGGCGCCACCAGGTACGCCAAGTGGGTCGCCACGGGCACGCCGGAGATCGACCTGGGCGGGGAGGCCGAGCGGCTGGCGTGGGCGGGCCGGTGGGTGCCGGTGCCGCCGGTGCTGGAGCACGGGAAGGACGCCGCCGGGGAGTGGCTGGTGACGGCGGCCGTGCCCGGGGTGACGGCGGTGGATCCGCGGTGGGTCGCCGAGCCGGCCGTCGCGGCGACCGCGATCGGCCGGGGGCTGCGCCTGCTGCACGACGCCCTGCCCGTGGCGGAGTGCCCGTTCGACTGGGGGGTGGCGCGGCGGCTGCGGCGCGCCGACGAGCGCGTCGCAGCCGGCGAGGGGCCGGCCGGCTGGGCGCCCGAGCACCGGCGCCTCGGCCTGGCCGAGGTCCGGGCCCGCATCGGCGACCCGCCGCCGGTCGACCGGCTGGTCGTCTGCCACGGCGACGCGTGCGTGCCGAACACGCTGCTGCACGACGACGGCACGTTCGCCGCGCACGTCGATCTCGGCTCGCTCGGGCTCGCCGACCGCTGGGCGGACCTGGCGGTGGCCGCGTGGAGCGCGGAGTACGACTACGGGCCCGGTCATGACGATCATGTGTACGAGGGGTACGGGATCGAGCCGGACCGGGAGCGCATCGCGTACTACCGGCTGCTGTGGGACGTCGCGTGACGCCGGTCAGTGGTCCGACGGGGTGATGTTGAAGTTGTCGCAGAAGACGTTGGCCGGGTCGTAGCGGCGCTTGAGCGCGCGCAGCCGCCGCAGCGTCGGCTCGGGGTAGGCCTCCTGGACGCGCTCGGGGCGCAGGTCGGTCTCGAAGTTGATGTACTGGCCGGAGAAGTGGTGCAGCATGCCGTCCCACAGCTCGTCGAGGGCGCGGCGGCCGGGGCCGAACGCCACGAGCGAGAAACCGGCCGAGCGGCCCGCGTACGCGGTCGCGTCCGCGGGCACGTCGGAGGCGGCGCCGCCGGCGGCGCGGACCTGGAAGAAGTACGTGCGCCCGCTCGCGACGAGCCGCGCGGCCGCGGCGGCGAGCTCCGGGGTGAGGTGGTCGGCGAGCCCCGCCCTGGTCACCGGCTCGCCCTGGGCGTCGTGGGGGCCGTGCGGCGCGTGCATGATCGACTCGTACGGCAGCACCTGGATCGAGTGGTCCAGCAGCGGGGCCGTGGCGGCGATCGGCTGCAGCCGTTCGATGATCGTGGCGGCGTCGCCGGAGTGCACGACCGCCATGATCTGGGCGACGACCGGCTGCCCGGGGCGGGCCTGGCCGATGATGAGCGAGCTCGTGACGTCGCGCGGGGCGGCCTCCATCGCGGCGCCCCAGCGCTGGAGGAAGCCCGCCGTGTCGGTGGCGTCCACCACGAGCTGGGCGAACCCCACCTCGCCGCCCTCGTGCGCCTCGAACTCGAAGGCCGTGACGATGCCGAAGTTCGCCCCCGCCCCGCGTACGGCCCAGAACAGCTCGGCGTTCTCCTCGCCGTCCGCGCGCACCAGGCTGCCGTCGGCCAGCACGATGTCCACGGCGCGCAGGCGGTCGATGGTCAGGCCGTGCTCGCGCACGAACCAGCCGATGCCACCCGCGGTGGCCAGGCCTCCGACGCCCACGCCGCCGTAGTCGCCCGAGGTGAGCGCCCAGCCGTGCGGGGCGAGCGCGGCGGCGACGTCGCCCCAGCGCGCGCCCGGCCCGACGCGGATGCGGCGGGTGGCCTTGTCGAGCACCTCGATGGCGTTGAGCCTGGACAGGTCGATGACGATGCCGCCGTTGCTGGTCGAACGGCCGCTGATGCCGTGCCCGCCGCTGCGGATGGACAGCTTCACGGGTTGGGTGCGGGCGAAGCGCACGGCCTGGCTCACCTCGGCCGGCGTGCCGGGCCGCAGGACCAGGCCGGGGGATCCGCCGCGCAGGTACGTGGAGCGGACGCGCGCGAAGGCCGCGTCTCCCGGTTCGACGGCCGATTCGGCGAGGGCTGCGGGGATGGCGTCGTAGTCGATGCCCTCGCGGCGGTGGCGGCGTACGAACAGGCTGCGGGGGGCGCGGCCGGTGACCTCTCCCCTGGCGGCGCGCAGGGCGGGGGCCACCTCGGCGGCGAAGCGGCGCAGGGTTTCCTCGTCGTCGGTGGCGAGGAGGAGGGTGCTGAGGCCGTCGTCCCTGATCAGGGGGAGGAGGTCGGCCACCCATCGCTCCGGCGGGCCGGTCAGGAACCCTTCGGCGGTGGGTGTGAAGCGGCCGGTGAGGTGGGCGAGGCGGTGCAGCTCGCGCGGGCCCCGCCCCGCCGCGCGGGCCGCCTCGTCGATGACGGCGTTGGCCGCCGACAGGTCGCCGCGCAGGTCGTCCGCGGTGAGCAGCCAGCCGTCGGCCTTGGCTGCGGCGAGGCGCAGGAAGTCAGGGCGGGCGCCGGCGGCGGCGAGGGGCTGGGCGTCCGGGCGGGTGCCCGCGGCGGGGTGCAGGGCGTCCGGGTGGGTGCCGGCGGTGAGCCAGAGCGGGATGTTGTGCGCCGGTGCGGGGCCGCGTTCGGCGCCCGCCAGGCGGTGGTGCCGCCCGTCGAGGTGCAGGGGCGAGCGCACGTGCGCGGCCCAGATGCCGCGGATGACGTCGATCGCCTCAGCCAGCGCCCCGTCCAGCGCCCCGCTCGACGTCGCGTCCAACGTCGCGTCCAGCGCCTCGTCCACCGCCCCGGACGCTGCCGTGACCGGCTCGGCGCGACCGGTCGGGGCCGGGCCGGCGGGCGTCGCGCCCAGAACCAGCTCGACGCGGCCGTCGGAGAGCAGGTCGAGGCCGGCGGCGGCGCGGGCCACCACGGCGGGGTTGACGAGCTCCCCGAGGACCGGGCCCGCCATGAGGCTGATGCGGGTGGTGCGGGCGGCGACCCAGCTCAGCAGCGTCCAGGTGTCGATCCCGCCGGGCGAGTCCCGGAAGGACACCACGTCGTAGCCGAGCTCCTCGCTCAGCCGCGCCCGCTCCACCGTGTCCTCCGGCCGGTCGCCGCCAGGGGTGAGCAGCGCGCCGAACCGCAGCGGGTGCCCGTGGTCCACGGTCATCGCCCCGCTTCCCGGGCGGCGCGCTCCCTGGCCACGAGCTCTCGCACGCCCGGCGCGACCTGCTCGCCGAACGTCCGGACGGCGGCCGCGTCGTCGGCCATGAGGATGTAGCCGGAGAAGCCGTACTCCAGGGTCAGCACGGCGAGCTGCTCGGCCCACTGCTCGGGCGGCCCGGACAGGAACCGGTCGCCGGCCGTGCCGAAGCGCCCGGTGAGGTTGAGCAGCCGGCGGACGGCGGCGGGCTCGCGCCCGGCCTCCGCCGCGGCGGCGTCGATGGTCGCGTTGGCCTCGGCGAGCTCGTCCAGGCTCTTGACGTACGGCAGCGAGGGCAGCCAGCCGTCGGCCTTGGCGCCGGTCAGCCGGAGCATCTTCGGCTTGTAGGCGCCCAGCCAGATCCCGATGTCGTGCGCCGGCGCGGGCCCGCGCTTGGCGCCGTCGACCTGGTAGTACGTGCCGTCCACGCGGAAGCGTGCCCGGTTGCCCGCGTCCCAGACGCCGCGGATGACGTCGATGGCCTCGCTGAGCGCGTCCACGGCCTGGCCGGGGCTGAGCCGCCGGCCGCCCATGGCCTCGATGGCGTCCCAGAAGCCGCCCGCGCCGAGCCCCAGCTCGAACCGGCCGCCGCTCAGCAGGTCGAGGCTGGCCGCGGCCCTGGCGAGCACGGCGGGCGGGCGGAGCGGGAGGTTGATCACGTTGCCCGACAGGTGGATGCGCTCCGTCCGGGCGGCGACGTACGACAGCAGCGTCCAGGTGTCGAGGAAGGCGGGCTGGTAGGGGTGGTCCTGGAAGGTCACCAGGTCGAGCCCGGCGGCCTCGGACTCCTGTGCCAGCGCGACGACCTCCTGCGGCGAGGCGTTCGCCGGCGTGATGAAGGACCCGAACCTCAGGTCGTGCCCGTAGTCAGGCATGGTGTGTTCCTCCTCCGCCCGAACAAGGCAGATATGTTGTGCAGCAGACTATCTCTGTGCCAGACGAGTTGCACAACAGCAAATTGCGCACGGGCATTCCGCGCGTATGCAAGGAGTTGGCCGGGCGCTTCAGCGGCCGTCCGAGAGCATCTCCTCGGCCACGTCACAGGGGTCGGAGACCGGGTCGATGTCCCGTACGTCGCAGGCCACCCGCCACAGGAGCTTCCTGAACGTGTCGCGCTCGGCCGCGTCGAGCGCGCCCAACAGCCCGTCCTCGGCGTCGCGCACGCGCCGCTCCAGCTCCCGGAACGTGCGCTCGCCCTCGGCGGTCGCCACGATCCTGCGCTGCCGGCGATCGGCCGGGTTGAGCCGGCGCTCCACCAGGCCCGCCCCGACCAGATCGTCGAGCAGGTACGTCAGCACGGTGCGGTCGATGCCCAGGTGGGCGGCCAGGGCGAGCTGCGTCGGATGCTCGCCGCCCACGACGGCGGCCAGCGTCTGGTAACCGCGCGGGCCGTGGGGCAGGTCGCCGATCACGGTGACGACCGTGCTCTGGTAGGCGCGCAGCAGCACGCCGAGCGTCCAGCCGAGGTTGTCGCCGCCGGGGGCGTCTCCTGGCCGCTCGGTGCTCATAGGCGCATCATATCCAGGCACCCGAGGCGGGCTTCCGCTGCCCCGCGCGGGGTCATAACGGCGTGGAGGCGCTGACCTGCCTGAGGAAGGCGAGGCCGTCGAACTCGTCGGCCAGGACGGTCGGCATGAAGGCGAACCTGGCGGTCAGCCGCCCGGCCATCCCGCCGAAGGCGCGCAGGTGGTTGGACTCCGCCAGCCACGCTGCCACGGGCTCGGGGCGGTCGCCGCCGCGCAGGTCGACCAGGTAGTCGCCGGGGCGGGCCGCGGCCAGGCGCGCCGCCACGTGCCGCGGCGTGTCGGCCGGCGGGACGCGGAAGAGCGCCGGCCGCCTGCCCCGTACCAGCCTGCGGAACCGCCGCCGGTGGGCGCGGAACTCGCCGTGGCCGAACAGCGCGCCGAGCGCGTAGTACGCGTCGCCGAACTCCCTGGCCAGGTGCTGGCCCATCGCGGGCACGGCGCCGCCGCTGTGGGCCCTCCTCATGATGTGGCCGTTGTGCGCCCACACGGCGACCTTGGCCTCGGGATCGGCCAGCAGCAGGGCGACGTTGTCCGCCATGTAGCGGTCGCGGGCGATGCCGAGGGTCTGCAGCGGATCGGCGTGGACGAACGGCCTGCTCGCCATGTCGGCGTACTGCCGCAGGATCCGGGCGTGCTCGCGGGCCTCGGCCGGGCCGTGCGCGGCCACGTGCTCCTCCAGGCGGCGCGCGTCCGCCTCGACCTGCCGGTCCAGCGGCTTCCACGGCTGCCGGAGGCCCGAGCGGTCGAGGCCGGCGAGCGGGTCGAGCAAGGGAGCGGCGGCCTCGCCCAGGCAGGCGCGCAGGGCCTTCAGCGCCGTCCCCGGATACTGGGGGTCGATGCCGACGAAGCGAACGGGCCGCGCGGCGGTGCGGTTGTGCTCGCGCAGCCCTTCGAGCACCGCCAGCATCTCCGCGGTGTTCAGCGTCCAGAAGCCCAGGCCCGCCAGCGCCTCGCGGGGATCGCCCGGGCCGCCGCGGGTGTAGTCGTCCACGGCTCGCGCCGCGGCGGCGCTGGCCTCGATCGCGAGGATCGTGAAGCCGAGCTCCTTGACGAGGAATTCCGTCAGCCGCCATCTGAGCAGGAAGAACTCCGCGCTGCCGTGCGTGGCCTCGCCCAGCCCCACCAGGCGGACGCCCTGGAGCGTGTCGCGCAGCGGCCCCAGCTCCGCCAGGCCGGAGCCCGGTCCGAGACTCCCGATCGGCACGGCCCGGCCGGCCAGCCAGCCTGTCACGTCGTCCGGCATGTTCTCCCTCGGGTCAGGGCGATGGCGAGGCCGGGCGCGCACTCCCGGCGGCGGTCAGGTCTCGGCCGGCAGCCGCAACGCGATGACGGCGATGTCGTCCAGCCCCGTGGTGGGCAGCCCGCTGAGCAGATTGTCGCAGAAGGCGTCGATGGGCTCGTCCGCGAGCGAGCCCGCCAGCCTGCGCAGCCGCTCCAGCCCCAGGTCCAGGTGTTCGCCCGAACGCTCGACGAGACCGTCCGTGTACAGCAGTAACGTGCTGCGCGGCGGCAAGGGCAGCACCTCGGACGAGCACGTGTGCTCGTGGCGGAAGCCCAGCAGGGGGCTGACCGCGCCGTTCAGGAAGCAACTGGTCCCGTCGGCGGTGACCAGGAGCGGCGGCGGGTGCCCGGCCACGGCGTAGTGGAGCCGGTGGCCGCCGTCGGCCTTCTCCACGCGGGCGAGCGCGCACGTCGCCGTCACGTCGCCGGACAGTGACTCCATCGCCAGGTTGAGCCGGGTGAGGATCTCGCCAGGGGGCTCGCAGCGGTCCATGGCGAGGGCGCGCAGCATGTTGCGCAGCTGGCTCATGGTGACCGCGGCGCCCAGGTCGTGCCCGGCCACGTCGCCGATGGCCACCACGGTGACCCCGTCGGGCAGGACGAAGGAGTCGTACCAGTCGCCGCCGACCTCCGCTGCCGACGGGCTCGCCTGGTAGCGGGCCGTGATCTCCAGGTCGGGCAGGCTCGGCGGCTCGGCGAGCAGGCTGTGCTGCAGGGCCAGGGCCACCTGCTGCGCGCGCTGGAAGCGGATGGCGTTGCTCAGGGCGTCGTGCGCGTGGTCGAAGATCTCGTCGAGCAGCTCGATGTCGTCCCAGCCGATCGGCGACCGGTCCCCGCAGGTCACGGCGCTGACGACGGCGGGGACGGCGCCGTCCACCACGACCGGGAGCGTCAGCAGGCTGTTGGCGTCGTTGGCCACCAGCCACGACTGGAACTCCGCGGGCGCGAGATTGCCCGGCGGCGAGCCGTTCGGGAAGATCTTCAGCAGCGGGCGCCGCTCCTGGACGGCTCTGACCAGGGTGTTGCCGGCGGGCAGATGCTCCTCGCTGTACGGCGGCAGCCGCCGCAGGCCCGTGCGGGCGGCGGTGGCCAGGCGCTCGACCACGAACGGCACCCCGGCCTGCCTGATGGAGGTGAGGTCGGTGACGAGGTGGACGCCGCAGCCGTCGGCCAGCTCCGGCACGATCACGTCGGCCAGCGCGCCGAGCATGTCAGGCAGGCTCGTGAGGTCGGCCGTGGCCGCGGTGGCACGGTCCAGCACCTGCTGGCGCCGCCGGTCACGCCACTGCTGCTCGATGTCGCTGCAGGTGCCCACCCACTCCACGACCTGGCCGTTGTCACGGATCGGCACGGCCTGCGCGCGGAAGTGCCGGTAGCAGCCATCGGCCGTGCGCAGCCGGTAGACCTGCTCCCAGATGTCCGCCCCGCCGTGGACCGCCCGCCACCACGCCTGCATCGTCGGCTCGCGATCGTCCGGATGCAGCATCTCCTGCCAGCCGTGCCCGCGGAACTCCTCCCACGGCTGGCCGGTCACCCGCTGCCAGCTCGGGCTCGGCTCGATGACCTCGCCCCCGGGGCCGGCCACCCAGATGATCTCAGCGCTGACGCGCATCAGGCTCTCGTAGCGCCGCAGGATGCGGCTGCGCTCGTCGGCGATCGCCCGGAACTCCTGCGTGGCGTTGATCTGCTCGGTGACCTCCGTCGTCACCACCAGCACCCCGTGCTCGCCCGGCCCCAGGGAGACCCGCGACAGGCTGGAGGTGAAGAACCGCTCCTCCTCCCCCTCGTCGCGGTCGGCCATGCTCGACGGAACCGCGGTGAGGACGACGGGCTCGCCCGTCGCGTACACCTGGTCGAACAGCCGTCCGTAACGTCTCCGTACGAATTCGGCAAACGCCCTCTCCAGCGGGAGCCCTCTCGGTCTCTCGCCGAACTGTGCCCGGTACATGGCATTGGTGTAGAGCAACCGGTGGTCGGGGCCGCTGGTGACGGCCACGCCCACCGGCGCAGGATCGAGCACTTCGAACGCCAGGCCGCAGCGCGAGCCGTCCCCGGCCATGGTGACCTCCCCCCGATGGTCACACCTCTCGCCTCCTGATACCCCTCATCGGCGAGTGGGAACGCCATCAGGCCTGGAAGGCCGGTGTGAGCACCCGCCTGACGGCCTCGCGCGGCCGGGCGCGAGCGCCCGTGACACCGGCACCGACGAGCGGCGGGACGGCCGCTGAGCCCGGCGCCCGCCACGTCCAGGCCGCCCGTCGTGGCGTGCCGGTCCGTGCGGTCACGGGCAGGAGAGCCGGACGGGGCCGGCCGCCATGGCCTGGTTGCCCGTGGTGTTGCCGCGGCCGGTGTCGGCGATCTCGACGATCACCAGGCCGCTGGTGACGACCAGGGGAACCGGCGCCGGCACCCACTGGCCCTGCCGCACGCTCTGGTCGAGGGTGAACTCCCCGACCGTGCGGGCCTCCTCGTCGAAGCCGTCGCTGACCGTGTACCAGACGCGCTGCCCGGCCAGCTTCGACCGCGGGACGTAGACCGTCAGCGTGCAGTGGTGCGCGCCGCGCAGCCCCGTGGTGAAGCGCCACTGGAAGGAGTTGCGCGGATTCGCCGCTCCGCGCGGCTTCAGCTCCGAGAACAGGAAGCTGTCGCCGCAGCCCGCGCCGGTCCAGCCGGACGCGGCGGCGTCCTTCCAGCCGTCCCGGCCCGGCATGCCGTCGATGCGCACGCTGCGCGTGGTGTCGCGCGGGCAGCTCGGCCCGGCGACGGCGGTGAAGGCCGGGCGGTCGTCCTTGGCCTGCTTCTTGCCGCCGTCCGTGGTCGCGATGGCGCGGAACAGCAGGTCGTCCCGCAACGCCCCGGCCGTGGCCAGCCCGGTCACGCCGACCGCGACGAGGAGCGCCGAGAGCTTGACGATGCCGGCGTTCAGCCGTACCCGCCGCGGGCGGCGCGCGGGCGACGGGCGGGCGGCCGCCTCGCCGTCGTGGGTCTGGTTGTCCAGATCCTCTCTCAGCGCGTTCCACTTCCTGGCCCACGCGTCCTGGTCGCCGCCGCACGCCCCCACGTACGCCTTCGTGACCGCCAGACTCGGCAGCCGGTCCCCCGACGCGGCCGCGGACAGTGCCGACGACGAATATCCGGCCTTACGCTCCATGGCCCGGTAGCTCGGGTTGCCCGCCGCCATCCGCAGGTCGCGTAATCCCTGCGCGAACTCCTGGAGCGGGCCGGGCGGGACGGGCCGCTCCCGCCTGCCTCGGGTGGTGGTGTCCTGATGGATCATCATGCCCCCTGACAAAATGAAGCTGTCGGCCCCTATTCGTCGATGCGCGCCCGGCGGACTGATCCTTTTCGTTCTGGAATTGACACTGACCGGACAGCTCCCGTCCGGCGCTCACACGGCAGCGGGGTGACCCCCGGTGGAGGTCACCCCGCGTGGCGAGCCGGAGCTCCCGGCTATCGCCGCCTGACCTTGCCGAGAACGTCCACGACCGGCTCGTTGCAGGTGTTGACGTACCGGACGATCACGGTGTACTTGACGCCCCTCTTCAGGAAGTCCGTGGAGTACCTGACGCGGTCCTCCAGGACCGTGTTCTTGGCGACGCGGGGCTGCGGGCGGAGGACCTCGGCGCCCTTCCTCGACAGGAACACGAAGTTGACCGTGCTGAACCTCTTCAGCTTGTTGCCGGACGGGGCCAGGAACGAGTTCCGGCCGAGGACGAGCGTGCGGCCCAGGTTGTCTCCGCCGATGAAGTTCGTCGGCGCGAAGCGGCCCCTGCGGACCGTCGTGCCGAACAGGCGGACGTCGCCGGGGACGCGGCAGAACTGCCGCTGCAGCTCCGGCCGGAAGTACCGCTCCGGCTCCCTGAACGAGCCGAAGCCCCTGCGCTGGCTGCCCGGCTGCCGCTTGACGATCCAGTCCACCACGTTGATCCCGGCCTCGCGCAGCACCTTCTCGACCGTTTCCGGGACGCGCTTGCCGGCGCTGGTCGTGCTGGGGAGCTGCTGGGTCAGGTCCTCGGACGGGTCAGTGCCCTCTCCGGCCGGGAGCTGGGGCAGCGTGGTGTTGGGCTGGGTGGAGGTGTTGCCGTTGTTCTTGTCGCGGTCGAGCAGCTTCTTGAGTGCCTCCTGGCTCAGCTGCTTGCCCAGGTCCTTGCCGAGGTCCTTGAGGAAGTCGCCGAACCCGCCGGAGCTGGAGCCGCTGCCCCCGGTGCCGGGCTGGGGCTGCGTGAGCCCGAAGTCGAACGAGCTGCCACCGGACGAGCCGCCGAACCCGAACGGGTCGTCCACTTGCGCGTGCGCCGGTCCTGCGATGAGGCCGCTGCCGGCCAGCACACCGCCGGCCGCCAGACCGGCAGCCGCAAGACGAAGCTTCGAAGGTGCTCTCACCTTGTTTCCCCTCTCATGGTGACGCGATCGGCGGGTGCGGTCCTTCGGGGGCCGCCCGGGTGCCGAAGCGCGTCGGAATGTTTCCAGCGACTTCCTGACTACGGGGCCCGGCGATGACCATCCAGGTGAGGACGTTGTCCAGCGCCGCAAACCGATGTCCACCCAGGGGCCGTGCCGTCACGGCTGGTCGCGGGGGGCGGCGGGGTCCTGGCCGCTTCGGGCTCCCGTCATGGGCACGGCTGTCCACCCGGCCGCGGCCCTCGGCCGGACGCCTGCCTGCTCCGGCGGGCCGGGTGCGCGAGGCTCGGCGAGGCCGAGCGGCTGCCTGCTCCGGCGGGCCGGGTGCGCGAGGCTCGGCGAGGCCGAGCGGCTGCCTGCTCCGGCGGACCGGGTGCGTGGGGGCTCGGCTGGGCGTGCCCTGTGGGGGCGCATGGGGCTCGGCTGGACGTGCCTTGCGCGGGACGCGGGGGCTCGGCTGGACATGCCTTGCGTGGGACGCGGGCGCGCGGGGGCGGACGCGGGCGCGGAGGGCTACCCAGGACGGGTGGGCGTGCCAGACCCGCGCGGGCACGCCCGATCCGTACCGGCATGCCGGATCCGTGCGGGCGCGCCGGATCGGCGCCGGTGTGCCGGGTTCGGGTTCGGGTCGGGCCGTCGAAGCCCGCCCCTGGAGGGAGACGGCGCGGAAGCGCAAGACGGCATGGGAAAGGGTCGTGCCCGGGGTTTGGGGGAAAAACGGGCACCACCCAGGTGGGGC